>NZ_VYKI01000004.1:109000-227955 GCF_008710035.1 Stenotrophomonas cyclobalanopsidis | reverse complement strand
AGAAAACTGGCCAGGATTGCGTGGGGCGTATTCAAGAGTGGCAAGGAATTCGACCCAGCCATGCTGAAGGTAGGCCAAGCCTGCTTCCAACAGGCTTGACCACGAACATAGGATCTCGGCTCTACAACAACCAAAGCCAACAGCAGTCGAGCAAGCTCGACTCTACAAAAGCCTGAGCAGTCGAGCATGGCTCGACTCTACACTTCCCTCACTTTGCCGAGACCCGCCAGACGACATCGCCTACGTCGTCGGCCACCAGCAGCGCGCCGTCGGCGTCCATCGCCATGCCTACCGGTGCGCCCATCAGGGTCTTTTCATCCTTGGAGGTGAAGCCGCTGACCACCGGTTCCGGTCGGCCGGTCGGCTTGCCATCCTTGAAAGCGACGTAGACCACTTCATAGCCGCTCAGCGGCGAGCGGTCCCAGCTGCCGTGTTCGCCGATGAACGCGCCGCCGTGGTACTTCGCCGGCAATGCCTGCGCGGTGTAGAACAGCAGGCCCAGCGGCGCCACATGCGAGCCGATGGCGTAGTCCGGCACGATGGCCTTGGCCACCAGGTCCGGCCGCTGCGGCTGCACGCGCTCATCCACATGCTGCCCGTAGTAGCTGTAGGGCCAGCCGTAGAAGCCGTCTTCCTTCACCGAGGTCAGGTAATCGGGCACCAGGTCGGCACCGATCTCGTCGCGCTCATTGGCGACCGCCCACAGCTTGCCGGTGCTCGGCTCCAGGTCCAGGCCCGTGGGGTTGCGGATGCCCGATGCGTAGATGCGGCTGCCACGGGTGGCTACGTCCACTTCCAGCACGACCGCGCGGCGGTACTCGACGGCCAGGCCGTTCTCGGTGATGTTGCTGTTGGAGCCCACGCCCACGTACAGCTTGCTGCCATCGGCGCTCGCGCGCAGATCCTTCGTCCAGTGGTGGTTGATGGTGCTGGGCAGGTCGGTGAACTCGCGACCCTTGTCGGTCATGCGGGTTTCGCCGGGCACGTAGTGGTACTGCATGATGTTGCCGGTGTTGGCCACGTACAGCGTGTCACCGATGAGCTGGATGCCGAACGGCGAGTGCAGGCCTTCGATGTAGACGTGCTGGGTCCAGGTATCGGTGCCCGGCGTGCGGCGCAGCAGGGTGACCCGGTTGCCGCCCTTGCCGGCCTTGCCCGAGCGTGCCTTCACCTTGCCGGCGATCCACTGCTTGGGCGTGGTGACCGGCTCTTCGCCGGGGCCGTTGCCTTCCACCACCAGCACATCGCCGTTGGGCAGGGTGAGCAGGCGGCGCGGATGCTGAAGGTTGGCGGCGATGCGTTCGATCTTCAGGCCGTCGGCCACGGTGGGCGCCTGGCCGTCGGCCCAGCCCACGCCCTTGGGCACCTGCATGGGTGGCATGAGGAAGTTGGCCGGCTTGGGCAGCGGCGGCTGCGCACCGGACTGGTCGGCCGGGTGGTATTCGGCCTTGCCGGCGCAGGCGGCGAGCATGACCGCCAGGGAGAGAATGCCCAGCGTGGGCAGGATGCGCTCAGCCATGACGACCTCCCTGCAGCACCGGGGCCTGCAGTGACAACAGAATGTAGCCGATCGCGATCAGGGCCACGGTCAGCGCGGACAGCACGGTGCCCGGCACCGCCACCGCATAGGCGTCGCGGCTGTGCACGAAGGCGTTCCAGATGGCCAGCACGATGGCCAGCAGATTCAGCACGAAGTCCACGCGGTCCATACCGGTGGCGGTGCCGTTGCGGCGCCACACCGCGAACAGATTGATCAGCCGCGGAATGATGGCGATCAGCAGGCCGAAGGTGATCATCCAGGCGGCGGACTTGCCCCACATCACCTCGGCGGTGTTGAGGTAGAGGATGTCGAAGATGAGGCCGGCCACGAAGAAGCCGAACGGTATCGGATTCAGCAGGCTGAAAAGCGTGGTGCCCAAGCCGCGATGGGCCTGGGCGACGGGGTTGACCATGGTCGTGCTCCGGGGGAGGAAGGGGTACACCGCCGTAGTAGCACAGCCGACGGGGAGGTCGCGCGATGATGGTCGATGGGGGTGCCGCCGGGCTTGGATGGATGTGCCGACCAACGGTCGGCACCGACCGGTAGATCCACACCATGCGTGGATGGGCCGCGTCCGCCGAGGCTCATGGCGCGGATGGATGTGCCGGCCAAGATTGCCACCTACCAGAGCGGGACCATGGCGGGCTCAGGCGCGGGTCGTTATTCCTTGCCGGAATAAGTGTTTGTGACGTGTTTTGCACATTCGGATATCCGCACGGGGAACAGGTAGGGGGTTCTTCGCTGTGTCGCGTTTGGCCTGTTGCGATCACCGGCTCGGCGCTGTGGGTGTCGGCCTTTGGCGGCGAGTACGGCCTGCAGGCGCAGTACGTCCCCGGCGTGGCGGCGCGCGCCTACGACCCGGCCATCGTCACCACCGACGTGACCGGGTGCGTGCAGGGCAGCAACAAGAACACCAACCGCGAGGACGCGCTGGACAGCAACCTGTCGGCCATCGACAGCACCTGCAACTACACCGCCAAGATGAACGGCACCTCGGCGTCGGCGCCGATGGTATCGGGCGTGGCGGCACTGGTGCTGGAAGCCAATCCGAACCTGTCCTATCGCGATGTGAAGTACATCCTGGCCACCACCGCCACCCGCAACCATCCGAACCAGCCGGCGGTGACGCTGGCCGACGGCCGCACTCTGGTGCCGGGGTGGACGGTGAATGCGGCCAACCGTGCCTATAGCAACTGGTACGGCTTTGGTGTGGTCAATGCTGCGCGTGCAGTGCAGGTCGCCGAGAACTTCCAGTCGCTGGGACCGCTGGTCGACAGCGGCTGGCGCACTACCACGCGCACCGTGGCCATCGGCAACACCTCGGCCGCCGCCGCACGCCTGACCTTCCAGTTGGACAATGGCGCGCGCAACATCGAAAGCGTGCAGCTGGGCTTCCGGGTCAACCACCGCAACACGCGCCAGCTGCAGTTCGTGCTGGTTTCGCCCAGCGGCACCCGCAGCGTGGTGCAACCGGCGTTCACCGCCATCGGTTCAGGCGTGCGCGGCTCGCAGAGCAGTTTCACCAGCTGGGACCTGCTGTCCAGCAATGCCTTCCTGGATGAGAATGCCAGCGGCACCTGGACGTTGGAAGTGACCGACATGGGGCAGGCCGCGACCGCAGCATCACGCGGCAACCTCGAATTCTTCAAGATCCGCGTTCTGGGGCACTGATGATGAAGACCACCATTCTGTTGAGCACGCTCGCCCTCGCGGCGATGACCTCCCCTGCCTGGGCACAGAGCTCGGGGCAGACCCCTCCAGCCAGGACCCTTTCGACCATGGATGCGCAGGAACTGAAGGCGTCCGCTACCGGCCGCTCGTTCGATGTGGGCGGCACGCGCTTCCAGCTGTCTCCCTCGACCACCGTGAAGCAGGCCAGCGGCGGTCGGTTCACGATCACCCCGCAGGTGGCGGCCACCAGTTCGCGGACCAAGCGTTCGCTGGATGGCGCAGCGGCGGCGCCTGCTGATGCCGGTGCCGGCAAGTTCGCGGCGGCGGTCTCCCGTGACGGGGCGCCGGTGGTGGCCACGTCGCGGGTCAAGGTGTTCTTCACCGATGCAGCATCGGCGCAGCGCGCGGCAACTGCCACCGGTGGCACCGTAGTGAAGGTGTCGAAGGCTTCGGGCCAGGCCATCGTGGAGTACCCGTCGGTGAACGCGGCGCTGGATGCGACCAGCCAGCTGCTGTCCACCGCCGGCATCCGCGCGACCGAGCCGGATGTGGTGCAGTGGGAAGAGACCAAGTGAAGCGTTGAGTGGTGCCCCCGGCCGGTTGGCTCTCCTGGCCGGCCGGGGATTGATAATGGGGGATGTGCCGACCAACGGTCGGCACCCACTGCGGTAGAGGTGGCGTCAGCGGGCGGCGAGCGAATCGCTGTGCTTGAGGCTGCAGTTGGCCAGCGCGTCGTTACCTGCCGCTGGATGGGCCGGTTCCAGCAGCAGGCGCTGCACGTCGGAGAAAAGCTTGTCCACCGGCATGCCGTAGGGCGCGAACAGGCGCAGGCGGCCCTGGCGGTCGAATACGTAGCCACCGGCGATGTGGCTCATGGTGTAGGTATCCGGTACCTGGCCGGGCTCTTTTTCGTAGAACGCCTTGAAGTCGCTGGCCATCGCCGCCAGCTGCGCTTCGTTGCCGACCAAGGCGATCGCCTTGGGATCGAAGGCTTCCACATAGGTACGCGCAACCTCCGGCGTATCACGCGCCGGGTCGACGCTGACGAACACCACCTGCAGCTCGTCGGCATCCTTGCCCATCAGGTGCTTCACCTGGCTCAGCTCTACCATGGTGGTCGGGCACACGTCCGGGCAACTGGTGAAGCCGAAGAACAGGTAGGTCACCTGGTTCTGCAGATCCTTCGGGCCACGCACGGTGCCGTGGCTGTCGGGCATTGACCAGTGCTGGCCAAGCTCTTCGCAGGCAATGTCCTTGGCGTTGAAGTCCATGCGCGACTGCGCGCTGCAGCCGACCAGCAGGCCGAGCAGCAGGCCGAGCAGCAGACCTGCGGCCAGGCGCAGGCCACGATGGGGAAATGCAATGCCTTTCACGGGTCTCAAGGCTCAGTTGATCATCATGTGGTAGTGCATGCTCCAGATGATCCAGACCGACAACGCGACGACGATGAACAGGATCACCAGGGTGAACACGAAGCTGGCCAGGTTCCAGCCGCCTTCGGACTTGCGGTCCATGTGCAGGAAGTAGACCAGCTGCACCAGGATCTGCGCCACCGCGAAGCCGACCAGCAGGAACAGCGTGAGCGGCCGCGACAGCACCGGGTTCATCACCAGTGCGAACGGCACCACCGTCAGCAGCGCGCACAGCACGAAGCCGATCAGGTAGGACGTGGTGGAACCGTGCGCATTGCCGGCGCGCGAGGTTTCGACGTGGGCCATGTCAGAAAGCTCCGATCAGGTAGACAAAGGTGAAGACGCAGATCCACACCAGGTCCAGGAAGTGCCAGAACAGGCTCAGGCACGAGACGCGGGTGATGTTGGTCGGGGTCAGGCCACGGCGGTAGACTTGGTGCATCACCACCGCCATCCAGATCAGGCCGCTGGCCACGTGCAGGCCATGGGTGGCGACCAGTGCGAAGAACGCCGACAGGTAGGCGCTGGTGCTGGGGCCTGCACCTTCATGGATCAGGTGCGAGAACTCGTAGATCTCCATGCCGATGAACGAGGCACCGAGCACGAAGGTCACACCCAGCCAGCGCAGCACGGCGGCCTTGTCCAGCCGGTGCATGGCCAGCACGGCCTGGCCATAGGTGATGCTGGACACCAGCAGCAGGAAGGTCTCGGCCATCACGAACGGCAGCGAGAACAGCTCCTTGCCGGTCGGGCCGCCGGCGTAGGCGGTGCTGAGCACCGCGTACGAGGCGAACAGCGAACCGAACAGCACCAGGTCGGACATGAGGTAGACCCACATGCCGAACACCTTCATGCCGCCCTGCTCATGGCTGTGGTCGTGTGCGTGGTGGTCCTCGTGCGCCTGCGTGTCGCTGGCCAGCTCCGGGCGGGTCAACAGGTTCATGCGCGTACCTCCTTCAGCTTGGCAAGGCTGGCCGCTTCGGTGCGCGCCACCTCTTCGGAACTGACGTAGTAGTCCACGTCCTCGTCGTAGGACCGTACGATCAGGGTGACGATCATCGCGATGAAGCTGGCCGCGGCCATCCACCAGATGTGCCAGACCAGGGCGAAGCACAGCACCAGGATCCAGATGTTGAGGACCAGCGGCACGCCGGTGTTCTTCGGCATGTGGATCGGCGCGTACTTCTTCGGCGGTGGCGGCAGGCCACGCTTCTTCGCTTCATGGAAGGCGTCCAGCTCATCGGCCTTGGGCACCACGGCGAAGTTGTAGAACGGCGGCGGCGAGGGCGTGGCCCATTCCAGCGTGCGTGCGTTCCAGGGGTCGCCGGTCAGGTCCAGGTTGCGCTTGCGGTCGCGCACGCTCACGTAGATCTGCACCAGCATCAGGATGATGCCGGCGAACACGAACAGCGCACCGATGAAGGCGGCGATCAGGTACGGCGTCCACGCCGGGTTGTCGTACTGGTTCATGCGGCGGGTCATGCCCATGAAGCCGAGCATGTACAGCGGCATGAAGGCCAGGTAGAAGCCGATCACCCAGCAGGCGAACGACCACTTGCCCAGGCGTTCGTTGAGGGTGAAGCCGAACACCTTCGGGAACCAGTAGGCGAAGCCGGCCAGGTAGCCGAACAGCGCGCCGCCGATGATGGTGTTGTGGAAGTGGGCAACCAGGAACAGGCTGTTGTGCAGCAGGAAGTCCGCGCCCGGGATGGCCAGCAGCACACCGGTCATGCCACCGATGGTGAAAGTGACCAGGAAGGCGAGGGTCCACAGCATCGGCACGCTGAACTCGACGCGGCCTCCGTACATGGTGAACAGCCAGGTGAAGATCTTCACCCCGGTGGGGATGGCGATGATCATCGTCATGATGCCGAAGAAGGCATTGACGCTGGCACCGGAGCCCATGGTGAAGAAGTGGTGCAGCCAGACGATGAACGACAGGATGCCGATCGCCAGCGTGGCGCCGACCATCGACTTGTAGCCGAACAGCTTCTTGCGCGCGAACGTGGCGGTCACCTCAGAGAAGATGCCGAACGCCGGCAGCACCAGGATGTACACCTCCGGATGGCCCCAGGCCCACACCAGGTTCACGTACATCATCGGGTTGCCACCCAATGTGTTGGTGTAGAAGTTGAAGTCCAGGTAGCGGTCCAGGGTGAGCGCACCCAGCGCCACGGTCAGGATCGGGAAGGCGGCGATGATGATCACGCTGGTGACCAGCACGGTCCAGGTGAACACCGGCATCTTCATCAGGGTCATGCCCGGCGCACGCATGCGCAGGATGGTGATGAACAGGTTGACGCCGGTCAGCAGCGTGCCGACACCGGACGCCTGCAACGCCCAGATGTAGTAATCGACACCCACGCCGGGGCTGAACTCGATGCCCGACAGCGGCGGATAGGCGACCCAGCCGGTCATGGCGAATTCGCCAACGCCCAGCGAGATCATCATCAGCGCTGCGCCGACCACGAAGATCCAGAAACTGAAGGCGTTGAGGAACGGGAATGCCATGTCGCGCGCGCCGATCTGCAGCGGCACGATGATGTTCATCAGGCCGACCACGAACGGCGTGGCCACGAAGAAGATCATGATCACGCCATGGGCGGTGAAGATCTGGTCGTAGTGCTCCGGTGGCAGGAAGCCGTCACTGCCCGGCCCAGCCGCTGCCAGCTGCGCGCGCATCATCAGCGCATCGGCAAAGCCACGCACCAGCATGACCAGCGCCACCACCACATACATGATGCCGATCTTCTTGTGGTCCACGGTGGTGAACCAGTCACGCCACAACGGCCCCCACAGCTTGAAGTACGTCACTGCGCCAAGCAGCGCCAGGCCACCCAGCACCATGGCCGCCAACGTGACCACCACGATCGGCTCGTGCAGTGGCACGGCCTCCCACGTCAATTTACCCAACATGTTCATTACTCCTGGGAAACCTGGGCACCGCCGGCAGCACCCGCCGGGGTTGCAGCAGCAGTGTTCTCACCGACGCCGATGAACTGGTCGATGACCTTCTTGAACAACAGCGGTTCAACACTGGAGAAGTGCTGCACCGGCGCATTCTTTGTCGGTGCGGCCAGCGCCTTGAACCGGGCGAAGCTGAGTGCATCCGGCGCACTGCGCACCTCGGCTACCCAGCGCTCGAAGTCTTCGTTGCTGCTGGCGGTGGCGATGAACTTCATGTTCGAGAAGCCATGCCCGCTGTAGTTGCCGGACATGCCACGGAACTGGCCGGGCTCGTTGGCGATCAGGTGCAGCTGCGTGCGCATGCCGGCCATCGCGTAGATCTGCCCACCCAGCTGCGGGATGAAGAAGGTATTCATCGTCGAGTTGGAGGTGATGTTGAATGCCAGCGGGCGGTTGGCCGGGAAGTTGAGCTGGTTGACCGTGGCGATGCCCAGGTCCGGGTACACGAACACCCACTTCCAGTCGGTGGCGATCACGTCCACGTGCAGCGGTTCGCCGGCCACATCCAGCGGCTTGTACGGGTCCAGTTCGTGGGTCGACTTCCACACGATCATTGCCAGCACCGCGATGATGACCAGCGGCACGCCCCAGACCACGATCTCCACCTTGGTGGAGTGCGACCAGTCAGGCATGTACTTCGCTTTGGTGTTGCCGGCGCGGAAGCGCCAGGCGAACACGAAGGTCAGCACGATGGCCGGTATCACCACGATCAACATCAGGCCGATGCAGATCAGGATCAGGTCGCGCTGGGCGAGCCCGACCATGCCCTTCGAATCCAGCAGCACCCAGTCACAGCCCGACAGGCCGACGGAGGCCAGGGCGACCAGCGCCAGGCGGATGCGGTTCCAGCAGATATTCATTGGAGGTCAACCCTGTTGAAGAAGCGCGCTTGACCGGCTCGCCTGCGCGCAGCGCCCGGGCGTGGAGCGGCTACACTGTGGGTACGAGGTCGCCTACAAGAAGGTGAACCACCCCAATCAAGCCCATACAAGATACATCATTGTATGGACTTGTGCATGTGCACGTATGGAAACAACTGCCCGATGACGCCACCTGCCGCCGGCCGCCGCCTGAAACACCCCAATCGCACCTGGGTCCGCCCCTTCCGCGAGGGCGCCGGCCCGCTGTACCTGCAGATTGCCCAGCAGGTGCGCGAGGCAGTGGATGACGGCGTGCTGCGCCCCGGCGACCGGCTGCCGCCGCAGCGTGATCTGGCCCAGCAGGTGGGCGTGGACCTGACCACGGTCACCCGTGCCTTCGCCGAGCTGCGCCAGGCCGGCCTGTTGGATGCGCAGGGAGCCGGTGGCACCTTCATCGCGCTGTCGGCCGGCAACCGCAGCACCTCGGTGGACCTGAGCATGAACATCCCGCCGCTGCTGGGCAGCGCGCCGTTCGCACAGGGCATGGAGGCCGGCTTCCAGCACGTGGGCCAGCAGCTGGGCCAGGGCGAACTGATGAGCTACCACGTCGGCGCCGGCACCCGCGAGGACCGGGCGGCGGCCGTGCACTGGCTGGCGCCGATGCTGGGCACGGTCGGTGCCGAGCAGGTGGTGATCTGCCCGGGCGCGCAGACCGCGTTGTGTGCGCTGATCCTGGCCCGCACCCAGCCGGGCGAGCTGATCGCCGTCGAACAGCTGACCTACCCGGGCCTGCTGGCGGCCGCGCGCGTGCTGCAGCGGGGCGTGGTGCCGGTGGCGATGGACGCCGAAGGCATGCTGCCCGACGCCTTGGAAGAAGCCTGCCAGCTACGCCGTCCGCGCCTGCTGTACCTGGTGCCGACCATCCAGAATCCGACCACGGCGACGATGTCGGCACAGCGCCGGCAGGCCCTGCTGGCGGTGGCGAAGCGGCACGATCTGACCGTGATCGAAGACGATCCCTACTGGTTGCTGGCCGGTGACGCCGCGCCACCGCTGGCCGCCCACCGCGACGCCGGCTGCCCGGTCTACTACATCTCCACCCTGTCCAAGTGCCTGGCGCCGGGCCTGCGCACCGCCTACCTGGTGGTGCCGGCCGGCGAGCCGATGGAACCGGTGCTGGATGCGCTGCGCGCAATCGCGCTGATGCCGACCCAGTCGATGGTGGCGGTGGCGTCGCAGTGGATCCGCAGCGGCCAGGCCCAGGACATGGTGCAGCGCTTCCAGCAGGAACTGCGCGAGCGCCAGGCGATTGCCGCGCAGTACCTGCCGTCCCGCGCCCAGGCGCATCCGGCTGGCCTGCATGTGTGGCTGCCGCTGCCGCCACGGCTGGACCAGTACCGGCTGATCCAGGCCGCGCAGGAACAGGGCCTGGGCATCGCCAGCTCGGATGCCTTCAGCGTGGAAGAGCCGCCATCGGGCAACGCGATCCGCCTGTCGCTGGGCGGCGCAGTCGACCAGGGCGCGCTGGCCGGGGCGCTGGCCAAGCTGAACGAGATCCTGTCTGAAGCCCCCGAGGCCCGGCACAACGCCATCGTCTGAACCGGACGCATGGTTTGAATCCATACAAGATGATATTTTGTATGCAATGTATGGATGAAGGGACGTGCATCAATGCGCGCCGGGAAACTGAAGTTCCACCTGGTAATGGCCGGGTGCGGTGGCTTTGTGCTGTTGATGCTGGCCGCGCTGGCCTGGGTCTGCCTGCAGCCGCAGACCATGGATGTGCAGGCCGCCGAACGCCATGCCATCGAGCAGTGCGTGCAACGCAGCGAGGATCCGTCGCGTAGCGAGATCCAGCGTCGCGCGCAGGCCGACTCCTGCCGCGAGATGCGCAAGCAGTACGTGCACAAGTTCGGCCAGGAAGATTCCTGATGGGCGCAGCCGCGCCGCGTCGCCGCTGGCTGCTGCCGACAATGATCGCCCTCGCCTGCCTGTTCATGGCCGGCGTGGCGACTGCGCTGTGGCAGTACTTCGGCTACAGCGCACAGTCCACATTCACCGAACAGGCCATCGTGTTCGATGACTCGCAGTTGCGCCTGCCGGCCGATCTAGCCGGTGATACCGGCCGCATCCGCGTGGTGCACTTCTGGGACCCGGCGTGTGCAGTCTGCAACCGCGAGACCGGTGCGCACCTGAGCTACCTGATCAGCATGTACCGCCGCGCCGGCATCGACTTCTATGCGATCCGTCGCCCGGGTACTCAGGGCGAACTGCCCGAGCCGCTGCGCAACAAGGTGATCAACCTGCCGACCATCGACGGCATCGAACACATTCCGGCCAGCCCCGCCGTAGCCATCTGGGATCGCAAGGGCCACCTCGCCTATGCCGGGCCGTACAGCATCGGCATGGTCTGCAATTCGGCCAACAGCTTTGTCGAACCGCTGCTGGACAGACTGGTGCGCGGTGAGACCGTGCACCCGAAAGGACTGCTTGCCGTGGGCTGTTACTGCCCGTGGCGGGCCCAGCGCTGAGGACGCGCAATGACTTCCCCGATGGCGGCGCGGGTGGCCGTTACAAACAGTAACGGCGGTCGCCTGTCCCAACCGACCGATGGTTGTGGGCAGGCTCCCGCCGTTGGAAGCAACGATACGCCCCGACATGCTCCGTACATGCCGCGACCCGATGTCGCAGCCCGCTCATGGGTGCAGGACGTACTCGCGCATAACGGGCCGATCTATCTGCGCATCGTCAATTCGCTGGAACGCACGGTGCGTCGCGGCGGGCTTGCACCCGGCCACCGCCTGCCTTCACAGCGCGCGTTGGCGCAGCAGCTCGGCGTCGACCTGACTACAGTCACCCGTGCCTTCGATGAAGCACGCAAGCGCGGCCTGATCGAGGCGCGCGGTCCGCAAGGCAGTTTCATCGCACCCCCAAAGGCCGGCTTCGACCAGAGGGTGGACCTGAGCATGAACCTGCCACCAGTGCCCGATGCCGATGGGCTGGCCGAGATGCTGCGCCGGGGTGCGGCGGCAGTGCTTACGCGCAGCAATGCTCCGAACCTGATGACCTACCACCTGGGCGGCGGCAATCCGACCGATCGCCACGCGGCGGTGCGCTGGATGCAGCCCATGCTCGGTGCGGTGCACGATGCCTGCCTGGTGCTGACCGAAGGCGCGCAGGTGGCGTTGGCGGCGATCCTGGTCAGCCAAGGCCGCGATGGCGATGCAATCCTGTGCGACACGCTGGTCTACCCGGGCCTGCTGCAGGCCGCAGCTGCACTGGGCCGGCGTCTGCTGCCGGTGGACAGCGATGAACACGGCATGTGCCCGGAGGCACTGGCCCGGCAGGCACGCGACAGCGGCTCACGGCTGGTCTATCTCAACCCTACCTGCCAGAACCCGACCGCGCTGACCCTCCCGCTGCAGCGGCGCCAGGCGCTGGCCCGTGTGCTGGAGCGCGAAGACCTGCTGGCGCTCGAGGATGACCCGTACTGGCACCTCGCTGAGGATGCACCGACGCCATTGGCAGCGCTGGCCCCGGACCATGTGTTCTACATCGCCACGCTGTCGAAGGTGATCAGCCCTGGCCTGCGTACCGCCTTCGTGCACTGCCCGAGTGCCGCACATGCCGAGGCGATGACGGCCGCGCTGCGGGCAACGCGGTTGATGGGCCACCCACTGGTGTCGGCGCTGGCAAGCCAGCTGCTGCTGGATGGCTCGGCGCAGGCACTGCTGGCGCAAGTACGCAGCGAAGCGCGCGAGCGCACGCGGATGGCACGATATCTGCTGGCGCCTTCGTTGCTGGTGCGTGCTGAGGGGCTGCACGCGTGGTGCCGGGTGCCATCGCCGTGGACCGATGCCGCACTCGTACGCACGGCACAGCTGCAGGGTCTTGCAATTGCACCGTCATCAGCGTTTTGCCCGCCGAGCGTGGTGCATCAGCAGGGTGTGCGGCTTTCATTGGGGCTGGCGACGGATCGCCGGCAGCTGGAGAGTGCGCTGCGGCGGATCGACCGGTTGCTGTTGTCGGACGCGTTGCCGGCGATCGAGCGGTAGCGTGAGAGCACCACGCGTGGCGTGGATCCAGTCGTCGGATTTCGCCCAGTAGATCCACGCCATGCGTGGATGTGCCGACCAACGGTCGGCACCCACGGTAGCGCCGGGCCATGCCCGGCGACACGCCTCAGGCCAACGCGGCCAGCGCTTCCACCAGCGCATCCATCTGCTGCGGCCGGGTGAACACCGACGGCGTAACCCGCACGCAGGCGCCCGATTCCAGGCCATCGCGGTGCGTGGTGAACACGCGGTGCTCATCCAGCAGCCGCTTCTGCAGGGCCATGTTGTCGGCCCCGCTGGTGCGCCCGCGCAGGCGGAAGCTGGCCAGTGCGCTGGCCAATGCCGGGTCCGGCGAGGCCAGCACTTCCAGGTGCGCCATCTGCCGCGCAGGCACCGTCCAGCGCTCGCGCAGATAGCGCAGGCGCGCCTGCTTGTTGGCCGCACCGATGCGCTGGTGCAGGGCAATCGCTTCGGGCAACGCCAGGTACGCTGCGAAGTTCACCGTGCCGGTGTGCACGCGGCTGCCGACACGGCCATCGTCGGTCTCGCCCATGTAAGGGTCGAGGTCAGCCACGCGGCCCTTGCGCACGTACATCGCGCCCACGCCCACCGGCGCGCCGATCCACTTGTGCAGGTTGATGCCGACGAAATCGGCCTTCAGGTCCGGCACGGCGAAGGCGATCTGGCCGAAACCATGGGCGGCATCCACGATCACATCGATACCGCGTGCACGCGCACGTTCGGCAATCTCGGCCACCGGCAGCACCAGGCCATGGCGGTGGCTGACCTGGGTCAGCAGCACCAGCTTCAGCTTCGGCAGCCGCGCGAAGGCGGCATCGTAGGCCTGCAGTATCTGCGCGCGGTCGGGCACGGCCGGCAGGGCGATGCGCTCCACCTGTACGCCGCGGCGCTGCTGCAGCCAGCGCATGGCGCCGATCATGCTGTCGTAGTCCACGTCGGCGTACAGCACCTGGTCGCCCGGTGCGAGGCGGTTGTAGCCGCCGATCAGGGCCAGCATCGCCTCGGTGGCACCGCGGGTCAGCGCGATCTCGTCGGCGCCCACGCCCAGCATGTCGGCCACCTGGCGGTGCACGGCCGTGTACTCGGCGGGGAACGTATGGCGCCCGTACCAGGCGTTGCCGCGGTTCACCTCGGCGCTGTGCCGCTGGTAGCTGGCCAGGGTTTCGCGCCCCATCGCGCCCCAGTAGCCGTTCTCCAGGTGGTTCACTTCATCGGTGATATCGAAGTGGCTGGCCACGGCGGCCCAGTAGCCTTCATCGCGGGCCAGCACGTCCGGCGCCACGGTCGTTGCAGGAATTTCCATGGCCGCAGGGTAGCGCGGCTGCATGAGCCTGCGCGGTGAAGACGCACACCGCAGGAATCCGATCAGGTACCTCGCCGCTTCGGCAGTCTTGGCCACGGCAGGAACAGTGCGATGGCAAGGACAAGGAGGAACGGGGTCGTCAGGAGAGCGGCGTAATCGCTGCCGAAGGCCCACAAGTCAATGAATACACGCTCCTGCCCTGGAAGATTCACCAGGACCACCGTCAGCGCGGCAATGGAGGGCACCGGCAGGGCCACATGCTGCGCCAACAGCAGCGTGGGCGACAACAGGGCGAGCTGCAGCGCAAACAGGGCCCTGAATACCCAGCGGTTCCCCTGCCAGCGACGAGCGCGGCGCCACAGCAGCGGCAGCAGGATCAGCGGCAGCACAGACAGCGCGATGCAGGCAACCCAAAGTCCCGTCATGCCGCCCTGCCCACGCGCCTGCAGAGAGAGGAGATCTTTTTCACGATGTGCATCCTTGCGTCTTGAGGTAATTTCATTTTCATCTCAACCGGCAGGGGAGGGAAGCCCAGAAGGCGCAAGAACTGCTAAACACCGTCTGCGGTCTTCCGCTACGCTCCCATGCATGCAACCGGGGGATGCAATGAGCGCGGCAAGCCAGGCACTATGGTACATCGAGACGCACGCCGCGTTGCCGCTGGCGTTGGCTGATATCGCAGCAGCTGCTGGCGTTTCGCCCTTCCATCTGTCGCGCCTGTTCCAGGCACGCACCGGCATCTCGGTCGTGCGCTACCTGCGCGGGCGGCGCCTGACCACCGCGGCCCAGCAACTGGTCTCCAGTGCGACGGACATCCTGCCGGTCGCCCTGGAAGCCGGCTATTCCACCCATGCGGCATTCACCCGCGCGTTCTGCGAGCAGTTCGGGCAGACCCCCGAGCGGGTGCGCGACAACGGCCTGGACGGTCTACCACTGGTACACGCCCTGCGGCTGGACGATGCGCCCTCCCCCTGCACCGAAGCACCACGCCTGCTGGACGCGCCTGCGCTGGATCTGGCGGGCATTGGCCAACGCCATGGGCGCGAGGGCAGCGGGGCCATCCCCAGCCAATGGGCACGACTGAACCGTGCGTGGCCATCGCCCGTGCCGGTCAGTTTTGGCGTGTGCTGCAACCACGACGACGGCGGCTTCGACTACATTGCCGCGCTTCCGGCCAGCGCGCTGCCATCCGTGCCAGCGGGCTGGCAGCGCGTGCGGGTGCCGGCGCAGCGCTACCTGGTGGCGTGGCACGGCGGGCACATCTCAGCCATCCGCTCAACGTGGTTCTGGCTGCTGGACACCTACCTGCCCTCGGCCGGGCTGGATCTGGCCAACGCCTCCGAACTGGAGCGCTACGACGCGCGCTTCGATGAGCACAGCGGCCATGGCGGCATGGAGATCTGGCTGCCGGTCACCGAACGATCCCACTGAAAGGACACAGGCAATGCAGATGAGGGGAATGCTGTTGGCGTTGTTGTGCAGCGTTTTCTCGCCGGCCACGCTGGCGCAGGAATGGAAGGCGGGTGAACAGCACGGCAGGACCGCGCTGCCCAGTGCACGGGTGCGTGATGCTCAGCAACGCGACACGCTGCGCTTCACGGTGTGGTACCCCGCACCCGCATCCAGCAACGAGACACCGCTGACCATTGGCGCGCCGGATGCCCCGTTGTTTGACGTGGGCAGATCGGCCATCGACGCGCCCATCGCCGGTGATCGGCTGCCCACGCTGCTGCTTTCGCATGGCAACGGCGGCAGCGCGCGGATGATGGGATGGCTGGGCACGGCACTGGCACGCGCAGGCTATATGGTCATTGCGGTGGACCACCCCGGCAACAACGGTGCCGACGAACTGACGCTGGCCGGCAGCATGCTGACCTGGTTGCGCGCTGACGATCTACAGGCCGCGTTGGCAGCGGTGCGGGCGGATCCTCGCCTGGGCCAGCATGTGGACGCACAGCGCCTGGGCGTCGTCGGCTTCTCGGCCGGGGGTTACACCGCCCTGCTTGCCGCCGGTGCGCGGCCCGAGCTGCAGCGTCTGTTGGATTTCTGCAATGGCCATCCGGATGACGGCGTGTGCCGTCCGCAGGAGGAAGCCCCGACGCATACGCTGCAGGCGCGGCAGCAAGCAGCTGCATTCCCGCAGCTGCAGCCGTACATGGCGGCGGCTGATCAGTCGCGCGCGATCAGCGGCGTGCGTGCCGTCTATCTGCTGGCGCCGGCCATCGTGCAGGCGTTCCCGCCCGCGCAGCTGCAGGCGCTGCGGCAACCG
Source organism: Stenotrophomonas cyclobalanopsidis (assembly GCF_008710035.1). Taxonomy (GTDB): domain Bacteria; phylum Pseudomonadota; class Gammaproteobacteria; order Xanthomonadales; family Xanthomonadaceae; genus Stenotrophomonas; species Stenotrophomonas cyclobalanopsidis. The sequence goes on along the minus strand of NZ_VYKI01000004.1, from coordinate 211,857 downwards.
GTATCCGTTGTGCTTGGCGATGACGATGCAGTGGCTCCGCCGGCCACCAACGGCGAGATACTGGCGGCGCAGGTACCCGGCGCGACGCTGCTGCGCCTTGCGGGCGTGGGTCACTATGATTTTCTGGCCACGTGTACGCCGCTGGGCGAACAGAGGATTGGGCCGTTGTGCAGTGGCATGGTTCCCCGCGCGCGCACCCACCGCGAGGTTGAAGCGGAGGCCGCTGCGTTCTTCGGCCGAGCGCTGAAGTAGAAGCGAGCTTGCTCCACTGAGCGGCGTGCGGGAGAGCGTGCCAACCAAGGTTGGCACCTACCAGGGCGGTAGCAGTCCCGTGCAGTAGAATCAAAGCGTCGCGCACGCAAGGAGACCGCATCATGCGCCTGCTACACCTCACCCTGCCGGTGTCCGATGTGGGTACCGTCGCCGCCTGGTTCCAGGACGTGCTGCAGTTGCGCGTGGTCGGCCACCACGTGCACATCGGCTGGAGCACGATCGAGCTGCAACCTGCCGATGGTCGGGCGCTGGGCGGCGTGCACCTGGCCTTCAACGTGCCGGACAACCGCTTTGCGGAAGCCATGGCATGGCTGCGCGAGCGCGTGCCGCTGCAGCGCAATCCCGAAGGCATCGACTACTTCGCGCTGGAGAGCAACTGGCAGTCGCAGTCGGTGTATTTCACCGGGCCGGATGGATTGATCCTGGAACTGATCGGCCGCAAGCGCCTGCCGGCCAGCACGCATAGCGGCGCGTTCCACGGCAGTGCGCTGACCTGCCTGAGTGAAGTGGGCTTGCCGAGTGCGGACGTGGACGCGGTGCGTGCGGAGGCCAGCGCGCGTTTCGGATTGCAGCCGATCAGTCCACCGTCGCCGCAGTTCGCGCCGATGGGCGATGACGAAGGCTTGTTGATCGTGGTGGCCGCGGATCGCCGCTGGTTCCCCGAGCAGAAGGACCTGCCCAACGCGCAAGGCCTGTTGCTGCGCGTGGGTGATGTGCAGGGCAGCGGCGAGCTGGCCGACGCCGCACAGGGCTGGCGGGTGGTCGCGTAAATTCGCGGTCCACGGTAGCGCCGGGCCATGCCCGGCGGACGCCGTCCCGGCGCGGTGGAACTGTGTCAACCAAGGTTGACACCTACCAGCTGCCCGAAGCGCCACTACCGCCACCGCCGCCCTTGGCCATCAACAGGATCCAGCCGGCGGAAGCCACAAATCTGGCCACCGATGACAGTACGGTACCGGATAGCCTGGTGCGTGCAGCCTGCTCGGCCGCCGCATCGGCAAACCAGCTGCGGTCGTCGGCATGCAGCGTCTGCGCGCTGAGCGTACCGGTGGAGAGCAACAGCACGCTTGCGGTGATCGATCGCATCCTGCGGGTGTTCATGACAACGTCCTCTGTAGAGTCGAGCCATGCTCGACTGGATTCTTCTGTGGTCGAGCAAGCTCGACGCTACGGCAGGGTCAGATCGATTCGTCTTCACGTTTGACCAGCTGCCAGCACGGCCTGCGGGCGAAGGTATAGGTCTGCTGGTCGCTGGTGTCTGGGGTACGCATCTGCACCCGCATCTGGCCATCGGCCAAGGGGGTGACCTGCATCTCGCGGCCGCGACTCTTGAGCGTGGCCGGGTCCGGCATCACCGGCCACTCGACCTCGGCCAGCGCGACGGTGCGTTCAACCGTGGCCGGTTCGGGCTCGGCACCGGCATCGATGTAGCTGTCCAGCAGCGGATCGGCCGTGGCCGCTTCCTGCAGGGCGATCTCATGACCGAAGTGCGCGAGGAAATCCTCGAAGACCGGGTGGGGGCATTGCGTGCCGGCGTCTGCGGAGGCAGCAACCGGCGCGGCCGGAGCACTGGCGGTGGCAGCCGTGCTGGTCGGGGCCGGCGCCGGCGCCGCAGCTTCGGCCGGTGCTGCCTGTGGCGCGGGCGTGCAGGCCGACAGCGCCAGGCCGAGGGCAAGTGCCAGGGCGGCGTACTGAAGCTGGTTCAAGGGATCCTCCTGATTCCGGGTCGGTCGCGCCGGTGCCTGGCGCGGGGCAGGCAAGCATAGCCACGGCCGGGTTAACTGCGCTTCCACATCCGTGGCCCGGATCCGCCGCGCGCGGCGGGGGTAGACTAGCGCGCTCCCGCCCGACCCTGGTTTCCCATGCGCACCTTCCTGCTGGTCATCGGCCTGCTGCTCTCCCCTGTCTCGACCGCGCTCGCCGCAGGCGTGCAGGTGCGCGAGGGCGACCTGCTGTTCGTCACCGCCGGGCACAGCGGCCTGAGTGCGGCCATCGACGATGCCACTGCCACGCAGGGCGCAACCAGCTTCGACCACGTGGCCCTGGTGGCTGCCGGTGCGCACGGCTGGCAGGTGCTGCATGCCGATGAACAGGGCTCGCGGCAGCAGACGCTGCTGGACTTCCAGCGCGACGCGCGCGGCAAGCAGCGGCAGATCGTCGTGTACCGGCTGCGTGCGGCACCGGCCGGTGCAATCACCGATGCGGTTGCCAAGGCACGCACGATGCTGGGCAAGCCGTACAACACCGCCTACGTGTTGAACGAGGACAGCTACTACTGCTCGGATTTCATCGAGCGTGCCTTCCGCGCGCACCATGTGTTCGCGCTGCAGCCGATGAATTTCCGCAACCCGCAGACCGGAGAGATCGCCCAGCATTGGGTGGACCTTTACCGTGGCATGGGCATGGACGTGCCGCAGAGCCTGCCCGGCACCAACCCCAACGACATGGCCGCCAGCGCGGTGCTGGAACGGGTCGGCCTGCTTTAAAAAACGAAGCCCCGCACGGGGCGGGGCTTCAGTATTCAGACCTGGCGGGGGCCGGGCTCATTCTTCTTCGTCGTTGCCGCCCTGCTGCTGGTTGCGCTTCTGCTGCTGGTCCTGCTTCTGCTGGTCCTGCTGCTGTTGCTGCTGCTGGTCACGACCCTGCTGCTGATCCTGCTGGTTCTGCTGACCCTTCTGGTTCTGCTGATTCTGCTGGTTCTGCTGTGCCATGTCCGTATCTCCGAAGCCACGCGCGGAATGCGGTGGACGGGGCCATCGTCTGCAGCCGAAGGTTAACCATGCGTTGCAACCCAGCTAGGCTGGCGTGCACGCGCCCGAAAAAACACCGCGCGGCCCTTGCCGCACAGGCCCCTGAAGGATTCATGCGGCGTATGCATGTGCTCATGCCTGCACGGCAACAGCCGCATTCAGCGGCCTTGGCCCGTGTGACGCGCGCATGACGGCCTCATCCCAAGGTCCCATTTGCAGCCGCACGCGGCACCGCTATCGTCAGGCGGACACCCGCCGGAGACGCGCATGGCCCCGCAGACCGCAGCACGCCCTTCCTACGATGAAGCCCGCGATCGTTTCGATACCGCGCAGTGGCAGGCCCGGTTCCAGGGGCGCCTGGACGAAGGCCTCAATGCCTGCGTGGAGTGCTGCGACCGCTACTGCGGCAGTGATCGGCTGGCCCTGCGCTGGATCGACGCACGGGGTGCGCTGCATCTGTACAGCTTCGATGACCTGCGCGATGCCGCCGCCCGCGCCGCACAGGTGCTGCGTGCCGCCGGGGTCGGCCCCGGCGATGTGGTGGCCGGCCTGCTGCCGCGCACGCCCGACCTGCTGGCCACCATCCTCGGCACCTGGCGCCTGGGCGCGGTCTACCAGCCGCTGTTCACCGCGTTCGGCCCCAAGGCCATCGAAAGCCGCCTGAAGACCGGCCACACCCGCGTGGTGGTGACCGACAGTGCGCACCGCGGCAAGCTGGACGAACTGGATGCCTGCCCGCAGGTGGCTACCGTGCTGACACCCGGCCAGGCACTCCGGGACGGTGACATCGACTGGCGCGCCGCCACCGCGGCCGCAGCGCCCATGCTGGAGCCCGTGCTGCTGCCCGGCGATGCGCTGATGGCCCTGCTCTCGACCTCCGGCACCACCGGCAGCCCCAAGGGCGTGCCCGTGCCGCTGCGCGCGATGATGGCCTTTGCCAGCTACATGGAACTGGCCGTGGACCTGCGCGCCGACGACGTGTTCTGGAACATCGCCGATCCCGGCTGGGCCTACGGCCTGTACTACGCGGTGATCGGACCGCTGCTGCTTGGCCATGCCACCACCTTCAGCGAAGCCGGCTTCAGCGTGCACGGCCTGAACACGATCATCGGCCAGCTGGGGGTGACCAACCTGGCCGGTTCGCCCACCGCGTACCGGCAGATCATCGCTGCCGGCCCCGCCGCCAGTGCCGGCATCAAGGGCCAGCTGCGCGTGGTCAGCAGCGCCGGCGAACCGCTGAACCCGGAGATCGCCCGCTGGTTTGCCGAACACCTGCAGACCACGGTGCTGGACCACTACGGGCAGACCGAGACCGGCATGGTGGTCAACAACCACCACGCGCTGGCGCACAGCGTGCGTCCGGGGTCGTCGGGCTTTGCGATGCCCGGCTACTGCGTGGCGGTGCTGGACGACCAGGGCAACGAGCTGCCACCGCGCACGCCCGGCATCCTTGCGGTGGACCTGAAGCAATCACCGATCATGTGGTTCACCGGCTACTACCAGGCGGAAACGCCGGCCATTGCCGATGGCTACTACCGCACCGGCGACTCGGTGGAATGCGAGGACGACGGCTCGATCAGTTTCATCGGCCGCTCCGATGACCTCATCACCTCCTCCGGCTACCGCATCGGCCCGTTCGACGTGGAGAGTGCGCTGATGGAGCATCCGTCCGTGGCCGAAGCCGCGGTAATCGGCGTGCCCGATCCGGAGCGGACCGAGATCGTCAAAGCGTTCGTGATCCTGCGTGACGGGTTCGAGGGCAGCGACGCGCTGGCGCACGAACTGCAGCAGCACGTGCGCCATCGGCTGTCCGCGCACGCCTACCCGCGCCAGGTGGAGTTCGTGGTGCAGGTGCCGAAGACACCCAGCGGCAAGGTGCAGCGGTTTTTGCTGCGCAAGGCGGAGATCGAGAAGCAGGCGGCAGGCTGATGTAGAGCCGAGCCCATGCTCGGCTGGTTTTTTGTAGAGCCGAGCCCGTGCTCGGTTGTTGTTGCGAGCAGCCGAGCATGGGCTCGGCTCTACAACCCAGCAGACGCTACGGCATCACCGGCGGCACATAGGTCAGGGTCATGCCCAGCAGCCAGAGCAGGCCCAGCACCAGCGGGATATGCACCAGCAACTGGATGAAGGTGAAGCCCACGATGTCGCGGGCCTTCAGGCCCAGCACCCCCAGCAGCGGCAGCATCCAGAACGGGTTGATCAGGTTCGGCAGCGCCTCGGCCGCGTTGTAGACCTGTACCGCCCAGCCCAGGTGCGCCTTCAGTTCGTTGGCCGCCTGCATCACATACGGCGCTTCGATGATCCACTTGCCGCCGCCGGAGGGCACGAAGAAGCCCAGCACCGCCGAATAGACACCCATCACCAGGGCGAAGGTATCGGTGCTGGCCACGTGCACGAACAGGCTGGACAGTCGATGCGCCAGGGTCTGCCCATCACCGCCCGCGGCATGGGTGAGGATCATCGCGATGCCGCCGTACAGCGGGAACTGGATGAGCACGCCGGTGGTGCTGGGCACCGCCTTGGCCACCGCGTTGAGGAAGCTGCGCGGGCGCCAGTGCAGCAGCAGGCCGAGCGAAATGAACAGGAAGTTGTAGGTGTTGAGGTTGGCGATGGCGGTGACCACCGGCTTGTTGGCGAACTCGTTGAACAGCCAGCCGAAGGCCAGCAGCGAGAGCAGCACGGTCAGCAGCGGGCTGTATTCCAGCCACTCACCCGGGCGTGTGCGCTGCTGCAGCGGCTCGGGTTCGGCCTGTGCGGCACCGGGAAACTCCTCGGCGGTGCGTGCACTGCCCGCAGCCGGCGCGGTCAGCCAGGCGATCAGCAGCGAGACCAGGATCAGCACCGCCGTCAGCGCGATCGACTGCCACAGGAAGATGGTCTCGGTGAAAGGCAGCACGCCGGTGATTTCCACCAGGCCGGGCGGCATGCTGGCCGGGTTGGCCTGCAGCTGCGCGGCCGACGAGCTCAGACCCATCGCCCACACCGCACCCAAGCCCAGGTAGGCCGAGGCACCGGCGGCGCGGTAATCCATGCGCAGCTCGGTGCGGCGGGCGAGCGCGCGCACCAGCAGGCCGCCGAACACCAGCGAGAAACCCCAGCTGAGCAGCGAGGCCAGCATGCTGACCAGGCCGACGTAGACCACGGCGCCGCGCCCGGTGCGCGGCACCCGCGCGAGGAAATCGATGAAGCGCGCCACCACCGGCGCGGTGGCCAGCGCATAGCCGCCGATGACCACGAAGGCCATCTGCATGGTGAAGGGGATCAGGCTCCAGAAGCCGTCGCCAAAGGCGCTGGCCGTGGCCTGCGGGGTCGAGCCGAAGCCCATCGCAGCCACCGCGACGATGACCACGCCCAGCACCGCGAAAACGTACGCGTCGGGGAACCACTTTTCCGCCCAGGCGGCCGAGCGCAGCGCTGCGCGCGCCATCCAGCCATCCTGTACTGCTGCCGTCGAGGCCATCGCCTACCCTCCCAGGTTCGATGGGCCGATTCTGAGCGGTGAGGTGCGGGCTGTCAGCCACCTATTGGTCGTAGGTGGCGGGATGCCCGGCGCTGCGCGCCGCCGCCCGAGCATGGGCTCGGGTGCTACGTGTATCCGGCTCCGGGGTTGCCCCCCGTGTAGAGCCGAGCCCACGCTCGGCTGCACTTCTCAGCGCAGCGCCAGGTCCACCGCGATGCCTGCAAACAGCGCCGCGCCCACCCAGTTGTTGTGCAGGAAGGCCTTGAAACACGGGCCGCGCTCGCGGTTGCGGCAGATCCAGAATTCGTACACCACCAGCACCGCGGCCACGGCCACGCCGGCCAGGTAGTACCCGCCCAGCCCGCCACGCACGCCCACCAGGGCCATCGTGGCCAGGAACAGCGCGTACAGCACGCCCTGGATGACCAGGTCGAGCTTCCCAAACAGGATGGCGGTGGAGTGCGAACCCATCTTCAGGTCGTCCTCGCGGTCGACCATGGCGTACCAGGTGTCGTACGCGGTGGACCACAGGATGTTGCCGGCATACAGCAGCCAGGCCAGCATCGGCACCTCGCCCTGCACGGCGGCGAAGGCCATCGGGATGCCCCAGCCGAAGGACATGCCCAGATAGACCTGCGGTAGGTGGGTGTGGCGCTTCAGGTAGGGGTAGCTGGCGGCCAGGAACACGCCGATGAAGCTCAGGCCGATGGTCAGCCAGTTCAGCGTCAGCACCAGGCCGAAGGCCACCAGCATCAGCGCGGCGAACAGCGCCAGCGCCGCACGGCCACTGATCGCGCCGGTCGCCAGCGGGCGCGACTTGGTGCGCTCCACGTGCGGGTCCAACCAGCGGTCGGCGTAATCGTTGATGACGCAGCCCGCAGAACGGGTGAGCCAGACGCCGGCGGTGAACACGAACAGCGTCCACAGCGGCGGCAGGCCGCCGCTGGCCAGCCACAGCGCCCACCAGGTGGGCCACAGCAGCAGCAGGGTGCCGATCGGGCGATCGGCGCGCATCAGGGACCAGTAGTGACGCCAGCGCGGCGTCGGCGCCGGATGCGGCGCGGAAAGGGGGGTGTCAGCCATGGCGATAGGATACTCCTGCGCTGGTGCTGCAGCGCTGCAACCCGGGCAGTCCAGGTGCGTGTAGTAACATTGCGGCCCCTGCCCGGGCCCTTCCAGCCGGGTCGGTCTCCCCCAAGACTTCGCTGGCTGCAAAAGGAATTCAGATGAAGATTGCCGTTGTCGGCACCGGCTATGTCGGCCTCTCCAATGCCGTTCTGTTTGCGCAGAACCACGAGGTGGTCGCGCTCGACATCGACGCGGACCGCGTCCAGCTCCTCAATTCGCGCAAGGCGCCGATCGAAGATCGTGAGATCGAGGAGTATCTTGCGCAGCGGTCCCTGAATCTCCGGGCGACACTCGATAAGAAGGATGCCTATACCGGCGCCGCTTTCGTGATCATCGCCACGCCTACGGATTACGATCCGCAGACCAACTATTTCAATACCGGGTCGGTGGAGTCGGTTGTCCGCGATGTCGTGGCCATCAATCCCGACGCGGTGATGATCATAAAGTCCACCATTCCGGTGGGCTGCACGGACGAGCTTCGCGAACGCTTCGGCACCGGCAACATCATTTTCTCGCCCGAGTTCCTGCGCGAAGGCAAGGCACTGTACGACAACCTGCACCCCAGCCGCATCATCGTGGGCGAACGTTCGGAGCGCGCCGAGACGTTTGCCGCACTGCTGCAGGAAGGCGCGGTGAGCAGGAACGTGCCGACGCTGTTCACCGATTCCACCGAGGCCGAGGCGATCAAGCTGTTCGCCAACACCTACCTCGCCATGCGCGTTGCCTACTTCAACGAGCTGGACACCTACGCCGCCTCGCGTGGGCTGGACACGCGCCAGATCATTGATGGCGTGAGCCTGGATCCGCGCATCGGCAGCCATTACAACAACCCTTCGTTCGGCTATGGCGGTTACTGCCTGCCGAAGGACACGAAGCAGTTGCTGGCCAACTACAGCGATGTGCCGCAGAACCTGATCCACGCCATCGTGGAAGCCAACCGCACCCGCAAGGATTTCATCGCCAACGAGGTGATCAAGCGTGCGCCCAAGGTGGTCGGCATCTATCGCCTGGTGATGAAATCCGGCTCGGACAACTTCCGCGCCTCGGCCATCCAGGGCGTGATGAAGCGCATCAAGGCCAAGGGCATCGAGGTGGTCGTCCACGAACCGGTCCTTCAGCTTCCGCACTTCTACAACTCCAGGGTCAACAATGACCTGGAGCGCTTCAAGTCCGAGTGCGACGTGATCCTGGCCAACCGGCTGTCGCCGGAGATTTCGGACGTTTCAGACAAGGTCTACACCCGGGATCTGTTCGGAAACGATTGATTTCAGGGCCTTCGGCCGGACGGCAGCCTGCCATGGCAGGGCCAGCCGCCACCGGCCAGGGCAGATTTTTGTCGCGGAGTCCGCTAGAATCCCCCGCTACCGCCGGATAACCGGTGGTGGCCGTACAACGCGCTCGTAGCTCAGCCGGATAGAGTAGTGGCTTCCGAAGCCATTGGTCGGGGGTTCGAATCCCTCCGGGCGCGCCATCTTATTGTCGGTTTCGGCCTGCCGATCACCGGGTAACTTCGCCCGCGCATGTCTCCGGTCTCAGTTCATGATTCCCGCAGGGCGCAGAATGCAGCTCTGCACTCATGATCAATCCGGATTGAGTAGACTCGCCGCCATGGGTATCGCCTTGCCAGCTCAGGACAACCTCGGCGTAGGTCTCTATTCCTACGCCGACGCCGCGCGCTTCATCGGCGGCACCTCGTCGGAACTTCGCCGCTGGCTGAAGGGGTACCAGGGCCGGAAGCACGGGAATGCGGAAGCCCACCCGCCCCTGTGGAAGTCGCAATGGGCCGATTCAGAGATCGACGGCATTGGCTTTCGTGATCTGATCGAGCTGCGCTTCGTCCGGACGTTTGTTGCATGCGGCGTGCCACTCAACCTGGTGCGGCGAACCATAGTCGAGTTGAGCGAGCGGCTTGGTAAGGATTACCCCTTCACCAGCACCAGCTTCAAGACCGATGGGCGCCGCATTTTCATGGAACTCGTGAGCGACAGCGGGGATGCCGCGCTGGTGGATGTAGTGAAGCGCCAAGACGTGATGCGCAAGGTCATCGCACCTTCACTGCGTGATGGCATCGAGCTGGGCATCGATGATCGTGCCGAACGATGGTTCCCACTGAAGGGTTCCCGTGCGGTGGTGTTTGATCCACAGCGCAGTTTTGGTCAGCCCATCCTTTCTGAATCGGGCGTTCCAACCGTTGCCATTGTCGAGGCGCTGCACGCCGAAGGTGGCGACGAGCGTCGCGTCGCCAGGCTCTACGAACTGCCTCTGGCTGCAGTAAAGAAAGCACTGCAGTTCGAGAATCGAGCCGCACCGTGAAGGTGCAGATCGATGAGAATCTTCCGCCCGCGCTGGCCCGGGCCATCGACGCCATTGCAACAACAGACGAACACAGAGTCTTCCACGTAAGGGAGTTCGTGGAGCCCGGCACTACTGACGTGGAGCTCTTCGATGCGGCTGCCCAACTCGGCATCCGCGTACACGTTACCCAGGATCATCATCATCGCAGGGCCGCAGAGCGCGAGGCCATTGCACGACTCGGCCTGACCGTATTCGTTCTGGCGAAGGGGTGGAGCACGTTCAACCACTACGAGCGCGCAGGGCGGCTTCTGGAGTGGTGGCCGAAGATGATGCAGCAGGCCGAACTCGTGCAACCTGGTGCAATGTTCCGCGTACCACATGCCAGAGCGTCTGGAGGACGGCTGACGCAGATCAAGGTGCCGCGGTAATCGCCTCGAGCGTCAACTCCCGTCATTGCTGAGACCATGCTGCGCACGCAGCGTTGGGTCGGTCTCGATAGCGCACATAGTGAACAGGTGTCTGTGGTCGCGCCACCAACTCCCCTCCAGCCAGCGCCACGTCGCCGCGTCCACCCGCGGCAGCTTCCGCTCCAGGTAGTAGACCCGGCTGCCATCGCCCGAAAAGTACCCGCCCAGCAGCCGCCAGCGCGCGCGATCCACACCGGGCAGCGGCTTCCCATCGCAGTAGACGTTGCTGTCATCGAAGGCGTACAGCGGCTCCTGCGGCACGCCCTGCGGCAGGTCACCAAGCAGGCAGTGCTTCATCCGCCGGCCGCAGTACCAGCCGCCGCGCCCATCAGCCCCATAGCCGCCGCCGAGATGGTGTGGGACTCTGCCGGTGGTGGGAACCATAGTGTAGTGGGGCGGCTGCAGGAGCAGTCGAGCAAGCTCGACTCTACGGGGTGCGCGCTAGCAGTCGAGCGTGGGCTCAGCTCTACGCCAGATCAGACAGCAACGCCGGGCATGGCCCGGCGCTACCGAGGGGCACAGATCAGTACTTCCCGTCGAACGCGAAGATCGGCTTGCGCTGCTTCCACGCACCTGCGGTGAAATCCGGGAATTCCAGCGTCTGGAAACTGTTGGCGATCGACTGCTCGGACAGCGGCGTGATCGCGCTCCAGGTCACCGCGTCATAGATGTCGATCGGCATCGGTGCCTTGGCCTTCAGTGCTTCGACGAAGGCGTGGATGACGAACCAGTCCATGCCGCCATGGCCGGCGCTGGCGGCGGTGTCGGCATTCTGCTTCCACAGCGGGTGTTCGTACTGGTCCTGGTAGGCCTTGAACGCTTCCCACTGGTGCGGCGGGCTGCGGCCTTCAATGTGGATCGACTGGTTCACGTCCATCCACAGGCCCTTGGTGCCCTGCACGCGGAAGCCCATCGAGTACGGGCGCGGCAGCGAGGTGTCGTGCTGCAGGATGATGGTCTCGCCATTTTCGCAGGCCAGGGTGGTGGTGACGATGTCGCCCAGCTTGAACTTCACCCTGGTGCTGGGGTGGGTGGTGCCACCACTCTTGGCCACGGTGTACTCGTGCAGGCCACGCGCCTTGCTGGCGAACGCGTTGATGTGGGTGAAGCGGTTGCCGCGGTTGATGCCGGTGTACATCGCGCACGGGCCGATGCCGTGGCTGGGGTACAGCTCACCGTTGCGCTGCACCGAGTGCTCGGTGCGCCAGCGCGCTTCGCTCCAGCCCTTGGGGCCGAATTCCACGCCGCTGTCGTAGGGCTGGTTGGGATCGCCGGAATTGAACTTCACCCCGCGCAGGTCATGCTGATAGCCCGCCTGCAGGTGCACCAGCTCGCCGAACAGGCCCTGCCGCACCATCTGCAGCGCGGCCATCACGTCGCGGCGGTAGCAGACGTTCTCCAGCAGCATGTACGGCGTACCCGTGTTCAGCTGGGTCTTCAGCACATCCCAGTGGTCCTGCAGGGTGATGCCGGCCACCACTTCGCAGCCGACGGCCACGCCGGCCTGCATTGCGGCAATCGCCATCGGTGCGTGGTATTCCCACGGCGTGGCGATGACCACGCCATCGATGCCCTTCTGTTCCAGCAGGCGCTTCCACGCGTGGGTGTCGCGGTCCTGGCCGTAGGTCTTCGGGGCGGCCTTGCCGGCCTTGGCCACCATGTCCACGGCGCGGCCCAGCATGATCGGCTCGATGTCGCACAGCGCGACCACCTCCACATCGTCCCGGCGCACCAGCTCCTTCAGCAGCACCAGGCCGCGCATGCCGGTACCGATGAGGGCCAGGCGTACCTTGCGCCCTGCCGCCCAGGCGGGGGTCTGCGGCAGCAGACTGCTGGCGGCGACGGCGGCACTGGCCGCGATGAACTCCCTACGCTTCATGGCAAACACTCTCCTCTTGATGGTGCGCCGGCCACGACCGGCGCACCAGGGTCACGCGAACGGAATTACTTGAACCGGTAGCCGACGGTCACACTGTAGCCGCGGCCGAAAATGGTGGCGTAATCGCTGGAATCGCCCAGGAAGCTGTTCGGATCGTAGAACGGCAGGCGATCGAACAGGTTCTTGACCGTGAAGCTGAGGTTCCAGGCGTCGTCCGGGCGCCAGGTCACGCTCAGGTTGGCGGTCCACCACGACGGTGCGCCATCGCACTTGCTGGCCTCCAGGGCGAGGAAGCCGGCGGTGCAGGTCTCCTTGTTGTTGTCCACTTCGTCCACGCGGTCGCGGGCCCACTTGGTGCCGCCCACATAGTTGACGAACATGCTGGTGGTCACCTGCCTGTAGGTCCAGTCGGCGTTGAGCGTGGCGCGCAGGCGCGGGTTGTTGTAGTAACCCACTACATCGCCGTAGTACCAGCCGCTTTCGTCATCCATGTAGTAACGGTTGCGGTTGGCGATGGTGGCGGCCAGGCCCACGTTCAGCCCACCCCATTCACCCAGCGAGAAGCGGCTGCGCGCATCCACGTCGAAGCCATCGACCAGGGTCTTGCCGCGGTTCTTGTACTGGCCCACCACGCTGGCCACGTTGCCCACGCTGTAGCCGGGCAGCACGGCAGGGCAGCTCACGCCGCTGGCCGGGTCGGCGCACATCGCCGCCAGCTGGGCCAGGTTGGCGCGGTCGGCATCGGTGATCGGCGAACGGCTGGAGGAGATGATGTCGGTGTCGCGGCTGAAATCCGGGGCGACGATCTCGTTGTTGCGGTAGATGAACCAGTAATCGGCCGACACCGACAGCCAGCTGGCCGGCTCGTAGACGAAGCCCAGGGTGGCGATCTTGGCCTTCTCCGGCTTCAGGTCCTGGTTGGGCTGGGTCATGCGGGCGACGGTGCGGCTGCAGTCGACGTTGGCCAGGCTCTTGCCCAGGTCCACGTCACCGGCACGCTGCGACTGCCGCAGCAGATCGGCGATGGCGTTGGTCTCGGCGCAGCGCACCTCGTCGCGGTAGCCGCCCAGCTGGGCGAATACACCACCACTGCCCGACTCGGCCAGGCTGGGCGCACGGAAGCCGGTGGAATAGGTGCCGCGCAGCATCAGCTGGTCGAAGGCCTGGTACTTGAAGCCGATCTTCGGCGCGACATTGGCGCTGAAGTTCGGGTACTTGTCCACGCGCAGCGCGGCGTCCAGCTCCAGCTTGTCGGTGATGGGTGCCACCGTTTCGGCGAACAGCGCATAGGTGTTGCGCGCACCGTCGAACCACGAACCACCCTGCTGGGTGATCAGGCCGGCGGCGGCATCGGGATTGCCCGGGGTGTAGAAGGTTTCGCGGCTGGCATTGAAGCCGAAGGCCGCGCGCATCTCGCCGGCAGGCAGCTGGAACAGCGGGCCTTCGATCTTGCCGTCGAGGGTGTGCAGGCGCGTCCAGGACTGGATGTCGAAGGTCGGGAAGGCTTCGCGGATCAGCGCGGCGTTGGCCTCGCTGATCTCGCCGAATTTGTACGCCGGGTGGTCGGAGATGATGACCCGGCCGGTACCCGGGTCGATCGAGTACGGGCCAAAGGCCTTCTCGAAGCCCTTCAGGTTGACGTTGATGGTCTGGTAGGTGGTGGAGTGCGAACCTGCGGTGGCGAAGGCGGTTTCCCAGTTCCAGTCACCCACGTTGCCGCGCGCGCCGGTCACCACGCGGTAGCTCTTGTCGGTGTTGCGCTGGCCGAAGTAGTTCGGCCCGGCATCCTGCAGCAGGTACTGCAGGCCCACCACGCCGCCCATCAGCGCCTTCAATTCAGGACTGGCGTGGTTGTACTCGTTGTTCGGGCCCAGGTACGGGTACAGGAACTGGTTGACCGAGGTGCCGGTATCGCGCGAGAACCAGCTGCTGGGGTTGCCGGTGGTGGTGCCGTAGGTGCGCGGCGTGCCGCCGTTGGCGCGCAGGTCGATGTCGGTGTAGGTGGCCTCGGCGAAGATCTCGGTGTTGTCGCCCACCAGGAAGGTGCCGTTGAGGTAGGCGGTGTTGCGCTCGGACTTGGCGCCGGCGTCGATCTCGTTGTTCATCCACGTTTCCCAGACGCAGCTGGGGCCGGCGGCCTGGCCCTGCAGCACGTTCTGGCAGCCCGGTGCGGCTTCCTGCACGCGGCGGCCGGTGACCGGATCGAAGGCGAAGTAGGTGCCCGGATTGAACTGGCCCGGCTTGCTGCCCACGCCCAGGCGCAGGCCGCTGAGGTAATTGGGGTTGTTGACGTAGTACTGGCTGGGCCGCTTGTCGTAGAAATCGCTGAGCGGAATCGCGTCGCGGCGGTACATGTTCACCGCGCCATAGACGTTGAAGCGGTTCTCGGTCAGGTCACCGAAGCCGGCGGTGATGCTGGCCTGGCGCTCGCCGTAGGAATCGATGCGCGAGGAGGTGTCGTTGGTGAAGTTGATCTCCGCGCCCTGGAAATTGCGCTTGGTGATCACGTTGATGACGCCGGCCACTGCATCGGTGCCGTACACCGCCGAGGCGCCGTCGGTCAGCACTTCCATGCGTTCGATGGCCGCGGCCGGGATTGCATCGATGTTGACGAACTGGGTCTGGAAGCCCGCCGGTGCGCCGTAGTACGAGAGGCGGCGGCCGTTCAACAGCACCAGCGTGCCCTGCGCGCCTAGCCCACGCAGGTTGGCCTGCGAGGCGCCGTCCGAACCGGTGAACAGCGAGCGCGAATCCTGCTGCGCGGGCCGCGCGGCCGGCAGGTTGTCCAGCACCTGCAGCAGCGTGCGCGCACCCATGTTCTGGATGTCCTGCTTGCTGATCACCTGCACCGGCGATGCGGTTTCAACGTCGGTACGGCGGATGTTGGAACCGGTGACCTCGATGCGGGCCAGGTCGGTGGCGTTGTCCTTGCTGTCCTGGGCGGCAGCAGGCAGGGCGATCGACAACAACACGCCGGCGATGGCCAGCGACAGCGGAGCGATCGAGCGACAGGGCGGACGGGGGTGGCGTGCGGGCAACATCGGGGTTCTCTCCTGGCAGGTGTGCGGCGCGGGTGGGCGGCGCGAAAGCGATTGGCGGGCAAAACGCTCCCGGGCCACGGCTCGAAAGCCGTAGTCGGAATGGGCGGGGGAGGAGCGGTGTTACGTGGGGGTCATGGGGCGACGATGCTGGCGGAGTCGCCCTCCTGGCCGATCAGCACGGCGTTGGCCCAGTTGGCGCAGACCTGGGCGGGTTGGCTGCCCTGCGCACCCAGCGTGCGCAGGCTCAGGGCGGAAAGATCACGGATGTCCAGCTCGGGCTTGACCACGCCGGGGGCCTTCACCAGGCCGCTGTCGTACAGCAGGCGGCCATCGCCCCAGACCTGGAACTGCAGGCCACCGGCGGCGCGGCAGGCGTCGTCGATGCCGAGATCGGCGCGCAGCAGGTTCCAGCCGCCCTGCAGGCGCAGGTCGATGCGGCTGTTGCCGCCGACGCCCAGGCCACGGCGGAACTGCAGGCCGTTCATGCGCAGGCCGGCGTCGCCACGGAAGGACTGGTCGGCGCGCACCTGGCTGGCCAGCGCGGCCGGCACCGGCAGCTCGGAGAGATACTGCTGCCGGGCCGGTCGCTCCGGTTCCTGGTGCTCGAGGATGTGGAAGGTGGACAGCGCGATCGGGCCGACATCGCGCGGCTGCAGTGCATCGAAGGCTCGTGCGCTGCCCTGCGCGGCGGTGACCATCGGATCGGTGCTGCTGGCGCCGTCGCCTTCGGGGTTCTGCACGCTCAGCACGCGGAAGCGCAGCAGGCGGCCGGCATGTGCCGGGAAGTCGATGCGCTGCACGCCTTCCTTCAACTGCAGGCGGCCACGCGCGATGGGTTCGCCCCACTCGCCATTGCTGTCCCCCAGATAGACCTCGTAATCGCGGACCTGGCCGTGCTTCCAGTTCTTGTCGTTGCGCGGGGCGATCTCGATGCCGTCGATCATCTTCCGCTCGCCGAAGCCGACCACCCACTCGTGGGCACCGGTGCGCACGGCCTGGTTGCGCACGCTGCGGAACCAGGTGCCGGGGTCTTCGTCGAACGCGTTTTCCAGCGCGTGGCCCGGTTCTTCGGCCGGACGATTGACCACCAGCAGGCTGTCGGCCGGCAGTTCGCGGCCCAGCACCGGCGCGGCCGGGAAGACATCATCGGCGGCGGCGGCAGCGACGGCGAAGTCCAGCTGCAGCTGCAGCGGCTGGCGGATGTCCTGCGTGGCCGTGCGCACATGCAGCGTGCCGCGGCGATCCTTGGCATCGAAGTACCAGCCCTCGGGCGCGCTGTTGAACGCGGCCGCATCGGCCAGCGCCGGCAGCACGCGGCCAGCGGCCTGCACCGCGCGCGGCGCCTGCCGGCTGAGCACGCGCAGGCCGTAGCGACGCTGTGCCAGCTGGCCGTTGTAGCGGCCCTGCACCGCGTCGATCTGCACCTGCACCGGGCCGCTGCCCTGCGCCGGGGCCTGCACGCGCACCACCTGCGTGCTCGATTCGCCCTTCTGGTAGCGGCGCGTGGTGCCGTCGTCTTCGTACAGCGTGTACTGCGCTTCGCCCTGCGGGTACAGGTCGAAGGTCACTTCATCGAGGGGCTTCTCGCCGTCGAACAGCATCGACGGGTACATCGGCAGGATCGCACCGGCACGCACGAACACCGGCAGCGTGGCCAGGTCCACCTGGCGGTCGAGCTGGCGTCCCTCGGCCCCGGCCTGCACGCGGCGGCCATCCCAGTAGTCGATCCAGCCGCCGGCCGGCAGGTGGATGTCGCGGCGCCAGCCACGGCTGGCCGCCTGGCTGCGGTACACCGGCGCCACCAGCAGGTCGCGGCCGAGCAGGAACTGGTACTTGTAGGTTTCATCCTGCGCGTGCGGATCGCGCGGGTTGTCCCACATCAGGCCACGCACCGGCGGTGCACCGGTCTGCGCGGCCTCGTGCACCAGCCCGTACATGTACGGGGTCAGGCGCATCTTCAACTTCAGGTAATCGCGGTTGATGCTGCGGTAGGGCTCGTCGTACCACCACGGGTGCTTGCGCGCGTTCGACGACCAGCCGCTCATGCCCATCAGCACCGGGGTGAACGCTTTCCACTGCAGGTCGCGGGTGAAGGTCTCGGCGCTGCCGCCGAAGATCGCATCGACGTCGCCGCTGGCGTAGGCCATGCCGGACAGGCCCGAGCCCACCAGGGTCGGCACGTGCCAGCGGATGTAATCCCAGCTGCTGCTCTGGTCACCGGTCCAGGCCACCGCGTAGCGCTGGATGCCAGCCCAGCCCATCACCGTCCACAGGAACGGGCGCGAATCGGAGTTGTCGAGGATGCCGTTGAACGCCTGGCGGTTGGCATCCATCGCGAACTGGTAGCCCTTGCCGGTCCAGGCCACATCCAGCTTCTGCACCCGGGTGCCGGCCTTGCCCACTTCCCAGGCGATCTTGTCCACGCCGTTCTCGGTCCACAGGCCGGTGCGGAAGCCATATTTCGCCAGGCCCTGCACGGTTTCGGGCAGCTTCTGGTAGCCGCAGCCGTAGCCGTCGTTGGGCAGGATCCAGCCGCCGGGCATGTCATGTTCGCGGTACTGCCTGGCCACGCTGTCGATCACATCCGGCGTGGTGCCGGTCGGGCCGTCGCTCCAGCCTTCGGGCACGGTGCCGGGCTTCCGGCTGTTGTCGGCGTCGTTGTAGCAGTCGGCATCGCCGTAGGAGAGCGCCCAGCGCGCGAC
Organism: Stenotrophomonas cyclobalanopsidis; assembly: GCF_008710035.1. Lineage (GTDB taxonomy): Bacteria > Pseudomonadota > Gammaproteobacteria > Xanthomonadales > Xanthomonadaceae > Stenotrophomonas > Stenotrophomonas cyclobalanopsidis. The sequence goes on along the minus strand of NZ_VYKI01000004.1, from coordinate 193,862 downwards.
CATGTTCGGGCGGCCGGTCAGCTGGGTGTAGCGCTCGATCAGCTTCGGCAGGTCGGCGCCGACGAAGTAATAGGCGTCGAAGCGGTCTTCGCGGTGCAGCAGGGTGGCCTGGTCGGCCTGGCGCAGGTCGTAGCTGCCATCGCTCCAGGTGTTGCGCAGCATGCCCCAGCCACGGCTGCTGAGCAGCATCGGCGCCGGGCTCGGGCGATCACCTTCTTCCCAACCGCCGGAGTAGGACACTTCCAGTTCGCGGCCTTTGAACTGGTAACGGCCGTTCTGCTGGCCGCCACCGAAGTAGCCTTCGTCGGCCTGCGAAGAGAGCACCTGCACGCTCTGCGTGCCATCCAGGTCCAGCGGCTGCAGTTCCTGCCACAGTGCGGTGGGCTGGCCGTTGTCCAGGCGCTCCAGGCGCAGGCGCAGCGGTTGCCGCTGCACGTGCAGCACCAGCGCATCGGTACGCACGCGGATCTCCTGCGCATCTTCTTCCAGCTGCGCCCGCACATTCGCCTTGGGCTGCGGCAGCACGATCGGCGCGGCCTTGTCGCCGGCGCCGGTCAGGGTGCCGTTGCGGCCAGCCTGCACGCGGATGATGTCCGCGGCCGGCAGTTCGATGCGGATGCGCGCGCCGCTGTCGGTCTGCAGATCCCAGCCCTGCACGCCGTCGCGGCCGTCACTGGCGCTGACCGAACGCAGGTTGCCGACCGGCTCGGCCTGGGCCGATGTCGCCGCCAGCATCAATGCCGGCAGCAGGGCCAGCAGCAGCGGCGAGCGACGAATGCGGTTCTCCACACGAACTCCCAACCCGTTCACCGGGCGTTTCGAAAGCAGTTGCGGCCGACTCTAGGGCAGTGATTCGAAAGATGTCAATAAATTGAAAGGAAAAAGGAAGATATATTTGATGGAAACGAAAGTTGATGCGCCGCAATACTTTGTGTAAGCGCTTGCAACCCCCTGTTAAGCATTGTGCGATACGGCATCCGGCCGCTTCTTGTGTTTCGCGATCGACTCCATCCCGGATACGTCAGGCCAGCTCATTTCTTTCTTTTTGCTTTCGATGTTTGACATTTCGAAAGAAAACGCTGATGGTGCGCTGGCCCAACTGGAACCTCCGAATGGACGTCACCCTGCTTTCCGATGTGTCCGCCTGGCAGCGCCGCGGCGGATCCGATACCGCTACCGAAATCGCCCAGCAGCCGGCGCTGTGGGAAGCCCTTGCGCAGGACCTGTCGCGTGCCCGCGACCGCCTGCAGGCCTTCCTCGGCGACAGCCTCAACGATCCCAACCAGCGCGTGCTGTTCACCGGCGCCGGCAGCTCCGGCTTCATCGCCGAGATGGTGGCCGATGCGATCAACGCGCAGTGGCCGGCCGAGGTGGGCGTGGTGCATACCACCAGCCTGCTGACCCACCCGGCGCTGTACCTGCAGCGCGACCGTCCCACCCTGCTGGTGTCGTTCGGCCGCAGCGGTTCCAGCCCGGAAAGCGTGGCCGCGGTCGACCGCGTGCGCAGCGACGTGGCCGATGCCCGCTTCCTCGACATCACCTGCAACGCCGATGGCGAACTGGCCCACCGCGGTGCCGGCCGCAGTGATACCTGCACTCTGTTGATGCCCTCGGCCAGCTGCGATCGTGCATTCGCCATGACCAGCAGCCTGACCTGCATGCTGCTGGCCGCGCTGACCGTGTTCGACCGCGCGCCGTGGGAGGCACGCGTCGCGCGCCTGAAGCAGATCGCCGCGCTCGGCCGCGAAGGCCTGGCGCAGTGGGATGCACCGGTCGCGGCACTGGCGCAGCGCCCGTTCAACCGGGTGATCTACCTGGCCAGCGGTCCGCTGGAAGCGCTGGCCCGCGAGTGCGCGCTGAAGGTGCTGGAGCTGACCGCCGGCCGCGTGCTGGCCCTTGCGAATACGCCGCTCGGCTTCCGCCACGGCCCCAAGTCCACGCTGGATGGCGACACCCTGGTGGTCGTGCTGCGCAGCGTGCAGCCGCTGGCGCGCCGCTACGAACAGGATCTGCTGGAAGAACTGCGCCGCGACGGCGTGGCCGGCCAGGTGCTGGCGATCGGGCCGCATGCGGATATCGGCGCGGACGACGAGTACACGCTGACCGTGCCGGCACTGGACGACCCGTGGCTCGCGCCGGTGTGGCTGGGCTTTGCCCAGCTGTTCGCGCTGCAGCGCTCGGCCGCACTGGGCCTGACCCCGGACAATCCGTTCCCGGACGGCACCGTCAACCGCGTCGTCCAGGGCGTCACCATCCACCATGGCTGAGCTGATCGCCCACGCCTGCTACGGCATCGACATCGGCGGCACCAAGATCGAGCTGGTGGCGTGCGATGCGGCGATGCAGGTCACCTGGCGCCGCCGCGTGGCCACGCCGCAGGGCGACTACACTGGCTTCCTGCAGGCTGTCGTTGCGCTGGTGGAAGAGGCCGATGCCGCGCTGGGGCGCAGTGACGCCGCCATCGGCATCGCCCTGCCCGGCGTGCGCGACCGCCGCAGTGGCCGCCAGCTCAGCGCGAACGTGCCGGCGCTGACCGGCCAGTGCGTGGCCCAGGACCTGCAGGCACGCCTGCAGCGTCCGCTGCACTTCGGCAACGACCTGCAGTGCTTCGCGTTGTCCGAGGCGCACGGTGGTGCTGCAGATGGTTACCCCAGCATGTTCGGCGCCATTCTCGGCACCGGTGCCGGTGGTGGCTTCTGCCTGCAGGGCCGCCTGCTGACCGGCTTCAACGGCCTGGCCGGTGAGTGGGGGCACTGGAGCGTGCCCGGCCACCTGCTGCAGCGCTACGGTCTGCCCCTGCTGGACTGCGGCTGCGGCCTGCAGGGCTGCGTGGAGCGCTACGTGTCGGGCAGCGGCGTGGCGATGATCGAACGCCATCTCGGCGGCAGCGCGCGCGACGCCAGCGCGGTGATCACCCTGGCCGAGGCCGGCGATGTGCGTGCCCGGCAGGCGCTGGACATCCACCGCGACCTGCTCGGCCACAGCCTGGCCGCACTGGTGCTGGCGCTGGACCCGCACGTCATCGTGCTCGGTGGCGGCCTTTCGCAGTACGCGCCGCTGTACCAGCTGCTGCCCGCCGCCGTTGCCGCACATCTGTTCAACGGCGCGCAGGTGCCGCCCATCGTGCCGCCGCGCTTCGGCGATGCCGGGGGTGCCCGCGGTGCCGCCCTGCTCGCCTGCCAACCCTCGTTTTCCTGATTGACCGGAGCCTGACCATGTCCCCGCTGCAGACCCTGCTTGCTTCCCACCGCGCCGGTGCCAACGTCGGCCTGTACAGCGTCTGCTGCAGCAACGAACAGGTGCTGCGCGCGGCCATGCACGTGGCGCTGGCGCACGGCACCGTGCTGTTGATCGAGGCCACTTCCAACCAGGTCGACCAGTTCGGCGGCTACACCGGCATGACCCCGCCGCAGTACCGCGACTACGTCGGCGCGCTGGCCGATGAAGAGGGGTTCCCGCGCGAACGTCTGATCCTCGGTGGGGACCACCTGGGCCCGAATGCCTGGCAGAAGCGCCCGGCCGCCGAAGCGATGACCCACGCGCGCGTGCTGATAGAGGCCTACGTGGCCGCCGGCTTCCACAAGATCCACCTGGACTGCAGCATGTCCTGCGCTGACGACCCGGTGCCGCTGCCCGATGCCATCGTCGCCGCGCGTTCGTCCGAACTGGCCGAGATCGCCGAGCGCACCGCCGCCGAACACGGCCTGCCGCCGCCGGTCTATGTCATCGGCACCGAAGTGCCGGTGCCCGGTGGCGAAGCCTCGCTCGCCGGTGGCCTGCAGGTGACCACGCCGGCCGCTGCCGCGCAGACCCTGGCCATCCACCAGCAGGCCTTCGATACGCCGCAGCTGCGTGATGCCTGGCAGCGCGTGATCGCGATGGTGGTGCAGCCGGGCGTGGATTTCGACCACAGCAGCGTGCACGAGTACGACCCCGCAGCCGCCAGTGCGCTCGCGGATTTCCTCGAACAACAGCCGCGCATCGTGTTCGAAGCGCATTCCACTGATTACCAGCGTGAGAGCGGCCTGCACGCGCTGGTGCGCGACCACTTCGCCATCCTCAAGGTGGGCCCGGCGGCGACCTTCGCCTACCGCGAGGCGCTGTTCGCGCTGGCCGCCATCGAGGCCGAACTGCTGCCGGACGCGCAGTGCTCGCGCCTGCCGCAGGTGCTGGACGAAGTGATGCAGGCGCAGCCGAAGTACTGGCAGCCGTATTACCAGGGCGACGAGGCCGAGCTGCGCCTGCTGCGCCGCTTCTCCTTCAGCGACCGCTGCCGCTACTACTGGGGCGAGCCGGCATTGCTGCAGGCGGTGCAGACCCTGTTCGCCAACCTGGAACGGCAGGCGCCGCCGCTGGTGCTGCTCAGCCAGCATCTGCCCGAGCAGTACCGCGCCGTGCGCGAAGGCAGGCTGGCCAATACCCCCAGCGCGCTGGTGCAGCACCGCATCGGCCAGTGCCTGGGCGAGTACGCCCGCGCCTGCAGTGCCAACCAGGCCGGCACCCGCAAGCAGAACGCAAGTTCGGCTGCCTCCGTTCTTGCGAACGGCTAATCTCTACCTTTCCTGACGAAACCGAGAGATGGCCATGCGCAACACCCGCTCCCGCCGGCAACAGATCCTGCAGCTGCTGATCGAGCATGGCTCGGTGCAGGTGGCCGATCTGGTCGAGCGCTTCGGCGTGTCGGCGGTGACCATCCGTGCCGATCTCACCCACTTCGAGTCGCAAGGCCTGGCCACGCGCACCCATGGCGGCGCCACCTTGGTGCGCACGCCGCCGCAGGAACAGGACATCCATGAAAAGGATGCGCTGAACCTGCCGCTGAAGGAGTCCATCGGCACCGCCGCGGCGCGGCTGGTGCAGGCCGGCGACAACATCATCATCGACTCCGGCTCGACCACCATGACCCTGGCCCGCCACCTGCGCGGCCACCGCGACGTGACGGTGATGACCAACGGCCTGAACATCGCATGGGAACTGGCCAACGCGCCGGGCATCACCGTGCTGCTGACCGGCGGCCTGCTGCGCCAGCAGTCGCTCTCCTTGCAGGGCAGCCAGGCCGAAGCCAGCCTCAATTCCTACAGCTTCGACACCCTGTTCCTGGGCGTGGACGGCCTGGACCTGCAGTTCGGCCTGACCACCCACGATGAAGCCGAAGCCCGCCTCAACCACCGCATGGTCGAGCGCGCGCGCCGCATCGTGGTGCTCACCGACGCCTCCAAGTTCGGCCGCGTCAGCCTGCACCGCATCGCGCTCCTGGACCAGATCCACGCCATCATCACCGACGCCGGCATCGACGATGCCACCCGCGAGGGGCTGCAGCGGCTGGGCATCGAAGTGATCATCGCCGAGACACCGCCATGACCGACACCCGCCGCCTGCACGGCCGCATCCTGACCCCGCTGGGCTGGCGCCGTGGCCACGTCCGGTTCGATTCGCACATCCGCCAGCTGCAGGTGGATGACCACAGCGGTGCTGATGACCTGCAGCTGCCGGTGATCCTGCCCGGCTTCATCGACCTGCACGTGCACGGCGCGGCCGGCGTGGACCTGATGCAGGGCGGCGACGTGGCCCGCACCATCGCCCGCACCCACCTGCGCTTCGGTACCACCACCCTGCTGGCGACCACCATGACCGCCGGCCTGGACGAGATCGAGCATGCGCTGCAGGGCGTGGCCGACGCGATGGCGGCGCCGGATGCCGAGGCCGCGACCATCGCCGGCGTGCATCTGGAAGGCCCCTTCATCAGCCCGCAGCGGCTCGGCGCGCAGCCCAACCGCACGATCGAGGCGACGCTGGCGCTGGTGCAGCAGCTGCATGCGCTGGCACCGATCCGGGTGATGACCCTGGCACCGGAAATCGGCGAGCACACCGCGCTGATTCCTGCGCTGGCGGCGATGGGCATCCGCGTGCAGCTGGGCCACAGTGCCGGCACCTACGAGGAAGGCGTGGCGGCGCTGCAGGCCGGTGCTTCGGGCTTCACCCACCTGTTCAACGGCATGACCGGTGTCGACCATTACCGACCGGGCATTGCCGCCGCCGCACTGGCACATGCGCAATACGCCGAGATCATTCCCGACCTGCAGCACATCCACCCCGGCGTGATCCGGCTGGCCGCGCGCGCGATTCCGCGCCTGTACGCGGTGACCGATGCCACGGCCGCCACCGGCATGCCCGATGGCGAGTATGCGCTGGGCGAACAGCGCGTGCACAAGTGCGGCGGCTGCGTGCGCCTGGCCACCGGCTCGCTGGCCGGCAGTGCGCTGACCATGGACCAGGCATTGCGCAACCTGGTGCAGGTGGGCCTGGACCTGGCCGATGCCTCGCAGCGTGTCTCCACCTTCCCCGCCGCCTACCTGGGCCTGGACGATCGCGGCCGCATCGCGCCCGACGCCCGCGCCGATATGGTGGTGCTGGACGCCGGACTGCGCCTGCAGCAGGTGGTGGTCGGCGGACGCGTCGTCGATTTGAACGCTGCAAACGCTTGATATCTGCGTTTCTGTAGAGCTGAGCCATGCTCGGCTGCTTTTCGTACCGACATCGATGACGTCCGTGCTGCGCTTCGGGCGGCAAGCCGAGCATGGCTCGGCTCTACATGAAGCGCGCAAGCGCAATGCCTCAGCCACGCACCATCCCCGCTATTCCAGGAATACGCCGATGACCGCAGCCGCCGCACCTGCCGTACCCGCTTCCACCGCCCCGCGCTGGCCCGTTCGCTACCTGCTGTTCATCGGTGGCCTTGGAGGCCTGCTGTACGGCATCGACATCGGCATCATCGCCGGTGCCCTGCCCTACCTCGAAGCCACCGCCAGCCACGCTTGGCAGCTCAGCAGCCAGCAGCTGGGTTTCGTCGTCGCCGCCGTGCTGCTGGGCAGCGTGCTGTCCTCGCTGTTCGCCGGCATGGTGGCCGACCTGATCGGCCGCCGCGGCGCGATGCTGCTGGCCGGGCTGCTGTTCACCGCGTCCATCCCGATCATGGCGCTGGCCTCGGGCTACACGCCGCTGCTGCTGGGCCGCCTGCTGCAGGGCGTCAGTGGCGGCCTGATCGGCGTGGTGGTGCCGCTGTACCTGGCCGAAGTGCTCAGCCCCGAGCGACGTGGGCGCGGCGCCGCCATGTTCCAGCTGCTGCTCACCATCGGCCTGGTGCTGGCTGCACTCATCGGCCTGTACCAGGCGCATGCCGTGGATGCCGCCGCCGAGGCCGTGCGTTCGCTGCCGCTGGCGCAGCAGGCGCAGGAGCTGTTCGTGGTGAAGGACCACGCCTGGCGCACCATCTTCTGGAGCTGCCTGGCGCCGGGCCTGCTGTTCTGCGCCGGCATCTTCTGGCTGTCCGAATCACCGCGCTGGCTGGTGCGCCGTGGTCGCGTGGAGGATGCGCGCCGCAGCCTGCAGCGCGTGCTGCCCGCTGCCGACGTCGAGGCCACGCTGGCGCAGATACAGGCACCGGAATCGAGCAGCAGCGACGGCCGCCGCGATCCGCTGCTCAGCCGCCGCTACGTGGTGCCGTTCCTGCTGGCGTGCGTGGTACTGGCCTGCACCCAGGCCACCGGCATCAACTCGGTGCTGGCCTACGCGGTCAACATCCTCAACCAGGCCGGCCTGTCCGGCTCGGTGGCCAACGGCGCCGACGTGGCGATCAAGCTGCTCAACGCGGTGATGACCGTGGTCGCCCTGCTGCTGGTCGACCGCAAGGGCCGCAAGTTCCTGCTGATGCTGGGCAGCGGCGGTATCTGCGTGGCCCTGCTGGCCGCCGCCACACTGTTCTTCCAGGCCGAACGCGGCCGCGCCGACGTGCAGCCGCAGCTGCAGGCCGCGGTCAGTGGTGATGGCCTGCAGCTGGTACTGGATGACGCGCAGTGGCAGCGCCTGGCGGGCAGCACGGACAGCGAGGGCCGGCCCCTGCAGCTGACCGTGTCCTATGCCTATGGTGATTTCACCAATGTGCGCGCCCTGCGCAGCGACAACCTGGGTGACCGCGAACTGCGCATCGAACGCGCCGGTACCGTGCAGGCGGACAGCGTCATCGGCGCCTTCTTCCGCCACCTGCACCTGAACCCCTTCGCCGACCCGGCCAGCGCCGCACAGGCATCGCTGCGCATCGAACAGGCGCGCATCGGCCCCGTGCCGCGGCCGGCCCATGGCTGGGCGGTGGCCGCGTGCATCCTGGTGTTCGTGGCGTTCTTCGCGGTCGGCCCCGGTGTCTGCGTGTGGCTGGCACTGTCGGAGCTGATGCCCAACCGCATCCGCTCCAACGGCATGAGCATCGCGCTGCTGATCAACCAGTTCGTGTCCACCACCATCGCCGCGCTGTTCCTGCCCACCGTCGGCCACTACGGCTACGCCAGCATGTTCCTGTTGTGGGCCGGCTGCACGTTCGTGTTCTTCCTGGTACCCGCACTGTGGCTGCCGGAAACCAAGGGCAAGTCGCTGGAGGAGATCGAGGCGCGGTTTGCCAGGTAGCGGTCGACTGACAGTCGACTCTACCGGTCGGCACGGTCATTCACCCGTGATGTGCTTCTCCAGCGCCTGCGCTTCGGCCACGCTGGGCAGCCCACTGAGCATCATCGATTCACCAAACGGTCCCGCCACCGTCGCCACCATCAGCACGCGGCCATCCACACTGATGGCTGCACGCTGGCCGACCAGGGCTTCGGTGCCGTCGTGGATGCGCTGGCGCGCCTCGGGCCGGTAGCGGATCTGCAGGCCGGGCTGATTGGCCTGGTCCAGCACATAGCGCACATCGGCGATATCGGCGCTGCTGGCGATCGGCGGCTCGCGCAGGGTGAGCGTCGCGCCCTGCCACTGCGCGGGCGTTCCCTTGCCGGCCGCATCGACCGCGCTCAGGCGTACGTCCACGCCCGGACGCGGTGCATGCGCCGGGCCCGTCATCGCCTCAGGCGTTGCCGCCGGCATGCATCCGGTCAGGGCCAGCGCCGCCAGCAGCAACAAAAGCGCGGCCCTCACGTTAGCGTCCGCAGGCACCGACCCGCGGCGGCCGGGGGCCGACAACAACGGCGAAGACGAAGATCCGGGAAACTGCATGAACACTCCTTCGATCAGGTTCCGTAACCCATCCTAGCGCGCGCGTCGTAGAGGCTGGGTAGAGTCGACCGTTGGTCGACTGGCGTTATCCACATCGGAAGGCAGTCGACCAACGGTCGACTCTACCGGGACGCATCAGGGCACCCGTGCGCACACCCACACGCGCACCTCTGCCGTACCCACCAGCCGCAGCGTCTCCACCACTTCCACCACCGTGCTGCCGGTGGTCATCACATCGTCCACCACGGTCAGGCGCGGTGGCACCACACCCCGCACATCAAAGGCGTCGAACAGATTCTCGCGGCGCTGCTCGGCACTGCGCTCCGACTGCGGTGCCGTATGCCGGCGCCGGTACAGGCCGCACCACACCGGCTGGCGCAGCAGCCGGCACAGCTCCCTGGCCTGGTCATAGCCACGCTTACGCAACCGACGCGGATGCAACGGCACTGGCACCAGCGGCGGGCACGCCCACGGTGGCGGCCTGCGCTGCATCAGCTGGGCCAGCAGTCGGCCGGCGGCCAGGTCCTGATGAAACTTGTAGCGCACCAGCAACTGATCCACCGGCGGCAGGTACAGCAGGCTGGCATGGGTGGCAACCTGTGGCGGCGGCTCTTCACGGCAGGTGCCGCAGACCGGCAGGGCGCTTTCAGGCAGCGGCAGCGCACAGCGCAGGCAGGCGCGGCCGGACCAGGGGATATCGGCCAGGCACGCAGCGCACAGATCCAGTCCGTCGTGGCCGGGATCGTTGCAGACCAGGCAGCGCAGTGGCAGCAGTGCGCGCACTGCTGACGACACGGTGCGCAGAAACAGCATTTTCAGCATTCAACAAGTCTGCGTGCGGCCATTTCGCGATGGAATCGGGCGTCAGCCCCTGCTGCAGTCAGGGTGTGGCTTGTCCGCATACCGGGAAAGGCTTCGACACGGCCGCTGCACACTTCCGCTGCTAGCGTGCCGGTCTGTATCACCTCTTCGGACTCTACATGAACAAGCGGACCCGGATCATTGTCATTGTGCTGGTCGTTGGCCTGCTGGCGATGGCCCTGCCCAGCCTGCTGTGGTACGTAAAGCAGGGTGAAACCCGCGACGCCGGGCTGCAGAAGGAGGCGCAGAAGATGCAGCAGGAGCAGGCCAAGCCCTGATCGACTCCGTGCGCCCCGGACCTACCGCCCGCGATTGGCTGCCCGACGGCTGGAAAGTGCTGCCCCGCGAGTTCTATCGCCGCCACCCCACCGCCGTCGCGCCGCAGCTTCTCAACAAGCTGATCGTGCGTGACGATGGCCGTGCCGCCCGGATCGTTGAGGTTGAGGCCTATGCAGGGAGTGAGGATCCCGCCGCGCATTCCTATCGTGGCCAGACCGCGCGTAACGCCACCATGTTCGGTGAGGCGGGCCATCTATATGTCTATTTCACTTACGGCATGCACTGGGGCAGCAACGCGGTCTGTGGCGAGGTTGGCGAAGGTGTTGGCGTGCTGCTCAGAGCCGCCGAGCCGGTGTCCGGCATGGGCGCCATGCAGGCCGCGCGACCGGCGGCCAAGCGCGATCGCGATCTGGCGAGCGGACCGGGCAAACTGTCGCAGGCACTCGGCATCACACGCGATCTGGATGGCGCTGACCTCGTAACTGCCGATCGTGGTCTCGTCATTGTCTGTGATGGCACGCCGCCACCGCCATCGCCGGTGGTAGGGCCACGCATCGGCATCAGTCGCGCGGTGGATTTCCCTTGGCGCTGGCATGTGCCGGAGCATCCGCATGTGTCGGTCCGGCCACGCCGGAGATGAGTCCGGCTCGCCGGTGCCTTTGCTTCGGAGGCTCCTGCGACGCACGCGCTTCCGTCAGTCGCAATCCTGGTAGCCACCCACCACGCCACAGTGCCTGCAGCGGAACAGGTAGGCCGTCGGTGATCCATCCTTGTCCAACGCGGCCAGGAAGTGCTGCCACCGCGGCCCGTCGTCCAGCCCGGTGCTGTCCTGGATCGCCACCACCGCATCCTTGCCGTGTGCTTCCAGTTCGGCGCGACCGGCGCGGCCGACGAACTGCGCGGCATCCCCGCAGTGCGTCCACCACTGTTCCTGCTGCCAGCCGTTGAAGCCAGGGGTGCGCTGCGCGATCACGTCGATGATCTCCTCATCCACTTCATCCCACTCGCCGCCACCACCGACGCCTTCCTCATCACTGAAAGTAACGCCGAGGCGCTCATGCGCGGAGCCATCGGCAATGCACCACGGGCAGATTTCCTGTCCGTACTCTTCTTCGGCATAGACCGGCCCGGTGTAGACGTAGCCGCGCGACTGCCCGCAGCACACGCACGGCGTGTCGGCAGCCACCACGCTGCCGGTGGCGATCGGATCGGGGTGGTAGGTGAAGCGCGGCAGATCCATGGCAGCTCCTTTGCTGGGCGGCCCAGTGTAGCGGCCCGCTTGTGCCTGCAGCCGCTACGGGCCGGCAAGCGGCGCATCGCGTTCGGGACCGCCTTCCATGGCAGGCAGGCAGCCGTTGATGGCCAGCAGGCGAACCAGCACGTAGTGGCCGAATGCCTGCAGTTCCTCGTTCGACAGGGTCGACGGATCGAGCTGCCCCGCCGGGTAGTCCTTGAAGGTCACGAGCGCGTGGTGCTTCCACAGTCCGGGCGGATCGGTCTGGCGCAGATCATCCATCACCACGCGCAGGCCGCCATCAGGCAGTTCGGCCAAGCTGCACAGCACCGCATCGCGGCGGATCGGATAGGGCTGGTAGGGATTCATGGCACGTGTTCGCAAGTCCGTATGCAGCCATGAACTTACACCGTTGCGCGAACGTCTGGCAGCGCTTTACTGTAAACCACGAATAACAATTGTAAGTTGACAGCCCTCGCCAACCCACCCACACTGCCGCCCTCGCTCCACGCCCTACCAAGGTCCCGCCATGGCTCCTGCCATCCGCCACGACTGGCAGCACGATGAACTGCAGGCGCTGTTCGACCTGCCCCTGCCCGAGCTTCTGTTCCGCGCCGCCAGCGTGCATCGCGCGCACTTCGATCCGGCCCAGGTGCAGGTGTCCACGCTGCTGTCGGTGAAGACCGGTGGCTGCCCGGAAGACTGCGCCTACTGCCCACAGGCGCAGCGATACAACACCGGCGTGAGCGCGCAGAAACTGATGGACACCGATGCCGTGCTGGTCAAGGCACGCCAGGCCAAGGCCGCCGGTGCATCGCGCTTCTGCATGGGTGCGGCGTGGCGTTCGCCGAAGGATCGCGACATCCCGAAGGTGGCTGCGATGATCGCCGGGGTGAAGGCGCTTGGCCTGGAAACCTGTGCCACCCTCGGCATGCTCAGTGGCGTGCAGGCGCGTGCGTTGAAGGACGCCGGCCTGGACTACTACAACCACAACTTGGACACCGCGCCGGACTACTACGATTCGATCATCCACACGCGCCAGTACCAGGACCGCCTGGATACGCTGGGCCATGTGCGCGACGCCGGGCTGAAGACCTGCTGCGGCGGCATCGTCGGCATGGGCGAGACACGCGCGCAGCGCATCGGCCTGCTGCTGGCGCTGGCCACGCTGCCGGCCCATCCCGATTCGGTGCCGATCAACCAGCTGGTGCAGGTCGCTGGTACGCCGCTGCATGGCAGCGCTGTACTGGACCCGTTCGAATTCGTGCGGATGATCGCCGTGGCACGCATCGCGATGCCACGTTCGATGGTGCGGCTGTCGGCCGGTCGCGAAGCGATGAGTGATGAGCTGCAGGCGCTGTGCTTCCTGGCCGGTGCCAACTCGATCTTCCATGGCGAGAAACTGCTGACGACCGGCAACACGGAAAGCGAGCGCGACCTGGCCCTGTTCGCGCGCCTGGGCCTGCAGCCGATGCCCGTGCAGGTGGACGCCGATGGCCACGACCACGGCGGTACCGTGCACTCCGATATCAGCGCCGATGGCCCCGGCTGTGGCTGCGCCCACGCCGCGTGACACGCCGCGTGATCAGGGCGTCGAGCAGGCGTGGCGGCAACGCGCTACCCTAGCCGCCCCGTCGTCGCCTGTAGCCAGCATGGCCCGCCCCGACCTGACCGCCCGCCTCCAAGCCCAGCGCGCGTTGCGCGATGCACAAGGCCGTCGCCGCCCGCGGCGCACGGTCACCCGTCGTGATGGCGTGCGCCTGGAAATTGACGGGCGCTGGTTGACTGGGTTCTGCAGCAACGATTACCTGGGCCTGGCCCAGCAGTTCAGCGTGGTCAACGCGCTGCAGGATGCGGCCGCGCGCGATGGCACCGGTGCCGGTGCCTCGCACCTGGTCTGCGGCCACCACGCGCTGCACGACGCACTGGAACGCGAAGTAGCTGACTGGCTCGGTTACCCGCGCGCCCTGCTGTTCGGCAGTGGCTTCGCCGCCAATCTGGCGGTGCAGCAGGCGCTGCTGGGCGAAGAGAACGACGTCTGCGTGCAGGACAAGCTCAACCACGCCAGCCTGCTCGATGCCACGCGGCTGGCCGGTGCGCGCCTGCGCCGCTATCCGCACCTGGATCCGGAAGGCGCCATGCGCCAGCTCAAGCACGCGCCCGAGGGTGCGGCGATGCTGGCCACCGATGGTGTCTTCAGCATGGACGGCGATGTTGCACCGCTGCGTGCGCTGTCGCTGGTCGCGCGCCTGCAGCAGGCGCTGTTCTACGTGGACGACGCGCATGGCGTGGGCGTGCTCGGCGATGGCCGTGGTGCCGTCGCCACCGCCGGCCTGGGCGTGGACGACGTGCCGCTGCAGCTGGTCACCCTCGGCAAGGCGCTGGGCAGTGCCGGCGCACTGGTGCTGGGCCGCGAGGATCTGGTCGAGCACCTTTCCGAAACCGCCCGCCCCTACATCTACACCACCGCCCTGCCGCCGGCCCTGGCCGCCTCGGCCCTGGAAGCGGTGCGCCTGGCCCGCCGTGACCATTGGCGCCGGGCCAAGCTGGCCGACCTGATCGCCCTGTTCCGCGGTGAAGCGCGCCGCCATGGCTTGGACCTGATGGCCTCGGAAACCCCGATCCAGCCGCTGCTGTGTGGCGATGACCACACCGCCGTGACGATGTCGCAGGCGCTGGCGCAGGCCGGCTGGCTGGTCGGCGCGATCCGTCCGCCGACGGTGCCCGAAGGCAAGGCGCGGCTGCGCGTCACCCTGTCGGCCCTGCATACGCCGGAACAGGTGCGCGAGCTGGTCGAAGCCATCGCCCAGGCGCGCGACCGCGTCGCTGCCGGGCCGAGCGCAGCGCTGCCGCCTGCCCTGCCCGCGCTGGCCTGATCCGCACGCGTCGTACCCCATGCATATCGACGTCACCGGCCACGGGCCGGACTTGGTACTGATCCACGGCTGGGCCCTGCAGGGGGGCGTGTTCGCGCCCCTGGTGCAACGCTTGGCCGACCGTTTCACCCTGCATCTGGTCGACCTGCCCGGCCATGGCCACAGCCGCGACGACAGCACGCCGCTGCGCCTGCCGCACGTGGTCAACGCCATTGCCGTGGCCACGCCGCCGGCGGTGTGGTGCGGCTGGTCGCTGGGCGGGCTGTTCGCGCTGCACGCGGCGGCCACCCTGCCGAAGGTGCGCGGGCTGGCGATGATCGCCGCCACGCCGCGTTTCGTGCGCGGCGAGGATTGGCCGCACGCGGTGGAACCGGCGGTGTTCGAGCAGTTCGGGCGTGACCTGGCCACGGACTTCGGTGGCACCCTGGAGCGCTTCCTGGCGCTGGACGTGATGGGTTCGGCGCATGCCCGCGAGGAGCTGCGCACCCTGCGCCAGCGCCTGGTCGAGCGCGGTGCGCCCAGCGAACGCGCCCTGCTGGAAGGCCTGCGCCTGCTGGAAGGCACCGACCTGCGTGGCGCCCTGCCCACGCTGGGCAGGCCCAGCCTGTGGATCGCCGGCCAGCGCGACCGCCTGGTAGCGCCGGCCGCGATGCAGGCCGCCGCCGCGCTGGCCCCGGGCGCGCAGGCGCTGACCGTCGCCCACGGCGGCCATGCTCCCTTCCTGGGCCACGCCGACGAGGTGGCCGCTGCCCTGCAACACTTCGTTGCCGGCCTGTCACCGGCCGATGGCGGACAATGAGCACTTTCCGCATTCGGCAGTTCTGACTCATGGATCTCGGTATTTCCGGCCGCTGGGCACTGGTCTGCGGCGCAAGCAAGGGTCTCGGCCTCGGCTGCGCGCGCGCCCTCGTGGCCGACGGCGTGAACGTGGTGATCGTGGCCCGTGGCGAAGCCGCCCTGCAGGCCGCCGCGGAAGAACTGCGCGCCCTGCCCGGTGCCGCCGAGGTGGTCACCGTGGCCGCCGACGTGACCACCGAGGCCGGGCGCACCCAGGCGCTGGCCGCCTGCCCGCAGGTCGACATCCTGGTGACCAACGCCGGTGGTCCGCCGCCGGGCGACTTCCGCACCTTCGAGCGCGACGACTGGATCGCCGCGCTGGATGCCAACATGCTGGCGCCGATCGCGCTGATCCGCGCCACGGTGGACGCGATGATCGCGCGCGGCTTCGGTCGCATCGTCAACATCACTTCGTCCTCGGTGAAGGCGCCGATCGACACGCTGGCACTGTCCAACGGTGCGCGCAGCGGCCTCACCGGCTTCGTCGCCGGGCTGGCGCGGCGCACGGTCGGCCACAACGTCACGATCAACAACCTGCTGCCCGGCCAGTTCGACACCGACCGCCTGCGCGCCAACTTCGCCCACGCTGCGGGCCAGGACGGCGACGTGCAGGCGGTGGCCGACCGCCGCCGCCAGCAGATCCCCGCCGGCCGCTTCGGCACGCCGGACGAATTCGGCGCGGCCTGCGCCTTCCTGTGCAGTGCACAGGCCGGTTACCTCACCGGGCAGAACCTGCTGATCGACGGCGGCGCCTACCCCGGTACGTTCTAAGAGACTTCCGCAATGCCGTCCCACTTCGATGCCCGCCACGTCCGCCGCGCGTTCGCCCGCGCCGCCAACAGCTATGACGCCGCCGCCGCCCTGCAGCGCGAGGTGCAGTCGCGGCTGATCGAATCGCTGGACTACCTGGAAGCGCGCAAGCCCGAGGTGGTGCTGGACATCGGTGCCGGCACCGGCCACGCCAGCGCATTGATGAAGAAGCGCTGGCCGAAGGCGCAGGTGATCGCGATGGACGTGGCCCTGCCGATGCTGGACCAGGCCAAGCGCCAGGCCGGCTGGTGGAAGCCGTTCCAGCGCCTGTGCGGTGATGCCGCCGCGCTGCCGCTGGCCGACAACAGCGTCGATGTGATCTTCAGCAACCTGTGCCTGCAGTGGCTGGATGACCTGCCGGCGGTGTTCGCCGGTTTCCGTCGCGTGCTCAAGCCCGGCGGCCTGCTGCTGTGCTCCACCTTCGGCCCGGAAACGCTGGTTGAACTCAACGAGGCGTTCGCTGCCGCCGATGACCGCCCGCACGTCAGCCGTTTCGCGCAGATTGCCCAGTTCGGCGATGCATTGATGATGGCCGGCTTCCGCGACCCGGTGCTGGACCGTGACCTGTTCACCCTGACCTACGACGACCTGCCGGCGCTGATGCGCGAGCTGCGCGCGATGGGCGCAACCAATGCACGGGTGGACCGCCGCCACACGCTGACCGGCCGCGGTCGTTTTGCCGCTGCTGCTGCAGCATACGAACCGATGCGCCGTGCCGACGGCAAGCTGCCCAGCAGCTGGGAAGTGATCTACGCCCATGCCTGGGCGCCGGACCCGGGCGCGCCGATCCGCGAAGGCGGGCATGACATCGCCTCGGTGCCGGTGTCGGCCATCCCGATCCGCCGCAAGCAGCCCTGACCGAAAGCCGCCGCCGGGTGGACTAAAGGGTAGCGCCGGGCCATGCCCGGCGAGCGCAGCGGCGCGGCCTGGCGCTCAGGTATTGGCCGGCGAACTCAGCGGCGGGCGCACCAGGTCGCGGTGGAAGAAATAGATTTCCTGCACCAGGAAACGCCAGCTGGTGTGGAAGCTGCGGAAGCGCGTGCTCGGCGTGGACGAGGCCAGCGCATCGATGCCCAGCGCCTGGCTCAGGCGCAGCGCGCGGGCCATGTGCAGCGGGTCGCTGACGATGATGACCTTACGCAGCTTGCGCTGCTCCATCAGCCGCTTGGCTTCCACCAGGTTCTGCACGGTGTTGCGCGAGGCGGTCTCGATCAGGATCGCGTCATCCGGCACGCCGTGCTTCAGCGCATAGCGCCGCGCCACCTGCGATTCGGAAAACCGCGCGCCCGCACCACCGTAGCCACCGGTGAAGATCAGCAACGGCGCATAACCGGCCTGGTACAGGTCCAGGCCATGGCGGATGCGTTCTTCGAATACCGGCGACGGCTTGGCATCGTAGGCCGCCGCGCCCAGCACGATGATCGCGTCAGCCTTGGCGGCCTGGTCGCGCTCACCCACCCAGACGATCCAGGCGGTCACGCCCAGCAGCCACACCAGCACCAGCACGAACAGGCGCCACAGCCAGCCCAGCAGGCCGGTGTGTGGTCGATGACGGCCGCGGCTCACGCCACCTCCCAGCGCAGCGCTGGCAGATCGACGTTGCCGCCGGACAGCACCAGGCCCACGCGCTGGTCGGCAAAACGCGCCGGCTGGGCCAGCACCGCCGCCAGCACGATGGCCGAGGACGGCTCCACCACCTGTTTCAGCACCTCCCACAGCAGGCGCATCGCCGCACGGGTGGCGTCATCGTCGACCACGATCACCTCGGCGCCCGCCGACTGCAGCAGCTGGAGATTCGGCGCGCCGACCAGCGTGCGCAGGCCATCGCAGAAGGTGTCCGGGGTGAAACCGGTCACGCGCTGGCCGGCAGACAGCGAACGCGCGGTGTCGTCGGCACCGGCCGGTTCGGCCAGCATCAGTCGGGTCTGCGGGCTGGCGTGCTGCAGGGCCAGCGCAGTACCGCTGGCCAGGCCACCACCGCCCACCGGCACCACCAGTACATCGAACGGGCCATCGCTGTGCAGCAGTTCCAGCGCGGCCGTGCCCTGCCCGGCCATCACCGCCGGGTCGGCATAGGGATGCACCAGGGTCGCGCCGGTATCGGCCTGGACCTGGGCGCAGGTGGCCTCGCGGTCGGCGATGGTGGGCGGGCAGCGCCAGAGGGTGGCGCCATGGCGGGCGATGTTGGCCAGCTTGGCGGCCACCGCCCCTTCGGGCACCACGACGTGACAGGGTATGCCGCGGGTGCGGGCGGCCAGGGCCAGCGCGGCACCGTGGTTGCCCGAGGAATGGGTGACCACACCGGCCGCGGCGCGCCCGGCGTCCAGCGACCACACCGCATTGCAGGCACCGCGGAACTTGAACGCCCCGCCGCGCTGCAGATGCTCGGCCTTGAACGCCAGCTGCGCCCCGGCCAGCGCATCCAGCGCGTGCGAGCGCAGGACCGGCGTGACATGGGCATGCGGCGCGATCCGCGCGGCGGCGGTCAGGACATCTTCGGCGCGGGGCAACAGTGAATCGCTCATGACGCAAGATTAACGTATGCCCCGACGCTGGCGGCTACGCACCCGGCCATGCCAGCATGCAGGCATTCATCGCCATTCATCCTGGGCCGGCACAATTAAGGGGCGATTCAATGCCCACGCCTGAAGCTGGCCCTACACCCGTCCTTGGGGGGACCCACATGAAAACGCGCCTGTTGCTTGCCGGTGGCCTGTTGCTGGCCCTCACCGGCTGTTCCACCTACGACTATGTCGGCGGTGGCAGCGGTGGCAGCTACTACCATGGTGCCCCGTCGACGGAGTACCGCTATCCGTATGGCTATCCGTCCAACTATGGCTACCCCTACTACGGTGGGTATGGCGGCTATGGCGGTGGCTACGGCTATTACGGCAACCCGTATTACTCGCGCCCGGTCTACCGGCCGCCGCACAACCATCGTCCGCCGCCGCCGCCGCGTCCGGGCAACGGTGGTGAGAACCGTCCGCCGCCGCCGCGCCAGAACAATGGTGGCTCGCCGTGGCGGAACATGGACTCGATGCGTCGCCCGCCGCAGGCTGGCCGCCCGCCGGGTCCGCCGCAGGCACGTCCGTCTGCGCCCCAGGCTCGCCCCTCCGCGCCGCCGCAGGCACGTCCGGCACCGGCACCGCGTGCGCCGAGGTCGAACGGTTCCCCGTGGCGAAACCTGGAACGATGAACCGTTACCTGCGGCGAAACATGAAACGTGCGACGCAGCGCACAGTTGGGCTCTGAACCATCTTGCATTTCACGCGGTTCAGGCCGCACCCTAGGCGGGTGGTGACAGCCCGCGTCACAAAGTGACAAAAACGTTAAGGGGCCGTCCCAAACAGCTCTACGTCGATATCCGACAGGAACATCTGGATCCCCCCTGTTCCGGCCCTGTCGGATGTCGGCACCTCTGAAAGCAGACGGCCCCGCAATGCGGGGCCGTTTGTCTTTGGCTCGTCTGGATCCACGCCATGCGTGGATGGGACCTCTCCCGGCAGACCGCCCAAAAAAACAGGGCCGGACAGTCCCCCGACTGCCGGCCCCCCGCTTCCCCACCGTGCGCCTGTACCGGCCCCTGTTCCAATTCCGGTCAACGGCGCCTACGGCGCCAGCCACGATGGGTGCTATTGGGTTATCTGCAAAAATCCTGCCAACTTTAGGGTGGATTTCATCCCGGCCCCGATCCGGGCCCGTCGCCCCCCTCCGAATGGCGCTAAAATCGCCACCCCGGCGCCGCCCCGGCTGCGCCCGTCCCCTGTTGACCTGCCCCCATGACCCAGTCCTTCCATCGTTACGACGTCATCGTCATCGGCGGTGGCCACGCCGGCACCGAGGCCGCGCTGGCCGCGGCCCGTACCGGCGTGCGCACCCTGCTGCTGACCCACAACATCGAAACCGTGGGCGCGATGAGCTGCAACCCGGCCATCGGCGGCATCGGCAAGGGCCACCTGGTCAAGGAAATCGACGCCTTGGGCGGTGCGATGGCGCATGCCGCCGACCGCGCCGGCATCCAGTGGCGCACGCTCAATGCCTCCAAGGGCCCGGCCGTGCGCGCGACCCGCTGCCAGGCCGACCGCAACCTGTACCGCATGGCGATCCGCGCCATCGTCGAAGGCCAGGCCAACCTGACCGTGTTCCAGGCGGCCGTCGATGACCTGGCCATCGAAGGCGACGCCGTGCGCGGGGTCATCACCCAGACCGGCCTGCGCTTCGACGCCGAGGCCGTGGTGCTGACCGCCGGCACCTTCCTGGCCGGCAAGATCCACGTCGGCCCGACCCAGTACGCCGCCGGCCGCATGGGCGACCCGCCGGCGACCACGCTGGCCGCGCGCCTGCGCGAACGTCTGTTCCAGGTCGACCGCCTGAAGACCGGCACGCCGCCGCGCATCGATGGCCGCTCGCTGGATTACAGCGTGATGGACGAGCAGCCCGGCGACACGCCGCGCCCGGTGATGTCCTTCCTCGGCTCGGTGGACGAACATCCGCAGCAGGTCAGCTGCTGGATCACCCACACCACCGAGCAGACCCACCAGATCATCCGCGACGCGCTGCACCGCTCGCCGCTGTACAGCGGCCAGATCGAGGGCATCGGCCCGCGCTACTGCCCCTCCATCGAAGACAAGGTGGTGCGCTTCGCCGAGAAGGCCAGCCACCAGATCTTCGTCGAACCCGAGGGCCTGGGCGTCGTCGAGATCTATCCCAACGGCATTTCCACCTCGCTGCCGTTCGACGTGCAGCTGGAGATGGTGCGCAGCATCCGTGGTTTCCAGAACGCGCACATCACCCGCCCCGGCTACGCCATCGAGTACGACTTCTTCGATCCGCGCGGGCTGAAGGCTTCGCTGGAAACCAAGCTGGTCAACGGCCTGTTCTTCGCCGGCCAGATCAACGGCACCACCGGCTATGAAGAAGCCGCCGCACAGGGCCTGCTGGCCGGCCTCAACGCCGCGCGCCAGGTGCGCGGGCTGGACGGCTGGTGCCCGCGCCGCGATGAAGCGTACTTGGGCGTGCTGGTGGATGACCTGATCACCCACGGCACCAACGAGCCGTACCGCATGTTCACCAGCCGTGCCGAGTACCGCCTGCAGCTGCGCGAGGACAACGCCGACCAGCGCCTGACCCCGACCGGCCGCGAGATGGGCCTGGTCGATGACCGCCGCTGGAACGCCTTCGAGACCAAGCAGGCCGCGGTCGCCGCCGAGCGCGCGCGCTTGGCGGCACTGTGGGCGACCCCGGCCAATGCGCTGGGCCGCGAAGTGCAGGAAACCCTGGGCGTCGCGGTCAGCCGCGAAACCAACGTGCTGGACCTGATCAAGCGCCCGGAGCTGGATTACGCACAGCTGATGCGGGTGCCTTCGCTGGGCCCGGCCGTAGCCGATGGCAAGGTGGCCGAGCAGGTCGAGATCGGCGTGAAGTACGCCGGCTACCTGGACCGCCAGCGCGACGAGATCGAACGCCAGCAGCGCCACGAAGCCACGCCGATCGCCGAAGGCTTCGACTACGCCAGCGTGCGTGGGTTGTCGGCCGAAGTGCTGCAGAAGCTGGAGCGCGTACGCCCGCAGACCATCGGCCAGGCACAGCGCATTCCCGGCATGACCCCGGCCGCGATCTCGCTGCTGCTGGTGCACCTGGAACGCGCCCGTCGCGGCCGCGTCGCGTAACGCGCCGCTGCGCTCGCCGGGCATGGCCCGGCGCTACCGATGCCTCCGCCGCGTATCATCGTCGTGTTTGCCCCACCTGGAGACAGCGATGAACCCCCTGCGCCCCTTCCGCGACAAGATGCCCGTCCTCGGCCAGCGCGTGTACGTCGACCCGGCCTGCACCCTCATCGGTGACGTGGAGCTGGCCGACGATGTCTCCATCTGGCCGGGCACGGTCATCCGCGGCGACGTCAACCATGTGCGCATCGGCGCGCGCACCAACGTGCAGGACGGCACCATCATCCACGTCAGCCACCACAGCCCGTACAACAAGGCCGGCTACCCGACCCTGATCGGCGAAGGCGTGACCGTCGGCCACGGCTGCATCATCCACGCCTGCACCATCGGCGATTACAGCCTGATCGGCATGGGCGCCTGCATCCTGGACGGCGCGCGTGTCGAGCGCCATGCCTTCGTCGGCGCCGGCGCCGTGGTCGGCCCGGGCAAGGTGGTCGGCGAGGGCGAGCTGTGGGTGGGCAACCCGGCGCGTCCGGCACGCACGCTCAGCGACAAGGAGATCGAGTCGCTGCACTATTCGGCCGACCACTACGTGCGGCTGAAGGACGAATACCTGGGCTGAGCCGCTTCGTCGGCCACTGCGCTCTGCTAAAGTCGGGGCCCGACCAGGAACCGTCGAGACCCCCCATGCCTGTGGCAGCACGCCGGAGAGGACTCCCGCGCCCACATCCGCGGCCATCGCACTGATGACCGCGCCCATGCTCGATACCTACCGCGAGGTGGTAACGCCGGAAGGCGTGCCACTGCAGTTGCCCACCGCCGGGCCGATGCCGCGTGCGCTGGCCTGGCTGGTCGACCTGGGCATCCGCTTCGGCGCGCTGGTGCTGCTGTCCATTCCGCTGGCCCTGCTCGATGAGTTTGGCCGCGGCATCTACATGGCCGCGATGTTCCTGCTGATGTGGGCCTACCCCATCGTCTGCGAGGCGCTGTGGGGCCGCACCCTGGGCAAGCGCGTACTCGGCCTGCGCGTGCTGTCGCGCGATGGCGCACCGGTGGGCTGGATGGCCTCGATCACCCGCAACCTGCTGCGTACCGTGGACATGCTGCCGTTCGGTTATGCCCTGGGCCTGCTCAGCAGCCTGTTCGATCCCTACGGGCGCCGCCTCGGCGACCTGGTGGCCGGCACCGTGGTGGTGCACGAGCCGATGCATTACCTGTCGCCTCCGGCCACCATCGACAGCGTGCTGGTGCCGTCGCAGCCGCTGCGCCCGCAGGAACAGGCCGCCGTCCTCGCCTTTGCCGAACGCGCGCCGCGCCTGTCGACGGGTCGCCAGCAGGAACTGGCGGGTATCGCCGAGCCGCTGACCGGTGCATCCGGCCAGGTGGGCGTGCTGCGCCTGTACGCGATGGCCAACTGGCTGCTGGGCCGCCGATGAAGCAGGAACAGTTCGTCGCCCGCCACCAGCACGAATGGCAACAGCTGGAGTACTGGCTGCAGCAGCGTGCAGGCGCTTCGCGTCGCAGGCGGCGCAGGCCCGATGCCGCTGACCCGGGTGACGTCGCCTTCGCCCAGCGCTACCGCCGCCTGTGCCAGCAGCTGGCGCTGGCCCGCGAACGCGGCTACAGCCCGCAGCTGGTGCAGCGCCTGCAGCAGCTGATGCAGCAGGGCCACAGCGTGCTGTACCGCACGCCGCCGGTGCGCTGGCGGCGGGCGCTGGAATTCCTGGTGGCCGACTTCCCGATGCTGGTGCGCAGCCAGGCGCGCAGCATGTGGGTGGCACTGGCGATGTTCGCGGTGCCGGCGCTGGCCTGCTTCACCGTGGTGCAGCTGTACCCGGACAGCGTGCACCTGCTGATGGACAACAGCCGGATCGCCGAGATGGAGCGCATGTACGACCCGGCTGCGGATCGGCTGGGGCGTGACAGCGGCACCGACTGGATGATGTTCGGCTACTACATCATGAACAACGTCAGCATCGCGCTGCGCACCTTCGCCAGCGGCCTGCTGGCCGGACTGGGCACGCTGCTGGTGCTGCTGTTCAACGGCGTCATCATGGGCGCGGTGGCGGGCCACCTGCAGCAGATCGGCCATGGCGATCCGTTCTGGCGCTTCGTGGTCGGCCATGCCGCCTTCGAGCTGACCGGCATCGTCATCGCCGGCGGCGCCGGCCTGCAGCTGGGCATGAAACTGCTGGCGCCCGGCCGCCGCCGCCGCATCGACGCGCTGGTGGAAGGCGGCCGCATCGGCGCCCGCCTGTGCCTGGGCGTGGCCTTCATGCTGCTGCTGGCGGCCTTCGTGGAAGCGTTCTGGTCGTCGATCGCGCAGATCCCGGCCTGGGCCAAGTACAGCGTGGCCGGCGTGCTGTGGGCCGGCGTGCTGCTGTGGCTGTGGCGCGGCGGTCGCGGGGGTGAACGTGCGGATTGACCACCTCGACGTGGCCCTGCGTGCGCGCAGCGGCTGGGAAGCGATGGAACTGGGCACCGCCCTCGCCCGCCGCCACGCGCGCGCGGTGTGGGGCAGCTGGCTGCTGGCCAGTGCGCCGTTGTTCGTGTTGTTCAATGCGCTGGCCTGGTGGCTGGACGGCTTCGCCTGGGCGTCGCTGGCGATGTGGTGGTGCAAGCCGCTGTTCGAGCGCGCGCCCCTGTACGTGCTCTCACGCGGCATCTTCGGCGAGACGGTCGGCGCGCGGGCGGCACTGGCCGCGCAACGGCACTGGGGCGGCACCGGCTTCTGGGGCTACCTCGGCTGGCGCCGTTTCAGCCTGCTGCGCAGCCTGTGCCTGCCGGTCAACCTGCTGGAAGGCAACGCACCCGCACAGCGCGGCCCACGCCGGCGCGCGGTGGCCGCCGGCGCCGCTGGGCCGGCAATCCTACTGGCGCTGATCTGCCTCGGCTTCGAGCTGGTGCTGGTGCTGGGCGCGATCGCTGCGGTCTTCATGTTCATTCCGCTGGAACTGCTGCCCGACTCGTGGCGCGCGGCCTGGGCGATGATCAGCGTCGAGACCCCGCCGTGGGCGGACCTGCTGCTGAACCTGCTGAGCTGGCTGGCCGCTGCCCTGATCGGCCCGTTCTATGTCGGCGCCGGCTTCGGCCTGTACCTCAACCGGCGCACGCAGATGGAAGCGTGGGACGTGGAGATCGCCCTGCGCCGCCTGCGCGAGCGGCTGCTGCCGGCGGCATCCACGCTGGCCCTGCTGCTGTGCCTGGCGCTGCCGCTGGTCCCCGCCCACGCGCAGGACGCCGATGCGGACACTGCCCAACAGGTCGCCGACGAAGCCCGGGCGGCCGGACAGGCCGACGCGGATGAAGACGAAGCCGAGGACGACGGCGAAGAAGCCAACGCCGCCAATGATCCGGCCAATGCCGCTGCCGGCATCGTCGGCGAGCAGCCGGTGGACACGGCCGGTTTCCGCCAGGCGGTGAACCGTGCCTACGAGGATCCGCTGCAGCGGCCGGTCCGCCAGGTCACCGAGTGGAAGCCGATCGACGACACCACGGCGGAAAAGAAGGCCGAGAAGAAAGACACCAAGGACGACAAGGCCGGCCAGAAGCATGGCGAACGCAACCGCGGTCTGAAGCTGCTGGCACGCGTGGCCGAATGGGGCCTGTGGGCGCTGCTCGGCGCCGTGATGCTGGTGCTGCTGCTGACCGCGCGCCTGTGGTGGCCGTGGCTGCGTGGCGCCGGCCGGCGTACGCCGAAGGACGCACCGCGCGCGCAGGAAGAGGCCGTGGAACTGCCGGTGGTGCTGCCGCCGGACGTGGCCACCCAGGCCGGCCTGCTGTGGGACCAGGGACGCCCGCGCCAGGCCCTGGCCCTGCTTTACCGCGCCAGCGTGCGCACCCTGGTCGAGCGTACCGGCAACGCGTTGCCGCCCGGCGCCACCGAAGCGCAGTGCCTGCGTGCGTCGCGGCGCATGCCGCAGCAGGCGGACCGCGACCTGTTCGCCCGCATCGTGCGCATGTGGCAGTACGCCGCGTACGGCGGTCGCCTGCCCACGCGCGATGAGTTCGATGGCCTGGCCGCGACTCTGCGCCAGCAGTTCGGGTGGAAGGCATGAGCCCGCGCGCGTTCTGGGCCCTGCTGCTCGGCCTGCTGGTGCTGCTGGGCGTGCCGTTGACCATCCTGTTCCTGCGCACGCACGAGAAGGTCACCGAGACCGTAGTGCTGCCGCCGCGTGGCGAAGCCAGCTACAACCCGCTGTACGTGCTGGGGCAGGCGCTGCGTGCCGACGGCATCGAGGTGCAGTCGCGCGAACGCCTGCAGCTGGCGAAGATGACCCTGGCCGACACCGATACCCTGGTCCTGCTGCAGGACACCCGCGAGATGCCGCCGGGCACCGCGCAGGCACTGCTGGACTGGGTCGCCCGTGGCGGCCACCTGCTGCTGCGCACGCAGCCGCCAGGCGAGGACAAGGCCAGCACCACGCAGGGGCCGCTGCTGGACCGCATCGGCGTGGAAAGCTTGTTCCATGGCAAGGACTGCCAGCCGTTCCATGTGGTGGATGATCCCAACCACGTCGAGTTCTGCAACGGCCGCCGCTTCAGTCTCGGCTTCAAGGCCAGCGCCGACGCCGAGCGCCGCTGGGGCAACGAGGAGGGGCTGGCCTTCGCCCGCCTGCGCCACGGCAAAGGCCGCATCGATGTGCTGGCCGACCTGGATTTCATGCGCGGCGCTGGCGCCACCCCACTGCCGCGCAAGGGCGCAACGGCCAGGAACGCGCCGCAGCGCGGTGGCCTGCATGATCTTTCCCACCGCGACCTGACCCGTTACCTGCTTGACCCCAACTATGGGCGCGGCACGGTGTGGCTGGTGTACGGCAGCCGCCCGCCGACGTTGCTGGCGCGCATCGTGCTGCAGGGCTGGCCGCTGTGGATTCCGCTGCTGCTGGCCATGCTGGGCTGGCTGTGGACGCGCGCGCAGCGGATGGGCAGCGTGCTGCCTTCGCCGGTGCTCGAGCGCCGCTCGCTGCTGGAACACGTGCGTGCCAGTGGCGAGCTGCTGCTGCGCTTCGGCCAGGACGCGCAGCTGTACAACGCAGTCCAGGCGCTGTTCCTGCATCGCCTGCGCCTGCGCGCCCCGGTGGCGGCCGCGCTGGATGGCGCTGCCCGCGACCAGGCCATCGCCGAGGTGCTGCAGTGGCCCGCCAGCCGCGTGGCCACCGCCCTCACCGCTCCTTCGCCGCACGATTCCTCCGCCCTGCGCGAGCGCATCCGCTTGCTGCTCCAGATGAGATCCCTGCTATGACCGATGCCCCTGAGCTTCCGGTGGCTGCTGCCGCCCGCCTGATCGAACGCGTCGATGCCATCCGCGATGCCGTCGGTCGCGCCTTCATCGGCCAGGCCGACGTGCTCGACCAGATCATGGTGGCGCTGCTGGCCGGTGGTCACGTGCTCATCGAAGGCGTGCCCGGGCTGGGCAAGACCCTGCTGGTGCGTGCACTGGCGCAGGCCATGGAGCTGGACTACGGGCGCGTGCAGTTCACCCCCGACCTGATGCCCAGCGACGTCAGCGGCCATGCGGTGTACGACCCGAAGAGCGAGAGCTTCAAGATCCGCCGCGGCCCGGTGTTCACCAACCTGCTGCTGGCCGACGAGATCAACCGTGCCCCGGCCAAGACCCAGTCGGCCCTGCTGGAAGTGATGCAGGAAGGCCAGGTGACCATCGAAGGCAAGGCCTTCACACTGGCGCCGCCGTTCATGGCCCTGGCCACGCAGAACCCGCTGGAACAGGAAGGCACCTACCCGCTACCGGAAGCACAGCTGGACCGCTTCCTGCTGAAGGTGCTGATCGACTACCCGCAGCTGGAAGACGAGAAGCACATGGTCACGGCCATCACCCGTGGCCGCGCCGCCAGCGATTTCGACCTCAGCCAGGTGCCGCGCGTACTCGGCGCCGGCGAACTGCTGGCGCTGCAGCAGGCCACCGCCGCCATCACCGTCGATGACGAAGTGATCGACTACGCGGTGCGCATCGTGGCCGCCACCCGTTCCTGGCCGGGCATCGCCGTTGGTGCCGGCCCGCGCGGCAGTATCGCGCTGGTGCGTGCCGCGCGTGCGCAGGCAGTGCTGGCCGGTCGTGATTTCGTCACCCCCGACGATGTGCGGGACATCGCCCGGCCGGCACTGCGCCATCGCATCGCGCTGGCGCCGGAGCTGCAGATCGAAGGCCAGGGCCCTGATGATGTGCTGGGTGCGCTGCTGGCCAAGGTGGAAGCACCGCGCCGATGAGGCCTGCGCCGCTGCTGCTGGTCCTGCTGGCTGCCTGGGCCGCGCTGGGCGGCGTGGCGCTGGGCGGCCTGCTGCCGCACTGGAGCTGGGCCGTGGCGGGAAGTTTGGTGGCCGCGCTGGCACTGGCTGATCTGTGGCGGCAGTGGCGGCGTGCGTCGCCGCAGGTACAGCGCCAGGTGCCCGAGGCCTTGGCACTGGGCGTGCGCCGCGAGATCGGCCTGCGCCTGTTCGCCGAGCAGCCGATGCAGGTGCAGGTGTTCGATCGCGTGCCCGGCGGCTGGCCGCTGGAAGGATTGCCGCAGCGCCTGCAGCTGCGCGCCGGCCACGCCAGCACCCTGCACTACCAGGTGCAGCCGCAGCAGCGCGGGCGCTTCCAGTTCGACGGCGTGGACGTGCGCATCCGCTCGCCGTGGCGGCTGTGGTGGCAGCAGCGCACGCTGCCGCCGGTGCTGGACGTGCGGGTCTATCCCAACTTCGTGCCGCTCACCCGCTTCGCGTTGTTCAGTGCCGACCAGGCCTCGCGCCTGGTGGGCGCACACGTAAAGCGCCGACGTGGCGAAGGCACCGATTTCCACCAGATGCGCGAGTACCGCGTCGGTGACAGCCTGCGCCAGCTGGACTGGAAGGCCACCGCCCGCGCGCGCAAGCTGATCTCGCGCGAGTACCAGGACGAGAAGAACCAGCAGCTGCTGCTGATGCTCGACAGCGGCCGGCGCATGCTGGCCAGCGAAGGCGGTCTCTCGCACTTCGACCATGCCTTGAACGCATCGCTGGTGGTGGCCTATCTGGCCCTGCGCCAGGGCGATGCCGCCGGCCTGTTCGCGGTGGGTGGCGAACGCCGCTGGGTGGCGCCGCAGCGCGGCATGGGCACGGTGGAACACCTGCTGCGCGCCAGCTACGACCTGCAGCCGCAGGCCGTGGCCACCGACTATCTGGCGGCCGCCACCGAAGTCTCGCTGCGGCAGCGCCGTCGCGCCCTGGTGATGCTGGTCAGCAACGTGCGCGACGAAGACATCGAAGACCTGCTGGCCGCCGTACGCCTGCTGCAGCGCCGCCACTTGGTATGCGTGGCCAGCCTGCGCGAACGCGAACTGGATACCGCGCTGGAAGGCGAGGTGCAGACGCTGGAAGATGCCGCCCAGGCCGGTGCCGCCGCGCTGTACCTGCAGGAGCGCGCGAAGGCGCATGAAGCGCTGCGCAGCGAGAAGGTGATGGTGCTGGACGTGACCGCCGACGCCCTGCCTGCCGCGCTGGTGGAACGGTATCTCGCCGTGAAGCGCGAAGGGCTGCTCTGACCCTGCGATTGACCGGAGCCGAGCATGGGCTCGGCTCTACAGACGGCCTGATTCCTGTAGAGCTGAGCCCATGCTCGGCTACCGGCCAGCGGCCGGCCTAATTCCTGTAGAGCCGAGCCCATGCTCGGCTGCCGGCCAGCGGCCGGCCTGATTCCTGTAGAGCCGAGCCTATGCTCGGCTGCCGGCCAGCGGCCGGCACTACCTACTCCTGCAGCAAACGCCGGTGCAACCGCTCCACTGCACGCTGCAGCAGCACTCGGTTACGGGCCAGCTTCATCCACTGCGGCAGGCGCGAGAACATCGAGGCGTTGTGCACAACGCCATGCTCGCGCAGGGCCGACGTCGCGTACTCATGCAGCACCTGCAGGTGCTCGGCGTTGTAGGCCCACAGCAGGCCTGCGCGTGTGGGCTCGACCAACCGCAGCGGCAGGCCGAAATGCGGATCTGCCGGCTCTCCATCGCGCAACGGGCAAACGCTGACCTTCACCTCGCTGGTGCGCCCGCACTGCGCGCACTTGGCCGGCAGTACCTCCGGCACGGCCGTGGAGGCCGACGGCCGATGCTGGTGCACGCACACCCACTGGTGACCGCAATAGCCGCACGGGCGGCGGCCATCGATGCGTACCGCGCCCACCCAGGCACCGCTGTCCAGCGCCACACTGCAGCCGGTGCAACGGAAGCGCGCCGTCCAGTGGTGAGGCTGCCAGCTGGCAACCACCCAGCCCGGCGTGTCACAGCGATGGCAGCGCACCGCCACGCGCCCGGCGAAGGCGTGCAGCGTGCGGCCATCATCGAAATGCCGCCCCGGCACCGGCGTCGTTCGCCCGCGCCGGCCCAAGGGCCGCCGCACCGCCATCAGACGTAGATCCGCGTCGGCGCCTCGTCCACGATCGCATGCGGCACGAAGCGCGCACTGTCGCGGGTGATCGCGCTGTCGTCCTCGCGGATGCCGATGCCGCAGGCGTGGTCGCCAATCACCCAGCTGCCGATCAGCGGGTAACCGCCTTCAAAGCGGGTGAGCGGGTGCGCACGCTGGATGATCGCCGGGCCTTCGTACGGGCCGTCGCTACGCTGGGTGCTGCCATCGGCCAGGTGCATCTCGATGTTGGCACCTTCGCGCGAGAACAGCGGCTTGCGCACCCAGCCTGAGGCCAGCGCGCTGCCATCATCGAAGTGCGCTTCCAGCAGGTTCGGGTGGCCGACGTTGCGCTGCCACAGCAGCGGCAGGATGCCCTTGTTGCTCAGCACCGCCTTCCACGCCGGCTCCAGCAGCTGGATGCCCGAACCGGGCAGCGCGCGACCAAATTCCTCGGCCATCAGGTCTTCCAGCGGGTACAGCTTGAACAGCGTGCCGATCACTGTGTCGTCAAGCGCTGTGAAACGGCCATCCACGGACAGACCAATATCCTCGATGGCGATGGCCTCGCCCTGCAGACCGGCCTGGGCGGCGCAGTCACGCAGATAGTCGACCGTGCCACGGTCCTCGTCCGAACTGCCCACGGCGCTGAAGTACAGCGGCGGCGGCAGGCGCGCGGCGAGCTCGCCGAAGCGCTCGACCAGGGCCTCGTGCATGCCGTTGAACTGGTCGGCGTGCTGCGGCAGGCGGCCGGCGTTGCGCTGGTCCTCCAGCCACTGCCACTGGAAGAAGCTGGCCTCGAACAGCGAGGTCGGCGTGTCGTAGTTCAGTTCGTACAGCTTGGCCGGACCGGTGCCGTCATAGGCCAGATCCAGGCGCCCGTACAGGTGCGGCTGGCGCTGGTGCCAGCTCTCGGCGATCCAGTCGCGGTAGTGCGCGGGGATCGCCAGCTGGTCCATCAGCCGCTCGCTGGCGATGACATCGCCGACCAGGTCCAGCGCCATCTGGTGCAGCTCGGCGCTGGGGTCTTCGATGTCCACTTCAATCTGGCGCAGGGTGAAGGCGTAGTACGCGCTTTCATCCCAGTACGGCTGGCCGTCGATGGTGTGGAAGCGGAAACCGGCTTCCTCCGCGCGCGCCCGCCAGTGGGCGCGCTCGGCAATGCGAATTCGCTGCATGGGTCGATCAGCCGCCGAAGCTGCCGCCGCTGCGGCGGGCGCTGGTGCCGCCGAAGCCGCTGCGGCTGGCGGTGACGGCGCGGTTCGGCTCGCTGCTGACCGGGGCCAGGCCGGCCTTGCCAGCGCCGATGCCGCTGGCGGTGTTCATGCCACCGGTGCCGCCCGGGGCCGGGCGCGCCCAGCCAGCGTTCTTGTCCTGGTAGGCCGGGGCCGAGGCCGGCGCCTGCGGGGCCAGGCCGCCGCGGTTGCTCAGCATCTGCGACATGAAGAAGCCCATCATCATCGGGCCGATGAACGAGGTACCGGCCGAGGTGTGCTGTTGCACGCACTGCTCGGGCTTGTAGTCCTGCTCACAGGCTTCCTTGCTGGCGTACTTCGGCGCGGCGTCGGCCGCCTTCTGCTGGGCCTCGGCAAAGGCGTTGCGGCACGAGGACGGATCGCCCGTCGCCTCGGTGCAGGCCTGCACGGAGGTGTACAGGCCTTCCTGCACCTGCACCTGCTCTTCCTTCTGGCAGGCGGTGAACAGCAGGGGTGCAGCGCTCATCAGCAGCAGCGCGGTGGTGCGGGAACGCTTCATGGCGTCATGCCTCGGAATCGGATCAGTGCCCCAATGATGCCAAATCCGCATCAACAACCGGAATCGGCAAAGTGGGAAAGATGAACGGAATTTCATTTTCGTTGACCACCGGGGTCAGAGCCCATCGCGCCGCGATGGGATCCGACCCCGGGCGACGCACCGCTCTGGTAGGTGCCAACCTTGGTTGGCACACCTCTGCGGCGACCTGCCATGCCCGGCGAGCGCAGCGGCCACATGCGGGTATTTCAAGGCCGCCGGGCATGGCCCGGCGCTACCGCTGCAAGCGACGAAGGTGGTTGCAGCAGCAACCGAAAAAATTGTCCATGATCAAGCGACCCCCACGTTGTACGGCCCGCCCGTTCCGCCAGCCATGCCTGAATACCGCTCCCGCACCTCCACCGCCGGCCGCAACATGGCCGGCGCCCGCGCCCTGTGGCGCGCCACCGGCATGAAGGACGGCGACTTCCACAAGCCGATCATCGCCATCGCCAACTCCTTCACCCAGTTCGTGCCCGGCCACGTGCACCTGAAGGATCTCGGCCAGCTGGTCGCGCGCGAGATCGAGAAGGTCGGCGGCGTCGCCAAGGAATTCAACACGATCGCCGTCGACGACGGCATCGCCATGGGCCACGACGGCATGCTGTACTCGCTGCCCAGCCGCGAGATCATCGCCGACTCGGTCGAATACATGGTCAACGCGCACTGCGCCGACGCGCTGGTGTGCATTTCCAACTGCGACAAGATCACACCCGGCATGCTGATGGCCGCCCTGCGCCTCAACATCCCGGTGGTGTTCGTCTCCGGCGGCCCGATGGAAGCCGGCAAGACCAAGCTGTCCGAGCACAAGCTGGACCTGGTCGATGCGATGGTCATCGCCGCCGACGAAAGCGCCAGCGACGAAAAGGTCGCCGAGTTCGAGCGCAGCGCGTGCCCGACCTGCGGTTCCTGCTCGGGCATGTTCACCGCCAACTCGATGAACTGCCTCACCGAAGCCCTGGGCCTGTCGCTGCCCGGCAACGGCTCGACCCTGGCCACCCACGCCGACCGCGAGCAACTGTTCCTGCGCGCCGGCCGCCTGATCGTCGAACTGTGCCACCGCTGGTACGGCGGCGAAGAAGAGAGCGCGCTGCCGCGGGGCATCGCCACCCAGGCCGCGTTCGCCAACGCGATGACCCTGGACATCGCCATGGGCGGCTCGACCAACACCATCCTGCACCTGCTGGCCGCGGCGCAGGAAGCCGAAGTGGACTTCGACCTGACCCACATCGATGCGCTGTCGCGGCGGGTGCCGCAGCTGTGCAAGGTGGCGCCGAACACGCCCAAGTACCACATGGAAGACGTGCACCGCGCAGGCGGCGTGTACGGCATCCTGGGCGAACTGGCGCGTGGCGGCCTGCTGGATACCCGCGTGCCGACCGTGCACAGCCGTACCCTGGCCGACGCCATCGAGCGCTGGGACGTGGCGGTCAGCGGCGAATCCAGCGTGCACGACTTCTTCCGCGCCGGGCCGGCCGGCATTCCCACCCAGGTGGCTTTCAGCCAGGCCACGCGCTGGCCCACGCTGGACGTGGACCGCGCCGAAGGCTGCATCCGCAGCGTCGAGCACGCCTACTCGGCCGAAGGCGGCCTGGCCGTGCTGCGCGGCAACCTGGCCGTCGATGGCTGCGTGGTGAAGACCGCCGGCGTGGACGAGTCCATCCACGTGTTCGAAGGCAGCGCGCGCGTGTTCGAGAGCCAGGACGCGGCCGTGGCCGGCATCCTGGCCGACAAAGTGCAGCCCGGCGACGTCGTGGTCATCCGCTACGAAGGCCCGAAGGGCGGCCCGGGCATGCAGGAAATGCTCTACCCCACCAGCTACCTGAAATCGAAGGGGCTGGGCAAGCAGTGCGCGCTGCTGACCGACGGTCGTTTCTCCGGCGGCACCTCGGGCCTGTCGATCGGCCACGTCTCGCCGGAAGCCGCCAGCGGCGGCACCATCGGCCTGGTGGAAGACGGCGACCGCATCCGCATCGACATCCCCGCCCGCCGCATCGACCTGCTGCTGGACGACGCTACCCTGGCCCAGCGCCGCGCCGACGCCGATGCGCGCGGCTGGAAGCCGCGTGCACCGCGACCGCGCAAGGTCACCAGCGCGCTGAAGGCTTACGCCCTGCTGGCCACCAGCGCCGACAAGGGCGCGGTGCGCAACACCGCCCTGCTGGGCGATTGAATTGCCGTGGGGTCGGATCCCTTTCGCAGAAAGGGCTCCGACCCCGGCACAGCATTCAGATCACGCAAGGCTCGCCATCAAGGCGGCACGCCCCTGCTGAAATGTGGATCGAACCGCCGGACTGCAGCTCAAACACTACGCGGATGAGACCTTCGGCGCGATCTTCGCTCGCCGTCACGTCGTTGATCGATGCACTCGGTCCCCAGGGTTCGCTCCTGTCCAGCATCACGTGCTCCACCGCATCGAACTGCATACGGCGCTCGGACTGAGTTGAATCGCGCAGAACGAGTTCAAGCGTGGCGGCGATCCAGTCACTGTGGGTCGCGATGATGGTCCAGTCGTGCATGTGGCTTCCCTCCGCGTGTTCAGTCGCGTCATGGTAATTCGATCTTCGAGGTTGCCGGCCAGCGGCCGGCACTACCCGCGCGATCTGCTACGGTGTCCGGGTACTCACCGACATGGAGGTTGTGATGACGTTGCTTTCGCTTGCCCTGGCCGCCGCGTTGGGCGCCCCGCCCGAACCATCGAAGGCGCCGGACTGCAGCTACGACCGCGATGCGATGCTGGCGATGGAACCGGATGCGTTCGACCAGGATCTGGAAGGCGGGTGGCGCCCGTTGGCCGAGCGTGATTGCCAGCGCGAAGCGGCCGACCTGCTTGCCGCCTACAGCGCCCTGCCCAAGGCGGCGGGCCACACCACCATCCTCTGGCATGAAGGGCAGATGCGCGCCGAGCTTGGGCAGACGGCCCAAGCAATTGCGCTGATGCAGCGCACCTACAAGCCAAAGGATAAGGATCCCGGCTACTGGAATGCCTATGTGGACGGCACGGTCGCGTTCCTGCAGCGCGACCGTACAGCGCTGGAAAAAGCGCGCGCAGCGCTGATCGCGATTCCCACCCCGGAGCAGATCGCCGGGGCGCTGAAGGATGGGCGCTATCACTTCACCACCGCCGGCGGGCAACAGGTGGATGCGCCTTGGCCGCCCAACCTGGACGTGCTGGATGGCTTCCTGCGCTGCTTTGACCGCGACTACCACCAAGCGATGGGCAACCCGGCCTGCCGGAATCCGGAAGGCGGTTGAGGCATTCGCCGGGCATGGCCCGGCGCTACCAGAGCACTTCAGCCGATCACGCGCTTGAACGGCGGCAGCGCGTCGATGATGCGCTTGCCGTAGCGGCGGGTCAGCAGCCGCGAATCGAGGATGACCACGCGGCCGGTGTCGGTGGACGTGCGGATCAGGCGACCAGCGAACTGGGTGAGCGTGCGCAGCGCGTGCGGGATGGCGATCAGGTTGAAGGCGTTCATGCCGCGCGCTTCCACCCATTCGCTCAGCGTGGCGGTCTGCGGGTCGGTCGGCACCGCGAACGGCACCTGGGTGATGACCACCGTGGTGCAGGCTTCGCCGGGCAGGTCCAGGCCTTCGCCGAAGGAGTTCAGGCCGAACAGCACCGAGCCTTCGCCGGCGGCGACGCGGCGCAGGTGTTCGTCGATCAGCCGGGTCTTGGACATGTCGCCCTGCACCAGCACCTGCTTGCGGCGCGCGGCCGACATCAGGCCGGCCACCTTCTCCATCTTCCAGCGCGAGGTAAAGAGCACCATCGAGCCCTTGGCCCAGTCCAGCTCCTGGTCGAGATAGCGCGCCACTTCGCGCGGATGGCCTTCGCGGTCATCGGGCGTGACCGGGAACTTCGGCACGATCAGCTCGGCCTGGTTGGGCAGATCGAACGGCGAGGCCAGCGAGACCATCTCTGCGTCGGGTGGAATGCCGTTGTCGATGGCCAGCGACTGGAAATCGCCACCGCCGGTCAGCGTGGCCGAGGTCATCACCACCGAATCCACCTGATCCCACAGCAGCTTGCGCAGCACGTGCGCGGCCGATACCGGCGAGCCATGCAGCACCAGATCGCCGTCGCGGGTGGCGGTGACCCAGCGCGCGGTGGGCGGCGCGCCGTCCTTGTCCTCGCGGCGCCAGGCCTGCCACAGGTTGTACTGCTGCTCGATCATTTCCAGCGCCATGCCGAGGTTGCGCTGCAGGCGCTCGCGCGCGGCGTCGTCCGGCTTGCCCTTGGCCACTTGTGCCGTGGCAGCGTGGGCCCAGTTGTAGAGGCTGCGGGTGTCGTCGGCCAGCGCTTCGATCGGCTCGCGCCAGGCCTCGGGCAGGCGCCCGTTGGCGGCGCGCCACATCGGGTCTTCGTCAGCCGGGGCCGGCATCCACACCGCTTCGACGTGGTCGCGGAAGGCGCGCAGCTGCTTGGCGACGTTGCTGGCCACGTCGATGGCCTCGTTCGGCAGCAGGTTGCCCAGGCGGTCCTTGTCGACCGCGCGGTAGGCACCGGCAATCAGGATCTGCAGGCGGCCGGTGCGCTTGGCCATGTCATCCAGCGCCAGGCTGGCGGCGCCCTGGTCGATGGCCACGTTGCCGATGTGGTGGCCTTCGTCCAGCACCAGCAGCATGTCCGACGGCGCGGCGATCATCGGCTGGCCGTTGTCGCTGTCACCAATGGACAGCGCCGACAGCAGCAGCGCGTGGTTGGTCACCACGATCTGCGCATCGCGCACGGTGTTGCGTGAGCGCAGCACCGCGCACTGCGCCGAGTACGCGCAGCGGCGCCCGGCACAGGCCGAGGCGGGCGTGGTGATGCGGCTGCGCAGGCCGGGGCTGATGGTTTCCGGCGCGTTGTCGATGTCACCGTCCCACGTGCCGCTGGTAAAGGCATCGGACAGGCGCTTGGCGATGTCCATCTCGATGGGCGCCAGCGGCCGGTCGTACAGCGGCGCTTCGTCCTCGAACATGCCGCCCTGCGCGCCCTCGCCCTGCGCTTCAGCGGCATTGCGCGTGCACAGGTAGCGGGTGCGGCCCTTGGCCAGGGCCACGGTCGCTTCCAGGCCGGTGGCCTTGAGGAAATTGGGAATATCGCGCTCGACCAGCTGCGACTGCAGGGCTACGGTGCCGGTGCTGATGACCAGCTTCTTCTTGCTGGCCAGGGCGATCGGTACGCCGGCGGTGAGGTAGCCCAGACTCTTGCCGACGCCGGTCGGTGCCTCGACCACGCCGACACCGCCACTGGTGGACAGCGCACGCGACACCACGCCGATCATCTGGCTCTGCGAGCGACGGGTGGAGAAGCCGGGGGTGTTGGCCTGCAGCGTCGTATACGCCTTGCGGATCGCGTCCTTCAAGGCGTCATCGAGCTTGCGCGGGGCGGCGACAGTTTCGGTCACGCCGGGAACTACCGTGGCTGGATCAGGCCGGCCATTGTCGCATGGCCGGCCACCGGGACCGAGGCGCGGGCGCTGAACAGGGTCAGCGGCGTCGGGGCTTGGCGGTCATGGGTTGCATTGACGCGCCGGGCAGGGGCGAATGCGGCGTTGCCAGCCCACCGCTCTGGTAGGTGCCAACCTTGGTTGGCACCTACCAGAGCGCCGACCAAGGTCGGCCTCTACCAGAAGCAGCCGTAACCTGGCGCTACCGCGCCGGCGTTATGCGGCAGGCGGCAGCGGCGGCCGCTGGCGCAGCACGCGCACCAGCGCCCAGATCACCAGCACGATGCCGAAGGCGCTCAGCAGCGACAGCACGAACTGCACGCCACCCAGCACCGCGCTCATCGCCGAGATGGCGGTGAAATCGCCGTTGCTGACCATCCACAACGGCACCACGTTGGCAACCACGCCGCCGAGGTTGGCCACCAGCAGCAGCACCAGGCCCCCCAGCGCACCGCTGCGGGCGGCATCACGCGGCGCGCCCACCACCCAGACCAGGCCGACGCACAGCGCGATCAGCACCGGCAGGCGCACGCCGATCATGCTCAGCACGCTCAGCAGCAGCGAGGAGCTGTCCATGGCTCAATCCTGGCCGGCAAACGCGCCGGCACCGGCACGCAGCTGCTGGTAGACCTCGTCCGTCTGCGGGCGCACGCCATGCCACTGCAGGAAGCTCTCGGCAGCCTGCTCGACCAGCATGCCCAGGCCATCGACGGTATTGCGGCAGTTGGCCGCGCGCGCCCAGGCCAGGAAGGCGATGGCGGCCTCGCCGTAGTTCAGGTCCACCGCGGTGGTCATCGAATTGACCAGCGACAGCGGCAGCTTGAATTCCACGTCGCGGTCGCGGCCGGCCGAGGTGGCGTTGAGGATCAGTTCGAAATCGCCCAGGTCGCGCAGGTCTTCCCAGTAGCGGCTGAGCGCGCGGCCCGGCTCGCCCATGGCGTCGATCAGTTCGTCGGCGCGTTCCGGCGTGCGGTTGACCACCACCAGCTCGGTGATGCCGGCATCGAGCAGCGCCGGGGCGACGCTGCGTGCCGAACCACCTGCGCCGATCAGCAGCACGCGGCGGCCGCGCAGGTCCAGGCCGTGGCGGTCGGTCAGGTCACGCACCAGGCCGATGCCATCGGTGGTGTCACCGTGCCAGCGGTCGCCCTTGCGCAGCAGGGTGTTGACCGAGCCGGCGCGGCGCGCGCGCGCGGTCAGCGTGATGCACGCCGAGAACGCGGCTTGCTTGTGCGGCGAGGTGACATTGGCGCCGACACCACCTTCAGCTGCGAAGGCATCCAGCCCGGCCAGGAAGGCGTCCGGGGCCAGGTCGATCGCGCGGTAGTCGATGCTGATGCCTTCCTGGCGACCGAACGTCGCGTGGATCAGCGGCGACTTCGAGTGGGCAACGGGGTGTCCGAAGACGGCGTAACGATCGGTCATGGAATCCTCAAGCTGGCTAGACTGGTGCACTTTCGTGCAAGGACCCGGATGATGCGCATCACCCCGACCCTGCTGGTGCTTGCCGCCAGTCTACTCTCTGCCCCCGTGGCGATGGCGTTGAACGAGTACGGCATCGAGGGCATGGGCGTGGTCTCCACCCGCGCCGACGAGGGCCGGGCGACGATCAGTGCT
Organism: Stenotrophomonas cyclobalanopsidis; assembly: GCF_008710035.1. GTDB lineage: Bacteria > Pseudomonadota > Gammaproteobacteria > Xanthomonadales > Xanthomonadaceae > Stenotrophomonas > Stenotrophomonas cyclobalanopsidis. Next base: position 155,035 of record NZ_VYKI01000004.1, on the reverse strand, counting down.
GACGGCCAGCGCATCATCTTCGCCCGCCGTGGCGAGGCGGGCTGGGGGCTGTGGCAGGCACGGGTGGTGGACGGCCGCTGGCAACAGGCCCAGGCCCTGCCGGTGGACGTGGCCGGCGAGGCGCTGGACCCTTTTTTCAGCCGCGATGGCCACTGGCTGTTGTTCGCCGCCGGCCGCGAGGGGAACTGGGCGCTGTACCGCGCAGCGGTGGCCGCCGATGGCAGCGTGGGCCGGGCGCAGGCGCTGGCCGGCAAGGACGGCAGCCGTGCCGAGCGTGGCGCGGCCCTCAGCGCCGATGGCCGCCGGCTGCTGTTCGCCCGCGACCAGGGCCGTGGCGCGGGCTGGGATCTGTTCGTGGCGCAGTTGGATGCGCAAGGCGTGCGCGGCGCCGCCGTGGCCCTGACTGCTCTCAACACGGTTGCTGACGAGACCGACGGCGATTGGCTGGGCAATGACGGCGCAGTGGTGTTCAGCCGTGGCAACGGCGAGGCCGCGCAGGTGATGACCAGCGCCTGCGCCTGGACCGGTGCCGCGCTGCAGCCGCTGGGGCTGTCGTTCAACCAGAGCGGCGGCTGGACCGGCGCGCCGGTGGTCGACAACGCCAAACCGGGCGAGATGATGGTGGCCAGCAGTGCGGCAAGGGCACCGCGCGCCGGTGGCGTGGATGTGTACCGGCTGGCGGTGCCGAAGGTGGTGGCCGTGGCCGGGTGCGTGCGATAAATCCACGCCATGCGTGGATGGCCGTCTGGTAGATGCCAACCTTGGTTGGCGACTACCGGGGATCCGACCCCGGGCATTGCCCCACCCGACGCAAGCGTCAGCGCGCCAACACCTGGGCGCGCTGCTTCTCGTAATCGATCTCGCTCAGCTGGCCGTTGTCCTTGAGGCGGTTCAGCGCGGCCAGCTCGGCCTGCACGCTTTCCGGAAGAGCCTGCTCACGGGCCACGTGGGCGGCGGCGGAGAGCTGCTCCGGCGGGCGCCGGCTGGCACGCCACGCGGCAATGAACACGCCGACAATGACCGCGCCGAACACCAGTGTTCCGGTGCCCCAGATCAGCCATTGCACCCATCCCATTTCCGGTCCCATCGCGTGTTCCTCCGTCCGTCGTGATCGCTATTGTCAGCGCTCGCGCAGCCAACCCGCCACCTGCGGCGCGAAATAGGTCAGTACGCCATCGGCACCGGCGCGCTTGAAGCCCAGCAGCGATTCCATCACGCAGGCGCGTTCGTCCAGCCAGCCGTTGGCGAAGGCGGCCTTCATCATCGCGTACTCGCCGCTGACCTGGTAGGCGAAGGTCGGCACGCCGAACTTTTCCTTCACCCGGCGCACGAGGTCCAGGTAGGGCATGCCCGGCTTGACCATCACCATGTCCGCGCCCTCTTCCAGGTCCAGCGCGATCTCACGCAGGGCCTCGTCGCCGTTGGCCGGGTCCATCTGGTAGGTCTTCTTGTCGGCCTTGCCGAGGCTGCCGGCGCTGCCCACCGCATCACGGAACGGGCCGTAGAACGCCGAGGCGTACTTGGCCGAGTAGGCCATGATGCGCACATTGAGGTGGTGCTCGGCATCAAGCGCACGGCGGATGGCGCCGATGCGGCCGTCCATCATGTCCGAGGGCGAAATGATGTCGGCGCCGGCTTCGGCATGCGACAGCGACTGCTTGACCAGCGCTTCAACGGTGATGTCGTTGAGCACGTAGCCCTTGTCGTCGATGATCCCGTCCTGGCCGTGCGTGGTGTAAGGGTCCAGGGCCACGTCGGTCATCACGCCCAGTTCCGGGAAGCGCGTCTTCAGCGCGCGGATGGCACGCTGCGCCAGGCCGTCCTCGGCCCACGCCGCCGACGCATCCAGCGACTTCTGCGAGCTGTCGATCACCGGGAACAGGTCGATCACCGGGATCCCCAGTTCCAGCGCCTCTTCGGCCACTTTCAGCAGCTCCTCGATCGACAGCCGCTCCACGCCGGGCATCGATGGCACAGCGGTGCGGCCGGCCAGCTCGTGCACGAACACCGGGTAGATCAGGTCATCGGTGGTGAGTGTGTTCTCGCGCATCAGGCGGCGCGAGAATTCGTCATGGCGCATGCGCCGCGGGCGGTAATGGGGGTGAGGCATGGCAGGCTCCGGGGAGTGGCTATTGCAACAGGTAGCCCTGCGGCAGCAGGGGTTCGGGCAGGGGGCGTTCGCCGAGCGCGTCGAGCTGGTCGATCTCGATGGTGCGCACCATGGCGTCCAGTGGCAGGTCGTTCGGCTCCAGGCCGAAGGGCTCTTCCATCTCCTCGCCCAGCTGGTCCAGGCCGAAGAAGGCGTAGGCCAGCACCGCCGACAGCACCGGCGTGCCCCAGCCCAGCGAACTGGCCAGGCCGAACGGCAGCAGCACGCAGAACATCCACGCGCAGCGGTGCAGCAGCAGGGTGTAGGCAAACGGCAACGGCGTGCTGAGGATGCGCTCGCAGCCGGCCTGGATGGAGGACATCGCGTGCAGGCGGTCCTCCAGCTGGGTGTAGAGGATCGGCTCCAGCTCGCCGCTGCGCAGGGCCTGGGCCAGCTCGGCGGCGATCATCGACAGCAGTGCGTCGGGCACGTTCTCGCGCTCGGCCAGCTGCTCGCCCTGCGGCTTGTCCAGCCACGGCAGCGCCACCCGGGCCACGACGCGCCCGCGCAGGCGGGCGGCCAGGGCGTGGGCGAAGGCGGTGGTGAGGTAGGCGATGCGACGGCGGCGGCCGCTGTCATCGGCCAGCAGCAGGTGCACCTGGCGCGCCAGCGAACGCGATTCGTAGATCAGCTGGCCCCACAGCTTGCGGCCTTCCCACCAGCGGTCATAGCAGGCGCTGTTGCGGAAGCTGAGGAAGATCGACAGGACCAGGCCAAGCAGGGTGAACGGGGTGACCGAGACCCGCTCGATGCCGATGGGCGGGGCCAGTTCGACCACCGCGGCCACGGCGATGGACAGCACCAGGATGGCCAGCACCTTCGGCGCGATGGCCGGCACGATGGAGCCACGCAGGATGTACAGCAGTTGCCAGCCGCGGGGACGGGGACGAATGATCATGGAGGCAGCCGCGCCGGACGCGGTTTCACAGGCGCGCGGGGGGCTTGCGCAGCCGCTGATTGTACTCCGCTGCCCCATGCCGGGCCGTGGGCCTGCGACGCCCGGTCGCACCCATGGGCGCGACTCAGCGCAGGTTGTTCAGAGCATGCCGCTCAGAGCACCCCACCGCCCAAGCTCAGGCGGATGATGCCGACCACCACCACGATGCCGTTCAGGACCAGCCCGGTCTTGGCACGGCCGCGCTTGCTGGGATGGGTGAACAGGATACCCAGCGCGGCGATGACGGCCCCCACCGCCGCGAACGGGATCAGGAACCAGTTGCCCCAGCCCAGCAGCGGGATCAGGGCCAGGATCATCCACAGCAGCGCCACGATGCCCCACAACAGACTGATCACACCCATGCCCAGCTCCCCTCAGATCGGTTCCTTCGCCAACATTAGCCTGTCTTGTGGCTGCCGCCTACCGCCGTTGGCGACACACTCACCCGCCCCGTGCCAGCATGCGGCCATGCCCCGGGCGACGGTGTTGGCGCCGATTCAGAGTCCCCGGCCGATGATCCGAACTGTCCTACAGGGGTAAACGCCATGAACATCCGTTGGCTCGCTCTGACCGCCATGCTGCTGGCCGCTGCCGGTTGCGCCAGCACCTCCAAGGTGATGCTTGGCCGCGCGCGTGCGCCGATCGACCCGGCGCAGGTGCAGATCTATTCCACCCCGCCGGCCGGTTCGCTGGAGATTGCCCAGCTCGAATCGTCCTCGGCCGTGGGGTTTGGTACCCAGGGGCAGACCGACGCGGCCGTGGCGCGGCTCAAGCGCGAAGCGGCGGCGCTGGGCGCCAACGGCGTGATCCTGATGGGCGTGGGCAGCAGCGGCTCCCCGGTGGGCATGTCGGTTGGCGCCGGCAGCTACGGCTCGCACGTGGGCGGCGGCGTCGGCATCGGTATTCCGACCACGCAGAAGCGCGCGGCCGGCGTGGCGATCTGGGTGCCGAACCCGGAGGCGCCGGCGCGGTTGCCGACGCAGACGATTACCCCGCAGCGCTACCGGTATTTCGGCACGAACTGCTGCTGCACCGCTTCGGCCAGCTGGTCCGGCGGCAGCAGGCCCTGATCGAGCAGGAAGTTGTTGAACGCCATGCGGTCGAACTTCGCGCCTAGTGCCAGCTCGGTCTGCATGCGCAGTTCGAGGATGCGGGTGTAGCCGTAGAAATAGCTGCCCGCCTGGCCCGGCATGCGCACCATGTAGCGGTCCAGTTCCTGGGTGGCCATCGCCTTGGACAGGCCGACCTGCTCGATCAGCACGCGCTCGCCGTTGGCACGGTCGGTCAGGCCCAGGTTGAGCATCGGGTCGAGCATGGCGCGGGCGGCGCGCAGCAGGCGGAACTGCAGCGCGATCATCTGCCCGTCCAACGGCTCGTACGGCACCATCTCGGCTTCGGCGTACAGCGCCCAGCCTTCCACGTTCACCGAATTGAACGCGAACATCGTGCGGGCCAACGACACGCCACGCTCGACCATCGCGGTGAACTGCAGCTCGTGGCCGGGGCGGCCTTCATGCGCGCTCAGCGTCCACGCCGCCGCACCGAAGTTGAAATCGTCGTACTGCGCGCCCGGGCCCGCGGCCGGGTTGCCCAGCGGCAGCACGAAGGTGCCCTGCTGCCCGGTGTTGTTGACCAGCGGCGCCGGCAGGAAATGCGGGGCCGGGCTGGCGGCGCTCTCCGCCGCCGACCCCAGGCGCATCTGCATGGCGCGCTTGGGCACGTCGACAATGCCGTGTTCGCGGATCAGCGGATCGATCGCGTCGATCACCTTGCGGTAGTGGCCTTCCAGCTGATCGTCGGCGATCTTGTCGGCCTTCAGCGCGCGGATCACCGCCACCGCGTCGCTCGGGTCGGCGACCTTCAGGCCCTTCTCCTTCGCCACCATCGGCGCCAGCTGCTGCATCGCCGAGCGGGTTTCCATGAATTCCAGCTGCGCACGCTGCATCAGCAGCTTTGGATCGATGTCGATGCCGACCTGCTTGAGCTGGAACGCATACAGCGGTGCCGGCAGGCGTGCGTCGGTGCGCGCCTTCGGCAGCACTTCCTTGCGGGTCCAGGCGGCGTAGTCCTTCATCTGCGTGGCCAGGGCCTTCATCGCCTCGTCGGCGCCTGCCAACTGGTACTTCTTCAGCAGCGACTCGATGCCGGTGATGTAAGTCTCGACGTTGTCCAGCGACTGCTGCACTTCGATCTGGGTCGGCTGCAGCAGCGCGCTGTCGCCCCGGCGCTCTTCGTAGCGCTGGCGGGCCAGCGTGGTGAACGCGGTGCCGCCCGGCTGCAGGCCCGCGTAGGCCCTGAGGCGATCCAGCGCCTTGGCGCGGCGCTCGGTCGGCACCTGGTCGGACAGTAGCAGGTTGAGGCCGCTGAACACCGTCTGCGGTGCATCGCTCCACGGCAGCAGGTACTTCTCGTTGAGCTCGCTGCCTTCGATGTTCTGGTCGGCAGCGTGGATCATGATCGCCAGGTCCTGGCGGACATTGGGATCCTTCTCGGTGGCCAGCTTCGCCTTCAGCTCGTCGCGGGCCTTGGCCGTCGCGGCACGGAAGCGCTTGCCGTTGTCGGGGCCGAGGTCGGCCACCTTGTCGTCGTAGCCGGGCACGCCGAAGAAACCCGTCTGTTCCGGCTGGAACGGCCCCTGCGCATCGAGCAGGATCTGCGCCAGTGCATTGCTGCGGGCCACCCAGGCCGGGCTGGCGGGGGTGGCCGCCTTGGCAGCCGGCGCGGCCAGGGCCGGCGGGGCGGACAGCAGCGGGGCGGCGGTCAAGGCCAGGGCAACGGCAAGCGCGATCGGCTTCATGGGACACTCCGGGAAAGGGTTGTCCGCAACTTACGCGCTCAGGGCGATGGCGACAATCGGCTGGAGGTCACGGGCGGGCAGGCAGCAACCGCTCTGGTAGATGCCCACCTTGGTGGGCGGTTTTGGAGGGGGCCCCACCAAGGGCGGCCTCCATCAGGGCAACGGCTATCGATCAGCTGCAGCGTTCGCCGGCTTTGGCAATGACGGCCGCACTGGCGTTTTTTGCCTTCAGCCGCTGAAGCAGTCCGTCGCACGCCAGACGCTCGCCTGGCTTTTCCGCGTAGATCAGAAGTTCGCCGGCACGGTTTACGCCATCCAGGTAGAGCACTCTGCATTCACCGGCACGGTTATGGATTTTCATGGCGCGAATTTCTGCGATCTGCTTGTCGATACTCGGCGCGCCCTCGCACATCCCACCGTAATAGGCGCCGCTCAGGATCGCGAAGACGGGCTTTGTCTGCAGCTCACCCAAGCGATCACTGCTGTTGCAGGCCGCCAGGGCTGACGCCATGCCAAACATCATGAGAAGTTCGCGTCTCATATGGATCCCGGATACACGGCAGGGCGCAGGCCAGTCAAGCGTTCGGCCTGCGCTCGTAGCTGTAGTTGGGATCCCGCACGGCACGGACGATCTTGCTTCGTGCGTGCCTGACTGCGCCGGGGAACCAATCCAGCACATACAGCACCAGCCAGATCACTCCCGCCCAGACCCATTCAACCGTGGCAATCGCCCACACCAAAGGCAACGCCGCCAGCATTAGCAGTATCTGCGTGCACACCAGATAGAGCGAGTGGATGCAGAAGGTGGGTCAGACCGCAGGATGACGCCACACCCGGCACACGGTGTCTGCGCTTGGCGCTTGTCTGCAGAATGTCGTTGTAGGTGAAGGGCAAGATTCTGGAGCGCTGCCAACATCGTTGCCGCCTTCATCGTTCCGCTGCTGCCGCCGCTCAGTACCAAGGAATCGCTTGTCGCGTGTTCAGCACTGGACACACGCCAGGGATTGGATTTCGACTCTAACCTTCCTTACCGGTGAACGCGAAAACGCAGAAAACTATAATTCCGTCACTTCGAAAGACCAGACGCCCTTGACGAGACAGGCAATTTCGGCCCCAACTGATGCCTCAATAAAAACCATCGAGTCACCCTGAGGAAAATCTTCGGGCCCAGCATAGGCCAAGCCCAGAAGATGACAACTTCTCCGAAATTCAAACGACCCGTCAAATGAATAGAAAACTTTCAGGTCAAGGACAACATTCTGCAAGCCGAAACCGTCGACCGCAACTTTCCGTACACCATCGATCACAAGATCATATTTCTTTTTAGAAAATTCATCTGACAAATGGACAAGCATCTTCTCAGGATTTTCCACACTTATGCCGATTATGGAAAAATCATGGATTGAATGAAGCATAAAATTACCTCTTAGGCCAATCACTTACGGGCACACCAGGCTTTCGAACTCTATTCTCCCACTCATGAGAATGAGGATTTCCCTGGCCATGATCGTGTCCGCGATCGACGTCAAATTTCGGGCGACCGTCTTCTCCATAATAGCGTGACTGTTTGCCTGTTGGATGATCAGACCATGTATTTGGTTCCCCCTCCCCCGGCAGCCCTCTCTGGTCCGGCACCGGACAGTCCGTTTCTCCTTTTTTTTCACTTAGCGATAGCCACGGCAGGAGAAGATCCAATCGCGCCCTAGATGCAGCCATCAGCACATCGGCAAGTAGACTCTTCGCAATTCCGTCGGTGTTTATTTGAATCCTTGGGTAGTCACTGATCCCGTAATTTGGGAGATCCGGATCTTGTTGCTGGTAGTAATCTCCGTCCCCGTAGTAGCCACCTGATGGCGGGAATCGTGCGGCCTGGCCTGCTGTTGACCGCAGCCCCAGAGGGTCCGTTCTGGATGCCGGATTCGACTTCGAATAAGAGAACAGCGTGATGCCCCCTCGCAACCCAATCGGATCACTCTGCGAGTACCTACCCACCACCGGGTCATACTCCCGCTGGTAGTTGTAGAACAACCCACTCGCATCCGTCGCCTGCTGCCCCGGGAAACGCAGTGCCAACTCGAACGCCACACCATCGCCGTCGGGATCATTGGCCGGCGCCTGGTCGCCAAACACCTCGCTCTTGTTGCTCCACTCCCACACTGCAACATCCCGCACCGGGTCGATAACCACGCGCGGCGTACCCAGGTGATCGGGCTGGATGTAGTCCAGCTCTGGCACACCCGTGCTGGGTACATTGATCAGCGCCACCGGGTAGTTATCCAACCAGATCGCCTGCTGTTGGGCCTGGCCCGTAGCCGAGTAGTTGCCCAGCCATTGCCCGGCTTCGTCGTAGACCGTGATCTGGGCATTTCCGCCTTCAGGGGCACGCAGTACCCGCTCGCCGCGGTGGTTGTAGACGTAGCGCTCAGCCACCGTCCCGCCCAACTTGACCGCACTCATGCGATTGGCGTCGTTATAGGTGAACGCTTTGCTACCAATGCTGGTTGTGTTGCCTGCAGCATCGTAGCCACGCGCTTCGCCGCCCACCGCCACCAGATGATGGCTGTCAGCCGGGTAACTGTAGGTCGAAGTACCCGCCGACGTGGTCAGCGAGGTGCGATTGCCGGTGGCGTCATAGCCATAGGTTTCAATCGGCGTGCCCGTCGTACCGTCCTGGGTCTGGGTCAGGCGACCCAGCGTGTCATAGGCGTACTTCGCAAGCACGGCTGAACCGGTGCCGTTCTTCAACGCGGTGATCGAGCCCACGGCGTCATAGCCAAAGCCCAGGGACAGGCCACCGGCAGCCGGGTCGTGCACAGCCTGCGGGCGATAGTCCAGATCCAGTGGGCGCTGCAACTGGCGGCCGTTGCCGTAGGTCCAGCCGGTGGCTGGGCCGAAGGCTGCATATGTGACTCCATTGACCACCACCTGCCGCGCCTGCCCCGGCCGGGTCAGGCCGATCTGGCTGATGCGGCCCAGCGTGTCGCGCACGTAGTCAGCCACGCTGCCATCCGGATAGGTCAGCGATGCGAGGCGACCGGACTTGTTGTACGCGTAGCGCAAGGTGCTGGCGACGCCATTCACGGTCTGCACCTTGCGGGTGACCTGGCCGAAGCGGTCATGGCAGTACGCCGTGCGCCCACCGTCATGCAGCACTTCGGACAACCGGCCCTTCGCAAAGCGCTCGTCGCTTGCACACACCGCCGGGGCCACGTCGTAGTGATAGCCCACATCCATGTTGGGGTCAGGGTAAGCCACGCCCACCAGACGATTGAGCGCGTCATAGCTGTAGGTGGCGGTAATGCCACGCGCGTCAGTGCGGGTCTTGCGGTTTCCTGCACTGTCCACGGTGAAACCGGTACTGCCGCTGTCCGGGCTGACCTGTGCGGTCAGGTCACCGAAGGCGTTGTACGCATAGGTGGTGTGCAATCCTTTGGGATCAGTCACCTGAGTAACCTGGTCCAGCGCGTTGTAGCTGGAGCGGGTCTCCGCAGCCACACCACCGACATCCTGCAGGGTCAATGCCAGGCGATTGAGCGGATCGTACTGCTGGCTGGTGACACGCTGCAGGGCATCAGTGATCGACTGCGGGTTGCCGTTGGCATCGTAGGTGAAGCCGGTGGCGTGGCCGCCGGCATCCTTCAGGACCCTCAGCTGGCCCAGCGTGTTGTAGACGCGGGCCAGGGTACGGCGCAGGGTTCCATTGGCATCAATGGTGTCTTCCTGCAGGCGGTTCCCCGCGTCATCCAGGGTGTAATGAATGGTGTTGCCCGCACTGTCAGCGATATCGGTCAATCGCTGGGCAGCATCATAGACATAGGTCACGCTGCTGCCATCGGGCTCGATGATCTGCTGTACCTGGCCGGTAGGCCAATAGCTGATCTGGGTGGATCGATCCTCGGCGGTGGTAGCACCGCGTACCGTGACCGAGGCCAGCCAGCCTCGGGCATGATAGGTGTACGCCGTAGCCACTCCATTTGCTTCCTTCAAAGACAGCGGTCGGCCGAGCGCATCGTAGGCCAAGGTTTCGACGGTCTGGCCCAGCGCATTGGTCACGCTGCGCAGGTCGCCCTTGCGGAAATCACAGGCGCCATTGGTCGCGCACCCCACGTCGTCTGCGGTGTAGTAGGCATAGGTGGAGACATCTGCCACATCGCTGCGTGGGCCGTCGACGCTACGCAGCAGACCGACCCGCGGGCATTCCGGGCCTTCTGCCTCGCAGTAAGTCTGCGTGGTGACGCGGGTGTCGCCGCTCTCGGCATCCCGCACAGTGACGGTGATCGGCTGAAGACGCGCATTGCGCGCAATGCGGATCTCACGATTGCCCACAATCTGCTGCACCACGCGATTGCTGTCCATGGCGACACGTGTCTCGCTGATGCGCTGATCCGGAGTTCCGGCCGCTTCCGTGGTCTTGGTCACGCTGACCGCGCCTGCTGCCGCATCGCTTGCCTCTGCATAGGAGTAGCTGGTGACAACTCCACGGCGGTCGGTCACCGACTGCAGCCGACGCCGGAAATCTGAACCTTCCGGAAGATAAGTACGACCGACGCTGCCGTTGCTCTCTGTGATGCCCGTGACTTTGCGTGGAAGACCACTGGTGCTGCTGGCAGTCAATGCGTACGTGCTCTGCTTACCAAGCGCATCGGTGACGATGGTGCTGCCGGTTGCGGTGTATTGCAGGCGGACACCATCGATGCCGACGTCTGCCTGACTGCAGTCGCCGGAGTGACGGCTGCAGACAACACGCCCTTGGGCGTCATAACCGAACCAGCTGTAGCGACGGCTGTCTTCGCTTGTAACGCCAGTCAGATAGCCCGGGAAGCGGGCATCTTCGTAGTGGTAGGTACGGTTGGTGCCGTCTGCATAGACCGCGCTGATCAGCTCACCTGTTGGAGAATAGGTGTAGCCCACAACGGACTGCCCGGCAATGATCAGTGCGGAGATCAGCGCATCGTTACCGGGCACGAGGTACTGGACATCCACCCGCCTGCCGGTTGAATGGGTGATGCTGAGCAGGCGACCGCGGCTGTCATGAACGTAAGTAAATGACGTGCCGTCCTCGTAGTCGCGACGCAGCATCAGGCCCGTGGTGTCGAACAGGATGCGCTCTGCGGTACGCGAGAGTTGCCAATTGGCACCCTGCTGTACCACCCGGTCGCCACTGCCATCATTGGCTTCGTAGTAGCTGCCCCGCTTGGGAAACGCGACGTGCGTGCCGTCCTCGCCGACCAGCCCCACCTTTACTTCGGTGCCGGGGGGAAAACTGGTGTTGTCCACGCCTGCGGTCAAGCGCAGGTTGTGCGAATGTGTCCAGCCCGTGCCCAGCGCACCTCCCGGCGTGCTGGTCAGTGAATGGTAGTGACGACGAAGATTGATCCAGCCCAGATCAAAATCCAGTTCGGGCTGCGTCTTATCACCCGTGGTCGGGTCACAGGGATTGCCGCGGGCATCACATTGCTTCGGAATGACAGGACTGTAGTACCGGCGCGTCATCGCCGCGTTGCCGGCCTCCAGCGCAGGTGACATGCCACACATCTGCAGATCCTCGCGCCACTTCATGACCGCAGAACTTGTGTTCGGGCACTTCACCTCTCGCGTGCGCTGCGCATAGCGCGGGGCCGTCAACGGCTCGCAGGTCGAGCTCCCCGCATTGAACGAATGGTAGGAAACAGTTGCCGTTGCCTCTTCACCCACGTTGCTGCCATCGGCGCCGCCGCCTGCACCACCGCCGGGGATTCCGGCCCAGGCTTGGGACAGGGAAACCTGTGGCGACGGACAGGCAGGTTCCTTGGGGACGGAAAGCTTGAGTGCGTCGAACAGCGCTTCTTCGGAGCTGTACACCTGGCTGTCGTATCGGTAGCTCCAGTCGGTCTTGATCAGCTTCGCGGGTTTGATCGCATAATCGTAGATGACCTTGTCAGCGAGAACAGTGCTACCTCGCACTTCCCAGCTGAAGCTGCCGTAGTTCTGGTATGCGGCGTAGCGGGCTTCGATATCCTTCTGCACCAGCTTCTCCGTTGCGCGGGGCTGGTTGCCGGACGCAAACGCGTACCATTGCTTCTTCACTTCCTGCGCGCTTGTGGCAGAAGGCAGCGCAGCTCCCAACGCGACAAGCATCGGAACAGCGCACGATAGTGTCTTCATTCGCTCCAACATCCCTGTTCTCCTTCCTGGACGAACACAGCGCCGGCTGGGAACGAGAACGGGGCGGATACCTGACCACGTTCTACTTCGGATCGTCCCTGGTCCGGAATGCACTGTTACCGATGGGAACGTTATGGCTGAGGCGGCTTACCTAATCAAGTCGAGGCCTGTGTATACACCACGATTTCCGATTTTTCCTACACGGACCAAGGATCTTCACGTTCAAAATTGAGATGGATCTCACATTACGGTCGAGTCCAGGGCACATCGTGGAGACCCGCACTCCTCCTTGGCGACACTTTCAAGACCGTCATGAGTTATGCGGAAATTAGCGCAGCCGCATGCAATCAGGCGCATGCCTGAGCAGCGCCGCGCACAGTCTCGGTATGCGCGTTCTAGACTGGGTGGGCCGTACGTTGGACCCGCCGCCAGACGTCTGTCCGGCATCGCGTTCTTCCAGATCAGACCAAGCAGGTACCGAAATGCTGTATCCCGTTCTGCCAGATGTTCGACCCTCGCGATTTCGGTTTCGCCGTGGGCGATCAGAAAGTCCTCCAGCGGCCCAGCCGCGAGATTGGAAAGCAGCGAAGTATCCAGATCCATCTGCCTGACAGCCTGGATGAACATCCAGCCTTCAGCCGGGTCGCGCCGGATGATGTCATCGACTTGATCCAGCGTTTCCACAAGTGAATTCCGCTCGCGAACACGTATTGCAAGTCGGTTGAACTGGACCCGGGCTTCGGCAATTTTTGCGATGCGCGCTTCGTCAGAGGTCATTTGTCGCTTTATAGTGCTGGAGTCGATTGACGGTCGACTCTGCCCGGCCAGCAAGCCAGAACCCCGCGCTGCGCGCGATAGTCGACTGACAGTCGACTCTACCGCCATTGCATCAAGCTGCGATCACAGTGTGAGGGGGCAGTCGCCGCGCTCGCGACACGCCTGCAGCGCGCATTCGCCTGCGGCTTCTGCATCATCCAGCGCGGTCAGGTCGAAGGTCTGCTTGTCCTCGCCCAGCACGTACATCACCGGGTAGTCCCACACGTCGTCGCGGCGGATGCCGGTCACGAACAACCGTCCCTGCCCCTGCGGCCCGCCCAGGGCCACGGTGAGGGCGACATCGCGCCGGCCATCGTAGGCCGTCTGCATGCTGCCCAGCGGCATCGCGTCGGCACGCAGCGGCTCACCGAGCACCCGCACCAGTTCGATGCTGCAGCCGGCACGGCGCATCGCCTCGCGCATCGGCGGGCTTTCGTGTGCGGCCTCGCTCCAGCGCAGCACGCTCCAGGCGATCATGCCGCACAGCGGGCCCAGCAACAGCACCACCGACAGCGGCATGGCCCAGCGCCAGTGACGGCGCCACCAGCCAGGGCTGGCAGCGCGGTGGCCGGGGATCGGCGGTGGCAGATGCATCGGCGGGCTCCTTCCCGTGGGTCTGTCAGGGCTTCAGGCAGCGGTCCAGGAAGGCCTCGGCGACGCGGTAGCGGTGCAGCGCATCGGCACCGGACAGGCCGTGCTTGGCGCCGGGGTAGGTCATCAGCTCAAACGGCTGGCCACGCTTCTGCAGCGCGCTCATCAGGCTGGTCGAATTGGTGAACAGCACGTTGTCGTCGGCCATGCCGTGGATCAGCAGCAGCGGCGAGCGCAGGCCCTCGATGTGGGTGAGCACGCGCGCTTCGCGGTAGCCGGCTTCATTGCGCTTGGGCAGGTCCATGTAGCGTTCGGTGTAGTGGCTGTCGTACAGGCCCCAGTCGGTGACCGGTGCGCCGGCCACGCCGCAGGCATAGCTGTCCGACGCCTTGGCCAGCAGCATCAGGGTCATGTAGCCGCCGTTGGACCAGCCCTGCACGCCGATGCGCGCCGGGTCCACCCACGGCTGCTGCTTCAGCCAGGCTACGCCACGCAGCTGGTCGGCCACTTCCACCGTGCCCTGCTTGCCGTACAGCGCGCCGCCGAAATCACGGCCGCGGCGCGGGGTGCCGCGGTTGTCCAGCGAGAACACCACATAGCCCTGCTGGGCCAGGTACTGGTTGAACAGGTGGTCGCCACGGCCGGGCCAGCTGTCGGTGACGGTCTGGCTGGCCGGGCCGCCATACACGTACACCGCCACGGGGTAGCGCTTGGACGGGTCAAATCCGGCCGGCTTGATGAGGCTGTAGTTCAACGGGGTCTTGCCGTCGGCGGCGGTGAGCGTGCCGAACTCGATCGGGCGCTGCGCGTCGCGGTAGCGCGCATACGGGTGCTTGGGATCGGCCAGGTCATTCTCGAGCAGGGTGGCGATCTTCTCGCCGTTGGCCCAGAACAGTTCGATCTGCGGCGGCGTGGTGCTGTTCGACCAGGTATCCACGTAGACGCTGGCGTTGCGCGCGAAGCTGGCGGTGTGCATGCCCGGCGCCTTGGACAGGCGCTGCGGCTGGCCGCCCTGCAGCGACACGGCGTAGATCTGGCTCTCGCGCGCCGAATCCATGCCTGCACGGAAGTAGGCCTTGCCGGCCTTCTCGTCGACAGCCAGCAGTTCGTCCACCGACCAGTCACCGTGGGTCAGCGCGGTGGTCTTGCCCTGGGCATCGATGCGGTACAGATGCTGGAAGCCGGTGCGCTCGGATGACCACAGCACGCTGCCATCCTCGAGGAAGCGCAGGCTGTTGTGCAGCGGCACCCAGGTCGGGCTGGTCTCGTGGGCGAGCACACGCTGGCGGTTGGAATCGAGCGCCACTTCCACCAGGTCCAGCAGCTTCTGGTCGCGCGACTGGCGCTGGAAACTCAGGTGCTGCGCATCGCGCCAGTCGACGCGGGCCAGGTAGATGTCCTGTTCCTTGCCCAGGTCGATCCAGCGTGGCGTGGCGGCGGCAGTCGGCGCGATCACGCCCAGCTGCACGCGCACGTTGGCATCGCCCGCAGCCGGGTAGCGCTGCTCGACCACGTCGGTGCGGTCGGCGTAGACCTCGTAGCGCTTCTGCACCGGCACCGGCGCTTCGTCGATACGGGCGAAGGCAATGGCCAAATCATCCGGCGCCCACCAGTAACCGGTGTGGCGGTCCATTTCCTCATCGGCGACGAACTCGGCCACGCCGTTGCCGATGGTCGCGCTGCCGTCGGTGGTCAGCTGCAGCTGCTTGCCGCTGGCCAGGTCGATCACCCACAGGTTGCGGCCGCGGATGAAGCTGACGAAGCCGCCCTTCGGCGACAGCTTGGCATCGGTGGCGAAGCCTTCGCCGTGGGTCAGCTGGCGCACGGCCGCTGCGCCCTGCTGCTTCAGGTCGTACAAGTACAGCTCGCCGCCCAGCGGGAACAGCAGGCGCTGCGCGTCCGGCGACCACTGGTAATCGACGATGCCGGTCATCGCGGCGATGCGCTGGCGCTCGCGGCGGGCCTTCTCTTCGTCGCTGAGGGTTTCGGTGCCGGGCAGCACCACCTTCGAATCGACCAGCAGGCGGGTCTGGCCGCTGCCGATGTCGTAGCTCCACAGGTCCAGCTGGTTGCGGTCGCTGTCCTTGCCGCGCAGGAAGGTGACGCGCGAGCCGTCCGGGGCCACCTTGGGCTTCATCAGGGTCGGGCCGGACAGCGGCAGCGGGCCGGTGATGGCTTCCAGGGTGAGTTTTTCAGCGTGGGCGGCAGTGGTGGTGGCGAGCATGAGGGCGAGCGAGGCGAACAGATGGCGCATGGAAGGTCCCGGCAAACGGCAGGTCCGTCACGCGCCAGGCGCGCAGCGGTCGTACCCCCATCCTAACCAAGCCGGTCTGCGAAGGCAGCATGACCTTCTGCCCATGGCGCAGACCGCCGGGCACGGCCCGGCGCTACCAATGTTGAGTCGGGTAGCACCGGGCCATGCCCGGCGAGCATGGCGGCCTGCAGCGGATGGGTCAGCGCTGGCCGAACAGGAGCTTGCGCTCTTCCTCGCTCATCGGCTTGCCGGCGTTGGGGTTCACCTGCTTGCTCAGGGCATAGGCGCGCTGGGTGGCCGGGCGCGCGGCGATGGCGTCGTGCCAGCGCTTCAGGTTGGGGAAGGCGGCGAAATCGACCGGAATCTTGTCGTAAGCGCCAATCCACGGGTAGCTGGCCATGTCGGCGATGGTGTATTCATCACCCGCCAGGAAGGCGTGATCGGCCAGGCGCTTGTCCATCACCCCGTGCAGGCGGCGCACTTCGTTGTCATAGCGCTCGACGGCATAGGGAATCTTTTCCGGCGCGTAGACGTTGAAGTGGCCCATCTGGCCGCTCATCGGGCCCAGCCCGGCCATCTGCCAGAGCAACCATTCCAGGGTGGTGACGCGGCCGCGCGGGTCGCTGGGCAGGAACTGGCCGGTCTTTTCGGCCAGGTACAGCAGGATCGCGCCGGATTCGAACACGCTCTGCGGGGCGCCGCCATCGGCCGGGGCATGGTCGACGATGGCCGGCATCTTGTTGTTGGGCGAGATGGCCAGGAATTCCGGCTTGAACTGGTCACCCGAGCCGATGTTGACCGGGTGGATGCGGTATTCCAGGCCGGCTTCCTCCAGCAGCAGGGTGACTTTGTGGCCGTTGGGGGTGGGCCAGTAATACAGGTCGATCATGGCGTCGGCTCGGGGTTCGGAAGGAACCTGAAGTCTAGTGCGTGCGTTGGCTTGGCACCGTCATGGAGGCCCGGTAACCTCGCCTCTCCCTCGAAACGCAGCATCCCCCGCATGAGTGCAAACCGCCTGCCGCCCTCCCCGCTGTCCAACCTGATCTTCGCCTCGCGCTGGCTGCAGCTGCCGCTGTACCTGGGCCTGATCGTGGCGCAGTGCGTCTATGTGTTCCTGTTCGGCAAGGAACTGTGGCACCTGATTTCGCATTCGGCCTCGATGGGCGAGCAGCAGATCATGCTGATCGTGCTGGGCCTGATCGACGTGGTGATGATTTCCAACCTGCTGGTGATGGTGATCGTGGGTGGCTACGAGACCTTCGTGTCGCGTCTGCGCCTGGAAGGCCACCCGGACCAGCCGGAGTGGCTGAGCCACGTCAACGCCAGCGTGCTGAAGGTGAAGCTGGCGATGGCGATCATCGGCATCTCCTCGATCCACCTGCTGAAGACGTTCATCGGCACCGGCGCGCTGGGCGGCATTCCGCTGTGCCCGCCGGAGCGCATGGCCACCGCTGCCGCCAACATCGGCGAGCAGACCTGCGCCACCCTCACCGCCGACGGCGTGCTGTGGCAGACCATCATCCACTGCGTGTTCATCCTGTCGGCGATCGGCATCGCCTGGACCGACAAGCTGATGTCCGGTGGCCACGACAAGGCCGACAGCCACGGCAGGACTGCCGAGCATTGACCTGACGAGGCGATGGCGACACCCGGTGTCGTCATCGCCTCTGGCCGACCCTTGTACGCAAGGGCCGGCGGGATGCTAGATTGCATCCTCGCCGTTGCCGGCGGCAGCGTCGGGAAACGCCAGCCGCCACGCCCGGACCCCGGTCCCGGCCATGCAGATCCACGGCTTACGTAACGTCGTCTTCTAAAGGGGAGCAGGATGTCGCACGTCACAACGATCGCTGCCGCGCGCCGGTGGATGCCGGTTGCCATGGCACTGGCACTGGCTGCCTGTTCGGGCAAGGAAGAAACACCGGCACCGGCCGCCGCGGGCGCTGCCGCACCGGCCACCACGCCTGCCGCACCGGCCGTGGCGGCCAAGGTACAGTCGATGGGCACCGAACAGCTGCGCGATTCGGCCAGCCGTGCCCTGGCCGAGAACCGCATGTACGCGCCGGCCGGCGACAACGCCATCGAGTACTACCTCGCCCTGCGCGACAAGACGCCGGACGACGCCTCGGTGAAGAGCGCGCTGACCGACCTGCTGCCCTACACCCTGATTGCCGCCGAACAGCATCTGAGCCGCGAGGACTTCGCCGAAGGCCAGCGCCTGGTGGCCCTGATCGAGAAGGTGGACCCGTCGGCGCCGGCCCTGCCGCGCCTGAAGGAAGGCCTGGCCAAGGGCGTGCAGGTGGCCGCCAAGCGCACCGAGGACGAGACCGCCAAGGTCAAGAAGGACGCCGAGGACCGCGCCAAGCAGCTGGTTGAACAGCAGCGCCTGGCCGAGCAGCGCGCCAAGGAAGCCGACGCGGCCAAGCAGATTGCCGCCCAGCAGGATGCGGCCCGCCGCGACAGCGAGCGCCAGGACGCCGAACGCCAGGCCGCCGCGCGTCGCGATGCCGAACAGAAGCAGCAGCAGGCCGCGGCCCAGCAGGCCAGTGCCGCGCGCGCCGCCGCTGCGACCGCCGCGCCAACCCTGCGCCCGGTCAGCACCCCGGCCCCGCGTTATCCGGCCGAAGCCCTGCGCTCGGGCACCTCGGGCGAAGTGCTGATGGAAATCACCGTCGGTACCGACGGCTCGGTGACCAACGCCCGCGTGCTGCGTGCGACGCCGTCGCGCGTCTTCGACCGCGAAGCGCTGAACGCCGTGAAGCGCTGGCGCTTCGAACCGGTCGGTGCCCCGGTCACCACCCGCCGCACCCTGGTGTTCGCCCCGGGCGGCTGACCAGGCCCCCGGTAGCGCCGGGCCCTGCCCGGCGAGACACCCCCACAAGGCCTGGAGCGATCCGGGCCTTGTTTGTTTCAGCGCTCGCCGTCGATCAGCTGCTGCAGTGCCGGATCACGCGCCGTCAGTACCTGGAAGAGGCCGAGCGCGTGCAATGCCGGCAGCAAGCTGCGCAGATCGGTCTCGGCGGCAGCACGGGTGGCATCGCTGCCTGTCGGATCCTGCCAGTCGCGGACGCTGGCGAGGAAGGCGCCGACGCTGCCCTTGCGCACGGTCAGCCCGTTCACCTGCACGTCGTCCTGCTGGTCGGGAAGGATGTCCTGCGGTTTCATGGGAAGCGCTCCCTAGGGCTGGACGCCCAGTGTCAGGCTTGCGGCACGACCGTTCTGCCGTATAACTGCCAATTGATATGGCAAACCAGCCAACCCCGACATCCTTGATCGAACCCGCACTGGCTGACGCTGGCAGCGGGCCGTGGCTGCTGGGCGCGCAGCTGGCAACGACAGGACCACGCCGCACCGTGCGGCACCGGCACGCACGCGGACAGTTGCTGGGTGCACACCACGGCCTGCTGCGCATTGAAGTGGGTAACCATCATTGGCTGTTGCCTGCCGGCCACGTCGCCTGGGTCCCGCCTGATCTACCGCACGCACTGGCCAGCATCGGTGCCTTCGATGGTTGGAGCCTGTACTTCAGCACTGCGGCCTGCATCGCATTGCCAGCTGCGCCGCGTGTGTTCCAGCCCAGCGTATTGCTGCAGGCGGCTGTACCGCGCGCCCTGCAGTGGCCGCATGGCGCTCTGGAAGATGCGCAGCTGAGGCTGGCGGGCGTGATTGCCGACGAGATTGTCAGCAGCACGCCTCTGCCGCTTGCGCTGCCACAACCGCGCGACCGTCGCTTGCGACGCATTGCCGCCGCGCTGGCGCGCGCACCGCATGACAACCGCAGCGTTGAAGACTGGGCGCTTGCCAGTGCGCTGTCCGACCGCAGCCTGGCCCGCCATTGGCTGGCCGAAACAGGCATGACGCTGGGCCAGTGGCGGCAGCGCCTTCGGGTGCTTCTGGCGCTGCCGCATCTTCTGGCAGGGAAAGCGGTCATCGAAGTCGCGTTGTCGATGGGCTATGACACGCCCAGTGCGTTCATTGCCGTGTTCAAGCGCGAAATGGGGGTGACGCCGGCGCGGTATGGCGTGCGGTGAAGCCCGTCATGGCGGATTGGAAAACAACGAGGCCCGGAATGACCGGACCTCGCTGCACATCCGCCGGGCGTGGCCCGGCGCTATCAGTTGCGATCAGCCGGAAATGGCCAAGCGCTCCTGGTGGTAGCGGCGCACGGCGGCGAACCACAGGATCGCGGCCAGGCCCAGGCTGGCGCCCAGGTACACCGCCCAGATGGTCGGGGTGATCACCTCGTGGCGGATCACCTTCAGCAGCATCTGGTTCTGCGACAGGAACGGCACGGCGTACTGCCACAGCTGGCTCTTCACCGGGTAGGCCATCAGCGCATAGCCCGGCAGCATCGGCATCAGCACCAGCCAGGTCATGTGGCTCTGCGCTTCCTTCATGCTCTTGGCCGCGGCCGACAGGTAGGTCAGCAGCGAGGTGCCGATCAGCAGCATCGGCAGCATCACCAGCAGCATCTGCACCATCGAGAGGATGTTCATGTTGAGCTGGCGCCCGACATTGCCCGAGGCGAACTGGGCGCTGACCTTGAACGCGACCAGTGTCAGCAGCAGCGATACGAACCCGACCACGCAGGCGGCGCCGATCTTGCCGCTGACGATCGCGCTGCGCGAGCCGGGCGTGGCCAGCAACGGTTCCAGCGATTGCCGCTCACGTTCGCCGGCGGTGGTGTCCATCACCAGGTACGCGCCACCGATGAACGAGGTCAGGGTCAGCAGCACCGGCAGCAGCATCGACAGCATCATGCCGCGCTTGGCTTCGGTACTGGCCATGTCCTGGGTGGCCATGTCGAGCGGTCGTGCGACCTGCGCATCGACGCCTCGGGCCATCAGGCGCAGCGCCCCCACCTGCCCGTTGTAGGTGGACAGCGCCGCCTGCAGGCGCGCCGTGGGCACCTCGGCGGCACGCCGCGTGCTGTCACGGATCACCTCCACCAGTGCCGGCTTGCCGTCGGCCCAGTCCTTGCCGAAATCGGCGCTGATGCGCAGCGCCACGTCGATGTCCTGGGCACGGATCGCCTCGGCCAGGTCATCCGGTGCCGCGGTCGCGTTCAGGCCCTGCGCGGCGAGGAAGCGGACCAGGTTCGGGGCGTGCTCGGCACCGATGGTGGGGATGGCCAGCGGTTGCTCGATCTGCGTGCGGAAGCGGCTCTCCGACAGCTTGCCCATGCCCAGGATCAGCAGCGGGTACAGCAGCGGGCCGAACAGCAGGGTCAGCGCCAGGGTGCGGCGGTCACGCGAGAGGTCGCGCAGTTCCTTGCGCATCACCGTCATCAGGGTCGACATCATGCTCATGCGTGCAGGCCCTCTTCGCTGCCGATCAGTTTCACGAACGCATCTTCCAGGTTGGTTTCGCCGGCCTGCGCGCGCAGTTCGTCGGCACTGCCTGCGGCCATCACGGTGCCCTTGGCGATGATGACGATGTGGTCACACAGCGCACCCACCTCCTGCATGATGTGGCTGGACAGGATCACGCAGCGGCCTTCCTCGCGCAGGCCCAGCAGGAACCGGCGCAGCGCGCGGGTGGTCATCACGTCCAGGCCGTTGGTCGGTTCATCAAGGATGACGTTTCGCGGGTCATGCACCAGCGCGCGGGCGATGGCGGTCTTGGTGCGCTGGCCCTGCGAGAAGCCATCGGTCTGGCGGTCGAGGATGTCGGCCATGTCCAGCGCGTGCGAGAGCACTTCGATGCGTTCGCGGATGCGCTGCGCAGACAGGCCGTGCAGTTCGCCGAAGTAGGTGATGTTCTCGCGCGCGGTCAGGCGCTTGTAGACACCGCGTGCATCGGGCAGCACGCCCAGGTGGCGGCGCACCTCGATCGGATCGCGCGCGGCGTCGATGCCATCGACGGTGATGCTGCCCTGGTCGGGCGTCATCAGCGTGTACAGCATGCGCATGGTGGTGGTCTTGCCGGCGCCGTTGGGGCCGAGCAGTCCGGTGATCTGGCCATCGGCGGCGCGGAAGCCGACGTTGGCCACCGCCTGGACGCGACCGGTGCGGGTGTCGAAGGCCTTGTGCAGGTTGTCGGCGACGATCATGGGGTCCATCCGTTGAACGAGGTGAACGCCGGCACGTGGCTCAGCGTGTCCAGGCAGCTGGCATCGAGCGCCTTGGCTTCGTTGGCATCGATGAACTGGCCCAGCAGGCGCGGCATGCAGCCGGCGGTGAGGGTGCCGTGGCCCTGGCCGCGGGCGACCAGTGCACGGCCGTTGGGCAGGCCCTTGAGCACCTGCTCGGCGTAGCGCGGCGGGGTGACCGGATCCAGCTCGCCGGACAGCAGCAGCACCGGCAGCTCGCTCTTCAGCGGTGCGGTGAGCGTGGCCGCAGCCGGCTGGTGCGGCCACACCGGGCAGGCGGCGAAGAACGCACGCGCCGCTTCCGGGCCGAACAGATCATCATCGCTGGTGGCCGGTGCCTGGTAGCGCGGTGCATCCTCGCTGCAGATGACCGACCACTGCATGCCACGGTTGATCTGGAAATCCATGCTGCGGGTCGCGCCGCGTGCCAGCGAAGCCAGCGGTGCGTAGCGGCCCTGTGCAGCTTCATCCAGCACCAGCGGCAGCAGCGAGGAGTACTCGGGCACGTAGGAGAAGGCGAAGGCCAGGCCGACCACGCTGTCCGGGGTCAGCACGTCCTGGCGCGGCGCGTTGGTGCCCGGGTCACGGTAATCGACGGTGACCGGTGTGCGGCGCAGGGTGTCGACCACGCTGCGCAGCTGGGTGCGGGTATCGACCGGGAAGCGCTTGCTGCACGCGGCATCCTTGCGGCACTGCACGGACTGCAGGGTGATGGCGTTGTCGAAGGTGTTGGCGAACTCGCCGCCGACGACCAGATCGTTGGGCACGACGCCGTCGATGACCAGGCTGCGGGTGTGCTGCGGGTAGGCGATCGCGTAACGCTGGGCTACGCGGGTGCCGTAGGAGCCGCCGACCAGGTTCAGCTTGTCCGCGCCCAGCGCCTGGCGCACCGCGTCCAGATCGGCGATGGCCTCGGCGGTGGTGTAGAAGCGCGCATCGGCGCGCCCCTGCAGCGATGACGCGCACTGCTGCGCGTAGTCGCGCAGCAGCGCCTCGCTCGGCGCTGCGTCCTCGTCCATCTGCAGCACCTTGCTGTCCGCGCCCAGGCAGCTGAGCGGATTGGAACCGCCGGTGCCACGCTGGTCGATCAGGAACACGTCGCGCTGCTTGCGCACCTGGCGCAGGGCCGTATCGACGATGACCGCCACTTCGCTGGCCGCCTGGCCGGGGCCGCCGGCGAGGAAGAACACGGGATCCGGCTGGCTGTTGCCGCTGTCATCCGATTCCAGCCAGGCAATGCGCAGGTCGATCCTGCGGCCCTCGGGATGGGCGCGGTCTTCAGGCACCTGCAGCGTGCCGCACTGGGCTTCGACGTTGGCGCTGGCGCCGACCGTGGTCAGCGTGCACGGACGGAACTCGATCGCCCCGTAGCGCTGGCTCGGGGTGTCATTGCCGTCGGCAGCACCGGGGGCGGTTGCACTGCAGCCGGCCAGCATCGCGCCGGCAAACAGCATGCTGGCCGATCGCCTGGCCAGTCGGAAAGGGTGTTTTTGCATCGTGCTTGATTCCCCTGGAGGACGTTCCTGTCGACCACGACGCAGCGCCGCGGCAGATGTGACCCACTTTCGAACAAACTTACACGGCCCCGGCGCTGGCGGCGATGGGCAACCGCGCTAGGCCGTTTCGGCAGCCGCCACCAGCCGGTCGCGGCCTTCGGCCTTGGCCCGGTACAGCGCGGCATCGGCGCGGGCGATCAGCCCGGCCAGATCGCTATGGCCGTCATCCATGGCCAGGCCGATGCTGGCGGTGACCGCCACCGGACCGGTGCCCAGCGGCGCGGGCCGTTGCTGCAGTGCATGACGGATGACCGTGGCCAGACGCTCGGCTTCGCCGGCGCTGCCGGGCAGCAGCAACAGGAATTCCTCGCCGCCATAGCGACTCAGCAGGTGCACGTGGCTGCGTGCGCAGTGCTCCAGTACGCCGGTGAGATGCTGCAGCACCTGGTCGCCGGCCAGATGCCCCCAGCGGTCATTGATGGCCTTGAAGTGGTCCACGTCCAGCAGCAGCACGGCCAGCGGGCGTTGCAGGCGGCGCACCTGCTGCAGCTGACCGGTCCCGTCGGCCAGCACCGCGCTGCGGTTGAGCAGGCCGGTGAGGCCATCGGTACGGGCGGCGCGGCGCAGGTCCACCAGCAGGCGTTCGAGCAGCAGCAGGACCAGCGCGAAGCAGCGCGCCAGTTCCAGCATCATCCCGGCCAGGTAGGTGAGGAACATCGGCGAGCCCGCGCGCATGATGTCCCCACCCGCATCGGTAGCCGCCGGCAGGAACAGGCGCGCGAGGTAGACCACTGCTTCGGCGAGGAACACCGCCGCCGCCAGCCGGCAGCTGATGCGCTGTGCCGGCGGTGCATGGCGCAGCAGCAGGGCGGCGATCCAGCCGTTGATGATGATCGCGAACACGCTGGCCACGTGCAGGCGCACCTCCAGGCTGGGCCATGGCACCAGGAACAGGAAGATGCCGGCCATGAAGGCCGCGACCAGGCCCAGCGCGCGCCACAGCGGCATCGGCTGCCCCAGGTGCAGGGCCATGCCGTGCAGCATCAGTACGCTGGAGGCCGCCAGCGCCGCATTGCCGCCGAGGATGGCCGGCATCTGGGGCAGCCCGGGGCGCAGCCCCATCAGGATCACGCCCAGGGTCAGCAGCCACAGGCTGGCCGTCCACAAGCGCAGCACCGGCTGACCGCGCAGCACCACCAGCAGCAGCGAAAAGCCGGTTGCAATGCCAATGCACAGCAGCAGGCCAAGTACACCGATGGTGGGAAGATCCAGGGACATGCGGTCCGTGCGTGCCGGCCATTGCCTGCATCCTAGCGCGTTCTGGCGAAGCCGCCGCCGCAGAGGCGGCCGCGCAGATGCCCGCAGCGGGCGGAGTTTGAGGCGCACTTCGCATGGAAACAGCTAACGCGTTCGCATTCGTGCACTTTTAGGACCATTTGCATGGCAGGGGCGACACCTGACGCGGAGACTGTCCCCTCTTCCACACGTCCAGGGACGTACCCCATGCAAACACGCCTCCTGCTCGCCGTTGCCGCGACGCTGTCCGCAGGGCTCTTACTGCCCGCCAGCGCGCAGGCGCACGGTACGCTGTCCAAGCCGATGAGCCGCGTCTACGCCTGCTACCAGGGCAATCCGGAGAACCCGACCAACCCCGCCTGTGCCGCCGCCAAGGCCTTGGGGGGGGCGCAGCCCTTCTATGACTGGGCTGGCATCAACCAGGCCAACGCCAACGGAAACCACCAGGCGGTGGTGCCCGATGGCCAGCTGTGCAGCGGCGGCAACAGCAAGTACCGCGGCCTGGACCTGGACCGCAGCGACTGGACGACGTCACCGATCCGCGCCGATGCCAACGGCCGTTACACCTTCGAGTTCCTGGCCCCGGCACCGCATGCCACCCGCGAGTGGACGTTCTACGTCACCCGCGATGGCTGGAAGGCCAGCGACGGCCTGCGCTGGTCGGATCTGGAAGCGTTCTGCACCCTGGGCGACGTGCCGCTGTCCGAAGGTGGCGTGTACAAGCTGGATTGTCCGCTGCCCAAGCGCTCGGGCCAGCACGTGATCTACAACACCTGGCAGCGATCGGATTCGCAGGAGGCGTTCTACACCTGTGCCGACGTGCGCTTCGAAGGCGGTGACGTGACCCCGCCACCGCAGTGGCAGGATGCTGGTGCAGTGACCGCACGCGGCGCGCTGGAGGTGGGCACCACGGTCTCGCTGCGCGTTTTCAATACAGCGGGCAACGATGTGGAGCAGGTGGACGTGGTGCTGGCCAGTGGCCAGACCGCACCGACGCAGTGGCCGCTGGTGCTGGCCCGCAAGGTCAATGCCAGCGCTGCGCAGGCGCGGGTGGGCATCCTGCGCGATGGCGTGATCACGCCCGTGGCCTCGGCCACCGAGAACCGCGTGTACCTGCGTCCGGGGCATCGCTTCCAGCTGGATACCAAGGTGCCTGATCCGGTGGATCCGCCCGGCGGCGACTATGACTACGTCTACCCGGCGGGCATCGGCAGCTATGTGCCGGGGCAGACCGTGGTGAAGGGCACTGACGGCAAGCTGTATGCCTGCCGCCCGTTCCCGGAAGGCGCGTGGTGCAACATCAACGCCGAACCGTACCGCCCCGGCGTGGGCTCGGCCTGGCGCGATGCCTGGATTCCGTACTGAGCCGACAGGTCTGGAGCGGGAGGTGCCGGCCAGCGGCCGGCACTACCGCGCCCGTGGCGGGCACTACTTGCTGCTTACGTACTTCTCGCGGCGGATCTGCGAATTGCCGAACCCGGCTTCCTTCAGCGCCTCGGCGCAGGCATCGACCATGTCCGGGTTGCCGCACAGGTAGGCGATGTCGGTGGCCGGGTTAGGGGTGAAGCCTGCCAGGGCCTGCTGCACGTAGCCGTGGTGCACGTCCGGGTGCGGGTCGGCCGGCAGTTCGCGCGACAGGCACGGTACATAACGGAAGTTCGGGTGTTTTTCGGCGAAGCTGTAGAAATCTTCGCTGTACAGCAGCTCGCCCGGGCTGCGCGCGCCCTGCAGCAGGACCACCTGCACGCCGCGCTCGGCCATGGCCGTTTCCAGCAGCGGCAGCATCGACCGGTACGGGGTGACGCCGGTGCCGGTGGCGATCAGCAGGTAGCGGGCATTGTGGTCGCCGGGGTTCAGGCAGAAGCGGCCGTACGGGCCGGACGCACTGACCTGGCCGCCGAGGTCCAGCGCCTCGAACAGGGCCGTGGCGGCGCCGCCGGGCACGAAGCTGACGGCGATATCCACCGCCTCGCCCGGGCCCAGCGCGTGGTCATGGATGGTCGCCAGCGAGTAGCTGCGCTTGGTTTCGGTGCCATCGGCATAGCTGAAATGGACCTGGATGAACTGGCCGGGCTGGAAATCCAGCGGCTGGCCGTCATCACGCACGAACTGGTAGTGGCCGACCGTGGGCGCCAGCATGCGGCGGCCGACCAGCTTGATGGGGAATTGGACAGGCACGACTTTTCGGGACAGTGTGTAGCCGGGGCAAGCCCTCGGGGTCTTCTATAATAGCCCCTCCCCGCCCCTCTCCAGCGCCAGCCCATGGGCGCGAAGGCTTCGAGCTTGGCTTCCCTGAACGATACGGCGCCCGCCCTGCGCGTGCGCGACCTGCGCAAGACCTATGACAACGGCACCCAGGCCCTGAAAGGGGTTTCCCTGGAGGTCGCCCCGGGCGATTTCTTCGCCCTGCTCGGCCCCAACGGCGCCGGCAAGTCCACCCTGATCGGCATCATCAGCTCCCTGGTCAACCTCAGCGAGGGCCAGGTGGAAGTGTTCGGCAGCGACCTGGTGCGCAACCGCAGCGCCACCATGCGCCTGATCGGCCTGGTGCCGCAGGAAATCAACTTCAACCTGTTCGAGAAGCCCTTCGACATCCTGGTCAACTACGCCGGTTTCTATGGCGTGGCCCGCGAGGAAGCGGAGAAGCGCGCCGAAGAGGAACTGAAGCGCGCGCACCTGTGGGAAAAGGCACAGGTGATGAGCCGCACCCTGTCCGGTGGCATGAAGCGCCGCCTGATGATCGCCCGCGCGATGATGACCCGCCCGCGCCTGCTGATCCTCGACGAGCCGACCGCCGGCGTGGACATCGAGATCCGCCGCGACATGTGGCGGGTGCTGAAGGAGATCAATGCCGCCGGCACCACGATCATCCTCACCACCCACTACCTGGAAGAGGCCGAGTACCTGTGCCGCAACCTGGCCATCATCAACCACGGCCAGATTGTCACCCAGGGCCCGATGCGTTCCCTGCTGGCCAAGCTCGATGTGGAAGGCTTCCTGCTGGACATCGACGGTGACCTGCCCGCGCAGCTGCCGGTGATCGAGGGCGCGACCCTCACCGCGCCGGACGCGCACACGCTGGACATCGACATGCCGCGCGCCATGGATCTCAACCGCGTGTTCGCCACGCTGAACGAGTCCGGCATCCGCGTGCGTTCGATGCGTACCAAG
Organism: Stenotrophomonas cyclobalanopsidis; assembly: GCF_008710035.1. Classification (GTDB taxonomy): domain Bacteria; phylum Pseudomonadota; class Gammaproteobacteria; order Xanthomonadales; family Xanthomonadaceae; genus Stenotrophomonas; species Stenotrophomonas cyclobalanopsidis. Next base: position 127,296 of record NZ_VYKI01000004.1, on the reverse strand, counting down.
AGCAACCGCCTGGAGGAACTGTTCGTGCGCCTCACTGGCAACCAGGAGACTTCCGCATGAGCGGCACCCCGAATACGCCCGCTGCGCCGATCACCGACGCACAGCGCAACCGCATCGCCCTGATGACCATCGTGCGCCGCGAAGTGGCGCGCATCATCCGCATCTGGGGGCAGACCCTGGTGCCGCCGGCGATCACGATGACCCTGTACTTCCTCATCTTCGGCCGCCTGATCGGCTCGCGCGTGGGTGACATGGGCGAGTACAGCTACATGGAGTTCATCGTGCCGGGCCTGGTGATGATGAGCGTGATCCAGAACAGCTACGGCAACATCAGTTCCTCGTTCTTCGGTGCCAAGTTCGGCCGCCACGTGGAAGAACTGCTGGTGAGCCCGATGCCGAACTGGGTGATCCTGTGGGGCTATGTGGCCGGTGCGGTGCTGCGCGGCCTGATGGTCGGCGTGATCGTGCTGATCATCGCCATGTTCTTCACCCCGGTGCGCATTCCGCACCCGCTGGTGACGCTGACCACGGTGGTCCTGGGCGCGACGATCTTCTCGCTGGCCGGCTTCATCAACGCGGTGTACGCCAAGAAGTTCGATGACGTAGCGATCGTGCCGACCTTCATCCTGACCCCGCTGACCTACCTGGGCGGCGTGTTCTATTCGGTGAAGCTGCTGCCGGGCTGGGCCGAGGCGGCCACGCACGCCAACCCGATCTTCTACATGGTCAATGCGTTCCGCTACGGCCTGCTGGGCAGCAGCGACGTGCCGGTGTGGGTGGCCTATGCGCTGATGCTCGGCTTCGTGGTGGTGCTGACGGCGCTGGCGCTGTGGCTGCTGCGCCGTGGCGTGGGCATGCGCAGCTGAGGGGTGCCTGCAGGGCCTGCGGCCCTGCACCCGCTATACATCAACGTCAAATGCTCGCATTCCTTGGGATGGCGGGGTGGGTCCGGATGCGGGGGACGCCGTAAATCCGTCCATGGAGGCTCGGTCGCGCCATCCATGGCGCTCACGCCCCCGCAACCGGACCCACCCCGCCTTCGACAGTTGGCCGGTGGCCAGTAGATCCACGCCATGCGTGGATGAGGCGTAAACCTGTAGAGCCGAAGGCAGCGGCAGGAGCCGCAGCCAACGTCGCGTGCGACGGCCCGAAGGGTGCCGGTCAGGACGACCGGCATAGCCCATGCTCGGCTCTTTTTTTGCCTGCAATCTCCGGCACAATCGCTGGAAGACTTCCCCCAGAAAACGGTGAACGTGCAATGCGCATCCTGATTCTCGGCGCCGGTGGTACCGGCGGCTACTTCGGCGGCCGCCTCGCGCAGGCCGGCGTGGACGTGACCTTCCTGGTGCGCCCGGCGCGCGCGCGCCAGCTTGAACAGGACGGGCTGGTCATCCGCAGCCCGGCAGGCGATGCCAGCTTCCCGGTGCAGTACGTCACCGCCGAGGCGCTGCCGGCGCTGGCCGCCGCACAGCCCTTCGACCTGATCATCCTCAGCTGCAAGGCCTACGACCTGGACAGCTCGATCGATGCGATCGCACCGGCGGTGGGCGCCCACACCAGCGTGCTGCCCATCCTCAACGGCCTGCACCACTACGGCGCGCTGGATGCACGCTTCGGCCGCGAGGCCGTGCTCGGCGGCCTGTGCTTCATCAGCGCCACCAAGGTGCCCGATGGCGCGGTGCTGCACCTGGGCAAGCCGGCCAAGCTGACCTTTGGCGAGCGCGACGGCGGTGCGATCTCCGACCGCGTGCACGCCTTCGCCACTGCCTGTGCGCAGGCCAACCTGGACCACCTGGCCAGCGAGCAGATCGGCCAGGAACAGTGGATCAAGTACACCTTCCTGACCGCGCTTGCTGCGGCTACCTGCCTGCTGCACGCGGACATCGGCACGATCGTCGCCACCGATGATGGCGAGGCCATCGTGCGCGGACTGTACGACGAGTGCCTGGCCGTGGCCGAGGCGGCCGGTGAGCCGGTGCCGCAGGCCGCGCAGGACACCGCGCGCGGCACCCTGACCCAGGCCGGTTCTGCCCTGAAAGCCTCGATGCTGCGCGATCTGGAAGCCGGCCAGCAGGTGGAAGCCGCGCATATCGTCGGTGACATGCTGGTGCGCGCACGCACCGCCGGGCAGGAAGCACTGCTGCTGCAGGTGGCCTACAGCAGCCTGCAGGCCTACCAGGCGCAGCGCAGCGCGTGATGGCATCGCCCGCGCCACTGCCGTCGCCGGTGCTGATCCTCGGCATGGGCTGGAGTGGACGCGTGCTCGCCGCGCAGCTGCAGGCACGTGGCGTGCAGGTGACGGGTACGGTGCGCGATCCGTCGTCGACAGCCGACGATGGGCTGCGGCGGCACTGCCTGCATGCCGATGCCGGGCCGTCAGCGGCGTTGCTGGAGGCCGTCGCACAGGCGCAGGCGATACTGTGCAGCGTGCCGCCGGATGCGCAGGGCGATCCTGCACTGCGCCAGCTGCTGCCCGCGCTGCAGGCCAGCCCGGCGCTGCGCTGGGTGGGCTATCTATCCTCGACGTCGGTCTATGCCGATCGGGCCGGTGGCTGGGTGGACGAGAACAGCGAGGCCGATGCCAGCGAAACCGCCGGCGTGCAGCGCCGCTTGGCCGAGACGCAGTGGCGGGCCTTGGCCGACGTGCGTGGCATCGCCTCGGCAGTGTTCCGTCTGCCGGGGCTGTATGGCCCTGGCCGCAATGCGCTGCTGCAGTTGGCCGAAGGGCGCGCGCGCCACGTGGTGCGGCCCGGACTGGTGTTCAACCGCTTGCATGTGGAGGATCTGGCGGCGGTGGTCATGGCGGCGATGCGGCGGCCCACGCGTGATGGACTGTACCTGCCTGCCGATGACGCGCCGGCGCCACCGCAGGATGTGCTGGCATTTGCTGCGCAGCTGGGTGGGTTCACGCTGCCACCGGCCGTGGCCTGGGATGACCCGGCGGTGAGCGCAACGCTGCGGCGCTTCTACGCCAGCAACAAGCGCATCGACAGCCGCGGTACGCGCGAGGCGTTGGGGTGGGCGCCGACGTTTGCAACGTATCGGGAAGGGCTGGAGGAGCTGGCCGCTTCGCTCGCCGGGCATGGCCCGGCGCTACCGCGCGAACTCTGATTCCCACCGCTGCGCTCGCCGGGCATGGCCCGGCGCTACCGCCCTGCGGCCAACGCTCTTGTAGAGCCGAGCCCATGCTCGGCTTGCGGCAGCCGAGCATGGGCTCGGCTCTACTGGATCAACCCACGTCGGGCAGGCGGAAGAAGGTGCGCGTCGCGGCGGTGGCATTGGCTGCGGTCACGGCCACGTCTTCGCCACGGTCGCGGGCCAGTTCCTCGACGATGTGCGAGAGGAACATCGGTTCGTTGCGGCGGTCCTTCGGCATCGGCTTCAGGGTGCGCGGCAGCAGGTACGGCGCGTCGGTCTCGATCATCAGGCGGTTGGCCGGGATGTTCTTCACCAGCTCGCGCAGGTGCGCGCCACGACGCTCGTCGCACAGCCAACCGGTGATGCCGATGTACCAGTCCTGGTCCAGGTAATCGAACAGCTCGTCACGTTCGCCGGTGAAGCAATGCACCACCGCGGGGCCGAGGCGGCCTTCGAAATTCTTCATCTGCGCCATGAAATCGGCATGCGCATCGCGCTGGTGCAGGAACAGCGGCTTGCCATTGTCCGCGGCCAGCTGCAGCTGGCGCTCGAACGCGCGGTGCTGGGCCGGGCGCGGCGAGAAATCACGGAAGTAATCCAGCCCGCACTCGCCCACCGCCACCACTTCCGGGTGCGCATGCAGCGCGCGCATTTCGGCGTCGCACTCCTCGGTGTACTCCACCGCGTGGTGCGGGTGCACGCCAGCGGTGGCGTACAGGAAACCCGGGTGCTGCCGGGCCAGCTGCACGGCCAGCGGCGAGTGCTCGCGGCTGGCGCCGGTGATGACCATCTGCACCACGCCGGACTGCCGTGCGCGGTCCAGCACGGCGTCGCGGTCGCGGTCGAAGGAGTCGTGGGTCAGGTTGGCGCCGATATCGATCAGATGCATGAGGGCTACAGAACAGTATTCGTGCACATTGTAGCCCGCCGCCCCGGTGGTCATTCGGCGGGTCATCGCGCACGGCGGTCGTGGCGCTCCCAGCGCTCCGGCAGGTTGAGCGCAGCGCAGGGCTCGCACACCAGGTCCCCATTTCGTTGGCGGACGAACCGCATCCCTGCGTCGGGGCGCGCTGCGCAGGACTGGCGCGATCCACCACCGACCAACAGACGGAAGCCGTCTGGATCGTGGCACACGCTCAAGGTATTGAAGGTTGGCCCCATCCTGCTGCGCGCGAACTGGCCGAGGAAGATGAAAGCCTGGTCGCCGGAGAGCTCCAGCGAAGGAAAGTCCGGCGAACGCAGAATGCCCTGTTCGTAGGCACGCCGGACCGACGGTTCATCGCTCATGCCCTGCGGCAGGTAGCGCTGCTGAACGTCCGCGCCCAGCAGGCGCGCCATCGGGTGGGCAGTGTCGGACGGCGCGGCGCTGGCACTGTTGAACGTTGGCAGCAGCAGGAGTGAGGCAAGCAGGAAGCTGGGACGCATGGGCAGGCCGGAAGCAGGGCGCGCTACCAGAACACCCCCAACCTTGCAGGGTCAAGCCACATCGGCGCCGGGACGCTTATCCTTGGAGCATGAAACCAGCTGTTTTCCCGATCTACACGCTGCTTCCGCAGGTCCTGGACGCACTTCGACAGCACTCTCGATTGGTGCTGGAAGCGCCACCTGGCGCCGGCAAGACCACCCAGGTGCCGCTGGCCCTGCTCGATGCGCCGTGGCTGCAGGACCGGAAGATCATCCTGCTGGAGCCGCGCCGAGTGGCCGCACGCAGCGCCGCGTTGTTCATGGCGCGGCAGCTGGGCGAGGAGGTGGGCGGCACCGTCGGCTACCGCATCCGCTTCGAGAACAAGGTCTCGGCGCGTACCCGCATCGAGGTCGTCACCGAGGGCATCCTGACCCGCATGCTGCAGGACGACCCCATGCTGGAAACGGTCGGCGCGATCCTGTTCGATGAATTCCACGAGCGCCACCTCAGTGGCGATCTCGGCCTGGCCTTGGCGCTGGACGTGCAGTCGCAGCTGCGAGACGACCTGCGTCTGGTGGTGATGTCGGCCACGCTGGACGGCGAGCGCCTTGCCCGCTTCCTCGATGCGCCGCGCCTGAGCAGCGAAGGCCGCAGCTACCCGGTAGCGGTCAGCCATTTTCCGGCGCGCCGCGATGAGGCGCTGGAACTGCAGGTGCGCCGCGCGGTGCAGCAGGCACTGGCCGAGCATCCCGGCGACCTGCTGGTGTTCCTTCCCGGCCAGCGCGAGATCGCGCGCGTGCAGGCGGGCCTGCAGGAATCGCTGGATGGCAGCGTCGAGGTGCTGGCGCTGCACGGCGAGCTGCCGGTGGAACAGCAGGCACGCGTGCTGCAGGCCGCCAGTGATGGCCGCCGCCGCGTGGTGCTGGCCACCAACGTGGCCGAATCCTCGGTGACCCTGCCCGGCGTGCGCGTGGTGATCGACAGCGGCCAGGCGCGCGAGCCGCGCTACGACCCCAACAGCGGCTTCACCCGGCTGGACGTGGTGGCCATCGCCCACGCCTCGGCCGACCAGCGCGCCGGCCGTGCTGGACGCGTGGCCGAGGGCGTGGCGTGGCGGCTGTGGCCGCAGTCGCAGCGGCTGGAGCCGCAGCGGCGCGCCGAGATCGACCAGGTGGAACTGGCCGGGCTGGCACTGGAACTGGCGGCCTGGGGCAGCAGCGACCTGCGTTTCGTCGATCCACCGCCGTCCGGTCCGATGGCCGCCGCACGCGAACTGCTGCAGCGGCTGGGCGCACTGTCGGACACCGGCGCGATCACCGCACTCGGCCGCCGCGTACTGGCGCTGGGCACCCACCCGCGCATGGCGGCGATGCTGCTGGCCGCGCCCGATGCGCGCGCACAGGCGCTGGCCGCCGATCTGGCCGCGCTGCTGGAAGCACGCGATCCGCTGCGCCAGGGCGGTGATGCGCTGGCCGCACGCTGGCGTGCGCTGGCCGCGTTCCGCAATGGTCGTGCGCCGTCCGATGCCAACCGCAGTGGCCTCGCCGCCATCGATGCGGCCGCCAAGCAGTGGCGCCGACGCCTGCGCTGCGAGGCGACGCCACCCAGCAGCATCGAAGCGCATGAGCTGGGTGATCTGCTCGCCCACGCCTTCCCCGACCGCATCGGTTTCCAGCACCCCAGCGATCCGCTGCGCTACCTGCTGGCAAACGGCCGCAGCGCGCGCCTGCATGAACTGAGCGACCTGCGCGGCGAGCCGTGGCTGGTGGTCAGCGAGCTGCGCTATGAGGCACGCGATGCCCTGCTGCTGCGCGCCGCGCCGGTGGATGAAGACGCGTTGCGCGCGGCATGGCCGCAGCGCTTCATCACCGAGGACACCGTGCGCTGGGACAGCGAGCGCCGCGCCCTGGTGGCTCTGCGCGAGACGCGCTTCGATCGCATCGTGCTGGACAGTCGCTCGGCCGGCCGCGTCGACCCGCAGCATGCCGCGCAGGCGCTGACCGAGGCGGTGGCCGAGCTCGGTCTGTCCGCACTGCCGTGGACCGAGGGCCTGCGCCAATGGCAGGCGCGGGTGGAGTCGCTGCGCCGCTGGATGCCCGAACTCGGCCTGCCCGACTGCAGCGACGGCGCCCTGCTCGCCACGCGCGCGCAATGGCTGCAGCCGGCCTTTGCCGGCAAGACGCGGCTGGATGCCCTGGACGAGGGCAGCTTCGGTGAAGCACTGAAGTCGCTACTGGAATGGTCGGAGCGGCAGCTGGTGGAGCGCCATGCGCCGACCCGCATCACCGTGCCCTCGGGGCTGGAACGACCGATCAGCTATGCGCTGGACAGCGAGAGCGGCGAGCCGCTGCCGCCGGTGCTGGCGGTGAAGCTGCAGGAACTGTTCGGCTTGGCCGACACCCCGCGCATTGCCGATGGCCGCGAGCCGCTGACCCTGCACCTGCTATCGCCCGGTGGCCGCCCGCTCCAGGTCACCCAGGACCTGCGCAACTTCTGGGAAAACACCTACGCCGAGGTGAAGAAGGAAATGAAGGGCCGCTACCCGCGCCATCCATGGCCGGACGACCCGTGGACGGCGACGGCCACGCACCGGGCCAAACCGCGGGGAACCTGACGGATTCCGGTAGCGCCGGGCCATGCCCGGCGGCGCTGCAACAGATCCGCCGGGCATGAGATCCGCCGGGCATGGCGCGGCGCTACCGTGGTTTCCTGCCTGATCCTGAATGGACCCGGTAGCGTCACCTCATCGACGGCCCTGACTGACATACCGTTTACAGGCAGCACGACACACTGGACTTCGACCCGAGGCAAAGGACCCCACGCATGAGCAAGCTGACTGTTATCACCGACCGCGCCCTGGAGCGTGCCCTGGAACTGGCGCACAGCGCCGGCGACGGCCTGAAGAGCGCTGGTGGCAGCCTGCGCCATTTCGGCCCGCAGGCCAGCGACTGGATCAAGACCGGCGCCGCCGTGGGTGCGGTGAAGACCGGCAGCAAGGTCGCCACCAAGCTCGTGCGTCGCAACCCGGCCGTCGCCATCACCGCCGCTGCGGTGGGCGTGGGCCTGCTGGGCTACGCCCTGTACCGCAAGCAGCAGAAGAAGAAGGCCGCCAACGGCCAGGTCGTGAACGGGCAGGCCAAGCGCATCAACGCGCGTGACCGCCGCAACGACACGGTGGTGGATGAGCACAGCGACATCGGCAGCGATGCCTGAGATCGGCCTGTGGGTCGGATCCCTTCCGCGGGAAGGGCTCCGACCCTTTTCGTTTCTGCAGTCCTGCTCAGCCGATCTGCCGCCACTGTCCCGGCTGCAGGTCATCCAGCCTGTAGGGCCCCATCGACACGCGCACCAGGCGCAGGGTCGGCAGGTCCACCGCCGCGGTCATCCGCCGCACCTGGCGGTTGCGTCCCTCGCGGATCGTGATGGCCAGCCAGCTGTCCGGCACGGTCTTGCGGAAACGCACCGGCGGATCTCGCAGCCACAGCTCCGGCGCCGGATCGAGGCGTTCGATCTTCGCCGGTAGAGTCGCCCCGTCGTTCAGTACCACGCCACCGCGCAGCTGCTGCAGCTGCTCGTCGCTGGGCGTGCCTTCCACCTGCACCCAGTAGGTCTTGTCGGCCTTGTGCCGGGGGTCGGTCAGCTTGTGCGCCAGCGTGCCGTTGTCGGTCAGCAGCAGCAGGCCCTCACTGTCATGGTCGAGCCGGCCAGCGGCGTACACGCGCGGCGGCAGGCCGAAGCCGGCCAGCGTCGGCCGCGGCGGCACGCTGCGGTCGGTGAACTGGCAGAGCACGTTGAAGGGCTTGTTGAAGGCGATCAGCATTGCGGAAACGGCAGGCGGCGGGGTGATGCATTGTCCCACGCCGCGCTGCCCGCTCGCCGGGCGGGGCCCGGCGCGACCGGTTTACGGCTTCACGAACCGCAGGGTCATGCGGTCGCTTTCGCCGATGGCCTGGTACCTGGCGTCGTCGGCCTTGTCATGCTGGTTGGTCGGCGGCAGGGTCCAGACACCGTTCGGGTGGTCCTTGGTATCGCGCGGGTTGGCGCTGACCTCGCTGCGCGCGTCCAGCTTGAAACCTGCGGCCTCGGCCATGGCGATCACCTGCTGCTGGCCCACGTAGCCGGTGTCGTCATCATCGGCGACGTCGGCCGTGGCGCGGTGCTCGACCACGCCCAGCACGCCGCCCGGCTTCAGCACGTTGAAGAAGCCCTGGAACATGTCCTGCGCCTGGCCGGCCTTGCGCCAGTTGTGCACGTTGCGGAAGGTCAGCACCACATCGGCCGAACTGGCCGGGCCGAACACCGGCTTGGCCGGGTCGTAGCCGACCACGGCGGCCTTGTCGAACTGGGCCGGCGCACCTGCGAACTTCTTTTCCAGTCCGTCGCGGCTGCGCTGCTGGTAATCGCGGCCACGACCTTCCGGCACGGCCGCCGGATCGACCACGGCGGCGATGTAATGGCCCTTGTCACGCAGCAGCGGCGCCAGGATTTCCGAGTACCAGCCGTTGCCGGGGGTGATCTCGATGACGGTCTTTTCCGGTGCGACCTTGAAGAAGGCCAGCGACTGCGCCGGATGGCGGTAGTTGTCGCGTTTCACATTGGCGGGGTCGCGGGTCGATGCCTTCACTGCGGCATCGATGGCCGGCGAGACCTGGATCTTCGCCGGCGCCACCGTGGCCGGTGCAGCGAATGCGGGAACAGCAACGAGCAGGGCCGAGGCAAGCAGCAGGCGGCAGCTATGCAGGGAAGAGGCAGCGATCATCGGGGCGATTCCAGCGGAAGATGCGGCGAGACTAGCAGCCGCCGCGTGCAAGGCGTTCACAAAACGTTAGTCACGCGCCAGCGACGGAACACTGTTTTGTGTTCGACGCCGCAGCGCGGTCACACAGCGCGTTCTATGCTGCAGGACTACCCCCAAGGAGTCCGTGCCCATGACGGCAACCCGCGAACTGGGCCGTTCCGGCCTGCATGTACGTCCGCTCGCCTTCGGTGGCAACGTGTTTGGCTGGAGCGCCGATGAGAAGGCCAGCTTCGCCCTGCTCGATGCCTTCGTCGATGCCGGCTTCAACCTGGTCGACACCGCTGATGTCTATTCGGCCTGGGTGCCGGGCAACGAAGGCGGTGAATCGGAAACGCTGATCGGCAAATGGTTCGCGCGCAGCGGCAAGCGCGACAAGGTGGTGCTGGCGACCAAGGTGGCGAAGTGGGCCGAGCGCCCCGGCCTGACCCCGGACAACATCAACGCCGCGGTGGAAGATTCGCTGCGCCGCCTGCAGACCGATGTCATCGATCTGTACCAGGCCCACGAGGACGATGAATCCACGCCGCTGGAAGCGACGCTGGCTGCGTTTGGCCGGCTGATCGAAGCGGGCAAGGTGCGCGCCATCGGTGCGTCCAACTACAGCGCCACGCGCCTGGCCGATGCGCTGAAGGTGTCCACCGATTACAGGCTGCCGCGTTATGAAACCCTGCAGCCGGAGTACAACCTGTACGACCGCGCCGGTTACGAGAAGGAACTGGAACCGCTGGTGCAGCGCGAACAGATCGGCGTGATCGGTTACTACGCACTGGCCAGTGGTTTCCTCAGCGGCAAGTACCGCACGCCGGCCGATGCCAGCAAGAGCCCGGCGCGCGGCGAGAACGTGGTCAAGCGCTACCTGAACCCGCGTGGCCTGCGCATCCTGCAGGCGCTGGATGACGTGGCCAGCAAGCACAACGCCAGCGCCGCGCAGATCGCGCTGGCGTGGCAGATCGCACGGCCGTCGATCACCGCGCCGATCGTCAGCGCCACCAGCGTCGAGCAGCTGCACGACCTGCTGGCGGCCGCCAGTGTCGGCCTGAACGTGCAGGACATCGCCCAGCTGGACGCGGCCAGCGTCGAGGGTTGATGGCAGCATCCACGCATGGCGTGGATCTACTGCGGGGTCGGATCCCTTTCGCAGAAAGGGCTCTGACCCCAAGGGCGCCGACCAGGGTCGGCATCTACCAGAGCCGCTGGGCTCAACGCGGCACGCTGTCCTCGCCCACCAGCGCATGGTGCACGCCGATGCCCGCGCGCACGCCTTCGGCCATCGCCAGGGTGATGTTGCCGACCGTGGTCGCGTCGCCCGCGGCGTATACGTTCGCCACCGAGGTCTGCTTCATCATGTCGACCCCAAGCAGCACGCCCAGCGGGCTTTCCACCAGCGCGCAGCCGAGCTGCTGCACCAGTGGCGTGGCCATCTGCTGCATCGCCGGCACGAACAGCGCACGCTGGGCGATGCGGCGGCCATCGGCCAGTTCCACTTCCAGCCACGTCGGCTGTTCGCCCTGCACGCCCACCACCGGGGTGCTCTCGATCTGCACGCCGCGCTGCTGCATGGCGGCGTGCTCTTCATCGCTGATCGGCAGTCCCTGGCTGAAGAAGGTGACGTTGCCCCAGTCGGCGAACAGCGTCGCCTTGGCCGCCGACATCGGGTGGCCACCGAGCAGGCCAATGGCACCGCCGCCGACTTCGTAGCCGTGGCAGTACGGGCAGTGCAGCACGGTGCTGCCCCAGCGTTCGGCCAGGCCCGGCAGCTCGGGCAACCGGTCGGCAATGCCGGTGGCCAGCAGCAACTTGCGCGCGGCCAGCACCTGGCCATCGGCGGTACGCACCTCCACGCCCTCGACCGTGGATTGCGCGTGCACCACCTCACCCTGCAGCCAGCGCACGGTGGGGTAATCGAGCAGCTGCTGGCGCGCATTCTTCAGCAGCTCGGCGCCGCTGATGCCGTCCTGGCCGGGCACGCCGTGCGAGTGGCTGGCGGCGCGATTGCGCGGCAGGCCGCTGTCGATGATCGTGACCGGGCGGCGCGCGCGGGCCAGGATCAGGCCGGCGGCAATGCCGGCATAGCTGCCGCCGACGATGAGGACATCAGGATTCATGGTGACCTTCCAGGGAACGGTGATGGGCAAGATGGCGGGCGAAGTCGGCGCCCAGCTGGTCCAGGGTGATGGCCTGCAGGCGCGCTTCGAGCAGGCGCTGGGCCTCGCGCGCGCCGTCCTGCAGGGCCTGGTTGACCAGCTGCTGGATCGGGCAGCCACCGCCGTTGTCGCGCTGGCCGACCTGCACCAGCGGTGGCGCGCCGACCGCCAGGTAGATGTCGTGCAGGCTGATCTGCGCTGCGTTGCGCGCCAGCTGGCTGCCGCCACCGTGGCCGCGCGTGCTGCGCACCAGCCCGGCTTTGTGCATGTGCGCCAGCAGGCGGCGGATCACCACCGGGTGGGTCGGCAGGCAGGTCGCCAGTTGTTCGGAGGTGCGCGGGCCTTCCTGGCCGACCAGGTGGGCCATCACGTGCAGGGCGTCGGAGAGCGGGTTCGCGGATTTCATGTAACTACGATAGTTACATTTAAACCGTCTGTCGAGGGTCCACTTTCGTTCCATCTGGACACATTCGTCCTGTAAAACATTTCCTTCACCTCTCTAAACAAAACGATAACGTGACCAGATTGGCACTTCAGAGCCCTCAAGCAAGGTCGATACCGCATCGCACCCCTTCCAAGAATCCGCCCCATGAACGCCTCCTCCCGTGCGCCGCGGCTGCAGTCGAAGCTGCTTGGTGCTGTGTCCGTTGGCCTGGCCATCGTCCTGCTGTGCGCCCTCGCCGGCCTGGCATCGGCATGGCTGAAGCTGTCCACTGAAGCCCCCGCAGAGGTCGCCCACAGCCGCGATGCCGAGCGCCTGCAGCGCGAGTTCCGCGGGCAGGTGCAGGAATGGAAGAACGTGCTGCTGCGCGGCCACGACGAGGCGCTGCGCCAGCGCCACCTGCAGGCCTTCGATGACGAAGGAAAGCTGGTGGAGAAGCTGGCCACGGGCCTGGCCACCAGCCCCGATGCGCGCACCCGCGACATGGCGCAGGCCTTCAGCAGCCTGCACGCGCAGCTGCAGAAGGATTACCACGCCGCCCTGCAGGCGTTTGCCGAGGCCGGCTACGACCCGTCCGCCGGCGACAGCCTGGTGCGCGGCAAGGATCGACCGGTGGCCGCGGCGCTGGATGCACTGGGCACGCACGCCGCCGAGGTGGCCGAGGCCGCCGTCAGCGCGCGCTCGCATCAAGCACGCCGCACCCTGGTGGTGTGCGCGGTGCTGACCATCGCCGCGGCGATGCTGCTGCTGCTCGGCCTGGGCTGGTGGCTGCGGCGTGCGGTGGTGCAGCCGGTGCTGGCGGTGGAAGCGGCCGCGCGCGCAGTGGCCGCCGGCGATCTGGATCATGTGGTGCAGGTGCGAAGCCGCGATGAGATCGGCCGCCTGGCGCAGGCCATGCAGGCCGTGCAGGGCACCCTGCGCGACGTGCTCGCCGCGCAGGCGGCGATGGCTCAGGCGCATGATGCCGGCACCATCAGCCACCGCATGCAGGCCGGCGACTTCCCCGGCGCGTATGGACGCATGGTGGCCGACACCAACGCACTGGTCGACGCGCACATCCAGGTGAAGATGCGCGCGGTCAGCATCATCGGCCGCTACGCTGTAGGCGACCTGAGCGAGGATATGGAGGCGCTGCCGGGTGAGAAGGCGATCATTACCGACACACTGCACACCGCCAAGCAGAACCTTGGTGCCATCAACGGCGAGATCCGCCGTCTGGCCACGGCGGCGGCGGCAGGCGATTTCAGCCAACGCGGCGACAGCGCAAGCTTCGAGCATGATTTCCGCGCGATGGTCGATGGGTTGAATGAGCTCATGCACGCTGCCGATCACAATCTGGCCGAGGTCTCGACGATGCTGCGGGCGATTGCCGATGGTCGCCTGGGTGCGCGCATGCATGGCGATTTCCAGGGCGTGTTCGCGCGCATCGCCGGAGACGCAAATGCTACGGCAGCGCAGCTGGCGACGATTGTTACCGACATCAAGCACACCTCGGGCAGCATCCATTCGGCCGCCGCTGAAATTGCGGCTGGCAACAACGATCTGTCGCGCCGTACCGAACAGCAGGCAGCGAATCTGGAAGAGACCGCCGCATCGATGGAGGAATTGACCTCCACCGTGCGCCAGAACGCCGAGCACGCGCGCCAGGCCAACCAGCTGGCGATCGGCGCGCACGGCGTGGCCTCGCAGGGCGGTGAAGTGGTCGGCCAGGTGGTGGCGACCATGGGCGCGATCGAGGCGTCATCGCGGCAGATTGCGGCCATCATCAGCGTCATCGATGGCATCGCCTTCCAGACCAACATCCTCGCGTTGAACGCGGCGGTGGAAGCGGCACGTGCCGGTGAACAGGGTCGTGGCTTCGCGGTGGTTGCCAGCGAGGTGCGCACGCTGGCCCAGCGTTCGGCGGCCGCGGCCAAAGAGATCAAGACCCTGATCGAGGCGTCGGTGGAACAGGTCGGCCACGGCGCGCAGCGCGTGCGCCAGGCCGGTGACACGATGGCCGAGATCGTCGCCTCGGTGCAGCGGGTGACCGACATCATGGCCGAGATTTCCGCCGCCTCGCAGGAACAGAGCGCGGGCATCGAACAGGTCAGCCAGACCATCATCCAAATGGATGGCACCACCCAGCAGAACGCCGCGCTGGTGGAAGAAGCGAGTGCCGCCGCGCGCAGCCTGGAACAGCAGGCCGACCGCTTGATCGAAGCGGTGGATGTGTTTGATCTGTCGAGTGCGTCGACGACGAAGGATGCCTTCGCGCGCGCGGCATGAGAGACCGCCGGGCGTGGCCCGGCGCGACCATCGCGAGGGATCTGTAGAGCCGAGCCTACGCTCGGCTCATCTCAGCGCAGGTAATCGCCCTGTGCCATCCCCTCGCCCAGATGATCGAGGAACGAGCTGATGCGCGCCGACACCGCAGTGTTGCGGTAATACACTGCGTGGATCGGCTGGTAGACATCCAGCGTCTGCGCGGCCAGCACCGGCACCAGGGTGCCGGCAGCGCGGTCGCGGTCGGTGACGAAGTCGGACAAGCAGGTGATGCCCACGCCTTCCACCGCCAACCGGCGCAGGGTTTCGCCGCTGGAGACGGCGATATCCGGGCGCACCAGCAGCTGCCCGTCGGCATCGCCCGGCAGCGGCCAGCGGTTCAGTGATTCCGGTTCGTTGAAGCTGAGCAGCGTGTGCTGGCCGAGCGCGGCCACGCTGGCCGGTTCGCCGTGCGCGGCCAGATAGGCCGGGCTGGCCACCAGCTGCAGCCGGCAGCGCCCCAACGCGCGCGCGTGCAGGGTGGAATCGGCCAGCGGGCCGATGCGGATGGCCAGGTCGGTGCGCCGCTCCAGCAGGTCGATGTAGCGCTCGGAACTGTTCAGTTCCAGCTGCACCTCCGGGTAGCGCGCGCGGTAGCTGGCCACCAGCGGCGCGATCACGTGCAGCACGAAGGGCATGGCCGCGTCCACGCGCAGCCGCCCGGCGGGGCGCTCGCGGCGGGCCGCCATCTGTTCCTCGGCCGATTCCACCGCATCGATGATCGCCCGCGCGTGGCGCAGGTAAGCCTCGCCCTCGGCGGTCAGGTGCAGGCGGCGGGTGGTGCGGGTCAGCAGGGTGGTGCCCAGCTTCTCCTCCAGCCGGCCCAGTGCGCGGCTGACGCCCGAGGGGGTCTGCCCCAGCTGCTCGGCGGCGGCACTGATCGAGCCGCTGTCGATCACCGCCAGGAAGGCCTGCATTTCGTCGAGGGTGGTCTTCATGGCGCCAGTATTGACCGGCAGGCAAGAGTGATTGGCGTGAAGACCGGTTTTTCGGCAAAGGTGCGCCGCGCACACTGCGCGCCTTCCTTACCTTCGGAGCCTGCCATGACCCGTGGCATTCCCCTCGCCCTGCTGGCGCTGACCCTCGGCGCCTTCGCCATCGGCACCACCGAGTTCGTCATCGTCGGCCTGATCCCCACCATTGCCGCCGACCTGCACGTCAGCCTGCCCTCGGCCGGCCTGCTGGTCTCGTTGTATGCCCTGGGCGTGGCCATCGGCGCGCCGGTGCTGACCGCACTGACCGACCGCGTGCCGCGCAAGCAGCTGCTGGTCGCGCTGATGCTGATGTTCACCCTCGGCAACGTCATCGCCTGGATGGCACCGGGCTACACCTCGCTGATCGTCGCCCGCATCCTCACCGGCCTGGCCCATGGCGTGTTCTTCTCCATCGGCTCGATCATCGCCACCGCCGTGGTGCCGAAGGAAAAGGCCGCCAGCGCGATCGCCATCATGTTCACCGGCCTGACCGTGGCGCTGGTGACCGGCGTGCCGCTGGGCACCTTCATCGGCCAGCACCTGGGCTGGCGCGCGACCTTCCTGGCCGTGGCCGGGCTGGGCGTGGTGGCCCTGCTGGGTGCGCTGCTGTTCGTGCCGCGCAACGTGCCGCAGAGCCCGGCGGCCAGCTTCCGCCAGCAGCTGGGCGTACTGGCCCAGCCGCGTCTGCTGCTGGTGTATGCGATGACCGCGCTCGGCTATGGCGGTACGTTCCTGGCCTTCACCTACCTGGCGCCGATCCTGCAGGACGTCACCGGTTTCTCGGCCAATGCGGTCAGCCTGGTGCTGCTGGTGTACGGGGTGTCGGTGGCGATCGGCAACCTGTGGGGCGGCCGCCTGGCCGACCGAATGGGCCCCGTTCCAGCGCTCAAGCGCATCTTCGCGCTGCTGGCCATGGTGCTGTTCGTGCTCACCTTCACCGCCTACAACGCCTGGCTGATGCTGCTGACCGTGCTGGCCCTGGGCGCGGTGGCGTTCGGCAACGTGCCGGGCCTGCAGGTGTACGTGGTCAAGCAGGCGCAGCGCTATGCGCCGCAGGCCACTGATGTGGCCTCGGGCCTGAACATCGCCGCGTTCAACATCGGCATCGCCCTGGGTGCCTCGCTGGGTGGCCTGGTGGTGGAGCACATCGGCCTGATGCACACGCCGTGGCTGGGCGCGCTGGTCGTCGTGCTGGCCTACGCACTGACCGTGCTCAGCGGCCGCCTGGACCGCCGCGATGGCGTCGACCATCGCGCAGAGGGCATCGCCATTGCTGCCCACTGACCGGCAACGCAATGCACCGTTGCCGGCATGCACACGGTCCCTGACCTACCCTTCCTGTTCACTCCTTTCCCCCCGTTGGAGCTTCCATGACTGTCCCCGCCTTTGGTCTTGGCACCTTCCGCCTGAAAGACCAGACCGTGATCGATTCCGTCCGCAATGCGCTGGACGTCGGCTACCGCGCCATCGATACCGCGCAGATCTACGGCAACGAAGCCGAGGTCGGCCAGGCCATCGCCGAATCCGGCGTGCCGCGCGACGAGATTTACCTGACCACCAAGGTGTGGATCACCGAGTTCAAGCGCGATGCGCTGCTGGCCAGCCTGCGTACCAGCCTGGAAAAGCTGCGCACCGATCACGTTGACCTGGCCCTGATCCACTGGCCCTCGCCGAATGAGAAGGTGGACGTGCCGATGGAGGAATACCTGCCGGCGCTGGCCGAGGCCAAGGCACAGGGCCTGACCCGCGAGATCGGCATCTCCAACTTCACCATCGCGCAGACCCGCAAGGCGATCGAGATCCTCGGTGCCGATGCCATCGCCACCAACCAGATCGAGATCCACCCGTACCTGCAGAACCGCCTGCTGGTGAAGTTCCTGCAGGACAACGGCATCGGCATCACCGCCTACATGAGCCTGGCTTACGGCGAAGTGCTGAAGGATCCGGTGATCCAGGCCATCGCCGGCCGCCACCAGGCCACCCCGGCGCAGGTCGCACTGGCCTGGGCACTGCAGCAGGGCTTTGCGGTCATCCCGTCCTCGACCAAGCGCGAGAACCTGGCCGGCAACCTGGAAGCGGCGGCGATCCGCCTGACCGACGACGACATGGCGCAGATCGCCAAGCTTGATCGTGGCCAGCGTCTGGCCAACCCGGAAGGCATCGCCCCGGCCTGGGATTGAGGAACGGCCGCCGGGCATGGCCCGGCGCTACCGGATGACGGTGGGTAGCGCCGGGCCAAGCCCGGCGGATCCAACAGGCCAGCAAAAGCCACCCACGCATCGCCGCACTCACCTCATTCGGCTTTTCCATCGGTGCCAGGTGCCCGCAGTCGGGCACCACCACCAGCTGCGAATGCGGCACCAGCGCGTGCATTTCCTTGCTCACCGCCAGCGGCGTGATGCGGTCGTTCGCACCGCACACGATCAGCAGCGGATCGCGATAGGCGGCCAGCACGTCATGGCCGTCGCGGCGTTCCAGCCCGCTCTGGCGCAGGAACACTTCCGCGCCCAACCGTGCGGTCATGTCGCGCACCCGCTGCACCAGCACGTAGTCGTCCAGCCGTGACGCATCGATGTAGCTGCGCATCAGCGCATCACCGAAACCATGGAACCTGCCGGGCAGGCGCACGCTGGCACGCTGGCTGCGGCGCTGTTCGGCGCGCTCGGGGGAATCGGCGTGGATCGTGGTGTCGACCAGCGCCAGCTGCAGCACCCGCTCGGGCGCGGTGCGCAGGATCTGCTGGGCGACGAAGCCGCCCAGCGAGAAACCGGCCAGGGCGAAGCGCTCGGGCGCCTGGGCCAGCACGTCGTCCGCCACCGCCTGCAGGGTCTCGCCACGGGTCTGGTCGCCCACGGTGCAGTCGGCGATGTCGGCCAGATCGGCCAGTTGCGCGCGCCACAGCTCGGCGTCGTTGAGCAGGCCGGGGAGCAGCAGCAGGGGGATGCGATCGGTCATGGGGGTATTGTCGCGCGGCGGGGTGGGTGCGGCCATGCCGTAACGGGCGATTACGCGGTAGAGTCGAGGGGGGGGGGGCGGGGGTGGGGGGGGGGGGGGGGGGGGGCCGCGCGGGGCGGGGCGAGGCGCCGACGAG
>NZ_VYKI01000004.1:108378-108990 GCF_008710035.1 Stenotrophomonas cyclobalanopsidis | reverse complement strand
CGCGGTAGAGTCGAGCTTGCTCGACTGCTGTGCGCAGAGCAGTCGAGCAAGCTCGACTCTACGAGACCCCTGGCGCAGTCGAGCAAGCTCGACTCTACGAGACCCCTGGCGCAGTCGAGCATGGCTCGACTCTACCGAAGGCAGCAGCATGGCAGACCCCTACAACAGTGGCATCCCCTCCCCTCCGGCGCTGCGCTTCGAGGATTCGTTGGTCACCACCGCCTTCGAGCTGCCCGGCTACCGGGTGGCGCGCAATCTGGGCGTGGTGCGCGGCATCACCGTGCGCTCGCGTTCGATCGTCGGCAACTTCCTCGGCGGCATCCAGACGATCTTCGGCGGCAACATCACCATCTACACCGAGCTGTGCGAGCAGGCCCGCGAGGAAACCTACCGCGACATGGTCAAGCACGCGCGGCAGCTGGGCGCCAATGCCATCATCGGCATGCGCTATGACGCCACCGATGTGATGACCGGGCTGACCGAGGTGCTGTGCTATGGGACGGCGGTGGTGGTGGAGCCGCTGCGGTAATCTGGCCGTAGAGTCGAGGGGGGGGGGGGGGGGAGGGGATGGGGCACGGGCGGCAACACGCCACAAAACAGAGGGGGGAGGGA
>NZ_VYKI01000004.1:67325-108368 GCF_008710035.1 Stenotrophomonas cyclobalanopsidis | reverse complement strand
TTCGTCATGGGGGCCGTCGCGTCCTCCTGGCGGGACTTCTTTGCTCGACCCCCCCCCCCCCCCCCTCGACTCTACGCAGAGGGGGCAGGCACTTCGACCTGCTGCACCGGCAGGGTCACCATCATCACGGTCGGGTCGTCCGGGTCCAGCCGGGTCTTGAAGCCCAGGCTCTGGCACATCGCCAGCATGGTGCTGTTCTCGCGCAGCACCTGGCCTTCCACCACGTCCAGCCCCAGCCACTTGGCGTACTCGATCATGATCGCCATCAGGCGCCAGCCGATGCCGTGGCCCTTCAGGTCCGAGCGGATCAGGATGCCGTACTCGCCGCGATGGTAGTCGGCGTCGGCATGCAGGCGCACCGCACCGAGCATGTCGCCGTTGCGCGGGTCGATCGCCACCAGCGCGATCGAGCGCGCGTAGTCGAGCTGGGTCAGACGCGCGATGAACTCGTGGCTGAAGTGCTTCACCGACTGGAAGAAACGCAGGCGCAGGTCTTCATCGCTGACACGGGCGAAAAACGCGCGGAACAGCGCATCGTCCTCCGGCCGTACCGGACGCACGAAAGCGCGGCCACCATCGGACAGCTCGAGGGTGCGCTCCCACTCCTTCGGGTACGGGAACACCGAGAAGCGCGGGTGGCCGCGGCCCTTGTGCAGGATGCGCGACGGCGCGATGGCCACGCGCGCATCGAGGGCGAGAATTCCCTTGCCGTCCACCAGCAGCGGGTTGATGTCCAGCGTGCGTACTTCGGGAATGTCGGCTGCCAGCTGCGCCAGCTTCACCAGCGCCAGCGCCAGCACGCGCTCGTCGGCGGCCGGCACATCGCCATAGGCCTTGAGGATGCGCGAGGCCCGGGTCTGGCCGATCAGCTCATGGGCCAGGCGCAGATCCAGCGGTGGCAGCGCCAGCGCCTTGTCATTGATCACTTCCACCGCGGTGCCGCCGCGACCGACCACGATGACCGGGCCGAACGTGGCGTCATCGGCGATGCCGACGATGATCTCGCGCGCCTTCGGGCGGATGATGGTCGGCTGCACCAGCAGGCCGTCGATGCGTGCATCGGGGCGTAGCTGGCGGGCGCGTTCGAGGATGGCATTGGCTGCGCTCTGCACCGCCGGCAGCGTCGCCAGGTTCAGGCGCACACCATCCACTTCGGATTTGTGCGGGACGTCCGGTGAGAGGATCTTCAACGCGACCGTAGCACCGCGCTCCAGCAGCGGCTGCGCCAGGTCCATCGCTTCGTGCGCGTCGCGCGCATGCATCACCGGCGCCGACGGAATGCCGTAGGCCTTGAGCAGATCGTGGGTGGCCAGCGGGTCCAGCCACTGCTGGCCATTGGCCAGTGCGGCGTCGACCAGCGCGCGCGCACGCGCGGTATCCACGCTGAAGTCCTGCGGCAGGCTGGGCGGGGTTTCCATCAGCGCGTTCTGCGCTTCGCGGTAGCGCACCAGATGCTGGAAGCCGCGCACCGCTTCGGCCTCGGTGGGATAGGTCGGCACGCGCGCCGCGTTGAGCGTGGCGGTAGCCTGGTCATCGTTGCCCAGCCACACCGCGAACACCGGCTTGTCGCGGTGGTGGCGCGGGCGCAGGCCGAGCGTGCGGGTCAGCGCCTGCGCGGCATCGGCCGAAGAAGTGAACGCGGTGGGCACGTTGACCACCAGCACCGCATCGTTCTCGTTGTCGGCCAGCAGCGCCTCGATGGCAGCTGCATAGCGATCACCATCGGCGTCGACCACGATGTCGACCGGATTGCTGCGCGACCAGCCCTGCGGCAGCACCTTGTCCAGCGTTTCCACCGTGCTGTCGGACAGCTGCGCAAGGGTGCCACGCAGCGCCACCAGCTGGTCCACCGCCAGGCGGCCGACGCCACCACCATTGCTGAGCACGGCCAGGCGCCGGCCAGGGAAGGTACCGAGGCGGCCGAGGGTCTCGGCGGCGGTGAACAGCTCGTCCAGTGCATTCACGCGCAGCAGGCCGGCGCGGTTGAAAGCGGCGCCGTAGACATCATCGGCGCGGGCCAGCGCCTGCACGTGGGTGTCGGCGCTGCCGGGCTGCACGCGCTCGGCGCGGCCGGATTTGACCACCACCACGGGCTTGGCGCGCGCCGCGGCACGCGCGGCCGACATGAACTTGCGCGCGTCCTTGATGTGTTCGACGTAGAGCAGGATGGCGCGGGTGCGGTAGTCGGTGGCGAAGTAATCGAGCAGGTCGCCGAAGTCGACGTCCAGGGTGTCGCCCAGCGAAACCACGGCGGAAAAGCCCACCGAGCGTGCCACGCCCCATTCCACCAGCGCGGCGGCAATCGCCGAGGATTCGGAGATGAGCGCGAGGTCACCGGCCTGCGGGAAGTGCGCGGCGATGCTGGCGTTGAGCCGCGCATGCGGCGCGATGACGCCCAGGCAGTGCGGGCCGAGGATGCGCAGGCCGTGCTTGCGCGACGCCGTTTCCACCTGTTCGGACAGCGAGCCCGGGCCTTCGCCGAGATGCGCGGTGAGGATGATCGCCGCCTGCACGCCGCGCTCGGCGGCGGTACGCACCACCTGCGGCACGATTGCCGCCGGCGCGGTGATGACCACCAGGTCGGGCACCCAGTCGAGATCGTTCAGCCGCTTGACCGTGCGGATGCCGTCGATCGCGGCGTGGCGCGGGTTGATCCACGCCACCTTGCCGGGAAAGCCGGTGCCACGCAGGTTGCGCATCACCGCACGGCCGGCGGAACGCTCACGCGGGCTGCCGCCGATCACCGCGACCGACTGCGGACGGAACACGGACTGCAGGTGGTAGGTACTCATGCGCCTACGGTACACGGACTGGCGCTGCAGCGGCATGATCGTGCGCAGGCACACCGGCACACCGCATCCACGCCATGCGTGGATGACGCAGCGATCCAGTAGATCCACGCCATGCGTGGATGACGGCCCGGTTACAGCAGGGTGCCGTGCAGGATGAGGGCGGCGATGCTGAAGTAGATCACCAGGCCGGTCACGTCCACAAGGGTGGCCACGAACGGGGCCGAGGCGCTGGCCGGGTCGAAGCCCAGGCGCTTGAGGATGAAGGGCAGCATCGAACCGGACAGCGAACCGAACGTGACGATGCCCACCAGTGCCGCGCCGATGGTGATGGCCAGCAGGATCCAGTGCTCGCCGTAGTCATGCAGGCCGCCCAGCTGCCAGATGACGATGCGCACGATGGCCAGGCAGCCGAGGATGGCGCCCAGCACCATGCCGGTCGGTACTTCGCGCAGCGCCACCTTCCACCAGTCGCTCAAGCGCAGCTCGCGCAGGGCCAGGCTGCGGATCAGCAGCGAGGTGGCCTGCGAACCGGAGTTGCCGCCCGAGCTCATGATGAGCGGGATGAACAGGGTCAGCACCACCGCGCGCGCCAGCTCGTCCTCGTAGTGCTGCATCGCGCTGGCGGTGAGCATTTCGCCGAGGAACAGCACGCTCAGCCAGCCGGCGCGCTTGCGCAGCATCTCGAAGAAACCGATCTGCATGTACGGCTTGTCCAGCGCTTCCATGCCGCCGAACTTGTGCGCGTCCTCGGTCGATTCCTCGATGAGCGCATCGAGCACGTCGTCGACGGTGACGATGCCCAGAAGGTGCTGCTGCGCGTCCACCACCGGAATGGCCAGCAGATCGTGGCGGCGGATCAGCCGCGCCACTTCTTCCTGGTCCAGCAGGGCATCGACGGTGACCGGCGGATTGACCTGGGCCACGTCGAGGATCGACTCCTCCGGCAGGCCGGTGATCAGCCGGCGCATGGTCACCACCTGCTGCAGCTGCTGGCTGGCCGGGTCGAGCACGTAGATCGCGTACACCGTCTCGCGGGTGCGCTCGACCTGGCGGATGTGCTGCAGGGTCTGGGCCACGGTCCAGGTGGCGGGCACGGCGACGAACTCGGTGGTCATCAGCGCGCCGGCGGTGTTTGCCGGGTAGCTCAGCAGCGTCTGGATGGCCTGGCGGGCATCGCTGCCCAGCAGCGGGATCAGCCGCGCGCGTTCTTCCTCGTCCAGCTCGTGGACGATGTCGGTAGCACGGTCATCGGCCATCAGCCCCAGCAGCGCGGCGGCGCGGGCCGGCGGCAGCGCGGCCACCAGCTCGCCACTGCGGTGCAGTTCGGGCGCTTCGAGCATCTTCACCGCGCGCGGCAGCGACAGCGCGGCCAGCGTTTCGGCGGCGCGCTCCAGGTCGAGCGTGTTGAGGAACTCCACCGCGTCGGCGGTGTTGTAGTTGGCCAGGGGTGCGGCGAGGGCAGCGGCGTCGGCCACCGGGCGCAGCAGTTGCTTCTGGTTCATGGGCTTGCCTTGTGGGGATGCGACCTCGCGCAACGCCAACGCAGGCAAACCGACCCGATATCAGGCGGTAGCCATCGCTGGCGTCGAACGAGGTCGACTTCTACTGTCGCTGGACATGGGTTGGGGACTCCGGATGGGTGTACTGCCAGACACGCTCGACAACGGCTCGACCGGCAGCGGCGGGCAGTCTGGACCTGCCGGCGCGCCCGGTCAACCCTGGCCCGGGCGGGTAGTCAGGTTCCACTGGGGTCAGAGCCCTTTGCGGCGCAAGGGGATCTGACCCCGACCTTCCGTGGCCGTTGTCGTTCGTGCACAGGCGGGCGCGCATAATGACCGGGTGGCCAGCGCGGCCGCGCTCCCCCCGGCGAACCAACGCAGCACAGGCCCCCGCGATGACCAGGAATTCCCATGCATAGCGGTGGCCTGGAACTGGCGCTGGTGCTGCTGCTGGCCGCGGTGATCGCGGTGCCGGTGTTCAAGAAGTTCGGCTTCGGTGCGGTGCTGGGTTACCTCGCCGCCGGCGTGGTGCTGGGCCCGGACGGGCTGGGCTTCGTGCAGGATGCTGACCGCATCCTCGGTGCGGCCGAGATCGGCGTGGTGATGCTGCTGTTCGTCATCGGCCTGGAGCTGTCGCCGGCGCGCCTGAAGGTGATGCGGCGCTCGGTGTTCGGCGCGGGTGCGGCGCAGGTGGCACTGTCCGGCCTGCTGCTGGGTGGCCTGCTGCTGCTTGATCATTTCCAGTGGAAGAGCGCGCTGGTGGTCGGCATCGCGCTGGCCCTGTCGTCCACCGCAGTGGGCCTGCAGCTGCTGTCCGAACACAAGGCGATCAACAGCGACCATGGCCGGCTGGGCTTTGCCATCCTGCTGTTCCAGGACCTGATCGCGATCCCGCTGCTGGCCGCCATCCCGCTGCTGGGCGGGGCGAAGAACGAGACCCTGCGCTGGGAAGACGCGGCCGTGGCACTGGGTGCGTTGGCGGTGGTGATCCTGTGCGGGCGGCCGGTGCTGCGCAAGGTGTTCGGCATCATCGCCCGTACCCGCAGCCCCGAGGTGTTCACCGCCACCGCGCTGCTGGTGGTGCTGGGCACCGCCTGGTTCATGCAGGAGGCCGGCCTCAGCCCCAGCCTGGGCGCATTCCTGGCCGGCGTGCTGTTGTCCGATTCGGAATTCCGCCACGAGCTGGAAGCGCAGATCGAGCCGTTCAAGGGCCTCCTGCTGGGCCTGTTCTTCATCGCCGTGGGCATGGGCATCGACCTCGACCGCATCACTGCCGAGCCGTGGCTGATCGCCACCGGCGTGGCTGCGTTGCTTGTGGTGAAGTTCAGCCTGCTGTACCTGATCGGCCGCATCGCCAAGCTGGGGTCGCGGCAGTCGCTGCTGCTGGGCAGCGTGCTGTGGCTGGGCGGCGAGTTCGCCTTCGTGGTGTTCAACGAAGCGCAGCGCGCGCACCTGCTGGGCGACGCCAACCATGACCGGCTGGTGGCCATCGTCGGCCTGTCGATGGCGATCACGCCGCTGCTGATGCTGGTGCTGCTGAAGCTGCTGGGCCGGGAAAAACCGGCGTCGCGCGATGCCGCACCGGCCGACAAGGTGGCCCCGGACAACCAGCCCAAGGTACTGATCGCCGGCATGGGCCGCTTCGGCCAGGTGATCGCGCGCCTGCTGACCGCGCAGAAGGTGCCATTCGTGGCGCTGGAAGCGAACCCGGACACCGTGGCCGACCTGCGCCGCTTCGGCAACCAGCTGTACTACGGCGACCCGACCCGTCCGGAGATGCTGCGCGCGGCGGGTGGCGAGCACATCGATGTGTTCGTGATCACCGTGGACGACCCGGAAACCAACCTGCGCGCGGTGCGCATGGTGCGCCGCCTGTACCCGGATGCGAAGGTGCTGGCACGCGCGCGCAACCGCCAGCATGCGTGGCGCCTGATGGACATGTCGGCCGAGCCATTCCGCGAAGTGTTCGGCACCAGCCTGGAAATGAGCGGGCGCGTGTTGACCGCGCTGGGCGTGGCCGCGGATGTGGCGCAGCGCCATGTGCAGCGCTTCCGCGAGCATGACGAACAGCTGCTGCGCGACCAGTACCTGGTGTATGACGACGAAGCCGCAGTGATCCAGACCTCGCGCGATGCACGCAATGACCTGATGCATCTGTTCGAGGCCGACGCGGAAAGCGACGAGAAATAGGTGTGCCGACCAACGGTCGGCACCCACCTTCAGGTCACCGGGCATGGCCCGGCGCTGCCCCTGCGGGTGGCGATGTCCGGTAGCGCCGGGCCATGCCCGGCGGTTCTCAGCCGTTGTCGCGCAGGAACCGGGCCATCGAGGACACGCCGGGCACGCGCGGTTCGAATTCGCCGGCCACGTCGATGAAGCCGCGCATGACCGCGATCTCGCGCGGGCTGCGGTTGAGGCTGTCGCGTACTTCCGGATCGGCACCGGCGCGCAGCAGGCGCTGGACCAGCAGCGGCAGCCCGTGCAGGGCGGCCAGGTGCAGCGGGCCGAAGCCGCGCGGATCACGCACGTCCAGGCTCACGTCCTCATCCAGCAGGCGCTCCACGGCGGCCATCACCACCTGCTCGTCGCAGGCGGTGCCCGGCTCGGCGCGTGCACCCAGCAGCAGCAGCAACGGCGTGACCGACCCGGCCGCGGCCAGGTCCGGCTCGGCGCCAGCCAGCAGCAGGGTATCCAGCAGGGCCAGCAGGCGCGAACGGTCGCGGGCGCTGAAGCCGTACAGCGCCGCGCAGTGCAGCGGGCCCAGCTGCTGCGCATCGCCGGCATGCACGTCGGCACCAGCGGTGAGCAGGCGCGCGACGATGTCCGGCAGGCCCAGCGCCGAGGCCAGCATCAGCACGGTCACTCCGCCCGGCAGGCGGTGTTCCAGCTGGGCGCCGGCATCGAGCAGGGCCGAGACGATGTCCACCTGGCGCATGCTGACCGCCGCCGACAACGGGGTCGCGCCACTGGCGGCGCCGTGCTGCGGATCGGCGCCACGCGCCAGCAGCAGGTCGACCACCGCCAGATGGCCACCACCGGCCGCACGCAGCAGTGCGGTGCAGCCCTGCGCATCGACGGCGTCGATGGCAAAGCCCAGATCGTTCAAGCGGCGCACGGCATCGACGTCACCAACCATGGCCGCAGCCGGCAGGTCGCGTTCACGCAGGGTGCGGCGCGGCAGCGGCCACACCCGCCAATCCAGCCAGTCGGCCAGGTCACGGCGGCCGATCGACAGCGCCACGCCCAGCGGCGTCTGGCCATCGGCGGCGCGCGCTTCCGGCGATGCACCGTGCTGTACCAGCAGCTTCAGCGCGCCTTCGCGGGCCAGCGCGGTGGCCAGGTGCAGGGCGGTCATGCCGTGGCTGTCGCGGGCTTCGCGGTCGACACCGGTATTGAGCAGGGCCTGCTGCAGGCGCAGCCAGCCCAGGCGCACCGCCAGCGACAGCGGCGGATCACCGGCCGGCGAAGCGGCGAACGGATCGGCACCGCGTTCGAGCAGTTCCAGCGCCAGCTGCTCCAGGCCGCGTGCGGCCTGGTCGTGCTGCGCGCAGGCAGCGAGGAAGCGGGCCAGGCCACCGCGGCCGGCCGGCGACAGGCCACGCTGCAGCATCACCTGCAGCGCCGGCACCGCGTCGATGCCGCGCGACAGCAGGGCGAACATGGGGGTATCGGCACAGGCGTCGCGCACGTAGGGATCGGCGCCATGGCCCAGCAGCCAGTCGACCGCGCGCGGTTCCAGCGCCAGTTCCGGGTCCAGCAGCAGGCCGCCCAGCTCTTCCGGCTGGCACAGCTTGGCCAGCGCGGCCATGCCTTCGGTATTGCCGAAGCCCAGCGCTTCGCGCAGCAGGGTCAGCGGCGGTCGGTCGGGTAGCAGGCCGCTGGCGCTGGCGGCTTCACCGCGCTCGGCCAGGCCATCGCTGACCGCGGCCGGCAGCGGATAGGACGGGTCCAGCAGGGCCACGATCGCCCAGCGCCCGGCTTCGGCGGCGTAGTCCACCGCACGACGGCCAAGCGGATCGCTGGCATCGGCGGCGATGCCCAGGTCGACCAGGCGCTTGACCAGCAGCGGCGAGACATCTTCGGCCATCGCGGCCAGCAGCACCGCGTTGCGGCCTTCGCCATCGACCGCCACCAGGTCCGGCTTGTGCGGCAGCAGGTGTTCGATGACGGCAGCGCGACCGGCACGGGCCGCTTCCAGCCACGGCGTGCGGCCCAGCGCATCGCGCGCTTCGAGGTTGGCGCCGGCACCCAGCAGCACGCCGATGATCTCGACATGGCCGGCCAGGGCCGCTTCGTGCAGTGCGCTGCGACGCTGGCGGTCGCGTGCATCGGCGCGCGCCTTGTGCTTGAGCAGCAGCTGCACGCCGGCCGGATCGTCGTCCTCGGTGGCGGCAGCGGCCAGCAGCACCGGGGTGCCTTCGCTGGGTTCGCTGCGCGCACCGCGCTCGAGCAGGAAGCGGGCCAGGCGCCAGTTGCCGACCTGGCAGGCCACCGCCAGAGGCGACCAGCCTTCGGTGTTGAGCGCATCCACCTCGGCGGCGGCATCGCGCAGCAGCGCGGCCACGCCTGGGTCGGAACTGCGCGCGGCGTGATGCAGAGGCGTGTTGCCATCGCTGTCCATCGCGCGCGAATCGGCGCCGTTGGCCAGCAGGGTCATCACCGCTTCGGGGCGCCCATGCCAGCTGTCGCGCGTGGCGGCCAGCAGCGGGGTCATGCCACGGTGCGGAGCATTCACGTCAACGCCACGACCGATCAGTTCGCGCAGCAGGCGCAGGTCGGGCAGCACGGCGGCGAGCACGGCCAGGCTGCGCTGGTCGCGCCAGTTCGGGTCCGGCAGCGCGTGCGGATCGGCACCGGCCTGCAGCAGCTGCAGCGCGCGGTCGATGCGGCCGTGGCGCGCGGCTTCGTACAGCGCCGGGGTCAGCTCCTGCGGTGCCATCGCTTCCAGCGGCGTGCTTTCGGCGGCGGCGTTGAACAGGGCTTCGGCATCGCCGCTGGGCAGATCCTGCGTAGTGCTGCGCAGGCTGACCATCGGCGCCGGTGCCACCCGCTGCAGCAGCAGGTGCAGGACCGGCGACAGCACCAGCGTGGCCAGTGCGGCAGGCCAACCGGCGCCTTCCGGCAACAGGCCCGGCCAGGCCGGCAGCACGATCAGCGCGGCCAGGGCGACCACGATCGCCGCCACCAGCAGGCCACGCCAGGCGGTCAGGTCACGCCCGGCCAGCGCGTGCCAATGCTGGGCGAGGCTGCCATCAAGGCGTTCGACATCGTTCCACAACGGCCAGGTGCGCCACGCGGCCAGCAGGCCGGCACTGACCAGCACGCTCAGGCCGAGCACGGCGGCCAGGCTGCCGCTGTCACGCAGCGCCGCCAGCGGCCATGCCAGCAGCAGC
Source organism: Stenotrophomonas cyclobalanopsidis (assembly GCF_008710035.1). GTDB lineage: Bacteria > Pseudomonadota > Gammaproteobacteria > Xanthomonadales > Xanthomonadaceae > Stenotrophomonas > Stenotrophomonas cyclobalanopsidis. The sequence goes on along the minus strand of NZ_VYKI01000004.1, from coordinate 98,684 downwards.
GCCAGGCCTGCCGGGGCCGCAGCCCACAGCACCGCCAACGCCGGCAGCTCCCGCCGCGCGATCAGCTTCGGAGCCTGCAGCGTGCGGCTGCGCCGCCACCACGACACGCCCAGCGCGAACGCCGGCTGCGCCAGTGCGGCAAGCACGGCACCGGGCAGCCCACCCACGACCGAGGCCAGCGCCAGCACGGCGCCGAGGACGAAAGCGATCGACAGTGCGCGTGGGCGCGACAGCTCAGTCATAGTGGCGCCGCATCATGCTGGTCACCGACGGCGGCACCTGCAGGTAGAAACCCCGCTCAGTCAGTTCGCTGCGGACCTTGTCCGGGTCGGCCTGGGCCAGCCGGCGCTGCGCATCCAGGGTCACTTCGAGGACGAACGACAGCGCACCCAGCGAGGTGACCAGCGGCGCAGGCAGCGCGCTGAAATCATCACGACGGGCGAGATAGACGTAGGTGTCCGGCTTGAGTTGGCTTTTATAGACGTAGGCGTGCATGTCCGCGGGACGATAACCCGGGAAGAGCCATGATTGTGTCGGAAAGCCGACACCGGGGAAAGCCGTCGCGCGACGATGGCGGCGCGATCGACGGCGTTTCCCCGATGGGGTTCAGCAATGTGGCGATGGCGTTCAGGCACGACCCGCCATCTCCCGCAGTTACTTCACCTTGGCGTAGGTGCCCTTCAGCGCCACGCCCGCCAGGATCGCGCCGGCGTAGCATTCGTAATTGGTCGCGCTCTTGAACTCGTTCTTCTTGTAATAGCTGACGATGTCGACCACGGCATTGGCGCCGCGCGACTTGGCGCCATCCTGCAGCGCGCGCAGCGCCGACAGGGCCACCCAGCGGCAGGCTTCCGCGTCGCTCTTGTTGGCGGCGTTGGTCTTCTTGTTGGTCACGTCCTCGCCCAGGCGCTGCTGCACGCTGACCGGCTGGCCGGCCAGGTAGAAACGCACGCTGCCGTCGATGCCGGCATCCTTGGCGGCCTGCGAGCTGATCAGCTCGTGCAGGGACTGCTCGACGCGGGTGTCGCGGGCCGAGGCGGTGGAGGTCAGGGCCAGCAGTGCGGTGGCCGTGGCGATCATCAGGGTACGACGCATCGAAACTTCTCCTTGTTCGGGGTGCGGGGTGGAGCGCGGTGTGGGGCGGTGGATCATTCGCTCCAGCGGCGGAACACCAGCGAGGTGTTGATGCCACCGAAGGCGAAATTGTTGCTCATCACGTACTCGGCCTGCAGTTCGCGGCCCTGTCCGGTGATGAAATCGAGCTGGCCGCAACGCGGGTCGACCTCGCCCAGGTTGAGGGTCGGGGCGAACCAGCCGGCGCGCATCATCTCGATGCTCATCCAGGCTTCGAACGCGCCGCAGGCCCCCAGCATGTGGCCGACGTAGCTCTTCAGCGAGCTGATCGGCATGCGGTTGCCGAAGACCTGGGCGGTGGCCTGGGTCTCGGCAATGTCACCGTGGTCGGTAGCGGTGCCGTGGGCGTTCACGTAGTCGATCTGCGACGGCTGCAGGCCAGCATCCTCCAGCGCCAGGCGCATGGCCTGGGCCATGGTGTCGGCGCTGGGCTGGGTGACGTGCTGGCCGTCGCTGTTGGTGCCGTAGCCGACGATCTCGGCGAGGATCGTCGCGCCGCGGGCCTGTGCGTGTTCCAGGTCTTCCAGGATCAGCGTGCATGCGCCCTCGCCCAGCACCAGGCCATCGCGGCCGGCATCGAACGGGCGCGGGGTGGTGTGCGGTGCATCGTTGCGCGTGCTGGTGGCGAACAGGGTGTCGAACACCGCCGCAGCGGTGGCGTCGAGCTGTTCGGCACCGCCGGCCACCATCACCGTCTGCTTGCCGCTGCGGATCGCTTCGTAGCCGGCGCCCACGCCCTGGCTGCCCGAGGTGCAGGCGCTGGAAGTGGTGTAGACCCGCCCGGACAGGCCGAAGAACACGCCGATGTTGACCGGCGCGGTGTGGCTCATCATCTTCAGGTAGGTGGTGGCGCTGATGCCGTCGGTGGTGAATTCGTGCAGCATGCGGCCGAATTCGCCGGTGGCTTCATGGCTGCCCGAGGACGAGCCGTAGGCCACGCCGGCACGGCCGCTGCGCAGCACCGGGTGCTCGAACAGGCCCGCTTCGCGCAGCGCCACTTCGGTGGCGCGCACCGACATGATGGCGACCTTGCCCATCGAGCGGGTGGTCTTGCGGTTGTAGTTAGGCGGCAGGTCGTAGTCCTGCGCCGGTGCAGCCAGCTTGGTGTTCAGGCCGGCGTAGACATCCCACTCGGGCATCGTGCGCACGGCATTGCGGCAGCTGCGCAGGTGCGCCTCGATGGTCGGCCAGTCATGGCCGAGCGGGCTGATGGCGGCGGCACCGGTGACCACCACGCGACGATCGGCAGCCATCAGATCATGCCCCCGTTCACCGAGATCACCTGGCGGGTGATGTAGCCGGCCGGCTCGGACAGCAGGAAGGCGACGGTGGCGGCCACTTCCTCCGGACGGCCGACGCGGCCGGCGGGGATCAGCTTCAGCGCATGGTCGACCACTTCGTCGTTCAGCATATCGGTCTCGATCAGGCCCGGGGCCACGCAGTTGACGGTGATCTGGCGGCTGGCCAGTTCCAGCGCCAGCGCCTTGGTGGCACCGATGATGCCGGCCTTGGCCGCACTGTAGTTGACCTGGCCGCGGTTGCCGGCCACGCCGGACACCGAGGACAGGGTGACGATGCGGCCCGGCTTGCGCCGCCGCACCATCGGCATGATCAGCGGGTGCAGCACGTTGTAGAAGCCATCCAGGTTGGTGTGGATGACCTGGTCCCAGTCGTCCTCGGACAGCGCCGGGAAGGCGCCATCACGGGCGATGCCGGCGTTGCAGACCACGCCGTAATAGGCGCCATGCGCTTCCACGTCCGCTTCCAGCGCCGCACGTGCGGCTGCACGGTCGGCCACGTCGAAGGCCAGCACGCGGGCCTGCTGGCCCAGTGCCTGGATCTCGGCCGCCACGGCCTGTGCTTCCTCTACGCGGCTGCGGCAATGCACCACCACGTCGAAGCCCTCGCGCGCGATACGCAGCGCAATGGCCCGGCCGATGCCCCGGCTGGCGCCGGTCACCAGCACGCTTCGATTCCCTGTCATGCCTGTCCACTCTCCAGATATGCCATCGAGTCGGCCGGTTCGAACACCGACACGTTGGCGACCGCCCATTCTTCATCGCCTGCCAGGATCCTGCAGGCGAACATCCCTAGCCCATTGTCACCCAACAGCTCGCAGCGCGCGTGTACGCGCAGCACACTGCCGCTGGGGAAGCTGCTGCGCGGACTGGTGTAGCGTCGGCTGCCGAGCAGGAAGCCCAGCTGCGGCGGGTTGCCGGCCACGCGTGCACGGCAGCCGGCCCAGGCCGCGATGGCCTGCGCCATGTACTCGATGCCGACCCAGGCCGGTACGCCGCCGTCGTCGATGAACAGCCCCGCAGCGGGCACCACCAGCTCGGCCTCGATGCTGTCCTGGTCCCAGCGCACGATGCGCTCCAGCAGGCACATGTCGTGGCGGTGCGGCACCACGTCTTCGATCGCGAACAGGGGCAGGCTCATGCGGCCACCGCCTGCAGGGCCAGCACGGCATTGCTGCCGCCGAAGGCGAAGGAATTGCTGAGCACGCGCCGCGGCGCCCGTTCCAGGCGCGCACCCGGGGCGACCAGCGGCAATGCCGGCAGTGCCGGATCCGCGCTGCCATCCCACCAGTGCGTCGGCAGCCGGTGACCGGGATTCTCGGCCAGCAGGATCCAGCACACGGCCGCCTCGATCGCACCGGAGGCGCCGAGGGTGTGGCCGGTCAGCGGCTTGGTTGAGCTGGCCGGCACCGTGGTGCCCAGCACCTGGGCCACGGCCACGCTTTCCATCGCATCGTTGTGGCTGGTGGCGGTGCCGTGCAGGTTCACGTAATCCACGTCGCCTGCATCCCAGCCGGCACGCTGCAGCGCCTGCTGCAGGGCGTCGATCGCGCCCAGGCCCTTCGGGTCGGGTGCGGACATGTGGTGGGCGTCGGCTGATTCGCCCCAGCCGGCCAGCTGCACCGGGCCGGCGTCGCGGGTCAGCAGGAACAGCGCCGCACCTTCGCCGATGTTGATGCCGCAGCGGTGCTGCGAGAAAGGGTTGCAGCGCAGCGCGGATACCGACTCGAGCGCGCTGAAGCCGGCCACGGTGAAGCGGCACAGCGAATCGGCGCCACCGGCGATGACCGCATCGACGATGCCGGCGCGCAGCATGCGCGCGGCCGACATCAGCGCCTTGGCGCTGGAAGAACAGGCGGTGGACAGCGTCCAGGCCGGGCCCAGCGCACCGCTGCGCTGGCGCACGAACTGCGCGGCGGTGCCCATTTCCTGCTGTGCGTAGTCGAAGCCCTGCGGCCACTCACCGGTCCCGGCGCGGGTGCGCAGGGCCTGCTCGGATTCACCGATGCCCGAGGTGCTGGTGCCCAGCACCACCGCCACGCGCGATGCACCGTAACGGGCGATGGCGGCCTGCACCGACGGCGCGATCTGCGCCAGGGCCGCGTCCAGCAGCGCGTTGTTGCGGCCGCGCAGGGCCACTGGCAGGTCGTCCAGCGCGGGCAGCGGCGTGCGCACTTCGCCCAGCGCCAGGGTCTGGCCCGGCAGCAGGGTGTCGTTGTCGCTGAGGCCGCCCGGTGCGTCGGCAAACAGGGCGGCGGCCACGGCCGCGCGGCCTTCACCGAGCGCGCAGACCACGCCGAGGTCGTTCAGGTAAATCGCTGCGGTCATTTATCCTGCCCGGCCATGTCGATCGATTCGATGCGCAGGGTGTAGCCCTCGGCGCGGTTGTCCAGCTGCACGCTGCCATCGTCCAAGCGCCGCAGCTGCAGCCACACCTGGCCATCGCGCGAGAGGTTGCGCTGGTGGCCGTCATCGACCACCTGCCAGCCGGCCGGCAGCGCGGCGGCAATCGCGGCGGTAGGCCACAGCGCGAACTGCAAGTCGTCGAGCACGCGCTCAGCACGCACCTGCGGCGGCAGCCACGGCGCACGCTGCTGGGTCAGCTGCTGGCCGTCCCACTGCAGGCGCACGCCGGTCTGGCCCATCGCCTGAACGGCCAGCTGCACCTGCTGCGCATCCGCTTCCAGCAGCGCATCGAGGTCTCGTTCATGGCTGCCGAAACGGAAATGCAGCTGCTGCTGCAGCGCCAGCGGCGCCGGCAGGCTGGCCGGCGACAGGCGCAGCGGCGGCAGTTCAACCAGCGGGCGCGGCATGCGGCTGGCACAGGCGGCCAGCAGCAGGCACAGCAGCACCGCGCCGAAGCGGACGATCAGGCGCTGCACAGTTGCTCCAGCACACGCATGCGACGACCGCTGGGGTCGGCCACGTAGGGGTTGTTGGTGTCCCAGGCGTAACCGGCCAGGATGGAGCTGATCATGTCGCGGATTTCCGGCTGCTGGTCGGGGTGGTAGATGATCTTCTGGAAACCGCCTTCGTACCAGCTTTCCACGAAGCGGCGGAAGGTCTTGACCCCCGCGCGCAGCGGAATGGAGAACTCGTTTTCCCAGTCCACGGCCTCACCGGCGTATCGGCGTTTCAGGCATTCGCTGGCCAGCTGTGCCGACTTGAAGGCGATGGTCACGCCGGAGGAGAACACCGGGTCGAGGAATTCACCGGCGTTGCCCAGCAGCGCGTAGCCCGGGCCCCACAGCGAGCTGACGTTGGCCGAATAGCCGGTGATGCGGCGCACCGGCAGCACGGCCCATTGGGCATTGGCCAGCAGGCCGGTCAGGTTCGGGTCCTCGCCGACGATGGCCTGCAGCTTCTGCAGGTCGTCACCCTCGTAGCGTTCGAAGAACGACGGTTCGGCCACCACGCCCAGCGAGCAGCAGCCGTTGGAGAACGGGATGGTCCAGTACCAGACGTCGATGTGCTCGGGGTGGGTGGTGATGAGGATCTTGTTGCGGTCGAAATCCGCTTCGGCCGGGATGTTGTCGCGCACGTGGCAGAAGATCGCACCGCGCACCGGGAAGTTGGACGGCGATTCCAGGTCCAGCAGGCGCGGCAGCAGGCGCGCGAAGCCGGAAGCATCGAGGATGAAGTCGGCTTCGATACGGTACTCGCTGCCATCGGGACGGCGCACGTTCACCGCCGGGTGCTCACCGGCTTCCACCGCCAGCACTTCATCGCCGAAGCGCAGGGTGGTGCCCATGCGCTCGGCACCGCGGGCCAGCACGTTGTCGAAGTCGGCGCGCTGCACCTGGTAGGTGGTGCCCCAGCCCGGCGAGAACTTCTGCCGGAAATCGAAGGCGGTGCGCTCATCCCCATGCACGAAGGCTGCACCGTTCTTGTACTGGAAACCCGCCTCCACCACGTCCTGCAGCAGGCCGGCCGCCTCGATGTACTCCATGCTCTGCGGCAGCAGGCTCTCGCCGATCGAGAAGCGCGGGAACTGCTGGCGTTCCAGCATCAGCACCTGGCGGCCCTGTTGGCGCAGCATCGCTGCGGCGACCGAGCCGGCCGGGCCGGCGCCGATGATCAGGATTTCAGTTTGCTCGACGTCGGTCGGTTGGGCATTTGCATCCACGGCAGTGTTCATCGGTGCGTCCTTGTTGCTCGATCAGGTGGAAAGGAAGGCTGCGCAGTACAGGGCGGTCAGGCCGCCGGCAGGTCGTGCGGCGGCGGACGGAACAGCGGCGAGATCAGCCAGACCAGGCCGATGCCGAACAGCAGGGTGAGGCCGAACGCGCGCAGCGCCGGGGTCTGCGACAGGCCCAGCAGGCCGAACGACAGCCAGGTGCTGGCTGCGCCCACGCACACCGCCAGCCAGGCACTGGCGTCGCCGCGGTGTTCGATCAGGAAGATGCCGTAGTCGATGCCCATGCCCAGCAGCAGCATCAGCGCCAGCACATTGAACAGCTGCAGCGGCTGGCCGAACAGGCCCAGCAGGCCCAGGGTGAGCGCACCGGCGATCAGGGTCGGGGCGAACACGCGCCAGGCCTGGCGGCGGTAACGCAGCCACAGCGCGCCGAACACCAGCGCGATGCCGACCAGCAGCAGCCCGCCCATCAGCTTGCGGTAGTGGCCCAGCAGCGTGGAGAAGTCGGCCGTGCGGTCCACCCAGCGCACGCCGGGCAGGCCCTCGGCCGCGCCCTGCAGGGTGGCCAGCGCGTCGGCGCGCGAGAGGTCATCGACCATCACCACGCTGACCATCTGCCCACCCACCGCGCCCACCCACAGGTGGCGGAACGGCTTGGAGGCCGGCGAGGCGAGGAAAGCTTCGGCGGTCAGCGGCGACGCCGCGAAGTCCGGCCGCGGCAACGGCTCGCCCACCGCTTCGGACACCGCCGACAGCACGCCCGGTTCCACCTTCGCGGTCAGTGCGGCATCGGCCTGCTGGCGCGCCGGCGACGGCAGCCAGTCACTGATCGCACGGTAGCCGCCGATGCGCTTGTCGCTGGCCAGCGCACGCAGGCGTCCGGTCAGCGCTTCTTCGCGTTCCAGCAGCTGGCCGGCGTTGGCGCCCTGCACCAGGTAGAACTGCGCCGGGCTCGGCATGCCCAGCAGCTGGCTGAGGCGGATCTGCTCGGCCATCAGCGCCGGCGGCGAGGACTGCAGGCTGCGCAGGTCGTCGTTGCTCTGCAGGCGCGCGATGCCGATGGCCGACAGCGCCAGCGTGGCGACGATGAACACGGTGACCGGGCGCGTGCCATGCAGGCGCGGGAACCGTTCCAGCGTGTTGCCCAGCCACTGCGAGAAGCGGGTCTGGCGGATCTCGCCACCGTCCAGCCACGGGAACCAGAAGATCACCGTGAGGAAGGCGCCGGCGAGGCCGACCACCGAGAACAGGGCCATCTGCCGCAGGCCCGGGAACGGGGCCAGGCCGAGGGCCAGGTAAGCCAGCGCACTGGTTACCAGGGCCAGCCACAGGCCCGGCAGCAGGTGCTTGAGCAGCTTCCAGCGGCGGTCGGCCGGCTCGGCCTGGCGCGACGCGAACCAGTGGATGCCGTAATCCTCGGCCACGCCGACCAGCGACGCGCCGAATACCAGGGTCAGCACGTGCACCTTGCCGAACACCAGCACGGTCACCGCGAGCGCCACGCCGCAGCCGATCAGCAGCGAGGCGGCCACCAGCAGGATCGGCCGCAGCGAACGGAACGCGAGCCAGACCAGCAGCAGCACCGCGGCCAGCGAGCCCCAGCCGATCGTGTTGATTTCCTGGTTGGCCTGCACGGCGGCCGCTTCGGCATGCAGCGGCACGCCGGCATGCAGGATCTCCAGATCCGCGGCGGCGGCCTTGGCGGCCTGGCCGGCACGCTCCAGCAGGCCATCGATATGGCGCTCGCCGTCGAGCTGGAAGGCCGAGCCGGGGGTATCGAACTGCAGCGCGGCCCAGTGCTTGCCCTCGGCTTCGAGCAGGCCATCATCGCCCAGGCGCAGGCCGGAGCCCTGGGCCTGCTGCTGCCACCATTGCGGCCACAGCGACAGCGGGTCCTGCCGCCAATCGGTCAGCCGCGGGGCGCCCATCGGACCGTACAGCGCGCCCAGCGCCTGTTCGGCCAACGCGCCCGGTTCGGCCTGCTGCAGCTGTTCGCGCTGGGCAGGGGTCAACAGGCGGTCGCGATACGGCGCGTAGAACGCGCGCGCTTCATCGAACCAGCCTTCGATCGAACCGCTGGGCACCAGCAGTCCGCTGTCGGTATCGCTGGCCATGGCCTTGGCGAAGGCGGCCTGCGCCTGTTTGGCGGCGGCGCCATCGGTACTGCCCAGCAACACCACCACCTGCCGCGAGCTGCCATCGGCGATGCGCCGGGTGACATCACTCAGCAGGCGGTCGTGCGCATCCTGCGGCAGCAGGGCGAGGATGTCGGTGTCGATCCGCGATTCCTGGCTCCACAGGCGCCACTGCTGCGCGCCCATCACCAGCAGCGCCAGCAGCCAGGCAATGCCCAGCCAGTGCCACCAGCGGCGCAGGCGCTCCGGCCCCTTCCCTGCGGTGTCAGTCGACATATCAGTCAAAACGGCGCGCCTCGTCGGCGGACAGGCTGGCCGGCGCTTCGGTCAGCGCGCTGAAATGGATCTGCGTGCGGTCCTGGTTGGCCTCCACGATCTCCACCTGGCGCACGTAGCGGTCGCCCTGCAGGGTCAGTGATTCGAAGGCCTTGGCCAGCATCGCCGACTTAGGGGTCAGCTTCAGCCGCCAGCCCTGCCCTTCGCGGCTGGCCTGCACGTTGAACTGGCTCGACAGCGCCTGCACGTCGCCACTCATCAGCGCGAACATGATGGCGTTGACCGAGCGCATCGCCGGCTGCTGGCGCGCATCCAGTTCGACGCGGGTGCTGCCATCACGCTGGCGGCTGAGGATGCGGTCGGCAGTGACCACCACTTCGGACGGGAATGGCTTGAGCGTGGTCCAGATCACGCCGTGCTGGCGTGCGACCACGAACTGGCCCTGCGAGCGCAGCGGGTTCTTGAAGCCGCTGACCTGCTTTTCCTGGCTGAACTGGCCACGCAGCACGTCGGGCCGCGCCACCGCCTGGGTGACCGCATCGACGGCGGCATCGGCAGCCTGCACCAGCGGCGCAGCGGCAAGCATCAGCGCGCACAGCAGCACGCGCAGGAGCACCATGCGAAGAGAAGGGATGAAGGGATTCACGGGGCAGGCACTCCAAGACGCTGCCACAGCACCGGCGGGCACTGGTACAGCATTTCCTTGCTGGTCGCGTCCACCGCGACCTGGATGGTCATCGCACGGGTCAGCACCTGGCCGCTTTCCGCATCCAGGATCTCGTATTCGATCTTCAGCCGGTTCTCCCATTCCACGATGCGCGAGACCACGCGCAGCGCCTGGTTGAACAGCAGCGGCCGCACGTACTTCACCCGTGCATCGACCACCGGCCACAGGTAGCCCGATTCGAGCATCTGCGGGTAGTCGTAGTCGTAGCGGCCGAGCAGCGCGCAGCGTGCGATCTCGAAGTACTTGAAGTAGTTGCCATGCCAGACCACGTTCATCGGGTCGCAGTCATGGAAGGCCGGGGACAGCGAGATCTCGCCGACCAGTTCGATTGCTTCATTCACCGACATACAGCTCCCAGCGTTGCGTGCGGATCTCCACCAGCAGTTCCCGCAGTTCGCGATCCAGCGCGCGGTCTTCTTCGACCAGGGCGATGCGCTGTCCCAGATCGGCGTACATGTCGGCCAGACTGCCATGCAGCTGCGCGTTCAGGCCAACCCGCTCGCGCAGGGCCAGGCCCTGGCGTGCGGCGATCAGCATCGCGGCCACCACCTGTTCAGTCAGTTCGATCACGCGCAGGCAGTCGCGCGCGGCGATGGTGCCCATGCTGACCTTGTCCTGGTTGTGGCATTCGGTCGAACGCGAGAACACGCTGGCCGGCATGGTCTGCTTCAGCGCCTCGGCGGCCCATGCCGAGACGCTGATCTGCAGCGCCTTCAGGCCATGGTTGATGGCCGCGCGCGGGCCGGTGGCCGCCGACAGGTTGGCCGGCAGGCCGTGGTTGTAGCGGGCATCGACCACCAGCGCCAGCTGCCGGTCGAGCAGATCGGCGACGTTGGCCACGGTGTTCTTCAACGTGTCCATCGCCAGTGCGATGTGGCCGCCGTAGAAGTGGCCCCCGTGCAGGATGCGCTCGCCGTCGGCATCGATCAGCGGGTTGTCGTTGGCGCTGTTCAGCTCGGTTTCGATCAGCTGGCGCAGGAACGGCAGGCTGTCTTCCAGCACGCCGATGACGTGCGGTGCGCAGCGCAGCGAGTAACGATCCTGCAGGCGCTGTTCGTTGCGCGGCGGGCGTTCGCTGTGCAGGTCGCTGCGCAGGCGCGCGGCGATGCGGCCCTGGCCCGGGTGCGGCTTGGCGGCGAACAGGGTTTCGTCGAAGTGGTGCGCGTTGCCATCACTGGACAGCACGTTGAACGCGGTCAGGCGGGTCGCCATGCGTGCCAGGTAGTCAGCGCGCTGCCAGGCCAGGCAGGCCAGGCCGGTCATCACCGCCGTGCCGTTCATGATGGCCAGGCCTTCCTTCGGCCGCAGCTTCAGCGGGACCATGCCGATCTTCGCCAGCACCGGGCCGGCCGGCTGCACCTGGCCTTCGAACAGCACCTCGCGCTCGCCACACAGCACGGCGGCGACGTAGGACAGCGGGGTGAGGTCACCACTGGCACCGACCGAGCCTTCGGCCGGGATCAACGGCAGCACGTCGTGCTGCAGCAGGGTGGCCAGGCCTTCCAGCAGCGGCACGCTGACGCCGGACATGCCGCGCACCAGCGAGGCCAGGCGCGCGGCCAGCACGGCGCGGGTCTCGGCCGGGTCCAGGTAACGGCCCAGGCCGCAGCCATGGTAGGTGTAGAGGTGGTGCGGCAGCTCGGCTACCAGCGCCGGCGGAATGTTCACCGTGCACGAATCGCCGTAGCCGGTGGTCACGCCATAGATCACGCCGTCCTCGCGCAGCAGGCGGTCGAGGAAATCGGCGCCGCGCTGGATATGCGCGCGAAAGGCCGGGGCCTCGCTCAGGGCGGCGTCGCACTGGCGCTGGGCCAGGGCAACCACGTCTTCGATGGTCAGCGGTGCATCGCCGAAACGGCACACGGGTACGGCGTCAATCGTCATGAGGAGCCTGGTCCCAGAAGGGGAAGAAATTGAACCAGTCCAGCGGGGACTGGATGACCTGGAGTTCAAGCCAGCGTGCGAAGCGCTGCGCCTGTTCGGCAAGTGCAGCGTCACGCGAACCACGCGGCAGCACCACGCGGTCGGCAAAGTGTTCGAAGGCCACGCGATAGCCATCGCCTTCGTGCAGGCAGGACATCGTGTAGACCGGGCACGCCAGCGCGGACGCCAGCACATAGGCACCGATCGGGAACGGCGCACGGTGGCCGAGGAAATCGGCCATCACGCTCCGCCCGCCCTGCACCGGCACGCGGTCGCCGACGATGGCCACGAAGCCACCGGAGGCGACCTTTTCGGCGAGCATCACCGCCGTGGCCGGACCCATCTCGGTGACCTGCACCAGCTCCACCGCAGCCAGCGGGTCCAGCCGCTGCAGCAGGCGGTTGAAGCGCTGCGCATGCGCGGTGTGCACCAGCACGGTGATGCGGAAGCCCGGCACCTGCTCGGCCAGCACCTGGCACAGTTCCAGGCAGCCGATGTGCGCGGTCAGGATCAGGCCGCCTTCGCGGCGCGCGATCTTGCCCAGCACCAGATCGCGCTGCAGGTGGATGCGCTCGGGCGGGTAACGGCCACCGAGGCCGAGGATCTTGTCCAGCATCGTGTCGGCGAAGCTGAAGAAATGGCGCAGGCTGTCACGCCAGCCCGGCGCATGGCCGAGCGCGCCGGCATGCGCCTGCAGCCGCTGCAGGTACTGCAGCGAGGCGCGGCGGCCCACCCGGTTGCCCAGCCAGTGGCAGACCACCACCGGCCACGCGCACAGGCGGAACGGCCAGCGCCCGAACCAGCGGTGCACCCAGCACAGGAACAGCACGCCGGCCACCGAGGTGGATTCGCCGATGTCGGCCCAGTGCGGTGCGTCGTGCGCGCGGCTCATCTCAACCCTGCCCCTGCACGCGGCGCCACAGCAGGCGCGGTGCGCGCGGCAGCATGCCGAAGAACAGGCGGGTGTGCATGCGGCTGATGCGCACATTGTCGCGCCACACATCGAAGTGCGAAACGCCGTCGGCCGGATAGGTCACGCGGGTGGCCAGGTGTTCCACCGGCACCTGCCGCCAGTACAGGCGCACCATCACTTCGGTATCGAAATCCATGCGCCGGCCGATGGTTTCCTGGCCGATCAGGCGCAGCACCGGCGGCAGCGGGTAGACCCGGAAGCCACACATGGTGTCGCGCAGGTGCAGCGACAGCGTATTGATCCACACCCAGATGTGGGTGGCGTAGCGACCGTACAGGCGCGCCTTCGGTACGCTGGCATCGTAGGCCGGAATGCCACAGATCACCGCGTCCGGGTGCGCGCGGGCGGCATCGATGAAACGCGGCAGGTCACCGGTGTCGTGCTGGCCGTCGGCGTCGATCTGCAGCACATGGGTATACCCGCGACGCTGCGCTTCAGCGAAACCGGCCAGCATCGCCCCGCCCTTGCCCTGGTTCACATCCAGCCGCAGCAGGTCGACGCCCGCCCGCTGTGCCAGTTCCCGCAGCACCCGCGCGCAGGAGGGCTGGGAGCCATCGTCGACCAGCAGGCAGGGCAGGCCGGCCGCCTGCACGCCGTCCACCACGGCGCCGATGGCATGCTCGTGGTCGTACACGGGAATGACCACCAGCGGCGCGAACGCGCCACCGGCCACCACGGCGTCAGTGCGCATCGGTCAGCACCACCTTGCCGCTGGCGTGCGTGCCATGCAGGGAGGTGTAGCGGAACGTCAGCGCGCCGCGCTGGGCATCCCAGTCCAGCTGCAGGGTCAGTTCGTCACCAGGGCGGGCCACGTGCTGGAACTTCACCGCCTCCATCCGCACGAAGCCGCGCGGCAGCGCGAAGGCCTGGCGGGCAAAGCGCACCGCCCAGTCCAGCTGGGCCACGCCAGGCAGGATCGCTGCCTGCGGGAAGTGCCCCTGGAACGCGCGCAGCGATGCATCCAGGGTGACACGCAGGGTTGCGGCCGTTGCGCCGCGACGGTCCCACTGCGGCACCGGCATCAGCGGCTGGAACAACGCCGACAGCGCGGCCTGGGTGACCTTGCCCTGCGCGTTGATCGGCATTGCCTCGACCAGCCGCCAGCGGCGCGGGCGGGTGACCGCATCGTGGCCCTGCGCCAGGCGGGCGCCAAGGCGCAGGCCGAAGGCACGGCGCGCAGCATCGCCGGCCGCTACCAGCGCTGGATCCGCCGGCACCACCACCGCCGCCAGCTGCTCGCGCTGGCCGGACAGCACCAGCACGCGCACGTCCTCTACTTCCGGGTCATCGCGCAGCGCGCGTTCCAGCGCATCCAGCGAGACCCGGCGTTCTTCGATCTTGACGATGCGGTCGGCGCGGCCAAGCAGGCGGAAGCGGCCATCGGCCAGCGCTTCCACGCGGTCCTGGGTGCGCCACCAGTCACTGCTGTCCAGGTGCGCCGAGGCCACCGCGAGGCAGCCGTCATCGATGCGCCACTGCACGCCCGGCAGCGGCTGCCACGGCGGCATGTCGGTCTCCCAGCGGCGCCAGGCGATGCCGCCGGTCTCGCTGCTGCCGTACACCTCGGTGGGGGCCACGCCCAACCACTGCCGCACCCGCCGCGCGGCCTCTTCCGGCAGCGGGCCGCCGGAGGAGAACACCGCACGCAGGCGGCCGTGCAGGCTGGCCCAGTCGAGCTGTTCGGGCAGGCGCTTCAGGTGTGCCGGGGTCGCCACCAGCACGCTGTCGGCGCCGCCCAGGGTGCCGACCAGGTCTTCATGGAAGAAACGCCGCGGCTGGATCTGGCGGCCCGCGGCCAGCGGCCACAGCACGCGGAACAGCAGGCCGTAGATGTGCTGGTGCGAGACCGTGCCGTGCACCTGCACGCCGTCGAGCTGCGCGCCGAAGGCGGCCTGCAGCGCATCGACTTCGCGCGCCAGCTGGTCCATGCGCTTGTTGATCGCGCTGGGCTGGCCGGTGCTGCCGGAGGTGAACACGCACAGTTCGCAGGCGCGCTCGTCCAGCACCTGCAGCACACCCTCGGCGGCCACGGCCGGCGTCAACGGGCGGTAGTCGGCCGAGACGTCGCCAGCGAAGCCACTGACCTGCGGCTGCAACGCCTGCAGGGTGGCCGGCAGGTTGTCAGCGGCGAGGAACACGCGCTTGCCGGCATGCCAGGCACCGAACAGGGCCGCAGCAAAGGCAATTGCATCGTCGAAATACAGCGCCCAGTCGCGGCCTTCGGCGGCGGCGAACGCATCGCGCCAGGCCAGCGCGCGCAGGCGGAAGGCCATGTGATCCAGGGCGACGCCTTCGCAGAGGCCGATGTCACGGCCGGGCTGCGCGTCGACCAGCAACCGGTCCAGGGCGATCCAGTCAGCCATGGGCATGGGCCGCCTTGACCCGACGCCGCACCAGCCATTCGCCTGCGAACAACAGTCCCATCATCACGTACGCCAACAATCCGTTGTAGAGCATCCAGACCCGGTCCGACGCGTACAGCGCGGTGAACAGGGCCAGGCCACCGTTGAGAACAAAAAAGCCGCACCACACCTGGGTGACGCGACGGGTATAGGCTACCGCGAAGTCCGGCAGGTCCGGCTCCTGCACGCGCGCCAGGCGCTCCACCAGCGGCGGGCCGAAACGCAGGCTGGTGGCGAACACCGCCAGCATCACCACGTTCACCAGCACCGGGTACAGCTTCAGCGGCAGGGCCTGGTTGAGCACGGTGGCCAGCCCGGCCAGCAGGCCGGCCCCGGCCGCGGCGGCCCACCACAGCGGTTGCCGGGTGCTCAGCGCACGCAGCAGGGCCAGGCCGAACAGCAGCAGCGACAGCCAGCGCGGCTCGAAGCGGCCCATGGCCACGTAGACCAGCACCGGATAGGCGAGCGAAAGCGCTGCCACCACGACCATGCGTGCACGTGCCATGGTCGGGATTCCCTGGCTGCGGTCAGGCGGCTGCCTGGCCAGGCAGCAGGCCATGCACGACATCGACGATGTCCTGCACGGTGCGCACGGCCTTGAAGGCTTCCGGCTGCAGGTTGCGGCCCAGCAGCGGCTTGAGCTGCACGATCAGGTCGACGGCATCGATGCTGTCGATGTCCAGGTCGTCATACAGGCGCGACTCCGGGCTGATCCGGGCAGGTTCGATCTCGAAGCTGTCGGTCAGGATGCGGACGATGCGCTCGAAGAGTTCATTCTTGGTCATGGCAGTTCCTGGCGCCTTACGACTGGCGGGCGGCGACGAACTCGCCGAGCGCGCGCACGCTGGAGAAATGGCGACGGGTTTCTTCCGAGTCGGCCGAGAGGCTGACACCGTACTTCTTCTGCAGGGCCAGGCCCAGTTCCAGGGCGTCGATCGAATCAAGGCCAAGGCCTTCCACGAACAGCGGCGCGGTCGGATCGATGTCCTCCGGCGTGATGTCCTCCAGCGAAAGCGAGGAAATGATCAATTCCTTGATCTCGTGCTCAAGTGCTTGCACGGGTCGGATCTCCAGACAGGTCGAAATAACGAGTGAGGTGGTCGGTGACGCGACGGGCCGCCAAGGCATCCCCCCTTGACGCGTCATCTTCGTCCAGGAAGGGCGCGATGGCGATATCTTCGCCGATCTGCAGCTGAACGTGAAAACGACGTGAGGGCACACGATACCACTTCTGGCCCTTGGTCAGCGTCGCCGGCGTGCAGCTGATACGCACCGGCGTGATGTCCAGCCGCCCACGCACGGCGATGTTGGCGGCACCGCGCTGCAGCCGCAGCGGCTGCCCCGGCACGGTGCGCGTCCCTTCCGGGAAAATGACCAGGGTGCCGCCGGCATGCACGGCCGCCACGCAGTCATCGACCAGGCCGGCGCCATCGTCATTGGCGATGTAGCCGGCGGCGCGGACCGGGCCGCGCATGAACGGGTTGCAGGCCACCGCGCGCTTGACCACGCAGTCGGCGTTGGGCAGCAGCGAGATCAGGCAGACCACGTCGATCAGGGTCGGGTGGTTGGCCAGCACCAGCAGGCCATCGCGCTGCAGGCGCTCGCGGCCCTCGACCTGCAGGGTCATCAGGCCCAGCCGGCACATCAGCCATACGTGGCTGGCAAACGCCACCTGCACCAGCCGCCGCGCCCGCCGCTGGCGCGCGACCGGGTCGCGCATCAACAGCAGGACCGGCATCACGAACACGCCCAGCAGCAGCCCGCCCACGCCGAACGCGGCGAAGCTCAGGCCGGTGCCGAATACCCGCCAGGCGTGGTCGAGACGGCGCAGGGCTTCAGCCATGGCGGCTCCAGCGCCAGCGCTGGCCCTGGGTCACGTGTTCCAGCGTGGGTGCCGACGACAGCAGGAAGCGGTGCAGGTCCAGCGCATGCGGCAGCAGGCCCGGTGCGGTGTTGCCCGCATCGGCGGCCGGTTCCCAGGCCAGGCGCAGGCCGGTGCCGGCCGCACCAGACGGCGCCAGGCGCCAGCACCAGGCGAAGAACGGGTCGGGTTCGTCGGCGAATTCGCTGAAAATGTCCGGCAACGGGGACTCATACATCACCACCCGCACTTCCTTGGCGCCATCGGCCAGCAGGCCGGCGGCCTCCAAGCAGGCGGCTTCCACGGTCGCCTGCCGAGCGGCCAGCGCCAGGTAGTTGCCACGATGGCCGCGGGCGATCGAATAGAGCGCGGCGATGGCGTTGTGCACCGACAGGCCGAAACCGGTGGGCGAGAGCGGTTCGGCGGCGATCAACGAGCCGAGCAGCTCCATCGAACGGGCCACGTCACCATGTCGGCTGGCAAACACCAGCGGCACGTCGCTGTCGGCGCCCTGCGCGTCTTCACACCAGCACGCGGCCTGGATGGCCATGCGGCCGAGGCGCTCGATGCGGCGGCGCTGCATGGCCGGCACTTCGGCCAACGACGGCGTGCCCTCGCCCTGCGGCAGGAACGGCGCGTCGGCCCATCCCATCCATTGGCTACGTTCTGTCAGTCCAGGCGCCCAGGCGGCCCAGTCGACAACGGAAAATTCGATCATTACCGGTGATGTTTGGATGGGCGGAAGACAGGCACGGGCCAACAGCTTGGCGACGCGCGGCGGCCCCCCATTCCTGCAGCCGTGCGTCCGTCCAGGACGTCGCCGGCAGCCCCCCTGGCGGCCGGAAAGGTGCGAACGCTAGCACGTCCCGCGCAGGGAATACATGTTTCACAAACCGAAACGGGGGCGGTCACCGGCCGCTCCCCGTTCACCTGCTTCAGTGGTAGCCGGCGTCGGCCCGCACCTTGCCGCGGAACACCCGGTACGACCAGGCGGTGTAGCCGAGGATGACCGGCAGCAGCACCACCAGGCCCACCAGGGTGAAGCCCAGCGAGGACGCCGGTGCCGCAGCCTGCCACAGCGTCATCGATGGCGGCAGCAGGTAGGGCCACATGCCCAGCACCAGGCCGGCGAAGCCGAGCACGAACAGCGCCAGGCTGAGCAGGAACGGCGGCAGGTCGCGGCGCGGGTGGGTGGCGCTGCGCCACAGCGCGGCGGCCACCGCCAGGGTCAACAGCGGCACCGGCGACAGCCACCAGAAGTTGCCGTCACTGAACCAGCGATCCATCAGCCGCGAATCGAGGAACGGCAGCCAGCTGGAAACAAGGCCCATCGCCGCGATCACCGCCACCACCAGCGGCCGGGTCATCTGCCGCGCCAGCGCCTGCACCCGGCCCTCGGTCTTCAGGATCAGCCAGGTGCTGCCCAGCAGCGCATAGCCGGCCACCAGCGCCGCACCGGTCAGCATCGCGAACGGGCTGAACCAGGTGAACGCGCCGCCGCTGAAGCGGCCATCAACCAGCGGAATGCCCTGCGCCAGCGTGCCCAGGATGACGCCCTGGGCGAAGGTCGCCAGCAGCGAGCCCAGGCCGAAGGCCACGCTCCACAGCCGGCGCGAGCGGTGCGCCTTGAAGCGGAATTCGAAGGCCACGCCACGGAACACCAGTGCCACCACCAGCAGCAGCACCGGCAGGTACAGCGCCGACAGCAGCACCGCATACGCCTTGGGAAACGCCGCCAGCAGGCCGGCACCGCCCAGCACCAGCCACGTCTCGTTGCCGTCCCAGATCGGCGCGGCGGTGTTCATCATCAGGTCCAACTGTTCCTCGTCCTCGGCGAACGGGGCGAGGATGCCGATGCCGAGCACGAAACCATCCAGCACCACGTACATCAGCACGCCGAAGCCGATCACCGCGAACCACGCCACCGGCAGCCAGGTCACCAGATCCATGTCAGCGCTCCTCCAGCGATTCGTCGGCGGCCGAAAGCGGCCGCGCCGGGGTGTGGCTGCCATGGTCCAGCGAGGGGCCCTCCTCATAGGGCTGCGGGCCATGGCGCAGAATCTTCACCAGGTACCAGATGCCCCAGCCGAACACGAAGGCGTAGCCGACCACGTACACCGCCAACGACAGCGCGGTCATCCACGCACTCTGCGGGCCCACCGCATCGGCGGTGCGCAGCACGCCGTAGACCACCCACGGCTGGCGCCCCATCTCGGTGACGAACCAGCCGGATACCAGCGCGATGAAGCCGCTGGGCAGCATCCAGTTCCAGCCCCGCAGCAGCCATGGCGAATCGAGCAGCTTGCTCCGCCACAGCTGCACCGCCGAGACCCAGGCCAGCAGCAGCATCAGCGTGCCCAGCCCGACCATGATGCGGAAGGCGAAGAACACCGGCGTCACCGGCGGGCGCTCGCTGGCCGGCACGGACGTGAGCGGATCGAAGGTGCCGTCCAGCGAATGGGTCAGGATCACGCTGCCCAGCTTGGGGATGGCCACTTCGAAATCGTTGCGCTGTTCTTTTTCGTTGGGCAGGGCGAACACCACCAGCGGCACGCCCTCGCCGGCCTTGCTTTCATGCCAGTGCGCTTCCATCGCCGCGATCTTCATCGGCTGGTGCTTGAGCGTGTTCAGGCCATGCATGTCGCCGACGAAGATCTGCACCGGCACGGTCAGCGCGGCAAACGCCACCGCCGCGACCAGCATGCGGCGGCCGGCTTCGACGTGCGTGCCCTTGCGCAGGTACCACGCGCCCACGCCACCGATCACGAAACAGGTGGTGATGAACGAACCCAACGCCATGTGCGCCAGGCGGTACGGGAAGGACGGGTTGAGCACCACCTGCCACCAGTCCACCGGATGCACGATGCCGTTGATCATTTCGTAGCCGGCCGGCGTATGCAGCCAGCTGTTGGACGACAGGATCCAGAAGGTGGAAAACAACGTGCCCAGCGCCACCATGCAGGTGGACAGGAAATGCAGGCGCGGCGACACCCGGCCCCAGCCGAACATCATCACGCCGAGGAAACTGGCTTCCAGGAAGAACGCGGTCAGCACTTCATAGGTCAGCAGCGGGCCGATGACCGTGCCGGCCACTTCACTCAGCCGCGGCCAGTTGGTGCCGAACTGGAACGCCATGACGATGCCGCTGACCACGCCCATGCCGAAGGACACGGCGAAGATCTTCTGCCAGAAGAAATACAGGTCGCGCCACACGGGCAGTTTCGTGCGCAGCCAGCGCCATTCGATGAAGGCCAGCCAGCTGGCCGTGCCGATGGTGAAGGCGGGGAACAGCACGTGGAAACTGATGACGAATCCGAACTGGATCCGCGACAACAACAACGCGTCCAAGGGACGCCTCCTGCCGGGTACGGGTGGGATACCGGACCACTTTAGGAGGATTTGGTTAAGCCGGGATGCGACCGGGTGACGCGCTGCTTCACTATGTCGCAGGGCGGAAGCCGGCGAGCATGGACCGGCGCTACCCTGGAATCGGTTGCGCTCGCCGGGCATGGCCCGGCGCTACCTTGGAATCGGCTGCGCTCGCCGGGCGTGGCCCGGCGCTACCTCGGCGGCGGTTGCGGTAGCGCCGGGCCATGCCCGGCGGGGGCCTTACCGCCAGAAATACCAGGCCGCTGCCGCCAGCAGCGCGCCAAACAACAGCACCTGCACCACCACATACAGCGCGCCACTGTCGCGCGTTTCCGCCTGCAGCCGCTGCTGCAACGCCTCGCTCACATCAGGCACGGCGTGCCGTTGTTCCAGCTCGCGCAGCGCCCGCGACAGCGCGCGCGCATCAGCATCGCGGGGGTCGTTGGCTTCGCTCACAGCAGCTCTCCGGCGGTGGCGCGTCGGGTCAGCTCCTGTTTCAGGGTCTGCCGTGCGCGGTACAGGTGGCTCTTGATGGTACCGCGTGGCAGCCCGGTCACCTGTTCAATCTCGACCAGATCGAAATCCTCCAGATAGTGCAGGCCCACGATCAGCCGCTGCGGCGGGGTCAGCCGTTCCAGCGCCGCGCCGAGCTGGCGCCCGGCCTGCAGCGCCTCGCTCAGCTCGGCCGGGCCGGGCCCCTCGTCGCCGATGCCCAGTTCCTCGGGCACCTCCACCGCCACCATCCACTGCATCTCCAGCCGGCGGCGGCGCAGGTGCTGCAGCGCGGTGGTGTAGGCCACCCGCGAAACCCAGGTGCGCAGCGAGGATTCAAAGCGGAACCGGTGCAGCTGGCGGAACACCGCCAGGAAGGTCTCCTGCAGCAGGTCGGCGACCTGGTCGCGGTCGCCGACCATGCGGGACAGAATGCGCGCGCACATCCCCTGGTGGGAGGCCACCAGGCGCGAGAATGATTGCTGGTCACCGTCGATGATCGCGATGACGAGGCGACGTTCGTCCTCCAAGTGTCCCAGTGCAACGGACGGGTTGCTGGATGACGGTGCGGTCCTGGTCATCGCGCTCTCAGCAGCTCCAGCGGCTCCTGTCTGGCTGCACGCAGCGACGGATGGAGGCAAGCCAGCAGATTGGTTGCCACCACCACGATCGCCGCAATGATCGCCACCCCGTAACTCCAGTTCGAAAGAGCCGGGTAGGAGGAGGCGTAACGGATGGTGCCGGCCAGCAGCAGGCCGCACAACGCCCCGGGCAGGCACAGCGCAAGATTTTCCAGCAGGAAGTACATAACCACGTCGTGGCGGCGTGCCCCCAGCGCGCGGCGGATGCCAATCGCCCGGCGCCGGCGGTTGACCCATGATCCCACCATGCCACTCACACCTACCATCATGATCACCAGGACGAGCAGCGTCATGCCGGACAGCAGTCGTGTCTTGAAGATGTCCACTCGCAAGAAATCGTCACGGTATCCCTGCAGCGAACGCGCCTTGTCAGGGTCGATCATGCGGTACGCCGCTACGCCATGCAGCGCCGCAATCGCGGCATCAAGGGTTCGTCGATCGAAGTCACCCCCACCGCTGGCCAGGCTGAAATAGCGCTGGTTGCCCGTGGGGTAGCCCGGAACCACCGCCCACTGCGTATCGGTCTCCCCGCCACCGGGAGACGGACCCGCGATGGCCGGGAAGACCCCGATAACGGTGCGTGCATCGTCCGGACCCAGGTACAGTTGCTGCCCGACCGCACGCCCACTTCCGTACAGCGCATCGGCCAGGGTCTGGCTGAGCAGCACTACTCGGGCCTCCTGCAGGGCGTCGCCACGCTGCAATCCGTTGCCTTGGGTCGGATGCAGCCCCAACGATGGCAGCCAATCGTCGGACGCCTTGATGAGCGGCAACTGTGCGCAGCCCTTCACCTCGATCGATCCTGCGGCGATGGCAGCATCCATGGCCTTGCCGCTGCTGCACATGCCAAATCGCCGGGATCGGCCACCAAATGGAATGGCATCGCTGACCGCAACGGAACGGACCCCCGGAACCGTCGAAAGTGCCGCCACGTCTTCGCGTATCCCTTCGGCAGAACCCTCGCTGTTCCGGGGATCGGCGACATGGATGATACCGACGCGCTCGGGATGCTCGCCGGCCTTTACCGCAAGACGTGTCTGACTGTCGGTGATTACCGACACGGACAGGATGAAGACTGCACTGGCCAATCCTGCCTGAGTAGCCAGAAGGAGCGCACCCGGCAGGTAATGGCGCAATGCCTTGATCATCAGCATACGAGGCTCCTCATGGACTTGCCGCGATCTGCTGGACCACGACCTTTCGGGTACACAACCGCAGCGCAGGAATGGCAGCACAGGCCAGCGCTACGACCAGTCCGATCAACAGTGCCAGCAGCGCAGTAGTTGCCTGAGGGGCGGTGAGCGCAGCGGCAACCAGCCTGCTGGACTGGACGAACTGCAACCCGCCCAGATAGACCACCGTGGCGAACGTGCCGCTCAGCAGGCCGACTACAGCGGCCTCCAGCAACATCTGCACCAGCACATCAACCCTTCGGGCCCCGATCGCGCGACGGATCGCCATTTCATGGCGCCTGCGGTCCAATGTGAGGTACAGCAATGCACCAGCGTTGGTCACACAGACCGCCAACAGCAGATAGCAGAGCCACAGCTGTACCCGCGTGTCCTGTGCCACCAGTCCCTGTTGCTGCAGCCAGTCTGGCATGGCCCACACGCTGCTGTACTCAGCCGGCAGCCCGTGCGACCTGGCATGGGCGGCCACCATCTGCCGATACTGCTCGAGGTCCTCAGCGTGTGGCAACAGCGCCCACAACTGCAGCCAGGCCATCGATCCACCCAACCGCGGCTTCTCCCCGCTCTCTCCCCAAACCGACACGCTGCCATCGACGATCAGATCGTCCGCCACGGCAGTGGCCAGCGGGAGAAACAACTGGTCTGCCTCGGCAAACGCTGCACCCGGAAGATCGGCGTGGTACATCGGCACCGGGTGCCAGGGCGCTGCCACCCCGATCACTCGGTACGCGTGTCCGTCAAGATCAACGGTGGTACCACGGCAGGTTTTCTCGGCACACAGACGCGCGGCCAATGTGGAAGACAACACGACCAAGCGTTGCGCTGCATCACCCTCGGCCTTACTCCAGCCGCGCCCGGAATCAAGTTCCACACCCAGCACCTGGAAGATCTGTTCGGTGGCATAGCGTACGCGCACGTTGAACGCTTGATCGGCGGCATCCTTGGCGACCACGCGCCCACCCGCCAGCGCCACCTGCGGCCAACGCGACCCTTGGCGCATGAGCTGTTGCGCATCTGGCCAGGTCAGATTTGCCCCGCCTTCACCGCCAGCCCGACGTTGCGCCTCAGGCCTGGCATCGATCACAGGCCGGTAGAGTTGGCTGCTGCGGCCGGGGGCGGGATCGTGATTGATCTGGCGTACGATCGACCCCATCACCATAGTGCAGCCGACCCCGGCACCCAGCACAAGTGCAACCACAGCATAGGCAATTGCGTTGCCCTTCAGGCGGCGGATCGCAAGCCGCAGATAGTAGGCAATCATCTTCGTCCCTGGAAGAAGTGGACCTGCAGAATCAGTGCGGCGTCGAGGCTGTCGGCAGGCCGGCGATGCGTTGCGTTAAAGCATAGGCCACAAGTTGACCGATACCCGCACTGCCAACCAGCGCCGCTGCCGCGCCGAAACTCAGATCGCGTGCCCCCACTGCCTCCAGAACCGCCAATGCGATGGCCAGGCTCACCAGGCTGATACCCCAGCGCAGGCCGGCCATGCGTCGGCGCGCCTCTTCAAGGCCCGCCAATGCGCGAATGACTTCCTCAGGCACGTGCGGGGCAACCAGTTTGCTTCTGGCGCGCGCATCGGCCAGCGCGTGGATGGCATAGGCGATACAGAGGAACAGCGTGATCGGGATCAATTCCTGCATGGTAGGGCTCCGGTTGGTGTTACTTGGATAGATGCACGAACCGGAACATCGGTTGCATGTATTTCACCGATCAACCCACTGCTGTGCGCTGTGCATGGATCAGGCGACCCTTGCCCCGGCCAACGCGTCACCGAAGGCCGGATTACGCGTAGCATTGGCCATGTAGGGACTGAAAGCGCAGAACATGGGAGCCGCATCGTCGCGCTCATAGAACAGCAGTTCGCCCATCTCGCTCGCAAACACCTGTCGAGCGCCCGCTGCTGCCCTGGCATACAGCGCGGTGTCCACCTTCGCAGGTCCCTTGGGGAACATCAGTTCGAACGAGTCCTGATGGTAGATGCAGACGACCGGTGTCCCTGACGGGCGGTCCACATAGAACCGATGCCAGTCGCGCTCTTCATCATCGAGATTGCTCTCGGTCTTCCAGGCGAAATAGGACCACAACGACTTCTGCATGGCATCGTGTAGCCGGGATATATCCGGATCAACCTTGCCGAAGCCGAACTCGAAGGCCGGGAATGTGATGTCGGTGCAGACGCTGCCAAGGCTGAACCACTGCGCATTCAATGGCAGCATCGACCGACTGACGCCGCGGGCACCGTTCTCGTGGGCCAGTACGGCCGCTTGCTGCAGCAGCGGAGACAATGCCACATAGCCCCACAGCCCGTGCAGCCCGGCAGCGTGCAGGCGAGGCCCCGCTTCGGAGTGGTTGAAATCGAAGATGCGGTTGATAACGTACGCAGCCCTGAAGCAGTCGTGCAGCGCGGCGGGGTACTCCACCGCGGTGGGCGGCAGGTCATCTGCCAGCTTCCAGTATGCGCTGATTTCATCAAGATGAAGGCAGGTAACGCCCGGTCGCCCGCGCAGCGCATTGGCAACGCCATCGGCTGGATTGTTGTAGAGCACTACAATCGGGCGGCTCATGCGGCGGCCCTCCGCTGCTGCGCATTGCCTGTCATGTACCTGGATGCGATATCGGCCTGCATGCGATCAACGAGGGGAAGGAACCCAGTCACTGCATCTGTTTCAAGGAAGAACATGCTTGACAGGCTGCGGTCCACGCAGAAGCCGACGGCCACATCCAGCCTGCGGCGGCGGACGGACGCAAGGGTCGAGGAATCCATTGCCACATCGTCACCGATCGCACGATCAAACAGTTCGTGCAGCGCGTAGTAGACGAAGATGGCGTGGGCAAGCGAGTGGTTGGGAATATAATTTCCCGACCACGGTGATACCGGCCGGTAGCGGATCTCCGACGACATGAACTTCCCATGGATCGACTCGTAGGCCGAAAGGAAGCTGTGGGTGGATTCGTGCAAGATCGCTTCGGCACAGAGCGCAACGGTCATTTCGGGCCGGTGAACGTTCAGGATGCGGATGCAGCCGGTGTGGATGGGGCGATACTCCGAGCCCAGCGGTACGCGATCCACGATGTCGTAAAGCTCGACGGACTTGCGCACCAGAATCCGCCGGGTAAACGATTTGATCATCAGACCGAACATCGGTGTGGCTGCATCGATAAGCGCCATCGCCTTTTCAAGTTTGTCCAGGATGATCTGCTCTTCGGCTGGGTCGACCTCAAGCCGCTCACGGCAGAAGGTTCCACTATCCGGTTCATGCCGCAGCGACAGCCGGCTGTCGATATCCAGTGTTATCACGTCCGCAATCTGCGGGCGCTGGCGAAGCTGCCAGTGACCGGCGTTGCGCACGGCAATGACATCACCCAGCGGGCTGTCGATCCGTTCGTCATCGCACAGCGGTACCTGGCCGGCGCGGACCATGGCAACGCTGCGCTCACGCTGCAGGGCATCGGCAATGCCCTGGAGCAGCGTACCGGTTCCTACATGGGCGCCATCGAACGCCTTGCCCTCTGGCTCTTCCAGATAGCTGGAGACCTCGGTTGAAAGCATCAGCCGGGTACGGCTCAGCGCGTCAAGCGCGCGGTAGTCGGCAAGGATCTGGTCAATCAGCTGCTGCTGCAGCGGATCTGCGGCACCATGGCGCGAGAGTACGTCACCCAGTTCGCTGGCAGTGTGTTCGATCCAGGCCGAAAGAAGTGAAGCAAAGATCTGCGGCGATTCATCGCCCTGCTGCATGGCGTGCAGCAGATCATTGAGCGTATGAGACATCCTGTCTGCTCCAGGCAGCGTGGTTGGCGGCCGCCATTCAGTGAATGGCGGCCGTTTTCAATCAGACGTCGAAGGTGCCATCGCCGTAGTCACCGGCGATCTGCTGCACCGTATCGCTGTCGGTCGCGTAGAAGGTGCACTTGGTGCCGCCGCTGGAGTACAGCGTGCACTTGGTTTCGGCCATGGCATCATCCATGTCCAACTGGGCCTGGACATCGAGGTAATCGATGTTCAGTTCCACCGAGGGGGACGCGACGTTGGCGGAGGCAACGTGCGGCGCGGATTCGCTGGTCTGGATTTCGGCAGCGCTAGCAGCACCGGCAACGCCCAGCATGGCGGCCAGCACCGGGGAGAGGAGAACCTTCTTGTCGATCTTCTTGGACATGCAGTGACTTCCTTTCTAGTGATGAAGGTAAAGCCGCAGGGCTACTTCCACACTTCGGCAAGCTCTTCCTGCGGCTGCCGTCGGACTCAGCCGACACCCGATGATTAACGGGCAATGAATCATTTGTCAAACAGCCGCAACATTGCCAAGTGTGGCCACACGTACGCCATGACCTGTGGCCCCCTCCCCCCGCCCGGGCGGCTGCTACCCTTGCCCGGTTTCCTCATCTGGTGCCGTGAGCCCATGTCCCGAGTGCTGCCCCTGTCCCTCCTGCTGTCGGCCGTGCTGGCCGCACCGGCCGCGCATGCTGCGCCGACGCCGATCACCATCGAACAGGCCATGGCCGACCCGGACTGGATCGGTCCGCCGGTCGAGAAGGCCTGGTGGTCCTGGAACAGCCGGCAGGTCGAGTACCAGCTCAAGCGCAGCGGCAGCCCGGTGCGCGACACCTTCCGCCAGCCGCTGGCCGGTGGCGCCGCCGCGCAGGTGGCCGATGACCAGCGCGGCACCCTGGACGTGGCCGAGCCGGTCTACGACCGCAGCCGCAGCCGCAGCGCCTTCGTCCGCAACGGCGATGTGTTCGTGCGCGACCTGCGCAGCGGCGCGCTGACCCAGCTGACCCGCAGCAACGAGCGCGCCGCCGGCGTGAACTTCGCCGCCGACAACGGCGTGATCTGGCGCGTGGGCCAGAACTGGTTCCACTGGACCGCCGCCAGCGGCGTGCAGCAGGTGGCCAGCCTGAAGGCCGACAAAGACCCGGCCAGCAAGCCCAAGGACGACCTGCTGCGCGACCAGCAGCTGCGTACCCTGGAAACCCTGCGCCGCGACCGCGACCAGCGTGAAGCGCTGAAGGACCAGGACCAGCGCTGGCGCCAGACCGACCCGACCCGCGCGGCGGCCCCGATCTACCTGGGCGCCGACGTCGAGATCGCCGACAGCCTGCTGTCGCCGGACCTGGGCCACCTGATCGTGGTGACCAAGCCGAAGGACTTCGACGACGGCCGCAGCAGCAAGATGCCGCTGTACGTGACCGAATCCGGCTACGAGGAAAGCGAGGACACCCGCACCCGCGTCGGCCGCAATGGCTTCGAGCCGCACACCCTGTGGTACGTCGACGTGCGCACCGGCAAGGCCGAGAAGCTCTCGCTGTCGGGCCTGCCGGGCATCGGCACCGACCCGCTGGCCGAACTGCGCCGCAAGGCCGGCAAAGACCCGCTGAAGGGCGACCGCAGCGTGCAGGTGATGAGCGACTTCATGGGCGGCGGCATGCGCTGGAGCGCCGACGGCCAGCAGGCCGCGGTGATGCTGCGCGCCAACGACAACAAGGACCGCTGGATCGTCAGCATCGGCAGCGACGGCCGTGTGCAGAACCGCCACCGCCTGACCGACAACGCCTGGATCAACTGGGGCTTCAACGATTTCGGCTGGATGGCCGATGGTCGCACCCTGTGGCTGCTGTCCGAAGAGTCCGGCTTCTCCCACCTGTACACCCAGGCCGGTTCGGCCAAGCCGCAGGCGCTGACCAGCGGCAAGTGGGAAACCTCCGCACCGGTGCTGTCGGCCGACGGCAAGGGCTTCTACTTCCTGTGCAACCAGCAGGCGCCGCACGACTATGAAATCTGCGCGGTCGACACCGGCAACCGCCAGGTGCGCGAGCTGACCAGCCTCAACGGCGTGGAAGATTTCTCGCTGTCGCCCGATGGCCAGCAGCTGCTGGTGCGCTATTCGGCCGCCTACCTGCCGACCCAGCTGGCCGTGGTGCCGAGCGCCGGTGGCCAGGCACGCGTGCTGACCGACACCCGTACCGCCGAGTACAAGGCGCGTGAGTGGATCCAGCCGAAGCTGGTGGCGGTGCCGTCCAAGCATGGCGCCGGCGTGGTCTGGGCCAAGTACTACGAGCCCGAGCACAAGGAACCGGGCAAGAAGTACCCGATCGTGATGTTCGTGCACGGTGCCGGCTACCTGCAGAACGTGCACCAGCGCTACCCGGCCTACTTCCGCGAGCAGATGTTCCACAACCTGCTGGTGGAAAAGGGCTACATCGTGCTGGACATGGATTACCGCGGCAGCGAGGGCTACGGCCGCGACTGGCGGACGGCGATCTACCGCAACATGGGCCACCCGGAACTGGAAGACTACAAGGACGGCCTGGACTGGCTGGTCGACACCCAGCAGGGTGACCGCGACCACGCCGGCATCTACGGCGGTTCCTACGGCGGCTTCATGACCTTCATGGCGCTGTTCCGTTCGCCGGGCACGTTCAAGGCCGGTGCCGCGCTGCGCCCGGTGGTGGACTGGAACAACTACAACCACGCCTACACCAGCAACATCCTCAACACCCCGGACATCGACCCGGAGGCGTACCGCACGTCCTCGCCCATCGAGTACGCGCAGAACCTGCAGGACAACCTGCTGATCGCCCACGGCATGATGGATGACAACGTATTCTTCCAGGACTCGGTGCACCTGACCCAGCGCCTGATCGAGCTGCACAAGGACAACTGGTCGATCGCCCCGTACCCGCTGGAGCGCCACGGCTACACCCGTGCCGATTCCTGGCTGGACCAGTACAAGCGCATCCTCAAGCTGTTCGAGCAGAACCTGAAGTGAGCAACGCCGCGGCCACGATCCAGATCGTGGCTGCGGTCATCCTGGATGACCGCGGCCGGGCGCTGGTGGTGCGCAAGCACGGCGCCGACCGCTTCATCCAGCCCGGCGGCAAGCCCGAGGCGGGCGAAGCACCGCTGCAGGCCCTGGCCCGCGAGCTGGACGAGGAACTGGGCGTGCAGTTCGATGCCGCCAGCGCGGTCGCCCTGGGCCGTTTCGAGGACTGGGCGGTGAACGAACCCGGCCACCGCGTGCAGGCGCAGGCCTGGTGGGTGCAGGTTGCGGGCATACCGACCGCACGCGCCGAGATCGCCGAACTGGCCTGGGTGCCGCTGCGGCCACCGCACGGCCTGCGCTTGGCACCCCTGAGCGAACACCATATCCTGCCGGCGGTCGCCGCCCTGGCGACGGTCCGCTGAGCACGCGGGCATCGCCTGAAAGGACACCGGATGTCATCGCCCATCCCCCGCATTCCCACGGCCCCATTGCCATCGACCCACCGCTGGATCTCGCCGTTGGCGCAGGGATCGTTCTGGGTGTGCCTGCTGCTGACCCTGTACTTCCTGCTGCAGGCGCTGGTTGCGTGGCCATTGGCCTTGTCCGGGCTCTGGAAACACCTGGTCGCCCTGGCCTGGGAACACCAGCTTGATCGCAGCCTGCACTGGATGCTCGCGCACCCGGTCGCCACATCGCTGCTGGCCGCCCTGTTATGCCTGACCTCCACGGTGGCCAGCTGGGGGCTGTGGAAGGAACGACGCTGGGGCCTGTGGGCCTTCATCTGCGCGCTGCTGTGGAGCGCATTGGCCAACTTCGCGATCACCTGGTGGTTCGACCGCGTGCTGACGCAGATTGTGGTGCTGCTCGCCGATGACCCGGCGACGGCCCACGAGCTGAACGTGCAGCGGCTGTTGTTCACCATCACCCTGCTGGGAACCTCGGTGCTGTTTGCCGGCCTGCAGGGTTGGCTGGCCTGGCGCCTGCTGCGGCCGGACATCCGCGCGCGCTTCCGCTGATCTGCACGGCCGCGGCCGCTGTGCTGCGGGACAACCGGGGGCGCTGCGGTAAAGTACGCGCCATGAACGATTTCGAGCGCGTCCGCGCCTACCTCACCGATCTGCAGGATCGCATCTGTGCGGCCATCGAGGCCGCCGACGGCCAGGCCCGCTTTCAGGAAGACCTGTGGCAGCGGGCCGAGGGCGGTGGCGGGCGGACCCGCGTGCTGCGCGACGGTGCGGTGTTCGAGCAGGCCGGCATCGGCTTTTCCGATGTGTCCGGCAGCCGCCTGCCGCCGTCAGCCTCGGCCAACCGGCCGGAACTGGCGGGCGCCTCCTGGCGCGCCACCGGCGTGTCGCTGGTGTTCCACCCGCTCAACCCCTACGTGCCGACCACCCACGCCAACGTGCGCTTCTTCCAGGCGCAGCGCGATGGCGAAGTGGTGGCCAGCTGGTTCGGCGGTGGCTTCGACCTGACCCCGTTCTATCCCTTCGATGAGGACGTGCAGCACTGGCACCAGGTGGCCCACGACCTGTGCGCGCCGTATGGCGAGGAGCGCTACGCCGCGCACAAGCGCTGGTGCGACGAGTACTTCTTCCTGCGCCATCGCAACGAAACGCGCGGCGTCGGCGGCCTGTTCTTCGATGACCTGCACGGCGATTTCGAGCGCGACTTCGCCTACCTGCGCGCGGTCGGCGACGGCTTCCTCGATGCCTACCTGCCGATCTTGCAGCAGCGCAAGGACACCGCGCACGGCGAGCGCGAGCGCGAGTTCCAGCTGTACCGTCGCGGCCGCTATGTGGAATTCAACCTGGTCTACGACCGCGGCACGCTGTTCGGCCTGCAGAGTGGTGGCCGCAGCGAGAGCATTCTGATGAGCCTGCCGCCGCGGGCGCGCTGGGAATATGGGTTCAGCCCCGAAGCCGGCAGCGCCGAGGCGCGCCTGGCCGATTACCTGGTGCCACGCGACTGGGTGTAGAGTCGAGCTTGCTCGACTGCCTTTCGCATTGCGCCAACAGCAGTCGAGCAAGCTCGACTCTACCAGG
>NZ_VYKI01000004.1:0-67315 GCF_008710035.1 Stenotrophomonas cyclobalanopsidis | reverse complement strand
GGGCCCCCCCCGTGTGGGTGTAGAGGCTCGGGCCCCCCCCCCCCCCCCCCATCCCCCCCCCCCCCCCCCCCCCCCCTCGACTCTACCAGGGCGCGCGCGGTATCACCCGGCCGCCTTCTGCCGCGGAATGATGGTGATGTGGCCGGTGGTTTCCAGCAGCGCCAGTTCGACGTCCTCCACCCGCAGGCAGCCCTGCTGGCGCAGCGCGGCGTCGAAATCCGCGGTGCTGACCAGCTCACGACGCAGCACCGCCGCCAGCAGGCGCCCGTCGCGGGCGATCACCACCGGCTCGCCTTCGATCATGCGTTCCATGCGCCGGCTGCGCGTGGTCAGCCAGCCCACGCCGTAGTTCAGCAGGATCAGCGTGGCGGCCAGCAGCAGGCCACCGCCCAGCGACGTGTCGGTGCCCAGCAGGGCGTTCTGCACCGCGTTGCCCAGCAGCACGATCAGCAGCACATCGAACGGGGTGATCTGCCCCAGCGCGCGCTTGCCGCCCAGCCGGACCATGCCCAGCACGACGACATAGACCACCACCGCGCGCAGGACGAATTCCCACCACGGCATCGCCAGTGCGAACAGATCGGGCATTGCGGTTTCCCCTGCGAAGCGATGCCCCAGCGTGGCGCAGCGAGGCACAAATAAAAAGCCCCGCTGACCAGGGGGAGGTCAACGGGGCCGGGGAACGGGCGCTTGGGGAGGAGCCCCCGTTCCGAGATCTGCTCCAGGGGATGGGAGAGATCCACAACAGGCGTTGCGCCTGTCGAGAGTTATAGAAACACTCCGAACACTAACGGTTCGTGAAGGGGCCCAATTTATTGTGGACCCCTGCCGGGAACATTCATCTTCGAGTCAGAAAAACCCGGCAAATGAACGATTCATGGCGTTATCAGCCTGAATGCGAGTCAGTGCGCCTCGTCCCAGTTAACCCCGACGCCGGTATCAACCTCCAGCGGCACCCGCAATTGGGCCGCTTGCGACATGCGCTCGATTACGTTCTTACGCAGCTCCTCGGTGAAACCGGCCTCGCTTTCGAACACCAGTTCATCGTGCACCTGCAGGATCATCCGCGCCGGGGCGCCGCTGTCATGCAGCCACTGGTCCACCGAGACCATCGCCCGCTTGATGATGTCTGCGGCCGTGCCCTGCATGGGGGCGTTGATCGCTGCGCGCTCGGCGCCGGCGCGCAGGCCCTGGTTGCGGGCGTTGATGTCGTTCAGGTACAGGCGGCGACCAAACAGCGTTTCCACATAGCCCTGCTCGCGCGCCTGCTGGCGCATCCGCTGCATGAAGTCGCGCACGCCGGGATATCGGCTGAAATACAGCGCGACATAATCCTGCGCCTGGCCGCGGTCGATGCCCAGGTTGCGGGCCAGGCCAAAGGCGCTCATGCCGTACATCAGGCCGAAGTTGATGGCCTTGGCAGCGCGGCGCTCGTTGGGCGTCACCTCTTCCAGCGCGCGCCCGAACACCTCGGCGGCGGTGGCCCGGTGGACGTCGGCGCCCTGCTCGAAGGCGCGTACCAGGCCCGGATCCTCGGACAGGTGGGCCATGATGCGCAGCTCGATCTGCGAATAATCGGCCGCCAGCAGCTGGAAGCCTTCCGGCGCCACGAAGGCGCGGCGGATGCGGCGGCCATCCTCGGTACGGATCGGGATGTTCTGCAGGTTCGGGTCGGACGAGGACAGGCGGCCGGTGGCCGCGCCGGACTGGTGGTAGCTGGTGTGCAACCGGCCGGTGTCCGGGTTGACCATCTCAGGCAGCTTGTCGGTGTAGGTGCTGCGCAGCTTGGCCAGGCCGCGGTACTCAAGGATCACCCGCGGCAGCTCGTGCTGGTCGGCGATCGCCTCCAGCGCCTCTTCATTGGTGCTCGGCTGGCCCTTGGGCGTCTTCACCACCGCCGGCAGCTTCAGCTCGTCGAACAGCACTGCCTGCAGCTGCTTGGGCGAATCCAGGTTGAAGCTGCGCCCGGCCAGCTCGGTGGCCTTCTGCTGCGCGGCCAGCATGCGCGAGGACAGGTCCTGGCTCTGCCGGCGCAGCTCATCGGCGTCGATGCGCACGCCGTTGGCTTCGATGCGGGTCAGCACCGGCACCAGCGGCATCTCGATGTCGCGGTACACGCTGTCCAGCGCCGGCTCGGCCAGCAGCTGCGGCTGCAGCGCATGGTGCAGGCGCAGGGTGATGTCGGCGTCCTCGGCCGCATAGCGGCTGGCTTCGTCGATGCCCACCTGCGAGAACGGGATCTGCTTGGCGCCCTTGCCGGCCACGTCCTCGAACTTGATGGTGGTGTAGCCCAGATAACGCTGGGCCAGCGAATCCATGTCGTGGCGGGTGGCGGTGGAATTGAGCACGAAGCTCTCGAGCATGGTGTCGTCGTGGTAGCCCTGCACGTCCACGCCGTGGCGGCGCAGCACGTGCAGGTCGTACTTGCCGTGCTGGCCCAGCTTCTTCTTCGCCGGGTCCTGCAGCACCGGGCGCAGCGCGTCCAGCACCTGCTGCAGCGGCAGCTGCGCCGGCGCACCGGGGTAATCGTGGCCGACCGGGATATAGGCCGCCTTGCCCGGCTCCACCGCCAGGCTGACGCCGACCAGGCGTGCACGCATGGCATCCAGCGCATCGGTCTCGGTATCGAAGCTGATCAGCGTGGCCTGCTGCACACGCTCGACCCAGGCCTGCAGCTGTTCGCTGCTCAGCACGGTTTCGTATTCGCCGGGCGCGGACAGCGCCGGGTCCAGCGCAGCGGCGGCCGGCGCTTCGGCGCTGCCCCGGGCGAAGCCGGCGGCGGTGCCGCGCAGGCTCGGGGTGGCTTCACTGGCGGCGGCCGGTGCCGGCAGCGGGCCGCCCAGCTCCTTCAGCGCCTGGGTGAAGCCGTAGCGCGCATACAGCTCGGTCAGTACCGGCACGTCCTGTTCGCGCAGGGCCAGGGTGGTCGGCGAGGCATCCAGCTCGACATCGGTGCGGATGGTCACCAGCTCGCGGTTCAGCGGCAGGCGGTCCAGCGCCGCGCGCAGGTTCTCGCCGATCTTGCCCTTCATGCTCGGCGCGGCGGCGATGACGCCATCCAGATGCTGGTATTCGGCGAGCCACTTGGCGGCGGTCTTCGGGCCGCACTTCTCCACGCCGGGCACGTTGTCCACGGTGTCGCCCATCAGCGCCAGCAGGTCGACGATCTGGTCGGCGCGCACGCCGAACTTGTCCATCACGGCGGCGTCGGAATCCATGCGGCTGCCGGTCATGGTGTTGACCAGCTCGATGCCCGGACGCACCAGCTGGGCGAAGTCCTTGTCACCGGTGGAAATGGTCACCTTCAGGTCCTGCGCCACGCCCTGCAGCGCCAGCGTGCCGATCACATCGTCGGCTTCCACGCCAGGGATGCGCAGGATGCTGATGCCCAGCGCTTCGACGATGCGGCACATCGGCTCGACCTGGCTGCGCAGGTCATCGGGCATCGGCGGGCGGTTGGCCTTGTACTGGTCGTACAGGTCGTCACGGAAGGTCTTGCCCGGTGCGTCGACGACGAAGGCGACGTAGGCCGGTCGCTCCTTCAGCGTCGAGCGCAGCATGTTGACCACGCCGAACAGCGCGCCGGTGGGCTCGCCCTGTGCGTTGGACAGGGGCGGCAGCGCGTGGAACGCGCGGTACAGGTAACTGGACCCGTCGATCAGGACTAATCTGCTCATGCGACGATTCTACGCGCCCCTGCCTGCACCGCGGCGACACGGCGGCGACGCATCCATGGGGCATAATCAGGCTCCGATCGATGCCAAGGCCCTGCCGATGAAGACCCTGATGCTGGCTTCCCTGCTGCTGCTTGCTGGCTGCGCCAGCATGGGTGGTGCAGGCGCTCCCCCGGTGGACGTGAAGGGCGCCGAAGTGTCCAGCCGCACCATGGACAATGGTGACCTCATCGAGGAGTACCGCGTGTCCGGCCAGCTGCGCATGGTCAAGGTGACCCCGTCGCGCGGCGCACCGTTCTACATGTACGACAAGAACGGCGATGGCCGCATGGACAACGACAAGGACGGCGTCTCGCCGGTGTACTGGAAGCTCTACAGCTGGTGATGGACATGGGGTCAGAGCCCTTTCCTGCGGAAAGGGATCCGACCCCCGGGCCGGCGGGTGATAGGTTCGCGCCGGATCTTACGGTTGATCCCATGACAGGCCCCGCAAGTGGGCCGGGATCGCGCTGCCATGAACCTTGAACCGGCAACCCCATCGCTGGTGGCATCCCTCGCCGCCGACCTGTGCCGCAGCAACGCACGCGCGCGCATCAGCCGCAACGGCACGGCCGACCCGCGCCTGCTGCGCATCCTCGATTACATCGACGACCACCTGGGTGAGAGCGAACTGGGCGAGCAGATGATCTGCGAGGCCTTCGGGATGTCCCGCTCCACGGTCTACCGGCTGTTCCAGGCCCACGGCGGGGTCGCGCGCTACATCCGCGAGTGCCGGGCCTGGCTGGCGCACCGCCATCTGGCGCGTGATCCGGGCTGCCGTCTCACCTGGTTGCTGTATGAAGTCGGATTCGCGTCAGAGCGCCAGTTCCAGCGCGCGTTCCTGGCGCAGTTCGGCATGTCGCCGGCCGATTGGCGGCTCGCCTGCAGGCAGCGTACACGGGGGCCGCTGCTGTCCTGAGCGGGCATGTTGCTGCCATCGGCGGGAAGGTGGCGCCGGCACGCGTCCTGCGTGCCGGCGCCGGGTCCCCTCCCCGGGAACGCTTGAAACCGCAGGTATCGATCAGCGGATGACCAGCACCGGCAGGGTGCTGCGCGCCAGCACTTCGGCGGTCTGGCTGCCCAGCAGCACGCGGGTCACGCCACGGCGGCCATGCGAGGTCATCACGATCAGATCGCTGTTGCGCTCGCCGGCCGTCTCGATGATGCCGTCGGCGGCGTAGCGGTCCAGCACATGGATGGGATTGGCGCGGATGCCCTGCTCGGCGGCCTTGGCCAGCGCCGGCTGCAGCACTTTCTGCGCGCCCTCCTCGCGGTCGGCCTTGTACTCCGGGCTGTTCATGTAGCCCACGCTCCAGCCCATGGCGTCATACATGCCCACCGCCCACGGCTCGGAGACCGTAACGATATCGACCTCGGCATTGAGATCCTTCGCCAGCTCCAGGCCCTTGGCCAGGCCCTTATCGGACAGCTCGGAGCCGTCGGTGGCGATCAGGATGCGGGTGTACATGGTGCGCCTCCTTGGCGGGGTGCCAGTTGGGAACACCACCATTGCACACCCGATGTGCAGGCCGCGCCTTGAGCAGGATCAATCCGTGCCCACGGGTAGCGCCGGGCCATGCCCGGCGGGACGAATCAACGGGCATGCCCGGCCGGGCGCCTGGGGTCACGCTTGCCCGGCTACCCTGGGTGGCGCATGCTGGCCGCGCGGCATGCCGCCGCCCGCGGGGAGCACGCACATGCAGGACCGCAAGCCAACGTCATGGATCACCCCACGGAACACTCTGCTGACCGTGGCCGCCGCGTTCGTTCTGTTCTACAGCGGCTACCAGGTGGGTAAGCACCTGGCCCTGCGCGAGAACGCGCAGCAGGCCGCAAGCCGGTAGAGTCGAGCTTGCTCGACTGCTCTTTGTGACCGGCAGCATCGTGCCAACCGAGGTTGGCACCTACCGGAACATGCGACGGCGCCCCGCCAACCAGATTGGCACGATGCCGAAGACACGCCTGCTCAGGCGATCTGCACGATGCGCGCGTTCTGGCACAGCGGGTAGCTGGCCACGAACGCCGCGATCGCATCACGCATCTTCTCGAACGATTCGCCGTACATGTACAGCGCGGTCTCGGTCGGGCCCTGCCACCAGCTGCAGATCTCGCCCAGGCCATCGATGTTATCGGACAGCTGCTCGAACACGTGGTTGGAGTCGCACTGCTCGTAGACTTCGTCCGGCAGGTTCAGGCCGTCCAGGTAGATGCCCAGGCCCTCGGTGACGCCGAAGGCGCGATCATCCTCGCCCACACGCTGCACCTGCGAACCCTTCGGTGCGCCCAACTGCTCCAGCAGGTCGATCAGCTTCGGCACACCGTCCGCATCGACCAGCGCCACTTCAATATCGCCGTACTCGACTTCGCCCAGGTCGGAGATCGCCGTGCCACCACCGTTCAACTCACCCAGCTGGGCAGCCTGCAGCAGCGCATCGAGCGGATCTTCGAACAGCTCGTGGCGATGCTCCGGCTGCAGCTTCGCATTCAACTTCACGGTGACGTGGAAGGTCGGCTCGGTCATGGGGGCGTTCCTGGAAGATGTGGGGCCTATTGTAGAGCCGAGCCCATGCTCGGCTGCGTGCGCCGGGAAAATCAGCCGAGCATGGGCTCGGCGCTACAGGTGTCCCGGCGCCCCCTCGACGGTGATCAGATCACCGTCAGGGTGGCGTAGGCCATCACCAGCCACTTGCTGCCGGCGTCGGCGAACTCGACCTGCACGCGGGCGTGGGCGCCGCTGCCTTCATAGTCGGTCACCATGCCTTCGCCGAACTTGGGATGGGTCACCAGCGCGCCCAGCTTCAGCGGCGGCGCCTCGATCGAGGCCTGGCCCATCACCCGGCTGCTGCCCAGCGATGCCGGCCGCGAGACCTGCACCTTCGGCCGCACTTCGTGCAGCAGCTCGCGCGGGATCTCGCGCAGGAAGCGCGAAGGCAGGCTGTAGTTGTCCTGGCCGTGGATACGGCGCGATTCGGCGTAGCACAGCACCAGCTTCTGCCGCGCGCGGGTGATGCCCACGTAGGCCAGCCGGCGCTCTTCTTCCAGGCGGCCGCTTTCCTCCAGCGAACGCGCGCTCGGGAACAGGCCGTCTTCCATGCCGGCCAGGAACACCAGCGGGAACTCCAGGCCCTTGGCCGAGTGCAGGGTCATCAGCTGCACGCCTTCCTCGCCCGCCTGCGCCTGGCCCTCACCGGCCTCCAGCGCGGCATAGGCCAGGAACGCGACCAGCTCGTCCATGTCCTCGCCCACTTCCTCGATGTCGTCGGCGCGGCGCAGGAAGCGCGAGGCCACCGAAACCAGTTCGTCGAGGTTGTCAGTACGCGATTCCGAATCCAGCGAATTGCGGCTTTCCTTGCTCCAGTGCTCGCGCAGCTGCGAGCGCGACAGCACATGGTCCACGCGCTCGGCGAGGGTCATGTGCAGGGTCTGTGCCTGCAGTTCGTTGACCAGCGCCAGGAAGCCGGCCAGCGCATTGCGTGCACGCGCGGCCAGGGCCGTGCCCTGAGTGACCAGCATAGTGGCCTCCCACAGCGAGATGCCCTGTGCGCGCGCCTCGCGACGCACCTCATCCAGGGTGCGCTCGCCGATGCCACGGGTCGGCGTGTTCACTGCGCGCTCGAAGGCGGCATCGTCATTGCGGTTGGACAGCAGGCGCAGGTAGGCCAGCGCGTCCTTGATTTCAGCACGCTCGAAGAAGCGCATGCCGCCATACACGCGGTACGGCACCTGTTCGCTCAGCAGCGCTTCTTCCAGCGCGCGCGACTGCGCGTTGCTGCGGTAGAGCACGGCCACTTCGGTATAGCTGCCGCCATCGCGCACCCACTGCCGCGCGCGCTCGACGATGTAACGCGCCTCGTCCATCTCGTTGTAGGCCGCATACAGGTCGATCGGCTCGCCGTCGCCGCTGTCGGTCCACAGTTCCTTGCCGATGCGGTCCGGGTTGTGCGCGATGACTGCGTTGGCCGCACCGAGGATGTTGGCGGTGGAACGGTAGTTCTGTTCCAGGCGGATGGTCTGCGCGCCGGGGAAATCGCGCAGGAAGCCCTGCACGTTCTCGACCTTGGCGCCGCGCCAGCCGTAGATGGCCTGGTCATCGTCGCCGACCACGAACACATGGCCTTCGTGCCCGGCCAGCACGCGCACGAAGGCGTACTGGATGGCGTTGGTATCCTGGAACTCGTCCACCAGGATTTCGCGGAAACGCGCGCGGTAATGCGCCAGCAGCGGCGGGTTGTCGCGCAGCAGTTCGTGCGCGCGCAGCAGCAGCTCGGCGAAGTCGACCAGGCCGGCGCGGTCGCAGCGCGCCTGGTATTCGGTGTAGGCCTGGCGCATGGTTTCCAGCCACGCATCATGCGGCTCGGGCTGGATGTGCTGCGGGCGCCGGCCCTCATCCTTCTGTTCGTTGATCCACCAGGCGATCTGCTTGGGCGGATGCTTGCTGTCGTCGATTTCCAGCGCCTGGACCACGCGCTTGACCAGCCGCAGCTGGTCGTCCGAATCCATGACCTGGAAGCCTTCGGGCAGCTTGGCGTCCTGCCAGTGCAGGCGCAGCAGGCGGTTGGCCAGGCCGTGGAAGGTACCGATCCACGCGCCGCGGCTGCCGTTGGGCAGCTGCGCGTCGATGCGGTGGCGCATCTCGCCGGCAGCCTTGTTGGTGAAGGTCACCGCAAAAATGCCGTGGGTCGGCACGCCTTCGACTTCATGCAGCCAGGCGATGCGGTGGGTGAGTACGCGGGTCTTGCCGGAACCGGCACCGGCCAGCACCAGGTGGTGGCCGGGGGGAGCGGAGACGGCTTCGCGCTGGGCCGGGTTCAGGCCATCGAGCAGGTGGGAGACATCCATGCCGCCATTTTACGGCATCGCCGTCGCGGCTCCTGCGACCACCTGCGTGGCCAGGGCCTGCGCCTGCTGACGCAGTTCAGGCACGGCCAGGCTTTCCCACAGGCTGCCGATGCGCAGGCTGCCGAGCGCGCCCAACCGCGCCTGCGCCGCACCGCTGCGGCTGCACAGGCGGTCGCCCGGCACGCTGCTGTCCAGGCCCAGGCCATGCGGCCCGGGGCGGGCCAGGCCGTCGGCCAGCAGCTGCAGCAGCAACGGGTTGCGCAGCGCACTGGCGCGGGTCTCGACGCCGGTGGCATTGACCACGGCGGCGACCGCCCACTGCTGTTCACCGCCAGCGGCATCGCGACCGGACAGGTGAAGCGCGTCGCCTTGGCGCCAGATGCGCTGCAGCCGGGCACAATGCAGGTGCAGCTGGCCACTGGCCTGCAGGGCCTGCAGCTGGGCATCGACATCCTCGGCGATGCGGTGGCGGTGCACGTCCCAATAGCGCACCACATGGCGCAGGAAGCATCGCTGGTCGGTTTCGTCCAGGCTGCACCACAGCGCCTGGCCATGCGGGCGGATGCGATCCATCACGCCCTGCCACGGCTGGCCATCGGCCTGCGTCTGCCGGGCGAAGCAACGCAGGGCCCGCACGCGCTGGCGCAGGGTCATCGGCAGCAGCACGGCCGGGTCGAAGTCCGGCAACACACCGTGTGCATGCGGCAGCGGCAACAGGCCGTGGCGCGAGATCACGTGCAGCGGACCGCTATGGCCGGCGGCGACCAGGGCCAGTACGGTGTCGGCCATGCTCAGGCCGGAACCGACGATGGCCAGCGCATGGGCACCGGCCAGGGTGCGCACGCTGTCATAGTCCCAAGCCTCGACCACGTCGTCGGCAGGCAGCGCATCGGCGCCGGCCACCGGCAGCGGGCGCATGCTGTTGCCGGTGGCGATGACCGCCTGCGCCGCGTGCAGCGTGCTGCCATCACCCAGTTGCAGGTGGAAGCCGTGGTCATCCGGCTGCAGGCCCAGCACCGGCTGAGCGATAACCTGAAGCTGCGCCGGGCTGGCGGCCGCCGCGTCCTGCAGGCGCTGCTGCAGGTAGGCGGCGAAGTGGTGGCGGCTCACATATCGCTCGCCGAGCAGCTCGCGCGCCTCGCCCGGGTAAGCGTTGACGGCCTGCAGGTAATCGAGGAAATCGCCGGGCCGGTCGGGGAAAGCGCTCATCTTCGCTGCGGGCACGTTCAGCAGGTGCTCCGGCCACGGCGTGGCGTAGGCGATGCCCTGTGCCAGCTGCGAGGCGGGCTCGAAGATGGCCAGCACCAGCGGCGCCTGGGCCTGGCGCAACACCTGGATCGCCACCAGCACACCGGCGGCACCACCGCCGATGATGGCCAGGTCCAGTTCGCCATGTCGCGATGAATCAGTCATGCACCGATTGTAGGCCATGCGAGGCGACGACCCGCGCGGTCACATCAACGCATCGGCCAACCGCGCGATGCCTTCGCGGCTGCGCTTCCAGGCCGGGCGCTGGCGCCACTGCTCCAGGTCCAGCAGGCGCGACTGGCGCAGGTAGTCGTCCTCGATGGCGCACAGCTGCTGCACCAGCGGCCGGTCGTAGCAGATCAGGCCGATCTCGGCATTCAGCGCGAAAGAACGGATATCCATGTTGATCGAGCCGAGCACGGCGATGTCCTCGTCCACGCTCATGTGCTTGGCGTGCAGGAACTGCGGCTCGTACAGGGCAATCTGCACGCCACACCGCAGCAGTTCCTCGTAGTACGCCTCCTGCGCCCACGAGGTCAGCCGCTGGTTGTTGCTGGCCGACAGGATCAGCTGAACCTTCACGCCGGACAGCGCGGCGATGCGCAGCGCGCTCAGCGTCGCTTCGTCAGGCACGAAATACGGCGTGACCATCACCAGCCGTCGTCGCGCCAGATGGATCAGCGCCGCCACCGCATCGCGCGCGTTGCTGTAGGGGTATGCCGGGCCACTGGGCAGCAGCTGGGTGGCGATGTCGTCGCCGCACTCGGGCACGTCGGCGATGACGTCCAGGCGCTGCCCGGTTTCCATGTACCAGTCGCTGGCGAACACCGCCTCCAGGTGGGCCACCGCCGGGCCGCGCACGCGCGCGACCAGCTCGCGGTTGGGGTGGCCAGGCACGAAGCGCGGCCCGGCCAGGTTCTGCGAGCCAACGTAGGCCAGTTCGTTGTCGATCACCGCGATCTTGCGATGGTTGCGCAGGTCCATGCGCCCGCTGCGGCGCCAGCGCAGGCCGCCGGGCAGCATCGCCCGCACTTCGATGTCGCGCGCCTGCAGGCGCTTGCGATAGGCGCGCAGGCCGCGCTTGGCACCCACCGCATCCAGCAGCACGCGGCACTGCACACCGCGCGCGGCGGCACGCTGCAGGGCTTCGACGATGGCCTCGCCCACCGCGTCGTCGAACATCAGGTAGTACAGCAGGTGGACGCGGTCCTCGGCCTGGTCGATGTCGGCGATGAGGGTGTGCAGCGATTCGTCGTAGTCGGTGAGCAGGTCGACCGCGTTGCCATGCACCGGCATGAAATCACCCTGGCGCTGCACCAGCGGCACGATCTCGGCGATGGCGGTGTCGGCCGTCGGGGTCCAGCGCAGGCGGTGCTGCAGCGCCTGTTCCTCGCGGATGACTTGCGACGCCTCGGCTTGCCGGCGGATGCGTTCGCGCGACAGCCAGGGGTGGCCGAACAGCAGGTACAGCGGCAGGCCCAGCAGCGGCACGAAGCCGACCAGCAGCAGCCAGCTGCGCGCCGCCCCCGGCGTGGTACGGGTGGGGATCCAGCACAGCGCGACCAGCCGGATGAGCCAGTCGATCAACAGCAGGTAGGAACCCAGCAGCCACTCGAACAGCATCGCGTCGCCCGTCAGAGGTGTGGGGGTCATTCTGCCCAGCCCCCCTTGTAGAGTCGAGCCATGCTCGACTGCCTTGAACCCATGTGCCAACCAAGGTTGGCATCTACCTGGCGTGAGGCACAAAAAAACCCGCCACGCGGGCGGGTTTTCCTGGAAGCGACCAGCAATCCTCGCGGATTACTTGATCTTGCCTTCCTTGTACGGGACATGCTTGCGCACGACCGGATCGTACTTGGAGAATTCCATCTTCCCCGGGGTGTTCTTCTTGTTCTTGTCGGTCGTGTAGAAGTGACCGGTACCAGCGGTCGAAATCATACGGACCTTATCGCGCTTGCCTGCCATGATCGTCTACTCCTCAGACCTTTTCGCCGCGCGCACGCAGCTCAGCCAGAACGGAATCGATACCGTTCTTGTCGATGGTGCGCAGTGCATGCGCGGAAACACGAAGCTTCACCCAGCGGTTCTCGCTGGCAACCCAGAAGCGGCGCTCGTGCAGATTCGGCAGGAAACGACGACGGGTCTTGTTGTTGGCGTGCGAGACGTTGTTACCCGTCTGCACTCGCTTGCCGGAAACCTGGCATACGCGGGACATTGCGCACCTCGATAGTAAGTTGTGTCAGCCCGTAGCCCGGGAGACGGCGGCCTCGGTGGTTACCCACCACACGTCAAGAGAATCAAAGGGTTACGCTGGCGTTGGGCGGCCGGGGACGTGCTCCCGGGGGCGCCGCCCGGTAGAAAACCGGACACAGCGAGCCGCGCATTATGCACGGGCTCAAGCACTTGCGCAAGTTACCCACAGGCGAGGTGACTGAACGTGGCACGCCCCGTTCATGGCGGGGCCGGCCATACTGACGGCCCCACCCGTGAAACCCCCGATGCGACTGCTGGCCTTGACCTATGGAACCGAAGGCGACACGCGCCCCCTGGTGATGCTGTGCCATGGGCTGCGCCAGGCCGGCCACGAGGTACTGCTGCTGGCCGAACAGGGCACGCTGGGCAGCGCGCGCGAACTGGGCGTGCCGCACGCGGCGCTGGAAGGCGACATCCACGACGAAGTGGTGGCCCTGGTGGCACGCGGCAACAACCTGGCCGCCGCCTCGCGCGGGCTGGCACGGATGGCCGGCCGCCACGTGCCGGCCTGGATGGCGCAGGCCGATGCGGCCGCCGCCGGCTGCGATGCCGTGCTGACCGGCGGGCTGGCCGCGCTGGTCGGCCTCAGCGTGGCCGAGCGTCATGGCCTTCCGGCCATCGGCACCGGCATGATTCCACTGACGCCGACGCGCGCCTTCGCGTCGCCCTTCCTGCCGCCGATGCCGTTGCCAGGCGTCCTGCGGCGGGCCAGCTACGGGCTGGTCAACCAGGCGGTGTGGCGCACCTTCCGCGGGCCGATCAACGCCGCACGCGCCGCACTGGGGCAACCGCCGCGCCGCACGCTGTGGACCGGCCTGCCGATGCTGTACGGCATCTCCCCGCAGCTGCTGCCGCCGCCTGCCGACTGGCCGGCCGACCACGTGGTGTGCGGGCAATGGCGGATGCCGGAACAACCGTGGTCACCGCCCGCCGACCTGCAGGCCTTCCTCGA
The DNA here is from genome assembly GCF_008710035.1 of Stenotrophomonas cyclobalanopsidis. Lineage (GTDB taxonomy): Bacteria > Pseudomonadota > Gammaproteobacteria > Xanthomonadales > Xanthomonadaceae > Stenotrophomonas > Stenotrophomonas cyclobalanopsidis. The sequence goes on along the minus strand of NZ_VYKI01000004.1, from coordinate 54,310 downwards.
TGCCGGGCCCGCGCCTGTCTATCTCGGCTTCGGCAGCATGACCGGCTTCGACCGCGAGCGCGTGCTGCCGGCCTTGCTGCAGGCGCTGGCGCCGCGCCGAATACTGCTGTTTCCGGGCTGGGCCGGGCTGCCCTCAAGTGCATTGCCAGCGCACTTGTTCGTGCTCGGCCCGACCCCGCATGAAGCACTGTTCCCACGCTGTGCGCTGGCCATCCACCATGGCGGCAGCGGCACCACGCATTCGGCGTGCCGCGCCGGGATTCCTTCGCTGGTGATGCCGTTCGCCGCCGATCAGTTCTTCTGGGCGCGGCGCCTGCAGGCGCTGGGTGTCGCGCCTGCGCCGCTGTCACCGAAGCGGTTGGATGCAGCCACGCTTGCGGCAGCGATTGCGTTCGCCGAGGACAGCGCTGCGCGTGCGCGTGCCGCTGCACTGGGTGCGGCGATGGCTGGCGAAGATGGGGTGGCTACTGCGGTCGCCGCGATTGACGGAATTCGACCTTACAGCAAGCCAGACGTTGTTGTAGAACGTTGAACGTGCTCTGTCAGACCGGCCAAGCAGCCCATCAGATTTCTCGGAAAGCATTACGGACGCTCGGCCGACAATAAAAAACCCCGGACCCATCACTCACGAAAAGCATGTGAGGAGAGGAGCTGGCCGGGGTGTGCGCAGGGAATGCTAGGGGAAGATCAAACCGTGTTCAAGAGCCCCCACTGGGCATCACTCATCGATGTGAAGACCGCCGACGGAGTTGTGGAAGCCGTTTCATCGGTCAGGCTTGCACCTTACGGTCTGCCGGCCCCTGTCGCAGAAGCGCCTGTAATCAATCCGGCCAATCAAGCACCTGCTGGTGCATTGGCCGCAGCACTGGCCGGGGCACTTGCCGCCCAGCAGGCACCCGCCCCTGCTGCCCAGGCTCAAGGAAATACGCCTGCACCCCACTCATACGGAAGTTGTGGCGTTGAGGCAGTCGCGAGGCACGCCAGAAACATCACGCTGTGCGAGGCGATGTATCCCGTGCTTCACATGCTGGAAGTGGTGATGCGCAATCGCATTCACAACGCTTTCAGCCAGCACTTCGGAGCGCTCGATTGGTACGAACAGGCTTGGCTCAATGCAAACCATGCAAGGCTTGTCAGTGATGCACGAACAGAACTGACGAAGCGTAACAGGCCGCACCATCCTGATCGGGTCGTTGCCGAGCTCAGCTTCGGATTCTGGTGCGGGATGTTTCACTTCGCCTATGAAAATGGAAGACGGGCTGCGTGGCCTGCTCTCCTCGGTACGGTTCTGCCTGGCGTTCCCAAGTCCTGGAGAACCAGAGCAAAAGTCCAAAAGCGTGTCGAAGCTGCGCGCGCACTAAGAAATCGAGTGTTCCACCATGAGCCGGTCACCTTCCATCAGGATCTGCGAGACAGGCACAGACACTTGATCGAAGTTCTGGGCTGGTTTTCACCAGAGGCGCGGCAACACATTGAACAGATCTGCAGGTTTGATCGCGTCCATGACGACAATCTGTGCTTGACTCCGCCTGCACAGATGTAGATGCCGCCATCGGAGATTCATCAACGCAGGTGCGGAATCACCTGCGCCAGCAGATGCGCATCCTTCAGCGCGCCATGCAGGCCGCGATTACCGGGAATACGCAGGCGCTGCAGCACATCGTCCAGCTTGTTGCCCTGGCCGGGCCAACGCCCGCGCGCGAGTTTCAGGCTGCAGGTGATGCGGCAATGCTGGGCCAGGCTGCCAGGCATGCCGGCCAGGCGCAGCTCGTTGTCGAGGAAACCCACATCGAAGGTGGCGTTGTGCGCGACCATCTCGCTGCCACGCAGGAATTCCAGCAGCTCGGCGGCCTTGCTGGAGAACAGCGGCTTGCCGACCAGCATCGCGTCGCTGATGCCGTGCACGCGCTGCGCGCCCCAGTCCACCGAGCGCTGCGGCTGCAGGTAGGTGTGGAACTGGCGGCCGCTGAGCTGGCCATCGATCAGTTCCACCGCACCGATTTCGATGACCCGGTGACCCATGCGGTGGGAAATGCCGGTGGTTTCGGTATCCAGTGCGACGATGCGGCTCATGCGTGTGGCGGTTTCCTGATGCGTGCAGTAATGATTTTCGCATGCGCGGCGCGTGTCACCCCAACGCCTCCACCACCCAGTCAATGAACACCCGCAGGCGCTGGCTCATGTGCCGGTTCGGCGGAAACATCACGTGCATCGGCATCGGCGGCAGCTGCCAGTCCTGCAGCACCGGCTGCAGTTTACCGCTGGCCACGTGCGGGTCCGCCATGTAGCTCGGCAGCGCGACCACGCCCAGGCCCGCCACGCCGGCGGCCAGGTAGGCACTGCCATCATCGAAGCCCACCGCATGCCGGCCCTGCACTTCAATGCGCTCATCACCGCGCTGGGCGAGGAACACGCGTGCGCGACCGGTGCGCGGGCTGAGGAAGCCGACCATGTGATGGTCCGGCCCTTCCAGCGCGCGCGGGTGCGCGGGCACTCCGAAGCGCTGCAGGTAGGCGGGGCTGGCGTGGAAGCCGATCGACAGGCTGGCCAGCGGCCGCGCGACCAGCGCCGGATCGGCGGGCGCACCGCCACGGATCACGCAGTCCACGTTGTCGGCGATGACATCCACCTCGCGGTCGCTGACGCCGATGTCCAGCTGGATGTCCGGATAGCGCGCATGGAAATCCGGCAGCGCCGGCACCAGCCGCAGCCGCGCATACGGACCGGGCACGTCGATGCGCAGTCGCCCGCGTGGCTGGCTGGCAGCATCGCCGAGGCCGCCCTCCACTTCTTCCAGCTCAGCCAGCAGGCGCGCGATGCGCGGGTAGTAGGCCCCGCCATCGGCGGTGACGCTGACCCGCCGCGTGGTGCGGTGGAGCAGCCGCAGCCGCAGGTGCGCTTCCAGCTGCTGCACCAGCTGGGTGACCGTGGTGCGGCTGACCTGCAGGGTGTGCGCGGCACGGGTGAAGCTGCCGGTTTCCACCACGCGGGCGAAGGCGCGCATCGCCTCGAAACGGTCCATGGGCGGGCCGTGATTGTTTGGGATTGGCAATCAATCTAGGCCGATCATCGCTGTTTATCCAGACAGAGTCAGTGAGCAGCATGGAGACCTTCCCCTGGAGCCTCGCCGATGACCCCTCGTGATGTCGTTTTCCCCTCCGGCCGCCAGGCCCTGTACGAGCGCAACCGCTACTCGCCCGCCATCCGTTCCAACGGCTTCCTGTTCGTCTCCGGCCAGGTCGGCAGCCGCGAGGACGGCTCGCCCGAACCGGACTTCGAAACGCAGGTGCGCCGCGCCTTCGACAACCTCAACGCGGTGCTGGCCGCCGCTGGCTGCAGCTTTGATGACGTGATCGACGTAACCGTGTTCATGGTCGACCCGGAAACGAACTTCGAGAAGGCCTGGGCGATCGTGCCGGAATACTGGGGCGACGCACCGCACCCGACCCTGACCGGCATCGGCGTGACCTGGCTGTATGGGTTCCAGTTCGAGATCAAGGTGATCGCGAAGCTGCCCTGACGTCTGCTGTAGAGCCGAGCCCATGCTCGGCTCATGACAGGAAACCAGCCGAGCATGGGCTCGGCTCTACAGGGCGTCCCGACAGATCCCCGACCCGGCCATTGATATTGTATCCACCGGAAACTGCTTGCTAGCCTGCCCTCCATGCGCTGGATCGCCCGCCACCTCCGTTCGACCCTGCTGATGCTGCTGATGGCGGCATTCGTGGTCGTGCCGGTGGCCGATGTACTGGCCTGTGCAGTCGAACCGCATGACACGGTCGCGGCCCATGTCGAAGCGGTGCCTGACGATGCAGACGGCGACAGTGACGGCACGCATACCGGCGCCTGCAGCCATAACCACTGCCACCATTCCAACCTGAGCCTGCCGGCCGGCACCGATGCCACCTTCGGCACGCCGCTGCCGGCACGCTGGATGGCGGCCGGTGACAGCGCGACCTATGTCGTCGCGCAGGATGAACTGAAGCGTCCTCCCCGGGCGTGAGTTGAGCGCATCCCGCGATCGCGGGCTTCCGTTTCACTCACCACCGGACATCCTTCATGTCGAACTCGACACCTCGGTCGCTGCGTGCGGCCGGGCGGGTCATTGCCGTGTTGCTGGGCCTTGCCCCGGCACTGCAGGCGATGGCGCAAGCCGCCCCTTCCTACGACACCCTGCTTGAACGCCTGGACCAGCTGCCCGGCGCCCGCGTCGGCGCGGCCCTGGCCGACGCTGCCGAGGCACGCGCCGAGCAGGCACGCGCCCTGCCCAACCCATCCCTGTCCTACACCACAGAAAACGCCTGGGGTACCGGCAGCTATGGCGGCATGGGCCGCGCCGACAGCGTGCTCACCCTGTCCCAGCCACTGGAACTCTGGGGCCAGCGTGGTGCACGTGTACGTGCTGCCCGCGCCCAGACCCAGGCGGCCAGCCTGCGTGGCACACAGAACCGCAGTGATGTGGCCAGCCAGCTGGCGGCGGCCTACGCGCAGGCCGAGAGCGCGCTGCGTCGTTACGCCCTGGCCAAGGAAGCGCTGGCCCTGACCCGCGACGATGCCGCGGCGGTCGACGCCCTGGTCCAGCAGGGCCGCGAACCACAACTGCGCGTGGTGCAGGCGCGCAGCGAAGTGGCCAATGCCACGGCGGCGCTGGATGAAGCGCAGGCCTTCCGCGATGCGGCTTTGGCGCGCCTGACCAGTGCGGCCCTGCTGGATACGCCCGTGCAGTCGATCGACAACAGCCTGCTGGATCGCACACCGCCGCTGCCACGCGGCGCCGGGGATGCCGCGCTGGCGGTGCGCATTGCCGAAGCCGAAGCACAGGCGAGCACGCGCCTTGTCGACGTGGAGCGCAAGCGCGCCCTGCCCGACCTCAGCGTGACCGCCGCACAGACGCGCTTCCGCGAGGATCGCGAACAGGCCTACACGCTGGGGGTGAGCCTCTCCATCCCACTGTTCGACCGCAACCGCGGCGGCATCCGCGCGGCCAGTGCCGAACAGCGCGCGGCCGAGGCGCGCCTGGACCAGCAGCGCCGCGACAGCGAGGCCGAACGCCTCTCGGCCGTGGCCGGGCTGAAGGCCGCCAGCAGCCGCACACGCGCCGCCGATGAAAGCGTGGCCGCCGCCGAGGAGGCCTACCGGCTGGCCCGCATCGGCTTCGATGCCGGACGCATCTCGCAGCTGGAACTGCGCAGCACGCGCAGCGCGCTCATCGCCGCCCGCGGCAGCGCAGTGGATGCACGTCTGTCGCGCGTGGCGGCAGAACTCGATCTTGCCCGCCTGGAAGGGCGCGCCCCGTTTGTGGAGGTTCGCTGATGGTTACCCGTACGTTCTCGCTGTTGAGTGCTGCGCTGTTGGGTGCGCTGCTGCCCGGCTGCACTGGCACTGCACAGACGCCAACTGCCGCTGCCGACGATGGCCACGGCCATGCACCGGGCAGCACTGAAACCGCGCCCGACGCCGCGCCCGAGGCCGATGAAGGCGTGGTCGCGCTGACGCCGGAACAGATCAAGGCGTCCGCTATCGAGGTGGTCGCCGTCGGTCGAGGCGGTGGCGGCTCCACGCGCCTGTCCGGCCGTGTCGAACCCTCGATCGGCGCGCGTGCCTCGGTGGCGTCCAGCGTGACCGGCCGCGTTGAACGCGTGCTGGTGGCACCGGGCACGGCGGTAGAGCAGAACCAGACGCTGGCCATCGTGCTCAGCGGTGAGGCCGCGGTGTTCCGCGCCAACGCGCTGGCCGCCGCCGCCGAAGCCAAGGCTGCACGCCTGGCCCACGATCGTGACAAGGCGCTGGTGGAACAGGGCGTGGTCGCACGCCAGGATCTGGAAACCTCGCATGCACGGGCCATGGCCGCGCAGGCGCAGGCGGACGCCGCACAGGCACAGGCCGCCGCCAATGGCGCGCCCGATGCCAGCGGTCGCGTGCGCATCACCAGCCCGGTGGCCGGCATCGTCGGCAATGTGCAGGTCACGCCGGGTGGCGTGGTCGCTGCCGGAAGCGTGGTGGCCGAGGTCGCCGATCCGGCGATGAACGAGCTGGTGTTCACCGCACCACCGGCGCTGGCTGCGCAGGTCACGCCGGGCATGACGCTGGAAGTGAGCGTGCCGGGCGGCAGCTTCAGCGCCACCGTCACCGGCTCGGCCGCGGATGTGCGCCAGCAGGGCGGCGTGGCGGTCATCCGTGCCATGCCGGTGAACGCCGCGCTGCCGCCGGCCGGCTCGCCGGTATCGGCCGTGGTGGTCACCGAGGCCCAGGGCGACACGCTCAGCGTGCCGGCCGATGCGGTGCAGAACGTCGATGGCCGCAGCGCGGTGTTCGTCGCCGTCGACGGCGGTTTCAAGGCGCAGCCGGTGCTGGCCGGCCGCCGTGCCGGTGACCGCATCGAGATCCTCGGTGGCCTGACCGGCAACGAACGCATCGTCGGCGCCAACGCTTTCCTGCTCAAGGCCGAACTGGCCAAGGGCGAAGCCGAGCACGGCCACTGAGGAGGCGACCATGTTCAAGCTGATCATTGAAGCCGCGGTCCGCCACCGCTGGCTGGTGGTGGTGGTTGCCGCGCTGCTCGCGGCGGTCGGCCTGCTGCAGCTGGGCAAGCTGCCGATCGACGCGGTGCCGGACATCACCAACCGCCAGGTGCAGATCAACACGGTGGCACCGGCACTGACGCCGGAACAGATCGAACGGCAGGTGACCTACCCGCTCGAAACCGCGCTGGCCGGCATTCCCGGCCTGGCCACCACCCGCTCGCTGTCACGCAACGGCTTCTCGCAGGTCACCGCCATCTTCACCGATGCGACCGACATCTACTTCGCCCGCCAGCAGGTGGCCGAGCGCATGCGCGAGGCCGACGACGATCTGCCCGACGGTACGTCGCCGCTGCTGTCGCCGGTCACCACCGGCCTGGGCGAGGTGCTGATGTGGACGGTGGACTTCACCGCGTTCGATCCGGCCCAGCTGGCCAGACCCGGTGCGGCCGGCTGGCAGGCCGGCGAGGTCTACCGCACGCCGGAAGGCACCCTGCTGCGCACGCCGGAAGAACGTGCCACCTACCTGCGCACCGTGCAGGACTGGATCATCGCGCCGCAGATGCGCTCCAGCCCGGGGCTCGCCGGCGTCGATACGGTCGGCGGCTACGTCAAGCAATACGGCGTGCATCCGGACAGCGCGCGGCTGGCCGCGCATGGGCTCGGCCTGGCCGACCTGGTCACCGCCCTGCAGCGATCCAACGTGCAGGCCGGCGCCGGCTTCGTGCAGCGTGCCGGTGAGGGCCTGGTGGTGCGTGCCGATGGCCTGGCGCTGACCACCGGCGATCTGGCGCAGGCTCCGGTGGCCACGCGCAATGGCGTGGTGGTGCGGGTAGCCGATGTCGCCGAGGTGGCCTTGAGCCGCGCGCCACGCCTGGGTGCGGCCAGCCGCAACGGCCATGAAGCCGTGCTCGGCACTGCGCTGATGATTGCCGGCGGCAACAGCCGCACGGTGGCCCAGGCCGCCGCGGAACGCCTGCAGCAGGTGAATGCCTCGCTGCCACCGTCCATCGTGGCGGTGCCGGTGCTGGACCGCAGCGAGCTGGTCAACGCCACCATCCAGACCGTGGCGAAGAACCTCAGCGAAGGCGCGCTGCTGGTGGTGGTGGTGCTGTTCCTGCTGTTGGGCAACCTGCGCGCAGCGGCGATCACCGCGCTGGTGATCCCGCTGTCGTTCCTGTTCGCGGTGACCGGCATGAGCCGCTTCGGCATCAGCGGCAACCTGATGAGCCTGGGTGCGCTGGATTTCGGCATCCTGGTGGATGGCGCGGTGATCGTGATCGAATCTACGCTGCTGATGCTGGGCCAGCGCCGCGCCGAGCTGGGCCGTGCGCTGACCGCGATGGAACGCCTGCGCGTAGCCGCCGATTCGGCGCGGAAGATGGCGCGACCGGCGGCCTTCGGCCAGCTGATCATCCTGCTGGTGTTCGCACCGATCCTCACCCTGGAAGGCGTGGAGGGCAAGACGTTCCACCCGATGGCGGCCACCTTCATGCTGGCCCTGGTCGGCGCCTTCATCTTTTCCTTCACCTTCGTGCCGGCAATGGCCGCACTGCTGTTACGCGAGCCCACGGTGAAGGACGGCGACGCACATGCTGGCGACGGCGAGCACGAGACGAAACTGATCCGCGTGCTGCGTGCGCGTATCGAACCTGTGGTCCGTCGTGCGGTCGCGCATCCGCGCACGGTGCTGGCCGGTGCGGTGATGATGGTGGTCGTGGGCATCGGCTCGTTCTCGCTGCTGGGCCGCGAGTTCATGCCCACCCTGGACGAAGGCAACGTGGCGATGCAGGCCCTGCGCGTGCCGTCCACTTCACTGGAGCAGTCGCTGGCGATGCAGCTGGCGCTGGAGAAAGCGCTGGGCGAACAGCCGGAAGTGGAGACGGTGTTCTCGCGCACCGGCACCGCCGAGGCGGCCATCGACCCGATGCCGACCAACATCTCCGACAGCGTGATCGTGCTGAAGCCGCGCGCGCAGTGGCCCGATCCGTCGCTGGACAAGGAAGCGCTGGTGCAGCGTTTCGAGCAGCTGGCCGGGCAGCAGCTGGGCAACAGTTTCGAGTTCAGCCAGCCGATCGAGCTGCGCTTCAACGAGCTGATTTCCGGCGTGCGCACGGACCTGGCAGTGATGGTGTACGGCGATGATTTCGCCGCCCTGCAGAAGGTGGCCGAGCAGGTAGCGTTGAAACTGCGCGCGGTGGACGGCGCCGCCGACGTGCGGGTGGAGCAGATTTCCGGCCTGCCCACGCTCAACGTCAAGATCGATCATGTGGCGGCCGCGCAGCATGGGCTGACCGCGGCGGACGTGAGTGATGCGTTGTCCACCGGCATCGGTGGTACCGCGGCCGGGCGGATCTTCGAAGGCGACCGTCGCTTCGATGTGGTGGTGCGCCTGGACGATGCCGCACGCAACGACCCGGACCAGCTGGCCTCGCTGCCGATCGCCACGCCGGCAGGCCAGGTGGTGCCGCTGTCCTCGCTGGCACGCATCAGCGTCAGCGAAGGGCCGAACCAGATCAGCCGCAGCGACGGCAGCCGCCGCGTCGTGGTGCAGGCCAACGTGCGCGGCCGCGATCTCGGTGGCTTCGTCAGCGAAGCCCAGGCGGCGGTGGCCGACGTGGCGTTGCCGGCCGGTGCCTACCTGCGCTGGGGCGGCCAGTTCGAGAACCTGCAGCGCGCGGAGAAGCGGCTGGCCACGGTGGTGCCGGTGGTGTTCCTGCTGATCGGCGGCCTGCTGTTCATGGCCCTGCGCAGTGGCAGGGAAGCGCTGCTGGTGTTCAGCTGCGTGCCGCTGGCGCTGGTCGGCGGCATCCTCGCCCTGCTGCTGCGTGGCATGCCGTTCTCGGTGTCGGCGGCGGTGGGCTTCATCGCCGTCTCCGGCGTGGCCACGTTGAACGGCCTGGTGCTGATGCAGGCGATCCGCGAGCGCCTGGAAGGTGGCGACCTGCCGATGCAGGCGGCCATCAATGGTGCCGCCAGCCGCATCCGCGCGGTGCTGACCACGGCCCTGGTGGCCATCGTCGGCTTCGTTCCGATGGCCATCGCCAGCGGTGCAGGTGCCGAAGTGCAGAAGCCGCTGGCGACGGTGGTGATCGGTGGGTTGATCACCGCCACGGTGCTGACGTTGCTGGTGCTGCCGACGTTTGCCGGGCGGCTGGTGAAGCGCTGAGGAGCAGTGGGTCAGCCGCGCTTCGCGCTCGCCGGGCATGGCCCGGCGCTACCGGAATGCACCGCGGTAGCGCCGGGCCATGCCCGGCAACGCGTCGGGTCAGGCCTTCTTGCGCTCGGCGATGTACGCCTGGATCTGTTGTTCCAGCACCGGCAGCGGCACCGAACCCTGCTTCAGGATCACGTCGTGGAAGCCCTTGATGTCGAACTTGTCGCCCAGTTCCTTTTCGGCCTGTGCGCGCAGGCGCACGATGGCGATCTCGCCCAGCTTGTAACTCAGCGCCTGGCCCGGCCAGGAGATGTAACGATCCACCTCGGTGGTCACTTCATGCTCGCTCAGCGCGGTGTGGTCGCGCAGGTAGGCCAGGGCCTGCTCGCGGGTCCAGCCCTTGCTGTGCACGCCGGTGTCGATGACCAGGCGCGCGGCGCGCCACATTTCGTAGGTCAGGCGGCCGAAATCCTCGTACGGGGTTTCGTAGATGCCCATTTCCACGCCCAGCTTCTCGCAGTACAGCGCCCAGCCTTCGCCATAGGCGGAGATGTAGGCGTTGCGGCGGAATTCGGGCAGGTCCTTCTGCTCGGAGGCGATCGCGCCCTGCAGCGCATGGCCCGGGTCGGACTCATGCAGGGTCAGCGCCGGCAGGTTGTACAGCGGGCGCGACGGCAGGTCGTAGGTGTTGACCCAGTAGGTGCCCATGCCACCGCGACCGGCGGTCCAGAACGGGGCGATATCCGGCGGCACCGGCACGATGGTGAAACGCGCACGCGGCAGCGTCATGAACCGGGCGAGCTGGCCATCGGCGCGCTTGGAGATCCACGCCGCGCGCGACAGCAGCTCTTCCGGGGTCTTGGCGTAGAACTGCGGATCGGTGCGCAGGAAGGTCAGGAATTCGGCGAAGCTGCCCTTGAACTGCACCTGCTGGATGATGTCGTTCATCTCCTTCTGGATGCGCGCCACTTCACCCAGGCCGATGCGGTGGATCTCGTCGGGCGACAGGTCCAGCGTGGTGTATTCGTGGATCTGCTGCTTGTAGAAGGCCTTGCCACCGGGCATGGCCTCGGCGGCCAGGGTGGTGCGCGCCTGCGGCACGTATTCGCTGACGAAGAACGTGCGCAGCTGCTGGAACGCCGGCACCACCTTGCCGCTGATGGCGGCAGCGGCCTGTTCGCGCAGGGCAGCCTGTTCGGCGGCCGGGATGCTGGCGGGCAGCTTCTTGAACGGCGCGTACAGCGGCGAGGTCGTCGGATCCTTCAGCTCGGCGACGGTGGCGATGGAGACCTCGCGGCCGTCCAGCACCGCGCGCGGCACGCTGAAACCGCGCTTGAGGCCGGCGCGCATGTTGTCGGTCTGCTGGCCGAAGTAGCGCGGCACGTCGTTCAGGCGGGCGATGTAGTTGCGGTAGTCCTGCGCGGTCTTCATCTCGCGCCGGGCCATGAAGGACAGGTTGGACCAGAACGAGGAGTCCGAATTGAATGGCATCTCGTAGGTGTGCAGGCGCGTGGCTTCGGCCAGGTTGAAGACCTGGTCGCGGTAGATCGCGTAGTTGACCTGGTTGTCGGCCGACAAGGCCTTGAGGTCGATCTTCTTCAGGTCGGCCAGGGTTTCGTCCCAGACCTTCAGGCGGGCCTGCTGCGCGGCCGGGCCGACATCCGGCATGCGGGTGGCGTTGGCCGGCGCGTCCTCGTCCTCGCTGGCTTCGCCACCGCCATCCTGGCGCCACTTCCACTCCTTCTCGTACAGCGCACGGAAGGCAGCATCGGCGGCCGATTCGGCGGCCATGCTGGCCGGAGCGGCGGCCGGCGGGGCAGCCAGGGCGACCGCGGGGGCGGACAGGGCAATCAACAGAGCTACGGCGAGGCGGGTTTTCACGAGCACAGGTTCCCGGGAAGGCAGATCCCGATGATCGCACCGTACAGGGCCCGAGGCATGGGACGAAGGTCCTGCCTGCGGTAGAGCCGACCGTTGGTCGGCTGCTCTTCGGCAGGGACCCCAGCGCCGAACGCGCGTGGTAGCGCGGGGCCATGCCCCGCGAGCGCGCAGCGCGGAAAAGAGATATCCGCCGGGCATGGCCCGGCGCTACCGGATGTTGATCCAGCCCCCCCAAGCCCTCAGTGGCCCGCCTTGTCCCGCTTCCAGCCGCGGTGCTGGATGTCCAGGTGCAGGCTGTACAGGGCGGTGAACGCCGGGAACAGGTTCTGCAGCACTCCCACCGAGTCCTGCTTGGCCGAGAACAGGAAGTAGCTCAGGGTCATCAGGCTGCCAACCACGCTCATGTACCAGAACAGGCGCGGGATGACCGGCTTGCCGGCGCGCTTGGACGCCACGAACTGCACCAGCCAGCGGCCGCCGAACATCAGCGCGCCGGTGTAGCCGATCAGCTTCCAGCCGGTCACGTGCAGGCCGGTCCAGTACAACCAGGTCAGCGGCTGGTCGAGCCAGTGCAGCTCCATCAACGCTCCTCCACCGCAGTGCGCTTGCTGCGGGTGATCAGCCAGGCCACGCCGCGCAGGTCGCGGATGCCGACCAGGGCGCGGCCCAGGTTGTTGTACTTGGACACGCCGGCGGTGCGGTGGCGGTGGTTGACCGGCACGCTGGTCGTCTTCCAGCCGGCGCGCTGCATCAGCGCCGGCAGGTAGCGGTGCATGTGGTCGAAGTACGGCAGGTCGAGGAAGGCCTCGCGCTCGAACAGCTTGATGCCGCAGCCGGTGTCGGGGGTATCGTCGCGCAGCATGCGCGCGCGGATCGCGTTGGCCCACTTGCTGGCCCAGCGCTTGCTGCCACTGTCCTGGCGGTTGACGCGCCAGCCGGCGAACAGCTTCACCTGCGCATCGGCCGACTGCCGCGCCGCCAGCAGCTTCGGAATATCGGCCGGATCGTTCTGGCCGTCACCGTCGAGCGTAGCGATCCACGGCGCACTGGCGTTGCGCACGCCGGTGCGGACGGCGGTGCTCTGCCCGCTCTGGCTGACATGGTGCAGCACGCGCAGCTCGGGCGTGCTGGCCTTCAGGCCCTGCAGCACGGCCAGGCTGTCGTCGCGCGAGTTGTCGTCCACATAGACGATCTCGAACGGAAGCCGACCGCGCAGCGCAGCGACGATCTCTCCCACCAGGGGCGCGACATTGTCGCGCTCGTTGAACACCGGGACGACAACGGAAAGCTCGGGTTGGCTCATGGGTCACTCGGCCAGCAGGGATACAAAGACCGCGCATTCTCCGAAGCCGAGGTTATCCGAAGATGAATCCGGCTGCATGAGGGCCTGCCCTCAGGCGCGATCGCCAAAATAGTCGCGGCACCACGCCACCACCGGCGGCAGGCCCTGTTCGATCGGGGTCACCGCATCGAAGCCAAAAGCGTCAAGGGCGCGTCGGGTGTCGGCCATCGTGCGCACCATGTCGCCCGGCTGCATCGGCCTGTAGACCTTCTGCGCGGGGCGGCCGGCAGCCTGCTCGATCACGCTGATGAAGCGCTCCAGCTCGACCGGCGTATGGTTGCCAAGGTTGAACACCCGGTGCGGCACCGTTTCAGTACTGGGGTGCGCGAGGGCGCCGAGGATGCCCGATACGATGTCGGAAACATGTGTGAAATCGCGCTGCATGCGGCCTTCGTTGAACACATCGATGGGGCGGCCGGCCAGCACCGCGCGCGAGAACAGCAGCGGCGCCATGTCCGGCCGACCCCACGGGCCATACACGGTGAAGAAGCGCAGGCCGGTGGCATGCAGGCCGTACAGCTGCGCATAGGTGTAGGCCATCAGCTCGTTGGCCGCCTTGGTGGCCGCATACAGTGAGCGCGGCTGGTCCACGCGCTGGTCCTCGGAGAACGGCGGCGTGGCCGAATCGCCATACACCGAGCTGCTGGACGCATACACCAGGTGCTGCACGCCACGGTGGCGGCACAGCTCGAGGATGTTGACGAAGCCGACCAGGTTGCTGTCGACGTAAGCGTGCGGGTTTTCCAGCGAATAGCGCACGCCGGCCTGCGCGGCCAGGTGGATCACTGCCGTCGGCTGCACCTCATCGAACAGCGCAGCCAGGCCCTGCGGGTCGGTCAGGTCCAGGGTGCGCAGGTCCAGGCCCGGGCACAGCGCGGCCACGCGGTCGCGCTTGATCTGCGGGTCGTAGTAGTCGTTGAAGTTGTCCAGGCCGACCACGGCCTGGCCGGCCTCCAGCAGCGCGCGGGCGGTGTAGGCACCGATGAAGCCGGCAGCGCCGGTGAGCAGGATGGTCATGGCGGGTCTCGTTCAAGGCACCCCGCGATCATCGCAGCGGCCGACGTCACGGGGATACGCCGACCGACCTGTGCCCGGCCGCTCAACCCTGGCGGGTGCGCAGCTTCTCCAGCACGCCGTCCAGCGTGTCCAGATCGGTGTAATGGATGATCAGCTTGCCCTTGCCGCCGCGGCCATGGTTGATGGCCACCTTGGTGCCCAGCGATTCGGACAGCTCGGTTTCCAGCGAGACGATGTCGGCCTGCTGCACTTTCGGCGTGGCCACCGGGCGGTTGCTCGGCACCTTGCCGGCGGCGAAGGCCTGCGCACGGCGCTCGACTTCGCGCACCGACCAGCCTTCATCGGCCGCTTCCTGCGCCAGCTTGCCAGCCAGCTCCGGGGCGAGGGTCAGCAGCGCGCGGGCGTGGCCCATTTCCAGGCGGCGGGTTTCCAGCAGCAGGCGGATGGCCACCGGCAGCTCCAGCAGGCGCAGCAGGTTGGACACCGCCGCGCGCGAGCGGCCGACGGCTTCCGCAGCCTCGGCATGGGTCAGGGTGAATTCGCTGATGAGGCGCTGCAGCGCTTCGGCTTCTTCCAGCGGGTTGAGGTCTTCGCGCTGGATGTTCTCGATCAGCGCCATCGCAATGACGGTGCGGTCTTCCAGCTCGCGCACCACCACCGGCACTTCGTCCAGCCCGGCCAGCTGCGATGCACGCCAACGGCGCTCACCGGCGACGATTTCGTAGTTGCCCGCCGGCAGCTGACGCACCAGGATCGGCTGGATCACGCCCTGCGACTTGATCGAATCGGCCAGCTCGGAGAGCTTGCCTTCGTCCATCTCGCGGCGCGGCTGGTACTTGCCCGGCTGCAGCTGGCCCACGGCCAGCTTGCGCAGCACTTCACCCGGCAGGGGCTCGATGACCGCAGTGGTGGCCTGCACCTGGCTCGCCGCGCCCTTAGGGCCCAGCAGGGCGTCCAGTCCGCGGCCGAGGCCTCGCTTCTTGGCTGCAGGCTTGCTGGTCATCAGGCGGTCTCCACGGCCTTGGCGGCCTTGTTGCGTTCGTTGTTGCGGCGGATGATCTCGCCGGCCAGGCCCAGGTAGGCCACGCCACCGCGCGAGGCGCGGTCGTAGCCGACGATGCTCTGGCCGTGGCTGGGGGCCTCGGCCAGGCGCACGTTGCGCGGCACGATGGTACGGAACACGCGGTCACCGAAGTGCTCGGTCAGTTCGGCCGACACCGCGTTGGCCAGGTTGTTGCGCACGTCGAACATGGTGCGCAGCACGCCTTCGATCTCCAGCACCGGGTTGAGGTTGGTGCGCAGCGCTTCAATGGTTTCCACCAGCGCGCTCAGGCCTTCCAGCGCGTAGTACTCGCACTGCATGGGCACCAGCACCGAATCGGCGGCGGCCAGCGCGTTGAGCGTCAGCAGCGACAGCGCCGGCGGGCAGTCGATCAGGATGTAGTCGTACTCGTCGCGGATCGGCGCCAGCGCGCGCTTCAGGCGCTGCTCGCGCTCTTCCTGCGCCATCAGCTGGATCTCGGCCGCGGTCAGGTCGATGTTGCCCGGCAGCAGGTCGTAGCCCTCGGCGGTGGCCAGGCGCACGTCGGCGGCCTTGGCTTCGCCCAGCAGCAGATCGTAGGTGGAGGAGACCAGCTCGCGCTTGTCCACGCCACTGCCCATGGTCGCGTTGCCCTGTGAATCCAGGTCGACCAACAGCACGCGCTTGGGTGCGTTGGCCAGGGAAGCGGCCAGGTTGACGGCGGTCGTGGTCTTGCCGACGCCACCCTTCTGGTTGGCGATGGCGATGATGCGGGCCATGCGGGTGTGCCTCGTCGACGTGTGCTGGGACCGGTCATTATGCGTACAACCGGCCCCGTGCGGAAATCATGGATCGCCAACCCGTTGTTCCGCAAAGGGCTGGCGGCGGGTTCAGGGGCCTGTCACAGTGACCAGATGGCGTTCGCCGGCCAGGCCGGGCACGCTCAGCGGGGTCACCTCGCGCACCTGCCAGCCTGCCGGCAGGGCCGCGATCTCGTCATGCGGGTAGACGCCTTTCATGGCCAGCAGCACGCCACCGGGGCGCAGCAGGTGACCACCGACGCGGACGATGCCGGCAAGGGTGTCCATCGCGCGTGCGGTCAGCTGGTCGTAGCGGCCGGCCTCGTCCAGCGCCTCGGCGCGCGATTCGGCCACGCGTGCATTGGTCAGGCCCAGCTGGCGCACGGCTTCGCGCATGAAGCGCGCCTTCTTGCCGTTGCTCTCCACCAGGGTGACCTGCAGGCCCGGGCAGGCGATGGCCAGCGGGATGCCCGGCAGCCCGGGGCCGGTACCGAGATCGGCCAGGCTGCCATCGGCCACGAACGGCTGCATCGCCAGCGAATCGAGCAGGTGGCGGGTGACCATTTCCTGCGGATCGCGGATAGCGGTGAGGTTGTAGGTGCCGTTCCAGCGGTGCAGCAACGCCAGGTAGCGCAGCAGCGGCGGCGCCAATGCGCCCGCCAGGCCCATGCTGGCCAGGCCCTGTTCCAGCGTGGAGACCACGCCGGCGGGAAGATCGTGTTCGCTCATGCCGTCATTATCGCCGGTTTTGGCCGCCGGTTCGCCGCTTCGGTGCGCGGCCTCAATCGGCATGCCACGCCAATGCCGCGCGGAACTGGCCGCTGGCCTGCCATTCGTGCAGGTGCCAGCGCTCGGCCTGGCCCAGTCCGGCGTCGCACCAGCGCAGATGCAGGGCACCATCGGCGCCGGGCGCCAGCTGCAGTCGGTGCAGGCCGAACGAGATGCCCTGGCCGTGCGCCTTCAGCAGCGCCTCCTTGGCGCACCACACGCGGAAGAACCAGTGTTCGCGCTCGTCGGCGGCCAGCCCTTGCAGCCACGCCACTTCGTCGGGGTGGAAGAAGCGCTGGATGATTTCCAGGAGCCGCGGGCGCGGGCGCAGCAGTTCCAGATCCACGCCCAGCCGAACGCCCTCGCCCAGCGCCACCAGCAGCATCTCGCCGCTGTGGCTCCAGCCGGTGCCATAGTGGGCCAGCGTGCCGGCCAGCTCCGGCCGGCCCTTGTCGTCGCGCACCAGCGGCAGGGCATCGGGTTCGCCGCCCAGCGCCTGCGCCAGCACCTGCCGGGCCTGCGGCTCACCGCGCTGGCCGGGCACGTGCGGGCAGCGCCAGACCGTCACCGGGCCGAAGCGCCAGGGGCCGTCGAGGGTGGCTGGCAGGCTCATCCGCACGCACCCGTCACGGGATTGCACGACGGTTTCACGGCACTGCGGGTCAACTGGTCCCCGTCCCTTCCCCTTACAGAGGTCACGTTCATGGGCATCATCATCTGGCTGATCGTTGGCGGCATCGTGGGCTGGCTGGCCAGCATCATCATGCGTCGCGACGCCCAGCAGGGCATCATCCTCAACATCGTGGTGGGCATCGTCGGCGCGCTGATCGCCGGCTTCCTGTTCGGCGGCGGCATCAACGATGCCATCACCCTGCGCACGTTCCTGTTCTCGCTGATCGGCGCGGTGATCCTGCTGGCCATCGTCAACCTGTTCACCCGCAAGAGCATCCGGTGATCTGAAAGGTAGCGCCGGGCCATGCCCGGCGTTTTCCTGCGGCCGCTGCGCCTGCCGGGCATGGCCCGGCGCTACCGCGGTAGAGTCGAGCGTGGGCGCGAGCCCCCGGGGACACTCGAGCCAACGACGCCAAACCGGAACCCCCCCCCCCCCACCCCCGGTTTTTCGACTGGCCCCCCCCCGCCCCCCCCCCCCCCCCCCCCCCCCCTCGACTCTACTTGCACCCACGCCGGCGCATGGTCGCTGGGGCGTTCCCAGGTCCGTGGCTCGCGGTCGATTCCCGAGGCCACCGCGCTGGCCTTCAGCGCATCTGACACCAGAGTCAGGTCGATGCGCAGGCCCAGGTTGCGCCGGAAGCCTGCGGCACGGTAATCCCACCAGCTGAAGGTGCCCGTCTCGTCATTGTGCAGGCGGAAGCCATCGTGCAGGCCCAGCTGCAGCAGCTTCTGCAGCGCGCCGCGCTCGGCGGTGGAGGTGAGGATGTGGTTCTCGTTCCACACCTCCGGGTCGTGCACATCGCGTGCGTCCGGGGCGATGTTGAAGTCGCCCATCACGATCAGCTTCGGATGGCGCTGCAGCTCCTGCGCGATCCAGGCATGCACCGCTTCCAGCCAGCGCAGCTTGTACTCGTATTTGTCGGTGCCGACGTCCTGACCGTTGACCACATACAGATTGATTACCCGCAGGTCGCCGAAGGTACCGGCGATGACGCGCTTCTGCTCGTCCTCGAAGCCGGGAATGCCGATCTGCACGTCCTGTGCCGGCTCACGCGACAGCAGCGCCACGCCGTTGTAGGTCTTCTGGCCGGCGAACACGCTGCGGTAGCCAGCGGCGATCAGCGTCGAATCGGGGAACTTGTGGTCCTCCAGCTTGGTTTCCTGGATACCGACGATGTCCGGGCCGAAATCCTTGAGCCACTGCTCCAGGTGCGGCAGGCGGACATTGAGCGAGTTGACGTTCCATGAGGCGATTTTCATGGGGGCATTCTACCCGGGTAGGCCTGGGTTGCCTTGTAGATCCGAGCCCACGCTCGGCTGCCTGTACCCCGGCCGCTCAACGGCAGCCGAGCATGGGCTCGGCTCTACAGAATCACGCCATGCGTGGCTTCACCGAACCAGCAGCTTCAACAACCCCGCAATCTTCGAATACGGCGGCCGCAGCCGGTCACTGGCCGCCCAGCGCGACTGCCACAGCACCGGCAACCGCTTGCTCATGGCATCGAACCCGGCCCGGCCGTGGTACGCGCCCATGCCACTCGCCCCCACCCCGCCAAACGGCAGGTCGTCGGCGGCGAAGTGCAGCAGCGTGTCGTTGACTGTCACCCCGCCCGCCACCACCTGGCCGAGGATGCGCTCCACCGTGGCCGTGTCATGGCTGAAGGGATACAGCGCCAGCGGCCGGTCACGCGACAGCACGTCAGCCAGCGCCACCTCCAGGTCCGGGTAGGCCCGAACCGGCAGGATCGGCCCGAATATCTCCTCGCGCATCAGGTCCAGGTCGTCCGGCGGGTCCAGCACCACGGTCGGCACCAACAGGCGCTCGCGGTCGGCGCGCGCCGCATCCACCTGCGCCAGCGGAACCACCGGCACGCCGCGTTCGCGCGCCTGCACCAGATAACCCTGCAGGCGCTGGTACTGGCCCTCGTTGATGATGCGCGTGTAATCGCCGGCATCGCTGAAGTCGCCGTAGCGCTCGCGCACCTGCTGCTGCAGCGCCTGCACGAACTCACGCTGGCGCGCGGTGTCGATCAGCACGTAGTCCGGCGCGATGCAGGTCTGGCCCGCGTTGAACCACTTGCCGGTGGCCAGCCGCGCGGCGGCTTTGTCCAGCGGGAAATCGCGGCAGACAATCGCCGGCGATTTGCCGCCCAGCTCCAGCGTCAGCGGCACCAGATGCTCGGCCGCAGCGGCCATCACCTTGCGGCCCACCGCCGTCGAACCGGTAAACAGCAGATGGTCCAGCGGCAGCGAGGACACCGCCGCGGCCACGTCCGCCCCGCCCTGCACCACCGCCACCCGATCGGGCGGGAACACGCTGGTCAGCAGATCGGCCAGGAACGCGCTGGTGCGCGGGGTATGTTCGGAAGGTTTGAGCAGCACGTGGTTGCCGGCGGCGATGGCCGTGACCAGCGGTACCAGCGCCAGCGTGACCGGGTAGTTCCAGGGCGAGATCACCCCGACCACGCCCAGCGGCGTCGGCCGCAGCTGCGCGCGCGCCGGCCACAGCTTCCAGCCGGCCGAGACCCGCTGCGGCTTCGACCAGCGCCGCAGGTGCCGACGCAGATGGTCGATGGCCGACAGCACGCTCATGCCATCGGCCAGCTTCGATTCAACGTGGGCGCGGTGGCCGAAGTCCTCGGCGATGGCCTGGGCCATGTCATCCATGCGCGTCTGCAGCGCCTCGCGCAGGCGACGCAGGTCGGCATCGCGCTGGTCGAGCGAAGGGCGCTGGGCGTGCCAGGCGCTGCGCAGGGTCTGCAGGATGGCGGGGAGGTCGGCGGGAGTGAGCGTGGTCATGGGCCGACTATACGGGGTGCGGGATCGCGCAACCGTCGTCTCGATGGGGGGCTGTACCGCGCCGCGGTAGAGTCGACCGTTGGTCGACTGTCGCGCGGATCGCGCGTTTTCAACAATCCCGCCAAGTGCAGTCGACCAACGGTCGACTCTACCCCCCCGTTCCCACAAACAGAAAGGCCGCGGTCTGCACCGCGGCCCTTCCTTCATCCGATGAACATCATTCTTACTTGGTGATGTCCACGTTCTTCGTTTCACGCAGGAACAGGCCGCCGATCACCACCGACATCAGCGCGATGATGATGGGGTACCACAGGCCGTAGTACAGGTTGCCGGTACCGGCCACCAGCGCGAAGGAGATCGCCGGCAGGAAGCCACCGAACCAGCCGTTGCCGATGTGGTCCCGCCAAGTGCAGTCGACCAACGGTCGACTCTACCCCCCCGTTCCCACAAACAGAAAGGCCGCGGTCTGCACCGCGGCCCTTCCTTCATCCGATGAACATCATTCTTACTTGGTGATGTCCACGTTCTTCGTTTCACGCAGGAACAGGCCGCCGATCACCACCGACATCAGCGCGATGATGATGGGGTACCACAGGCCGTAGTACAGGTTGCCGGTACCGGCCACCAGCGCGAAGGAGATCGCCGGCAGGAAGCCACCGAACCAGCCGTTGCCGATGTGGTACGGCAGCGACATCGAGGTGTAGCGGATGCGGGTCGGGAACAGTTCGACCAGGTAGGCGGCGATCGGGCCGTAGACCATGGTCACGTACAGCACCAGCAGCCACAGCATGAAGATCGTGCCGGCGATGTTGATGCGCGAGCCATCGGCCTTGGCCGGGTAGCCCGCCGTGGTCAGTGCACCCTTCAGTTCGGCACCGAACGCATCGGCCTTGGCCTTGCCTTCTTCCTTGGTCAGGCCGGCGGCCTCGTACGAGGTGACGCTGGCGCTGCCCACGTTCACCATGGCCAGCGAACCGGCAGCGGCCGGCTGCACGTCATACGGCACGCCCGCCTTGGTCAGCGCGGCGGTCGCCACGTCGCAGGAGCTGGTGAACTTGCGCAGGCCGACCGGATCGAACTGGAACGAGCAGGTGCTCGGATCAGCCACAACCAGGGCCGGCGAGTTGCTGCGGGCTTCTTCGATGGCCGGGTTCGCGAAGTGGGTCAGACCTTTGAAGATCGGGATGTAGGTGACGGCAGCCAGCAGGCAGCCGGCCAGGATGATCTTCTTGCGGCCGATGCGGTCGGACAGCCAGCCGAAGAAGATGAAGAACGGCACGCCCAGCGCCAGCGCGGCGGCGATCAGCAGGTAGGAGGTGGTGGCGTCGACCTTCAGCATGCTGCTCAGGAAGAACAGCGCGTAGAACTGGCCGCCGTACCAGACCACGGCCTGGCCAGCCGCGGCACCCAGCAGGACCAGCAGCATCAGCTTCAGGTTGCCGCCCTTCAGGCTGTCACGGAACGGGGTCTTGGAGCCCTTGCCCTCGGCCTTCATCTGCTGGAACAGCGGCGATTCGCTCAGCTGCAGGCGGATCCACACCGAAACACCCAGCAGCAGGATCGAGACCAGGAACGGAATGCGCCAGCCCCAGGCTTCGAAGGCTTCGTTGCCCAGGAAGTAACGGCAGGCCAGGATGATCAGCAGCGACATGAACAGGCCGAGCGTGGCGGTGCACTGGATGAAGCTGGTGTACAGGCCGCGCTTGTCTGCTGGGGCGTGTTCGGCCACGTAGGTCGCCGCGCCACCGTACTCACCGCCCATCGCCAGGCCCTGGGCCAGGCGCAGCACGATCAGGATCACCGGTGCGGCGAAACCGATCGAGGCGTAGTTGGGCAGCACGCCGACCAGGAAGGTCGAGATGCCCATGATGAGGATGGTGACCAGGAAGGTGTACTTGCGGCCGATACGGTCGCCGAGGCTGCCGAAGAAGGCCGCGCCGAACGGACGCACGAAGAAGCCGGCGGCGAAGGCCAGCAGGGCGAAGATCATGCCCGTGGTTTCGTTGACGCCACTGAAGAACTGCTTGGCGATGATCGCGGCAAGCGAGCCGTACAGGAAGAAGTCATACCACTCGAAAACGGTGCCCAGGCTGGACGCGAAGATGACCTTCTTGTGTCCCTGGGTGAGTTCGGCTTTCGCCGGTGCAGGTGTTGTTGACATGAGACGTTTTCCCTCTGTAGATGCCGACCGTTGGCCGGCATGCAATCCCGGTAGGTGCCGAGCGTTGGTCGGCACGCGATCTAGGTAGGTGCCGACCGTTGGTCGGCACTCATTTAGAAGCTGTACTTCGTGGTGAACTGCACGCGGTTGATATCGCCCTTGCGCCCATCTTCGATCTCACGCACGCCGTACATGTACTCGGCACCGATATCGACCTTGGGCATCGGCGTGTAGAAGATGTTGCCGCGGATGCTCTGCACGCTCTTGGTGACCAGCGGCCCCAGGCTGCCATCGTTGTCGTAGTCGCTGCGGGCGTAGATCAGGTTGGTGCGCAGCTTCGGCGAGAAGGCATGGCGCCAGCCCACGTAGCCGGCCAGCACGCCGGTCGGGTTCAGTTCGTCGCGGGCGATGTCGTAGGCGGTATCCGCAGTGACGCCCAGGCCGATGTAGCGGGCGATGCCCTCGCCACCGGTCAGCTGGTAGTGCAGCGAATCGTTGCCGCCCATCACCCACTTGCCGCCCAGGGTCAGGCCGCCGGCCACCTTGTCGGCCTTGGCGCCGGTAGCCTGGTTGTCGACCTTCAGCTGGCGGACGATGCCGCCGACGCCGAAGGTGCCCCAGTCACCCTTCCAGCCATAGCGCATCGTCAGGTCGGGCAGGCTGCCACGGTCGGAGTTGGCGCTGGCGTTGGTCCACACGCCGGTGACCGGGTTGCGGGTACCGGTGAGAGTGGTGGTTTCCGGGTTTTCCAGGGCGACGCTGAAGCCGCCCTGGGTGTAGCGAACCTGGGCCTGGCGCACGAACACCACGCCATCGGTCGGGCCGACGAAGTCGACCGCTTCCGGCAGCGCCGCCGCATCCATGAAGTTGGACCAGGTCTGGCCGGCCAGCCAGTTGTTCCAGTACATGTAGGCGTGGCGCAGGGTCACGCCGTAGGTGTTGGTAGCGGTCTGGTTGCCCAGCGAGTTGCCGAAGAAGTCCATCTCGAACATCGCGCCGGCCTTGTTGCCCGATTCGCTGACGTTGTCGATGCCGATGTTGAAGCGCGAGAACTTGGCGTGGGCGTTGTAGTCCACGTCCGAGCGCTTGCCCGAACCGCCGGCACCGGCCACCGGGGTCTGGCCCGGCAGGTACAGCGCGCGGCCGGTGGCATCGTCGGCCAACTGGCCATCGCTGGTCTGGGTGGCCATGAAATCGGCCTTGATGAAGCCGCCGATCTTGACGGTGGTGCCCGGCGCGGCGCCCGGGGTGATGGTGGTGACCTGGATCGGCTGCTTGCCGGCCGGCACCTGCGCGACCGGCTTCTGCTCGGCCTGCACGGCGCGGACATCGGTCACGGCCTGCTGGGTCTGCACGATCTGGGTCTGCTGTTGCTGCTGCGAGGACAACAGCGCCTGGACCTGGCGCTCCAGTTCGGCAACGCGTGATTCAAGCGCCTGCTCTCGCGAGGTACTTCCTTTGGCGGTCTCTGCGAACGCCATGCCCGGTGCGACCAGGGCGACCAGCAGGCAGGCCGCCAAAGGTTTGCGCACGGCTTTCAACGTACGGTGGCTCATGTTGCCCTCTCTCCCAAGTGGCAAGGTGATGCCGCGCGTGGGGCACGGTCGAGCCGAGACTGCGGGGCGTTTATGTATAGCGGTATTCGCCATTGGTCGAACCCGGGCCTGCAGGGCGCCGACTTTCGACCATGGTCTAAGCGCCGTGGTGACGCGACCGGGGGTGGATGGGGCAAACTGGTGGCGGAGGGTCGTTGCGATGCTGCGACCGCACATACAAAGTCAACGTGCAAGTGAGGGTGCCATGGCTGATATCTACCCCGTCGATCCGCAGTTCGCCGCCAAGGCACGCATCGACAAGACGTCTTACGAGCAGCAGTACCAGGCGTCGGTGTCCGACCCGGATGCGTTCTGGGGCAAGGCCGCCGAACGGCTGGACTGGATGCGCCAGCCGACGAAGATCAAGAACGTCAGCTACGACCTGGCCGACTTCCACATCAAGTGGTTCGAGGACGGCGAGCTCAACGCCAGCGTGAACTGCCTGGACCGCCAGCTTGAAAAGCGCGGCGACAAGACCGCCCTGCTGTTCGAACCGGACGGCCCGGATGCACCGGCCCAGCACGTGACCTATCGCGAGCTGTACGAGCGCACCTGCCGCCTCGGCAACGCGCTGCGCAACCTGGGCGTCAAGAAGGGCGACCGGGTCACCATCTACCTGCCGATGATCGTCGACGCGGCCGTGGCCATGCTGGCCTGCGCGCGCATCGGTGCGATCCACTCGGTGGTGTTCGGCGGCTTCGCTCCGAACTCGATCGCCGACCGCGTCAGCGACTGCCAGAGCAAGCTGATCATCACCGCCGACGAAGGCCTGCGCGGTGGTCGAAAGATTCCGTTGAAGGCCAACGTCGATGCCGCGCTGAAGCTCCCGGGCACCAATACCGTTGAAACCGTGCTGGTGGTGCGCCACACCGGCGGCGCGGTCGACATGCAGGCCCCGCGCGACCGCTGGTTCCACGACGTGGTGGACAGCCAGCCGTCGACCTGCGAGCCCGAGCGCATGAACGCGGAAGACCCGCTGTTCATCCTCTACACCTCCGGTTCCACCGGCAAGCCGAAGGGCGTGCTGCACACCACCGGCGGCTACCTGCTGTACGCGGCCTACACCCATGAAGCGGTGTTCGACCTGCGCGAGGACGACGTCTACTGGTGCACCGCCGACGTCGGCTGGGTCACCGGCCACAGCTACATCGTGTACGGCCCGCTGGCCAACGGCGCGACGTCGCTGATGTTCGAAGGCGTGCCGAACTACCCGGACACCTCGCGCTTCTGGAACGTGATCGACAAGCACAAGGTGACGATCTTCTACACCGCCCCGACCGCCATCCGTGCACTGATGCGCGAAGGCGAGGAGCCGGTGAAGAAGACCTCGCGCGCGTCGCTGCGCCTGCTCGGCAGCGTCGGCGAGCCGATCAACCCGGAAGCCTGGCGCTGGTACTACGAAGTGGTCGGCAACAGCCGCTGCCCGATCGTCGATACCTGGTGGCAGACCGAGACCGGCGGCATCCTGATCTCGCCGCTGGCCGGGGCGATGGACCTCAAGCCGGGTTCGGCCACCCTGCCCTTCTTCGGCGTGCAGCCGGCGCTGGTCAATGCCGATGGCGAAGTGCAGGACGGCCCGACCGAGGGCAACCTGATCATCCGTGATTCCTGGCCGGGCCAGATGCGCACGGTGTACGGCGACCACCAGCGCTTCATCGACACCTATTTCCGCACCTACCCGGGCAACTACTTCACCGGCGACGGTTGCCGCCGCGATGAGGACGGCTACTACTGGATCACCGGCCGCGTGGACGATGTGATCAACGTGTCCGGCCACCGCATCGGCACCGCCGAAGTGGAAAGCGCGCTGGTGTCGCATCCGAAGGTTGCCGAGGCCGCCGTCGTCGGCTTCCCGCACGACGTCAAGGGCCAGGGCATCTACGCCTACGTGACCCTGGTGGCCGACGAGGCCCCCAGCGACGAGCTGCACAAGGAACTGGTCGCCTGGGTGCGCAAGGAAATCGGCCCCATCGCCACGCCGGACCACCTGCAGTGGGCACCGGGCCTGCCCAAGACCCGTTCGGGCAAGATCATGCGCCGCATCCTGCGCAAGATCGCCGAGAACGCGCCGGACCAGCTCGGCGACACCTCGACCCTGGCCGATCCGTCGGTGGTGGCGTCGCTGGTGGACGAGCGCAAGGTCCGCTGATGTACTACCCGGGCAGAGGTCTCGGGGTCGGATCCCTTTCCGTCAGGAAAGGGCTCTGACCCCAGTGAACTCCGGCCGCCAAGGGGTCAGAGCCCTTTCCTGACGGAGGTGATCTGACCCCGCACTGTTTTCCCCCACGGTTCCCCCCGACCATGACCACCCTCCTGATTGCCGATGACCACCCGTTGTTCCGCGAAGCCCTGCGTGGGGCCGTACAGCGGGTCATCCCGGGCGTGCAGCTGTTCGAGGCTGACAGCGTGGAAGCGCTGTACGCGCTGGCCGACCAGCACAACGACGCCGACCTGGTCCTGATGGACCTCAACATGCCCGGCGCGCAGGGCTTCAACGCGCTGGTGCACATGCGCTCGCTGCACCCGCACCTGCCGGTGGTGGTGGTGTCCGCACGCGAAGAAGCGACGGTGATGCGCCGCGCGCTCGATCACGGCGCACTGGGTTTCATTCCCAAGTCGGCCGACTCGGACACAATCGGCCACGCGCTGGGCACCATCCTCGATGGCGAGACCTGGGCACCGCCGGAAGCGCACAACGTGCCGCCCACCGGCAGCGAGGAACGCGAAGTCGGTCAGCGCCTGCGCGAACTGACCCCGCAGCAGTTCCGCGTGCTGCAGATGCTCGGTGCCGGCCGCTTGAACAAGCAGATCGCCTACGACCTCAACGTGTCCGAGGCCACGATCAAGGCCCACGTCACCGCCATCCTGCGCAAGCTCGGCGTGACCAACCGCACCCAAGCCGTGCTGATGGCCGGCAAGCTGGCGATCGACGACGACGCCATCGTGCTGCCGCCGGAAGAAGACTGAACCTTGCGTTGTAGAACCCAGCCCATGCTCGGCTGCTGTTCGCCAATATCCGCGCTACGCGCGTGAGCCGAGCGCAGGCTCGGCTCTACAGGACTCCGCGCCATCTGCCTTTGTAGAGCCGAGCCCATGCTCGGCTGCGGTTCGCCAAAGACCGCGCTGCGCGCGTGTGCCGAGCGCAGGCTCGGCTCTACAGGACTCCGCGCCATCTGCCTTTGTAGAGCCGAGCCCATGCTCGGCTGCGGTTCGCCAAAATCCGCGCTACGCGCGTGAGCCGAGCCCATGCTCGGCTGCGTTCGCCGAAATCCGCGCTACTCCCGCAGAGGCCATCTGCTCCAGGCATGGGGATACTCACCAAGACACGTAGCCAGACCGGCACGAACCGGATTGGCCGCAATGTACATCGCCTGCGTGCGCAGGCATTCATCGCTGCGCAGCGCGTGGTCGTAGTAGCCCGGCTGCCAGATCGGCGCGTTGGCCTCCACCTGCCTGGCAATGGCCCGTCCGCTTCGGGACTTGAGGATCTGCATGCACCCGGCGAGCGTTCCGCGTCGCAGTTCGATCAACCAATGAAGATGGTCCGGCATGATCACCCACGCCAGGGAGCACGTCCGCCCTGTTCGTTCTACCGTACGGAGTGCCTCGATCAGCAGGTCGACGTTGGCTTCATCGTCGAACCAGCGTCGACGCGCGTATGTCACAGCGGTTAACGCATAGACATTGCCGGTCTGCGACCACCGGCCAATACGGAGTGCGGGGCTGGACATGCCAGAAGACTATGCTGCGAACGACGGGCTCTCCATCGGTGCAACACCGCATCGCCTGTCGGCCGATGCCCCGCTGTAGAGCCGAGCCCATGCTCGGCTGCGTTTGCCTTGAGCCCGCGCTAGGCGCGTGAGCCGAGCGCAGGCTCGGCTCTACAGCTTCATGTGTTACGCCACGCCGTGCAGGTGTTCGTACAGGATCGTCGAACCGATGATGACCAGGATCACGCCGCCGATGATCTCGGCGCGCTTGCCGACCATGCCACCCAGCACGCGGCCGAGCATGATGCCGGCGGTAACCATGGTCAGCGTGCACAGGCCGATGACCGCAGCCATCACCCCGATGTGCACGTCCATGAAGGCCAGGCCGATGCCCACGGCCATCGCGTCGATGCTGGTGGCGAAGCCGGTCAGTGCCAGCTTCCAGAAGCTGTGGTGCTGCGAGGGATCTTCGTCCTCTTCGCCGCTGTCCGGGCGTATGCCGTTGATGATCATGTGCATGCCCAGCGCGACCAGCAGGCCGAACGCGATCCAGTGGTCGAAGGCCTCCACGTACTGCAGGGCGGCGCGGCCGAGCAGCCAGCCGATGATGGGCGTGATCGCCTCGATGACGCCGAAGATGATGCCGGCGCGCAGTGCATCGCGGAATACCGGCTTGCGCATGGCCGCACCCTTGCCGATCGCGGCAGCGAAGGCATCGGTGGACATGGCGAAGCCGATCAGGAGGATCGAAACAGGAGACATTGGCGGCTGCTGAAGGTCGGGCAAAGACGGACGCACGGCTCGCGCTCGCGCCCAACCTGACGTTGCGCGCGCGGGCCGCTGGTCTCGCCAACCATCATGGTTGTCCACGCCACGGCGCACTGGCCGAGTATGTTGACGTGGACGATTCCTGCGAAGGAATCCGGCTACTCCCCAAGGGGACGCGAAGCTTAGCATCGCGATCCGCGCGTGGCGCTGTTCCAAGCAAACGCGCAGGCAGGGCTGGTTTGTATAGCGAAGGCTATATTGCCGCGAAAACTGCAGGTGCTCGGCGTGATCCAGCCGAGCATGGGCTCGGCTCTACAAGGGGCTTCGTGGCCCCGCGTTACCTCGCGTCGCGCAGCGCACCAAGGAAGGCGCGCAGCGAGGCCGGCTTGATCGGCTTGGTCAGCACGCGATAACCGCGCTCGCGGGCCATGCGCTTCAGTTCATCGCGGCCGTCGGCGGTCAGCAGCGCGCCCGGCAACGGGTAGCCGGCCGCTTCGCGCAGCGCCACCAGCGCGTCCAGGCCATCCATCCGGTCGTGCAGGTGGTAGTCCACCAGCATCACCTGCGGCTGCTCGGCCACCTTCTCCAGCGCCTGGTCCACGGTGGATGCGGTGATCACCTGCACCTGCCAGCGGCCCAGCAGCGCGCGCATGCCGTCGAGGATCTCCTCGTCGTTGTCCACGCACAGCACGCGCATGCCGGCCAGCGAATCGCTGCGCACCGGCGGTGCGGCGGCCTGGGCCGGCAGCAGCGGCTCGCTGTAGCCCGGCAACGGCGCCACGCGCGGCAGGATGATCGAGAACATCGAACCGCTGCCGACCCGGCTGCGCGCATTGAGGCGATGGTCGAGCAGGCGCGAGATGCGCTGGCAGATCGACAGGCCCAGGCCCAGCCCCTGCTCGCCCCAGTCGAAGGGCTGCTGGTAGCGATGGAATTCGTCGAAGATCTGTCGCATGTGGTGCTCGGGGATGCCCGGGCCGGTATCCCACACCTGCAGCTCCACTTCATCGCCACGCTGGCGCACGGCCAGCACGATGCGGCCTTGGCGGGTGTAGCGCAGCGCATTGGCGAGGAAGTTCTGCAGCACGCGGCGCAGCAGGCGGCGGTCGCTGCGTACCCAGGTGGTGCGCGCGAACAGGTCCAGGCGCAGGCCGCGGCCCGCCGCCACCGGCGTGTACTGCGCGGCCAGTTCGCGCATCAGCGCGCTCACATCGAATTCGCCGATCACCGGATGCAGGCCACCGGCATCCAGCCGCGAGACGTCCAGCAGGCCATCGAGCAGTTCCTCGGCCGCACGCAGCGAAGCATCCACGCGTTCGGCCAGGTGCTTCTGTTCGTCGCTCACATGGTCGCTGTCACGCAAGGCCGAGGCGAACAGGCGCGCGGCGTTCAGCGGCTGCAGCACGTCATGGCTGATCGCCGCCAGGAAGCGGGTCTTCGACTGCTGCGCGACCTCGGCTTCGTGCGAGCGTTCGGCCACGCGCTGTTCCAGCGTTTCGTTGGCTTCCAGCAGCGCTTTTTCCGCATGCTTGTAGTCGGTGATGTCGTTGTAGCTGGTCACGTAACCGCCACCAGGCAGGGCCTGGCCGCGCATCTCGATCACCTTGCCGTCGCTGCGCGTACGCTCGAACACGTGCGGTGAACCGGCGCGCATGTAACCGATGCGACGGTTGATCTGCACTTCGATATCGCCTTCGCCCAGCTCACCGCGTTCGGCGTTGTAGCGGATCAGGTCGGCGACGGGTCGGCCCACGTAGAGCATGCCGTCGGGGTAACCGAACATGTCCTGGTAGCGGCGGTTCCAGGCGGTCAGGCGCATGTCCGGATCGACCACGCTGACGCCTGCGCTGATGTTTTCCAGCGTGGTGGACAGGATCTCGCGGTTGAAGCGCAGCTCCTGTCCCGCTTCGTCCAGCACCGCCACCACTTCGCCCAGGTCCATGCCCGAGCCACGCAGCAGGCTGGTCAGCAGCAGGCGCGCCGACGCGGCGCCGATCGAGGCGGCCAGCAGGCGCTCGGTGAACTGCACCCACGGCCGGTCCGCCGGCGCCGTCGACTGCAGCTCGCGCCCCAGCGACTGCGCCTGTTCAAAGAACGAGCGCCGTGCGTGGCGCTCGCCGACCACACGCGAGGCCAGCGCCAGCAGGTCGCCCACGTGCACATGGCCGGGCCAGCCGCCCGCCACCGAGGGCCGCTCCGCATAGGGATCGAGGAAGGGTGCGGCGCGCAGGCGTTCGTCCACGCCCGGGCGCCAGCGCGCGGAGACCAGCATCATCGTGGCCATGTTGACCAGCAGCGACCAGAACGTCCCATGAGTGAGCGGGTCCCAGCCGGTCATGCCGAACAGCTGCTGCGGGCGCAGCCACTCCACGCCGAACGGCCCGTGCCGCACCCACGTCGCATCCACCCAGCCGGCCATGGTCATCGCCGGCAGCAGCAGCGTGTATATCCACGTAGCGAAGCCCAGCACCATGCCGGCCTCGACGCCGCGACGGCTTGCGCCGCGCCAGTAAAGGCCGCCGATCAGGCCCGGCGCGAACTGCGCCACCGCAGCGAAGGCCATCAGGCCGTACGAGGCCAGGGTGCTGTCGTTGCTGCTGCTGCGGTAGTAGCTGTAGGCCATCAGCGCCAGCAGCAGGATCGCCATGCGGCGGATCCACAGCACGCGCGAGGCCATGTCGGCCGCTTCCTGATGGTCGCCACTGCGGCGCAGCAGCACCGGCATCACCAGGTCGTTGCTGACCATGGTGGCCAGCGCGATCGAGGCCACGATGACCATGCCGGTGGCCGCCGAGAAGCCGCCGACGTAGGCGATCAACGCCAGCGCGTTGCGCCCTTCGGCGAGCGGCAGGGCCAGCACCATCGCATCATCGGCCACGCTGCCGCCGGTGCCGAACAGGGTGACGCCGGCCGTGGCGATCGGCAGCACCATCGCCGAGATCAGCACCAGGTAGCCGCCGAACATCCAGCGCGCGCGGCGCACATCGCGCACGTCGCCACACTCGACCACGGCCACGTGGAACTGCCGCGGCAGGCAGATGATGGCGAGGAAACTGAGCAGCGTCTGCGAGATGAAGCCCACCGGCGGCAGGCCGGTGAACAGCGTATGCACCGACTGCACCACCGCATCGGTGCGGTTGCTCAGCCACAGGTAGGCGAACACGCCCACCGCCAGCATCGCCAGCAGCTTGATGACCGATTCGAAGGCGATGGCCAGCATCATGCCGTGGTGGTGCTCGGTGGCATCGACCTGGCGGGTACCGAACAGGGTCGCGAACAGGGCCATCAGCAGCGCCACGTACAGCGCCGGGTCGGTGAAGAAGCCGGTCGGGCCGGTGTTGCCGGTCAGCACCTGCAGGCTCATCGCCACCGCTTTGTACTGAAGCGCCAGGTACGGAACGATGCCGATCAGGGCGATGATCGCCACCAGCGCAGCCAGCCGCCGCGAGCGGCCGAAGCGCGAGGAGATGAAATCGGCGATGGAGACCACGTTCTGGCTGCGCGCCACCAGCGCCAGGCGCTCGATGATGCGCCAGCCGA
Organism: Stenotrophomonas cyclobalanopsidis; assembly: GCF_008710035.1. GTDB lineage: Bacteria > Pseudomonadota > Gammaproteobacteria > Xanthomonadales > Xanthomonadaceae > Stenotrophomonas > Stenotrophomonas cyclobalanopsidis. Next base: position 22,558 of record NZ_VYKI01000004.1, on the reverse strand, counting down.
ACAGCAGCATCAGCAGCGGGCCGATGTAGATCGGCAGGTAGCCCACGCCGTGGCGGACCGCGGTGCCTACCGCGCCGTAGAAGGTCCACGACGAGCAGTACACGGCCAGCGCCAGGCTGTAGACGACGGGCCGCAGCCACGGCCGGTCGGGGTACATCGGCCGACGGTCGCCCCACCACGCCACGCCGAACAGCAGCGCGGCATAGGCAACCGAGACCAGCAGCAGGATCCAGCTGGAGACCACGCGCGCGTTTCCGTCAGAGGAACCTGCAGTGTAGGCCAGGCGTGGCCAGGTGTACGGGCTCGTTGGGGGCAACCACCCCCACCAAGGTGGGGGCCTACGCGGTGCGGGCCACGACCGTGGGTCGTGGCCGGCTTCTTATTCCGCCGGCACGCCCATTTCCTTCAGCAGCTCGGGCGCCGGGTAGACCTTGGCCAGCAGCCAGCGCAGGTAGCGCATGTCCACGTGCACGGCACGCTTGAAGCGCGGGTCGAACCACCAGCTGGCGCTGACCGATTCCCAGTTGCTGTCGAAGTTCAGGCCGATCAGTTCGCCCTTGGCGTTGAGCACCGGCGAGCCGGAGTTGCCGCCGGTGGTGTCCAGGTTGGTCAGGAAGTTGACCGTCTGGGTCTTCAGGGCCGGGTCGGCGGTGCTGCCGAAATCGCCCTTGGCGATGGCCGCCAGCAGCGGCTTGGGCGCATCGAACGGGTAGGCATTGGTGTTTTTCTCTACGATGCCGGCCACGGTGGTCACCGGCGAGTAGGTCACGCCGTCACGCGGGTGCAGCGCTTCGACCTTGCCGTAGCTGATGCGCAGGGTGCGGTTGGCATCCGGGTACACCGCGCGGCCCTGCTTGGCACGCCAGGCGAACAGCGCCTGCATGTAGGCCGGGCGCAGGCGCAGTTGCTCGCCTTCGCGGGTCTTGCTCTCGTTCTCGATGCGCAGCTGCGCGGCCACCAGCGGGCCTGCCACGGCGATCAGCGGATCGGCAGCCAGGGCCTTGCCCTCGCGGGCGGCGGCGAAGCGGGACAGGCGCTGTGCCTCGTCACCCAGCTGGGTGCCGGCGTACAGGCCGTCCAGGGCCTTGGCCAGCTGTTGCGGGGTACGGCCGAAGGCGGTGTCGAACTCGGCCACGCGCTGCGCGTCCGGCAGCTGCTGGTAGCGGGTCAGCAGGCGGGCCAGCAGGGCCTTCTCGACCTCCGGTGCGTAGCGGCGCTGCACCTGCTTGAGCACGCCTTCGATCATCGCCTGGTCGCGCTGCTGGTAGCCGGTTTCGCGCTGCGCGTCCGGCTTGGCCGATTCGATGCGCAGGCGTTCCAGCAGCAGCGCCGAGCGCAGCAGCTGGGTCTGCAGGGCCATCTGGTCCAGCAGCAGGTCGCGCTCGCCCACCGCCGCACCCTGCGACAGGTTGGCCAGCAGCGCCTTGATGTCGGTCTGGTACGTGCGGTCGGTAGCCGCCAGCATGGCGGTCTCGTCGGCCGCACGCTGGGCCTTGGCATCGCTGCGCAGCAGGCCTTCCAGCTCACCGGCGGCGCGCTTGCGGTTGTTCTTCAGCGACTGCAGCTGCGAGGCGTAGCGGGTCCGTGCCTGCGCATCGTTGGCGGTGGCCGCCTCGATGGTGTCGATCATCTGCTGGAACACCGAGACGCGGCGCGGCAGCACGGTGTCGATCTGGCCGGCGAATTCGGCGGCGGTGCGGTGGCGGTAGGTGATGCCCGGGTAACCGGCCAGCATCGCGTAATCGCCTTCCTTCGGGCCTTCCACCGACATCTGCAGGTGCGCCGGCGCCTGGTAGGGCACGTTGTCCTTGCTGTAGGCGGCCGGCTTGCCGTCCTTGCCGACGTAGGCACGCAGCAGGGTGAAATCGCCGGTGTGGCGCGGCCACATGAAGTTGTCGATCTCATCGCCGTAGTTGCCGATCGCGCGCGGCGGCGCGTAGACCAGGCGCACGTCGCTCAGTTCCAGCTGGGCGATGCGGTAGAAATCGGTGCCGTAGTACATGTTGGCCACCGAGCAGCGCACGCTGCCGTCCTTCTCGCACTCGGCCACGATCTGCTTGCTGGCCGCATCGACGGCGTCGAAGTAGGCGCGGCCGGTCTTGCCCTTGGCCTGGGCCAGCACCTGGTCGGTCACCTTGTCGAAGCCGACGGTGACCAGCACGCGGAAGTCGGGATTGGCCGGGCGCTCATCAGCGCGGCCCTGGGCGATGAAGCCGCCATTGATGAGGTCGTGCTCGGGCGAGCTGTTGTACTGGATCACGCCCATCGCCACGTGGTGGTTGGTCAGCAGCAGGCCGTCGGCGGAAACGAACGAGGCGGTGCCACCGCCGGCACGCACCACGGCGCTCAGCGGCGGCGCGGTGACGTTGGCCAGCTCGGCCGGGTTGCCCTTGAAACCGGCCGCCTTCAGCGGCTTGGCCAGCTCCGGAAGCTGGGTCGGCATCCACATGCCTTCATCGGCATGGGCGCCTGCGGCGAGGGTCAGGCCCAGGGCCAGGGCGGCAGGAAGGGTTTTACGGGCAGACATCGGCGTTTCCGGCAGTACAGAACAGCCCGGGACCATAGCCGCTGGGGGCGGATGGGGCAACGGCCGATGGTTGGGGACCGGACAGGTAGAGCCGAGCCCATGCTCGGCTGCTCTTCCGGACGACCGCGCTGCGCGCCGAAGCCGAGCATGGCTCGGCTCTACAGGGATGCCGCGACGGATTATTTCTCCCTTCGCCAGTTCAGCGAGCCGCGGTTTTCCACCGTGCTCGACTCCACTTCCACGTCGAAGCCGCGGCGCAGCAGGTACTTCAGGGTCAGCACCGAACCGGCGCCGACCATCGACACGCCGTAGCCGACGTACAGCTTGGGCGAGATGTACTTGCCGAAGCCAATCACCGAACCGCCCAGCGCGCGCGACTGGCTGACGCCGGCATCGTCCAGGCCCAGCTTGGCGCCCAGCTGCGAGGCCAGCAGGCCGCTGCCGGCCGACAACGCCGCCGAGGCCGCGGTGACCTGCTGGGTCTGGTCGGTGCTGGCGTTGGTCAGGCTGCGGCCCAGCACCAGGTAGGCCAGTGCCTCGGACTGCGACATCGCCGGGTCGGACCACACGTCCGCACGCGGCTGCTGCGCGCGGCCGGTCACGTCGATGCCGGCGGTGACATCACCGATGCGGCGCTCAGCGCGGATGTTGATGCGCGGATCGGAGACGGCGTTGTAGTTCCAGTTGAGATTGCCGCGGGTGATGGTCAGGTCCTGGCCATAGGCCTTGTAGCGGCCGCTCACCTCAAGCCCGCCGTTGGCGGTCATCTCGCGGCCGGGCTTGGCCCAGACCTGCATCTTGCCGGTCAGCCCGCCCTTCAGGCCGAAGCCGGTCATCTTCACCTTGTCGCCCAGGCTCACGGTCAGGTCCATGTCCAGCGGCGAGGTGCGCGATTCTTCCGGGTCGGCCGGATCCAGCACCACCACGTCCTCGGACACCGAGGTGCCGCGGTCCAGGCGCTCCAGGTCGATGTCGGCCTCGGGCACATTGACCGTACCGCGCAGCTCCATCGCCGCCTTGGCCAGGGTGAAGTCGAGATCGGGGTTGGCGACGATGCGCAGTTCGCTGGTGTTGGACACCAGCACGTTCTCGCCGTGGATCTTCAGTTGCAGCGGCTGCGCATCGCCGAACCAGGACAGGCCACCATCGACGTACAGCGTACCCTTGCCCGAGTTGGCCTGCGCGGTGATCCTGGCCGAGCCATCGGGCTGGGCGACGAAGCTGCCCTTGCCCTGGTCGAAGGTCAGGCCCAGCGCCGGGAATTCGCCCTTGAAGTTGGTCAGCTGCGCGTCACCGCCCAGCGAGGGCTGGCCGCGCGTGCCACGCAGGCTCACGTGGCCTTCGATCAGGCCGGTGGGGCGCACGATGTCCGGCGAGAACAGTTCCAGCCAGTACAGCCGCGACATGTTGAGATAGAGCTCGCCGTTCAACGGCGCGCTGGCTTCCCAGCCAGTCTGCATCTTCGCATCGACGAAGCCGTTGCCCTGGAAACCCATGCCCAGGTAGCCCTTGATGCTGGCCGGGGTCATGTCCAGCTTCAGCGAGAACTGGTCGTAGCGCACCAGCTCACCGCGGGTGGTATCGCCCACCGTGTTGCGGTTCTCGCCCAGGCGCACGCCGCCTTCCTTCGAGCGCACTTCCACGTGGCCTTCCCAGGCATTGGCACGCGGACGGATCTGCGCGTCCAGGCTGACATCGCCGCGCAGGTAGATGCGGCGGCCGGACTGCGGCGGCAGCCACGGCTGCACCAGCGACAGCGGCAGCGCATCACTGCGCACCACCACGCCCTCGCGCGGCCAGTTGGCCTGCGCGCACAGTGCGCCGCTGCCGGTGGTGGCCAGGCAGGCTTCGGACAGCGTGTAGGTGCTGCCGTTGATGGCGAAGGTCGCCGGTGCACGCAGTGACCACGGATCGCCCTTCATCGGCGCGATGCGCAGCGCGGACAGTTCACCGCGCCACTGCGTGCCCTGCTGGCGCACGCTGCCCTGCAGGTCGATCGCGCCCATCTCGTTGCGCGTCTGTGCGGCCAGGCGCAGGTTGGACACGCTGCCCTGCGCATCCACGTTCAGGCGCTCCAGCAGCATGCCGGCGTTGACCTGCTGGCCCTGCACCGCCAGCGTGCCGCTGTCGCCGCGCCACGGTAGGTGGCCCTTGATGCTCAGGCTTTCGGCGCCGTAACCATCCCAGTTGAGGTTGTTGCCGACCAGGTCGGCGGTGATGTCCGGCGCATCGCGCGGGCCCTTCACCTGCACTTGGCCGCGCAGGCCGCCATCGGCGCCGGGCAGCAGGTCGCTCAGCTGCAGCGGCTCGAAGCGTGCATCGATGTCCAGGCGGTCACCCACCTTGCCCGACGCGGTCACCCGGCTGCTGCCGAGAGCCAGCTTGAGCTCGCCCTCACCCTGCTCACCCTGCAGGGCGAACTTGCCTCGCGCATCAACGTTGCGCTGGCGCAGCGTGCCCTTCAGCGAGGGCAGGTCCACCGTCGCCTGCAGCGTACCGGCGGTGCCGGCCGGCGCATTGGCCGGCGGCGGCAGCTGCTGGCCCTTGGAGGCCAGGTTGCCCGACAGGCGGCCATTCCAGCCCGGCACGAAATAGCCCGGATCGAAGTCCTTCAGCGTGGCCTTGGCATCCCAGTCCAGCTGCGGCGACCAGGCCACCTGGCCTTCCACCTGCAGCTGGCCACCCGGGGTCTGCGCCTGCAGCTGGTGGATCTGCGCGGCCTTGTCGTTGCCGCGCACATCGAAGCGCAGCTGCGCCTTCTGTTGCTCGCGCTGCACGTCGGCGCGGCCGATCGCGGCCCAGGCCTGCAGCGTCCCGGCCAGGCCGAAGCGTGCTTCCTTCAGGGTCACCGGCACCGGTGCGCTGCCGGCGGTGTTCGGGTCCGGTGCTGGCACCCAGGTCAGGTTCTGCGCGATCACCGAGAAATTGAGTTTCTGCTGGTCTTCCTGGCTGAAATCGGCGATGCCTTCCAGGCGGGCTTCGCCGCCAAGGCCTTTCACCACCAGCGGCGAGACCTTCAGCACCTGATCCTGCAACGAGACCACCGACGGTGCCAGTTCCAGCTCCTGCTCGCCCTGCTTCACCCGGCCATGCAGGTTGGCGTTGCCGCCCTTGCCCGAGGCGGTGAAATCCAGTGCCAGCGGCGCGATGCCCGAGCTAGCCAGCGCCGGCGACAACAGCGCCAGGTCCAGTTCCTCGCTGCGGGCCGTGGCATTCCAGGTCGGGTCGGTGCGGCCGTCGAACACCAGCATCGCCTTCAGCGGCTGCGGTGCACGGCCGGCCACGGCCACTTCCATGTGCGCCAGGTCGCCACGCGCGACCAGGCCCAGCGTAGCGGCGGTGCGCCCGCGCGGTGCCGGCAGCACGGCGGTCACGGTCACATCGGTGTCGTAATCCTCAGCCGGGATGTAGCGGCCCTGGGCGGTGAAATCACCCATGTCGCTGTCCACAACCAGCTGGCGGGCCTGGAACTCGCCATTGGCGATCTCGATGCCGCCGCGTACGCGGGCGATGTCGATCAGCGGTTCGTTGCCCTGGCTGATGCGGAACCCATCGATGGCGATGACATCGGCCTGGATCGCCAGTGGCATCTCGATCTGCGGCAGCGAATCAGGCCACGACGGCAGCTTGAACGGCTCGTCGCTCTTGGCCAGGTTGAGCGTGGCGTTGGTCAGTTCCAGCTTGTCCAGCAGCAGTTTGCGGCCCAGCAGCGGGCGCAGGTCCGGTTCCAGGTGCGCGCGCTCGGCGTGGAAATGGATGTCGTCGTAGCGGAAATCGACGTTGTAGAGGGTCAACGGGCCGGCCACCGGGCCGTCCGCCTTGTCCCAGGTGAAGCTGGCGCCCACCGGCAGCCGCGCCACCACCTGCGCCAGCAGCACATCACGGCCGGCCACGGTCTGCAACAACCAGTACACGGCCAGCAGCGCCAGCAGCGCCAGGCCGATGACGCCCACGCACGACCATGCCCAGAAACGGCGGCGGCGGTAGAAGCGCACGCGCGGCGGCGGCGGGGTGCGGGTATCCGGGGTCTGCGCGCTCACAGGTCCGCTCCGATGTTCAGGTACAGCTGGAACTGCGAATCCGGGTTGTTCAGGCCGTGCGCGATGTCCACGCGCACCGGGCCCACCGGCGATTTCCAGCGCACGCCGAAGCCCACGCCGGTGTGCAGGTCGATGGTGTTGTCGAACGCGCTGCCGGTGTCGACGAACACCGCCGCCCCCCACGGGCCGCCCTTGAAGTAATGCTCGTACTCGGCCGAACCGACCACCAGGTTCTTCGCACCCAGCGCGTACTTGTCCGGCGCCGGCGTACGCGGGCCCACCTCACGGAAGGCATAGCCGCGGATGCTGCGGTCACCACCGGCGAAGTAGCGCAGGCTCGGCGGCATTGCCACCAGGTCGCTGGTCCAGGTGGTGCCCCCTTCACCGCGCAGGATCAGGCGGTCGCTCTGCCCCACCGGGATGTACCAGCGCAGCACGGCGTTGGCCTGCACGAAGCTGGTATCCGAACCGGCGCCCTCGATGCCGCCGCGCAGGGTGGCGGTGCCGCTGATGCCGCTGCGCGGGAACAGCGGATCGTCGACGTTGACGTAGTCGGCCACCAGCTGCGGGTAGACCAGGGTCGAGGTGTTGTAGACCGCGTTGGTGAACTCGGTGCCCGAGGCATAGCGCCAGCGCTCGCGCAGGGCGTTCATGGAGGCGATGGCGGTCCAGTTCTCGTTGATCTGCCCGCTGCGGCTGGCGATCAGCTTGAAGTTGCGCAGGTCGATGTAATCGGTCTGCTCATCGTAGGCACTGGCGGTGAAGCCGTACCAGCCGTCCAGCCACTTGAACGCCGGCACGCGGTAGGTGCTGGTCAGGCTCTTGCGCTTCTGCGCATAGTCCAGCTGGGTGTTCATCTTGTGGCCGCGGCTGTTCACGTAGCGCCGCTCGATGCCGCCGCGCACACCCGCGCCGCTCTCGCTGCCGTAGCTCAGGCCCGAGGTGTAGATGGTGCGCTTGGCCCGGGTCAGCTTCACGTCCACCGGCACTTCGCCGTTCTCGTCGGCCTGGTCCGGCCGCGGCTGGATGTCGATCAGGCTGAAGTAGTCGAGCTTGGTCAGCGATTCACGCAGGCGGTCCAGCTTGCCTTCGTGGAAGTAGCTGCCCTGTTCCCAGTACACCAGCGGGTCGAACAGCTTGTCGACGAAGTAATCCTGCTCGAAGGTCACCGGGCCCATGTTGTAGCGGCGGCCGCTGTCCCAGGTCAGGTCGATGTCGGCAGCGTTCTCGGCGCGGGTGACCTGCACCTGGCGCTGGGTGTAGTCGGCATCGAAGTAACCACGCTCGGCCAGGCGCCGGGTGATGGTGATCTTGCTGGCTTCGTACTGGGTGTGTTCGAAGCGCTGGCCCTTGCGCGGCTTGAACGCGGCCAGGTCATCCTGGAGGTACTGGTCGTACATGGCAGGGCCGGTGATGTCGATGTGCTCGCGGCGCACGCGCACCGGCTCGCCCTTCTCCACCCGGATATGCACCTGCACGCGCTCGTCCTGCCGGGGCGCTTCCACGGTGATCACCGGGTTGTAGTAACCGAACGGTTCGAGCGCCTCGCGGGTCTGCCGCTCGGCCTGCGAGAGCAGGTATTCCAGCCGCGACTCGCCCTGTTCCTTGCCGATGGTGTCGTACAGCGTCAGCGATTCCTGGATGTTCTCGATGATCGCGGCGTCGTCGCCCTTGTCCAACCCCTTGATGTCCACCTTGTCGATGGTGCCGCGCGCATGCGCCACGGACGTGGTGGCCAGGGTCAGAACCATCAGCGGGAGGGCGTATTTCTTTGGCTGCATGCGGCACAGCATACCGACCGCGCGTGACGATGCGAAATGCAGCACGCGAATCGGGATCGGTTGTTAAGTGGCAGTCAAAATGCGCAGCTTTGTGCGCGTCATCTGCACGACATCGGTAGCGCCGGGCCATGCCCGGCGAGCGCGCAGCGCGGCGGCGAAATGCCGCCGGGCATGGCCCGGCGCTACCGACCCATCAGCTCGAAAGATGCTCGATCGCCGCGACCTTGCCCAGGCGCCCGCCCAGCAGCGTCAGCAAGGCCAGGCGGTTACCACGCAGGGCCGGGTCTTCGGCGTTCACCATCACGCCATCGAAGAACGCATCGACCTGCGGGCGCAGGCGGGCCAGGCGCGCCAGCACGGCCACGTAGTCCTTCTGGTGCAGGCTGGCGCCGGTGTCGTCGATGGCCGCGGTAACCGCTTCGGCCAGCGCGCGTTCGGCGTCTTCCTGTAGCAGAGATGCATCGATCTGGCCCGGGATGTCGCCCTCGGCCTTGCGCAGGATGTTGCGGATGCGCTTGTTGGCCGCTGCCAGCGCCTCGGCTTCCGGCAGCGCGGCAAACGTACCGATTGCGTCAAGGCGACGGTCGAAGTCATACAGCGAAGCCGGCTTCAGCTCGGCCACCGCGTTGAAGTGCGTGGCCGGCACGCCCTTGTCGCTGTAGTAGCCCTTCAGGCGGTCGAGGATGAAGTCGTACAGCTCACCCACGTGGGCCTGCACGTTGCGCGCGGCCAGGCCGGCATTGGCGCTGGCCAGCAACGCGCGCAGGTCCAGCGCGAAACCGCTTTCGATGATGGTGCGGGCCAGGCCCAGCGCGTTGCGGCGCAGGGCGAACGGGTCCTTGTTGCCGGTCGGCTTCAGGCCTGCGGCGAAACCGCCGGCCAGGGTGTCCACGCGCTCGGCGATCGCCAGCACCTTGCCCAGCGCCGACAGCGCGATGTCATCGCCACCGAAGCGCGGCTGGTAGGCCTCGTCGATGGCCAGCGCCACCTCCGGCGATTGCCCACCGGCCACGGCGTAGTGGCGGCCGGCGATGCCCTGCAGTTCCGGGAATTCATTGACCATGCGCGACTGCAGGTCGTTCTTGGCCAGCTGTGCGGCACGCTTGGCCAGCACCGGGTCGGCACCGACCTGCGGCGCGATCACTTCGGCCAGCGCCGACACGCGCGCCACCTTGTCGGCCACGCTGCCCAGCTTGGCCTGGTAGGTCACCGTCTTCAGGCCGTCGCCCATCGATTCCAGGCCCTGCTTCAGGTCTTCGTCGAAGAAGAACTTGGCATCAGCGAAACGCGGGCGGATCACGCGCTCGTAGCCCTTGGCCACTTCGGCCACGTCCTTCGATTCGATGTTGGCGATGCCGATGAACTTTTCGGTCAGCTTGCCGCTGTCATCCAGCACCGGGAAGAACTTCTGGTTGATCTCCATCGTCTCGATCAGCGCTTCCTGCGGCACGGCCAGGAACGCACGCTCGAAGCTGCACAGCACCGCCGCCGGCCACTCGACCAGGTTCACCACCTGCTCCAGGTTGTCTTCGGTGATGCGGGCGCTGCCACCGGCCTGGCCAGCAGCGGCCTCGACCTCGGCAACGATGCGCTCGCGGCGCTCGGCCGGATCGACCAGCACCTTGGCCGCGCGCAGCGATTCGACGTAATCCTGCGGCTGGCTCAGCCACACGGTCTTGTCATGGTGGAAGCGGTGGCCGCGGCTCATGCGGTCGGCCTTCAGGCCGAACAGCTCGGCCTCGACCACGTCGGCACCGTGCAGCAGCACCAGCCAGTGCGCCGGGCGGGCGAAGCCCCAGTCGTGGTCGCCCCAGCGCATCGGCTTGGGGATCGGCATCGCGGCGATGGCCTCGCGCAGGATCTCCGGCAGCAGCGCGGCGGTGCGCGCACCCGGGCTCACCGCACGGTGCACGAAGCGCTCCCCCTTGTTGTCGCTGTTCTTCTCCAGCGCGGTCCAGTCGATCCCGGCCTTGGCGGCGAAGCCCTGCAGGGCCTTGGTCGGCTGGCCTTCGGCATCCAGCGCGATGTTCAGGTACGGGCCCAGCACTTCACTGCGCTGCTCGGGCTGTTCCAGGCCGACGCCGGGCAGCAGCACGGCGAGGCGGCGCGGGGTCGACAGCGGGCGTGCATCGCCCAGTTCCAGTTCGACGCCACGCTTGCGCAGGCCGTCGACAACGCCATCGAAGAAGGCCTGGGCCAGGCCCGGCAGCGCCTTTACCGGCAGTTCTTCGGTGCCCAGTTCGATCAGCAGGGGGGACAGTTGGCTCATCGTTTCAATCCTGTGGTGGGGGCGCAGCGCGCAACGCGGCCGGCGCCCGGAAGTAGTGGAAAGCGCGGGGCCCTCAGGCCTTCTTCGCGCCCGGGAAGCCCAGCTTCTCGCGCTGCTCGTAGTAGGCCTTGGCCACCGCCTGGGCCAGCGCGCGCACGCGCAGGATGTAGCGCTGGCGTTCGGTCACACTGATCGCGCGGCGCGCATCGAGCAGGTTGAAGGTATGGCTGGCCTTCATCACCTGTTCGTAGGCCGGCAGCGGCAGGTTCACTTCCACCAGCTTCTGCGCCTCGCGCTCGCACGCATCGAAGCGGTGGAACATCTCTTCCACGTCGGCGTATTCGAAGTTGTAGGTGCTCTGCTCCACTTCGTTCTGGTGGTAGACGTCGCCGTAGGTCACCGGCTGGCCGTCCGGGCCATAGGTCCAGACCAGGTCGTAGACGTTGTCGCAGTTCTGCAGGTACATGCACAGGCGCTCGAGACCGTAGGTGATCTCGCCCAGCACCGGGCGGCACTCCAGGCCACCGGCCTGCTGGAAGTAGGTGAACTGGGTCACCTCCATGCCGTTGAGCCAGACTTCCCAGCCCAGGCCCCAGGCGCCCAGGGTCGGCGATTCCCAGTTGTCCTCGACGAAGCGCAGGTCGTGCACCAGCGGGTCGATGCCCAGCGCCTTCAGCGAATCCAGGTACAGCTGCTGGATGTTGTCCGGCGCCGGCTTCATCGCCACCTGGTACTGGTAGTAGCGCTGCAGGCGGTTCGGGTTCTCGCCGTAACGGCCGTCGGTCGGGCGGCGCGACGGCTGCACGTAGGCAGCGTTCCAGCCTTCCGGGCCGATCGCACGCAGGAAGGTGGCCGGGTGGAACGTACCGGCGCCCACCTCCAGGTCGAGCGGCTGGATGAGCACGCAGCCCTGCTGGGCCCAGAACTGGTTCAGGGTCTGGATCAGGCCCTGGAAGGTGATCGGAACGGTCGGGTTCGCGGACATGCGGACGATTCTTGGCCGGCAGAGGGGTGCGCTAGTATAACGGCCGACCTGCGGGGCATTCCGTACCCGGGAGGAGCAGGCAGATGGAACACCGGCTGCCGGCAGGCACGCCCGGGGCACCGCCGCCGTTGCCACCAGGGCGCCTGCAGTTCGAGCAGGTGGCCGCTGCCGCACTGGCCGATGGCCTCATCGCCGAACGTGACCGCGACCGCGTGCGCTTTTCCGCACAGGGCGCGCGCAACGCCAGCGAAGTGCATCCGCTGGTGCTGCTGTCCAACCTCAAGCTGGCCGCCAGCGAGGGCGGCGAGCTCAGCCTGGAACGCCTGACAGAATGGCTGGCCCGGCGCACCGGCTGCCGCTACCTGCGCATCGACCCGACCCGCGTCGACGTCGCCTCGGTCACCGCCGTGGCCTCGCACGCCTATGCCCGCCGCCACCGTTTCCTGCCGCTGGCGGTTGACGCCGAGCGCGTGCTGGTGGCCACCAGCGAGCCGCTGGCCCAGGAATGGCGCCGCGACCTGCAGCACCTGACCCGGCGCCAGATCGAGCTGGCGATGGTCAACCCGCTGGACCTGCACCGCTACACCATGGAGTTCTTCGGGGTCACCCGCTCGGTGCGCGGGGCCCGCGGCGACGTGCGCGGCGAAGCCAACACCACCCTGCCCAGCTTCGAGCAGCTGGTCGAGCTCGGCCGCGCCGGTGACGTCAACGCCGACGATCAGCACATCGTCCACATCGTCGACTGGCTGCTGCAGTACGCCTATGAACAGCGCGCCTCGGACATCCACCTGGAGCCGCGCCGCGAGATGGGGCGCATGCGCTTCCGCATCGATGGCGTCCTGCACAAGGTGTTCGAGGTGCCGCCGGCGGTGATGACTGCCGTGGTCAGCCGCATCAAGGTGCTCGGCCGCATGGACCTGGCCGAGCGCCGGCGCCCGCAGGATGGCCGCATCAAGACCCGTTCGCCGGGCGGCCGCGAGGTCGAGATGCGCCTGTCGACCATGCCCACCGCCTTCGGCGAGAAGTGCGTGATGCGCATATTCGACCCGGATGCCGCCTTCAAGAGCATCGACCAGCTCGGTTTCAGCCCGCAGGAGGCCGCCGGCTGGAATGCGCTTGTCGAGCGCCCGCACGGCATCGTGCTGGTCACCGGCCCGACCGGTTCGGGCAAGACCACCACCCTGTATTCCACCCTGAAGCGGCTGGCCACCCCGGACGTGAACGTGTGCACGGTGGAGGACCCGATCGAGATGATCTCGCCGGAGTTCAACCAGATGCAGGTGCAGGCCAACATCGACCTGGACTTCGCCAGCGGCGTGCGCACCCTGCTGCGACAGGACCCGGACATCATCATGATCGGTGAGATCCGCGACCTGGAGACCGCGCAGATGGCGGTGCAGGCCTCGCTGACCGGCCACCTTGTGCTGTCCACCCTGCACACCAACGACGCGGCCTCGGCCATCACCCGCCTGCTCGACATCGGCGTGCCGCACTACCTGCTGGCCAGCACCATCAACGGCATCCTCGCCCAGCGCCTGGTGCGCACCCTGTGCCCGCACTGCAAGCAGCCGCACACCCTCGGCGCGTCCGATTGGGCGGTGCTGGCTGATAGCCATGCTGCATATCCAGATGCCGCCACGCCCTGTCGGCCGGTAGGCTGCCTGGAGTGCCGGCGCACCGGTTTCCTCGGCCGCATCGGCCTGTATGAGTTGCTGCCATTGGGTTCGCGGCTGCGCAGGCTGATCCGCGCGGACATGGATCTGGCCGCTTTCGGACGTGCGGCACAGGCTGAAGGACTGCGAACCCTGCGCCAGGCGGGGCTTGAAAAGGTGGCGCAGGGACTGACTACAATCGAGGAAGTCCTGTCAGTCCTGCCGCCTCCGGATGAATCCAGCACCGTTCCTGATCCTTGAAACCGGCCGCCCGGTGCCGTCGCTGCGGCGCTACGGCCGTTTTCCGCACTGGATCCGCGTCGCTGCCGGGCTGGAAGAACACGAAACGGTGGTGGTCGACGTCGAGCACGGCGGACGCCTGCCCGACGCCCGCGGCTTCGCCGGCGTACTGGTGACCGGCTCGGCCGCCTACGTCACCGACCACGCCGAATGGAGCGAGCGCAGCGCGGCTTGGCTGCGCCAGGTCGCCCACGATGGCCTGCCGGTGTTCGGCATCTGCTACGGCCACCAGCTGCTGGCGCACGCGCTCGGCGGTGAAGTTGCCTACAACCCGGCCGGGCGCGAGTCGGGCACGATCGAACTGGCCCTGGACCCGGCCGCCGCCGAGGATCCGCTGTTCGGCGGCCTGCCCAGCCACTTCCCGGCCCACGCCACCCATATGCAGACCGTGCTGCGTGCGCCGGAGGGGGCCGCGGTGCTGGCACGCTCGCCGCTGGATGGCTGCCATGCCTTCCGCTGGGGCCGCCAGGCCTGGGGCGTGCAGTTCCACCCCGAGTTCGCCACCCACCACATGCGCGGCTACATCCGTGCCCGTGCCGACTGCATCGGCCGCCACGGCGGCTGCGCGCGCAGCATCGAGCGCGCGGTCAGCGCCGCGCCCCTGGCCCGCCAGCTGTTGCGGCGCTTCGTCCGTCAGGCCCGCCAGTCTTCAGCCCAGCCGGTCGCAAAACAGGGATAATCGGCGGCACGGGCACACGCCCGGCCCCCTTCTGTCCCTTCCCGGATGTCCATGAAAGAGATTCGCAAGCTGCCGGCTTCGGCGGGCGCCCAGTGGTTGCTGGATACGTTCTCGCTGTACCGGCGTGCGCCGCTGCAGCTGGCCCGGATCGGCCTCACCTGGCTGGTGGTGAGCTGGGTGGTCACCCTTCTGTCGACCCTGATCCCGGGTGCCGCGGGCTTGGCCGTGCAGTTGATGACCCTGGCCATTTCGCCGGTGATGTTCGGCGGCATGCTGTACGCGATGGGCGAGATCGACGAGGGCCGTCCCGGCCTGGCCTCGCACCTGCTGCAGCCGATCCGCGACCACCGCGTCAGCCACCTGCTGGTGCCGCTGGCCATCCAGGTGCTGGCGGTGCTGCTGCTGGGCGTGCTGCTGTTCCTGATGATCGGCCGCGAAGGCTTTGCCGCCTTCAGCGAGGTCATGACCAAGATGGAGCAGATCAGCCGCAGCGGCCAGCAGATCAGCCCGGATGATGCGGCGAACCTGGTGGCCAACCTGCCGGCCAAGCGCATCGCGCTGTGGCTGCTGCTGGTGTTCGTCACTGCCGTGGGCCTGTCGCTGGCGATGTTCACCCAGCCGGCGCTGGTGGTGTTCGACAAGCAGAGCGGCATGCACGCGCTGCGCCTGAGCCTGCAGGGCTGCGTCGAGAACATCGTGGCGATGATCGTATTCGCGGTACTGGGCCTGATCGCGGCGTTCTGCGGTTACATCCTGTTCGTCATCGTCATCCAGATCGCGATGCTGATCGGCGGCCCGCTGGCGGCGGCCTTCATCGCCCAGCTGGTGCTGACCACGGTGGTGATGCCGCTGTACGTCGGCGCGGTCTATGCCGCCTGGAAGCAGATGTTCGTACACCGCGGCAACCGCGCCGCACCGCCGGTGCCGGCCCCCCCGCCGCAGAACGACGTCTTCCACGCCTGACCTTGGTAGATCCACGCCATGCGTGGATGAAACGGATCAATGAACAACGCCGGGCCATGCCCGGCGTTCCCGTATCAGGCAGCGGGCTTCTTCACCGCTGCAGACGGCACCAGCCAGCGTGCGGCATGGATGCCCAGCTCGTAGAGCAGGCACATCGGGATCGCCAGCATCAGCTGCGAGACCACGTCCGGCGGGGTCAGCACGGCAGCAAGAACGAAGATGCCGACCACCGCATAGCCGCGGCCTTCCTTGAACTGCTGCGGCGTCACCCAGCCCAGCAGCACCAGAATCACCATCGCCACCGGCAGCTCGAAGCTGCCGCCGAAGGCGAAGAAGATCGCCAGCACGAAATCCAGATAGGCGTTCGCATCCGGGGTGATCGCGATCACTTCCGGGCTGAAGGTGGTGAGGAAGTGGAACACCGCCGGCAGCACCAGGAAGTAGGCGAACGCGCAGCCGGTGTAGAACAACAGCACCGACGACACCAGCAGCGGCACCGCCAGGCGCTTCTCTCGCGCGTACAGGCCGGGGGCGACGAACGCCCACAGCTGGTACAGCAGCCACGGCACGGCCACGAACAGGGCCACGAAGCAGGTCAGCTTCAGCGGCGCGAAGAACGCACCAGCCGGGTTGGTGGCGATCATGGTCTGCCCGTTCGGCAGCTGCGACACCAGCGGTTCGGCCAGCGCGTTGTAGAGCTTCTGGGTGAACGGCAGCAGGCCCAGCAGCACCACGCCGAAACCGAGCAGCCCGCGGATCAGCCGCGTGCGCAGCTCGACCAGATGCTCGACCAGCGAGCTTTCACCGAAATCATGGTCGCTCATGGCTGGCGCTCCGGCGGAGTGGGCGCATCGGCGACGGGGTTGTCAGCAGGCGCGGTAGCGGCCGGCTGCACAGGGGCATCTGTAACTGGAACGACATCCTGCGGCGCCGGGGGAGCCGGGGGAGCCGGGGCATCATCGGCCAGATGCGGCGGCGTCTGCGCCGGGGCCGGCGCGCGCACTTCCTGGGCCAGGTCACCGCCGTGCTGTTGCGCCTGCGCTGCCTCGCGCCGCATCGCCTCGCCGCTGGCACGCAGCTGGCTCTCGGTGTCCCGCATGCTCTGCCGCACGTCCTGCATCTGCCGCTTGATCTCCTCGGCCTGCAGTTCGCGCTCCAGCTCCTGCTTCACCGAGTCCCACTGGTTGCGGGCGCGACGCACCCACAGGCCGGCGAAGCGGGCGGCCTTGGGCAGGCGCTCGGGACCGAGCACCACCAAAGCGACCACCGCGATCACCAGCAGTTCGCTGAAACCAATGTCAAACACCGCAACCGCTCCGGATCAACGCGCGTTGCGGTCGTGCTCGTCCTGCGCCGTGCGCGAGGCGTCCTGGCTGCGCGACTCGTCGCCCAGCTGCGCCGACGGCTTGTCGTCGTCGCGCATGCCCTTCTTGAATTCCTTGACCGCCGAGCCGAGGTCCTTGGCACCACTGGTCAGCCGCTTGGTGCCGAACACCAACAGAACCACGGCCAGGACAATCAACCAATGCCAGATGCTCAAACTGCCCATAAAGACACTCGTTACGTTGTGATCAGGCTGTCGAGCATAGCGCACCGGCTGTAAGCCGGCGCGCGTGACGAAAGTCAGTTGCCGCCCAGCGTCTCGGTACGGATCTCACCGTCGCCGACCGGCTGGAAACCCTGCTGTGCCGGCGGCGGGGTCTGCGGCATGTTCTGCAGCGGCGCGGTAGTCGCTTCGGCCGGGGCCGGCGGCGGTGCCTGAACAGGCGCCTGGGCCGGCGGCGGCGGCGGCGCGCTGGCAGTGCCACCGTTGCCGGTGCGGTTGTTGCGGGCGGCGTAGGTGGCTTCTTCCAGGCGGTCACGGAAGGCGACCACGTCCATCGACGGCGAGCCTGCGGCGCGACCTTCGAAGATCATCCGCGGCGTGGTGTTGCTGCCGTAGGCGTCGAGGTTGGCGGCATCGTCGATCTGCAGCACGGCACCATCCAGAGCGACGCCGGCGAACAGGCCGCGGGCACGCGACCACGACCAGATTTCCGCCTTCAGCTGGCCATCGGTGGCGGCGGCGGCATTGCGCCCCACCGGACCGGCGGCCACGCCAGCATCGGCGCCCAGGGTGAACTTGCCGTTGACCAGGTTGTCGAGGCTGCGGTCGTTGCGGAACACCAGCACCACGTCGGAGGACTGCACGCCGGCCTGGAAGCCGATACTGCCGCCGGTGAGCTTGATGAACACCGGGTTGGACCAGGCGCCATTGGGCATGCGTACCGACATCAGACCGTGGCCACGGCGACCGCCGATGACCAGACCGGCCTTGATCGTGTCGGGAATGACGATGACGGCGCGGCCTTCGTCGAGCAGCTTGTCCGGAATGCCCTGTTCGGGAATTTCCTGGATTTCAGCCAGCACACGCACCGCGTTGCGGGCGCGCTGGTCTTCCTGCGGTCCGGCCATGGCCTGGCTGGACAGCAGGCTGGCGGCGATCAGCAGGGCTTGGATCGGGCGACGCATGGCGGGCTCCAGAAGTCAGTCCATAGGAAGATATAGCAAGTGACTGAAATTAGTGGCGTTGTGATGAATATCCAATGAGCGTGACGCATGCGGGTAAGCGCCCTGCATCGACACGATCCAAACCCTGCACCCCGGCGCGGCATCGGATCGGCGACAATAGCCCTCATGCTCGACGCACCCGATACCGCCGTGCTGGCGGTCAACCTAGGCACGCCCGAGACGCCGACGGCTCCCGCCGTCCGTCGTTACCTGGCTGAATTCCTCTCCGACCCCCGCGTGGTCTCGATTCCGGCGCTGCTCTGGCAGCCGCTGCTGCGTGGGCTCATCCTGCCGCTGCGCAGTGGCCGTTCAGCCGCGAAGTACGCCCTGGTGTGGCTGCCGGAAGGCTCGCCGCTGATGGTGCATACCCGCCGCCTGGCCGAGGCCATGCAGGCCCTGCTGCCCAGCCTGCGGGTGCGCCATGCCATGCGCTACGGCGCGCCGGCGCTCACCGCCGAGCTCGACCGCCTGGCCGCCGAGGGCGTGCGCCGCATCGTCGTGCTGCCGCTGTACCCGCAGTATTCGACCACCACCACCGCCTCGATCGAGGACCGCGTGGATGACTGGCAGCGCCGCCATCCCGGCATCACCATCAGCCTGGTGCAGGATTACTCGGTCGACCCGGACTGGGTCGCTGCGGTGGCCGGCTCCATCCAGCGCTATTGGCAGCAGCACGGCCGCGGCCAGAAGCTGGTGTTTTCCTTCCACGGCATTCCGCAGCGCCTGGCCGATGCCGGCGATCCGTACCCGCAGCGCTGCGAAGCCAGTGCGCAGGCCATCGCCAAGGCACTGGGCCTGGCTGCCGATGAGTGGCAGCTGGGCTACCAGTCGCGCTTCGGCCGCGAACGCTGGCTGCAGCCCTACGCCGAACCGAGCCTGTGGGCGCTGGCCGAAGCGGGCGTGAAGCAGATCGACGTGGTCTGCCCGGGCTTTGCCACCGACTGCTTGGAAACGCTGGAAGAAGTGGCGATGGGCTTCACCGAAACCCTGGCCGAGCGCGGCGCGCAGATGCGCTACATCCCGTGCCTCAACGCCGAACCCGAACACGCCCGTGCTTTGGCACGCCTCGCCGTTGCATCACTGGCATGAGCCTGCAACCGTTCGCGATGGACGTGGCCGGTGCGCGCGTGGCGGGCCTGCGCGGCGGCCCTGCCGGTGGCACCCGCGTGCTGGCCCTGCATGGCTGGCTGGACAACGCCGCCAGCTTCATACCGCTGGCGCCGCACCTTGCCGAGGTGGAACTGGTGGCCATCGACCTGCCCGGCCACGGCCACAGCGCCCACCTGCCGGCCGGCGCGGTCTACACCACCCCGGCAGCGATCACCCACGTACTCGATGTGGCTGACGCGCTGGGCTGGGACCGCTTCACTCTGATGGGCCATTCGATGGGCGCTGGCATCGCCAGCCTCACCGCCGCGGTCAGTGATCGCGTCGAGCGGTTGATCGCCATCGAGGCGCTGGGCGGCCTGCGCGGGCCGGAAGAAGAAACCGCCGATCGCCTGCGCGAGCATGTGACCGCCACCCGCGCCCTGGCCCGCAAGCAGCTGCGCGTGTTCCCCGAACTGGCCGCGCCCATCCGCGCGCGGATGATGACCAACCAGCTCAGCGAAGACTGCGCCCGCCTGCTGGTCGAGCGCGGCGTCGAGCCGGTGGAGGGCGGCTACCGCTGGTGCAGCGATCCGCGCCTGATGCTGCCCACCGCCATCCGCCTCAGCGAGGGGCAGATCGACAATCTGCTGCAGGCCATCGCCTGCCCCACCCAGGTGATCTACGCCACGCCGGCACAGGCCTACTATCCCGAGCCGGGGCGCAGCCAGCGCCTGCAGCACCTGCGCGACGGCCGCCTGGCCGTGTTCCCGGGCAACCATCATCTGCACATGGAACAGCCGGCGCAGATCGGCGAGGTCATCAACGGCTTCCTTGCCGTTTGACCAGCGTGCTTCAACGCAACCGAGTCTGAGCGGAAACCTTCACGCGCACTTCACTCCAGGCGCGCGCGGCCGATAGAACAGTTGCGGGCGCCTGCGCCCGCGGTACGCGGGCCCGGTCGGGCCTGCGGCTGTTCGTGGTCCTGCAAGGAAGCCCGCATGCCTGTCTGTCCGCACCACCGCCCACAGGACGTGGCCCCGGTGCCTGCCTGCTCCACCTTCCCTTTTCGCAATCCTTGCCCTGCCACCGTCCCGCCGTCGCGCGTGCGGGTTTGCGGGGCCGTTGCCGTCCGTTGATCCAGGAGTCGCCGATGTCCATTGCATCCCCCCGCCCGCCCGACCAGGGCCGCCTTCCCTATCTGCAACAGCTCGCACGGCGCGGTGACCGCCGCCTGCTGCTGGGCAGCGCCGTCATGGCCCTGCTTGGGCTGGGCCTTGCCGCAGGCAGCCAGGGCGGACTGGTCGCCGCGCTGGCGGCATCCGCGGTGCTGCCTGCCGCGTGGCTGGGTGGCCCGCAGGCCGGCACGCCGCTGGCCCGCAATGGCCTTGCGGTGCTCGTCGCCATCCAGCTCTGCCTGCTCTGCCACCTGGGTGGCCTCGGACCGGCGTTGCCGATCGCCGTGCTGCTGGGGGTCCTGCTGGGTCATCGCGACCGCCTGCCACTGTGCCTGGCCGGCGCGGTCGGGGTGATCGCCCTGCTGCTGCCGCTTGTGCAGGGCGCCGCGGTACTGCCGGCCGTATTGCACGCGGCGGCGCTGGCCGCGCTTGCGGTCGTGCTCGGACCGACCGCCGCACGCCTGCGCCAGCAGAGCGAGGCGCTGGGCCACTGCCCACAGCGGCTGGCCGCCCTTGCCCGCGACATCGCCACCGGCGCCGACCTGTCCGCGCACGGCAACGTGCGGGATTACGCCGTGGGCTCATTGGCCCACGCCCTGGCCGACACCGCCCGCCACGTGCAGGCGCAGCGCGAACGCCAGGCGCAGGGTCATGCCGACAACGCACAGATCCGCCAGGCGCTGGATGTTTCGTGTACGGCAATGATGATCGCCGACAACGACCACGTGATCCGCTACGTAAACCATTCGGTGGTGGCCCTGCTGCGCAACCAGCAGGCCAACCTGCGCCAGGCCTTCCCCGATTTCGATGCCGAACTGCTGGTCGGCAGCAGCATCCATCGCTTCCACGCCAACCCCGACCGCATCCGCGCCATCCTCAACACACTGCAGGTCACCCATAACGGCAAGATCCAGATCGGCCCGGTGCACTTCGCCCAGGTGGTCACGCCGGTGTTCGACGCGCAGGGCATGCGCCTGGGGTTTGCCGTGGAGTGGCATGACCGCACCCATGAGCTGACGCTGGAGAATTCGGTGGCCGGCATCGTGGCGGCGGCGTCGGCCGGCGATCTCGACCAGCGCCTGCAGGCCGGTGAGGGCGCCAGCTTCCTGGACGGCCTGACCGCAGGCATCAACCAGTTGCTGGCCACGGTGGGTGGCACGGTCGGTGAGGTACGACAGATGCTGGCCGCACTGGCCCGCGGTGAACTGGACCGACGCATGGAAGGCGAGTACCACGGTGCGTTTGCCGCCATCCAGCGCGACGCCAACGCCACGGCGACCCAGCTGGCGCGCATGGTCGGCCGCATCCAGCGCAGCGCCGGCGCGATCCGTGGCGCCGCCAGCGAGATCGCCTCCGGCAACGAGGCCTTGTCCGAGCGCAGTGAGCGCCAGGCCGCACACCTGCAGGAGACGGCCGCGTCGATGGAGGAACTGACTGCCACCGTGCGGCAGAATGCCAGCCATGCGCGCCAAGCCAGCGACCTGGCCAGCACCACCCAGGGCGCGGCCAACGAAGGCAACCTCGCCATGCAGCGGGTGGTCACCACCATGCAGGCCATCGAAGCCGCCTCGCGTCGCATCGGCGACATCACCGGCGTCATCGACGGCATTGCGTTCCAGACCAACATCCTGGCCCTGAACGCCGCGGTGGAGGCCGCCCGCGCTGGCGAGCAGGGACGTGGCTTCGCCGTGGTTGCCAGCGAGGTCCGCGTGTTGGCCCAGCGTTCGGCGGCGGCCGCGCAGGAGATCAAGACGCTCATCGACGAAGCCGGCCGCGAGGTGGGCGAAGGCGCGCAGCTGGTGGCCGACGCCGGCCAGCGCATGCAGGGCATTGTCGGCGGCGTGCAGAGCGTGAGCGCGTTGATGCGGGAGATCTCGGCTGCCTCACAGGAGCAGACCAGCGGCATCGAACAGATCAACCAGACGGTGGTGCAGATGGACCAGGCGACGCAGCAGAACGCGGCCCTGGTGGAAGAAGCCACTGCCGCCGCACGCGAACTGCAGGTGCAGGCGGGCACGCTGAGTAAAGCGGTTGCGGTGTTCCGGCAGCAGGAAACGCGGGAGATGGCGCCGGCCTGAGGCCACGCGCCCGGCTCCTGCTGTGTGCCTTGGGTGGGTGCCAACCGCGGTTGGCACCTTGCCTGTGCCGGCCAGCGGCCGGCACTACCGGTGTTCCGTGGATCTAATTGGGGCCGCCCCATCCACGAGCACCCGTGCTCTCGTAGATGCCAACCTTGGTTGGCACCGCTGTTCTCGTAGATGCCAACCTTGGTTGGCACCGCTGTTCCTGCAGGCGCCTGTGCCGCGCTTTTGCCGGCCAGCGGCCGGCATTACCGGTGCTGCTCCATGCAGTTTGCCGGTACGGCACATCCACGCAGCATGATTATCCACGCGCAAAGAAAAAACCCCGCTGCGCAAGCAGCGGGGTTTTTGGGTATAAACCCTGGCGATGACCTACTCTCGCATGGCTTGAGCCACACTACCATCGGCGCAGCTGCGTTTCACTTCCGAGTTCGGGATGGGATCGGGTGGTTCCACAGCGCTAATTT
>NZ_VYKI01000039.1 GCF_008710035.1 Stenotrophomonas cyclobalanopsidis | reverse complement strand
GAAAACTGGCCAGGATTGCGTGGGGCGTATTCAAGAGTGGCAAGGAATTCGACCCAGCCATGCTGAAGGTAGGCCAAGCCTGCTTCCAACAGGCTTGACCACGAACATAGGATCTCGGCTCTACAAAAGCCGGTTACCGGCAGCCTTCCGGTAGCGCGGTGATGGCAGCGACGACCGCCCCCTGCATGCCCTGCCCCACCGCCATGTCCAGCTCGCCGCCGGTACTGCCGTGCTGGCGTTGCAGCTCACTTTCGCAGGCGCCGCGCACGCGGCTGCGCGCGTTGGTCCGCAGCATGCTGCAGCGCCAGTCGACCGGGCCCAGCGGCAGCACCGAATACACGACGCTGTTGCAGGCGTTGCCTGCACGCTCGACCAGGCTGCGGCCGCCGAAGTCGCGCGGCACGCTGCTGTGCGCCGGGTCGTAATAGCTGTCGGGGAAGCTGAGCGCGTACTGCTCGATGTCCACCCGCAGCGGCACCGTACCTGAGTCGGGCAACTGCAGTGGTTCACCGCATTCCGTGCTGTCGGCACGGTGCTGGATGAACTGGTAGATCGGCCGATCAAGCCGACGATCCTGCGCGGTCACCGCACTGACCGCACCCAGCACCGGCAGCGCGGCGCGGTTGGCCATCCGTGCCAGCACACCGGCCTCGGCGGGAACGCAGCGATCACGCACGGTGGCCGCCAGCAGGAACACCACGTCGTCACGGAACGCACGATCCTCGCGCAGGTGCCGCTCGATGTCGGCCTGCAGCGCGGGCACCGGTGTGGGGAACGCGACAGACGGCGGACGCGCCTGCGGCGCCGAGCGCTGCCACGCCAGCAGCGCGGCACCGGCCAGCAGCACCACCGCACCGATCCCCAGCCAGTGCGCGCGCTGCATCAGCTGCCGATCGCCGTCAGCGTGGCCGCATCCGCATCGTAGGACGCGCTGGCGATGTCGGCCTCGAAGCGCTTGATCCGCAGATGGCCCGACAGCCGATAGGCATCCCACAGGTTGCCGAGTGCCATCGGCTTGGCCAGGGTCACATGGATGATCTGGTTCGGTGGCGGCGGTGGTACGTGGATGCAGGCGCCATAGAACGGCACGAACAGCAGTTCGTTCACTGCCCCGGCGTCGTCCGTGCCCAACGGCACCACGTAGCCGTCCAGGTCGACCTGGCGACCGTCCACGCCATCGACCACGGCAGCAGAGCCGAATTGCTGCGCGCGGTCGGGGCTGGAGTGGTCGATGGCCGCACCCGGCGGCGTGCCTGAACCCGTGTCATCGATCAGTCCACCGACGCCCGACATCGCGCCCATGCCGCCGCTGCGGTCGATGCCGATCTGCGGCGGCGGGCGCAGGAATGCGTCGTCCTCGGGCATCAACGCATTCCAGGCAGTGATCGCGCCGTCGCTGGCGGCAGGCGCTTCAGGCGCTGCCTGCGCGGGCGCATTGGCGGGCGCGGGGGCAGCGGTCGGCTCGGGCACATCGCCGCCGGGCCGACTGCAACCGGCCAACACCATCAGCACCAGGACACAGGCGTTACGGTTCATAGGGCCTCAACTCGGGGTCTGCCATGGTGTAGGCCGAACCGGCCACGTCGTCATCCACGCGCTCGGCGCGCAGCGTGCCGGCGAGGAAGAACGGCGAGTACATGTCCGGCATGTCGATCGGCCGCGACAACCGCACGTGCACGATCTGGTTCGGGGGTGGCGGCGGCACGTGGATGCAGGCGCCGTAATACGGTACGAACAGGAACTCGGTCAGCCGGCCATCGCTGGCACTGGCCAGCGGCACCACGTAACCGGGCAGGCGCACGGCGCGGTCCAGCACCGTGTCCACGGTGCGGAAGGTGCCGTACTGGGCCATGCGCCGGTTGCCGTTGTGCTTCACTTCCGGCCCGTCGCCCCGCTCCAGCGCGGCCAGCTCATCGGCGGGCATCATCTGCAGCCAGTCCAGTTCCTGCTCGGCGGGCACTTGGCTTGTCGCGCCGTCCTGCACGAGTGACGGTGGCAGGGCCTGCACGCCGGTATCCACCGGACGTTCGCAGCCCGCCAGTAGCAGGATCACGGCAAGAAAAAGGCTCCCGCGCATCGCTCAGGCTCCCGCCGACAGGCCGTCGGCCAGCGTGCGCCGATAGGCCAGCAAAGCCGGCACCAGACCGGCCACGGCACTCAACACCAGCACCCCGCCCACCCACGCCAGCTCGCGCAGATCCGGCCAGACATGGGTGATCGAAAGACCAAAGTTCGCCAGCGCCCAGCCGCGCCCAGCCAGGCTGGCGGCCACCAGGATGGTCAGGGCCAGCACGCAGGCCATGCCGCTGGTCGCCACCGCTTCCAGCACCAGCAGGCTGGCGATGTAGCGTGGCCGGGCACCGGTGGCACGCAGTACCGCCATCTCACGGCGGCGCTCCTGCAGGGTCGACACCAGCAGCGCCACCAGCGAGACCAGGCCCAGCAGCACCACCATCGCACTGATCAGCTGCAGCGCCCGCTCGGCCGTGCCCAGCGACTGCCACAGCTGCTGCAGGGTAACGCCGGGCAGGATCGCCAGCAGTGCCTCGTCGGGGTAGTCATTGACCGCGCGCTGCACCGAGAACGTGGCGATGCGCGAGTTCAGGCCGAGCATGAAGGCGGTGATGCTGGTCGGGGTCAGGTCCAGGTGTCGCGCCTCCTCAGCGCTGACCCTGTGCCCGCGCAGCTGCACGCCCGAGCGCCAGTCCACATGGATGGCCTCGATTGCCGGCAGGGACACCAGCACCGACGAATCCACCGGCGTGCCGGTCCGCTGCAGCACGCCACTGATGCGGAACGGCTTGTCGGCATGCTTGGCCAGAGTCACCGAGGCAGTGCCATGAGCGAGCACCATCTCATCGCCCACCTGCACGCCCTGCGCGCCGGCGACATCGGCGCCAACCACTGCGTCGTACAGATCATCGAAGGGCTTGCCCTCGGCGAAGGCCAACGTGTGCCCGGCACCGTAACGGTAGTGCTCGAAGTAGCCGCCGGTGGTGCCGATGACCCGGTAGCCGCGCCAGGAATCACCCAGCGACAGCGGCACCGCCCACTTGATCTGCGGCAGCGTCGACAGTTCCTGATAGGACTGCCAGGACACGTTGTTGGTCGGGTCGCCGATATGGAACACCGAATACAGCAGCAGGTTCACCGGCCCCGAGCGCGCGCCGACGATCAGATCGGTGCCCGAAACGGTGCTGGCGAAACCCTCATGGGCCTGCACGCGCACGCGCTCCACGCCCAGCAGCAGGGTCACGCTGAGGGTGATGACCAGCACGGTCAGGGACACGCTGAGCGCACGGCTGCGCAGGCTGGCCCAGGCAAGTTCAAACATGGGCGGCTCCGGCGTGGTTGATGTCCTGCAGCTGCACGACGCGGTCGAAGAGGGGTTGCAGGCTGTCGTCATGGCTGACCACCACCGCGGTGGTACCGGCCGCTGCACATTGCGCGGCCATCAGCTGCAGGAAGGCGGTGGCCGCTTCGCGGTCCAGTGCCGAGGTCGGCTCATCGGCGAGCAGCACGGCCGGGCGACCGATCAACGCCCGCGCCGCCGCTACGCGCTGCTGCTGGCCGACGCTGAGGGTGCCGGCGCGGCGCTGCAGCAGGTCCGGATCCAGGTGCAGAGCCTGCAGCAGGCGGAAGATTTCATCATCCAGCGGGCGAACGACCCGTGCGCTGCGCGCGGGCGCGAAGCGCAGGCCCAGCGCGATATTGTCGCGCACGCTGAGGAAGGGCAGCAGGTTGAACTGCTGGAAGATCACGCCGAGATGATCGGCGCGGAAGCGGTCGCGCGCAGCAGGCTTCAAGGCGTGCACGGCCGTACCGGCAACGACCACCTCGCCCTGTTCGGGGCGCAGCACGCCGGCCAGCAGGCCCAGCAGGGTGCTCTTGCCCGAACCACTGGCACCGCGCAGCAGCACGATGCTGCCTGCAGCGATCTGCAGCCGCGGGATATCCAGCACGGTGCGTCCGCCATAGCTGAAACGCACCTGCTCCAGCGCGATCACCGCGGCGGCGTTCATGGGGCCAGCACCACGCGCAGGTTCTCGGCGTTGAGCACAGTGCGGCTCTGGCCGGCCGCCGTCACGCTGTTGACGATGACCTCGTGCAGGTTCGGGAAGGCCTTCGGCAAGGCCAGCACCAGCACCCGCAGCGCGGCCGGGTTGGCACACTGGTAGCGCAGTTCGGCGTTGAAGCCGGCATGGGTGTGTTTGCCCGGCGTAGTGGCAGTAGCGGGCACGGCGGGCCCAAAGCCCTCGGCGCGCGCGTCACGTTTCAGCGGCGTGCACTGCGCTGCGGTGGGCAGGGTCAACCAGTCGCCGCGCTTGAGCGTGGCCAGTGCCGCGTGCAGCGCCGCCTGTTCGGTGGCATTGGCAGGCGGCCGTTCGAAATCCAGGATGCCGACGCCCGGCGCCTGCAGGGCCAGTTCAAGGGTGCCCTGGTCCACCGCCAGGTCGACCGTGGCTTGGCCGTGCACGTGTGCACCGAGCTGGCGCACGTCGTGTGCCTGCACGGCGGGAGCAGCGAACAACAGGGACAGCACTACGACACGCTTCATAGGGGACTCCATAATTGTTATTATGTAACATTATGGACCACATCCCTACGCCTCCCGCAAGGGCACTGCCCCAGCCGCCAGCTTCGGCACGCTGGCACCCCCGTCTTGACCTGGCCGGCGCCTGGCTGTCTATGGCCTGCGCCGCGCACTGCATCACCCTGCCCCTGCTGCTGGCCTTCGTGCCGGCGGCGATGATGGCCCTGCGCTCGTTCCAGCACCCGGCCCACGGCGCGATGACCGCGCTGCTGGTGATGTCGCGCTGGGAATGGGTGTTCGCCGTCGTCGCCTCCACCGTGGCCATGGCCAGCACCGTTTCAGGCAGGCGTCGCCACCAGCAGTGGCGGCCGCTGCGGCTGGCGGCCTGCGGCGCGGTTGCGCTGCTGTCTTCGTCGCTGTACATGCCGTTGAAGGAATCATTGGTCTGGCATGGCGTGGCGACCTCCTGCGGCGGCGTGCTGCTGGCCACCGCCCACATCCTCAACCGGCGGGCGCTTCACCGGTAGTCGTCCACCTTGGTGGACGTTCCCAACGTGCCAACCAAGGTTGGCATCGACCAGAAACAACGCCGTGCCCGGTAGTACCGGCCGCTGGCCGGCAACGCACTCAGAACCGGTAACCCACCTCGGCACCGAAGATGCGCGGATGGTCCACCGGGCCGTAGTAGTTGCCATCACGACCAAAGGCCAGATTGTCGAAGATCAGACCGTTGATGCGCCGCTTGTCGGTCAGGTTCTGCACGAACAGCCGGGTGCTCCACGGCCCCGTCTCATATCCCACCTGCAACCCCAGCACCGCTACCGCGGGCTGGAACGCACGGTTGCGCTCGTCCAGCGCACTGGAACCGGTGAACTGCGATTCCACCCGCGCGTACAGCCCCGAATCGAACTGGTAGCGCGCGGCCAGGTAGCCGGTGTAATGCGGGGTCAACTTGACCCGCTTGCCGGCAAGGTTCTGATCCGCGCTGACCCAGAGCTTGGTGTACTTGGCGTCCACGTAGCCGACGTTGGCCATCAGGCTCAGCCCCGGCAGCACGTCGAAGACGCCTTCCAGCTCGGCGCCACGCGAGCGGATCGAGGCATCCGACCCCACATAGTCCGAAGAGATCGGCCGGCCATCGGCATCGGTGGCGATCTGGATCTCCTGCCAGTTGTCCGAGGTGATGTGGAACAGCGCCCCGCCGATGTGTCCGCGGCCGCCGGCCAGGTTCATCTTGAAGCCCAGTTCGTGGCTCCACATGCGCTCGGATTCGTAACGCAGCACCTTGTCATTGACCACATCACTCTGCGCGGCCGCGAGGTTGAAGCCACCCGGGATGTAGCCCTTGGCGGAGGCCGCGTAGAAGGACAGGTCATCGCTGGCGTCGTAGCGCAGCGACACGCGCGGCAGCGTGGCCGAGAACGTGTGCGCCAGCGCGGCGTCGCGGTACAGCACCAGGCCACCGGGGCCAAGGTCCAGCGCACCGGCGCGCTGTTCGGTGGAACGTCGCGCCTGCTCGTGGCGCAGGCCGACGCTGGCGGTCAGCTTCGGCAGCGCGGGCAAGGTGTAGCTGGCGGTGGCGAACACGCTGTAGTCCTCGCCCTTGGAGGTCTGCCGCGGCGCCAGGTTGTAGCTGTCCAGCCCGCGCGTGGCCGGCCCGACGAACGTACCGAGGATGGAATCCTTGTCGGTGCGGTAGGCCGCCACGCCGGCCATCCAGGTCAGCGTCTGGTCGCTGGGAGAGCTGAAACGCGCCTCGGCGGTCCATTCGTTCTTCTTGTCGTAGATGCGGCCGGCCAGTTCGGCGCTGGCGGTCATGTCGAAATCGTAGCCGGCCGACATCACCTCCTCGCCACGGTGGGAGGCAGCCACATCCAGCGTGCCCGCCTGCAGCTGCCATTGTGCGCTCAGGCCTGCGACGGTTTCATCCTTCTCGGTGCGCTTGGGCGCATCGTTGATGTAGGTGAAATCGCCGGCCTGGCGACCGCCGTTGAGCGTGCTGCCATAGGTGCGGTTGTACAGGCCGGTATCCATCGGCAGGTACTCATACTCGAACATGCCCGGCGCGCGCGTGCGCAGGTGGTAGGCCAGCGCGTTGACCTGCACGTAATCGCTGGGCCGCCAGCGCAGCTTGCCCTGCAGGTAGCCTTCGTCAACCTTGCCGCGCGCACCGGATGGCGTCAGGTTCTTCAGGTAGGCATCCTCCTGTGAGCCCATGAAGGCGACCGAGCCGGCCAGCGCGCCGCCCTTGCCCAATGGACCGGACAGGAAGCCATCCAGCGCGGTACCGCCGCCGTTGCCGAACCAGGTGTGGCGCAGGTTCACTTCACCCTCGGTGGCATCGGACGGGCCACGCGTGCGCACCAGCACCAGGCCCGATTCACTGTTGGCGCCGTACAGCGTGCCCTGTGGGCCGCGCAGCACCTCCACCGAATCGACCTGGTTGAGCACGGCGTTGCTCAGTTCGCGGAACGGGATGCCATCGATGTAGACCGAGGCGCGGTTGACCAGGAATGGGTTGGATTCGATGCCGCGGATGGAGATGAACATGTTGCTGAGCTGGCCCATCACGTTGAACTTGACATTGGGTGCCAGCTTGTCCAGGTCGCGGAACTCGGTGACGCCGGCCTGCTGCAGCGCTTCGCGGTCCAGCACGGTGACCGACAGATCGCTCTTCAGATAGGGCGTATCCCGCTTGGAACCGGTGACCATCACGCCGTCCAGTGTGGTGGCGGCCTCCTTCTGCTGGGCATGCACCGGCAGGACGGGAACGAGCAGAGACGCCGCGACCAGCGCAGCGGACGTTACGGGGGATTTCAAGGCAGACCTCTCGGGAGATGGACAGGTGCCTGGCAGAACGGCTGGCACACATTGTTATGATGTAACATCCAACTGAATCAGCCACTCCATTCCGTGCGTCGACGCTCCATTCCCGGATCCACCCCGCCCACGCTCGCCGCCCAGCTGCAGCACGAAACCGGCCATCCCGCGCTCGGCATCCATGCCACTGATGAAGGCGGCATCGTGCTGCTGCGGCACCGCTTCGAAGCCAGCGAAGGCGAGATGGGTCATCCCGACCAGCTGCGTCTGGGCCTGGCGCTGGCCGGCGGCGGAGCGCTGCACCAACGCACGACGCTGGGCCGTCTGCAGGGACATTGGCGGCCAGGCCAGTTCAACCTGGTGCTGCCCGGTGACGCCGGCTGCTACGCCAGCCCGGCGGTGGACCTGCTCGGCATCGCCATTGATACCCGCCTACATCCGCAGGCCGCGCCGCTGCTGGCGCCGCTGGCCACCCGGCTGCACGAGGACCCAGTGATCGTGTCGGTGCTGCAGGCGCTGTGGGCGAGCGCCCAGGCCGACGCCTGCCTGCCCGGCTTCCTGCGGCAGGGCAGCGCGGTGCTGTTGCACCGGCTGGGCCAGCTGGCAGGGCAGACGCCTGCACTGCCGCCGGCGTCAGCGCCGTTGCCGGCGCGCCGGTTGCGGCAGCTGGAGGACTACATCGATGCGCATCGCGCCGATGCACTGGATGTTGCTGCGTTGGCGACGGCCGTGGGAATGGAGGCCTCGGCCTTCGGCCGCGCCCTGCGCGCGGCCACCGGCCAATCACCATATGCGTTCCTGACCCGGCGACGCATGCGCTGGGCCGCCAGCATGCTGCTGCAGCGCTGCGCGGTTACCGAGGTGGCGCTGGCAGCGGGCTATGCCAATCCCAGCAAGTTCAGTGCCGCGTTCCGTCGGGTGATGGGGTGTGCGCCGAGCGCGTGGGGCCGCGGGTCCCGGTAGTCGTCCACCTTGGTGGACGGTCCCAATGTGCCAACCAAGGTTGGCAGCTACCAGATCCGAGCAATGTGCCAACCAAGGTTCTCATCTACCAGATCCGGGCAAAGCGCCAGCCAGGGTTGGCATCTGCCGGTTGATGGCGGCGTGCCGACCAGGGTTGGCACCTACCGGTTCGCGGCGCGGCGGCTGTGCACCCAGTAGTACAGCGTCGGCAGCACCAGCAGAGTCAGCAGCATCGCCGACAGCAGGCCGCCGATCACCACCACCGCCAGCGGCTTCTGCGTCTCGGCACCAATCGCGTGCGAGGTGGCCATCGGCAGCAGGCCGAACATCGCCAGCAACGCGGTCATCAGCACCGTGCGCAGGCGCTGCAGCGAGCCCTGCACCACCGACTGCAGCAGGTCCATGCCCTGCTCACGCAGCTGGGCGAACCGGCTGAGCATCACCACGCCGTTCAATACCGCCTGCCCGAACAACGCGATGAAACCGATCGCCGCCGACACCGACAACGGAATGCCGGTCAGCCACAGGGCGAGGATGCCGCCGATCATCGCCAGCGGCACATTGGCCAGGATCAGCGCCGCACTGCTGATGTCCTTGAAGGCATCGAACAGCAGCACGAAGATGATCAGCACCGACAGCGGGATCACCCAGCCCAGCCGCTTCATTGCGCGTTGCTGGTTCTCGAACTCGCCCGACCACTCCAGGCCGTAGCCCTCGGGCAGCTTCACGCTGGCATCCACCCGCGAACGCATGTCGGCCACCACGCTGCCCATGTCACGGCCGGCGATGAAGATGCTCACCGCCTTGACCCTCTGGGCGTTCTCGCGCGAGATATTGATCGCACCGCTGGCCATCTGGAAATCAGCCACGTCGGACAGGGTCACGGTATGCCCATCGCCGATGCCCACCGGCACCATGCGCAGGCGCTGCAGGTCACGGTCGGCATCGTCCAGGCGCAGGGTGATCGGGAACCTGCGGTCGCCCTCCCACAATTCGCCCACTTCGCGGCCGCCCAGCGCCGTCTCGATCACCTCGTCGATGTCGCGCACGTTCAGCCCGTAGCGCGCGGCACGATCGCGGTCAATCTCGATCTGCAGCTGCGGCAGCGAACCATCGCGGTCGATGAAGGCGCTCTCCACGCCGTCCACGCCACGCACCTGGCCGAGGATGGCCTGGGCCTGCCGATTCAGCACGTCCAGGTCGGCACCGCTGACCTTGATGACGACCTGTCCCTTGATCTGCGAGATGCTCTCCAGGATGTTGTCACGCACCGGCTGCGAGATCGAGAACTCCGGTCCGGGAATGCGCTGTTCGAGCGTGCGCTGCAGATCGGCGATCAGTTGCCGCTTGTCCACGCCCTTGGGCCATTCCTTTTCCGGCTTCAGCGCCACCAGCGCCTCGATCTGGTTCGCGCCCTTGGCATCGGAGCCGTCTTCGGGACGCCCAAGCTTGGCCACCACCGTGGACACCTGCGGGTAGGTGTTCACCAGTTCGCGGATGCGCCGTGACTGCTGCTGCGCCTCGGCCAGGCTGGTGCTGGGGTCGAGCGTGGCGGTCAGCCAGATCGAGCCCTCATCCAGCTCCGGCAGGAACTCAGACCCCAATCGCGTGCCCAGCGCCAGCGTACCGACGAGCAACGCGACGGCGGTCAGCACCACCGACCGAGGGCGGGCCAGCGTACGCTCCAGCACCGGCTGGTACCAGCCGGTCAGGCGGTCCATCAGCGGGTTCTCGCCGCGCATGCGGTCGCGCCGCAGCCACCAGTAGCAGAACAGCGGCACCACGGTCAGCGCCAGGATCAGCGCGCCGATCAGCGCCGAGGTCACCGAATAGGCCATCGGCGCGAACATCCGGCCTTCCTGCCGCTGCAGGGTGAAGATCGGAATGTGTGCGGCAATGATGATCAGCATCGAGAAGAAGGTCGGTCGGCCTACTTCCGAGGCCGCCGACAGCACGGTGGAGAACCGTGTTTTCCGGTCTGCCGTACGCGGCAGCGCGGACAGGCGCGAAACGATGTGCTCGGTGACGATCACCGCACCATCGATGATGATGCCGAAATCCATCGCCCCCAGCGACAGCAGGTTGGCCGGCACGCCCCACAGGTGCAGGCCGAGGAAGGTCGACAGCAGGGCCAGCGGCATCATCGCCGCCACGATCAGTGCAGCGCGGGCGTTGTAGAGGAACAGCCACAGCACCAGGAACACCAGCACCGCACCTTCCAGCAGATTGCGGAACACCGTCTTCAGCGTGGTCGAGACCAGCCACGAGCGGTCGTAGAATGGCTCGATGCTGACGCCTGCCGGCAGCTGGTTGGCTTCGATCTCGGCCACGCGTGCATGCAGGGCGTCGAGCACATCGGACGGATTCTCGCCCTTGCGCATCAGCACCATGCCAAACACCGCATCGTCGTTGTCGTCCTGGCCGACCAGACCCTGCCGCGGCAGGCCGGTATCAGCGATGCGGGCCAGATCGCGTACCAGCACCGGCGTGCCGCCCTTCTGCGCGACCACCACGCTGCCGATATCGGCCGGCGAGCGCATCAGGCCG
Source organism: Stenotrophomonas cyclobalanopsidis (assembly GCF_008710035.1). Classification (GTDB taxonomy): domain Bacteria; phylum Pseudomonadota; class Gammaproteobacteria; order Xanthomonadales; family Xanthomonadaceae; genus Stenotrophomonas; species Stenotrophomonas cyclobalanopsidis. The sequence goes on along the minus strand of NZ_VYKI01000039.1, from coordinate 17,847 downwards.
ACACCACGGATCAGGAACTGCTGCTGGCCACGCTCCACATAACCGCCGCCGGCATTGGAGCTGCCCTTCTCCAGCGCTTCGGAAAATTCGCCCAGGCTGATGCCGCGATCACGCAGCTTGTCCAGGTCCGGCTTGACCTGGAACGTACGCGCATAGCCGCCGAAGCTGATCACATCAGCCACGCCCGGCACGGTGCGCAGGCCACGCTCCATCACCCACTCCTGCACGGTGCGCAGCTCGGTGGGACTCATACGCGGGGCCTTCAGCACGTAGCGGTAGATCTCGCCCACCGCCGAACTCATCGCCTCCAGCTCGGGCGTCACCCCCTCGGGCAGGTCCACGCCCTGCAGGCGCTCCATCACCTGCTGGCGGGCGAAGTAGTCATCGGCCTTGTCGTCGAAGGTCAGGATGATCATCGACAGACCGAACTGCGTATGCGAGAACACCCGCACCGCATGCGGGATGCCCGATAGGGCCACTTCCAGCGGCATGGTAACTTCGCGCTCGACCTCCTCGGCGGCGCGACCCGGGTGCAGCGAGACCACGGTCACCTGGGTGTCGGACACATCGGGGAAGGCTTCCACCGGCAGCACGCGGAACGCGGCGATGCCGGCACCGATGAACAGCAGCAGCGCCAGCATCACCATCAGCGGCTGGCGCAGGCAGTAGGCAATCAGGCGATCGATCATGGGGTGGCATGCCCCATCGCAGGAGCGGCCGTTGCGGAGGCCGCCGTCGCCGGGCCCGGCGCGTTGTCCACCAGCTGCTGCAGCAGCAGGCCACCCTCGACCACCACGCGGCTGCCGGCCGCCAGCCCTTCGCGCACCCACAGACGCCCGTCACCCAGCTCCTCGGCCTGCACGGCACGGCGGGCGTAGTGGCCCTTGCCTTCGTCCACGAATACGACCTGCTTGCCATCGATCAGCAGCACGGCGGTATCCGGCAGCGACACGCCGCCCTGCGCCGGCAGTGCCACCTGGGCGCGTACGTACTGCCCGGCCTTGAAGCTGCGGCTGTGGTTGTCCAGCTCGGCGCGGGCCTGCACCACGCGGCGCTCGCTGTCGACGAAGTCATCGACGTGCTGCAGCGTGGCCTGCAGCGTGCTGCCATCGGCAGCCGGCACACGCACCTGCATGCCGGGCTGCAGGCGACCGGCCAGGCTTTCCGGGATGTCCAGCAGCAGCCACAGGCGATCGGGATCACCGATGACCGCCAGCGGCTGCTCGCTGTCCGGGCCGACGTTCATGCCAGGGCTCATGCGCCGTTCCACCAGCACGCCGTCGATGGGCGCGCGCAGCGGCAATCGCTGGTCAACGCGGTTGCCATTGCCGTAGGCGGTAGCAAACGCGGCGGCGCGGGCATGGTCGGCCTGGCTGCCGGCAAAATGCGCTTCCGCCTCGTCCAGCTCGCGGCCCGAGGCCACCCCGGCGGCATGCAGCTCGCGGGTACGCTGCAGCTCGCGCCGGGCCTGCTGCAGTTCGGCCTGCCCACGCACACCCTCCGCCTGCGCCTGTCCGAACTCCGGCGAGGTGATCCAGGCGATGACCTGGCCAGCCTTGACCTTCTGCCCCGGCTGCGCATCGATGCGCGAGACCTGCCCCGGCAACGGCGCGCGCAGCGCACTGGAGCGGGTTTCGTCCCAGACCACCCGGCCCGGCAGCTGCAGCGATGCGCTGGTGCCATCGCTCACGGCTTCGCTGCGCAGTACGTCCAGTTGGCGGCTGTCGGCCGGGAACTGGATGTGCCCGGCACTGACCACCGGCCCGCCGTCGGCATAGGTGGCCGGTGCGCGCCCGCAGCCGGACAGCAGGGCCAGCGCGAGCAGCGCAGGCAGCAATGCGCGGCGCGCAAGCGGTTGAGTGGTGGCATGCGGGATCACAGGATCTCTCCTTCGGCAACGGACGTGGCGGCGCTCCAACGCGCCAGTGCAATGGCATGGTCGGCACGCGCCTGGATCAGCGCGGCCTCGAACTCGCGCCAGCTGCGGCGCGCATCCAACAGGTCGGTCAGGCTGGCGGCACCGCGGCGATAGGCCAGTTCGATACCCTGCACGGCCTTGCGTGCACTGTCGGCCTGCAGCCCCTCGTAGTCCTGGCGGCGCTGCGCGGCGGCTTCGGCACCGGCCTGCAGCAGGTCCAGCTCCGCCCAGGTCTGGCGCTGCAGCGCATGCAGTTCCAGTGCGGCGGCATCGCGCTCGGCCTCGGCACGCTGGATACCGCCCTGCGCGCGCGACGGCGCCCCCAGTGGAATCGTCACCGAAACACCCCAGGTGACGCCATTGATGTCGGTCGGCTCGCGCTCGGCCTCCACCCCCCACTGGATGTCGCGACGGCGTTCACTGCGGGCCAGTGCCACGCCAGCATCGGCCGCGGCCAGCCGCGAACGTGCGGCGCGCAGGTCCACGCGCTGCTGCGGATCGGCGCTGCCCGCCGCTTCCCTGCTGGCGTCGGGCCACGCGTCGTCGGCACTGAGAGATGCACTCTCTTCCATGCCCAGCAGCAGGGCCAATGTGTGCTGCGCGTCGCGCAGGTCCAACGCCGCTTCGCGTGCTGCATCGGCCACCGCGAGGTCATCCACGGCCAGACGGGCCCGGTCTACCGGCGCCATTGCACCGCTGGCGACCTGCCGCTCCGCGGCGGCCATCTGCTCGGCCGAACTGCGCCGGTTGGCCTCGGCGATATCCCGCACGTCCTGCGCGGCCTTCAGCCCGAAATAGGCTTCGTACAGCGCCACCTGCTGCCGGCGGCGCATGTCCAGCTGTTCCAGCCCGGCCGCCTCCACCAGCGCATCGGCCTGGCGCATGCGCAGCGTCCGCTTGCCGCCGCGTTCCCAGGTGAAGCCCAGGCCGAGGGTGCTGTCGACGCGCTTGTCCTGCCAGCGACCGCTGCCGACGCCGTGCCTCGGGCTGATCTTGCTGGTGCCCAGCGACAGTTCCGATGCAGGCCGCAATGCAGCGGTCAGCGCATCGCCCTGCGCACCGCGCAGTTCCAGCGCCGCCGCGCGCAGGTCCGGGTTGTGCGCATCCATGGCACGTTGCGCGTCCTGCAGGCTGATCGCCCACGCCGCAGGTGCACACGCCAGTGCGGCCAGCAGGGCCGCCGAACGAGGGAGGAAATTCATGCGCGCCACGGTAAGGTGACGCACTTGCGCCAAACTTTCCCGAACCTTGCGCGAAGCTTGCAATGCGAATCCTGTTGATCGAAGACGACGCGGCCTTGGCCGACGGCCTGGTACGCGCCCTGCAGGGCGCCGGCCATCTGTGTGACCACCTGGCGCAGGGCCTGCTGGCGCCGGCGGCACTCGCCGCTGCACCGTATGACGTGATGGTGCTGGACCTGTCGCTGCCCGATGTCGATGGCCTCGACCTGCTGTCGCGCCTGCGCGACCAGGCCATCAGCCTGCCGGTGCTGATCCTTACCGCACGCGATGGCGTGGAGGACCGCATCCTCGGCCTGGACCGGGGTGGCGACGACTACCTGGCCAAGCCCTTCGCGCTGGGCGAACTGGAAGCGCGGCTGCGCGCGTTGGCACGACGCCGCAGCGATGCACCCGCACAGAAGCGGCTGGGCCGTCTGTGTCTGGACAGCATCCGCCAGGAGGTGCAGGTGGACGGCCAGCGCATCGAGCTGACCGCACGCGAGCTGGCCCTGGTCGATGCGCTGATGCAGCAGCCCGGACGCACGGTGACCAAGCAGCGCCTGTTCGACGCGCTGTACAGCTGGGACCACGAGGCCAATCTCTCCGTGATCGAAGTGCACGTCAGCCGCCTGCGCCGCAAGTTCGAACAGGCCGGCGCGGATGTGGGCATCCGCATGCTGCGTGGCCTTGGCTACCGGCTGGAGGCCATCGATGGTTGAGCGCGTGGCGAGCCTGCGTGGGCTGCTGCTGCGACGACTGTGGCTGCCGCTGCTGGTGCTGCTGCTGTGCAGTGCGGTGGGCTCGTTCGCCCTGGCGCGCTACTTCGCAGGCCAGGTATACGACCGCTGGCTGCTGGACTCGGCGATGTCCCTGTCCGAGCTGGTGAAGGAGCAGGAGGGTCGCGCGGTGATGGACGTGACGCCGGCCATGTCTCGCATGTTCACCTGGGACACGGTGGATGAAGTACATGGCGAAGTGGTAGATACCAGCGGCACGCGGCTGTACGGCGATCTGGCTGATGCGCTGCCGCAGCCCGCGCAGGCCGCCGATGAAGACGCGGTCTACTACGATGCGCGGCTGCGCGGGCAAGCGGTGCGCATGGTGGAGGTGCTGGTGCCAACCACGGGCGGGCATCAGGTGCGCCTGCGCGTGGCCGAGACCCTGCGCAAGCGGCACCGGCTGGAGCGCAAGCTGCTGATGACCAGCGTGCCGTTCCAGGCCGCGATCCTCGCGCTGGCGGCGTGGCTGGCCTGGTCAGGCACCGGCGCGGCAGCGCGCCATGCCAACCAGGTGGCGCGGCGACTGGCGAGCCCGCGACCGGACCCGCTTGCGCCTCTGGACCCGCAGCAGGAGGCACCGCGCGAGCTGTGGCCCGCGGTGGAAGCCTACAACGCATTACTGCAGCGGCTGGATGCAATGCAGGCGGCGCAGCGGCGCTTCGTCAGCAATGCCGCGCACCAGCTGCGCACACCGTTGGCGGCGATGCAGGTGGAGCTGGAGAGTTCGCTGCGGCAGCAGGATCCACAGGCGCAGCAGCTGGCGCTGTCCGGAACGCTGGCCGGGTTGTCGAGGCTGCAGCACCTGGTCAACCAGCTGCTGCTGCTCAGCCGTTCGGAGGATGCACAGGGCGCTTCGTTGCCGCTGCAGGCGCTGGACGTGGCCACGTTGGCGCGCACCGTGGTCGAGCGCTATGCCGACCGCGCGCTGGCTGCCGGGGCGGATCTGGGATACGAGGGGCCGGACGAAGGCGTGCCGGTGCGGGGCGATGCGCCCTTGCTGCGCGAGGCGCTGGGCAACCTGCTGGACAACGCGCTGCGCTATGGCGCCGTGCGCGGGGTGATCACCCTGGCAGTGCAGCGCGATGAGGACGGTGTGCAGGTGTGGGTGGATGACGATGGTGCCGGCATCGATGAAGCCGAGCGCGGCCGCGTCACGGAACGGTTCTACCGCGCCAGCAGCCAGGGCGATGGCTGCGGGCTTGGCCTGGCCATCGTGGCCGAGATCGCGCAGCGGCATGGCGCGACGTTGGACATCGGCAGCACGCCGATGGGTGGCGCACGGGTAGGCATGCGGTTCCGCAGCGGGTAGAGCCGAGCCCAGGCTCGGCTGCTTCTGGCGCGGTATCTGAGCCGAGCGTGGGCTCGGCTCTACAGCTTCCGCCGCCGGGCGTGGCCCGGCGCTGTCGTTACCGTGGCCGAGATAGCACAGCGGCATGACGCCGCGCTGGAGATCGGCAGCGCGCCGATGGGTGGCGCACGGGTGGGAATGCGGTTCCGCGCCCTGTAGAGCCGAGCCCATGCTCGGCTGCCTCTGGCGCGGTGCCTGAGCCGAGCGTGGGCTCGGCTCTACAGGTTCCGCCGCCGGGCGCGGCCCGGCGCTACCGTTACCGTGGCCGAGATAGCACAGCGGCATGGCGCGACGTTGGACATCGGCAGCGCGCCGATGGGTGGCGCACGGGTGGGCATGCGGTTCCGCACCCTGTAGAGCCGAGCCCATGCTCGGCTGCCTCTGGCGCGGTGCCTGAGCCGAGCGTGGGCTCGGCTCTACAGGTCCCGCCGCCGGGCATGGCCAGGGGCTACCGTTACGGCGTTGACATCGAGTACGGCGCCTGCGCGCCCTGCCCCGGCCATTCCTTGTTCGGCTCGGCCTGCATGGTGAAGGTCAGCTCACCACCGGCGAGGATCTCGTCATGGCGCAGGAAGGTGCGCTGCAGCGGCTTGCCGTTGAGGCTGACGCTGCCCACGTAGGTGTGCTTGTCGTCCAGGCCGTTGGCCACGATGGTGAAGGTCTTGCCGTTCGGCAGGCGCATCGCGGTCTTCGGCAGGAACGGGCGGCCCAGGATGTACTCGCCCGAACCCGGTGCCACCGGGTAGAAGCCCAGCGCAGTGAATACGTACCACGCCGACATCTGGCCCACGTCATCGTTGCCGGCCAGGCCATCGGGGCGATCGGCGTACTGCGTGTCCATGATCTGCTTCAGGCGTGCCTGGCTGCGCCAGGGCTGGCCGGCATACGAGTACAGGTAGGCCACGTGGTGGCTGGGTTCGTTGCCATGCGCATACCAGCCGATCAGGCCGGTGATGTCTTCCATGTGCTCGAAGATGGACGGATCGACCTTGGCGTTGAACACCTCATCCAGCCGCGCCAGCAGCTTGTCGCTGCCACCATGCGCTGCCGCCAGGCCGGCCACGTCCTGCGGCACATACCAAGAATACTGCCAGGCGTTGCCTTCCGTGTAGTCGGTGCCGTAGCCGCTGGCGCTGGGGTCGAACGGCGTGCGGAAGCTGCCGTCACGCTTGCGCGCGCGCATGAAGCCGGTGTCCTTGTCGAACGCATTGCGCCAGTTGCCGGCGCGCTTGTCGAAGGTGCTGGCCACGTCAGCCTTGCCCATCGCCTGCGCCATGCGCGCGATGGTCCAGTCGTCGAAGGCGTACTCCAGGGTCTTGCTCGCAGCCTCGCCTTCCTCATCGATGGGCACGTAACCCAGCTCGCGGTACTGCGCGATGCCATCGTAAGGGCCGTAGTTCGCCGTCTCGACCATCGCCTTCAGTGCTTTGTCGGCATCGAAACCACGGATGCCCTTCACGTACGCATCGGCGATGACCGGCACCGCGTGGTAGCCGATCATGCACCAATCTTCCAGGCCGTGGAACGACCACACCGGCAGCATGCCGTAGGGGCTGTGGTCGTGGTGGGCCAGCATCGAGTTGATGAAATCGCTGTTGCGCTTTTCCGGCTGCACCAGGGTCAGCAGCGGATGCAGGGCGCGGTAGGTATCCCACAGCGAGAAGGTCGAGTAGTTGGTGTAGCCCTCGGCCTTGTGCACCGCATTGTCGGCGCCACGGTACTGGCCGTCGGCATCCATGAACAGCGTCGGGCCCAGCAGGGTGTGGTACAGCGCGGTGTAGGCGCTGCGCCGTGCATGCTCGGGCGCGTCGATGTCCAGTACCGACAGCGCCTTCGTCCACTCCTGCTTCGCCTGCGCACGCACCCGGTCAAAGTCGAAGTCGGCGACTTCCGCGTCGAGATTGGCGATGGCACCGGCCTCGCTGACAGGCGAAATCGCCACCTTGACCACCAGCGGTGCATCCAGCTTGCCGAAGTCGAAGGTGCCGACCAGCTGACGGCCCTCGATCTGCGCCCGCTGCGCCGGGTCCTTCTCTCCCGGGGGCGCGAAACCCTTGTAGAGGATGTCCTTCTCGGTGTTGTGCAGCTCGTGGCTGGCCAGCGGCCGCGAGAAGCGCATGGCGAAATACAGCTGTCGGCCCGCCGCCCAGCCCCGCGTTTCGCGGAAGCCGGTCACGGTGCCATCGTCACGCACGCGCACCCGCGACCACAGGATCTTGCCCGGGTAGTCGTACATGCTGGTGCGCATGTCCAGCAGCATCTTCGCGTCGGCACCCTTGGGGAAGGTATAGCGATGCACGCCCACGCGGGCGCTGGTGGTCAGCTCGGCGCGTACCTTGTAGTCGTCCAGGGTCACGGCGTAGTAGCCGGGCTCGGCCTTCTCGTCGTCATGGCGGAAGCGCGAGGCGTAGCCACTGCGCGGCTTTTCCGGGTCACCGCGCTCCAGGCCCGGTTCGCCGGTGAACGGCATCACCAGGATGTCACCCAGGTCGGAATGGCCGGTACCGGAGAAATGCGTATGCGAGAAGCCGACGATGCTGCTGTCGTCGTAGCGGTAGCCCGCTGCCCAGCCATAGGCCTTCTCGCGCGGCTGGATGCGGGTGTCCGGGCTGAGCTGGACCATGCCGAAGGGCACGGTGGCACCCGGGTAGGTATGCCCTTCCCCGCCGGTGCCGATGAAGGGGTCGACCGAGGCATAGGCCTTGTCGGCGGCGGACTTCGGCGTGGCGGCCGCGCCTACGCCGGAGGCGAGCATGGCAGTGGCGGCGACGGCGATCAGGAGGCGACGGTCCAGCAGGGGCATCGGCATTTGGATCGATTCAGGTGATGGTCAGGAGCGTAGCATCACGTCCTATGCTCCGCATGTTGCGGCGCAACTGAACCGCTCCCTACACGAGAGAACTCGTCCAATTTCATCTGCAACTTTTTGTATATCCGCCGGCGTGGCCGATCGTGAGACTGATCCCCACTTTACTGGCGCGGCCGAGCGGCACTCGATCAGGGCCGTTGCACGCCGTCCGAATGCGGCCTTCGCCGCGCAGACCTCGCCTTGAAACCCCGGATCACACCAACTTCACGATGTCTTAGCAGAACTACGGAATCGCGCAGATGGTATGCGTGCCTCCCGGAAGTTACGCCTCAACAGGAGTCTTGTCATGAACGACGCTGTCCGCCGTTCCCTCGCACTGGCTGTGGTCAGTTCGCTTTCCCTGTGCGTTGCAGTACACGCCGCCACGCTTCGGCCGGGTGAATCCGCTCAGGTCGGGCCTGCTGATGCAGCTGAAAGGTGGTCTCTCTACAACGCCACGCTGACGCTTCTGCCAGGGGCGTCGGCATTGGCAACATTCGCGTGGGACAATTCCCATGTTGATATTGATGGCGCCACGCTTTTCGATGCAGCGGCAGCCCAGGCTCTCCTTCTCCAGAACGGATCGAGCGCCAGCGTCCGCGGCACCACCCTTCGCTCGGACAGCGGTAGTGCCGCCGTGCTCGGCGCAGACGCGACGGCCCTTTTCCAGAACTCCACCCTCGAGGCCAATGGAATGGGACTGAATCTGGCACGAAAGGCATCCGTCGTTGTCACCGGTTCGCGTATCCGGGCCACCGGCACTGGCACAGGCAGCCCCACCAGTAATTTCAATACCGGAAACGGCATACAGTTCACCAGCCTTGCCACTGCGCGTGTTGACGGCGGCAGCGAGATTTTTGGCAAGAGCCACGGAGTGGTGTTCACTACCTTCTTCGGCACCACGCCCGGCCCAACCGGCACCAGCGCGCTGGTCGTTGACGCGTCCCATGTTGAAGGCGCCACTGGTGCAGCGTTCTATGTCAGCCAATACCCCACGCGTGACACTGCGGTTGCCGCTGACATCCTGCTTCAGAACGGTAGCACCGCCACGGGCGGCAACGGCCGCATTCTTGAGACCAACGGGAACGCGGAAGCGACGTTCACCGCGGACAACTCCCGGCTGGCTGGCGATATCGTCAACGGTGCTGGAGCCATCATCAATGTCACCCTGCGCAATGGCTCCGCCCTGACCGGCGTGATGAGTAACGTGACCCGGGCAAGCGTGGACAATGCCACGTGGAACATGACCGGCAATTCCACGGTCGGTGCGCTGAGCCTCGGCAATGGCGCCGTCTCCCTAGGCGACGGCTCGGCCTTCCACACCCTCAATGTGTCAGGCAACTTCACCGGGGCTGGTGGCACCCTCCTGTTCAACACCGTGCTGGCCGGCGACGACGCTGCCAGCGACAAGCTGGTCATCGGTGGTGATACAAGCGGCACTGCCAACGTGCGCGTCAACAACGTCAGCGGCGCCGGCGCGCAGACCAACCAGGGCATACAGCTGATCCAGGTCGGCGGCGCGTCCAACGGCCAGTTCTTCCTGGCTGGCCGCGCCGTGGGTGGCCAGTACGAATACTTCCTGAACAAGGGCGACGGTACCGATGGCAACTGGTACCTGCGTTCGGTACTGCCGACCGCGCCGGACCCGTGCGATACCGACCCCACCCTGCCCGATTGCAACCCAGTGCTGCCGGGCCCGGATCCGGACCCGGTGCTGCGGCCGGAAGGGGGCGCCTACTTGGCCAACCTGCGCGCCTCGCAGGACATGTTCCGCATCGGTTACCACGACCGCCACGCCGGCCAGAACAATGGCCGCGCCTGGGCCCGCGTGGATGGCTCCCGTCAGGGCTTCGATGCGGCCAGCCGCCAGCTGGACATCCACGGCAACAGCCAAGCGCTCACCGTCGGTGCCGACCTGTGGCGCGCGGCCAACGGCAGCGGCGTGGGCATGATGCTGTCGAGCGGCAATGCTACCAGCACCTCCACCAACCCGCTCAGCGGCTACTACGCCCGAGGCAAGGTAAAGGGTGAAGCGCTGGGCATCTACGGCACCCTTCGCGCCGGCAACACCGTCGACCCGTACGCCGGCTTCTATCTGGATGGTTCGGTGCAGCGGGCGCAGTTCCGCAACCGCGTGGAAGGCGTGGGCCTGGAAACCGAGCGCTATGACAGCCGCGGCTGGCAGGGTGCTGTGGAAACCGGCTACGCGTTCCGTCTGGGCGGCAATACCAACAGCAGCGTGTTCCTGGAACCGCAGCTGCAGGTGGGCTACAACCGCTGGGATGACACCCGCCACAACGAAGTGAACGGCACCGTGGTCACCACCGATGATGCTAATGGCTTGTTCGGCCGCGTGGGCCTGCGCCTGTCCGGCGTGACCCGCTGGGAAGGCCGAGCAGCGCAGGTGCAGCCGTACCTGGCCGCCAACTGGCTGCACAGCCGTGCAGACTCGCAGGTGCGCATGGATGGCGAGCTGGTGGATGCACGCATCCCGCGCAGCCGCGCCGAAGTGAGTGCCGGTGCCTCGGTGAAGTTTGCCAACGGCATGGGCGTGTGGGGCGGGCTGTCGCGCCAGCAGGACAGCGGCTACCAGCTCACCAGTGCGCAGATGGGCCTGAGCTACAGCTGGTAAGACGCTTTTGGCGTTGTTCTGCGGCCCCGGCGTGTGTGCCGGGGCCGCTTTCTTATCTGGATGTTGGGCGCGACCCACCAAGCACAGTGATGCTAGATGTGTGTATTGCACCTTGAAGTGCCGCAATCAGCCCGTTAGCGAGGCTGTGCATGAAAGCGCTCTTGGCAGCGCTGCGGATGAGGCCGCGCGATGATCGAAAGAGAAGCTGGCTTAACTGCAAACGCTGGGTGCAGGATGACGGTGCAGTGGCGTAACCACTGCCGGGCGTGGAACCCCGAAATGAAACAAGAGGACTGCTTGCCGTGACTACGGCGGGCGGTGCGCGGCGGCCGCATGGCCCACCGGCTCTTTCCTCTTGTTTCAGCCGAAGTTCCAACCGCGTATCGCCCGCCACCTACCGGTGGCCCACTCTTGCAGGAGCCATCGCATGTCATCTGAAGCACCCACCGTGACCCCCGAAGTGGAATCGCTGTTCTTCCGGCTGGAACACGCCCTGTATACCGCCGAAGGCATGGCGACGATGATCTATGAGAACGAACCGCCGGACCCGGCGGCGCATGGCCGGCCGGGCTACAACGTGCACAAGGTCAGCTCGGCCATCATTGCCATCAGCCAGCGCGGCCGCCGGTTGCTGGGTGAACTGCGTGCACACCACGGCCCCATTACGTTGCATTGAGGCGTGGCGGGTGGGGTCGAGCTTGCGCGACTGGCGTTGCCTTGTGTAGAGCCGAGCCCATGCTCGGCTGGGAGCACAGTCGAGCATGGCTCGACTCTACAAGAGCAGTCGAGCATGGCTCGACTCTACAAGAGCAGTCGAGCGTGGCTCGACTCTACAAGAGCAGTCGAGCAAGCTCGACTCTACCGCAGGCCGTCGCTGACGCGCTGCAGCGCCTGCCGGTAGCGCCGGCTGCCGAACAGGCCGCGCTGCAGGGTTGTGCGCAGCGCCAGCACGTCCTCATCGTCCGGCTGCTGCGCGCAGGCGCGTTCGGCCCAGAACACCGCGCGGTCGAACTCGTGCTCGCTGCGTGCAGCGTAGTACTGCGCCAGCATCCATGCGGCCTGCGTCCAGGCCTGGCCGCCCCAGAATTCGAGGGAGTCCAGCAGGCGTTGCAGGCGACCTTCGGCAGGCACCTGCGTGCGCAGATAATAGCCGACGCCGGCCACGCAGCTGCGCACCCGGCGCTGCAGGCGCTCGCCCCATTCTTCTTCGGTCGCCGCCAGCTCCAGGCAGCGCAACTCGCAGGCGTTGGACAGATGCACCAGTTCGTCCACATCAATGCCCGCAATGCCGCCCTCCTCCAGCCCACGGTCGTAGACCAGGCTGAGGTTGTAGAGCGCGCGGCCACTGTCCTGCTCCGCTGCGCGGCGGTACCACTGGATGGCCAGCGCCGGATCGTAGGCCGGCACATGCTCGAAGTAGTGGTAACCCAGCGCGGCCTGCATTTCCGGGAAGCCCAGTTCGGCACCAACCTGCGCCATGTGCAGCAGCGCGGTGTGCTGCAGCGTTTCGTCGAAGGCGTAATAGACGTCGTTGAACGGGCAGTCCGCGCCAGGCGCTGGCACCGCCATGAGCGCCGCCGCATGGCGCCAGGCTGCCTCGGCCTCCGCCGCATCGGGCGTCACGCCGCACCAACCGGTGTCGCGCAGTGCACCTTGCATCACCGCTGCCCACGCCGAGCTGCGCCACTGCCGCGCCACGACCGGCGCCAGCCACTCACCCATGCCGGTGGCGGCGGCCGCGTGCAGCATGCGCATCAACTGGGGGTCATCAAAGCCGCGCGGCACGCTGGGATCGGCCGCCTGCGCATAATGCGCAGCAGCCATGTCGGTGTTGTCCACCCGCGATGCCAGCTCGGCCAACTGCAGGTGGATGCCCGTGCGCTCCGGTGCCGACTGCGGCTGCGCCAGCAGCTCCATGCCGCGCGCGAACGCCTGCTCCACCGCGCCGCGGTTGCCGGTATCGATGCTGTCCACGTCGATGGCGTCCAGCCAGGCGATCATCCGCAGCTGGTTGCGCTGCGATGCGTCCAGGCCTTCGGCCAGGGGGCCATCGGCCAGCGCCAGGATCTCTTCATGGCTACCGCCCCAGCGCGGCGTGCGCAGGCGCGCGTAAGTGTCCAGCAGCGGCAGGGCGTGACCTGCGGCCTGCAGACCCATCTGCAGCCAGGCCAGTGCCGGCTGCGGCGAAGCCTCGTCGCTCGCGATCGGGTCACCCTCCTCATCCAGTTCCGGCGGCGGCGGAACCGCAGCAGACCAAGCGGCAGGCATCTGCGCCGGCAGGTCTGGCAGGCGCGGCGCCTCGGTCATCCACGCGCCGAGCAGCGCCTGCATGTCGCGCCACGGGCCGGCGCCATCGGCGGGATGGAAGCCATCGTACATCCAGTCGCTCATCCACACCGGCACACCAAACGCGGCCACGCTGCGCATCAGCTGGTGCAGCAACGGCCAGGACAACGGCCCGCGGTCGGCCAAGGCAATGGCGTGGACAAACAGCGCGGTCTGCGCGGCATGCACGCTGGACCAGGCGCCCTCGCCCAGCGATGACGTCCAGCCGGAGCCGCGCAGATCGACGGCGATGCGATCCCACACCAGGGCGGCCAGCAGCAACGGTGCATCGGCTTGCGGGGCCTGCTGTTGCCATGCTGCGAGGGCTTTCCACAGCGCGATGATAGACAGTGCCTGCGGCGGCGCAAGCAGAGCCAATGCACGTGCACCGCCCTCGGCGTCCTGCGGTGCCAGGAGGTCGGGCAAGGCGGACTCGATGGCCTCGAAGCGATGGGCGAGCAGGTCACCCCAGATTGCGGGTGCGGCGTGACGCCGCGGGGATTCAGCGGGAAGCGGAGAGGTCATCGGATTTCAAGCAGAGCGACAGCACCGGCGGATTATAGCGCTGCGGCGGGGCTGCGCTCCGGGTTTGATCGGGTAGTGGTCACGCTTGCTTGACCGTTCTTGGCGACGTAGATCCAACCAGAAGCCGAGCATGGGCTCGGCTCTACACAGATCCAAGCAGGCGTGGTCGAGAGCAAGCTCGACGCTATGTCGGCAGGGCCGCCACCAGCGTGGACAGATCCGCGCTGCTCACTGGGCGCACCACGCGCGCCACTTCCTGGCCGTCGCGCAGCATTACCACCGTCGGCCACAGCTTCACCTGGAAGGAGCGGCCCAATGGCTTGCCTTTGCCATCTTCAATTTTCCAATGGGGCAGATCATGCGCATCCACGAAGGCCTGCAGCGCCGGCTGCGCGGCCTGGCAATGGCCGCACCACGGCGCACCGAACTCGATCAGCAGCCAACCGGCCTGCGCATCGACATCGCTGCGGGCCGGCTCGGCAGCCTGGTGGTCGCGCATGAAGGGCATGGCGTTACGCCGCCAGTGCGCGCTGGATGTCTTCCAGCGTTGCGTTGGTGAAGTTCTTTGCAAGGTCATCCAGCAGGCGCGCCTGCGTTTCCTTGTGCAGCAGTGGACGGATGCGGCCCAGGGTGATGGGATCGGCCACCAGGATCAGGTGCGAGTAGCGGTTCTTCAACGCATCCTCGTTCAGCTGCTCGGCCACCTGCTTGGCGAACGTCGCTTCGTTGAGCTGGGAAATGGACATATCCTTCGGCACGGCACCCGCAGGCCCCTGCCCCGACACGCCCTGCTCGCTGATGTCCTGCAAGCGCAGCTCGCCCTGCTGCTTCAGCGTCAGCTGATGATCGGTGCCGACGTTGGTGAACACGCGCGCCGAGCCACCATCGGTGACGACGACAAGGGTACCTTCGGGAATGCGACGGGTCATGCGATGCTCCGGTTGCGTTGGTTCGCCACCACCGTAAAGGCTGCGTTGTGAGCGGTGCGGCCACACTGCGTCCACAGCATGTCATCGCTGGACGCATCATCGCAGCGCCCACATGAACAGGCACGCTGGGACACAGCGTCCGCCCCTCAGCGCTTCGCTGCATGTTCACGCTGTAACCGTTATCATGCACGGATGATCGACACGACGTACTACGTGACAGGCACGCCTGTTACGTGGGAAGCACGGCCGACCGGCGTATCGCTTGCCACACCCGCCCCCACCCCAACATTCCTTCGCCGCGCGCAGGATCCGGGTGGATGACACCGCTCAGGCGTGGTTCTTCGCTGCTTCTCACGATCTGCACCCTGCCCGCCTGAACTGATCAGCCTGCGCTGATCGGCGGCAGCCGCCATCGCGGCTGACCCTGAGCTTCGACCTTCACCAGCCCTCGCCGATCCACGGCGTAGTTTCCCGTGCGTGGTCTTTTCCCGTACGTCCTGGTCCAGCGTGGACCGTCCGCACCGATGCCCCTGCGCCAGTTGCGCCAGCGTCGCCGTTTCCGATTCCCGGGACACACCACACCACTTATTCCGCACTCCCCTCCAAGAACAGAAAGGACGTCCCATGCAGGACACCCCCGATGCCCATGCCCATTTCGGCTGGTTCAAGCGCCGCCGCCACCTGAAAGTCGACGAGATCACCGTCGTTGACAAGCCCATGCTCAAGCGCGCCGTCGGCGCCGCTGCACTGGGCAACGCGATGGAATGGTTCGACTTCGGCGTCTACGGCTACCTTGCCGTGACCATTGGCCAGGTCTTCTTCCCCTCCAGCAACCCCACCGCGCAAGTCATCGCCGCCTTTGCCACCTTCACTGTGGCGTTCTTGGTGCGCCCGCTGGGCGGCCTGGTGTTCGGCCCGCTGGGCGACCGCTACGGACGGCAGAAGGTCCTGGCCTTCACCATGATCCTGATGGCCCTGGGCACCTTTTCCATCGGCCTGATCCCCTCCTACGAGCGCATCGGTATCTGGGCGCCAGTCCTGCTCCTGCTTGCGCGTGTCGTGCAGGGCTTCTCCACCGGCGGCGAGTACGGCGGTGCGGCGACCTTCATCGCCGAATACTCCACCGACCGCAACCGCGGCCTGATGGGCAGCTGGCTGGAGTTCGGCACGCTGGGCGGCTACATCGCCGGTGCAGGCACCGTCACCGCGCTGCACATGCTGCTGAGCAGCGAGGACATGCTGGACTGGGGCTGGCGTATTCCATTCCTGGTGGCCGGCCCGCTGGGCCTGCTCGGCCTGTACATGCGCATGAAGCTGGAAGAAACCCCGGCCTTCCGCGCCTTTGCCGAAGAAGCCGAGAAGCGCGAGCACGACCGCCCGGGCCTGGGTGACCTGTTCCGCGTGCATGGCCGCCAGCTGCTGGTGTGCATGGGCCTGGTGCTGGTGTTCAACGTGACCGACTACATGCTGCTGACCTACATGCCCAGCTACCTCAGCGTGACCATGGGCTATGCCGAGAGCAAGGGCCTGCTGCTGATCATCATCGTCATGCTGGTGATGATGCCGCTGAACATCGTCGGCGGGCTTTTCAGCGACAAGCTGGGCCGCCGGCCGATGATCATCGGCGCCTGCATCGCGCTGCTGGTGCTGGCCGTGCCGTGCCTGCTGCTGATCGGCAGCGGCAACGACTGGCTGATCTTCCTGGGCCTGATGCTGCTGGGCCTTGCCCTGGTCTGCTTCACCAGTTCTATGCCGTCCACGCTGCCGGCGCTGTTCTACACGCCGGTCCGTTACAGCGCGCTGTCGATCGCCTTCAACGTGTCGGTCTCGCTGTTCGGCGGTACCACGCCGCTGGTCACCGCCTGGCTTGTCGAGCGCACCGGCGATCCGCTGGTGCCTGCCTACTACCTGATGTTTGCCGCGGTGATCGGCCTGATCACCATGATGTTCGTGAAGGAGACGGCGAACATGCCGCTGCGCGGTTCGCCGCCAGCGGTGGCCAGCGACAGGGAAGCTGCCGCCCTGCTGAAGAGCGACGTGCCGGTGACGGTCGACCCGACCCTGCCGCCGCTGCCCGAGGCCGGTGACGGTGAGACGACCAAGCCGGCCTGATGCACTGCAGGCGCCCGCGCATGGGTCGTGAAAGCGGCCCATGCCGGCCCTGCACTGGCGGATAACCGCTATGGCGCATGCTGGCTTCATCCCTGATGGAGCCAGCCATGCGCACGCTACTTCCCCCCGTTTCCTTCCACCCCGGCATGGAGCAGCCAGAGGCTGACGAAACCGAGACCATCGACGCGCTGCGCGAGGTGTTCCTCGGCATGGCCCGCACGGTGGCCGCGGCCGAAGGCCATGCGCATCGTGCCGTACATGCAAAAGGCCAGGCGCTGCTCAAGGCCAGGCTGCAGGTTTCTGATGGCCTGCCACAGGAGCTGGCACACGGACTGTTCGCTGTGCCTGCAACGTACGAGGCGCTCGTTCGTTTTTCCTCGCCGCCCGCCGAACAGTTGCCGGACACGGTGTCCACCCCGCGCGCCATCGCCATCAAAATTCTTGGTGTGAGCGGCGCCCGCGTCGCGGAAAGCGAAGAACAGCACAGCCAGGACTTCCTGATGGTCAACGGCCCGGCCTTCACCAGCCCGGGTCCAAAAGGCTTTCTCCGTTCAACAAAGCTGCTGGCGGCAACCACCGAGCGCATGCCGCGAACCAAGGCAGTGATTTCGGCCGCCCTGCGCGGCGGGGAACGGCTGCTGGAAGCCGCGGGCGGCGGCAGCGGCAAGATCAAAGGGATGGGCGGCGAACCGCAGACACACCCGATGGGGGAAACCTTCTTCAGCCAGGTACCGTTCCGCTTTGGTCCCTACGTGGCCAAGTTCTGCCTGCGTCCTGTCTCGGCGACCTTGCAGGCACTGGAAGGTGCACCGGTAGAGAACAGCGAGGACAGCCAGCGCGATGCCATCCAGGAGGCGCTTGCAAGCGGTCGCGGCGATCTGGTCTGGGAGCTGTGCGCGCAGCTCTGCCGGGATGAAGAAACGATGCCCATCGAGGATGCCTCGGTGGAATGGCCGCAGGAGAAGAGCCCGTTCGTGGCCGTGGCCGAGCTGCATGTTCCGCCCCAGGTGAGCTGGGATGATGCGGAATCACCGGGCGTCGAGGATCGCCTGGCGTTCAGTCCATGGCATGCGCTGGAAGCACATCGGCCGTTGGGTGCGCTGAACCGCGCACGCAAGGTCGTCATGGCCGCCTCGCGTGCGCACCGGTCGCAGCACAACCGGTGCCCGCTGCACGAGCCCGTTGCAGGCGCATAGTAGAGTCGAGGGTGG
>NZ_VYKI01000038.1 GCF_008710035.1 Stenotrophomonas cyclobalanopsidis | reverse complement strand
GCCGGCCAACTGTCGAAGGCGGGGCACTGTGGGTTTGCGGGGTGTGAGCCGCATGGGCCCGAGGCATGCCTCGGGCGGGTTGGGCAGGACGCCCAACCCCGGTCTTGCCGTGTGCGCAGGACAGCGCACACGAGCAAGCGGCGACCAAGCCTACATGGGCGTATTTACGGCGTCCCCGCAAACCCACAGTGCCCCGCCACCCCACGGAAAGCCCGCTGTTGCTGTTGCTTCTGCAGGTGCAGGGCTGCAAGCCCTGCAAAAAAACCTTTACCCCCGCGGTCGTGCGCGCGACGGCACCAACGCAAACGTATCCACCGCCAGCTTCTCGGCATGGTTCAACCACGCCCGGATCTCCAGATCATCCACTTCGTGGTCCAACCCGAACGAGACGTTGATCTTGCCGTCCGCATCCGGCTGCACCCACTGCTGGGCCAGCACCACCTTGCGCTGCGACGACACCGCCTCGATCCAGAAACCGCGGTCCGGGCGCTGGCTTGCCACCAGTTCCAGCATGTACTGGCCCGCACGGGTGCGGCGGCCCTTCTGGGTGATCATGTGCGCCTGGCGCACGCTCGGGCGCGGGCCCTGGAACGACTCCAGCGGTGCATCCACCGCGATGCCGCCACGCAGGTCGTCATCGCGGAACAGCTTGATGCCGTTGTCGCGGTTCACCAGCAGCGCGCACCAATCGCCGTCGGCCGAACCATCCTCGAATGCCGTGCAGCGATCCACATAGGCCAGCGTGTTGTCCGGGTCGGCATCGTCGAACTGGCGCGAGGTGTTCTCCAGATACACCGACTTCAGGCCCCAGTCCTTGTCGTACTCCAGCAGCACCGGCGGCTGCACATGCTGCAGGCCGACCACCACCTGGTCATCGCCATCGATCTTCAGTTCGCGGGTCGGCTCGCCCAGCCACAGCGAGCGGGCGAAGGCCAGGTACTGCGGATAATCGCGGCCGCCATCGCGCTGGGTCGCCACGCTGGCACTGGGCGCGCGCTGGGTATCGATCAGCGAACGACCGAAGCCCATCGTCTTCAGCTGCGGGTCCAGCAGGCTGAGCAGGGTCGCACCCGAATCCAGCGTGGTGCCGGCGTCGGCCTTCAGCTGCTGCGGGGAAATGCCATCGCCGAGGAACAGCAGCAGGTTCTCGCGCTTCTGCCTTGTCAGGATGTCCGTGAGGTCGTTGGGCATCGCCAGATGGTCCGAGGCGATCACGATCAGCGTGTCCTTGCCGTAGGGGCTGGCCTGGATGCGCTGCACCAGCTGGGAGATCAGCCGGTCGCTGCACTTCAGCGCGTTGAGCATGTTGATGTTGCCGTACTTGCTTTCATAACGCTGGCCCTTGCACGCCACCGGCAGATGGCCGGCGGGGTGGTGGGTGTCCATGGTCAGCGTGGTCAGCATGAACGGCTCGCCCTTGCGCGAGAGCTGTTCGAAACGCTGGTAGGCGGTGTCCAGCAGCACGTCGTCGTGCACGCCCCACGGCGAGTAATGCACGCGGCCGATCTTCTTCTGCTGCTTGAACCACTCCAGGTCGTGCACTTCATCGAAACCATGGCTGGCCAGGAACTGGCCCTTGCCGGCGAAGCGGCCGCTGGCGCCGCCCAGGTAATGGTTGGTGTAGCCCTGCTGCTTCAGGTAGTCGCCCAGGCACACGGCCTTGGGCAGGAAGCTGCCCATGCGGTCCATGCTGTTTTCATCGCCCTGCGAGGTGGTGAGCGGCACGCCGCACATCGACGACACCAGGCCGGCGATGGTCCAGCCGCTGCCTTCGGCCGAGGCCAGCCCGCGCACGTCCAGCGATTGGCTGGCGAGACGGTTGATGTTGGGCATCAGGCCCGGGAATACGTTTTCGTCCAGATAGGTGCGTTCCAGGCTTTCGCCGTAGATCCAGACGATGTTGCGCGGGCGCTGCAGCGGCTGCGTCGGCACCTGGTACTCCGGCGCGATGCGGGCGAAATCCACCGGGCGCAGCTGCTGGTACAGGCGCTGGCCATCACGTGCCAGCGGGCTGATCATGATCGTGGTGATCCACACCACCGCGAAGCCGGCAAACCATGCGCCACCGTAACCGGGACGGCGCCAGCGCTTCACCCGCGTGGCAAACAGCGGCAGCAGCGAAAGCAGGACGAGCGCGATGTAGCCGGCGATATAGCCCTTGAAGTCAGCGATGCCGGCGCCTTCCATGTCGGCGCCCAGGTGGTAGAGCGTTGCGGCATTCAGGCCATCGCCGGACAGCTTGTCGATCAACCACCACGTGCTGAGGGAGAGCAGCAGCAGCGAGAACGTGCCCGCTTTCCACCACACCCACTTATCGGAGGCGAGGAACAACCAAGCCAACAGCAACAGCGACAGCAGCAGGATCCAGAGCATAAGCGGCTTCGGCAGTGACGGGAGATGGTGATGGACGTCGTACCGACGCGTGTCCATCCGACCAGCGCTGCCTCAAGCACACATGCATGACAGGCTGATGACCCGATAGTGCATGCACGAACCTGACTGAAATGTTTGTTTGTTACATGAGGTGAAATCGCGCGGTTCAAGTAAAACCAGCGTGAAAGCCGCTACGTGATTTCATTAAAAAAACGGCGCGATTTCCCGCTTCTTCAACGATGCCCGCGTTCCTCACGCGCACGTGCACGGCGATCAAACAGCAAGGCGCTGGTCACGATGCCCAGCCCGAGCACGACACCGATCAGCATCAGGAACAGCGCGATGGCCGGGTAACCGAAGACATGCCAGCCGGTTTCCAGCTTCATCATCAACGACGCTGCCATGATGAGCGCTGCACTGATGATGCCGGCCGCCACGCGGTTGGCGATCTTCTGCAGGTTCTCCATCAACCGCGATTCTTCCAGCCCGGTCACCTTCATCTGCAGGCGGTTCTCGGCCAGCAATGCCATGATGTCGGTCAGCTTGCGTGGCCCATCGCGCAGCAGCTGCTGCAGCTCCATCGCCTCGCTGGCCAGGTTGGGCATTGAGAGTGATTTCTTCAGGCGTGCCCGCATCACGTGCTGCAGCTGTCGTTCGACGATGCGGCGGGTGTCCAGTTCCGGTGCCAGCAGCAGGCACACGCTCTCAAGGTTCAGCAGCGCCTTGCCCAGCAGGCTCAGTTCCGGCGGTGTGCGCAGGCCGCAGGCGGTGGCGATGCGCACCATGTCCAGCACCACCTTGCCCTCGGTGAAGCTGCTGCTGGCCGCATAGCGGGCGATCAGCTGCCCGGTCTCACGCAGGTAGCGCTCCTCGTCAAAGGACTCCAGGCGTGTACTGATGCTGATCAGGTCGTCGGCCACCTCCTCGCCCCGGCCATCCACGGCAGCGAACAGTATCTTCAGCATGCGCTCGCGCAGGCGCGGCGGCATGTGCGCGACCATGCCCAGGTCGAAGATCGCGAGGCGGCCATCGGGCGTCACCCGCAGATTGCCGGGATGCGGATCGGCATGGATCTCGCCATGCACGAAGATCTGGTCCAGATAGCCCCGGATCAGCGCGGCAGCTAGCGGATCCATCGGCTGCTCGGTACGGCGCACGGCGGGGATTGCATCGACGCGCACGCCGTTGACCAGTTCCATCGTCAATACGCGCTGGCCGCAGTAATCCCACAGCGGCTGGGGCACCCACAGCCGCTTGAAGGGCGAGAGGTGGCGCCCGAAGCGGGCCAGATTCTCCGCCTCGGTGCGGTAGTCCAGCTCCTGCATCAGCGTCTTGCCGAACTCATTGAGCCAGTCGCGCAGGCGTACCCGGCGGCCAACCTGGGTGAGATGGTCGGCGGCCAGGGCGAAGCTGCGCAGCGCATCAAGATCCGAACGCAGCTGCGCAGCGACCTCCGGCTTCTGCACCTTGACCGCCACCAGTCGGCCGTCGTGCAGGACCGCGCGGTGAACCTGGGCGATCGAGGCGCAGCCCAGCGGCTCTGGGTCGAACGAAGCAAACAGCTTGTTGACCCCGGCGCCCAGTTCCTGCTCGATGACGGCGTGGATGCGCTCGACCGGGATGGGCGCCACATTCTCCTGCATGCGTTCCAGGGCCGTGGCGAACTCGGCCGGGATCATGTCCGGGCGCGTGGAAAGCATCTGCCCCAGCTTGACGAACGTCGGTCCCAGTGCCTCCAGGTCGCTGACGAACTGGTCAGGGTTCCCGTCGGCCGGGATATCGGAGTGGGGGCCTGAGGCTTCCAGGTTCATCCCGGAAAAAACGCCCGAATGGCGGTAGCGCATCAGCAGGCGCAGGATCTGGCTGCGCCGGTTCATGCCCTTGACCAGCGGGGGATTGGCCGTGGTGGCGGACGGATTGCTCAAGCGGAACTCCTCGGGGCGGTGCGCTGCTCTGGTAGCGCCGGGCCATGCCCGGCGGACGTGCCCGGCAGAAGGGCGGACCCTGCCAGTGTCCCTGCTGCGCGGTAGGCACGCAGTGAACCCGCTTCCGCAGCAGGCACCGGATCAGTCAGAATCCGCCCATCCCCTCTTTGGATCCATCATGGCCGGTGCCAGCCTGTTTGCCCTGCTCGACGATATCGCCACCCTGCTCGACGACGTCTCGATCCTCACCAAGGTCGCCGCAAAGAAAACCGCCGGCGTCCTGGGCGACGATCTGGCGCTGAACGCGCAGCAGGTGACCGGCGTCAACGCCAACCGCGAACTGCCGGTGGTGTGGGCGGTGGCCAAGGGTTCGCTGGTGAACAAGGTGATCCTGGTGCCGGCGGCGCTGGCGATCAGCGCGCTGGAAGCCTGGCTGCACAGCCGCGGCTGGAACGTGCCGCTGATCGTGCCGCTGATGATGATCGGCGGCGCCTTCCTGTGTTTTGAAGGCGTGGAGAAGCTGGCGCACCGCTTCCTGCATTCGGCCGATGAGGACACCGAGCACCAGGCCGAGCGGCGCAAGGCGCTGGCCGATGCGCAGGTGGACATGGTGGCGTGGGAAAAAGACAAGGTGAAGGGTGCCATCCGCACCGACTTCATCCTCTCGGCCGAGATCATCGTGTTGACCCTGGGCGTGGTCGCGACCGTGGCCTTCACCCAGCAGCTGCTGACCCTGTCGGTGGTGGCTGTGGCGATGACCGTGTTTGTCTACGGGCTGGTGGCCGGCATCGTGAAGCTGGATGACGTGGGCCTGTACCTGTCGCGCAAGGGCGGGGCGGTGGCCGCGTTTGGTCGTGGCCTGGTTGTGTCCGCGCCGTGGCTGATGAAGTTCCTGTCGGTGGCCGGCACCATCGCCATGTTCCTGGTGGGTGGCGGCATCCTCGTGCACAACGTGCCGGCGCTGCACCACGCGGTGCAGGGCTTCGGTGGCGAAGGGCAGTGGGGCTGGCTGATCAGTGCCGCAGCGAACATGGTGGTCGGCATCGTTGCCGGTGCGATCGTGCTGGCCGCGGTGACCGGCATCCAGAAGCTGCGCGGGAAGCTGTAGAGCCGAGCCCATGCTCGGCTGCATTGAAGGGCGTGGCGACCAACGGTCGGCACCCACCAACCGCCGCCGCCGGGCCATGCCCGGCGGAGCGGATTACACTGGCTGCACCCGGTTCTTGCCTTGGCGCTTGGCCACGTACAGCGCCTCATCGGCGCGTCGCAGCAGTGCCTCGGCATCATCGCCGGGCTGCCACTGCGCCAGGCCGGCGCTGAAGTGCACCGGTACGCGCTTGTCCTGCACGGTCAGCACGCGATGGGCCAGTGAGCGCTGCAGGCGCTGCACGGTCGCCATGCTGTCGGCGGCCTGGGTTTCCGGCAGCACCAGCACGAACTCGTCACCGCCGAGGCGGGCGACGCCATCGGTGGCGCGCAGCAGCAGCCGGCAGGTCGACACCAGGTGCTGCAGCAGCGCGTCGCCACCGGCATGGCCGTGGGCATCGTTGGTCTGGTGGAAGTCATCCAGGTCGATCACCGCCAGGCCCAACGGCGTGTTGTTGCGCGCCGCGCGGGCCATTTCCCGCTGCAGCATCTCATCCAGGCCGCGGCGGTTGAGGGCCTGGGTCAGCGGATCGATGCGGGCCAGGTCGCCGGCCTCGCGCAGTTCCTGTTCCAGTTCGCTGATGCGCCGCTCGGCGCGTTCCACTTCCTGCCGCGCGCTGGCCAGGTGGTCGCGCGCCTGTGCGGCCTGCTGCTGCACCTTGCCGGTGTCATGCATCACGTCCTGCAGCAGCTGGTTGAGGTCGGCGATGCTGCGTGCCTCGCGCAGCTGCAGGGCATAGGTACCGATGCGGTCGTGGTATTCCCCGGTGCTGGCGGCCATGCCGTCCATCCGCTCGATGAACTCGCCCATCAGGCCCCGCATCGCCGCCTTGGAATCGTCGATGCCCTGACGCAGCAGCCCCTGCTTGTAGATCACCTCGCGCAGCTCGGCGCGCGTGCGCTCGACCGACTCCGCTTCCAGCGGGCCGGCCAGCAGCTGGCGTACCGCGGCGATCTGGCCCTGCAGCCAGCTGCGGTCATCCAGCAGCTCGCTGACGTTCTCCAGCAGCAGCGCAAACAGCTCCAGCAACAAGGCCTGCTGTTCCTGCCAGCTTTCCGCACGCACGCCCACCTGGTGGCCCAGCTCGCGCACGCCCTGTTCGATGGGCTCCAGCGGTGCACCGGGCTGCCATTGCCGCAGCTTGCCGGCCAGCGCCTGGGCCTGCTCGCGCAGGTCCGGGTCGTGCAGCAGCAGCGACACCACCGCGCCACCCAGCAGCAGGCGCAGCTGTTCGGACAGGCGCAGGCTGTCGGGCTGGCCATCGGGTGAGTGCTGCTCGATGGTGCGGATGTATTTGTCGATCAGCTGCCGCATCGCCCGGCCGTAGCGCGGCCAGTCGGCGCTGGCCTGGGCCGACTGCAGGCGGTCACCCATGTCGCCCAGCTCGCCGGGCAGGGTCGCCATGCCATTGGCGAAGGCGGCCAGCAGCGGCTCGGGCGCATCGGCGCCGGCGAACAGCTGCTGCAGCGCCACGGCCGTGCCGCCCCGCAGGACCACGCGGTCACCGCGGCCATCGTCGGACACCGCACGCACGTGCGCCGGCGGTCCCAGGGCGGTACCGGGGGCAGGGCGGTGGTCGGGCTGGTCCGTCATGGCAAAAAATCCTGGGGCTGGCAGGGACTGGTGACAGCATATCGGCGCGGCCGCCGACGGCTTGAACGGCTACGATGGACGACAGGATGCCGTAGGGGAGGTGGGTATGCGCGTGATGTTGCTGGGGGCGACCGGCTTGGTCGGCGGGCTGGCCCTGCCGAGGCTGCTGGATGACCCGCTGTGCCGCGCGGTGGTGGCCCCGACCCGGCGCCCGCTGGGCCTGAGCCATCCGAAACTGCATGCCCCGGTGCTGCAGTTCGACGCTCTGCCCGATGCACCGGACTGGGCGCAGGTGGATGCGGTGATCTGCGCGCTGGGCAGCACGATGGCCCAGGCGGGCAGCCGCGAGGCCTTCCATCGCATCGACCACGATTACCCGCTGGCCTTCGCCCGCCTGGCCCGTACCCAGGGTGCGCGCGCCTTCGTGCTGAACTCCGCCGCCGGCGCCGAGGCGGGCTCGGCCATCTTCTACAACCGGGTGAAAGGCGAGCTGGAGCGCGACCTGCGCGCACTCGGCTTTGCCTCGCTCACCCTGGTGCGGCCGGGCCTGATCGGGGGCCAGCGGCAGCAGGTGCGTCGCGGCGAGCACTTTGCCCTGCAGGTGCTGGGTGTGCTCGGGCCGGTGCTGCCGCGGGCCTGGCGGATCAATCCGGCCAGCCGCATTGCCAGGGCGCTGGTGGATGCCGCACTGGCCCCGCCGCCGGGCGAGCACGTGGTGGCGTCCAGCGCGCTGGCCGGCTGATGTCGCGTGCGCTGCGCCTGACCCAGCTGCTGCAGCTGCTGCGCCGGCACCGCCGGCCGGTGGTCGGGCACGCCCTGGCCGAAGCACTGGGCATCAGCCTGCGCACGCTGTACCGCGATATCGAGACCCTGCGCGCGCAGGGCGCGGATCTGCGCGGCGAAGCCGGCGTGGGTTACCAGTTGATACCCGGCGACGTGCTGCCACCGATGACCCTGCCGCCGGCCGAGATCGATGCGCTGGTGCTGGGGCTGCGCTGGGTGGCCGCGCGCACCGAGCCGGCGTTGGCCGATGCAGCCCGTGATGCCCTGGCACGCATCGCCCATGTACTGCCCGCCGCACGCCGTGACGCACTGCGCGACAGCGGCCTGCGCATTGGTCCCTCGAAGCCCGGAGCGACGGTGCCGGCGGCGCGCCTGCAGGCGGTGCGCGAAGCGGTGGGTGCGCAGCAGCGGCTGAAGTTTGCCTATGAGGATGCGCAGGGGCAGCGCAGCGAGCGCGTGGTCTGGCCGTTCGCGCTGGGCTACTTCGATGAGGTGGTGGTGCTGGCGGCATGGTGCGAGGGCCGCGAGGATTTCCGCCATTTCCGCCTGGACCGCATCCGGCGGGTGCGCACGCTGGAAGATCGCTACCTGGTACCGCGCGGCACGTTGCTGCGCCGCTGGCAGAAAGTGCAGGGCATCGCCCCGGATTGGCTGGACCTTTCTTCTTCGTAGAGTCGAGCTTGCTCGACTGTTCTTGATCTTCGCCAACAGCAGTCGAGCAAGCTCGACTCTACCAGGGCAGAAGCGCAGGCCAGCGCCGCCAACGCTGCTGACAGGATCTGTCAGCAGGCCCGCGCCACCATGGGCGCTCCCAACAACGGAGGTTCCCCATGTTCAAGCCCAGCACCCTGCTGCAGTACGTGCGCGATGTCGCGGCCAGTGCCACGTTCTACAGCGGCATCCTCGGCACGCCACCGGTCGAACAGTCACCCGGTTTCGCCTTGTTCCTGCTCGGCGATGGCGCGGCCCTGGGCCTGTGGCAGCGCGATGGCGTGCTGCCTCCGGTCACCGCCGAGGCCGGCGCCGCCGAGCTGGCGATGGTGGCCGCCAACCCGGCTGAAGTGCAGCAGCTGCATGACGCCTGGCGCGCGCTCGGTGTGCAGATCACGCAGGCACCGGTGACCCTGGAATTCGGCCACACCTTTGTCGGCGTCGATCCCGATGGCCACCGCCTGCGCGTGTACAGCCGTGCCGAGGGCATGGTCGCGCGCGATTGACCGCCACGGCGCGGCCATGAAAAAAACGCCGGGCCAATGCCCGGCGTTCTTTCAGATCATGTACCAACCAACGGTTGGCACCCACCAATCAGGTGGTGGATCAGCTGGCGAGTGCCAGATCATCCATCATCGCGCGCAGGAAGCGGGCCGCTTCACCGCCGGTGGCGGCGCGGTGGTCGAAGGTCACCGACAGCGGGATGACCTTGTGGGCTTCCACGCCACCCATCACCGGGGTCATCTGGTGGCGGGCACGGCCGGCACCGATGATGGCCACGCACGGCGGCACCACGACCGGGGTCGCGTAGCGGCCGGCGAACATGCCGAAGTTGGACAGCGAGATGGTATAGCCGCTCAGTTCGGAGGCCGCGATGGAACGGGCTTCCACCTGTTCGCGCAGGCGGTTGACGCCTTCGCGGATGCCACGGGCATCGAGCATGTCGGCGTTGCGCAGCGCCGGTACGAACAGGCCGTCGTCGGTGTCCACGGCGATGCCGATGTCCACCTGCGCGTGCAGGGTGCGGGTCAGCGCTTCGCCGTCGAACCAGGCGTTCATCGCGGGCACCTTCTGCGCGGCAACCACGATCGCGCGCACCAGGCGGGCGGTCACGTCGTTGCCCGGCAGCCAGGTGTGGATGTCGGCGTCGTCATTCAGCGTGGTCGGCACGACCTTGCTGTGTGCATCGGCCATCACGCGTGCCATGTTGCGGCGCACGCCCTTCAGCGGTTCCGGCTGGCCCTTGGCGACCACGCCCGGCGGCTGGGTACGCATCGGCTTGCCGGCGGCGGACAGCGGGGTACGGGCTTCGCTCTGCACCGGCGCAGCCACTTGGGCCGGGGCCGGGGCAGTATATGCAGCGGCGGCGGGCACCGGTGCCGGGGCAGCACCCAGCTTGGCGCTGCCGTCGGCCGCGGCCTGCTTGACGTCGGCCATGGTCACCGCGCCATCGGCGCCGGTGGCGCGCACGCGGGCCAGGTCCACGCCCAGCTTGCGCGCGGTGGCTCGCACGGCCGGCACGGCCTTGACGCCACCGACGGCCAGCGCCTGTTCGGTGTGCACGGCATTTGAGCTCTGCATCGCGCCGACCACGGTGCCGGCGTCATCGCGCTCGGCCTTTTCTTCGGCAGCGGCAGCCACCGGAGCGGCAGCGGCCGGCAGCGGCGGCGGGTTCGGTGCGGCCGGGGCCGCCGGGGCGTGCCCGTGGCTGTGGCCGGTGTCCTGGCCATCGGCGCGCTGCGGCAGGTTCGGGTCGATCTCGAAGGTGGCCAGCACGGCACCGGTCGGGATGATGTCGCCGGCGGCGCCGGACAGCTGAAGCACCGTGCCGGACACCGGCGACGGCACTTCCACCACGGCCTTGGCGGTCTCCATCGACACCAGCGGCGCGTCCAGCTTGATCACGTCGCCTTCCTTGACGAACCACTCGACGATGGTCGCGTCCGGCAGGCCTTCACCCAGGTCGGGCAGGTTGAAATTCTTGGTCTGGCTCATGTGCAGTTCTCTTCCAGCAGTTCCAGTTCGCGGGCCGGCAGCCAGCCCGTCGCGCCATTCGCGCGCTCGGACCACCACCACCCACCATGTTCGTGATGCAGCTTCACCATCTCGCCGTTTTCCACATCCAGCTCGCGGGCGTCGTAGTCGCGCAGGGCTTCGGCGCGACCATCATCCAGCAGCTGCAGCCAAGCGACGGGCGCCCATCCAGCGCGCCCATCGTTGGTGCGTACCCAGGCAAACGCCGGCCATTCCTCGTCACGTACACCGACTTCGACGATCTGGCCGGTGCGGAACCGGAGCGGGTTGGAATACTGGCTGCGGTAAGCCCCAAGGAGGCGGGCCCGCATGTCAGCCTGCCGCCACCGCGCGCTTGGCCGCGGTCACGATCCGGTCCACGCTGGGCAGGTACTTCATTTCCAGGCGGAACAGCGGAATGTGGGTGTCGTAGCCGGTAACGCGCTCGACCGGGGCCAGCAGGTCGTACAGGGATTCCTCGGCCAGGCGCGCGGCGATCTCCGCCCCGAAACCCGCGGTCTTCGGGGCTTCCTGCACGACCACGCAGCGGCCGGTCTTGGCCACCGATTCGGCGATGGTGGCGAAGTCCAGCGGACGCAGCGTGGCCACGTCGATGACTTCGGCACTGATGCCTTCGCCGGCCAGCTTGTCGGCTGCTTCCAGCGCTTCCTTCACCTGCGCGCCCCAGGCCACCAGGGTCACGTCGGTGCCGTCGCGCAGCACGAAGCACACGTCCAGCGGCAGTGCTTCGCCGTCGTTGACGACCACTTCCTTGTACTGGCGGTAGATGCGCTTGGGCTCCATGTAGATCACCGGGTCGGGATCACGCATGGCGGCCAGCAGCAGGCCGTAGGCACGCTGCGGGCTGGACGGTAGCACCACGCGCAGGCCCGGCACGTTGGTGAAGATCGATTCGTTGGCTTCGCTGTGGTGTTCCGGCGCGCGGATGCCACCGCCCCACGGCACGCGCAGCACCATCGGGCAGTGCAGGCGGCCACGGGTACGGGTGCGCAGGCGCGCGGCGTGGCAGATGATGTGGTCGACCATCGGATAGACGAAGCCGTCGAACTGGGCTTCGGCCACCGGCTTCATGCCCTGTGCGGCCAGGCCCACGGTCAGGCCTGCAATGGTGGTTTCATCCAGCGGGGTGTCGAGGATGCGCTGCGAACCAAAGCGCTGCTGCAGGCCGGCGGTGGCACGGAACACGCCGCCGTTGACGCCCACGTCCTCGCCCAGCACCAGCACCGACGGGTCGTGTTCCAGCTCCCAGGCCAGGGCCTGGGTGATGGCTTCGATCAGGGTGATGGGGGTAGCGGTCATTGCGATATCTCCACCGGCGACAGCGGCGCTGTCGGCGGCATTGGCCTGGGAAGCGGATGCGCCCGTCTTGATGTCATCCATGGCGCTGCTCCAGGGCAATGGCGGCCGCGCGCTGGGCCAGCAGGTCCGCCGGCGGATCGGCATACAGGTAGTCGAACATCGCCTCGACCGGCTGCACCGGGGTATTGAGGTACTGGTTCACTTCCTCGTCCACCTTGGCCGCGCACTGCTCGACCCAGGTCTTTTCTTCGTCTTCGCTCCACACGCCCTGGGCGATGAGGTACTTGCGCAGGCGCAGCATCGGCTCACGGGTCCAGGCGTCCTTCACTTCGGCGTCGTCGCGGTAACGGCGTGCGTCGTCGGCGGTGGTGTGGTCGGACAGGCGGTAGGTCAGCAGTTCCAGCACGGTGCCGCCGTCGCCAGCCAGGCCGCGTTCACGCGCCTGTTCCATCGCGGCCAGCACGGCGATCAGGTCATTGCCGTCCACCTGCAGGCAGTGCAGGCCACCGGCCAGGCCCTTCTGGGCCAGGGTTTCGGCGCCGGTCTGGGCCGAACGCGGCACCGAGATCGCCCAGCCGTTGTTGACGATGCACAGGATCAGCGGGAGCTTGTAGGCACCGGCGGAATTGAGCGCGGCGTAGAAGTCGGTCTTGGAGCTGCCGCCATCGCCGCACACCGCCACCGCGATCTGCGCTTCGTTGTTGAGCTTGAACTTCAGCGCAGCGCCGGCAGCGTGCAGGCACTGGGTGGAGATCGGCACGCAGAACGGGAAGTCCTTCACCGCGTTGCCGGTGTAGTCGTTGCCGCGCTCGTCGCCGCCCCAGTACATCAGCACGTCGTACGGGCGCACGCCACGCATGAACATCGCACCGTATTCGCGGTAGCTGGGCGCGAACACGTCGCCGGCCTTCATCGCAGCGCCGATGCCGACGTGTGCGGCTTCGTGGCCCAGGCAGGCGGCATAGGTGCCGAGCTTGCCGGTGCGCTGCAGCGCGATGGATTTGCTGTCGAACGTGCGTACGTACAGCATCTGCTTGAACAGCGGCACCAGGACCGCCGGATCCTTCAGGGATGCGGGCAGGTCGTCACGGACGAGCTTGCCGTCCGCGTCCAGGTACTGCAGGTATTCGATCTTGAACTCAGCGGCAACCGTCATTGCGTACTGCACCTTCGACAGAGAAGTTACAAATGATATGAATCGCCATGTTAAGGAACGCGTACGAAATAGCCTTCCTGCGGCGCAACACGGGGATTCCCCTTTGTACCCCTGGCGACGGCTCGGGGGCCAATAACAACAACGTATTCAGTCGTTGCTGCAAAGCATCAGAATACGCCTTTGGCTGACTGCCGGCGCAACGCCGCAAACGGTTCCACGCGCAACGTCGGTTCCACAGGTCCACCGCACGCCCCGGTACGGTCGCCCGGGTGCCCGCACGGCAGGCAACGCGCTACCCTTGCCGCCCCTGATCTGGTCCCGCCCATGTCCGTCGACAACAACCAACGCGATCTCGAAGCCGGCATCCACACCGACCTGCAGGGGCGCCTTACCTACGGCGGCTACCTGCGCCTGGACCAGCTGTTGACCGCGCAGCAGCCGCTGTCCAACCCGCCACACCACGACGAGATGCTCTTCATCATCCAGCACCAGACCTCGGAGCTGTGGCTGAAACTGCTGGGCCATGAGCTGCGTGCGGCGATTGGCTTCCTGCAGCGCGACGAAGTCTGGCAGTGCCGCAAAGTGCTGGCGCGCAGCAAGCAGGTGCTGCGCCAGCTGACCGAGCAGTGGTCGGTGCTGGAAACGCTGACCCCGTCCGAGTACATGGGCTTCCGCGACGTTCTCGGCCCGTCCTCGGGCTTCCAGTCGCTGCAGTACCGCTACATCGAGTTCCTGCTGGGCAACAAGAACGCGCAGATGCTGCAGGTGTTCGAGCACGACGTGGACGGCCAGGCGCAGCTGCGCACCGTGCTGGAAGCGCCGAGCCTGTACGAGGAATTCCTGAAGTACCTGGCGCGCTTCGGCCACGATATCCCCGACCTCTACCGCGACCGCGACTGGACCCAGCCGCACGTGTCCGATGACAGCCTGCAGCCGGTGTTCGCCCGCATCTACCAGGACACCGACCGCTACTGGCGCGAGTACTCGCTGTGCGAGGACCTGGTGGACCTGGAAACCGCCTTCCAGCTGTGGCGCTTCCGCCACATGCGCACCGTGATGCGGGTGATCGGCTTCAAGCGCGGCACCGGCGGCTCGTCCGGGGTGGGCTTCCTGCGACAGGCACTGGAGCTGACCTTCTTCCCCGAACTGTTCCAGGTGCGCACCAGCCTCCAGGTAGCGCCGCCGGCCGACCCGGCCTGAGCCCCATTCAGCAAGGCCGCCGACGACGGGCTGGATCGTTTCAGATGCAAGTTCAGCGAGCAGGCCGTGACCTGCCTCAAACGGCGTGTATTTGACGTGAACGCCACAAGTCGGTGATCCTCGCGCGTTGCTCCAGCGCACATCGGATGTGCCGTCCATCCACCGAACCAGGAAATCCGCATGAGCCTAAACGCCACTGCGAACACCCCAGAGCCGGCGCTGCCGGACTTCAAGACCACGATGGGCCACCCGCGCCCGCTGTGGATGCTGTTCATGACCGAGTTCTGGGAGCGCTTTGCGTTCTACGGCATCCGCTGGGCCTTGGTGCTGTACATCGTCGCCCAGTTCTTCGACGGCGACGCGGCCGGGCAGGGCGCGGCCAGCCGCACCTACGGTGCCTACCTGGCACTGGTGTACGCAGCCGCCATTTTCGGTGGTTACGTGGCCGACCGGGTGCTGGGTTACCAGCGCTCGATCCTGACCGGTGCGGTGATCATGGCGGCCGGCCTGTTCATGGTCGCCATGCCGAACAAGGAGATCTTCGAGTTCGGCTTGGCCACGATCATCATCGGCAACGGCCTGTTCAAGCCGAACATCTCCACCATGGTCGGCAAGCTGTACGGCCTGAAGGATGAGCGCCGCGACTCGGGCTTCACCATCTTCTACATGGGCATCAACATCGGCGCGATGATCGCCCCGGTGCTGACCCAGTTCCTGGCCGAGAAGGTGTTCGGCACCGAAGCCATGCCGTCCTACAAGATGGTGTTCATCGCGTCGGGTATCGGCATGCTGCTGAGCCTGGTGTGGTTCTACATCGGTCGTGCCGGCCTGAAGGGCATTGGCGCACCGCCGGCCGGTGCCGAGGGCATGGGCCGCGTGGTGATGGTGTTCGTCGGTTCGCTGGTGGCCATCCCGGTGGCCTACTTCCTGCTCTCCACTGGTGCCACCGCGCTGGCCTGGATCCTGGGCGTGCTGTTCGTGGCGCTGGGCGTGCTGCTGCTGGTTGAAGGCATCCGCGAAGGCAAGGTGCAGCGCGACCGCGTGATCGCCATGCTGATCATCTTCACCTTCAACGTCATGTTCTGGATGTTCTTCGAACAGGCCGGCAGCTCCTTCACCTTCCTGGCTGACAACATCGTCAATCGCGACCTGGGTGGCTGGACCTTCCCGACCGCGTGGTTCCAGTCGGTGAACTCGGTGGCGATCATCACCCTGGCCCCGATCATCGCCTGGATCTGGATCAAGCTGGGCAACGCCAATCCGTCCATCCCGCGCAAGTTCGGCCTGGGCCTGCTGTTCAACGGCGCGGCCTTCGCACTGCTGATGCTGGCCCTGTCCAGCATGGTGGTGGACGGCAAGATCCCGTTCTGGACGCTGTTCATGGTCTACGTCATCCAGTCCGTCGGTGAGCTGTGCCTGTCGCCGATCGGCCTGTCGATGGTGACCAAGCTGGCCCCGGTGCGCCTGGTCGGCTTCGGCATGGGTGGCTGGTTCCTGTCCACCGGCATCGGCAACAACCTGTCGGGCATCTTCGCCGGCGCGGTGTCCGGTGAAGGCGGCATGACGATCGAATCGGCGCTGAAGGGGTATACCTTCGGGTTCTGGGCCCTGATCGGCTCCGGCGTGGTGCTGTTCCTGATCGCCCCGCTGATCAACAAGCTGATGCACGGCGTCAAGTAAACACAGAGGGTAGTAGGCATGCGTACAACGTTTGGCAGTGCAGTGGTGGCAGTGGTGTGTGCGGCGCTGATCAGCGCCTGTTCCCAGCAACCGCCGCCGGCGCCTGCCGAACCGACGCAACCGCTCGATACCCGTCCCACCGAGCCACCGGCCGCTGACCCCAGCGCGCCGGTGGCCTCGGGCAATACCCCGGCCGCGGCCGACATCGCCGCCATCGCCGGCCTCAATGCGAGCTTCGACCCCGCGCGTGACCCGGCCGCCGATCTGGAAACGGCCAAGGTCGAAGCCCAGCGCGGCAACAAGCACATCATCCTGGACGTGGGCGGCGAGTGGTGCCCCTGGTGCCACCTGATGGACCAGTTCGTGGAAGGCGATGCGGAGATCCGCCGCTTCCGCGATGCCAACTATGTGTGGATGAAGGTCAACTACAGCGAAGAGAACGAGAACGCGGCGTTTCTCTCGCAGTACCCGCAGGTGAAGGGTTACCCGCACCTGTTCGTGCTCGATTCGGATGGCACCCTGCTGCAGTCGCAGTTCACCGGCGAGCTGGAAAAAGCCAAGAACGAGGGCAAGGGCTACAACCGCACCAAGTTCATGGCGTTCCTGAAGAAGTGGGCGCCGCAGCGCTGACCCGCCGTTTGTAGAGCCGAGCCCATGCTCGGCTGCCGCGGCGCTCGGCTGCACTGCCGACCCACCTACAGAAACCCACCCCACGGCCGCTAACGGCAAGGACGTCAGTCGACAGGATCGTCGGCTGCCCCTACCGGAGCGCCCATGCACAGCGACCACGCCCAACGCCTGCTCGACGCGGCCAGCGACGCCGCCCCCGACGGGGTGAGCCTGCCGCCGCAGCATGCCCTGCTGGATGACGCAGGCACCGGCGAGGACGATGTGGAGCTGGCACTGCCGCGCCACCGCCTGCCGCAGATCGCCCTGCCGGACAACGTCGTGCTGAAAGGCGCGGTGCAGAAGCTGGTTGAACAGAAGGCCCGCCTGGACCGTCTGGCCGTCGAAGGCCAGCTGGCTGGACTGCTGCCGCCGGAGTGGCCCGCCAATGGCCTGCGCGCGATCGACCTTTCCAGCTTCGTGCAGGGCGTGCTGCCCTTCCTGCAGACCGGTGAGCGTGGCGAGACTGCGCCGGCCCGCCTGCCGGTGCGCCATGTGCTGGGCGACGACAGCCGCTGGGGCCTGCAGGACGTGGCCGAACCCAAATCGCTGGCCTGGTACCTGGCCGCGGATGACCGCGCCACGCCCGGCAGCAAGGACGTGGCCGAAGCCTGGCTGGTCGGCGCGCTGGGTCTCGCGTTCATGCAGGAAGGGCGCAGCCGCCCCGGCTTCCTGCGCGCGATGAACCAGGACAGCCTGGCTGCGCGGGTGACCATGCTCGGCTACCCGCCGCCGGGCGAACTGGCCCTGTACAGCGTGACCGCGCACGGCCAGGCGCAGATCTGGTGCGTGTACGGCCGCCGCAAGGTGCGCCCGCTGGTGGCGCCTTGGTTGAGCGTGCCGCTGCTGACCGCCTATGGCGTGGCCGCGCCTGCCGCCTGGCCGGCAAGTTTTCCGCCGGTGGAGGCGGTGGCCGAAGCCATCGCCGCCGCCCGACCCGGCAAGCTCGTGCCGGAAGTGGACCTGGGCAAGGTCGTGGCGAAGATCGCCGAAGACGCCGCCGCCGAAACCTGGCAGCCCGTCAGCCTGCTGCAGCTCAACACCTGGTCGCCGCGCTGGACCTTCTTCCTCGGTACCTTTGTCGGCCTGCCGTCACTGCTGCTGGTGGCCGCCGCGCTGGCGTTGCCGGGTGCGATCGAGGCGGCGACGGTCGCGGCCTCACTGGGCTTCGCGGGCGGTGCCATCGCCGCGTTGGCCGTGCCGTGGATCCATGCGCGGCGCAAGCACCTGAGCTGAGTGCCGGGATCGGATCCCTTTCCGCAGGAAAGGGCTTTGACCCCATCGCCGGCATCCACGCATGGCGTGGATCTACTCCCGCACCACCCGCAACGCGGTCGCGTAGGCCTTGGCAAAGCTGGTGAAATCGCGCAGCCGGTTCAGCGACAGCAGGAACCCGGGCGGGCAGGGCTTCAGGCGATGGTGCTCGAACCAGACATCGGCGATGGATTCCACCGTCGCCAGCGCCTCATCGATGCGCTGCAGGTCGGCCTCATGATCGAGGGTGACGGGGGCGGGTGCCGGAACCTTGCGGCGGGCGGATCGGGACATGGCGGGGTTTCCTGAGCCTGGATCAACGGGCTTTCAACCCCGGCAGCGGTGTCCGCTGCGCGCCCAACCTCGCCCCGGCCGAAGCATTCGTCCAATAGGCAAAACCACTCGATTGAAGCCGTTGGATAGGCCCGAGCTGTCCAAGACGATGCTACCGGGCCGATCCCGAAACATCAGCCGGCAAAGCCGACAGCCGGTGACGCGACCGGCTTGGGCGCCGTTCGTCGGCGAATACATAGCCGCGTGCACCCAACGTCATCAAAGAAGTCACCACGCACCCATGCAGGGTTACCGGCGACACGTCGTGCATGGCAGCCATCGTCATCCACGCATGGCGTGGATCCACTGGCCACCGCCCCGCCATCCCACGGAAAGCCAGCGGTTGCCGTTGAAGTTGCCGGCCAGCGGCCGGCACTACCGGGGTCCGGGGCAGGGCCCCGGAAACCTCCCCCTCAGACGCCTTCGCCCATCCGCTCCAGGCCGTCACCGGCCAGCCGCAGGATCAGCTTCTCCAGCACCTGCTCTTCTTCCTCGCTCAGCACCGACATCAGCTTGCGGGTGATCTCGATCACCAGCGGCGCGATCGTCTCGTACACCTCGAAACCCGCCGCCGACAGCGCCAGCACCGAGCGCCGGCGGTCGTCGCCGTGCGTCTCACGCTTGATGAAACCGCGCTCCAGCAGGCGTGCCACCGCCCGGCTGACCGCCACCTTG
Organism: Stenotrophomonas cyclobalanopsidis; assembly: GCF_008710035.1. Classification (GTDB taxonomy): domain Bacteria; phylum Pseudomonadota; class Gammaproteobacteria; order Xanthomonadales; family Xanthomonadaceae; genus Stenotrophomonas; species Stenotrophomonas cyclobalanopsidis. Next base: position 11,832 of record NZ_VYKI01000038.1, on the reverse strand, counting down.
TCCATCGCCGTGCGGTCGGAGACCTCACTGGCCGACGACCCCGGATACAGCGCCAGGATGGTGATCACCCGCCACTCGGGAATGGCCAGGCCGTAGCGGTCGCCATAGAGTTTGGCGATGTTGCCGCTCACGCGGTTGGACAGCACGCTCAGCCGATACGGCAGGAACTGTTCCAGGTCGAGCAGGACGTGCGAGGCACGCACGCGGGTGGAGGCGGGGTCGGCTGGGCTCATGCTGCGGTGCACCTTGCTGGTGGTTTCAAGTGTAACTATAAGTGGTATGTCCGGACCCTGCATTCTCGCCGGGTCCACCCCAGCCCGCACCTGGTTTGTACCGATGCGGTACCGATTCGGAGCCACGCCATGAATACCGCAGTCCCGACCGCCTCGCACCCGAACCCCGGCATGCAGGTCACCACCTTCGAAAACCCGATGGGCATCGACGGCTTCGAGTTCGTCGAATTTGCCGCCCCGGCCGGCCGTGGCCAGGAGCTGCACGAGTACTTCCGCAAGATGGGCTTCAGCGCGGTGCTCAAGCACAAGCAGCGTCCGATTACCGTCTATCGCCAGGGCGACGTCAACTTCCTCGTCAACGAAGACCCCGATTCCTTCGCCGCCGATTTCGCCGAAAAGCACGGTCCCTGCGCCTGCGGCTTCGCCATCCGCTTCAAGAGGCCGGGCCAGGAGGTCTACCAGACCGCCCTGGGCAACGGCGCCGAAGCCATCGCCTTCAAGCCGGACAGCAAGGCCGTCAACGCCCCGGTCATCAAGGGCATCGGCGATTGCATGCTGTACCTGGTGGACCGCTACGGCAGCGCCGGCAGCGTCTTCGATGACAACTACGAGGTGATCGACGGCGCCGATCTGCGTCCGTTCGGCTTCGGCCTGACCTTCATCGACCACCTGACCCACAACCTGTATTTCGGCAACATGCAGCAGTGGTCGGATTACTACGAGCGCCTGTTCAATTTCCGCGAGATCCGCTACTTCGACATCAAGGGCCTGAAGACCGGCCTGGTGTCCAAGGCGATGACCGCCCCGGACGGCATCGTGCGCATCCCGCTGAACGAATCGTCCGACCCGAAGAGCCAGATCAACGAGTATCTGGACGCGTACAAGGGCGAGGGCATCCAGCACATCGCCTGCTTCACCGACAACATCTACGAGACTGTCGAAGCCATGCGCGCGCAGGGCGTGGACTTCCTCGACACGCCGGAAACCTACTTCGATGTGATCGACCAGCGCGTGCCCAACCACGGTGAAGACGTGGCGCGCCTGGCGAAGAACAAGATCCTCATCGACGCCGACCCGGAAACCCACCAGCGCAAGCTGCTGCAGATCTTCACCCAGAACTGCATCGGCCCGATCTTCTTCGAAATCATCCAGCGCAAGGGCAACGAAGGCTTCGGCGAAGGCAACTTCACCGCGCTGTTCGAAAGCATCGAGCGCGACCAGATCCGCCGCGGCGTGCTGTAAGGTCACCACACGCACCACCCTCGGTAGCGCCGGGCCATGCCCGGCGGCTTCCGTTCCGGCATCGCTGTTCTCTGGAGACCATCATGTCCACCGCCCTCACCGCCCGCGGCTACCAGTCCGGTTTCGGCAATGAATTCGCCACCGAGGCCGTCGCCGGCGCGCTGCCGGTCGGGCAGAACTCGCCGCAGAAGGTGGCCCACGGCCTGTATGCCGAACAGCTCTCCGGCACCGCGTTCACCGCGCCGCGCGGCAGCAACCGCCGCAGCTGGCTGTACCGCATCCGCCCGTCGGTGACCCACGGTGAATTCACCCCGTTCGCGCAGTCGCAGCTGCAGTGTGATTTCGGCGCGCAGCCGGCGTCGCCGAACCAGATGCGCTGGAGCCCGCTGCCGCTGCCGGAACTGCCGACCGACTTCGTCGAAGGCCTGTACACGATGGGCGGCAACGGCGCGCCCGATGCGCATGCCGGCGTCGGCATCCATCTGTACGCCGCCAACCGTGACATGGTCGGCCGCTACTTCTACAACGCCGACGGCGAACTGCTGATCGTCCCGCAGCTGGGGGCGCTGCGCCTGCTGACCGAACTGGGCGTGATCGAGATCGAACCGCAGCAGATCGCGGTCATTCCGCGCGGCGTGCGCTTCCGCGTCGAACTGCCCGACGGCCCCAGCCGCGGCTACATCTGCGAGAACTACGGCGCATTGCTGAAGCTGCCCGACCTGGGCCCGATCGGCGCCAACGGCCTGGCCAACCCGCGCGACTTCGAAACCCCGCATGCCGCGTTCGAGGACGTGGACGGTGATTTCGAACTGATCGCCAAGTTCGAGGGCCGCCTGTGGCGCGCGCCCATCGACCATTCGCCGCTGGACGTGGTGGCCTGGCACGGCAACTACGCGCCGTACCGCTACGACCTGCGCCGCTTCAACACGATCGGTTCGATCAGCTACGACCATCCGGACCCGTCGATCTTCCTGGTGCTGCATTCGCCCAGCGACACGCCGGGCACCAGCAACGTGGATTTCGCCATCTTCCCGCCGCGCTGGCTGGTGGCGCAGAACACGTTCCGCCCGCCGTGGTTCCACCGCAACATCGCCAGCGAATTCATGGGCCTGGTGCACGGTGCCTACGATGCCAAGGCCGAAGGCTTCGTGCCCGGCGGCGCGTCGCTGCACAACTGCATGAGCGGGCACGGACCGGATGCGCCGACCTTCGACAAGGCCTCCAATGCCGATCTGTCCAAGGCCGATGTCATCAAGGACACGATGGCCTTCATGTTCGAGACCCGCGCGGTTATCCGCCCGAGCGCGCAGGCCGTGGCCGCCAGCCACCGCCAAGGCGATTACCAGCAGTGCTGGAACGGCCTGCGCAACAACTTCCGTTTGGCGTAGCAGGGGCCGGCAGGGCAGGCGGGGTAGAGTCGACCGTTGGTCGACCAAGGCGCGCAGCGCGGTATTTTCAGGCAAGAGCAGTCGACCGACGGTCGACTCTACCCGGTCGCTGCTACGCCGTGGCCGCGAAGGCGTCGCAGTGCTCCGTCGGCAGCGCTTCCAGCAGGCGCAGCCGTACGCGCTCGCAGTAGCCGTCGGAGGTCATGCCCGGCAGCGCCAGCAGCGCCGCCTGCAGCACCTTCACCACATCCTCTTCGGCGCGGGCCTGCTGCAGGTCGCGGAACAGGGCTGCCGCCATCGGGTTGCGCTGCATCTCCAGGATGCCCAGCAGGTAGATGCGTGCGGCCACCAGCGAGCGACGGCGCTCGACCGGCGCGGCCGGAGCGGGGGCTGACACGGGGCCGGGCGCAGGTGCGGCCGCCACCGCTGCCGCCGGCGCGGGGCGGGGCGTGGCAGGCGCTGGCGGTGCAGATGGACTCGCCGCTGCGGGCGCGCCGGTTTCCAGATAGCCGCCCTGGATCAGCTGGATCACCATGGCAGGCGCTTCCTGGCCGATCAAGCCGGTCAGGTCGGCGATGCTGCGCTGGCCATCACACAGGATCAGCAGGCGACGCTGGCGCATGTCCAGCGGCGCGCGGTGGGCCTGCAGCGCGGTTCGGGCGAGGTCGGTCTTGCGCGGTTGCATGGGAGGGACAGCCAAGTCGGTGCACGCCGAGCCTGAACGCGGGGCATGAAACGGCGATGACAATGCAGCGCCTGCACGCGCGCTGCGCTAGCGTGCAGCCATCTCGTGCCAAGGATCCGCGCCATGAAACATCTCCCGATTGCCGGTCTGTTGCTGCTGTCGCTGGCCGCCTGTTCGCGCAGCCCCGACAGCCCCGAGGCTGCCCCCGCCCCGGCCAAGGACACGGCGACCGCCACCGCCCCGGCCGATGCCGACCTGGCCATCACCTCGCCGGCCGACCCGCGCAGCGACAGCCCGGCGCGGCTGGATGGCTTCGGCGGTGCGCGCCTGGGCGCGTCCATCGCCGACGTGCGCAGTGGTTTCGGCACGCCGCTGCAGGGACTGGGCACCGATGCGGCAGGCAAGCCGCTGCCGGCCGATGACAACAACGACGGCTGCTACTTCCTGCGCCCGCAGGATGCCGAGGACCCGCGCCTGATGATCGAGGGCCGCAAGCTGGTGCGCTACGACGTACGCAGCACCGGCATCGTCGCCCCGGGCGGCGGCAAGGTCGGCATGACTCTGGGCGAGCTGCAGCTGCTGTACCCCGAGCGCGCCGACGTCGGCCCGGACAAGTACGACGAGAAGGCCCAGCACCTGCGCGTGCGCCCGGCCCAGGAGGGCGCGGCCATCATCGATTTCGCGCTGGGCGCCGACGGCAAGGTCGGCAGCTGGCGGGTGGGCCAGACCCCGCAGGTGGATTACGTGGAAGGCTGCGGCTGACCATGGCGGCCGCGGCTCACCCGCCAAGGGTGGCCACGCACCTGCTCGGCGCGCTCTTCGCGTGGCTGGGGCTGGAAATAGTGGTGATGTAGAGCCGAGCCCATGCTCGGCTGCACTTTGCGCGGAGCCGTGCCGACCAACGGTCGGCACCTACCATCAAAGAACCGTGCCGACCAACGGTCGGCACCTACCATCAAAGAACCGTGCCGACCAACGGCCGGCACCTACCATCAAAGAGCCGTGCCGACCAACGGTCGGCACCTACCATCAAAGAACCGCGCCGACCAACGGTCGGCACCCACCAAGAGCGGGCCGTGTCGGCCAGCGGCCGGCACTACCGGTTCTGTGTGGCGTCCTCTTCCCGCGCCGGTTCCGGCGGCGGCAGCTGCTCTTCCTTCGCGCGCTCGTTGCCCGGCAGGCTGGGGCGGGTTTCCATCAGCAGCGACAGCGCGGCCTTGGCCATCATGTGCGCGCTGATCGGTGCGGTGATGAACAGGAACACGGTGATCAGCAGCTCGCGCGGCTGTGGGTCCTGGCCCAGGAAGATGTGGTAACACACCGAGCACACCAGCACGCAGCCCACGCCCAGCGTGCTGGCCTTGGTCGGCGCGTGCAGGCGCTTGAAGAAGGTGGACAGCTTCACCAGCCCCAGTGCGCCGACCAGGATGAAGAAGCAGCCGAACAGCAGCAGGATCGACAGCGCGATCTGGATGAAGGTGATCATTCGACGATGTCCCGGCGCAGCACGAACTTGCTCAGCACCACGGTGCTGCCGAAGCCGAGCATGGCGATGATCAGTGCCGCCTCGAAGTAGATCGCCGAATTGAGGTACATGCCGAACAGCATCAGCTCGGCGATGGCGGTCACCGACAGCGTATCCAGTGCCAGGATGCGGTCAGGCACGGTCGGCCCGCGCAGCAGGCGCCAGGTGGCCAGCAGCATGGCCAGGCCGACCACGTGCATGCACACCACCAGGGTGGTCTGGATGATCTGGAATCCAGTCATGGGAAGATCTCCATCAACGGGGCTTCATAGCGGCGCTTGATCGTGTCGATCAGCGCCTGCGGGTCGTCCAGGTGCAGCACGTGCACCAGCAGGAATTTCCGGTCGTCGCTGAGCGCCGCCGACACCGTGCCCGGGGTCAGCGTGATCATGCTGGTCAGTGCGGCGATGCCGTGGATGTTGGCGATGTCCAGCGGCAACCAGATGAAACCGGGGTGGATGTTGCGCTCCGGGCCCAGCACCTGGATGGCCACGCGGATGTTGGACATCAGGATGTCCCACAGGGTGACGACCAGCAGCTTCGGCACCGGCCGCAGCGTGCCGATGCGGGCGAACTCGCGGTCGAGGCGCGCCGCGAACAGCGGCACCACCACCCCCAGCAGCAGCCCGAGCAGGAACTGGCCGAGGGTGAAGCTGTCGGACATCAGCAGCCAGAAGGCCACCACCATCACGCTCAGCGGCGGTGATGGAAACAGGCGCCGGCGCAGGGAAGGTTTGGCGGTCATGGCTGGCGGATCTCCGGCGTGGTCGCGCGCAACTGCTGCACGTAATCACCCGGCTGCAGCAGCTGGGCGGCGATGGCGTCGGTGTGGCGCATCAGCGGCGCTGCGGCCACGGCCATGCCGACGCCGTAGGCCAGCAGCAGGCAAGCGGCGTACAGCTCGATGCGGCGCAGCGGTGCCTTGCGCGGCGGCGGCGCGTCCGGGTCGGGCGTCGGCACGCGCCAGAACAGGCGGATGCCACCGCGGGTCAGGCCCATGATGACCAGCAGGCTGCTGGCCAGCACCGCCGTCCACACCGCACCGGTGTACTGCGCGGGCATGCCGGCCAGCAGCGCGGCCTTGGCCAGGAAGCCGGACAGCGGCGGCAGTCCGGCCACCGAGACCGCGCCGATCAGGAACAGCACGGCTGGCGTTTCCTTGCCCGGCATCGGTGCCACCACTTCCTTGCGATCGCTGGCACCGCCACGGCGGCGGCGGATCAGGTCGGCGATGAGGAACAGCGCCGCCGCAACGAAGCTGCTGTGCGGCAGGTAGTAGAGACCGGCCGACAGTACCTTCGGCGTGCCCACCGCGAAGGCGATGAACAGCGTCGCGGCCGAGACGATGACCAGGTAGGAGATCAGCACGCGCAGGCGCGCAGCCGCCAGTGCGCCCAGGCCGCCCAGCACCAGGGTCGCCACGCCGGCCCACAGCAGCCAGTCGCGGCCGTAGCCGGCCAGCGCGCCGGCGTCCTCGCCGAACCACAGCATCTGCACGCGCAGCACGGCGTACAGGCCGACCTTGGTCATGATCGCGAACAGCGCGGCCACCGCAGCCGGCGCACGCGCATAGGACTCGGGCAGCCACAGGTACAGCGGCATCAGCGCGGCTTTGGCGCAGAACACCAGCAGCAACAGGCCGATGGTCGCCTTCACCAGGGTCAGCTGCGAGGCCGGTACTTCGGCGATGCGCTGCGACAGCTCGGCCATGTTCAGCGAACCCAGCGAGGCATACAGCAGGCCCAGCGCGATCAGGAACAGGGTCGAGGCGGTGACGTTGAACACCACGTAGTGCAGGCCGATGCGCATGCGCAGGCCACGGCCGCCACTCAGCAGCAGGCCGTAGGAGGCGATCAGCATCACCTCGAAGAACACGAACAGGTTGAAGATGTCGCCGGTCAGGAACGCACCGTTCAGGCCCACCAGCTGGAACTGGAACAGCGCGTGGAAGTGCGGCGCGCGCCGGTCCCAGCCCGAGCACGCATGCATCAGGCAGGGGATGGCCAGCAGCAACGTGGTCAGCAGCATCCACGCCGACAGGCGGTCGGCCACCAGTGCGATGCCCAGCCGCGAGGGCCAGTCACCCAGCAGGTAGACGTTGATGTCACCGCCGGCGGTCTGCGCGAACAGCAGGCCCACCACCACGGCCAGCGCCGCCATCGCGGTCCAGGCTACGCTGCGCTGCACCTTCGGGCCATAGCGGCGGTGTTCGACGAACAGGGACAGCGCGGCGCCGAGCAGTGGAACCAGGATCGGCAGGATCACCAGATGATTCATGCCTGGTCCTCGCCCGGACGCGGCGGTGCGTCCTCATCCGGTTCGTGCGCATCCACGTGGTCGCTGTGGTTGTCGCTGCGGCTGCGCATCGCCAGCACGATGGTCACCGCGGTCATCGCAAAGGCGATGACGATGGCGGTGAGCACCAGCGCCTGCGGCAGCGGATCGGTGTAGTTGCCCAGGTGGCTCTCCAGGCCGTCCTGCAGCACCGGCGCCTTGCCCTGCACCACGCGGCCGCCGGCGAAGATCAGCAGGTTGGTGGCGTAGGACAGGAAGGTCATGCCGAGGATCACATCGAAGCTGCGCGCGCGCAGCAGCAGGTAGACGCCGATGGCGGTCAGCACGCCGATCGCGGTGGCCAGGGCCAGTTCCATCAGTGCATCTCCCCGGTGCGGGCCGAACGGCGTTGCAGGTCGATCTCGCCCTTGCGCGCGCTGCGGGTACGCGAGGGCTTCACGGTGGCCATCATCGACAGCATCAGCATGGCGCCGCCGAACACCACCAGGTACACGCCGATGTCGAAGCCGATCGCGCTGGCCAGCGGTACTTCACCGATCAGCGGCAGGTGCAGGTCGAGGTGGCCGCTGGTCAGGAACGGCACGCCGAACAGCATCGAGGCGCTGCCGCTGAGCAGGGCGATCAGCAGGCCCATGCCGATGCAGCGGATGTAGTCGAAGCCGAAACGCGATTCGACCGAGGCGGTGCCCTGGATCACGTACTGGATCAGCAGCGGCACCGCCAGCACCAGGCCGGCGATGAAGCCGCCGCCGGGCGCGTTGTGGCCGCGCAGGAACAGGAAGATCGATACCGTCAGGGTCAGCGGGAACATGATCTGGGCCAGATCGGCCGGCACCGGCAGCTTGATCGGCGGGCCCGGCATGATCTGTTCCGGGGCCATGCGCGTGCGCCGCAGCAGGGCATGCACCACCAGTGCGGCGATGCCGAACACGGTGATCTCGCCGAAGGTATCGAAGCCGCGGAAGTCGACCAGGATCACGTTGACCACGTTCTGCCCATAGGCCTCGGGCAGGGCGCGGGCGAGCATCTCGCCGGCCATGGTGTTTGGCGGCAGGGTCATCGCGCTGTAGGCCAGCGCACCGAGGCCGGCGCCGGCGATGATCGCGATGACCGCATCGCGGCGCTTGCGCCAGCGCGGGCGTTCCGGCCCGGACTGGGCGGGCAGGTAGTTCATGCCCAGCAGCATCAGCACCAGGGTCACCATCTCCACCAGCAGCTGGGTCAGCGCCAGGTCCGGGGCAGACAGGAACACGAAGGTGAGCGACACCATCAGGCCCACGCCGCCGACCAGCAGCACCGCCAGCAGGCGCTGCTTGTAGACGCGCAGGGTGGCCACGGCGCAGGCCATCATCACCAGCCACAGCGCCCAGCCCAGCAGCGGGATCGACTGCGGCCTGGTCCAGTTGGGCGAGGCCGGGTTGGCGATGTAGGGCGCGGCGGCCACGGTGATGGCCACCAGCACCAGGCCCAGCAGCATGCGCTGCAGGCTGCCGTTGGCGATGCCGTTGGTGAGGCGCATGGCCAGCGCGGACACCGTGTCCAGCTGGGCGTGGAAGACGTTGCGGCCGGTGGCGGTGTTCTCCACACCGTGCAGGTTGATCACCTTGCGCAGGCCGAAGTACAGGGCCACGCCGCCGACCACGCCGATCGCGCTCATCGCCAGCGGCAGGTTGAAGCCGTGCCAGACCGACAGGCTGTACTCGGGCATGGCGTTGCCGAGGATGGAGCTGGCCGCCGCATGCAGCACCGGCGCCACGGTCAGCGCCGGGGCGATGCCCACCGCCACGCAGATCACCACCAGGATCTCCACCGGCACCTTCATCCAGCGCGGCGGCTCGTGCGGCACGCGGTCCAGATCGTGCGGGCCGGGGCCGAAGAAGGTGTCGTGCACGAAGCGCAGGCTGTAGGCCACGCCGAACACGCCGGCCAGCAGCGCGGCGATCGACACCGCGGTACGCATGGTGCCCGGGCCGCCAGCGGTCAATGCCTCGGCAAACAGCATTTCCTTGGACAGGAAGCCGTTGAGCAGGGGGATGCCGGCCATCGCCAGCGAGGCGATGATCGCCAGTGCGCTGGTGAAGGGCATCAGCTTTCTCAGCCCGCCCAGCTTGCGCATGTCACGGGTGCCGGTCTCGTGGTCGATGATGCCGGCGGCCATGAACAGCGAGGCCTTGAAGGTGGCGTGGTTGAGGATGTGGAACACGCCGGCGACCACCGCCATCGGCGTGGACAGGCCGAACAGCAGGGTGATCAGGCCCAGGTGGGAAATGGTCGAGTAGGCCAGCAGGCCCTTCAGGTCGTGCTGGAAGATCGCGTTCCAGGCGCCGATCAGCAGGGTCAGCGCGCCGATGCCGCTGACCGTGTAGAAGAACAGGTCGGTGCCGGCCAGGGCCGGATGCAGCCGGGCCAGCAGGAACACGCCGGCCTTCACCATGGTGGCCGAATGCAGGTAGGCCGACACCGGGGTGGGCGCGGCCATCGCGTGCGGCAGCCAGAAGTGGAACGGGAACTGCGCGCTCTTGGTGAAGATGCCGGCCAGCACCAGGAACAGGGCATAGGGGTAGAGCGCGCTGGCGCGGATGTGGTCGCCGGCGGCCAGCACCACGTCCAGGTCGAAGCTGCCGACGATGCGGCCGATCAGCAGTACGCCGCCGAGCAGGGCCAGGCCACCGCCGCCGGTGATCACCAGCGCCATCCGCGCGCCCTCGCGGGCGTCCTTGCGGTGCGACCAGAAGCCGATCAGCAGGAACGAGCTGATGCTGGTCATTTCCCAGAACACCATCAGCAGCAGCAGGTTGCCGGAGATCACCATGCCCAGCATGGCGCCCATGAACAGCAGCAGGTAGCAGTAGAAGCGGTGCGCGTTGTCCTGGCTGCTGAGGTAGTAGCGCGCATACAGCACCACCAGCGCGCCGATGCCCAGCACCATGCCGGCGAACATCCAGGCCAGGCCGTCCAGTCGCAGGGCGAAGTCCAGCCCGATCTGCGGCAGCCAGGGCATCACGCTGCGGACCACCTGCCCATCCATGATCGCCGGGGTCAGCCAGCCGAGGATGGCCAGACCGCCCAACGGCGCCAGCGCCGCCAGCCAGGCGGCTGTCGCGCGGGAACTACGGGGGAAGGCCGCAACAGCCACTGCCATCAGGAACGGCAGGGCCAGCAGCAGGGGCAGGCTGGGGAGCATGCAGGGAATCCATGATTCACGAGCAGGTCATTGAGTCTAACAGTCAGCCAAATGCCGCCGAAACCCATGTAACGGCCACAAACGGCATGTAACGTGCGCTATTCATCTTTTTTGCGGTGCGGCATGCCCGTTTCCGGGCCTTGCGGCGTGTGGCCGCCGGCTTTGTCGGATCGGCTCCCTACGCCCGCGCATGGCGGCCTGCGCCCCCGCGTGGCAACGGCTGTGGCTTTCTCAGCGGACGTGCAGGCAGGCGTGTGCCGCCCGTGCATCGCAGGTTGGCAGGTCGTTCGTGCAGCAGGGGTGACGGGAAGCGCCCGTTCAGGAAACGACGGACAGTGACGCGGCAGGAGAGGTCAGTAGCGCCAGTCGAGCTTGCGGTAGGCCTTGGCCATCACCCAGGCCGGGCCGATCAGCAGGTAGGTCAGGTCGGTCAGGAAGCTGGGCTTGCGGCCTTCGAACGTGTGGCCGATGAACTGCGCCAGCCAGGCCACCACGAACACGCCCAGCGCCAGCCAGCGCAGGCTGTTCAGGCCGATCTCGGCCTCCAGCAGGCGGCACAGGCAGCCGAACACGAAGAACTGGATGAGCATGCCGATGCCCAGCGGGCGCGACAGCTTGTTATAGAAGCACCAGGCGCTGAACATCGCGAAGGCCGACCAGATGCCGTACTGGAACCAGGTGATCAGCGGCGGCACGCACCACAGCAGGGCCACCACCGACCACAGGACCGCCGGCACCGCCACCACGTGGATGCGCTGGTTGATGACGTTGCGATGGTCGTCTGAATAGCTGGCGAAGTAGCGGTCGATTGGCCGCGCAAGCTGGGTGGTGGTCTGCATGCCGCCAGCATACTCCGGCCGGGCCGGACGGTGCGGGGGCCCACCGGGTAATCCCGAACCGGCGGGACCGACGGGCGGACGCGACGGGGGTAGAGTCGACCGTTGGTCGACCATCGCGCGCAGCGCGGGTTTTGCGCGGTCGGAACGAAGAGCAGTCGACCAACGGTCGACTCCCACCCGAATTCATCCGGCCGGGCCGGACGGTGCGGGGCGTCCGCAGGGTAGGGTCGACCGTTGGTCGACCATCGCGCGCAGCGCGGATTTTGCGCGGTCGGAACGAAGAGCAGTCGACCAACGGTCGACTCTACCCACCCGCCCGAATTCATCCGGCCGGGCCGGACGGTGCGGGGCGTCCGCAGGGTAGGGTCGACCGTTGGTCGACGATCGCGCGCAGCGCGGGCGTTGCGCGGTCGGAACGAAGAGCAGTCGACCAACGGTCGA
>NZ_VYKI01000037.1 GCF_008710035.1 Stenotrophomonas cyclobalanopsidis | reverse complement strand
CTTGCTTTAAAACAATTAATAGTTGCTTGATCAAACGTCTGCAAGATGGACAATCATCCTTCCTGCAGGCGCCTTCACAAGATACCTGCGCATACTTTCAAAGATCAGGGGAAGTGGCCTCAGCGCCATTCCCGCGTGCTGCGAAGTTTCCTTCGTAGCGAGCCGCCCATTATGCCAGACTTTTTCAGTCCGTCAACACCTTCGTTCGATCATCTCGTTCGGCGGTGGTGGGCGCCCTGTTGTCGCTGAAGCCCCTTGGTGGCGACCCCTGCGACGGGGGAAGAGAAGTATGCCCCCATCCACAGGGTTTGTGAAGGGGGTGTGTCGATTTTTTTCAACGGATGCTGCATCCGTTCATCCGTCGCGTGATTGGTCGCGCCCATGAAGGCATACCGCTAAGAGCAGCCGAGCATGGACTCGGCTCTACATCTCTATGAGACGGTGTCAGGCAGCGACCAGGCGCACGCGGGCGAAGGTGCGCTTGCCCACCTGCAGCAGGCCTTCGAAGCCCGGCTGCAGTACCTGCTGTCCGTCCTCGACCACTTCACCGTCCACCTTGACCGCGCGCTCCTTGAGCTTGCGGTTGGCTTCGGAGTTGCTCGGGGTCAGGCCGGCAGCAGTCAGCAGTGCGGCAATACGCAGGCCTTCGGCGGGAATGGCCAGCTCCTGCAGCGGCAGCTGGGTGATGTCGCCCTGCCCGGTCACGGCCGCTTCCCAGCCGGCAATGGCCTGATCGGCCGCCGCGGCGTCGTGGAAGCGGGTTGCCAGCTCACGTGCCAGGCGCAGCTTGACCACGCGCGGGTTGAGATTGCCGGCGGCGACCTCTTCACGCAGCGAAACCGCTTCGGCCTGGCCGATATCGAAGGACAGCAGCTCGATCCAGCGCCACATCAGGGTGTCATCGACCTTCATGGTCTTGGTGACGATCTCGATGGCCGGTTCACTGATACCAATGTAGTTGCCCAGCGACTTGGACATCTTGTTGACGCCGTCCAGGCCTTCCAGCAGCGGCATGGTCAGCACCACCTGCGGCTTCTGGCCGTGGTGTTCCTGCAGGCCGCGGCCCATCAGCAGGTTGAACTTCTGGTCGGTACCGCCGAGCTCGACGTCCGCTTCCAGGGCCACCGAGTCGTAGCCCTGCACCAGCGGGTACAGGAACTCGTGGATGGCGATGGACTGCTGGGCGCCGTAGCGCTTGGCGAAATCGTCGCGCTCGAGCATGCGGGCCACGGTGTGCTGGCTGGCCAGGCGGATCATGTCGGCCGCGCCCATCGTGCTGAACCACTCCGAGTTGAAGCGCACCTGGGTCTTGTCGCGGTCCAGCACCTTGAAGACCTGCTCCTCATAGGTACGGGCGTTGGCCAGCACGTCCTCGCGGCTGAGCGGCTTGCGGGTCAGGCTCTTGCCGGACGGGTCGCCGATCATGCCAGTGAAGTCGCCGATCAGGAAAATGACCTGGTGGCCAAGGTCCTGGAACTGGCGCAGCTTGTTCAGCAGCACGGTGTGGCCCAGGTGCAGGTCGGGCGCGGTGGGGTCGAAGCCAGCCTTGATCCGCAGCGGACGGCCTTCCTGCAGGCGCGCACGCAGATCCTCGATCTTGAGGATCTCGTCGGCACCACGGCCGATCAGGGCAAGGGCTTCTTCAATCGAGGACACGGTGACTACTCCCGGCTATGCCGTTTCTTGTGTGGGGTGTTAACGCCAAGTTAACCCATCCGGCTTCACAAAAGCCAATAGGCACAAGGGTTTGACGCGGTTTTCTCAGGTGACTATGGTAACCGGCGATCAGGCCCGCGCTCCCGGGCCGCAGGAAAAAACCACTGATGCAAAATTCCGAACAAGGGCGCGCACGCAAGCAGCGCTTCCAGGAACGTCTCCACGTCCTGCACGACAACGCCCTGCACCGGAAGCTCAGGCAGCACCTCCCCGCCGCATTCAATGAACGCTGGACGCGTCGCCATTGGGTGCACGCGAGCCTGTTCGCCACGATCGGCGCCCTGGTGGCGACGATCGTGCCGGGTTTCTCGCACACCATCGATTCGCCCTACGCCGAAAGCCACACCAGCCTGGCCCTGCCCTTGCCGCCGCTGTCGCTGGCCCGCCAGCAGCAGACCCCGGGCGACAGCTGGCAGGTGCTGCGGGTGCAGCGCGGGCAGACCCTGAGCGACCTGTTCGACCAGGCCGGCATCCCCGCCACCACCCTGCACCGCGTGCTGGACCATCCGGGCGCGCGTGAATCGCTGACCAAGCTGCGCCCCGGCGCCGAGATCGCCTTCGACATGCCGCTCTCGGGCGACCTGCGCAGCATCCGCTTCGACCGCGATGGCGACAACCGGGTGGAACTGAGCCTGGCCGGCGATGACATCAAGGAAAAGGTGACCAAGCGCGAGACCTCCACGCGCACGGTAGTCACCAGCGGCGAGATCACCAGCTCGCTGTATGCCGCGGCCCGCCGGGCCGGTCTGTCGCCGTCGGCGATCGCGACGATGACCGACGACATCTTCAAGTACGACATCGACTTCTCCAAGGACCTGCAGCCGGGCGACCGCTTCAGCGTGGTGATGGACGAGACCTGGCGCGAAGGCGAGAAGGTCGATACCAGCAAGATCCTGGCGGCGACCTTCACCACCGGCGGCAAGACCTATTCGGGCTTCCGCTTCGAGCGCGGCGGCAAATCCGAGTACTACGACATCAACGGTCGTTCGCTGAAGAAGAGCTTCATCCGCATGCCGATCCCGTTCGCGCGGCTGAGCTCGACGTTCGGCGCGCGCAAGCACCCGGTGCTGGGCAAGATGCGCATGCACAAGGGCGTGGACTACGCCGCGCGTACCGGTACGCCGATCATGGCCGCCGGCGATGCGCGCGTGCAGTTCGCCGGTGTGCAGCGCGGCTACGGCAACGTGGTCATCCTCGACCACGGCCGCGGCCACACCACCCTGTACGGGCACATGTCGCGCTTTGCCAACATCAAGACCGGCCAGCGCGTGGCGCAGGGCACGGTGATCGGCTATGTCGGTTCGACCGGCCTGGCCACCGGCCCGCACCTGCACTACGAATTCCGCGTGAACGGCGAGCACCGCAATCCGCTGACGGTGACCATGCCGCCGCCGGAACCGCTGAAGGGCGCCGAGCTGGTGGCCTTCCGGGCGCAGACCGCACCGGCCATGGCCCGTATCCAGGGCATGGAGAAGCTGATCTACGCCGAGGCCAGCCCGGCCCCGAGCAGCCGCGAGGCCGCCCCTTCGACCGAGGTGGCCAGCGCCAAGGCCAAGCCGGCCGACGGCCACAAGCGCGGCTGACCCGCGCTGCGTTGACGAGGAAGGACGCGGCAGCCCAAGCTTGCCGCGTCCTTTTTTTATGCCCGCCATGAACACGACCGTCGACGTTGATGCCCCGCTCTACCTTGGCCTGATGTCCGGCACCAGCGCCGACGGCATCGATGCCGCGCTGGTGCAGTTCCCCGCCAGCGGCGGCTGCCGCTTCGTGCGTGGCCTGACCGCCCGCTGGGAGCCGGTGCTGCGCGCACGGCTGGTGGCGCTGGGCGAAGGCGGTCCGCTGGAGTCGCTGGAAGAGCTGGGCGAACTGGATGCGCGCATCGCGATCAACTTCGCCGCCGCCGCCAACCAGCTGCTGGACGAGGCCGGCGTAGACCGCCGCCAGGTGCGGGCGATCGGCTCGCACGGGCAGACCGTGCGCCACCGGCCGCTGGCCGACCCCGCCTTCACCGTGCAGCTGGGCGATGGCAACCGCATTGCCGAACTGACCGGGATCACCACGGTGGCCGATTTCCGCCGCCGCGACGTGGCCGCTGGCGGCCATGGGGCGCCGTTGATGCCGGCCTTCCACCTGGCGATGCTGGGCACGGCCGGCGAGGACCGCGCGGTCCTCAACCTGGGTGGCATCGGCAACCTGACCCTGATCCCCCGGCAGGGCGTGCCGCGCGGCTTCGACACCGGCCCGGCCAATGCGCTGATGGATGCCTGGTGCCAGCGCCATACCGGCCGCACCTTCGACGCCGACGGGGCCTATGCGGCCAGTGGTGCGGTGGATGCACCGCTGCTGGCCAGCTGGCGTGCGGACCCGTGGTTCGCGCTGCCGCCGCCCAAGAGCACCGGCCGCGAGCAGTTCCACCTGGCCTGGGCCGAGGCGCGCATGGGCGAAGGCGAGTACGCCGCCGCCGATGTGCAGGCCACCCTGCTGGAACTGACCGCGGTGACCGTGGCCGATGCATTGCTGGCCCAGCAGCCGGAGACCCGCCGGGTGCTGGTCTGCGGCGGTGGCGTGCACAACCGGCAGCTGATGCACCGGCTGGCGGCACTGCTGCCGGGCGTGGCGGTGGAATCCAGCGCCGTGCATGGGCTGGACCCGGAGTATGTGGAGGCGATGGGCTTTGCCTGGCTGGCACAGCGGACGATGGATGGGCTGGCCGGCAACCTGCCGAGCGTGACCGGGGCACAGGGGCCGCGGATTCTCGGGGCGATCCATCTGGCGTGAGATCGCGCCACCCGCCGGGCATGGCCCGGCGCTACCCCGTCGACACCATCCCGGTAGCGCCGGGCCGTGCCCGGCGGCGAGGAATCCCGGCAACCACCGGTAGCGCCGGGCCATGCCCGGCGGCGAGGAATCCCGGCAACCACCGGTAGCGCCGGGCCGTGCCCGGCGACGCGGTATCAGATCAATCGAAGCCCTGCCCCGCCGGCATCGCATGCAGGGCGGCGATCGCCGCTGACAGGGCGTCCACTTCGGGATCGCCGAAGCCGGAGCGGACCTCCAGCTCGCTGCTCAGCAGGCCCTGTTCAAGCAGCACAGAACAGGCCTGCTCGTGGGTCCAGCCGCGCGCCACGGCCACCCTTCGGATACGTTCAAACGTCAGCGGGTCCACGTCCCGCAGCACTACATCGGCCATGCTCACTCCCCCGTTCGCAAGGCACCGCCCCCTCGGCGCGTCTGCGGCGATCATCCCGCAGGTTGCGCAGTCAGGCAATCAGGGGGCGGGGGCGCTGCGGTCGTGGATGCGCGGCCACAGCCAGGCCAGCAGCAGCAGGGTCGGTACTACAGTGACCGCGCTGAGCATGAAGAAGGTGCTGTAGGAGGTGGCCTCGACGATGTAGCCGGACACGCCGCCGACGAACTTGCCGGGCAGGTTGGCCAGCGACACCAGCAGGGCGTACTGGGTGGCGGTGAAGTTGCGGTCGGTGAGCGAGGACATGAAGGCCACCAGCACGGTGCCGGCGAAGCCCTGGAACAGGTTGTCGGCGCTGAGCGCGGCGTAGAACGCCCACAGCTGGCCCGGGTTGTGCGCCATCAGCAGGAAGGCGAGGTTGGACAGGGCCACGCCCAGCGCCGCCACCAGCAGCATGCGGCGGAAGCCGAAGGCGGCCACGGCGATGCCGCCGAGGAAGGCGCCGCCGATGCCCATCCAGACGCCGAACAGCTTGGAGACGGTGGCGATGTCGGCCTTGTCGAAGCCCGAATCCAGGTAGAAAGGACCCGCCATCACGCCGATGACCTGGTCGGGGAACTTGAACAGGCCGACGAAGGCGAGCAGGCCCAGCGCCAGGGCGATGCCGTTGCGGGTGAAGAAGCTGGTGATCGGCTGCACGAAGGCTTCGGCCACATCGATGCGGCGCTGCACGGCCTGCGCGGGGCGGTCCGGCTCACGGCACAGCAGGGTAGTGATGATCGGCAGCAGCATCAGCCCGGCCATGGCCAGGTAGGCGACGATCCAGCCTTCGAACTGGGCCAGGTAGAGCGCGCCGGCACCGGCCAGGATCAGGCCGATGCGGTAGCCCAGGGTGTAGGTGGCCGCCAGCGCGGCCTGCGCGGTTTCCGGGGCGATCTCGATGCGGTAGGCATCGACCACCGAATCCTGGGTGGCACCGGCGAAGGACGCCACCAGCACCCAGGCCACCAGCGGCCAGACGCCCTGTTCGGGGCGGACAAAGGCCAGCGCGACCAGGCCGATCAGCACGGCCACCTGCGACAGCAGCAGCCAGGAGCGGCGGCGGCCGAGGAACGCCAGCAACGGGAACGCGTAGCGGTCCAGCAGCGGGGCCCACACGAACTTGAGCAGGTAGAAGAAGCTGGCCAGGCTGATCAGGCCGATGCTGCCCAGGTCCAGGCCGACATCACGCAGGCGGGTTGAAAGCGTCTGCGAGGCGATCAGCAGGAACGGCAGGCCGCTGCCGAAGCCCAGCAGGGCCATGGTCAGGGCCGAGGGCGTGCCGAAGGCGCGCTTGATCCCGGCCCAGCCTTTGTAGCTGGGCTTTGCAGCGGCGTCGCTCACAGGTCGTAGTCCACGGTGAACGGGGCGTGGTCGGAGAAGCGCTCGTCGCGGTAGATCGAGCAGCTGCGCAGGCGGTCACGCAGGCCGGGGGTGATGAACTGGTAATCGATGCGCCAACCGACGTTGTTGGCGCGGGCGGCGCCGCGGTTGCTCCACCAGGTGTAGTCCTCGCCGGTGGGGTGCAGCAGGCGGTAGGCATCGGCCCAGCCGCGGCCGGTGGCCACGTCGGTGGCCTGGCCGTGGTCGGCGCACAGGCCGTTGAGCCAGTCGCGCTCCTCGGGCAGGCAGCCGGAATTCTTCTGGTTGGACTTCCAGTTCCTGATGTCCAGCGCCGAGCGGACGATGTTCCAGTCGCCGCACAGGACATAGTCGCGGCCGCTGCGCGCCCACTCTTCCAGGATCGGCCGCAGCCATTCCATCACTTCGAACTTGAAGCCCTGGCGCAGGTCGCCCGAGCTGCCGGACGGGATATAGAAGGAGACCACGCTGAGATTGCCGAAGCGGGCCTCGATGTAGCGGCCTTCGTCATCGAACGGGGCCCAGCCCAGCGAGGTGATGACCTGGTCCGGCTCGCGCTTGCTGTAGATGGCCACGCCGCTGTAGCCCTTCTTGGTGATGGCGTCGCGGTAGAAGCAGTGGTGGCCGTCGGGGCGGAACATCGGATCGGTAAGCTGGTCTTCCTGCGCCTTGGTTTCCTGGATGCACAGAACGTCGGCGTCCTGGGCCCGGAACCAGTCGAGGAAGCCCTTGGTGGCGGCCGAGCGGATGCCATTGGCGTTGAAGCTGATGATGCGCATGCAGATGAACCTACGGCGGGAAACCGGGCAAGCATACCGGTTGCCCGGCGGCCCGCGCAGCCGGCCGGCCGGGCCCGGCAGGGCCTGCACACGGGGCCGGACGAGCGCGGAAAGCCCAGCTGGATTAGGATTTGTGCTCCAAATGAAGATGAATCGAGTTTTGATGAGCGACCACCGCCACCGTTTCCTGCAGCTGGCCCTGACCGCCGATGCCCTGCGCTTCGGCCAGTTCACCCTCAAGTCCGGCCGGCTGAGCCCCTATTTCTTCAATGCCGGTCGTTTCGACTCCGGCTCGCTGCTGTCCCAGCTGGGCGCCTGCTATTCGGACGCCATCGATGCCAGCGGGATCAAGTACGACGTGGTCTTCGGCCCGGCCTACAAGGGCATCCCGCTGGCCACCGCGATGGCCTGCGAGCTGGCCCAGCGTGGCCGCGACCTGCCGCTGTCGTTCAACCGCAAGGAAGTGAAGGACCACGGTGAGGGCGGCCAGCTGATCGGCGCCGACCTGACCGGCAAGCGCGTGCTGATCGTCGACGACGTGATCACCGCCGGCACCGCCATCCGCGAAGCCCTGGCCATCATCCGCGCTGCCGGCGGCATCCCGGCTGGCATCGTGGTGGCGCTGGACCGCCAGGAAATCGCCTCGGAAGCCGACCACCGCTCGGCGGCGCAGGCCGTTGCCGATGAAGCCGGCATCCCGGTGATCGCCGTCGCAACCCTGGCCGATCTGCTTGATTTCGCCTCCGGAAACCCGGAACTTGTGGGCTACCGGCAGCCGCTGGAGGCCTATCGCGCCCAGTATGGCGTCCGTTCCGCACGCTGACCCAGGGGAAGGTCGCATGTTCCGAGTTCCTGCCATCGTTGCCGCCAGCCTGCTGCTGGCGCTGCCGGCCAGCCTGCTGGCCCAGTCCGGCACGCCGGACAAGAAGCTGTACTGCTGGAACGAGGGCAAGGAGCGGATCTGCAGCGATTCGCTGCCGGCCAATGCGGTCAACAACGCCCGCGAGGAGTTCAACGCCAGCAGCGGCATGCGCAATGCGCAGGTGCAGCGCGCGTTGACCGACGAGGAACGCGCCGCCGCGGCCACCGTGGCGGCGCAGGCCCAGCTGGACCTGATGGCGGCGCAGACCAAGCAGCGCACCGAGCAGGCCATGTTGTCGACCTATGGCAGCGAGGATGCACTGCGCAAGGTGTTCAACGAGCGCCAGGAGGTGCTCGACAACAATCTGAACACCGCGCGCTACAACGTCAGCAGCCTGCGCGATTCGCTGGTGACCCTGCTGGGGACGGCCGGTGATCGCGAGCTGGCCGGCGGCAAAGTGGCCGACAAGCAGGCCGAGGCGATCCGCCAGCGCCACGCCCAGCTGCAGGCGCAGCAGCGCCTGCAGGCCAGCTTCGAGCAGCAGCAGGTCACGCTGAAGGCCGAGATCGAGGCCAGCCTGCAACGCTACCGCGAGCTGAAGGGCATGGCCCCGGGCGGTTGAGGCCCCGGCCACAACGGAATTTATGCACTCTTTACGCGCCGGCCCCATCCGGCGCGTAGTGCGTTTATGGGGGGCAGGACGACGATGGCGGCCTGAGGTGGAGGGGTTCCACCAGGACGCATTCCCATGTCCCCCTGGCTGTCGTTGTTCTGTGGCGTGCTGGTGCTGGTTGCCGCCGCCTATCTTCTTTATGTCGTGCTGCGGCCCGAGTCGTTCTGAGCGGAGCCTGCCATGACTGAGATGCTTGTGATTCTTGCCGCCAGCCTGCTGCTGGCCTGGCCGCTGGGCCTGTATCTGGCCCGCGTGATGCGCGGCACGCCGATGAAGGCCGACGTGCTGTTCCACTGGATCGAGAAACCGCTGTACCGGCTGTTCGGCGTGGATACCGCGCGCTCGATGTCCTGGCGCGGCTACGTGCTGGCCTTCGTGCTGAGCAACGTGGTGGTGGCGGTGCTGACCCAGGCGGTGTTCATGACCCAGGCCTGGCTGCCGTTGAACCCGGACCAGATCCCGAACATGCGCTGGGACACCGCGCTGCACACGATGATCTCGTTCCTGACCAACACCAACCAGCAGCACTATTCGGGCCAGGCGCAGCTGTCCTACCTCTCGCAGATGACCGGCATCACCGGCCTGCAGGTGGTGACGCCGATGATGGGCCTGGCGCTGGCGGTGGCCACGCTGCGTGCGCTGTTCGCGCGTGCACCGCAGACTGCGGCCGGTGACGACCGCCAGGTGCCGGTGGGCAACTACTACGTGGACGTGGTGCGCCTGTGCGTGCGCTTCCTGTTGCCGCTGTGCCTGGTCTGGACCCTGCTGCTGACCAGCCAGGGCGTGCCCTCGACGATGGCCGGCGGACCGCAGGCCACGCCGATCGACGCCAGCGCCGGCATGGCCCAGCAGAAGCTGCCGCTGGGCCCGGTGGCGGCAATGGTCGCGGCCAAGCAGCTGGGCGCCAACGGTGGCGGCTGGTACGGCCCGAACAGTAGTTTCCCGCTGGAGAACCCGACCCCGGTGTCGAACATGCTGGAGGTGGTGGGCATCCTGCTGATCCCGCTGGCGGTGATCTTCATGATCGGTGCGTTCACCGGGCGACGCCGCTTCGGCGTCCTGGTGCTCAGCTGCATGCTGGGCATGTCGCTGCTCTCCACCGGCGCGATGATGTGGAGCGAGGGCCACAGCGCCAGCGCGGCCACCCCGCTGCTGATGGAAGGCAAGGAAGTGCGCTTCGGCGCCGATGGCACCGCGCTGTGGGCGGCGGTGACCACTCAGGTGTCGAACGGCTCGGTGAACGGCATGCATGATTCGCTGGCGCCGCTGAGCGGTGGCATCGCGATGGTCAACATGCTGGTCAGCGCGATCTGGGGCGGCATCGGCTGCGGCCTGCAGCAGTTCATCGTCTACCTGCTGCTGGGCGTGTTCCTGGCCGGGCTGATGACCGGGCGTACGCCTGAGCTGTTCGGCCGCAAGCTGGAAACTCCGCAGGTGCGCCTGCTGGCCCTGCTGGTGCTGCTGCAGCCGATCACCCTACTGGTGTTCACCGCGGTCACGCTGGCCGTACCCGGCCTGGCCGGCACCTCCAACCCCGGCTTCCATGGCATCAGCCAGGTGTTCTACGAGTACGTCTCGGCCTATGCCAACAACGGCTCGGGCTTCGAGGGTCTGGGCGATGCGACCGTGTGGTGGAACCTGAGCTGTTCGCTGGTGCTGCTGCTGGGCCGCTTCCCGCTGCTGATCATCCCGCTGGTGGTGGCCGCACAGCTGGCCGCCAAGCGCCAGGCCCCGGAATCGGCCGGCAGCCTGCAGATCGAAACCCCGACCTTCGCCCTGACCCTGGTCTCGGTGATCGTCATCCTGACCGTGCTGCAGTTCATGCCGGCCCTGGTCCTCGGCCCCGTCGCCGACCACCTGAGCCTGGGACTGCACTAAGGACACCCTGATGAGTACCCACGCAAGTTCTTCCCGCAGTTCCCTTGCCCCGCGCCCTGCCCTGCTCGATGCCGCCGGCCTGCGCCGTGCACTGGTGGAAGCGGTGCGCAAGCTCGCGCCGATGCACCTGGTGCGCAGCCCGGTGATGGCGGTGGTGATGGCCGGCACGATCGTCGCCGCCATCGTCACCCTGACCGGCAACGCGCCGCTGGGCTTCGGCCTGGCGGTGACCGCGATCCTGCTGGTGACCGTGTTGTTCGGCAACTTCGCCGAAGCGGTGGCCGAAGCGCGCGGCCGCGGCCAGGCCGCCTCGCTGCGCCGTGCCCGCCAGGACCTGGTGGCACGCCGCCTGGCCGCCCCGCAGCCGGGTGCGGCCGAAACCCGGGTGGCCGCTGCGGAGCTGCGCCCGGGCGACCATGTGATCGTCAGTGCCGGCGAGCTGGTGCCGGCCGATGGCGAGATCGTGCAGGGCCTGGCCACCATCAACGAAGCGGCGGTGACCGGTGAATCGGCGCCGGTGCTGCGCGAGGCCGGCACCGACCGCTCCGGCGTGATCGGCGGCACCAAGGTGCTGTCCGACCAGATCATCGTGCGGGTGACCGCCGAGCCGGGCCACAGCTTCCTGGACCGGATGATCGCGCTGGTGGAAGGCGCCAACCGGCAGAAGACCCCCAACGAGGTCGCGCTGACCCTGCTACTGGCGGCGATGACGCTGACCTTCCTGGTGGTGGTGGCGACCCTGCCGGCGATCGGCGCCTACGTCGGCGTCCAGGTCGATCCGCTGCTGCTGATCGCGCTGCTGGTGTGCCTGATCCCGACCACCATCGGTGGCCTGCTGCCGGCGATCGGTATTGCCGGCATGAACCGTGCGCTGGCCGCCAACGTGCTGGCCAAGTCGGGCAAGGCGGTGGAAGTGGCTGGCGACGTCGACGTGCTGTTGCTGGACAAGACCGGCACCATCACCTACGGCGACCGCCAGGCCAGCCACTTCCACCCGTTGGCCGGCATCGATGCCAGCCAGCTGCGCGAAGCGGCGCTGCTGTCCTCGCTGGCCGACCCGACCCCGGAAGGCAAATCCATCGTGCGCCTGGCACGCGAGCAGGGCTGCAGCACCGCCGAACCAGAGCAGGCCCAGTACCTGGCCTTCAGTGCACAGACCCGCATGTCCGGCGTCGACCTGGCCCAGCCTGATCAGGAGCCCGGCCGGCAGATCCGCAAGGGCGCGCTGGATGCGATCCGCAACCACGTGCAGGGTCTGGGCGGCACGGTGCCGGCCGAACTGGCCGGGCGGGTCGAACAGGTGGCGCGCAACGGTGCCACCCCGCTGGTGGTGGCCGAGGGCCGCCATGTGCTGGGCGTGATCGAGCTGTCCGACGTGGTCAAGCACGGCATGCGCGAGAAGTTCGCGCAGCTGCGGGCGATGGGCATCCGCACGGTGATGATCACCGGCGACAACCCGCTGACCGCTGCCGCGATTGCCGCCGAAGCCGGCGTCGACGACTACATCGCCGAGGCACGCCCGGAAGACAAGCTGGCGCGCATCCGCCAGGAACAGGCCGGTGGCCGCCTGGTGGCGATGGTCGGCGATGGCACCAACGATGCGCCGGCGCTGGCCCAGGCCGACATCGGCCTGGCGATGAACTCCGGCACGCAGGCGGCGAAGGAGGCCGGCAACATGGTCGACCTCGATTCGGACCCGGCCAAGCTGCTGGCGGTGGTGGAAGTGGGCAAGCAGCAGCTGATCACCCGCGGCGCGCTGACCACCTTCTCGCTGGCCAACGACGTATCCAAGTACTTCGCGATCCTGCCGGCGCTGTTTGCTGCTGCGGTTCCGACCATGGCCGCGTTGAACGTGATGCAGCTGTCGAGCCCGCGCAACGCGGTGCTGGCGGCGCTGATCTTCAACGCCCTGGTGATTCCCGCCCTGATCCCGCTCGCCCTGCGTGGCGTGCGCTTCCGCCCGGCCACGGCAACCGCGCTGCTGCGCCGGAACATGCTGGTGTACGGCCTCGGTGGCGTGCTGCTGCCGTTCGCGGCAATCAAGCTGATCGACCTCCTTCTTGTCCTGGTATTCGGCGCATGAACCGTTCTGTCTCCACTTCTTCTTCCCTGCCCCGCGAACATCCGGCAGAGGCCCGCGTGGCGCGCCTGCAGGACGATGCCAGCTGGCGCCCGGCGATCGGCCTGGGCGTCGCCACCCTGCTGCTGGCCGGTGCGGCCTACGCTGGCATTGCCACCGGTTTTGCCGGCCTGAGCTACCCGACCCAGGCCGAAGGCAGCCTGCTGCGCGATGGCGGTGGCCAGGTGCGCGGCTCGGCGTGGCTGGCGCAGCCGTTCAACGGCGATGGCTACTTCCAGGCGCGGCCGTCGGCGGCCAATTACGACCCGATGGCCGCGGCCGGCTCCAACCTGGCCCGCAGCAACCCGGCGCTGGCCGAGCGCGTGGCCGCCAGCACCGCCGCGGTGGCCGCGCGCGAAGGCGTGAGCCCGGCGCAGGTGCCGGCCGATCTGGTCACCCAGTCCGGCGGCGGCCTGGACCCGCAGCTGTCACCAGCTGCCGCACAGGTGCAGGTGGCCCGCGTGGCGCGTGCGCGCGGCCTGCCGGTGGAACGCGTGCAGGCGCTGCTGCAGGCGCATACCGAAGGCCGCCAGTGGGGCGTGTTCGGGCAGCCGCGGGTGAACGTGGTGACCTTGAACTTCGCCCTGGACCAGGCGGCGAAGGCACCGTGATGCCCGCCTGCACCGGCGGCGCGCACAATGGCGGCCATGACAGCAGCGGCGATGAATGATGCGCGTACCCGCCAGGCCGATGCCCTGGTGGAAGGCCTGCAGCGCGAGGCCGGCGGCAAGCTGACCGTGTTCCTCGGCGCGGCGCCGGGCGTAGGCAAGACCTACACCATGCTGACCCGCGCGCAGGAACAGCTGCGCCGTGGCGCGGACCTGGTGGTGGGGCTGGTCGAGACGCACGGCCGGGTGGATACCCAGGCCCTGCTGGAAGGCCTGCCGCAGCTGCCGCTGAAGGACGTGGCCTACCACGGCCATGCGCTGCTGGAGATGGACCTGGACGCGGTGCTGGAGCGCCATCCCGCGCTGGTACTGGTGGACGAACTGGCCCATCGCAATGCACCCGGCAGCCGCCACGAGCGGCGCTGGCAGGACGTGATGGAGCTGCTGGACGCCGGCATCGACGTCTGGACCACGGTCAACATCCAGCACCTGGAAAGCCTCAACGACGTGGTGATGCGCATCACCGGCGTACGGGTGAGCGAGACCGTGCCCGACGGCGTGCTCGACCGCCTGCACGACATCGTGCTGGTGGACCTGCCGCCGCGCGAGCTGATCGCGCGCCTGCAGCAGGGCAAGGTGTACGTGCCCGAGCAGGCCGCGCAGGCACTGCAGGCGTTCTTCTCGCCGGCCAACCTGACCGCGCTGCGCGAACTGGCGATGCAGGAAGCGGCCGACCGGGTCGACAGCAGCCTGCGCGAGACCCGCGCCGCCCGCGGCGAAGGCAACCTGCCGCTGCGCCGCGGTGTGCTGGTGGCCATCGATGGCGGTGGCCAGAGCGAATACCTGGTGCGGGTAGCGCGACGCATCGCCGAACGCCGTGACGCACCGTGGACGGTGGTGACCGTGCAGGGCCGGCGCCAGGACGAGGCCACACGCCGCGAGATCGATGCCGCCTTCGCACTGGCCCGGCGGCTGGGTGGCGATGCCGAACTGCTGCATGGCTCGAGCATCGCCGATGCCCTGCTCGACCATGCCGCGCACAACGGTGTGTCGACCCTGGTGCTGGGACGCACCCGCGAGCGGCCGCTGGCGCGGATGTTCAACCGCACGCTGACCCAGCAGCTGATCCAGCGCGGCGCGCACTACGAGATCACCATCATCAGCACGCCGCAGGCACGCGCACGCGCGCGCCGCGAAGGCCTGCTGCCACCGATGCGCGGGATCAGCCACGAGCCGCTGCAGGCGCTGTTGGCCACGGCGCTGGCCTGCGCAGTGGCGTGGCTGGGCGAACGCTGGGTCGGCATGGCCGACCTGTCGATGGTGTTCATCGTAGCGGTGGTGCTGGTGGCTGCACGCACCCGCGCCAGCGTGGCGGTGATGGCGGCCATCCTCTGCTTCCTGGCCTACAACTTCCTGTTCATCGCGCCGCGTTTCACCTTCGCCATCGGTGCGCGGCAGGGCGTAATCACCGTGTTCCTGTTCCTCGCAGCGGCGCTGGTGGCCGGGCGCCTGGCCTCGCGCCTGCGCATGCAGGTGATCGCCCTGCGCGCGGCCAACCGCCATGCGCGTGCGCGCCAGCAGCTCGGGCGGCAGCTGGCCAGCGCGGCCGGCAACGGCGAGGTCGCGCAGGCCGGCAGGCAGGCGCTGGAACAGGCGATGGACGTGCCGGCGTGGCTGCGGATTGGCGCCGACACCGCCACCGGCGGCCGCGCCCAGCCCGGCGATACCGACCTGGCCGCCGCCGACTGGGCTCTGCGCCACGGCCAGCCCAGCGGCCGCTTCACCGATACGCTGGCCGGCGCGCAGTGGTGGTTCCTGCCGCTGCTCGATGGCGAGGACCGCGCCGTGGGCGTGGCCGGCCTGTACCTGCCCGGTGCGCAGGCGCGCCTGCTGCCCGAGCAGCGCCAGCTGGCCGAAGCGATGGTCGATGACATCGCCCAGGCCGCACTGCGCACGCGGCTGGTGGCCGAGCTGGAGCAGGCGCATGTGAGCAATGAGACCGAGCGGCTGCGCTCGGCTTTGCTGTCTTCGGTATCGCACGACCTGCGTTCGCCGCTGGCGGCGATGATCGGTTCGGCCGACAGCCTGGCCAGCTATGGCACGGCGATGGACGCGGCCGACCGGCGTGCGCTGCTGGACACCATCCTGGTCGAAGGCGAGCGCCTGGACCGCTACATCCAGAACCTGCTGGACATGACCCGGCTCGGCCACGAAGGGCTGACCATCAACCGCGACTGGATCGGCGTGGACGAGCTGATTGGCTCGGCCGCGCGGCGCCTGCAGCGCTACCAGCCCAAGGTGAGGCTGGAACTGGATATTCCTTCCACGCTGGCGCCGATCTGGGTGCACCCGGCGCTGGTGGAACAGGCGGTGTTCAACGTGATGGAGAACGCCGCCAAGTTCTCGCCGCCCGATGCGCCGGTGCAGGTGCAGGCACGCGAACGGGACGGGCAGCTGCGCATCGACGTGATCGATGCCGGCCCCGGCATTCCGGATGACGAGCGCGCGCGCATCTTCGACATGTTCTACAGCGTCGAGCGCGGCGACCGCGGCCGCCACGGCACCGGCCTGGGCCTGACCATCTGCCAGGGCATGATCGGCGCCCACGGCGGCAGCGTGCAGGCGCTGCCCGGACGCGACGGTCGCGGTACCCTGATCCGCATCACCCTGCCCCTGCTCAAGCCAGCTGCCCACGATGAGCCCGACCCCGATTGATGCCAGCGTGCCGGCCGCGCGCGTGCTGGTGATCGACGATGAAACCCAGATCCGCCGGTTCCTGGACATCAGCCTGCGCGCGCAGGGCTACCAGGTGCGCCAGGCCGCCACCGGCCAGGAAGGCCTGGAAATGGCCGCCAGCGAGGACATGGACCTGGTGATCCTCGATATCGGCCTGCCGGACATGGAAGGCCATGAGGTGCTGGCGCAGCTGCGGCAGTGGAGCCAGGTGCCGGTGATCATGCTGACCGTGCGCGCCGGCGAGGACGAGAAGGTGCGGGCGCTGGATACCGGCGCCAATGACTACGTGACCAAGCCGTTCGGCACGCAGGAGCTGATGGCCCGGGTGCGGGCCCTGCTGCGTACCCGCAGCGTGCCCAGCGACGGCACCCCGCCGGTGTTCGATGATGGCCACCTGCACGTGGACCTGGTGCGCCGCGAAGTGGCGATCGATGGCGAGCCGGTGGCGCTGACGCGCAAGGAGTACGCGCTGCTGTCACTGCTGCTGCGCAATGCCGGGCGGGTGGTGACCCAGCCGCAGATCCTGCAGGAGATCTGGGGGCCGACCCACCAGCACGACACGCACTACCTGCGCATCCTGGTCGGCAAGCTGCGGCACAAGCTGGGCGATTCGGCGCTGGATTCGCGCTATCTGTTCACCGAACCGGGCGTGGGGTTGCGGTTCAAGGGGTGAGGCGTGCCGACCAACGGGCGGCACCGTCATTCTGGAACTTGGGGCCAGAGCCCGTTGCGTTGCAACGGGATCCGACCCCGATCGATCAGAAGCCCAGCGCGGTGTCGCCCAGCAGGCCCTGCAGCTGGCTGCGGAACAGCGCCTGGATGCGCTGCAGTGCGGCCTCGTCGTTGCCTTCGAAACGCAGCACCAGCACCGGGGTGGTGTTGGAGGCGCGCACCAGGCCCCAGCCATCGGGGTAGTCCACGCGCAGGCCATCGATGGTCGACAGGCGACCGCCCACGTAAGGGTTGTCCGGCGATTGCGCCGCGGCCACCAGCATCGCCACCAGCGCATGCGGCGTCCCGGACGCCACCGGCACCTTCAGTTCCGGCGTGGACACCATGTCCGGCAGCTCCTCCAGCACCTCGTGCGGCGTCTCTTCGCGCTGGGCGAGGATTTCCAGCAGGCGGGCGGCGGCGTACAGGCCGTCATCGAAACCGAACCAGCGTTCCTTGAAGAAGAAGTGGCCGCTCATCTCGCCAGCCAGTTCGGCATCGGTCTCGCGCATCTTCGCCTTCATCAGCGAATGGCCGGTCTTCCACATCAGCGGGCTGCCACCGTTGCGCAGCACGTGGTCGGAGAGCTTGCCAGTGCACTTCACGTCGTAGATCACCATCGCGCCTGGGTTGCGCATCAGCACGTCGGCAGCGAACAGCATCAGCAGCCGGTCGGCATGGATGATCCTGCCTTCACCGGTGACCACGCCCAGGCGGTCGCCATCGCCATCGAAGGCCACGCCGAGGTCGGCGCCGAAGCGCTTGACCGTCTGCACCAGGTCTTCGAGGTTGGCCGGTTCGCTGGGATCGGGGTGATGGTTGGGGAAGGTGCCGTCGACATCGCAGTACAGCGGGATGACCTCGGCGCCGATCGCTTCCAGCAGCTGCGGGGCGAATGCACCGGCCACGCCGTTGCCGGCGTCGGCCACCACCTTCAACGGGCGGTCCAGCTGCACGTCGTCGGCAATGCGCTGGATGTAGTCGGCAGCGACCTCGCGCTGCTGGTAGTCGCCCGGCTCGGCGGCCTGGGCAAGGCGGCCTTCGCTGATGCGCTGGTACAGATCGGTGATCGCATCGCCGGACAGCGTTTCGCCGCCGATGACCACCTTGAAGCCGTTGTATTCGGGCGGGTTGTGGCTGCCGGTCACCGCCACGCAGGTGCCCGTGCGCAGGTGGAAGGCAGCGAAGTAGACCAGCGGCGTCGGCGCCAGGCCGATGTCGATGACCGAACAGCCGGCGCGGCGCACGCCTTCGGCCAGGCTGGCCGACAGCTCTGCGCCGGACAGGCGGCCATCGCGACCGATCACCACCTCGCGCAGCCCCTGTTCGAGGGCGACGGTGCCGATGGCCTGGCCGATCAGCGCGGCGTTGCGCGCGTTCAACTCGGTGCCCACCACGCCGCGGATGTCGTAGGCGCGGAAGATGTCGGCCGGCAGGTCCACCGGCGGCGGCGGTACCGCGGGCGGCCCGCCGGCGGTGGCGGTGGCCGCATCGGTAGCCGGCACGACCGGCGCGGCCATCTGCAGGCTTTCGCGCAGGGTCGGGCCCTGGTCGGCCTCGACCGCGGCACCCCGACGGATCGGCATCGGCAGCGACTTCGGCAGGCGGCCACGTCCCACCACCAGCAGCACGGCAATGAAGGCCAGCAGCAGCGCCACGATGGCACTTGGCAGGGCGCCCAGGCCCAGCGGGCCCGGTTCGATGTTCGGTACGCTGGCGGTCAGCCGCAGCGGAGTGCCCTTGATCGGCCGCGCCATCGCTTCGGCGCTGTCGGCCAGGCGGGCGTCACCGTGCGCGACGATGTCGTGCGCGCCCTGGCGCAGGGACAGGAAGCCACTGGCCGGCGCGCGTACCTGGTCCAGCGGGCCGGTCAGGCGCAGCAGCGGTTGCCGTACGTAGACGACGGCCGGGCCCAGCGCGCCCAGCTGCACCGGTGCCGCCAGGCCAAGACGGTTGCCCCCGCCATCGCGGACCACGCGCAGCCCCGGCTTGCCGTCGGCCAGCACCGATTCCAGCAGCGCCAGGCGGCCGTAACCGAAGGTCGCGCCATCGACGTAGGCATCGGCCAGTCCGGCCGTCAGCACGTCCACCTGCTCGACCCCGGACCAGCTCTCACGCAGGGCCTGCGCGGCCCCGGCGGCGTCGCCGGCCTGCAGCGACTGCTGCACGCGATCGCCCTTGAGGTGCTGCTGCAGCTGCTGCAGCTGGCCGGTTGCAGCCTGCTGCACGCCCTGCACCGCCTCGTCGCGGGCCTGCGCCAGGGTGTCCCCGTTGGCCTGCTGCCGCCACTGCTGCACGGCGCTCCAACCGAACCAGCCGGCCAGCAACAACAGCGCCACCCCCAGCAACGGCGCATTGCGCCCCATTGACTGCTTCTGCCGTCCTTCCCCGCTGCCGCTCATCAGTTTCCCCCGTCAACGCACCCCGGTATGGCCGAATCCACCCGTTCCCCGCACGCTGTCGGTGAAAGTATCCACCACCTGCAGGCTGACACGGGCAATCGGTACGACAACCAGCTGGGCGATGCGGTCGCCCGGCTCGATGGTGAAGGCTTCGCGGCCGCGATTCCAGACGCTGATCAGCAGCGGGCCCTGGTAATCGGCATCGATCAGGCCGGTGCCGTTGCCCAGCACGATGCCGTGGCGGTGGCCCAGGCCAGAGCGCGGCAGGATCACCGCGCACAGGTTCGGGTCGCCGATGTGGATGGCCAGGCCGCTGGGAACCAGCGCGGTATCACCCGGCTGCAGGGTCAGCGCGGTTTCCAGTGCCGCACGCAGGTCCATGCCCGCGCTGGCTTCGGTGGCATAGGCCGGCAGCGGCCAGCTGTCGCCGAAGCGCGGGTCGAGCAGCTTCACCTGCAAGGCCTGCAGAGGGGCCACCGGAGTGGATGTTGCCTGGGTCATGCCTGAAGCCTCCGCGCGATCAGCGCCAGCAGTTGTTCGGCCAGCTCGCGCTTGGACGTAGCCGGGAATACCTGTTCGCCGTCCTGCCAGAAGGCCGTGGCGGCGTTGTTGTCGCTCTCGAAACCGCCGCCGCTGATGCCCACCTGGTTGGCGATCACCAGGTCCAGGCGCTTGTCGATCAGCTTGCCACGCGCGTATTTCTCCACGTCGTGGGTTTCGGCGGCAAAGCCGACCACCAGCTTCAGCGACTGTGTCTGTGCGGCGACCTCGGCCAGGATGTCCGGCGTGCGCACCAGCTCGATCACCAGCGACTGGCTGTCGGCGGTCTTCTTCAGCTTCTGCGCGGCCACCTGGCGCGGGGTGTAGTCGGAGACGGCGGCGGCGCCGATATAGATGTCGGCCGGCAGCGCCTTCAGCACGGCATCGCGCATCTGCGCGGCCGAGCGCACGTCCACGCGGTGCACGCCGGGCGGCGTCGGCAGCTGCACCGGGCCGCTGACCAGCACCACCTCGGCGCCGAGGGCGGCGGCGGCACCGGCCAGGGCGAAGCCCATCTTGCCGCTGCTGCGGTTGCCGACGTAGCGCACCGGATCGATGTCTTCATAGGTCGGGCCGGCGCTGATCAGCAGGCGCAGGCCCTGCAGCGCGCGGGTTTCCGGCGCGGCGGCGGCAGCCGGAACGCGGCCGCCCAGGCCGGCCAGCGCGGCGACGATGTCGCCCGGCTCGGCCAGCCGGCCGGGTCCGGATTCGCCCTCGGCCAGCGGCCCGTCGACCGGGCCGATGACCTGCGCGCCCCGCTGGCGCAGCAGGCTGATGTTGGCCTGGGTGGCCGGGTGCAGCCACATGCGGTGGTTCATCGCCGGGCACACGGTGAGCGGCGCGGTGCTGGCCAGGCACAGGGTGCTGACCAGGTCATCGGCATGGCCCTGGGCCAGGCGCGCCAGCAGATCGGCGGTGCCCGGCGCGACCACGATGCGGTCGGCCCAGCGCGCCAGTTCGATGTGGCCCATGGCCTGTTCGGCGGCGCTGTCCCACAGGGTCGTGCGGGTGGGCTGGCCCGACAGGGCCTGGAAGCTGAGGGGGGTGACGAACTGCTGGGCGCCGGCGGTCATCGCCACCTGGACCAGCGCGCCGGCATCACGCAGGCGGCGGACCAGTTCCAGTGCCTTGTAGGCCGCGATCCCGCCGCCGACGCACAACAGCAGTTTCTGGCCTTCCAGCGCGCGGGCCGGCGCGGGGAGGGCGTTGGGAGAATCAGCCACCTGGAAATCCTGTGCAAACGAGGGCGCTAGCTTACCCGATGGTCGGCAACGTCCTGGTACACAGCGCACATAGCGCGCGGCTATCAGCAGATGGAACTCCGGCTACATCGTTTTCCGGGTTGTCCCCCCTTCGATTCGGAACTTTCCTATACCTCAGCCGGCCGCGGCTTGATCAGAATCACGGTTGGCCCCCTCGGGTGCGCCATCTGGTTTTCCGAGGAGTGCACCGTGCATCCGCGCATCATCATCGCCGACGACCATCCGGTCGTACTGCACGGCATCCGCATCGTGCTTGAACGCCACCACATGTGCGTCACCGGCGCGGCCGCCGATGGCGCCGGGTTGCTCGACCTGGTCGCCCGGCAGCCGTGCCACGCGGTCCTGACCGACCTCTCCATGCCCGGCACCGGGCCCGACGGCCCCGAGCTGCTGGAGGCGCTGCGCCAGCAGCACCCCGCGTTGCCGGTGGTGGTGCTGACCGGCGCGCGCCACCCGGGGCTGCTGGATGGGCTGCTGCGCGATGGCGTGCAGGGGCTGGTGGACAAGAGCGCCGACTTCGCCGAACTGCCCCAGGCCCTGCGCGCAGTGATGGCCGGCAAGGTGTTCGTGTCCCACCAGCTGCGCCGCCTGCTGCAGTCGCGCGATCTGCTGTTCCCGAGACCGCAGGCGACGCTTTCGGCCCGTGAACAGCAGGTCGTACAGCTGCTGGGCGAGGGCCTGAACGTGAATGCCATCGCCGAGCACGTCGGCCGCAGCGCCAAGACCATCAGCCGGCAGAAGGCCGAGGCGATGCGCAAGCTGGGCCTGGACAACAACCAGGAGTTGTACGACTACCTGCAGGCCCAGCGCGGTTGAGGGATCAAGACTCACCGGATTGAGGCGGCGCACCCGGGAGCGGCAAGGACAATGTCTGCCAAGGGCACCTCCGACCTTACCTGCCAAGGAACCCGCTCCTCACCGCCGTTGCGGTACCCGACGCCCACCATTACGCGCCCGTCCGGGCTGACCAAGGAGCCCTCCCAGCGGGTATCTGCAGGAAGCTCCACGGAGAGTCCCCGCAGCCAGTCCTGCAGACGACACACGCCATTGCTGCGCGTCCAGATCAGTGCCTGGCTCGAAAAGGGTTCGCTTCCAAGCAGGATTCCTCCCTGCAGATCCATCCACACGATCGATATTGGCTCGGCGCGATCGATCCCAGCGACCCGAAGCGACTGCTGCAAGGCAACCTGACCGATCTGGAGCGTGTCATCCGGCACGGGAGCAAGCGAGGAAGGATCGATTTCATCATTTCGCCACCGGATCCGCATGGGCACCGCAGGATCGCCTGATCCAGGCCCGTCGACAAAGAAAATGCCATGAACAACAGCCGGGTCCACGTCGAAATGGGTGACACGCGTACCGTCGGCCCCTTCAGGCGCCGGAAGAATGCGAAACCCTTCCGCCTCGCTCCACAGGTACGGGCGCTCGTCAGCCGGTGAGTGGTAGAGGTACTCCGCGCCCCCGACGACCGTCCCATCAGCGTTCATCGCCAAGCCTTGGTGGGATGGACTGACCGGAGTAACCGCGACCCGTCCGCCATCAGGCAACCAGCGGTGAGCCTGCATCGCGTTCGAGATTCGGGTCTCCACCAGGATGATCTGACCGTCCCTGCTGATTGCCCGGACCGAACTGTCTTCCGCTTCGTTCCGCGGTGCCAGCCAACGGACTCCATCCTGGCTGGACCATCGGAATGCCTGCGAGAAGCAGCATCCGCGCCGGCCAGTCCCCGCCAGTACGGCGCCATCGAAGCTTGCCGCCATGATGGCAACTTCGCCGTTGGCCAACGTGGGGAGTTCCTCGTAGATCGCAGCAATGCCCCCAGCCCCCGCCGGAGCAGCCAGAATCAAGGTAAAAGGGATCAGGGTCAGGAAAAGTTGCTTCATCAGGCCTCCTGGGCACACCAATGAAATCTAGGGACGGCGGCCGGTGGATCCATGAAATTTGTTGCAGATCTGCCTGTCAGGCATCGACTGACCCCTCTCATCCCGGTTTCCTGATTCCGCTGATGGGGCCAAGCGTCCAAGCTTGAGGCCATGCCCATCCATGACTGGCCACCTGAGGAACGTCCCCGCGAGAAGCTGCTGACGCGCGGGCCCACCGCCCTGTCCGATGCCGAACTGCTCGCCTTGTTCCTGGGCTCCGGCTTCGGCGGCCGCGATGCGGTGCAGACCGCGCGCGACCTGCTCGCCAGCCACGGTCCGCTGCGCGTGCTGCTGGAGCGCCCAGCGGCCAAACTGGCCAGCCTGCCCGGGCTCGGCCCGGCACGCAGCTGCACGCTGGTGGCCGGCCTGGAGCTGGCCCACCGCTATCTGGCGGCCGAACTGACCCACGGCGAAAGCGTGGGCGACAACCCGCTGGCGGTCGGCCGCTACCTGCAGCACCGGCTGCGCGGCCAGGCGCGCGAACTGTTTCTGGTGCTGTTCCTGGACAACCGGCACCGGCTGATCGCCTGCGAGGAACTGTTCGCCGGCACCATCAACACCGCGCCGGTCTACCCCCGCGAGGTGGTGCGGCGGGCCCTGTTGCACAACGCGGCGGCGGTGATCCTCAGCCACAACCACCCCTCGGGCGACCCCGAGCCGTCCGGGGCCGATGCGCGGATCACCGAGGAACTGCAGCAGGCCCTGGCGCTGGTCGACATCCGCCTGCTGGATCACTTCGTCATTGGCGAGGGGCGGCCGGTTTCATTTGCTGAACGCGGCCTGCTGCCGCAGCAGCAGCCGCGCCTCTTTGGTTGAGGCCGCTGGCGCCGCGGGCTTGGCCACTGGAGGCCGTTCGTCTTCACACAGCAGGCCCCGGTCAGCGTACGCGCCGGCATCTGCGCTAAAATGGGCGATTCCGCCGCTCATTCTCACAGCAGGCCTCGTGAAAAATCTCCTCCGCGCCCTGATCAGCCAAGGCATCGAAGCCTTGCGCGCCAATGGCACCTTGCCCGCCGACTCCCTGCCGCCGGACTTCGTGGTCGAGCGCCCGAAGACCCGCGACCACGGCGACTTCGCCACCAATGCCGCCATGCTGCTGGCCAAGGCCGCGCGCAGCAACCCGCGCGCACTGGCACAGGCGCTGGTTGAAGCGCTGCCGCGCAGCGAGGACGTCAGCAAGGTCGAGATCGCCGGCCCTGGCTTCATCAACTTCCACCTGGCCCCGGCCGCGTACCAGCGCGAAGCCGCCTCGGTCATCAAGGAAGCCCACGACTACGGCCGCAACCTGTCCGGTAATGGCCGCACGGTGGGCGTGGAATACGTGTCGGCCAACCCGACCGGTCCGCTGCATGTCGGCCATGGCCGCGCGGCGGCGATCGGCGACTGCGTCGCGCGCGTGCTCGATGCCAACGGCTGGAACGCCAAGCGCGAGTTCTACTACAACGACGCCGGCGTGCAGATCGAGAACCTGGCGCTGTCGGTGCAGGCGCGCATCAAGGGCATCGCCCCGGACCAGGACGGCTGGCCGGAAGGTGGCTACCGCGGTGAGTACATCGCCGACGTGGCCCGTGCCTACCTGGCCGGCGCCAGCGTCGACCTGGAAGGCACCATGGTGGTCGGTGCCAAGGATCCGGACGACATGACCGCGATCCGCCGCTTCGCCGTGGCCTACCTGCGCAACGAGCAGAACCTGGACCTGGCCGCGTTCGGCGTCGACTTCGACATCTACTTCCTGGAAAGCTCGCTGTACGCCGATGGCAAGGTGGCCGAAGCGGTCGCCAAGCTGCAGGCCTCGGGCCACACCTACGAGGAAGGCGGCGCGCTGTGGCTGCGCAGCACCGACTTCGGTGACGACAAGGACCGCGTGATGCGCAAGTCCGACGGCACCTTCACCTACTTCGTGCCGGACGTGGCCTACCACCTGTCCAAGTGGCAGCGTGGCTACGAGCGCGCGATCACCGAACTGGGCGCCGACCACCACGGTTCGCTGGCCCGCGTGCGCGCCGGCCTGCAGGCGATGGAAGTGGGCATTCCGCAGGGCTGGCCGGAATACGTGCTGCACCAGATGGTCACCGTCATGCGCGGCGGCGAGGAAGTGAAGCTGTCCAAGCGTGCCGGCAGCTACTTCACCCTGCGCGACCTGATCGAGGAAGCCGGCCGCGATGCCACCCGCTGGTTCCTGATCGCGCGCAAGCCCGATTCGCAGCTGACCTTCGACATCGACCTGGCCCGCCAGCAGAGCAACGACAACCCGGTGTTCTACGTGCAGTACGCGCATGCCCGCGTCTGCAGCCTGCTGCGCCAGGCGCAGGAGAAGGGCCTGGTGTACGACCAGGGCACCGGCCTGGGCAACCTCGGCCGCCTGGCCGACGACGCCTCGCTGCTGCTGATGAACGAAATCTCGCGGTACCCGGAAGTGGTCGAAGCGGCTGGCGTGGCGCTGGAACCGCACCTGGTGGCGCAGTACCTGCGTGAATTGGCGCACGCCTTCCACACGTGGTATCACGGGACGCCGGTGCTGGTGGACGATGCCACCGACCGCAATGCCAAGCTGACCCTGGCCTGCGCCGCGCGCCAGGTACTGGCCAATGGCCTCGACCTCCTGGGCGTCAGCGCCCCGGAAAAAATGTAAGTCTCAGGAGACGCAGTACACATGGCAGCACGACGCGGCAAAACCCAGGCACGACGCAACAGCAGCAGCCAGGGCACACCCGGATGGGTGTGGCTGGTCGCTGGTGTGGCCATTGCTGCAGTGGTGTTCCTGGCGGCGCCGAACCTGTTCAAGGGCGAAGGCGATGGCTTCCTGCGTGCCGGCCCGCAGCC
The DNA here is from genome assembly GCF_008710035.1 of Stenotrophomonas cyclobalanopsidis. Lineage (GTDB taxonomy): Bacteria > Pseudomonadota > Gammaproteobacteria > Xanthomonadales > Xanthomonadaceae > Stenotrophomonas > Stenotrophomonas cyclobalanopsidis. The sequence goes on along the minus strand of NZ_VYKI01000037.1, from coordinate 7,213 downwards.
GAACCCGAACGCGCAGCCGGCCCCGGTTGCCGACGGCGACAGCGATGTCGGCAGCGAGCCGACGGAAGCACCGGCCACGCCGAAGCCCGCTGAACCGGCCAAGCCGGCGGCCACCCAGTACGACTTCTATACCCTGCTGCCGGGCAAGGAAGTGGAGATGTCCGACGCTGAACTGGCCGCCAGCACGCGTGCCGAGGAGCTGCGCCGGGCCAAGGCCGAGGCGCAGCGCGCGCAGGCGGCCCTGGAAGGCAAGCCGGTTCCGGCGGCTGCGGCTGCAGCACCGGCGGCGACCACCAGCGTGGCCAGCACCACCCCGGCCACCAGCGCGGCACGCCCGCTGCCGGCACCGCTGAGCGAACGCCCGGCGGCAGCCACGCCGTCGGCTTCGACGGCGGCACCGGTGGCCACCAGCACGGCGGCGACCACGCCGGCCGCGCGTGCGGAGGCTGCGCAGGCGGCTGCCGCCGCACCGGCCGCAGCGCCCGACAACACCCGCTACATCCTGCAGGCCGGCGCCTTCGGTGCGTCCGGCGATGCCGAGGCGACCAAGGCCAAGCTGGCGATGATGGGCTTGGCCGCGCGGGTGGAATCGGCGCAGATCAACGGCAAGACCGTGTACCGCGTGCGCATGGGGCCCTACGGCAGTGCCGGCGAGTTGTCCGAAGCCAAGCAGAAGCTGGATGGCACCGGACTGCAGGCGATGGCGATCAAGGCGCAGTAAATGAAAAAAGCCGGGCATTGCCCGGCTTTTTCGTTTCTGTAGAGTCGAGCCATGCTCGACTGGAGGTAGAACAACAGTCGAGCAAGCTCGACTCTACCGAAGGCGAACAACAGTCGAGCAAGCTCGACTCTACCGGAGGCGAACGGCAGTCGAGCAAGCTCGACTCTACAAAAGCGATGCGCCCCCGGTCAGCCTTCGCGGGCGACCTGGAAACCGGCGAACGACTGGCTGACCGGCATCAGTTCGAGGCGATTGATGTTCAGGTGCGGCGGCAGCGTGGCCACCCAGAAGATCTGCTCGGCGATGTCTTCGGCGGTCATCGGGTTGGCGCCGGTGTAGAGCTTGTCCGAGGCGGCCTGGTCACCGTGGGTGCGGACCACGGTGAATTCGGTTTCGGCCATGCCCGGCTCGATCGTGGTCACGCGCACGCCGGTGCCGTGCAGGTCCGAGCGCAGGCCCAGCGAGAACTGGCTGACGAAGGCCTTGGTGCCGCCATAGGCGTTGCCGCCCGGGTACGGGTACACGCCAGCCACCGAGGAGATGTTGATGATCGCGCCCTTGCGCTCGACCAGCAGCGGCAGCAGGCGATGGGTCAGGGTCACCAGGGCGGTGATGTTGGTGTCGATCATGGTGGTCCAGTCCGACAGCTTGGCGCTCTGCGCCGGCGCGGTGCCCTGGGCCAGGCCGGCGTTGTTCACCAGCAGATCGATGTCACCGAAGGCCGGCGGCAGTGCCAGCAGGGCGGCTTCCATCGCCACCGGGTCACGCACATCGAACACGGCAGCGTGCACCACGTCCTTGCCATAGCGGTCGACCAGCGGCTGCAGGCGTTCGCCACGACGACCGGTGGCGATCACTTTCCACCCGGCCTGGGCGAAGCGATGGACGGCGGCGGCGCCGAAGCCGGAGGTGGCGCCGGTAATCAGGACGGTGCGGGTCATGCAGACAACTCCGTGGGGAACCAGACCCCCATTCTGGCACCGTCGGCCGGTGGCTGCGTTGCTCGATCAGGCCGGGATGGCCGGGCTTGGGGGTCAGAGCCCTTTGCTGTGGCAAAAGGGATCCGACCCCGGCCTGGGCCCCGCCAGGGTTCAGCGCAGGCGGAACACCCGTGCCTTGGGCAGGTCTTCGTCCACCTGCAGGAACCAGCGCCCGGCAATGCCCGGAATCACTTCGATCTGCGGCGCCTGCAGGGTCCTGCGCAGCTTCATCTGGCCCTTCATCACCTGCCACTGCTGGCCATTGTCGAGGGTGAAGACGGTGCCCGGCGCCCAGCCGGCGACATCGCCCACCACCCGTGCCGTGACCGGGCCCTCTTCCAGGCCCAGATGCATGGCGGCCGGGGCCGGAACGTTGGCGGGCAAGGGTGCTGCGGGCATCGCTGCCGCCGGCGCTGCGCTTTCCGCCTCGCGGAGCACCCGGTTCAGTGCCTGCAGCTGTGCCGGGCTCAGCCCCACTTCGGCCAGCTGGGTCGCGTTGAGGCGCTGTTGGACCGGCACGAAGCGGTCCTGGGCGGTGGCGGCAAAGCTGCTGGCGACCAGCAGGGCGGACAGAAGGAACCGGCGCATCGGCGAAGTCTCAGCGGAAGTAAGCACACTTTGCTACGGCGGGATGACAGTCCGGTGACGCACGCCGGGCCGGTACAATGGGCCATGATCAACAACGATGTACTGCGCAGCGTGCGCTACGCGCTGGACCTGGGCGACCACCACGTGGTGACCCTGTGCCAGATGGCCGACCCCGCCTTCGTGGTCGATACCGAGCAGGTCAAGGCCTGGCTGCGGCGCGACGACGAGGCCGGCTTCGAAGCGATGAACGACGGCGCGCTGGCGCACTTCCTGGATGGGCTGATCGTGCACCTGCGGGGCCGCGACGAGAGCCAGCCGCTGCGCGCGGTGGAAACCCGCATCGACAACAACCTGGTGCTGAAGAAGCTGCGCGTGGCCTTCCAGCTGCGCGACGTGGACCTGATGGAGATCTTCGCCAGCGTCGGCTTCAAGGTGTCCAAGTCCGAGCTCGGCGCGCTGTTCCGCCAGCCCGGCCACACCAATTACCGGCGCTGCCTGGACCAGATGCTGCGCAATTTCCTCAAGGGGCTGAGCCTGCGCGTGCGCGGCTGAGCACGGCCTCGACGAAGGCCCGCGCCGCCGGCGTGGGCAGGCGTTGCCAGGCCAGGTGCACGCGCCGTGTCGGGGTGGGCTGCAGCGGTATCCGCACCACCCCCTCGAACCCCTGCGCGATCAGCACCGGCACGATGCCCACCGCCAGCCCATGGCGGACGAAGCGCTCGATCAGCTCCATCTGGTTGACCTCGAAACGCACCTGATGCGGCAGGCCGGCCGCGGCGAATGCATCGTCGGTCTGCCGGCGCGCGCCGGTACCGCGCGCGAAATCCACCAGCGCCTCGTCCTGCAGCAGGGCCAGCGGCAACCCCGCCTGCCCGGCCAGCCGGTGCGTCGGCGCCACCACCGCCACCAGGTCCTCTTCCTGCAGCATCTGGTGGCAGACGCCATCCAGACTGGCCGACGGTGCCAGCCCGACCAGGGCGACATCCAGTTCACGCGCCTGCACCTGCGCGATCAGGGTTTCGCTCTTGTCCACGCGCAGCTGGAATTCCACCTGCGGGTAGGCCTGGCGGAAGGTGGCGAGGATGGCCACCACGTCGATGTCGGTGAGCGAGGAGATCTGCCCGATCGCCAGCGTGCCGCGCACCTCGCCGGTCACTGCCGCCACGTCGGCGCGCAGGTGGCGCAGGCTGGCCAGCACCTGCCGTGCATGCACCAGCAGCGCCTCGCCGGCCGGCGTGATCCGCACCTGCCGTGGCAGGCGTTCGAACAGCGGCGTACCCAGTTCTGCTTCCAGATGCGCGATCTGGTGGCTCATCGCCGACTGCACCACATGGCAGCGCGCGGCGGCACGGGTGAAATTGCCCTCTTCGGCCAGGGCAACGGCAAATTCGAGCTGCTTGAGGTTCATGCGGGCCGCCCCTGGCTACCATCTGGATTTCAGATGCCAAGAATGATGATGATTCATTTCCATCATCAATGCAGCAGGAGGACACTGTGCTCCCCACGTTCTGGAATGCCCCGTGAGCCCCTCCCTCCCTCCCCTTCACCGCTGGCAGGTGCTGCTGATGTCGGTTGCCACCGGCGTGGCGGTGGCCAGCAATTACTACGCGCAGCCACTGCTGCACACCATCGCCGATACCTTCGGCGTGCCGTTCGGCCAGATCGGAATTGTGGTGACCGCTGCCCAGCTGAGCTACGCCGCCGGCCTGATCCTGCTGGTGCCACTGGGTGACCTGTTCGAGCGCCGGGGGCTGATCGTGGTGATGAGCCTGCTCTCGGCCAGTGGACTGGTCATCAGCGCGTGTGCGCCTTCGCTGGCCTGGCTGCTGGTGGGCACGGCCATCACCGGATTGTTCTCAGTGGTGGCGCAGGTGCTGGTGCCGTTCGCCGCCACCCTGGCCGCGCCGGAGCACCGCGGCCGCGTGGTCGGCACGCTGATGAGCGGGCTGCTGCTGGGCATCCTGCTGGCGCGTACCGTGGCCGGCCTGCTGTCCAGCCTGGGCGACTGGCGCCTGGTCTATGCCATCGCCGCCGCCGTGCTGGTGCTGACCGCACTGGCCCTGCAGCGCGGGCTGCCGCGCTTCCACCACACCGCCGGCCTGGGCTATTTCGCCCTGCTGCGTTCAATCGGCACGCTGTTCGTGCAGGAGCCGGTGCTGCGCCAGCGCACCCTGCTGGGCGCGTGCAGCTTCGCCATGTTCGCCATCTTCTGGACCCCGCTGGCCTTCCTGCTGGCACAGCCGCCGTACGAATACAGCGACGCCACCATCGGCCTGTTCGGCCTGGTCGGTGCCGCCGGCACCCTGGCGGCGGGGCTGGCCGGGCGCATGTCCGACCGTGGCCAGACCGGCCGTGCGACCGCCATCGCGCTGGTGATGCTGCTGCTGTCGTGGCTGCCGCTGGGCCTGTCGGCGCACTCGCTGCTGGCGCTGCTGGTGGGCGTGGTGGTGCTGGACCTGGCCGCACAGCTGCTGCACGTGAGCAACCAGAACCTGATCTATGCGCTGCAGCCGGAAGCACGCAACCGCCTCAACGCCGGCTACATGACCGGCTACTTCATCGGCGGTTCGCTGGGGTCGTTGCTGTCGGCGCAGGTCTACCAGCACTTCGGCTGGACCGGCGTATGCGTGGCCGGCGCGGCGGTGGCCGTGCTGACCCTGCTGCTGTGGCTGCCCGGCGCGTGGCGGGCGCGCCAGGCGGCCATCGACCGCTAGAAACTGCCCTGCAGGGCCAGCTCCCAGCGCCCGCCGGCATTGCCGGGGAACAGCCGGCGCGCGGCGTTGTCGGTATCGTGCACTGTGGCACGCAGTTCCCACGCCGGTGCCAGGGTGGCGATGGCGCTGAGCTGGCCATGCAGGTAGTCCGGGCCCTGGGCGTCGGCCAGCCAGTAGTGGCCGACCGCCGCTTCCAGGCGGAAGCGCTCGTTCAAGGGCAGGCGTCCGCCCAGCTGCGCGTAGGTGCCACGATGGCCGCCGGCCAGGGCATCGCTGGAATGGGCCAGCTGCAGCCACACCCGCTGCTTCCAGCTGAAGGTGGCACCCAGTTCGGTCCAGTCCAGCGCGCGGCCAGTGCCCGGGTACAGGTAGCGGGTGACGTTGGCATCCAGGCTCCAGTCCTGCGCCAGCGCACCGGACCAGCCGGCCACCAGATCGAATTCACTGCGCGCACCGATGCCCGGGGTGAACGACACGTTCGACCCCCACACGCTGGCATACAGGCCCGACGGCAGCGCCAGCTTCGCCCCGGCCTGCACCGCCGGGTCGCCACCGGTCTGCGAGCTGCCGCGCCACACGTAATCGCTGGTCACCGCCATGTTGCCGCTGGCCTGCGCCTGCGCCTGCGCGCTGCCGATGCCGAGCAGGCCGGCCACCAGTGCGGCCACGGCCGCGCTCATCCCCTTGCTGTCCACTGCGTGATGTTCCTCATACAAGGCGGTCGTGCCGCCGGGACGGCAGTGTCGGCGGCGGGGCCGTAACGGATCGATGGCGCAGCTGCAGCGTTCGCGCAAATTCAACGTAAAGCGAACGGGCTCAGGCAGTTGCCGGGGTATCATGGCGCCCTGTTAAAAGGAGCCCTGCGTGGACGCCATCCTGACCCCGGTATCGATCGGCGAGCTGATCGACAAGATCACCATCCTCGAGATCAAGGCCGAGCGCATCGACGATGCCGCCAAGCTGGCCAACGTACGCACCGAACTGGACGGCCTGCTGCCGTTGCTGCAGCAGCAGCTGCAGGCGCAGCCGGCACTGGGCGCGCTGCGCACCCAGCTCAAGGCCATCAACGAACGCATGTGGGACATCCAGGACCAGCTGCGCGACAAGGAAGCGGCGCAGGTCTTCGATGATGCGTTCATCCAGCTGGCGCGCGGCGTCTACGGCACCAATGGCGAGCGCATCGTGGTGAAGAACGAGATCAACCGCGTGGCCGGCTCGGCGCTGGTGGAAGAGAAGCAGTACCAGGGCGAGTAAATCCCTGCGTCACCCGCATTCAAGCAGATGGCGGATGCGGAACAGCTCGCCATCGCTGTGGATGCCCAGCTTCTGGTAGGCGGCTTTCTTCTGCGTGCTGATGGTGCTCGCCGAGCGCTGGAAGCGCCGCGCTACTTCACCAGTGCTGCAGCCCTGCAGCACCAGCCGCAGCACTTCGCGTTCACGCCGGCTGAGCGGGGTCAGCGCCAGCGCGGGGCTGCGCCGCGTGCGCGAACGATTGAGCTGCGTGCGCAGTTCCGGCGGCACGAAGCGGCCACCGCGGGACACCGTATCCAGCGCGCGCAGCAGCATGTCCGGCGACGTCGCCTTGGACAGGAAGCCACGCGCACCGGCCTGCATCGCCGTGGCCACCGTGCTGGCATTGCAGTGGGCCGACAGCACCAGTACCGGCAGGCGCGGCCAGCCCTGCGTCAGTTCGCGCAGCAGGGCCAGGCCATCGCCGAGGTCACCCAGCGGCAACGCATCGATCACCAGCAGATCCACCGCGTGCGGGTCCTGCTGCAGCAGCATGAGCAGGGGCGCGTCGTCGGCGAAGCTGGCACAGACCTGCACGCCGCTGTGCTGGCTCAACAGCACTTCCAGGCCCAACCGCAGGACCGGATGCGGATCCAGCAACGCCAGCCGGCGCGGCCGATCGGGAAGCAGGGGAGGAAGCGCAGGTGACATTGCGGCGGGTCCTGTTGGACAGGACCGTCATCCTGGGACCGCACCTGCAGCAGCGGAATCCAATTTCTTGCAATGCCGCAAACGACAACCTGCGCAGTCACCCTGCGTTCCGGTTTGTCAGAACGCAACAGGCCCGGCAAATGCCGTAATGCTGTTCACTTAAGCAGCCGGGCCAATCAGAATCCGATGCCAGTCTTCTGGCATCGGATTTTTTGTGGCCGTCCAACAGCAATTGCTCGACCTTGGTGACCTGTTCAATTTCTCCGACC
>NZ_VYKI01000036.1:25899-34760 GCF_008710035.1 Stenotrophomonas cyclobalanopsidis | reverse complement strand
GATCGGGGGTAGCCAGTCTCTTCCTGGAACACCGTCCTCGGCCGACGACGCCGAGGACGGTGAAGATTTCCAAGACCCGCTATCCGGTGGACCGTAAGGCTGCACCACTTAAGTGAACAGCATTACGACCAAAGGCCGAGGCTTTTCATTGCAACTGGTGCCGGAAACAGGAGTCGAACCTGCGACCTACGCATTACGAATGCGCCGCTCTACCAACTGAGCTATTCCGGCTGAGCAGGCGATTTTACGGGCAGCCTACCCCGCTGGTCAATCCGCCCCCACCCGGTTGGCACACGCCCGCCCGGCGGCGAAATCCGCCAGGTTGCCCAAGGTGATGGCCGAGATCTCCTGCAGGGCCTCCACGGTGAAGAAGCCCTGGTGGCCGGTCACCAGCACGTTGGGGAAGGTCATCAGGCGCTGGAAGGCCTCGTCGTCGATGATCTCGCCGGACAGGTCCTGGAAGAACAGCGCGCTTTCCTGCTCGTAGACGTCGATGGCCAGATGGCCCAGCCGGCGCGACTTCAGCGCGCGGATCACCGCATGGGTATCCACCAGCCCGCCGCGCGAGGTGTTGACCAGCATCGCGCCGGGCTTCATCCGCGCCAGCGAAGCATCGTTGATGAGGTGCTGGGTGTCCGTCGTCAGCGGGCAGTGCAGCGAAACGATGTCCGCGCGCGCCAGCAGGTCGTCCAGCCCTACGCTCTCGCCCACCCCCTCAAAGTCGGGCGACGGGTACGGGTCATGGCCGAGCACCGTACAGCCCATGCCACGGAAGATGCGCGCGGTGGCCAGGCCGATCTTGCCGGTACCCACGATGCCCACCGTGCGCCCGTGCAGGGTGCGGCCAAGCAGGCCATCCAGCATGAAGTTGCCTTCGCGCACGCGGTTGTAGGCGCGGTGGGTCTGCCGGTTGAGGGTCATCACCAGAGCCAGCGCATGTTCGGCCACGGCTTCGGGCGAATAGGCCGGCACGCGGGCCACGAAGAATCCCAGCCGTGCGGCTTCGGCCAGGTCGACATTGTTGAACCCGGCACAGCGTAGCAGCACGGCGCGCACGCCCAGTGCATGCAACGCCTGCAGTACGGGCGCATCGAGGCGGTCGTTGACGAATACGCAGACGGCGGTGCAGCCCTGCGCCAGTGCCGCAGTGTGCACATCCAGCGCGGCATCGAAATGGACGAACTGGAAGCCCTGCCCCGCGCCGTCGCGCGCGTTGGCTTCTTCCAGGAAGCGGCGGTCGTAGGGACGGGCGCTGAAGACGGCAATCTGCATGGCGGGCCTGCACGGGAATCCTGCGCAGACCATAGCGCACCGGCGGCGATGCTGCCGCCGGTGCGCCCTTTACTCAGAACGCGTAGCCCAGGCCCAGCATCACGCCGTTCTGCACCTGGCCATCGCGGCGTTCGCCCACATAGTCGACCATCACCGACAGGCGGTCGCTGGCGCGGCTGGTGACGCCCAGGTTCCAGGCCAGCACCTGCTCGCCCAGCGTCTGGCTGCTGCTGCCGAACACCAGGTCCGGGGCGGCGGCGAAGCCGGTGCTGTAGCGGGCCTGGGTGTCGCCCAGTTCCTTCTGCCAGACCACGCGCGCGCGCGGGGTGATGCGCTCGCCGTTGTTGCCGTCGAAGGTCTTGAACAGCTGCAGGCCGGCACCCACGCGGATGCTTTCCAGGCTGTCGCCACGGCCAGCCAGTGCGCCAGCACCCTGCCCTTCATTGAAACGCGTGGCCGAGGTGCGCGCGTAATCCACCACCGGCAGCAGCGGCTGCACCACCAGGCCGTTGCCGGTGGTGAAGCTGAAACCGTGCTCCAGTCGCGCGGAGATCGCGTCGTTGTTGTACTTGGCTCGCAGCGGATCGTTCAGGCCGTCGATGCCGGCAATGCCGCGACGGGTGTCGTGGCGCAGGTCGGTGTAGCGCACGGCGGCAGACAGGTAGCCACGCGCATAGGTGGCATCGAGGTAGCCGCCGATATCCAGCGCGCGCACGTCACCGGTGAAGCCGGAACCATCGCGGGCCTTGGTCGACATGTCCGCCGCGGCCACGCTCACGCCCAGGCTGACGCGGTCATCGGCCACGCGCGTATCGGCACCCAGCACGATGCCGCCCACGGTGTGGGTCAGGCCGGCCACGCCGCCGTCGCCATCGATGCGGCCATGGCTGCCGAAGCCGCGGCCCCAGAAGCCGTGGTTGCGTGCACCCGCGCCGCCGTCGGCACCTGCCGTGGCCTGTGCGCCCGGTTCGACAAGATGCATCGCCAGCTGGTTGAACAGGCTGCTGTTGGCCATGCCCGGCTGTGTCGACGCCGCCTGTGCCGCCTGTGCGGCCAGACCACCGGCATCACCGTTGCCGCTGCGCAGGCCGGCCTGGTGCTGGGTGACCACGGTGCCGATGCTGCCCAGCAGGGCGTTGTCGGCCAGGCGCAGGGTGGCGTGCGCATCACCACGCAGGACACCGGCCTGCTGCGCGATGACATCGCGGTCGGCAAACTGCAGCGCGCCCAGCAGCGGCTTCAGGCGCGCGTCCTGGCGATCACCCGCGGCGGCCAGAGCGACGCCCAGGCTCTGGTTGCCGTTGCTGGCGGTCAGCTGTGCCAGCTGGTCGAAGCCCGGGTTGGCGGTCAGCGACAGGCCGTCTTCGGTCTGGTTGATGTTGAAGCTGAGCAGCGAGTTGTGGCGCGGGCGGAAGACTTCGTTGTCGGTGATGCTGGCGCTGTAGGCGGTATCGCCCAGGCGCACGGCATCGGCAAAGCCGTCCTCGTAGATCGGGCCGGTGACCAGTTCACGCTGGTAATTGCCGGCGTAGAAGCCCTGGGCGACGTTCAACTCCAGGTGCGCACCGGGCGAGATCACCAGTGCGCCATCGTTCTGGCCGCCGTCGAAGAAGCTGCCCACGCGCAGGCGACCGGCGGCACTGCCACCGGCCTCGGTGACGTCGAACAGCACATTGCCGCCCGGCATGATGTTGACGTAGCCATGGGTGACCAGATCGCCACCGCGCGGCATCAGCGTGCCGTACACGCGCAAGCGGTTGAAGCCGTCCTCGCGCAGCGACGGGCCGATGGCGTCGAGCAGTGCATCGGTGTCGGTAACCAGGGAGGCGATGTCGCCGTGGCCGACTACCAGGCCGCCGGCCATCACCCGCACTTCCGGTGCGCGCAGGGCACCGCCTTCCAGGGCGATGGTGCCGCCGTCGACCATCATGAAATCGGCACCCGTGGTAGCCGAGGTACGCCAGGTACCGCCTTTGGCGACGCGGATCACGCCGGCCGAGTTGGCCAGTGCGGAGGCATCCAGATCGGCCAGGCGCAGCTGGCCCTGCAGGAACGCCTGGTTGCCCGGGTTGTTGAGGTAATCCTGAAGCGAGAACTGGCCAACGCCATTCGGGCCATTGGACGCTCGGTTGTAGAGCGTCACCGCGTAGTTGATGTAGGTGGTGTCGTACTCGTCATCGTTCCAGCGCGCGAAGTCATCCTCGACGAAGGTCTGCAGCTGGCGGGCGGTGGACAGGTAGCCTGGGTTGATGTCGCCAGTGACGTTGCCGGTGACGGTGAGCGTATCGCCCGGGTCGCGGTAGCCGGCCGCGGTGATGATGTTGTTGCTGTAGATGTCCTGACCCGGGAAGAGCTGCAGGTTGCGGCCGCTGCCATCGGGATCGAAGCTGACCGACGTGCCGTTGGTGCGGGCCGGGTCGCGGAACACCAGCAGGCCGTTGGGCGCCACCACTTCATACATGGCCTTGTGCAGCAGACCGGCATCCATGCCGCCGCCGTAGTTGCCGGTGTAGATCTGGGTCATGCGCGGCGACGGGCTGTAGGTGATGCGGCCGCCACTGCTGGCGGCGTGGATCTGCACCGAGTCGACCACCGGCAGGTCGCCGGCCAGATACCGATTGACGCCGCCGGACTGCATGATCGAGCAGGACGAGATGCAGTGGCCGGACACGATGGTGTCCAGGCCCTGGGTGCGGATGATGGCCTGCAGCCACTCGCCGGCGATCAGCAAGCCACCGTTAGAGGTGCGCAGCACGACTTCGCGGATCGGGCGACCTTCGGCCTGCGCCTTGGCCAGCACCGCCGGCAGCGCGACGACATCGGCGAAGGTCACGCCACCACTGAGAACGACGCGGTCGTCCTGCACGTGGTAGTTCATCGCCGCTGCGTCGCCGATCGCGCCCAACGTTGCCATGCCCACCAGCCCAGCCAAGGCCAGGCTCAACTTCGAATGCTTCATTGCGGTCTCTCTCTCCACCCGCACCACGCGGGACGAAAGCAGAACGCCGCAGCGCACCGAACACCCCCAGCGCGTCGCGCACGAAAATCTGAATTCATTCACATAACGCATTGGCATACCACACGGACTTCCCCCTTGGGTCATCGTCTTGTAAAACTCGATGACGCGTTCGTCGTTCGAGGCCTTCCCCCTGTCCGCCCCCTCCCCCCTGCACCAGCGCGCGCCGGACCCGGCCGGGGTTCCGGATGCCTTCATCGCCTTCATCCGTGAGGAACGTGCGCCGCTGTGTGCCTTCCTGCGCATGCGCGGTGTCGGCCCGGAGGATGCCGAGGACATCGCGCAGGACAGCATCGAGCGGCTGATCCGCTACCGCGGCCATGGCACCGACGAGCTACGCCTGCTGCTGTACCGCATCGCCCGCAACCGCCTGGCCGACCGCGGGCGTTCGCCACACGCGCGCGGTCACCTGCCGCTCGGTGAACGCGACGGCAGCGAGGAGCAGCACGGCACTTCTCCCGATCCGCTGCGTCAGGCAGAATCCGGCCAGATGATCGCGCTGCTGCGACAGGCACTGTTCAAGCTTCCCGAACGTGCCCGCGAGGTGTATCTGCTCAACCGCATCACCGGCATGAGCTATGCACAGATCGCCCGGCACTGCGGCATCACCGCCAAGACGGTGGAAAAACACATCGCCCGTGCCCTTCAGGGCCTGCGCAAGGAGCTGGGCAGCAATCCTCTCCACACTGATGGAGAGAATGAGTGACCCGCGACGCCTACATGGATGACACGTTGCTGTTCGAGCGCGCAAGCGCCTGGGTGGCCCGCCTGGAGGCCCCCGACTGCACCTCGATCGAGCGCGAAGCGTTCGAGGACTGGCTGGCCGAACACCCCTCCCACGTTACCGCCTGGGCACAGGCCGAGACGCTGCACCTGCGCAGCGCTGGTCTGTCCGGCGACCCGTGGCTGCGCACCGCCGCTGCCCACGCCGCACGCACACCTGCACGGCGCTGGCTGCCTTCAGTGGCGGCGGCGGCTGGCGTCTGCCTGGCCGTGGGCATCGGCTGGATGGTCTACACCGACGGCAACCCCACCCCGCAGCGCTACGCCAACGCCAGCCACCTGCCGCAGGTGCGCACGCTGGCCGATGGCAGCATCGCCACCCTCGATGCCGGCACCACGCTGAGCGCCCGCTTCGGCTGGCGCAAGCGCGAACTGGAACTGGAACGCGGCCGCATGCAGCTGCAGGTGGCCGCCTCCCTGCGCCCGCTGCGGGTGCAGGCCGGCGGCAGCAGCATCCGCGACATCGGCACCACCTTCCAGGTCGAGCGGTTGAACGATGGCCGGGTGGAAGTGGCCCTGCTGGAAGGTGCCGTGGAAGTGACCAGCGGCAGCGCACAGCACACGCTGGCCCCCGGCCAGCAGCTGCAGGTGTCGCCCTCCGGCCGCATCCAGCCGGGCCCGCAGCTGGCCACCACCGCCGCGGCCGAAGCCTGGCCCGAAGGCCGCCTGGTGTTCGATGCCACGCCGCTGTCTACCGTGGTCGAGCGCATGAACCGCTACGGCAGCACGCCGCTGGTGATTGCCGATCCGGACATCGCCGACCTGGCCGTGAGCGGCAGCTTCCGTGCCGGCGATCCGCATGAACTGTTGTCTGCCCTGGAGCTGGGGTGGTCCATTGCTGGCCAGCCGCGCAAGGATGGCGCGCTGGAACTGCGCCGCACTTACTGAGGCGGCGCGGATGCCCAGCCCCGGGGCACTGCGACAGCGTTTGATGGTCCTGCTGTGGCTTGCCCTGGCCGGTGCCACGGCCGCCGCAGAATCGCCCGCCGCCGCCCCGATCGAATACCACATCGCCGCCGGCCCGCTGGCGCCGGCGCTGCAGCAGTGGGCGCGGCAGAGCGGCGTATCGCTGTTGTTCGATGCACGTGAGCTGGCCGACCTGCGCACGCCCGGAACGCAGGGACCGCAGGAACCTGCCGCTGCGCTGAAGGCGCTGGTGGCCGGCCGGCCGGTCAACATCCTGCGCACACCCGGCGGTGGCTACGTGCTGCGCCGCCATGCCGTGGCGGTAGCAGCGCCTGCTGCGGTTTCGCCCGCCCCGCCGCCGCGACCGCAGCGGCCGGCACAGGTGGACCTGGCACCGATCCACGTGACCGGCAGCCGCCTGCCACGCACCTCCGTGCAGACCACCCTGCCGGTGACGGTGATCGAGCGCGAGGACATCCTGCGCAGCGGCTACGGCACCCTGTTCGATCTGCTGCGCCACCTGCCTGGCATGAACGGCCATCCGCCGCTGAGCACCTCGCGCGGTGGTGATTCGCTGTACCTGCCGGTGGGCGCAGCGGCTACCACCAGCCTGGACGGCATGGGCCCGCGCGCCACCCTGTTCCTGGTCAACGGCCGCCGCCTGCCGCGCTACCCGATGGTGTCGCTGGAGGAAGGCGGCCTGACCGACCTCGGCGGTATTCCGCTCAGCTTTGTTGAACGCATCGAACTGGTTCGCGGCGGCGCCTCGGCCATCTATGGCGCCGACGCGATGTCCGGCGTGGTCAACATCATCCTGCGCGACCAGGCCGATGGCCCGGAAGCCACCCTGCAGACCGGCGTCAGCGGCCGCGGCGATGGTGACCAGCACCGCGTGCAGGCGGCCACCGGCGGCGTGCGCGACAACGGTGACCGCTGGTTTGCCGGCCTTGACCTGCACCGCCTCCGCCACGTGGCCGGCGACCGCCGCCGCTGGCATGCCGACAGCGCGCTGTACCCGATCGGGCTGATCCTGGCCAACGGTGATTACTACCCCGCCAGCGAATGCCACGCGCCGCTGCAGGAGGAAGAGGACGGCTGCTGGTACGACAGCGTGCGCCCGCGTTCGCTGCAGCCGGCATCGGACACCGTGGCAGGCTACCTGCGCTACCGCCACGAGCGCGGCGACGGCCGCTATGCCTATGTGGAGGCGCGCGCCAGCCACAACCGCCAGCGCTTCGAACTGGGGCCGACCGCGGTGGCGCTCAACTTCAATCGCAATGCCCTGCTCAACGTGGTGCTGCAGGAGGGCGGCGAGGTGCAGCCGCGGGTGCGGGCCAGCGAAGGCGACCTGACCGTGGGCATCGGCCGCGACCAGAGCGGCCGCAGCTGGGAGGCCGGCCTGAGCGCACAGCGCAGCCAGGTGGACCTGCGTACCGGAGGCGCCGTGCGCAGCGAACGCCTGCTGGAGGCTGCGCTCGCGCTGGACTTCCTGCCCGGTTTCTCCACGCTGCCACCGGGCCTGGCCGACGAACTGTTTCCGACCATCCGCAACCGCGGCCGCACCACCCAGCTGCAGGGCTGGTGGAGCGTGCAGCGCGAACTGATGGACCTGCCCGGCGGCAAGGCACAGCTGGCCACCGGCCTCGACCTGCGCCAGGAACGCTGGACCTCGCTGCCCGATCCGCTGCTGGGCAAGGGCGAACTGGCGCTGGGCCTGCCGCTGGAACAACGGCGGCTGTCGCGGCCGAGCAGCGCGGCATATACCGAAGTCGGCCTGCCGCTGGCCTCGACGCTGCGCCTGGACCTGGCCGCGCGGCTGGACCGCGATGATGGCGACAGTGCGTTCTCGCCGCGTGCCGGCCTGCGTTGGAGCCCGAGCCCGCACTGGTCGTTCCTGCTGGCCAGTGGCCGCGGCTTCCGCGCACCCAGCCTGTTCGAACGGCGCCGGCCACCGGCCTACTTCGGTCTGCTGGCCCTGCCCGGGTCGGACACCCTGCCGCCGTGCGCACGCCCGCTGCGCAATGGAGGCTGCGCGGTGGAAGTGGATGTGGTGGAAAACGATGCGCTGCGCGCCGAAACCTCGCGCAGCCATTCGTTGGCGGCCAGCTGGACGCCCACCGACGCGTTCTCGCTGTCGCTGACCCATAACATCGTCGAGCTGCGCAACGAGATCCTCGCCCTGCAGCCCAGCGATGCGCTGTGGAACCCGGATACGTGGGAACTGGATGAGCAGGGCCGCTTGCGCGACCTGCGCCTGTCCTTCGACAACATCGGCCGCACCACCTCGCGCAACTGGGTGCTGCGCGGCGAGTACCGCATCGATGCCGGCCGCGATGGCCAGTGGCTGTTCTCGCTGGATGGCCTGAAGCAGCAGGAACTGCGCCGCGACCGCGCGCATGGTGAATCGGTGGACCTGCGCGGCCACGCGACGCCCACCTTCGCCGGCATCATCAACGTGCAGTGGCAGAACCCCGCGTGGGACATCGCCCTGCGTGGCAACCGCGTGGGCCGCACGCGTGCGTGGCTGGCCGGTGAGGACTGCCCGCAGCAACAGCACGACGACCGCCGCTGCATGAACCCGGCACAGCTGCGCTGGAACCTGCACGTGGCGCGCAAGCTGAGCCCGCGCGTGGTGGCCGCGCTGGACGTGCACAACGTGCTGGACACCGCGCCGGTGAACTACCTGGTTGGCAGCGGCGGGCAGATGGCCGGGCTGGATGATCCGCTGGGGCGCTACTTCCTGCTGACCCTGCAGTTCCGCTGACCTGCTCTTGTAGCGCCGAGCCATGCTCGGCCGCCACTTTCTGTAGAGTCGAGGGGGGGGGGGGGGGGGGGGGGCGCCCCCCCCGGCCACAGAGCAGCGACCCCCAGGAGACGAAGACCC
>NZ_VYKI01000036.1:24034-25889 GCF_008710035.1 Stenotrophomonas cyclobalanopsidis | reverse complement strand
CGGCCATTTTCGTTTGCGTCTCGTTGGCTGCCGGCCTCTCCCCACCCCCCCCCCCCCCCCCTCGACTCTACGCATTGCACAGCAGCCCGCAAACCGCTTTCACGCCTCCTGACCTACAGTGGCTGCACAACCTTCTGGAGGCACGCCATGCGTCCCTCGATGTTCCAGGCCGGTGCGTCGCTGGCATTGCTGCTCTGCACGGCCGCCGCAGCAGCCGAAGAACCCGCCCACGCCACTGCGCCTCCTGACCAGCAACTGGCGCCGCTGTTCCAGCACGTACAACGCGCGCACCTGTTTGCCGACCAGAAGACCTTCGCCGACGCCGTGCCACGCCAACCGGCTGCGGCCGTACTGGCCGACTGGCAGACCGCCCAGCAGCAACCCGGGTACACCCTGCGCGATTTCGTCGCGACCCGCTTCGACGCACCCGGCGATGCACCCGCCTACGTGCCACCTTCCGGAGAGACGCTGCGCGCGCACATCGAAGGCCTGTGGCCGGTCCTGCAACGGCATACCGCTACGGTCGACCCGCACGGTTCGCTGCTGCCGCTACCGCATCCCTACGTAGTACCCGGCGGCCGCTTCCGCGAGGTCTACTACTGGGACAGCTACTTCACCCTGCTCGGTCTGGCGTCCAGCCAACGCTGGCAGCAGGTGCGCGACATGGTCGACAACTTCGCCTGGCAGCTGGACCAGTACGGCCACATTCCCAACGGCAACCGCAGTTACTACCTCAGCCGTTCGCAGCCGCCATTCTTCAGCCTGATGGTGGAACTGCTGGCCCGCCACGAAGGTGACGATGCATACCGGCGCTACCTGCCGCAGCTGCGCATCGAGCACGCGTTCTGGATGCGCGGCACCGAGGGCCTTGCACCGGGCCAGGCGCGCGAACGCGTGGTGCGGTTGGCCGATGGCCAACTGTTGAACCGCTACTGGGATGCGCGTGCGGTGCCGCGCACCGAATCGTGGACGGATGACCTGGCGACTGCGGCGCAGGCATCACAACGCGCGCCTTCGCAGGTCTACCGCGACCTGCGTGCCGGTGCCGAATCCGGCTGGGATTTCAGCTCGCGCTGGCTGGATGATCCGGCGCAGCTGTCCAGTATTCGTACTACGTCCATCGTGCCGGTGGATCTGAACAGCCTGCTGTTCCAGCTGGAGCAGACGCTCGCGCGCGCCAGCACGGCATCGGGTGCGCGTGACGATGCGCGCCGTTTCCAGCAGCTGGCCGCTTCACGCCGCGCGGCCATCAACACGCAGCTGTGGGATGCGCGCCAGGGGTATTACGTCGACCGCGACCTGGACAGCGGCCAGCAACGCCCTGCCCTGACCGCCGCGACGCTGTTCCCGCTGTGGTTGAAGATTGCTGAGGCACCGCAGGCGCGACGCACCGCCGATGCCGTAGAAGCCGGCCTGCTGCGCTCCGGTGGCCTGCTGACCACCCAGCGCGATACCGGGCAGCAATGGGATGCGCCGAACGGCTGGGCGCCGCTGCAATGGGTGGCGGTGGACGGTCTGCAGCACTACGGCCAGCAGTCGCTGGCGCGGACGCTGGGCGTGCGCTTCCTGCGCACGGTGCAATCGGTCTACGACCGCGACGGCAAGCTGGTGGAAAAGTACGTGGTGGATGGCTCGGCCAGCGGCGGCGGTGGCGGCGAGTACCCGCTGCAGGATGGCTTCGGCTGGAGCAATGGCGTCACCCTGGCGCTGCTGGATCGCCTGTGCGCCCCTAAGAACACCTGCGAAAGCGCCGCCGACGTCGAATAAGCGCTTCTGTAGAGTCGTGGGGGGGGGGGGGGGGGGGTGGGGAGTCGTCGCGGGCGCGCCGCGCAAACAAATGGAGGACATGGACCAC
>NZ_VYKI01000036.1:0-24024 GCF_008710035.1 Stenotrophomonas cyclobalanopsidis | reverse complement strand
TCTTCTTTCTGGGCGGCCCGCAGCTTGACCTCCACCACCCCCCCCCCCCCCCCCCTCGACTCTACGAAGGGCAAAGTCGACCAACGGTCGACTCTACAGAGATCAATATATCATCGCGCCTTCCACAGCTCGGCAAGGCGGTCCGGCTTGCCGGCGATGCGCTCCAGCACCGGGTACTGCAGGCCACCGTGGTAATCGATGTTCATCGTGTCGATGCGGTCGAACTGCTTGACCAGCAGTACGATCGGCGCCTTGTCCTTGGCCGCGGCAGCAACCGCGTCCTTGAGGCGCTCGCTGCTGTACTCGCGGCCACCCACGGCAATCACCTTCATGCCCGGTGCCAGGCCGGCGTTGAAGGCCGGGCTGTCCCAGATCACATCACCGACCACGCCCGTGTCGAGCACGGTGGCACCCAGCGAGTACGCCAGCAGGGCGGCCTTGGCGCGCTTTTCCTGCGCCTTGTAGGCCTCGTTGGGCGTATCGCGGTAGACCAGCTTCCATCCCGCCAGCTCCAGGCCACCCGTCAGCGAACCGTGCCCGTCCAGGCGCTGCCGCAGGAAGCTGGCCCAGTCGTACGGTGCGATGCCGTTGAGGGTCGCCACCACATCCTCGAAGGTGTACGGCTTGACGTTCCAGTCGCCATTGCCGACGCCGAAGAACGCACGCGCGAAATCATCCAGGCTGCGGCGGTTGCCGCTCAGCGCGCGCAGCTTGCCTTCCACTTCCAGCCACAGCATCTGCCCGCCGGAGTAGTAGTCCTCGCTCATCTGGTAGTTGCGATAGGCCAGCCCGCGGCGCTGGGCGATGGTCGGGTCGTTGGTGGTGTCCTGCAGCGCGCGCCAGGCCAGGCCCGGGCGGCCACGGTCGTAGGTCGCCGCCACGTTGGCCAGCATGTCGCGGGTCTGCTCGTTCGACCACAGGCCCGAGCGCGCGGCCAGCACCTGGCCCCAGAACTGGGTCTGGCCTTCGTACACCCACAGCAGGCTGTCGCCCATCGGCACGTTGAAGTTGGCCGTCGCCAGGTCCGCACCACGACGGTATTTGCCGTTCCAGGAATGGGTGTACTCGTGCGGCAGCAGGTCGCGCATCCACGCGTTTTTGTCCCACTCGGTGAAGTAGCCGGGCGCGGCGCTGTTCTCGCTGGAACGGTGATGCTCCAGGCCGATGCCGCCGAGGCGGTCGGTCAGGGCCAGCAGGAATTCGTAGTGGTCGTAGTGGCGCGCGCCGTACAGCTTGTCGGCCTGCTGCACCAATGCGCGATGCAGCTTGATCTGCGCGTCGGTCGGCTTCAGCGACTTGGCGTCGTCGGCGAACACGTTCAGGTGCACCGGCACCTTCGCGCCCGGGTCGAGGTCGATGCGCTGGTGGTGCTCGCCGGCAAACAGCGGCGAATCGACCAGGTGGTCATACGAGATCGGCTTGAACACCACGGTGTCGCCATCGCGGCGCGCGGTTTCCAGTGCAGTGGCATAGCCCCAGCCCTTGGGCAGGGTCACGCTGGCCTGGGTCTGCAGGTTGCGCGCATCGACGCCGGCCGGATACAGCGAGTTGGCGTTCCACTGCAGATTGAGCATCTCCGGAGTCATCACCACACGACCCTGGCTGCCGCCCTGCGAGGAGAGGAAATCGAAGTGGGCGACGATCTCGCTTACACCCTCGGGCACGTCCACCTTGAACGCATAGACGTTGAACTGGTCGCGCTGCCAGGCCAGCGGCTTGCCGTTGGCGGTCACGCGCAGGCCGGCCAGCTTGTCGATCGGGCCGGTGGGCGAATGGTTGCCGGGAATCCACTGCGGGTACAGCAGGGTGACGGGGCCGGGCTTGACCGGCACGGTGGCGGTCACCTTGAAGATGCGACGGGCAAGGTCACGTGCATCCACATCGATGCGCAGCAATCCAGGGGCCGCGGCATCGCCCGGCGGCGGGGTCTGCGCCAGCGCGGGCGTGGCCGCCAGCGCGAACAGCACGGACATCACCAGGGCACGGGTCTTCATCAGGCAGGTTCCAGCTACGGTAGAACCTTTGATGCTAGGCCTGTGTGGTGCGTGGCCCCATGGCCAAAGGTCATGGGCGCGCGCCCATCCACGCATGGCGTGGATCTACGGGGGATGCGATGTGCCGATCGTCGGCGGGTAGATCCACGCCATGCGTAGATCACATGCACCCGGTAGCGCCGGGCCATGCCCGGCGAAACACCTTCCGCAGTCAGTCCACCAACCGCAGACGCAATTCCTTCGGCAGCGCGAACACCATCGATTCCGGCTCGCCGTCCAGCTCGCCCACGCCATTCGCGCCGAGCTCGGCCAGGCGGGCCAGCACGCCATCCACCAGCACCTGCGGTGCCGAGGCGCCGGCGGTCACGCCGATGTGCTGCTTGCCTTCCACCCAGCGCGGGTCGATCTCGTGCGCGCCGTCGATCAGGTAGCTCTCCACGCCTTCGCGGCGGGCCAGCTCACTCAGGCGGTTGGAATTGGAGCTGTTCGGCGACCCCACCACCAGCACCAGGTCGCAGCGCTTGGCCAGATCGCGCACGGCGTCCTGGCGGTTCTGGGTGGCGTAGCAGATGTCGTCGTTCTTCGGGCCCTGCATCTCCGGGAACCGTTCGCGCAGTGCATCGATGATGCCGCGCGTATCGTCCACCGACAGCGTGGTCTGGGTGGTGTAGGCGAAGTTCGTCGGCTGGCTGATCTCCAGCGTGGCGACCTGCTCGACGTCCTCGACCAGGTAGATCTGGCCGGTACCGGCTTCGCGGTTCCACTGGCCCATGGTGCCTTCCACTTCCGGGTGACCGGCGTGGCCGATCAGCACCACGTCCCGGCCGGCACGGCAGTGGCGGGCCACTTCAAAATGGACCTTGGTCACCAGCGGGCAGGTGGCGTCGAACACCTTCAGGCCACGACGGTCGGCTTCCTGGCGCACGGCCTGGGAGACGCCGTGCGCGCTGAAGATCACCGTGTTGTTGTCCGGCACTTCATCGAGTTCTTCGACGAAGATTGCACCGCGCTGCTTCAGGTCGTCGACCACGAAGCGGTTGTGCACCACTTCATGGCGGACGTAGATGGGCGCGCCCAGCGTTTCAATCGCGCGCTTGACGATCTCGATCGCACGATCGACACCGGCACAGAAACCACGCGGGTTGGCGAGCAGCACATCCATCAGTTCAGTCTCCCGGCAGCGGCCGGCTTACGGTTTCGGGGTGGCATTATCCGCCTTTTTGGCGGACTTGCCGTCGAACAGGCCAAACAGGGCAATGCCCACGGCACCGACCACGATGGCCGAGTCGGCCACGTTGAAGGCCGGCCAGACATGGTCACCGATATACCACTGGATGAAATCGACCACGTGACCGTGCACCTGGCGGTCGATCACGTTGCCGATGGCACCACCGATGATCAGCGCGTACGGCAGCGCGGCCTTCCAGTTGCCACGGGCGGTGGCGCGCAGCCACCACGCCATCAGGGCGCTGATGGCGATGGCCAGCACGGTGAAGAGGTGCTTCTGCCAGCCACCGGCGTCGCTCAGGAAACTGAACGCAGCGCCGGTGTTGTAGGTGCGGTACCAGTTCCAGAAGCCGTCGATGACCACCACCGGCTGGAACTCCGGCAGGCTCGACAGCACCCAGGCCTTGGACCACTGGTCCAGGCCGATGATGGCGGCCGACAGCAGCAGCCAGACCAGGGCGTTGGGATGCGGACGGGGCGCGGCCATCAGAACCAGCTCCGCACTTCACCGGCCCCGGTGATGTTGTCCGCGCAGCGGCCGCACAGCTCCGGATGGTCGGCGTTGCTGCCGACGTCGGCGCGGTGGTGCCAGCAGCGCACGCACTTGCTCTTCTGGGTCGGCTGGGCACTGACGAACACTTCGTCGGTGGTCGCCGGGCGCACCTGCACGTCGCCACTGATGAACAGGAAACGCAGTTCATCGGCCAGCGGCTGCCACTTCGCGGCCTGCTCTTCGCTGGCGGCGATGGTGATTTCCGCTTCCAGCGCAGCACCGATGGCACCGTTGGCGCGCATCGGTTCGAGCACCTTGGCCACCTGCTCGCGCACGGCCAGCAGCTGGTCGAAATCCGCGGCGTTGAGCTGGGCATCGGCCGGCAGCGGCGCCAGGCCGTCGTACCAGGTGGTGAACAGCACGTGCCCGGCACGCTCGCCCGGCAGGTAGCCCCACAGCTCGTCGGCGGTGAAGGTCAGGATCGGCGCGATCCAGCGGGTGAACGCTTCGGCGATGTGGTACATCGCGCTCTGTGCCGAACGACGACCGTGCGAATCGGTCGGCATCGTGTACAGGCGGTCCTTGGTCACGTCCAGGTACAGCGAGCCCAGGTCCACGCTGCAGAAGTTCAGCAGCAGCTGGACGATCTCGGCCATGTTGTAGTTGTCGAACGCAGCCTTGATCTTTTCCTGCAGTTCCCAGGCGCGGTGCACGATCCAGCGGTCCAGCGCGACCATCTCGTTCAGCGGGCGCAGGTGCCGGGCCGGATCGAAACCATCCAGGTTGCCCAGCAGGAAGCGCGCGGTGTTGCGCAGGCGGCGGTAGGCATCGGCGTTGCGCTTGAGGATTTCCTGCGACAGCGACATCTCGTTGCTGTAGTCGGCCGAGGCGATCCACAGGCGCAGGATGTCCGCGCCCAGCTTGTTCATGATGTCCTGCGGCTCGATGCCGTTGCCCAGCGACTTGGACATCTTGCGGCCGTGCTCGTCCACCGTGAAACCGTGGGTGAGGCACTGCTTGTACGGGGCACGCTGGTCGATGGCCACGCCGGTCAGCAGCGAGGACTGGAACCAGCCGCGGTGCTGGTCGGAACCTTCCAGGTACAGGTCGGCCGGCTTGCCGAAGCCACGCGCGGCCAGCACGCCTTCATGGGTGACGCCCGAATCGAACCAGACGTCGAGGATGTCGGTGACCTTCTCGTAGTCGGCCGCTTCGGCACCCAGGAGTTCGGCCGCGTCCAGCGAATACCACACGTCGATGCCCTCGGCTTCGACGCGATCGGCGACCTGCTGCATCAGCTCCACCGTGCGCGGGTGGATCTCGCCGGTCTGGCGGTGGGTGAACAGTGCGATCGGCACGCCCCAGGTGCGCTGGCGCGAGATGGTCCAGTCCGGGCGACCGTCGACCATGCTCTGGATGCGCGCCTTGCCCCAGCTCGGGAACCAGCCCACGGTATCGATGGCGGCCAGCGCATCGTTGCGCAGGTTGGCCTTGTCCATCGAGATGAACCACTGCGGGGTGGCGCGGAACACCACCGGCGTCTTGTGGCGCCAGCAATGCGGATAGCTGTGGCGGATCGGGTGGAAGGCCAGCAGCGCGCCGTTGTCGCGCAGCACGCCGACGATGGCGTCCTGCGCCTTCCACAGGTGCTGGCCGGCCAGCACCACGTCACCGGCCGGCGGGGTCGATTCCAGGTACACGCCACGGCCGTCGACCGGGGTGATCTGGCCGGCGTTGTACGTGTCCAGCAGGCCGTACGTCTGGCTGACCACGTAGTCTTCCTGGCCGTGGCCGGGGGCGGTGTGCACCGCACCGGTACCGTCCTCGTCGGACACGTGTTCGCCGTTGAGCACCAGGATCTCGCGCTCCGGGTAGAACGGGTGCGCCAGCAGCTGGTTTTCCAGCGCCGCGCCGGTGGTTTCACCGTGCAGCACCACGTTTTCGACGCCATAGCGCTGCAGGGCGCGCTCGGCCAGGGCAGCGGCCAGCACCAGCCAGCGGCGCTTGCCGTTGTGCGCCGGGCCTTCGGCCAGCACGTAGCGGATCTCCGCGCCCAGCGACACGGCCAGCGAGGCCGGCAGCGTCCACGGGGTGGTGGTCCAGATCGGCACGGCCACTTCGACGTCGCCCGGCAGGCTGACGCCGAAGGCCTGGGCCACGGCCTGCGCATCGCGCGCGGCGTAGGCCACGTCGATCGCCGGCGATTCCTTTTCCTGGTATTCGATTTCCGCCTCGGCCAGTGCCGAGCCGCAGTCGAAGCACCAGTAGACCGGCTTGGCGCCACGCACCAGGTGGCCGTTGGCCACGACCTTGGCCAGCGCACGGATCTCGTTGGCCTCGAAATCGAAGCTCAGGGTCTTGTACGGGTTGTCCCAGTCGCCGGTCACGCCCAGGCGCTTGAAATCGGCGCGCTGGATGTTGATCTGCTCTTCGGCGAACTCACGGCACCTCTGCCGGAATTCGACCGCGTCGAGCTTCACGCCGACCTTGCCCCACTTCTTTTCCACCGCGATCTCGATCGGCAGGCCGTGGCAGTCCCAGCCCGGCACGTAGGGCGCATCGAAGCCGGCCAGGTAGCGCGACTTGACGATGATGTCCTTGAGGATCTTGTTGACCGCGTGGCCCAGGTGGATGCGGCCGTTGGCGTAGGGCGGGCCGTCGTGCAGCACGAACAGCGGGCGGCCGGCGGCGTTGTCACGCAGCTGCTGGTAGAGCCCCTGCTCTTCCCACCGCGCCAGAATGCCCGGCTCGCGCTTGGGCAGGTCGCCGCGCATCGGGAATTCGGTGGCTGGCAGGTTCAGGGTGGTCTTGTAGTCCTGGCTCACGCAGTGGCTCGCAATCTATGTTCGGAAAGGATGGTGCGCGCCTGGTCGGCGTCGCGGTGCATCTGGTCGGTCAGTGCCGCCAGATCATTGAATTTCTCTTCGTCGCGCAGCTTGGCGACGAATTCCACGTCGATGTGCCGACCGTACAGGTCGCCCTGAAAATCGAACAGGTGCGCTTCCAGCAGCGGCTCCACGCCGTCCACCGTCGGCCGCGTGCCGAAGCTGGACACCGAGGGCCACGGCTGGTCGAACACGCCGTGTACCCAGGTAGCGTAGATGCCCGACAGCGCCGGCGTCTTCGGAAAGCGCAGGTTGGCAGTGGGATAGCCCAGCGTGCGGCCGAGCTGGCGCCCACGCACCACCCGCCCGCTGATTGCGTAGGGGCGACCGAGCAGATCGTTGGCACGGGTGAAATCGCCGGCCTGCAGCAGCTGGCGGATGCGCGTGCTGGAGATGCGATCGCCATGCAGGTCGACCGCTTCGATCTCGCCGGCGGTGAAGCCAAGCTCGCCGCCCATCGCCTGCAGCAGGGCCAGATCACCGCGACGGCGATTGCCGAAGCAGAACTCCGGGCCGATCCACACTTCGCGCGCGCCCAGCCGCTGCGCCAGCAGCGTGTGGACGAAGTCTTCGGCCGGCATGGCCGCCATCACCGCGTCGAAGCGCAGCAGGCCGATCGCATCCACGCCTAGCTCGCGCAGGATGCCGACCTTGCCGCGGGCCAGGGTCAGCCGCGGCGGCGGCGTGCCCTGGGCAAAGAATTCACGCGGCAGCGGTTCGAATGCCACGGCCACCGCGGCCACGCCCAAGGCGCGCGCGCGGGCGACCGCGTGGCGGACCAGCGCACGATGCCCCAGGTGGAGGCCGTCGAATGCACCGATACAGACCACGCTTCCGTTGGGGAACAGCTCCCCGCCCTCGACGCTTCTGAACAGCCTGCTCATCAACTCTCGTTCCGGCCCACCCGGGGCCGCCGCTTCAATGGTGTAACCCTGAAGTATAGCCGTCGTGGGCCCCGATCAATGCCCGCGCAGGTCGCGGGGGCGGAAGCCCATCGCCAGCATGGCCACGCCGTAGGTCGCGCCACCGCCGCCGACCAGCAGCGCCAGAGCGCCAATCCGCTCCCACACGCCCATGGCCGAGAAGGCCGGCAGCCAGTGCAGCAGGGCCAGCAGCACGCCGACCATGGCCACGCAGGCCACCAGCAGGCGCACCAGATAGCCGCCCCAGCCCGGCCGGCGCTGGTAGACATCGGTCTTGCCCAGCCAGTACCAGAGCAGGCCCAGGTTCAGGTAACTAGACAGCGCACTGGCAATGCCCAGCGCCAGATGCAGGCCCGGCTGCTTGCCGATGACCGCCATCACGCCCTGCGCCTTCAGCTCGTCGGGCACCATCACCTGGTACAGCACGGCCAGCAGGGCGAAGTTGAACACCATGTTGGCCACCAGCGCGGCCACGCCGGCGCGCACCGGGGTCCTGGTGTCCTGGCGGGCATAGAACGCCGGCAGCACCACCTTCAGCAGGGCGAACGCCGGCAGGCCGAAGCTCAGGCCGTACACCGACAGCGCGGTCATGCGGGTATCGAAGGCGCTGAACTGGCCGTGCTGGAAAATGGTGGCGATCAGCGGCTCGGCCAGGAACAGCAGGCCCAGCATGGCCGGCACCGAGATCAGCAGGGTCATCCGCAGGCCCCAGTCCAGCGAGCGCGAGAAGCCCTCGCGGTCGGTGCTGACGTGGTGGCGGGCCAGCGCCGGCAGGATCACCGTGCCCAGGGCCACGCCGAACACGCCCAGTGGCAGCTCAAGGAAACGATCGGCCAGCGACAGCCAGGACTGCGAGCCGTCGGTCAGCTTGGCGGCGATGACGGTATCCAGCAGCAGGTTGATCTGCGCCACCGAGGAGCCGAACAGGGTCGGCACCATCAGGGTCATCACCTTGCGCACGCCCGGGTGGGTCCAGCCCCAGCGCGGCAGGGTCAGCAGGTTGATACCCTTCAGCGAGGGCAGCTGGAACAGCAGCTGCAGGATGCCGGCGGCCAGTACCGCCCAGCCCAGCGCCAGAATCTGCTTTTCCGGGGTGCCGCCCAGCCGCGGCGCCAGCCACAGCGCGCCAGCGATCATGCACAGGTTGAGGATGACCGGGGTCAGCGCCGGCATGGCGAAGCGCTGGAAGCTGTTGAGCGCGCCACCGGCCAGGGCGGTGAGCGAGACGAACAGCAGGAACGGGAAGGTCAGGCGGAACAGGTCGACCAGCAGGCCCTGCTTGACCGGATCGGTATCAACCCCGCTTGAGAACACCGACGCCAGCTGCGGCGCGAAAATGAGCGCCACGGCGGTCACCAGCATCAGGATGCCGCCGAGGGTGCCGGCCGTGCGCGCCATCAGTTCGCGCAGCTCTGCATGGCTGCGGGTCTCTTTCACTTCCGTGAACACCGGCACGAAAGCGGTCGCGAATGAGCCTTCGGCGAACAAACGGCGCAGGAAATTGGGTACCCTGAAGGCGACCCAGAAAGCATCAGTGATGGCGTTGGTGCCGAACGTGGTGGTCACCACGAAGTCCCGGACGAGTCCGAGAACGCGCGAGACCATGGTCATGCTGCTGAACGACAGCAGGCCCCGCAACAACTTGGGTGAACTCACTCAGCGTCCCTCTTGACAATCGACTTGACGTGCATTTCTTACGCCATCATACTAGCTAGCTTGCTGTTCCCATAACACCGATTTTTTCAGGAAACCACCACCGTGGCCAATATCAAGTCCGCCAAGAAGCGCGCCAAGCAGACCGTCGTGCGCAACGCGCGCAACGTGGCTCAGCGCTCGATGCTGCGCACCGCTGTCAAGAAAGTGATCAAGGCGCTGGACGCCAACGATGCCGCCGGCGCCGAAGCCGCCTTCGCCGTTGCCCAGCCGATCCTGGATCGCTTCAGCGCGCGTGGCCTGATCCACAAGAACAAGGCTGCTCGTCACAAGAGCCGCCTGAACGACCGCATCAAGGCCCTCAAGGCCGCCTGATCCGGCGTTGCCGCCCTGTCCTTCGGGGTCGGGCAGCAGACAAAAGCCCGGCCTCGGCCGGGTTTTTTGTTGCCCGCGATCTGGGATTGCCACGCATCCGGTGATGTCGACCCGCTCGATGATGTCGACCCGGTAGAGTCGACTGTCAGTCGACTAACGCGCGCAGCGCGGGGTTTTGCCATTTTCCGCCAAAGGCAGTCGACTGACAGTCGACTCTACCCCGCCAGGGCTGCCGGCCAGCGGCCGGCGCTACCGGAAAATGAAAAACCCGGCCGAAGCCGGGTTTTTCTCGTCAACGTCAGTCGACTGACAGTCGACTCTACTGCGCGTTGCGGGCTTCCAGTTCGTCTTCCTTCTGGCGATCGAAGAACGCCATGACCCGGCTCATGATCGGGAAGGTGCCTTCGCGACCCAACGCCGAGACCAGGAACCACGGCTCCTTCCAGCCCAGCTCGGCTACGATCTGCTCGGCCGCGGCCTTGGCCTCGTCCTCGAACATCAGGTCGGCCTTGTTCAGCACCAGCCAGCGCGGCTTCTGCAGCAGCTCCGGATCGTGCTTTTCCAGCTCGCGCTCGATGGCACGCACCTGCTCGACCGGGGAAATGCCTTCCACGCCGCCTTCCATGGGGGAGATATCCACCAGGTGCAGCAGCAAGCGGGTGCGCTGCAGGTGGCGCAGGAACTGCGCGCCCAGGCCGGCACCGTCGGCCGCGCCTTCGATCAGGCCCGGAATGTCGGCGATGACGAAGCTGCGGTAGTTCTCCACCTTCACCACACCCAGGTTCGGGTACAGCGTGGTGAACGGGTAATCAGCCACCTTCGGCGTTGCCGCCGAGACGGCGCGGATCAGGGTGCTCTTGCCGGCGTTGGGGAAGCCCAACAGGCCGACGTCGGCCAGCAGCTTCAGCTCCAGCTTCAGCGTGCGCTCTTCGCCCGGCTCGCCCGGCAGCGCCTGGCGTGGCGAGCGGTTGGTCGAGCTCTTGAAGTGCATGTTGCCGAGGCCGCCACGGCCGCCCTGCGCTACCAGCAGGCGGTCGCCGTGCTGGGTCAGGTCGCCGATGATTTCGTCGGTGGCCACGTTGATGATCACGGTGCCGACCGGCACGGTGATGGTCAGGTCTTCGCCGCCCTTGCCATAGGCCTGGCGGCCCATGCCGTTCTCGCCGCGCTGCGCCTTGAAGATGCGGTCATGGCGGAAGTCGACCAGGGTGTTCAGGTTTTCGTCGGCGCGGATGTACACGCTGCCGCCCGCACCGCCGTCGCCGCCGTCCGGGCCGCCGAGCGGAATGAACTTCTCGCGACGGAAGCCAATGCAGCCGTTGCCGCCGTTGCCGGCGAACACTTCGATTTCTGCTTCGTCTACCAGTTTCATTGTTTCGATGCCTGCGATGGGCGCGGCCTGCGTGCCGCCGCCTTGCTTGAATGTCGGGCCGTGCCCGTTGTACCACTGATTCCAACGAAAAGCCCCGCCGAAGCGGGGCTCTTCATGCAGCGTGCGATTCGACCAGCAGGGCCATGCCGGGGCATGGCCGCCAGTCCAGCCTTATCAGGCTTCGACCGACACGACGCTGACGGTGCGACGCTTCTTGGCGCCCTTCACCGAGAACTCCACCTTGCCGTCCACGAGGGCGAACAGGGTGTGGTCGCGGCCGAGGCCGACGCCCGAACCCGGGTGGAACTGGGTGCCGCGCTGACGCACGATGATGTTGCCGGCTTCAATGGCCTGGCCACCGAAGATCTTGACGCCCAGGTACTTCGGGTTGGAGTCGCGACCGTTGCGCGAAGAGCCTACGCCTTTTTTATGTGCCATGACCTATCTCCTTACTTGCTGCCACCGGCAATGCCGGTGATCTCGATTTCGGTGTAGTACTGACGGTGACCCTGACGCTTCATGTGGTGCTTGCGGCGACGGAACTTGATGATCCGGACCTTGTCAGCACGACCCTGGGACAGGACGGTGGCGGTGACCGCTGCGCCGCTCAGGGCGTCGCCGATCTTGATGCCATCGCTGTCGCCGAGCAGCAGGATGTTGTCGAACTTGATCTCGCTGCCGACTTCGACTTCGAGCTTTTCAATGCGGAGCTTTTCGCCCTGCGCCACGCGGTATTGCTTACCGCCGGTGACCAGTACTGCGTACATGACCAGACTTCCTCTGTAGTTATTGTGGTCTATGGACTGTCGCCATCGAGGGCGGACAGGAGCGGGATTGTACGCAGATCATTGGGCGCCGGTCAAGTCAACCCCTGGGCGGCCCCGCCCCGTCCCAGTAGAGCCGAACCATGCTCGGCTGGACGGCCCGGGACCAGGCAGCCGAGCATGGTTCGGCTCTACACAAAGCTGTCGCCTTGTCTCACAAGGTGAGACACCGGGCTGGCATTGTCGCTTATTGCCCCCATCTGGTCACCTCGGTAGGCTGACCGATTGCCCGTCCCCCCGCTGGCCCGGCACCCAGCCAACGTCCCCCCATAACCGGATCCCCCATGGCGATGGATTTCATCCGCATCCGCGGCGCGCGGACGCACAACCTCAAGAACATCGATCTCGACCTGCCCCGCGACAAGCTGATCGTGATCACCGGCCTGTCCGGCTCGGGCAAGTCCTCGCTGGCGTTCGACACCATCTATGCAGAAGGCCAGCGCCGCTACGTCGAGTCGCTGTCGGCCTATGCACGGCAGTTCCTGAGCGTGATGGAGAAGCCGGACCTGGACCACATCGAGGGCCTGTCCCCGGCTATCTCGATCGAGCAGAAGTCGACCTCGCACAACCCGCGCTCGACCGTCGGCACCATCACCGAGATCTACGACTACCTGCGCCTGCTGTACGCCCGCGTCGGCACCCCGCGCTGCCCGGACCACGGCTACCCGCTGGAAGCGCAGACGGTCAGCCAGATGGTCGACCAGGTGCTGACCCTGGACCCGGAACAGCGCTACATGCTGCTGGCCCCGGTCATCCGCGACCGCAAGGGCGAGCATGCCCAGGTCTTCGACCAGCTGCGGGCGCAGGGCTTCGTGCGCGTGCGCGTGGACGGCGAGCTGTATGAAATCGACGCGGTGCCGCCGCTGGCGCTGCGCCAGAAGCACACCATCGAAGCGGTGATCGACCGGTTCCGCCCGCGCGAGGACATCAAGCAGCGCCTGGCCGAGAGCTTCGAGACCGCGCTGAAGCTGGGCGACGGCATGGCCTCGGTACAGAGCCTGGACAACGCCGCGACCGCGCCGACCCTGTTCTCCTCCAAGTACTCCTGCCCGGTCTGCGATTACTCGCTGCCCGAGCTGGAACCACGCCTGTTCTCCTTCAACGCGCCGATGGGCGCCTGCCCCGGCTGCGATGGCCTGGGCATGGCCGAGTTCTTCGACCCGGCGCGGGTGGTTGTGCACCCGGAACTGTCGCTTGCCGCCGGTGCGGTGCGCGGCTGGGACCGTCGCAACGCCTACTACTTCCAGCTGATCGCCTCGCTGGCCAAGCACTACAAGTTCGACACCGATGCAGCATGGAACTCGCTCCCGGCCAAGGTGCAGCAGGCCGTGCTGTACGGCAGCGGCGATGAGTCAATCACCTTCACCTACTTCACCGAGGCCGGTGGCCGCACCCAGCGCAAGCACCGCTTTGAAGGCATCATTCCCAACCTGGAACGCCGCTACAAGGAAACCGAGTCGGCGGCGGTGCAGGAAGAGCTGGGCAAGTACATCAGCGAACACGCCTGCCCTGAATGCAACGGCGCGCGCCTGAACCGGGCCGCACGCAACGTCTTCGTGGCCGACCGCCCGCTGCCGGAGCTGGTGGTGCTGCCGATCGACGAAGCACTGAAGTTCTTCAGCGAGCTGAGCCTGCCGGGCTGGCGTGGTGAGATCGCCGCGAAGATCGTCAAGGAGATCGGCGAGCGGCTGGGCTTCCTGGTCGACGTCGGCCTGGATTACCTGACCCTGGAGCGCAAGGCCGACACCCTGTCCGGTGGCGAAGCACAGCGCATCCGCCTGGCCAGCCAGATCGGCGCCGGCCTGGTCGGCGTGATGTACGTGCTCGACGAGCCATCCATCGGCCTGCACCAGCGCGACAACGAGCGCCTGCTGGGCACCCTCACCCGCCTGCGCGATCTGGGCAATACGGTCATCGTGGTCGAGCATGACGAGGATGCGATCCGACTGGCCGACTACGTGCTGGACATCGGTCCGGGTGCGGGCGTGCATGGCGGCGAGATCGTCGGCCAGGGCACCCTGCAGGATCTGCTGGATGCACCGCGCTCGCTGACCGGCCAGTACCTGTCGGGCAAGCGTTCCATCAAGATCCCGGAACGCCGGCACAAGCCGAACCCGAAGATGACCCTGCACCTGCGCGGTGCCAGCGGCAACAACCTGAAGGGCGTGGACCTGGCGATTCCGTCGGGCCTGCTGACCTGTGTGACCGGCGTGTCCGGCTCCGGCAAGTCGACCCTGATCAACGACACCCTGTTCTCGCTGGCCGCCAACGAGATCAACGGATCTTCGCACCCGGTCGCGCCGTACAAGCAGATCGACGGTCTTGATCTGTTCGACAAGGTAGTGGACATCGACCAGTCGCCGATCGGCCGCACTCCGCGTTCGAACCCGGCTACCTACACCGGCCTGTTCACGCCGCTGCGCGAACTGTTCGCACAGGTGCCCGAAGCGCGCGCGCGCGGCTATTCGCCGGGCCGTTTCAGCTTCAACGTGCGCGGTGGCCGCTGCGAGGCCTGCCAGGGCGATGGCCTGATCAAGGTCGAGATGCACTTCCTGCCGGACGTGTACGTGCCCTGCGATGTCTGCCACGGCAAGCGCTACAACCGCGAGACGCTGGAGATCCTGTACAAGGGCTACAACATCAACGACGTGCTGGAAATGACCGTCGAAGATGCGCTGAAGCTGTTCGAACCGGTGCCGTCGATCGCCCGCAAGCTGGAAACGCTGGTGGACGTGGGCCTGAGCTACATCAAGCTGGGCCAGAGCGCGACCACGCTGTCCGGTGGTGAGGCGCAGCGCGTGAAACTGTCCAAGGAACTGTCGCGCCGTGATACCGGCCGCACCCTGTACATCCTCGACGAGCCAACCACCGGCCTGCACTTCCATGACATCGAAGCGCTGCTGGGCGTGCTGCACAAGCTGCGCGACGAGGGCAACACGGTGGTAGTGATCGAGCACAACCTGGACGTCATCAAGACCGCAGACTGGATTGTCGACCTGGGACCGGAAGGCGGCCACCGCGGTGGCACCATCCTGGTGACCGGTACGCCGGAAGACGTGGCGGCCTGCCCGCAGTCGTACACCGGCCAGTTCCTGGCCCGCATGCTGCCCTCGACCAGCGCGCGCCCGGAACAGCCGGCTGCCGTGGCCAACAAGCCCGACGCCCGCCCGCCGCGCAAGGTGAAGCCCGAAAAGCCGGCGAAGGTCGCGAAGAAGGCCGTGGCCGCCAAGAGCACCGGCAAGGCCAGCAAGAGCACCACCAAGAAGAAGGACGCCTGATGAGCAGCGAACACAAGATCCTTGCCCGCATTCCGATCAGCGTGCGCTGGCGTGACATGGACAGCATGGGCCACGTCAACAACGCCAAGTACATTTCCTACCTGGAAGAAGCGCGCGTGCGCTGGATGCTGGGCGTGGAAGGCGTGTCGATGACCGACCGCATCGCACCGGTGGTGGCTGCGACCAACGTCAACTACCGGCTGCCGATCGTGTGGCCCAACGACATCCTGGTCGAGCTGTTCGTCGAGCGCCTGGGCAACAGCAGCGTGACCATCGGCCACCGCATCGTCGACCAGCAGGACGACACGAAGCTGTATTCGGACGGCAACGTGGTGGTGGTGTGGATGGATACGCAGACCGGCAAGAGCGCGCCACTGCCGGACGCGATCCGCAACGCTTCCACCTGATCCGCTTCTGGTAGATGCCGACCTTGGTCGGCGCTTGATCCGCCGGGCATGGCCCGGCGCTACCGTTGCAATTCAAAGGACTGAGATGATCCACCAGACCGAACTGCGCGACCTGCTGCCCGGCATGGTCCCCTTCCCCGCCGATGTATTCCCTGCCGATCAGGCGTGGCTCGCGCAGCACCTGCTGCCGCTGCTGAAGATCGACCTCGGCGTGCTGCGCCCGGAACTGGCGGGCCAGGTGGCGACGATGCTTTGCCCGATCGAGCCGTATGAAGGCCTGATCGGCGAATACACCGAAGAACACCACAACGACCTGACGGCCGCCAACTGGATCGCCTTCGAGCTGACCGCCGACAACCGCATGCGTTTCCTTGGCAACGAGGGGTATTTCCAGGGCGACGCCGTGGAAGAGGAAGACGCTCGCGCACACATTGCCGAGATGCGCGACAGCTACGCCAAGGCCGAGGTGTATTTCCAGCAGCACGGGAAACTGGCCAGCTATGCGCGCTACGGCGATGGCGAGCCGGGCGAACAGGCGTGGCTGGATACCCTGGGTGGACAGATCTCGACCGGCAACTGGATCGAGACCACCGACATTCCGCCGGCGTTTGCCCTGGAATTCACCGCAGCCGCCGATGACCGGCATGCGCCGGACGATGCGGAACGGGCCATCATCCGCCGCGATGGCAACCCATTCTTCGCCGTGGCCGAAGTGGCCGGTTACAACTGGTGCGCCAGCGGCGCCGATGCCATCGTCATGCTGTACGAACCGGTGAGCCGCACAGTGCTGTTCTCCTACGATTGGTCGTAAAACCCCGCCGGGCATGGCCCGGCGCTACCCAGGCATGACCGCCGGATCATCACCGGTAGCGCCGGGCCATGCCCGGCGGAACGGGCGACGCGTTACGGCGCGGCCTTGCGCACCGTCAACGTCACGCGGGCTTCGCCACCGCCCTCCAGCTGCAGCTGCAGCGGCACGACCTGGCCTTCCTTCAGCGCGCCCTTGCCCTCCATCAGCATCAGGTGCAGGCCACCGGGCTTGAGCTCGGCGCGCGCGCCCGGTGCCAGCGGCAGGCGCTCGACCGCGCGCATGCGGCTGACTCCATCGACGATCGTGGTTTCGTGCAGCGATACGTCGCCGAAGCGGGCGCTGCGTGCGCCGCTGATGGCCACCGCTTTGGCGCAGCCGTTGTGGATCACCCCGTAGCCGGCGGTCATCGACATGGCCGGGTTTGGCGGCAGGCGCGCCCAGCCCTGCTGCACGGTGACGCAGGCCGGCACGGCGGTCGCCGCCGATGCTGCGCCCGCACACAGCAGCAACAATACGCCAACGAATGGTTTGGTTATCATCGCCTCAGATTCCTGTCCGCAACGAGACCGCAGCATGACGACGCTCATCGAGGTGATCAACCATGGCCCCATCCGCGAACTGCGTCTGGCGCGGCCGCCGGTCAACGCACTGGACACCGAACTGTGCCGGCAGCTGATCCATGCCATCGAGCTGGCGATGGCCGAAGACGCGCACGGCATCGTGCTGTCGGGCAGCGAGCGGGTCTTCACCGGTGGCATGGACGTGCCGCACCTGCTCTCCCACGGCGATGACAAGCACAAGCTGCTGGACAGCTGGAACGCCTTCTTCGGCGCGGTGCGCAGCGTGGCCGAGAGCCGCATCCCGGTGGTGGCGGCCATCACCGGCCATGCGCCGGCCGGCGGCTGCGTGCTGGCGCTGTGCTGCGACTACCGGGTGATGGCGCGCAGTGCGGACCCGGCCCGCCCCTATGCCATCGGTCTGAACGAGGTGCAGGTGGGCCTGGTGGCGCCCGAAGGCATCCAGCGCCTGCTGCGCCGTGCGGTGGGCGTGCACCGTTCGGGCATCCTGCTTACCACCGGCGCGCTGGTGCCGGCCGAACAGGCGCTGCAGATCGGCCTGGTCGATGAACTGGCCGACGCCGACCTGGTGGTGGCACGTGCCATTGCCTGGCTGCAGAACCTGCTGAAGCAGCCGCGCCAGCCGATGCTGCTGACCCGCGCGGTGGCCCGCGCCGATTTGCAGGAAGCCCTGCACCCGGACCTGATCCAGCTGGACCGGTTCGTCGAGGCCTGGTTCGCGCCGGATGCGCAGAATGCCCTGCAGGCACTGGTGGTCAGGCTGGGCAAGTAGAGTCGAGCTTGCTCGACTGCGTACTCCCGGGGTCAGAGCCCTTTCGCAAAGCGAAAGGGATCGACCCCTGACCGGTATAATCGAGCCTTCTTCACTGCTGTGGCCGCCCCCTTGAACGACATGCCCGAACCCGTCGTCTCCGAGCTGATCGACCTGCTCACCCTGGAGCGGCTGGAGGACAACCTGTTCCGCGGGCAGAGCCGCGACATCGGCACCAAGTACGTGTTCGGCGGCCAGGTGCTGGGCCAGGCACTGGCGGCGGCGCAGGCCACGGTCGACAACGGCCGCCACGTGCACTCGCTGCATGCCTATTTCCTGCGCGCCGGCAACATCGACCACCCCATCGTCTATGACGTGGACCGCACCCGTGATGGCGGCAGCTTCTCCGTGCGCCGGGTCACCGCGATCCAGCACGGCAAGGTGATCTTCTTCTGCGCGGCCTCGTTCCAGCAGGCCGAGACCGGTGCCCAGCACCAGCACAAGATGCCCGAGGTGCCGCAGCCGGAGGACATCGAACCGAACCGCCCGTTGCCGGCCGAGGTGCTGGAGCGGCTGCCGATCAAGGTGCAGCGCTGGCTTTCGCGCGGCGGCCCGTTCGAGTTCCGCCACGTCTACCCGCGCGACGAACTGAACCCGCCCAAGCGCCCTCCCTACCACCAGGTGTGGCTGCGCCTGAGCGAGCCGGTCGGCGATGCGCCCGAGCTGCACCAGGCGCTGCTGGCCTATGCGTCCGATTTCCATCTGCTGGGCACGGCGACGTTCCCGCACGGCATCAGCTACTACCATCCGCACGTGCAGATGGCTTCGCTGGACCACGCGATCTGGTTCCACCGCCCGTTCCGCGCCGACGACTGGCTGCTGTATTCGCTGGACAGCCCCAGCGCGCAGGACTCGCGCGGCCTGGCCCGCGGCCAGTTCTTCACCCGTGATGGCGTGCTGGTGGCCAGCACCGCCCAGGAAGGCCTGATCCGCGTGGTGCCGGACCAGGATGCCGCGGCCGCCGTGCCGGCCAAGGAGTAAGCAATGCGCCAGATTTTCAGCAGCCAGCGCGTGGAAACCGTCGAGGGCGTGGCCGAGCTGCTGCGCAGCCACGACATCGAAGTGAAGGTGACCAACGGCCGCTCGTACAAGACCCGTCGCCGTGGCCAGTTCAGCTATACCGACCTGGGCAACAGCCAGGGCTACCCGGCGGTGTGGATCGTGCGTGCCGACGACCAGCCGCGTGCACGCGAGATCCTGCGTGACGCACGCCTGCTCGACACCACCCGCCGCGACCACCCGACCGCCGAATTCGCCTTCCGCGATACCGCCGAGACCACCGGCAGTGGCCGCGGCTGGGCCTGGCGCATCCGCATCGCCCTGCTGGTGGTGATCGCCGGCGTGGCGCT
Organism: Stenotrophomonas cyclobalanopsidis; assembly: GCF_008710035.1. GTDB lineage: Bacteria > Pseudomonadota > Gammaproteobacteria > Xanthomonadales > Xanthomonadaceae > Stenotrophomonas > Stenotrophomonas cyclobalanopsidis. The sequence continues at coordinate 5,044 of NZ_VYKI01000036.1, read as the reverse complement.
GGTGATCGGCCTGCGCCACCGTGGCGCCCCGGCCCCCGCTGCACCGGCCCCGGCCCCACAGGCCCAGCCGCAGCAGACGCAGCCGGCCCCGCAGGCGCTACCGGCAAGCGGACCGGTCACAAACTGCGCGCAGCTCCGTCTTGGGACACAATTCCAGCAGGAGCTGCCGCCATGACGACTTTCGCTGCAACGATCGACGAGACGCTGGAACGCGAGCTGCCGGCGGCCAGCATTGGCTGCCAGCACGCCTATGGGCGCATCGTGCTGGCCTGCCAGAACACGGTCACCGCCATCGCCCTGGCGATCACCCGCGACCGCCAGGCCAGCGAGGACATCGCCCAGGAGGCCTTCGTCAAAGGCTGGCAGCAGCTGCACCAGCTGCGCAGCTCGACCAGCTTCCTGCCGTGGCTGCGGCAGATCACCCGCAACCTGGCCCGCGACTGGCTGCGCGCGCAGCGCGGCCGACCGCTGACCGGCGACGCCGCCGAGGTCGCGCTGGGCATGGCCGCCGACCCGACGCCGGGCGCGGCCGACCGGCTGCAGCGGCTGGAGGAAGAAGTGGCCGCCGAGGACATCATCTCGGCCCTGCCCAGCGACAGCCGCGAAGTGCTGCTGCTCTACTACCGTGAAGGCCAGCGCTCGCAGCAGGTGGCTGATCTGCTCGGGCTGAGCGATGCGGCCGTACGCAAGCGCCTTTCGCGAGCCCGCGCGCAGGTACGCGACGGCCTGCTGCAGCGCTTTGGCGAGTTCGCCCGCAGCAGTGCACCCAGCGCCGCGTTTGCGACAACGGTGGTGTCGATGGTGCTGGTGGCAACACCGGGCACGGCCAGCGCGGCGATCCTGCTGGGCACCGGGGTGGGCGTAGGCGGCAGCAAGCTGGGCCTGGGTGGTGTGAGTGCCGCAGGCGGTACCGCCATGGGTTCGTTGACCGCCGCTGCCAGCCAGCTGCACCTGATTCCCGCCAGCAACTGGGCCGCCATTGCCGGTGGCGTGATCGGCGGCGTCGCCGGCAGCTATCTCGGCGGCCGCTTCCTGCTGCGCTATGCACACCTGCCGGAGGAACAGGCAGCGGTGCGCCGGTTCGTGCACCTCAATACGTTCACTGCGATGGTGGTCTGCACCAGCCTGCTGGTTGCACTCATGCTGCAGGCACCGCTGTGGCTGCATCTGCTCATCCTCGTGGCCGGGATGGGGGCTGTGAACTACCAATGCCTGGTGCCCCTGCAGCGCATCATGAAACCACTGATCGCCCGCGATGGGGCACGGCGCGGCCGTACCGGCACGCACTGGAGTTACGAACTGGCCTATGGCCGGACCGGCATCGTGATGATGAACGTCGCGGTGATCGGCCTGGTCGTGTATTCACTGGCGCGCGGCGGACGGCTGTAACCGGTCGGCGCAACAACGCCGGCATGATGCCGGCGTTGTCGCTGTTCACTACCGCAGGATTCAGCGCGGCGGCTTCGGTGCGTTGCCATCACGCGGGCCACCATGGCGCGGGCCACCGTGCATCGGGCCCTTGGCGGCATCGAACTCGGCCTTGCTCAGCTGGCCGTCCTTGTTGGTGTCGGCGGCGGCGAACCAGGCATCACGGTGCTGCTTCATGCGCAGCTCGCGGTCGGCCTTGTCCAGGTAGCCGTCCTTGTTGACGTCCATCTGGTCGAAGCGGGCAGCCAGACGCGGGTCGGCCTTGGCTTCCTCACGGCTGATGCGGCCGTCCTTGTTCACGTCCAGCTTGGCCATCCAGTCGCCGTGGCCACCACGACGACCATGCTTCCAGCGCGGCAGCTCGTCACGCGACAGCTTGCCGTCCTTGTTCTTGTCCAGTTCGTCGAACTTCGCGGCCAAACGCGGGTTGGCGGCGGCTTCACTGCGGTCGATGACGCCATCGCCATTGGTGTCCAGCTTGGCATGACGCTGCGCCGGGGCGTTCGGGTTGGCGGGGGTATCGGCGGCCAGGGCGATGCCGGTGGCGGAAGTGCCCAGCAGCAGGGCCAGCAGCAGGGGGGTACGGATCATGGAGTCACTCCTGGTATGGGGATAGCGTCATTGCGTCGAGGTGATCACTTCACCCTCGGGAGACAACAACGCCCGGGCGCACCATCGGTTGACGCAGCGACCGGCTCCGTTCATCCGGCGGACAGTCGCGGCCATTGCGACACGCTGGGGCTATGCTGTGCCCATGGCGATCCACGGCGACAGAGACGACGAACTGAGACTGTTCCAGACCGGCGAGCACCCCTGCGGGTACTGGTCGGACCGCGTTGCGCGTGATCTGGTGCTGGACCCGCAGGACCGCCGCTTGGGTGGGCTGTACCCGCTGGCCCTGAGCTGGGGCTTCCGCCGCAGTGGCGATCTGGTCTACCGCCCGCACTGCGCGCAGTGCCATGCCTGCGTGGCCGTGCGCATCCCGGTGGCGCGCTTTGCCGCCGACCGCAGCCAGCGCCGCTGCGCCGCGCGCAATGCCGACCTGGAGGTGCGCATCACCGCCGCCATGCCGCGCCAGGATCTGTTCGACCTCTACCACCGCTACCTGACCCACCGCCATGCCAACGGCGGCATGGATGACCACGGTCCGCACGAGTTCGAGCAGTTCCTGATCGGCAGCTGGTCGCATACCCGCTTCCTGGAAATGCGCCTGCCCGGCCACGGCGGCCAGCCCAGCCAGTTGCTGGGGGTGGCGGTGACCGACGTGACCGAGCACGGCCTTTCGGCGGTCTACACCTTCTTCGACCCGGACCATGCCGCGCGCGGCCTGGGCACCTTCGCCATCCTGCAGCAGATCGAGTGGGCCCGCCGCGAGGGCCTGCCGCACCTGTACCTCGGCTACTGGATCCGCGGCCACCAGAAGATGGACTACAAGCGCCGCTACCGCCCGCTGGAGGCCTACGACGGCCGCCGCTGGCATGATTTCGACAGCGATCTGGACGGACGCTGACAAACCGCTGACACCGGGCCGGGTGCACAATACGGCCCATGAACATCACCCGCCGCCATCCCCTCATCCTCGCCCTGGCCCTGCTCTGCGGCGCCAGCGCCCCCGCCTTCGCCAAGTCCCCTGCGATGACCGACAAGCCGTCCTCGACGCTGCGCCTGGCTACCTACAACACCTCGCTGTATTCGGATGATGCCGGCGGCCTGATCAAGGAACTGGAAGGCAACAGCGAGCACGCGCGCAAGATCGCCGCGGTGCTGCAGCAGGTGCGCCCGGACCTGGTGCTGCTGAACGAATTCGACTTCGACGACGCGCACCGCGCCGCCGACCTGTTCCAGAAGCGCTACCTGGAAGTAGCCCAGCCCGGCGGCGGCAAGCCGCTGCACTTCGCCTACCGCTACCTGGCCCCGGTCAACACCGGCGTGCCCAGCGGCCTGGACCTGGACGGCAATGGCACGGTTGGCGGCGAAGGCCGCAGCCGTGGCAATGATGCGTGGGGCTACGGCCTGCACCCGGGCCAGTACGGCATGCTGGTGCTGTCGCGCTACCCGATCGACGAAGCCAAGGTGCGCAGCTTCCAGCTGCTGAAGTGGAGCACGATGCCCGGCGCGATCCGCCCGGTCGATCCGCGCACCGGCAAGAGCTTCTACAACGACCAGGTGTGGTCGCAGCTGCGCCTGTCCTCGAAGTCGCATTGGGACGTGCCGGTGAAGACCCCGGCGGGCGTGGTCCACGCGCTGGTCTCGCACCCGACGCCGCCGGTGTTCGACGGCCCGGAAAAGCGCAACGCCGCGCGCAACCACGACGAACTGCGCCTGTGGCAGGAATACCTGTCGGCCGGCGACAAGCCCTGGCTGTGTGATGACAAAGGCCAGTGCGGCGGCCTGGCCCAGGACGCGCGCTTCGTGATCTTCGGCGATCTGAACAACGATCCGGTCGATGGCGATGGCCGTCATGAGGCGATCGTCGAGCTGATCGAGAACGCCCGCGTGCTGCGCTACCCCACCCCGCGCAGCGTCGGTGGCGAGCAGACCAGCCTGGCCTATGCGGCCAAGGGCATCGTGCGCAAGGGCGCGCCGTTCCATGCCACCGGCGATTTCGGCCCGAAGTCCGGCACCATGCGCCTGGATTACGTGCTGCCCTCGACCGGCTTCGAGTACGTCGGCAGCGGCGTCTTCTGGCCGGCCAATGAAAGCCCGGAAGCGAAGATCGCCGACGGCAGCGACCACCACCTGGTGTGGGTGGACGTGAAGCCGTAACCGGCGCAGCCGCCGGGCATCGCCCGGCGCCACCGGTTGCTGAAGATGTTGTAGAGCCGAGCCCATGCTCGGCTACTGCAACCAACCAAGCTTAGTAGCTCTGCCAGTCAATCTGAGCGTCAGCCCCGAGATAGCGGTCCTGCCAAGCCTGCTCCCGACCCAGGGAATCGATGAACTCATCCTCGGAAAGCTGCTCATATCCGAGCTCGGTTTCCATCTTGTTCTCTGGATCCAGATGAAACGTCGAACTCGTCCAGAGTGCATGGTGCCATTGCGCAAAGAGCTGATGCATCTCCAGGAGCGCTGCTTCCGCATCCTCTGGAATATCTAGATAGCCGTATGAGCCTGACGGCTTGCGGTAGAACGCCCAACCCGACCAGGCATTCTTGATGATCTCGAAGTTCAGCCAGATCCCGCATTGGTCGGTAGGCACGGCATCAATCAGTGATTGGCCAATTCGGTGATACAAGGCAGGTAGCGCTGATGTAAGCCGCTCGTCCAAGCCTTCTCCTGAGGTGTCTTTGGCATTCATCCGTCAGAAGATAAAACACGCAGGATTTTGACGCTCAACCAGGTGTCGCCTTCAGCTCGCAATTGCGGCCTAGCGCTCTACGTCTTTGCAGCAACCCTCTAACGGCAACATCTGGCGCTCAATAGCCCCAGTAGGCCGTCGCGCATGACTGAAGATGTGAATCCATTGTCGGACTGAAAGCGTCACATGGAAAAGCAGCCGAGCGTGGGCTCGGCTCTTGTGTCTTGGAACGGTGCCCTGATCAGGCACAATTCCCCTGGTGACCCCGGGAGGCTCCGATGACGCTGCCTCGGCTCTTAAGCCTTCGGCTCTTAAGCC
>NZ_VYKI01000035.1 GCF_008710035.1 Stenotrophomonas cyclobalanopsidis | reverse complement strand
AAAACTGGCCAGGATTGCGTGGGGCGTATTCAAGAGTGGCAAGGAATTCGACCCAGCCATGCTGAAGGTAGGCCAAGCCTGCTTCCAACAGGCTTGACCACGAACATAGGATCTCGGCTCTACAAAGCGCGGCAGCAGCCGAGCATGGGCTCGGCTCTACAAAGCGCTGGAGCAGTCGAGCAAGCTCGACTCTACTGCTGTTGACGGGTCAGCTCGCCCGGCGTCCAGTGCAGGACCCACTGATACGGTCCTTCCGGCGGGCAGACGTGGCGGAAGTGGCGGGGAATCTCGCAGACCGTCGCACCGGCGGTCACGATGAAGTCGACAATGATGCGGCTGCCCTCAATGCGGATGGACTACACCGCACCTGGTATCTGCATGCCTGCATCATTGGCGTAGCCGGATGCGCGGATGGCGGCGTAGTCCTCGGCATCAACCGGCGACAGGCTTTTCGGATTCTCCTTGCCGCGTGGATCATCCGGCGTCAGTGCCGTCATCACGGCAACGACGTTTCTTTGTGCGAACGCTCCCCCGGTGTAGGTGGACGTGTAGAAGTAGATGATCTCAGAACGGCCATCGCCGTCCAGATCGGCCACGCCGGTCCAGGCAGGTCGGAAGTCAAGTTCGATGTCATCGCCCGGAATGAGCTGCAGCGCAGCCTCGGCCGCCTTCAGCGCCTGCACCAGGCTGGGCGGCGCGGGTGCCGCCTGCAGGGGCAGGGCCAGCGCGGCCAGAATCAATGCAGAAAATGCGCGGGCAAAGCGACGTACGTGCATGGAGGCCTCCGTGACCGACGCGCGCAGGCCGCGCACCGGCCACTGCGTTCCTTCATTCATGTGCTGCATCCTGATCCATGGCTTCAATGCCTCGGATCATCGCACAGGCCGCGCACGCGGCGCGGCGCGTGCCCCCCGACTGCTCACCCCGTGGCCGGCGCATCCGTCTGCAGCAGGCTGTCGCGCTCACGTAGGGGGAAGCGGATATGGGCATCTACGCCGTCAGCGCGGAACAGCAGCTGCCCGCTGCCCGCCAGCTCGTAGGGCACGCGTTTCTCGATGAGCGAGCAGCCCAGGCCCCGCCGCTGCGGCGGCGACCAGTCCGAAACCGTCACATGGTGCTCGCACCAGTGCAGGGCCAGCCAGGGACTGCCGCCGTCCTCCGCCTGCACGGACCACGACACGCTGATGCGCCCATCATTGCTGATGGCACCGTACTTGAGTGAGTTCGTCACCAACTCATGCACGGCCAGCGACAGCACCTCGGCCGCTTTCGGCGGCAGCAACAGGTCGGGGCCCTCGAGCCGGTACTGGCCAGATCGATGTACCTGCACCGATATTTCCTCGTCCAGCATGCCACGCAGGCAAACGCCGGCATTGTCGGCGCGGGTCAGCAGCGCCTGCGTGCGCGCCAGCGACATCAGCCGGCCGCACAGGCGCTCTGCATATTCCTCGACGCTCCCCACCGTCTCCTGCGTGCGCCAGGCAATGGCGTGGATCATCGCCATGATGTTGCGCACCCGGTGCTGCAGCTCGGCCAGGAGCACGGCCTGGCGCTCGGTTGCACGCTTCAGCGTGTCGATGTCGATGGCGATGGCGAACACGCCGGTCACCTCACCCTGCGCATCGCGTAGCGGCGCCGCCGCAACGCGTGTCCAGCGCACCTGCCCATCATCATGGGCGAACTGGAATTCCAGCCCTGGCACCACCGTGTCGCCCCGAAGTGCACGGGCGACCGCAAAGTCCTCGGGACCGATCGGGGTCCCATCCTCATGCCAGCCCTGCCAGCGCTGCATGTTGTCGGCGTCGCGCGAAGGCAACTCACCGGTGGGCAGGTAGGCGCGCATCTGCTCGTTGGACTGCAGCACCCGGCCCTCGGTATCGACGATGCACAGCCCCACCGGCAGCATCTGGAAGGCGAGTGACAGGCGTTCGTCACTCTGCCGCCGGCGCTGCTGCTCGTGCGCCCGCGCCGCGTGCGCCGTGTGCGCGGACGTGGTCTCGAACATCGTTACCAGCACCCCTTCGATACGGCCGCCGGCGTCACGGATCGGGCTGTAGGTGATGGTGAACCAGATGTCTTCCAGCACGCCCTGCCGGGCCAGCGGGTAGAGCTTGTCCTCGTAGGTGATGGTCTCGCCCTGCCAGACGCGGGCATAGAGGGGGCCATTGATGTGCCACACCTCCGGCCAGCAGACGCGCGTGGCCTGGCCCAGGCCGCCCGGGTGCTTGTCGGCCAGGATCTCGGCGTAGCCATCGTTGTACAGCTGGACCAGTTCCTCGCCCCACAGCACGATCATCGGGAAACCATGGGCCAGCATCAGGTCGACCGTTGCCCGCAGGTGCGGCGCCCAGTCATCGCGGCCCCCCAGCGGCGTCGTTGACCAGTCATGTGCGGCGATGCGCTCGGCCATGCCGCCACGCAGCGCGTGCAGCGGAGGCGACGTGGGCAGTACCGGCGTGGTCGCCACGGGCGAACTCATCTGCAATCGGTTACCCATGCGCAGCCTTCAATGCCCACCTGCACCAGCACGCGTGGCCTGCACCAGCGTCTCCAGCTGCTGGGCCAGCGCCTGTATGTGATAGGGCTTGGCGCAGCGCGGGACGTCGGCGAACCGGCTGGGCACGTTGTCGTCATAGCCGGAGGTCAGCAGGAAGGGGATGCCGGCTTCGACCAGGCGATCCGCCAGGGGGTAGACCTGCTGGCCGCCCAGGTTGATATCGAGCAGGGCCACATCAATGGGCTGTTCATCCACCAGCCTGCCCAGCGCGGCAAGGTCGCCTGCGGGCCCGACGACCTGCACGCCCTTCAGTTCCAGGTAGTCGACCAGGAACATGGCGATGGCGAATTCATCTTCCGCCACCAGCACACGCACCCCTTCCAGGCCCGGATTATCAACGGCTTCCAACACGTACAACGCTCCTGTCCAGGCGGCACTCCCGACTGTTGCAGGCAAAGGGTGGCCAATCGGCCTACAAGAGCGCGTGACGACCGCGCGCAGGTGCCCGCGCCGGGCCGGCGACGGTACCATTTCCCGTCCTCCACTCTCCCTGACCCGCCATGGCCTACGCCCGCATCATCTCCACCGCCGACAACTACCTGCACCACGTCAGCAACGGCACCTTCAGCGTCGACGCCGACGAGCCGGCCACGCTGGGCGGACAGGGCCGCGGCTTTGCCCCCTTCGATCTGTACCTGGCGTCGCTGGCGTCGTGCACCGCCATCACCCTGCGCATATATGCCCAGCGCAAGGGCTGGGAGCTGGGCGAGTTCCATGCCGAACTGCGTTCGGAGCGCGATGAGGATGGGCGCCTGCACGTGCACCGCGTGCTGCATGCCAGCGCCGAACTGAGCGACGCGCAGTGGTCGCGGCTGCTGGAGGTGGTGGAGAAGACCCCGGTGACCCTGGTGATGCGCGAAGGCGCCCGCATTACCAGCGAACGCGGCCAGGCCGGCTGACGGCCGGATTTCAGAGCGGCAGTTCGGTGGTCTGCTTGATCCGCTGCATTTGGATCTCGGTCATGGTGTTCTGCACGCCGGCGATCCGGTTCAGGTGCCGGATCTGGAACTGGCGGTAGGCGTCGAGATCGGCCACCGTCACTCGCAGCAGGAAATCGCAGTCGCCCGCCATCAGGTGGCACTCGAGTATTTCCGGGAAGGACTTGATGCCGTTGATGACGTGGTTGCTGGTGTCCTCCTCCTGCACGCGCAGCCAGACCCGCACAAACGGGGTAAACCCCCGGCCCACCTTGGCCGGGTTCAGCAGTGCCACGTAGCGATCGATCAAACCGCCCTCCTCCAGCACCGGCCTGGCCGCAGTGTGGCTGCTGGCGGAGGACGCAGCATGATCCTCGGCGGACTGATCCACTGGACCGCGCTGCTGACCATCGTGCTGATGGAGGCCGCCCCGGGCTGCGTGCTGATCTCGGTGATCGCACCGGACTTCGAGGCGGACAACCCGGCCGACCTGGCTGGCGATCACCCTGCTGGCCGCCACCCGGTTGTCGATGCTGCCGACGGTACCGATCGGCGTGGTGTCGGCGGGTGTGCTGCGCTGCGTGTTGGGGTGAATTGGCATCCGCCGGGCATGGCCCGGCGCCCCCTCATGACCCCGGCCCGTCAGCGCTGGGCCATCCCCGGCGCCGTGCCATCACCCTGCGCTGCTGGATGCCAGCAGGCACAGGCTGCGGGCGGGCAAGGTCCATTGCCCCTCCTCATCCATCTCCAGTGGCGCGTCGTCGGTCTGCAGGACCACGCGACGGAACGACAGCGTCTGGTCGGAAGGCCGGAACCGCCGCTCCTGGTCGCTGGGGTTCAACAGCAAGGCCAGGCTGACATGGCGCCCGGGCTCCCGCAGTCCGCTGTCCGGGCTGCGGCCGTCCAGCACGATCAACAGCGCCCGCTGGTCGGGGTTGTGCCAGTCGCCCTCGCCCATTGGGGCCCCATCGGGACGCCGCCACTCGATGTCGCGCATTCCGAGCGACGCGTCGAAGTCACCGGTCAGGAAGCGATTGCGTCGCAACAGCCCATAGCGCCGGCGCAATGCCAACGCGCGCCGCACGAAGGCCGCCTGCGCCTGCGGACCCGGCTGCGCCGCGCGCTCCCAGTCGATCCAGCTCAGCGGATTGTCCTGGCAGTAGGCATTGTTGTTACCCTGCTGCGAATGGCCGAACTCATCGCCGGCCAGCAGCATCGGCGTGCCCTGCGCGAGCAGCAGTGTTCCCAGCAGATTCCGCATCTGCCGCGAACGCAGGGCGAGGATGCCCGCATCGTCGGTATCGCCTTCCACGCCGTGGTTGCACGAGAGGTTGTGCGAGTGGCCGTCGCGGTTGTCCTCGCCATTGGCCTCGTTGTGGCGGTCGTTGTAGCTCACCAGGTCGTGCAGGGTGTAGCCGTCGTGCGCGGTGACCAGGTTGATACTGGCCGAGGGCCGGCGGCCGTGATGATCGAACAGGTCCGCAGACCCGGTGAAGCGGGCCGCGAACTCCGGCAACTGGCCCGCATCCCCCCGCCACAGCGCACGGGTCGTGTCACGGAACCGGTCATTCCACTCGGCCCATCCCGGCGGGAACTGACCCAGCTGATAGCCGCCGGGACCGATGTCCCATGGCTCGGCGATCAGCTTCACCTGGCTCAGCACCGGGTCCTGGCGCACCGCATCGAGGAAGCTGCCCGACGGATCAAAGCCATGGCGCTCGCGCCCGAGGATGGTGGCCAGGTCGAAGCGGAAGCCATCGACGCGCATCTCGGCCACCCAGTAGCGCAGCGAATCCATCACCATGCGCAGCGCGCCGGCGTTGGTCAGGTCGAAGGTATTTCCGGTGCCGGTATCGTTGATATAGAAGCGGCGGTCATCAGCCAGCCGGTAGTAGCTGGCGTTGTCGATGCCCTTGAACGAGAGCGTCGGCCCCAGTTCATTGCCTTCGGCAGTGTGGTTGTAGACCACGTCCAGGATCACTTCGATGCCCACGCTGTGCAGGCGGGCGATCATCTGCTTGAACTCGGCCACCGTCTCCAGCGACAGGTAGCGCGGCTGCGGCGCGAAGAAGCCGATGGTGTTGTAGCCCCAGTAATTGCGCAGGCCGCGCTCCAGCAGCTGCTGGTCGTCGACGTAGGCATGCACCGGCAGCAGCTCGATGGCCGTCACCCCAAGATGCACCAGATGGTCCACCACAGCATCGTGCCGCAGCGCCGAGAAGGTGCCTCGCTCGGCCTGGGGAACGCCCGGATGCTGCATGGTCAGTCCACGCACGTGTGCTTCGTAGATGACCGAGCGGTCCCAGGGCGTTGCGGGCGCGCGCTCGCTGCCCCAGCTGAACGCGGGATCGATCACCGCGCAGCGCGGCATGTACGGCGCGCTGTCACGGCGGTCGAAGCTCAGATCGGCATCGCGGTGTCCCAGCGTATAGCCGAACAGATGCGGCGCCCATTTGATCTCACCCACGATCTGCTTGGCATACGGGTCCAGCAGCAGCTTGTTCGGATTGAAACGGTGTCCATCCTGCGGCGCATAGGGACCGTGCACGCGGTAGCCATAGCGCTGGCCCGGGCGCACGTCCGGCAGGTAGCCGTGCCACACCTCGTTGGTGTACTCCGGCAGCGCGATGCGCTCGATCTCGCGGTTGCGTGAATCGAACAGGCACAGCTCGACCTTGTTGGCATGGCGCGAGTACAGCGCAAAATTCACTCCCAGCCCATCCCAGGTCGCGCCCAGCGGGAACGGCCTGCCCTCGCGAACGCGCGAGCTCTGTGTCCACTTACGGGTTGCCATCGTTCTCGTCCTTACCCGCATGAAGGGCTGCTATTTCTGCTTCCACCAACCGCTCGGCCATGTGCCAATGACGTTGTTCCTGCCCATCCGGACGGCCCTCGGCCTCCCAGATCTGATGCGCCAGCATCTCGATACGGCGGCGTCGCTCACTGCTGTCCATCTGCCCCACTCTCCTGGCTGATCCACACCGCAACGGGGCTGCCGGCAAACAGCAGCGCATCCGAAACGGAACCGTTGAAAACCTCCGTGCGACCGTCCAGAACGTTGTGCATCGTTCGTTGCGGCAGCGCACACACGCGCTGCTGCGCATCCTCTGTCCACACAAGGCCAGGACCGGGGCATCGTTCGGCACTCGCCCTGCGCACCGCGACCAGCAGCACCTGCCCCGCGTGCTCGCGCACGAAGACCACATCTGCCGAAGCGGAATCGCACAGGTCCTGCAGCGTGCCGCGCAGGAACACGGCCGGATGCTCGCGCCGCAGCTGCAGCAGCCGCGAAAGCAGGCGCATCTTCGGCGCGCCTTCGTGCCAGTCCTGCAGCAACTGCGACCACGATCGATCATCAGCCAGTGCCTGTGCGCGCTGTGCGAAATCCACGGGGCGCCTGTTATCCGGATCGACCAGACTGAGATCCCAGAACTCGGTACCCTGGTAGATATCGGGAACACCCGGCAGGCACAGCTGCAGGCACAGCTGTGCAAGCCCGTTGCTGGCCCCGGCGGCCGCCAGCGTCCCCACGAAACCAGCCAGTGCATCGCGCACGCCCTGCAGTTCGCTGGCGTGCATCAAGGCCTGGAGCCACTGCTGCGAGGCGTCTTCAACGGCGAGGTCCGGATCGAGCCAGCTACTGATCCGCTTGCCTTCCCGCAGCGCCTTGCGCAGCCACTGGTCCATGCGCTGTGGGAAGTCCACTGCGGGCGCACCGTGCATCGGCCAGGCGCCAACCAGCGCCTGCCACAGTGCATAGCTTTCAGCGGCAGGCAATGGCATCGGCATCCCTGCCGCCGCGCACTGCTGCTCCCAATCGGCCAGCGCCGACTGCCATGCCCCGATGTCGCCGCTGATCAGCGCCAGGCGCGCACGCGCATCAGGGCCGCGCTTATGGTCGTGCGTGGCCAGGGCCAGCATCGCCAGGGGATGCTGATGCGCGCGCGCCTTGGCGAGTCCAATCAGTGCATCGCCCTCAAGGCCGATGCGCTGCGGGTCGCTGCCGACTTCGTTGCGGGACAGCGCCCGGTAGTAGCGATAGAACGCCGTGTCTTCCACCGCCTTCGCATTGAGCGGTGCCGAGAGCTGGCCGAACCGCACGCGCAGTTCGTGGCCTTCAGGCGCCTGCAGGGCGCTGACCAGCAGACTCACGGCCGCACGTCCCGCGGCATCGAGTCCCTGCACGGCAGCAGACTCGGCCTTGGCCAGGAAACTCCGCTCGGCCTGCGTCTGCAGCGCATAGGGGCGATAGACCGGATAGTGACGCAGCAGCGCACAGAGTGCCCGGCGCAATATTGCATCGCTGAGGTCTGCATGGCCTGCGGCCTCACCGATCGCCTGCCGTACGCAGACCAGCAGGCGCTGCAGGTCTGCGTGCAGCGATCCATCCAGCAATGCATCGCGGGCGGCCTGCTGTACCTCCTCCAGATCGCTCATGTCGCCCGAGCGCGCCTGCCACTGCTCACTCAGAGCCTGCGCCGAATCCGGTTCGTGCAGCCACGCACTGGACTGATCCATGAAATCGTAGCCCGTGGTGCCGTCGCACGCCCAACCGGCAGGCAGTGCCTCCCCCTCGGCGAGGATCTTTTCCACGTGCAGGGTGATGTCCGCACCACGACGACCGCCTGCTTCTGCGGCGACACCGAGATGTGCGCGCAGCCGCTGCAGGTAGCCGCCCGGATCGGCCAGACCGTCGATGTGGTCGATCCTCAGGCCATCCACCCAGCCTTCGCGTACCAGCCGCAGCGGCAGCGCGTGCACGGCATCGAAGACGTCTTCGCGCTCGACCCTCAACGCGGCAAGCGAGGTGATGTCGAAGAAGCGCCGGTAGTTGACCTGGTCGCCACCGGTGCGCCACCAGGCCGGGTGATAGTGCTGGCGCTGCAGCAGCATGTGCATGCGCTCTGCGGATCGGTTGCAACGCTCGATCCAACCCTGGCGGGCACCAGGCTGCAATGGGTAGCTGCGCGGCGACAATGGCAGGCGCAGATCGTGGTGGACCAGGCAGGGCTGGTCGTTGAACTCCTCTACCCTCAGAACGCCCGTCTTGATGGCCTCCTGGAGCGGTCGGTCAAGCACGGGCAGCCAGAGTCGCTGGTCCGCGCCGGCTGCCTCCCAGTCAATGTCGAACCACTGCGCGTGACGGCTGCGCCGCCCGTGCATCAGCACGTCCGACCACCAAGCATTCTGCGGCGCGGCGGCCAGATGGTTGGGCACGATGTCCAGCAGCAGCCCCAGCCCACGCTCGCGGGCGCGGCTGGCCAACCGCAGGAAACCGTCCTCGCCGCCCAGTTCCGGGTTGATCCGGGTGGGATCAATACCGTCGTAACCGTGCGTGGAACCCGGCATCGCTGCGGCGATGGGTGACAGATACAGGTGACTGACGCCCAGCGTGGCGAAGTAGTCCGCCTGTGCCGCCGCGGCGTCGAAATCAAAGCCGGCATGCAGCTGCAGGCGCGCGGTCGCGCGAAGTGCGGTCATGCGTGGCCTCCGTCGCGACCCGCGCTGACGCGCTGCAGCCGCGACTGCAGGGCGGCCTCATTCCACTGCAGCGGCAACCGCCGCCGCCAGTTCGGATGGCCGCCGACGGTGCCCGGCAGGTTGACCTGTGTACGCAGTCCCAGCGCATCTTCCAAGGGAAGCAGGGCCAGTCGCGAGGGGGTGCTGGCCAGCAGGCCCAGTGCATCGTCTTCCACGCAATCTCCATGAACCAGGTCGGCCAGCGCCGTGGCATCCAGGCGCCGCTGCGCCAGTGATGCAGGCAGATCTTCGATTTCACCCAGGCGTGCCCGCCAGCGCAGGTCACGTCCACGCAGCCAGCCACCCAGCGGTGGCAGATCGTGGGTGGACGGCATGGCAACCGCATCGCGGCGCCAACGTCGGGCAGGCAGGAACCCCGCCGCATCACGGGTGAACGGCAGGACATCCACACCCAGCAGACCGCGCGCGGCCAGCTGCTGGCGGATGCCTGCCGGAACCACACCCAGGTCCTCACCGATCACCAGGCACTGGTGCCGCCACGATTCCAGCACCAGCAGGTTCAACAGATCCTGCAGCGGAAACTGCAGATAGACCCCGTCGCGGGCGGGGGCGCCCTGCGGCAGCACCCACAGCCGGTGCAGGCCGAGGATATGGTCGATGCGCACGCCACCACGGCCGGCCATGACCGCCCGCAACAGGTGGATGAAAGGTACATAGCCCTGCCTGCGCAGGGCCAGCGGCGAGAAGCCGGTGATGCCCCACGCCTGGCCCTTGGTATTGAAGGCATCAGGTGGCGCACCCAGCTCCAGGCCGGCCAGCATGGCGTGCGCCTGCGTTCGCGCTTCGGCACCGTCGGGTGCACAGCCCACCGCCAGATCGGCTATCAGGCCGATGGCCGCGCCGTTGCTGCGCGCCTGCCAGTGCAGGTCCGTCCAGCAGCGCTGCGCCACCCACTGTGCGAAGGCGTGGTCCTGCGCATCCCCGCTTCGCGCGTCGGCTGCCAGCAAGCAGTAGTCCTGCAGCGCCGCGCCCGCATCGGCCTGCCACTGGCAGACTTCGGCCCACAGATCGGGTTGCGCGTGCTGCAGCTGCAGCCGCGCCGCGCGCAGCCAGCGCCACTTGAGGTCAGCCGCACCTGGCCAGTCGATGCGCCGCGCGGCCGTGGCAGCGTTCACCGCCTCGGCCAGCGCAGGATCCTCCGCCAGCACGGCGTGGGCAGCATCGGGTACCGCCTGCAGCAGCGAGGCCTGCAGCGGGTCCAACCAGCGGCGGTCGCTGGGCGAATATGGACTATAGCCGGCACCCGGCGGCAAGCCGGCGTGCATCGGGCTCAGGGCGAGCGCCTGCCCACCGTGCTGCTGCAGCCGCTGCAGCCAGGGTACACAGCCGGCGCTGTCACCGATGCCGGCATCGCCTACGCTGCGCAGGCTGTAGACCTGCGCCGCCACGCCCCAGCCACGGTCAACTTGGGCGGGCCACCATGCCTTCTGCGGTGCGACGGCGACCGCGATGCGACGCGGCCCCTGCTGCCAATGCCAGTAGCCGGGCTGCAACGGCACCGGCCATCGCCCAGCCTTATCCTGGCGCGCGTCGCGGTGCTGGCCGGTCTCATCGACCCAGCACGCCGCGCCTGCAACACCGGGCAGGACCACCGCCTCCCCGCAGATTGCGGTATGCAGTGGCGCGCCCGCCGTTTCCGCTTGCGGCTGCAGCACCTGCAGCACGGCGCGCAGCACCTCCGGCGCGACCTCGCAGTGCCGCCCGGCAACATCCTCCCACTGCGGCATCAGCCCCGCGGAACGCGCGGCTGCCTGCAGCGCTGTATCGCCGCTCATGCCGGCAGCCAGCGAAGCTGCAGACCACCGCCCGCCTGCAGCAACGGGACGGTGGGCAGTTCCAGCAGCGATTCTCCGTCAGGCAGCGAATGCGGCACTTCGGCAGGCCCTGCGTTGATGGCGATCCACCACTGCCCGGCGGGCAGCTGCCACCCCGCCTGCACCGCGCCCGTGCCCAGCACCGTCGCGCCCAGCGAGCGCGCCTGCTCGAGCCCGGGCTGCAGGCAACGACGACGCAGGGCGAGCAGATCGCGAAGCCACGCCAGCGAGTCCTGTGCCGCAAATCCTGCGCCCGGTGGCGGCACATACGAGGCCTGCAAGGTCGCGGGATCGTTCGGGTCGGGAATCCGCGCCCGCGAGGCGGCGTCGGCAAACGCGCTGAAGCCGGCGAACTCACGCCGACGCCCTTCGCGCACCGCTTCGTCCAGCGGCGCTTGGTAATCGGTAAAGAACAGGAACGGCGAGGTGGCCTGCCACGGCTCGCCCATGAACAGCAGCGGCACCATGGGCGTCAGCACGGTCAGCGCAGTGGCCATGCGCAGCGCCGGAGGATCCAGCAGCTGGCTCAGGCGCTCACCAAAGGCGCGATTGCCAACCTGATCGTGGTTCTGCGCGAATACCACGAAGCGGGACGGCGGCAGGTCGCCACTGGGCTCGCCGCGCGCCTCGCCATGCAGGTCGGGCTCGCCCTGCCAGGCAAAGCCCTCGGCGAGGCAGCGCGCCAGCAGTGCTTCGGCGCGCCCGGCGTAGGCAGCGTAATAGCCCTCGTGCTCCCCGGTCAGCAGCACATGCAGCGCATTGTGGAAGTCATCATTCCACTGCGCCTGGTAGGCGCCTCGCAGCCAGCGCGCCTGGTTGCGCTCGTTTTCCAGCACCAGGTGCGCGTGCGGCACCTCGGTGCGGATCGCGTCGCTCAGCTGCTGCAGGAAGCGGTCATCATCGATGGCGTGCACCGCATCCAGGCGCAGGCCGTCAAACCGATACTCCTGCAGCCACATCAGCGCGTTGTCGATGAAGAAGCGCTGCACATGCGGTTTTTCGAAGTCGATGGCCTCACCCCACGGCGTGCTGCGACCGCTGTGGAAGAAGTCCTTGGCATACTGCGCCAAATGGTTGCCCTGTGGCCCGAAGTGGTTGTAGACCACATCCAGCAGCACCGCCAGGCCGGCGGCATGCGCCGCATCGACGAATCGCTTCAGTGCTTCGGGTCCGCCATAGGCCTGTGCCGGGGCGTAGGGAAATACACCGTCATAGCCCCAGTTGCGGCTGCCTGGAAACTGCGCCACCGGCATCAGCTCGATGGCGGTGATGCCCGTCGCCGCCAGCATCGGCAGCTGCGCCGTCAGCGCGGCAAACCCGCCGGCTGCCTCGACGTGCACCTCGTAGATCACCATGTCCGGCCAGGCGACACCGCCCCAGTCCCGCGTCTGCCAGGCATACGCATCTTCGGTCAGGACGGCGCTTGGGCCTTCAATACCCTCGGGCTGCCAGCGCGAAGCGGGATCCGGCACCTCGCTGCCATCTGGCAGGCGGAAGCGGTAACGATCACCCTGCGCGGCCGCCGTGCGGATCCAATGCAGGCCATCGGCCTGCCGAAGCATCGGTAACGCGGCCCCGCCAAGCACCAGCTCCACTTGGCTGATGTCAGGCGCCCACAGCCGGAACACCACCATCCCCGCGCCCGTTGGCCACGCACCCAGACGACCTGCACCGGTCATGCGACAACCTGCAGATACACCGTCGACATCGGCGGCAGAGTCAGCCGCAGTGATTGCGCGTGCCCGTGCATCGGTCGCGCATCGGTGCCCACCGCGCCCAGGTTGCCGGCGTTGCCGCCCGCATAGTGGTGGCTGTCGGTGTTCAACCGCTCCGACCACAGGCCGGACTCCGGTACACCAACGCGGTAGCCTTCGCGGCGCACGGGCGTGAAATTGCTGACCACCAGCATCGCCGGTGCTTCGCCGGTTGGGTCATGACGGATGAAGGCGTACACGCTGTTGCCGCTGTCGTCGGCCACACTCCAGGCAAAGCCGCGCTCGTCGCGCTCATCGCGATGCAGTGCGGGCTGATGCAGCAGCTGCGCGTTCAGATCACCGACCAGACGCATCAATCCGCCGCCCTCGGCGGTCGCGGCCTGCTGCCATTCCAGTCCGCGCTGGTGTGCCCACTCGCCGGCCTGGCCGAACTCGCCACCCATGAACAGCAGTTTGCTGCCCGGGTGTGCCCACATGAAGGCATAGTACGCGCGCAGCTGGGCGAATTGCTGGGCGCGGTGGCCCGCCATCTTGGTAAGCAGCGAGCCTTTGCCGTGGACCACCTCATCATGCGACAGCGGCAACACGAAACGTTCTGAGAAGGCGTAGACCAGGCCGAAGCTGATCTCGCTGTGATGATGCCGGCGATGTACCGGGTCGCGCTGCAGGTACTGCAACGTGTCGTGCATCCAGCCCATGTTCCATTTATGGGTGAAACCCAGCCCGCCCTCGGCCACCGGGTTGGTCACGCCCGGCCAGGCGGTGCTCTCCTCGGCAATCACCAGCACGTCCGGGAAGCGCTCGCGCAGAGTCTGGTTCATGCGCTGCAGGAAGGCCACCGCCTCCAGGTTCTCGCGGCCGCCCTGTGCATTGGGCACCCACTGCCCCTCGGGCCGGCTGTAATCGCGATACAGCATCGACGCCACTGCATCCACACGCAACCCATCGATATGAAAATGCTCGATCCATTCCAGCGCGCTGCCGATCAGGTAGGCCGACACTTCGTTGCGGCCGTAGTTGTAGATCAGCGTGTCCCAGTCGGCGTGCTTGCCCTCGCGCGGATCGGCGTGCTCGTACAGGGCGGTGCCATCGAAGCGCGCCAGGCCGTGCGCATCATCGGGGAAATGCGCGCTGACCCAATCGACAAGCACACCCAGACCGGCCTGATGGCAACGGTCTACGAAGCGGGCGAAGGCTTCCGGGGGGCCGTAACGCGCGGTCGGTGCGTAGATGCCCAGTGGCTGGTAGCCCCAGGAGCCACCAAACGGATGCTCACTGATCGGCAGCAGCTCAATGTGGGTAAAGCCCAGCCCGGTGACATGGGGGATCAGCCGATCCGCCAGTGCGTCCCAGTCCAGCACGCTGCCGTCCTCGGCGCGTTGCCACGACCCCGCGTGCACTTCATAGATGGACAAAGGCGCGTTGATGCCCCGCTGACGGCGGCGCTGCAGCCAGACATGGTCGTTCCACTGCAGCGGCGCGGCAGGCGCCACGCGTGAGGCGGTGGCCGGCGACCGCTCGGCCCAGCGTGCCATCGGGTCGAGTTTGTCGGGCAGGGTCTGACCGTCTGCGCCGATCAGGCGGAACTTGTAACAGGCGCCCGGCCGCACCCCGGGAATGAACAGCTCCCACACGCCGGCGGCATGGCGCAGCCGCATCGGGTGACGGCGACCGTCCCAGCCATTGAAGTCGCCGACTACCGCCACGCGCTGCGCGTTCGGTGCCCAGACTGCGAAACGCACGCCCTCGATGCCTTCAACGGCCATTTCGGTAGCGCCCAATGCGCGCACCGCTTCGGCGTCGCCCTGATGAATACGCTGCAGCAGCGCCTCATCCAGCAGCGGACCGAACGCATATGCGTCGTGCACCTGCTCGACACCATCGGGGAAGTGCAGCGCGAGCAGCGGGATCGCGTCGGCACCGGCGCGTCCCTCGAACAGGCCAGGCAGCTCAGTGCTGAGAAGGTCCCAGCGGCGGCCGCTGGCCTCGATCACCTCCACCCGCTGTGCGTTCGGCACCAGCGCGCGGATCACACGGCCACCGCTCCCGTCGCCATGCGGGCCCAACCATGCAAACGCATCGGCCGGGAGGCCCTGCGCCAGGGCGTGCACCTCAGTTGCCAACGGCGCAACCGCATCACACTGCGTCACTGCGTCGTAGTCGAACGCCACTGCACCCCGTCCTTCGTCGTTCATGCAGCCACCTGGCAGGTCTGCTGGTACAGCGCCAGGTAGGCCTTGCCGGCCGTTTCCCAGCCGCCCGGACGCAGCATCGCCGCACGTCGCATCGCATGCATCAGCGCCGGCAGCCGGAACGTGCGCATCGCCCGCTCCACGCAGCGGCGCAGGCCATCGGCATTCGCGCCATGGAACAGAAAACCGGTCACGCCGTCCTCAACCGTATCAACCAGGCCACCGGTCGCGTGCGCGACCGGCAGGCAGCCAAAGCGCTGCGCGTACATCTGGCTTAGGCCGCAGGGTTCGAAGCGCGAGGGCATGAGCAGGAAATCAGCGCCGGCAAACATCTGCCGCGCCAGGCCCTCCTCGAAGCCGATGAAGGCGCCGACCCGCCCGGGGTAGCGCTGTGCCAGCGCCTGCACCTGCGCCTCTACCTGCGGCTCGCCACCGCCGATCACCACCAGCTGGCCACCGGCCGCCACAATCTGCGGAGCGACATCACAGGTGATGTCCAGCCCCTTCTGATGGACCAGACGCGAGACCACGGCGAACAGCGGGCCCGACGAGGGCTGCAGCCCGAAGGCCTGGCGCACGGCCTGCGCGTTCTCTTCACGACCCGCGCACTGGCCGATGCCGAAGCGGGCCTTCAAGTGAATATCGCGTCGCGGATCCCAGCTGGCGTCGATGCCATTGACGATGCCACTGAGATGGCCACCGGCAGCGCGTCGCGCCAGCAGTTCGTGCAGGCCGCAGCCATCCTCGGCAGCAGTGATCTGCTGCGCATAGCGAAGGCTGACCGTGTTCAGGCGGGTGGCATTGGCAATGCCGCCCTGCAGGAAGGACATGTGGCCATGGAAATGCAGTTCGTCCAGATGCTCCGCCGGGACACCAAGGGTCGGCGCCAGAGCAAACGGGAACAGGCCCTGATAGGCCAGGTTGTGGATGGTCAGCAGGGTCGGCACGGCGGTGCGATCCCAGCGCACATAGGCAGCGGCCATCGCCACCGGCCAGTCATTCAGGTGCAGCAGCTGCGGCGTCCAGTCCAGCCCGGCACGCCCGGCCGCCAGTTCCGCAGCGGCATGGGACAAGGTGGCAAAGCGCACCGCGTTGTCCTGCCATTCGCGGCCCTGCGCATCCACATATGGCGAGCCCTCGCGTTCATACAGCGCGGGCGACAGCAGCACATAGATCGGCAGACCATCGGCCTGGAGCGCCATTGCCACGGTGCAGGCCGGCAGACCGGCTCGCCCGGCGACGCGACCGACTTCACGAAGATGCGGCAGACGTTGCAGCACTTCGGGATAGCCAGGCAGCAGCACGCGCGCATCACAGTTGCTGCGAACAGCGCGCGGCAGCGCGGCCGCCACATCGCCCAAGCCGCCAGCCTTGACGAAATCCGCCATCTCGGTCGCCACGAACAGCACCCGCTGCACCAGCTCCGGCAGCTCGATCGGCTGGGATGGGCCACGGCGGGTGCCGACCGGCACCAGGTCGAGGGTAGGCAGGGCAGTTTCTGCAACGGGATCGTGCAGGGAATCGGCGACGAGGTCGAGGGCCATGGTGAACTTCTCTGAATCAGTCAGGCAGACGCCAGCCGCGCCCGAGTGGGCGCCAGGTCTGGGAAGGAAGTCGTCGCGGAACGTGGGGGACGTTTGCGCAGGCTCTACGTGACTGTGCACTGTTCCATATCAAACAGCCGTGAAGCGATGGCGATTTGTTTGTGACAGCGCGTCATCAGTTCAGAACGCAACGTTGGGTGCGCATCGGGCACCCTGCTTCACCTGGTCGCATGGCCTCACCAGGCTGCGCTTGACCAATATCAGTCCGAGGTCTTGACCATGCCTGCGCGTAGCGCAGCAATCGAATCAAGCGATTCGCCCGCGTGGAAGATGTACTCACCGGCGTGGAACGGGCCGACATGGTCAACCAGCACATGCAGCTCCCCCAGCGCGGCCTTGTCGTAGCCCTGCGATGTGCAGGCCTCTGAAAACGCACAGGTGCTGAAGAAATGCGGGGCGTCGCCATCATCGGCGGCGGCCGGGTTCATGCCACCGCTGTTCACTGGCCGCCCACCGCGACGTGCAGTTGCAACGTGGTGCCGTCATCCAGATACAGCGGGAACTGCAGCCCCGGCGTGCCAGCGGCCAGCCCCTGCACCGCCTCGCGCGGCAGCACCAGCCTGCAGTAGGTGCCCCCGTCCAGCAGCACCGCCTGGTCGCCCCCATGCAGAGACAGGGCCGTACCCCAGCCCCCGTTGCCCCCGAACCGGGTCATGTTCTCGACGGTCTCGCCGGCCAGCAGCTGGCCCAGCTCGGCCTCGTCCAGGCCCACCTGCATATGCTGTTCCTGCAGCAGGACCTTCATGCGGCAGGCTCCAGCAAGCGGGACATGGCCAGGGGAACAGCAGGGACGTGGAACATGGAATCAAGCACCAGACAGCATTCGTGGCCGCCATTAAACCGCACTCCGCCGTTGTAGAGTCGAGCTTGCTCGACTGCACCACGCCGCCCCCATCGCCACATCCGTCCGCCGATCGTCTGCGAGATGGACGACGGCTGGGATGCGCTGACGCCTGACATGCTGGCCCGCCACGCCCATGCGTACCGCGGCACCCATGGCTGCGACAATGCCCTGCCGTCGATGCGCGCGGTGTTCGTGGCCACGGGCCCCTCCTTCGAGTCGGGCAGGACCGTTGAGGGCTTCAACAACGTGGATGTCTACCCACTGCTGGCCCGCCTGCTGAACGTGCCAGCGGCCGCCAACGACGGCGACCCGGACACGTTTAACGCGGTGCTGCGCTGAGGCATCGAGGCCCGGCACGTACCGGGGCCACACGCCCGATGCGCTCTGCAATACTGGTCGGCACGCCACTCGCAAGGACGCTGGGGATGCCGGCACAGGAACACACCCGCCTGCTGACTGCAGCGGCGAGATCCGCACTGCGCCCGTTGGTCTGCGTGCAGAAAGGCCGCTCGCGTACTTGGCTTGACGACCACGGCTGGTGGGTCGGGGTGATCGAGTTCCAGCCCTCGGGATGGAGCACGGGCAGCCATCTCAATGTCGGCGCGTGCTGGCTCTGGGAAGAGAAGGATTTCCTGTCCTTCGATGCGGGCTACCGCATCGCCCCGTTCCAGCCCTTCACCGATACCGCCGAATTTACCGTGGCCGCACAGGCACTGGCCGAGCAGGCGGCCGCCGAGGTGCTGGCCCTGCGTGACCGCTTCCCCACCCCGGGACAGGTAGGTGCGTTGATGAGCCGCCCCCCCCAACCGGGCATCCGGGAGCACATGCATGCCGGCATAACCGCCGGGCTGGCGGGCGCGTACGACAAGGCTCGCCGGCACTTGGCCCTGGCTGCTGAGGAAAGCCACACAGCGCCATGGGTCGATGTTCTGAAGAGAAACTGTGCCGAGCTCACGTCACGGCTGCAACCCGGCGGCGACTTCGAGGCAGAGATCGCCGCCATCGTGACGCGCACCCGCTGCGCGGTCGGTCTGCCGGAGTGGCGGTCGTCACCCCTCATTCCTCCCGGTTGATCACACCGATTCGCCCCTTCGTCGCACACAGGTGTTCCGTGAGCCGGAACCGGGCTACCGTGCGGATCAACCCGCACAGGACTGCACCGACCCATGCACCGCTGGCTTCTGCTCGCCCTCGCCACCCTGCCCTTCACCGCCGGCGCCATCGTCATCCGAAGCGATATGGACGACAGCGCCTACCGCGTTCCGGCCTCCGCCTTCCCGGCCCTGGCCGACATGCCCGGAGAGGGCCACGGCGTGCTCATCGCGCCGCGCTGGGTAGTGACCGCCGCACACGCCGCGCCGATGGATGGAATGGAGGCCGGGGTGCAGATCAACGGCCAGGTCTACCGCGTCGAACGCGTGGTCGTGCATCCCGGGTACCGGCGCATGCCCGATGCATTGGGCCAGGCGGCACTGGCCTCGGGCAATCCAGGCCCGATCCACGCCTTGCTCGCTGCCTCCGATGACATTGCCTTGATCCAGCTGGCCACGCCGGTCAGCGACGTTGCGCCGGTTCGGCTCTATCGCGGGCAGGACGAAGCCGGCAGGATCGCCACCCTGATCGGCAAGGGCGCGACCGGTACCGGCCTGACCGGGCTGCTGCCAGGTGCGCCTCACCGGGGGCAGCTGCGCCGCGCGGAGAACGCGGTCACCGGCGGCAACGACCGCTTTCTCTGGTATCGCTTCGATGGCCCGGGCACCGGTCTGCCGCTGGAAGGCGTCATCGGCGGCGGCGACAGCGGCGGCCCGCTAATGATCCGCGACCAGCAAGGCTGGCAGCTGATCGGGCTCGGTTCGTGGATTACGGCCGTACCCGAGCACGCGCTGGAAGCCGGGTATTACGGGCAGGTGGTGCACAACGTGCGCATCTCGCGCTATGCCGGTTGGATCGACAGCGTGATCAGCAGCCCCCTTCCGTGGATACCCTGAAAGCCGCATGCTGTGTGCCAGGCATCGTTGCCGATGCGTCGGCTGCCCGCCCACAGTATGCAACGGTATCCTCCCAGGACGACGCGCATGGACGAACGCTCAACGGAACACGTTGCTCCCCGGCCGGGGCACCTGCCTCACTCGATCGGCAACGCACTTGCGTTGCTCATCGGTGGCTGCATCGCGTTGATGGGACTGGCCATGATCGCCATCGCCGTCTTCGGGCAGACGGGCCCGGGCCGAACCGGCGCGGGCGTCACGGGTGCTGGCTTCCTTTTGCTTTCAGCGCCCCTGATCGCGCTGCCGTTCTCACGGTCGCTGGCAAAGAGGCTGCTCCTGCTTGTGCTGGTCGCGCTGGCCGCGTTTGCCGGCTGGCTGTGCTTCTGGCCACAGGCAGGGGCAACGCCCTCGCCCGCAGCGCAGGCGGCCGTCGTGGTTTTTGCGACCCTGCTGGCAGTGCGCATGTACCTGGGCAGACGCAGGCGCAGGCGCGACGCCGACGCTGGTCGCGGCTCGCTGTAGAGCCGAGCCATGCTCGGCTGCGTTTCGCTCGGCTGATCCGAAGCGCCGCATGCTAGATTGGCGCCGGTGCCACGAGGCACATGAGGATTAGATGCCATGGATGACCGCAGCACCTGCCCGCTGATGCGCGGGCGCTTCCCCGCCGCACGCTTCCCACGGACGGCCACCCTGCTGCTGTATGCAGGCCTGCTGGCCGGCGGACATGCCGGTGCGCAGGCAACCGCGCACGCGGAGGACGTCAAGGCCATCGAACAGGTGCTGGAAACCTTCCGCACCGCGCTGGTCAACAAGGACAAGCCCACCTACATGAGCCTGTTCTTCTCGGACAAGCCCGAGGACATCGGCTGGCAGTTCGTTTCCGAGGACGTGCGCCTGCAGGACATCCGCAGGACCAAGCCCGACGCGATCAAGGCGCGGCAGATTCCCTCGAACAATTTCATCTCGCTCATCGACAACGCGGTGGCCTCGTCCACGCCGAAGGAAGAGGTTTTCTCCAACCCCAGGATCGAAACCGATGGCGACGCCGCCTCGCTGACCTTCGATTACACGTTTCTGTCCGATGGCGTAAGGCAGAACTGGGGCAAGGAGATGTGGCAGCTGATCCGCACCGAACAGGGCTGGAAGATCTTCTCGGTGATCTATTCGGTGCGTGACGAGCGCAGCCCGGCCGCAGAGTGAGGCGCGCATTGCCCATGCCAACGAACCCACCAGGAGCACAGCGATGAAAGGTATGTTCTCCCGCCTGATGGCACTCCTGCGCGACGACGCACCGACGCCGCGCTATGGCACCGAAGGTGGCGCCGACGATGAGGACGTCATCGCCGCATCCGGACTCGGCAGCGCCCACAAGGCAGCGCTTGCCGACCTGGTCGCGCTGCTGGCTGCACGGCTTGGCAGCGAGCGTGGGGCGGCAATGGCCACACGGGCCGTGCAGACCATCGAACCCCACAGCGACGCGGCGATGGCATTCGCCAACGGAACCAATCTGGAAGTGGATGACCTGCTTTCCATTTACGTGGATTGGAAAGGCGACGCGGAGGTGGAATGGCAGGCCAACCGCATCTTCGAGACCCTGGATCTGCCTGACCGCTGGCAATGGCGCCCCGCGCGCGAGCACGCCAGCCCACGGGCCGCATTCCAGGCGCTGGAAGATTGGCTGGCGCCACGCGGCTACCGCGTCTGGCATGTGATGACCGACGGCGACGACGTGCTTGCGTTCCCGGTGCTGCTGGAACATGCCGACCTGGCCCGGCAGCTGGCCGACAAGGCAGGATTCGGCGTATTCGCTCTGCAGGACGCCGACCCGTACTACGGACCGGCCGACTGAAAGCCGCTTCGACGGGGCTGGCTACGGCGAAGCTTCTGTAGAGCCGAGCCATGCTCGGCTGCGGTCTGCGCGAACCAGTCGAGCATGGCTCGACTCTACAAGATCAAAGCAGCCGAGCACGGCTCGGCTCTACAACAGCGGAGCCGTCGGGCATAGCTGGACCTTACCGGCGCGAGCTTTCCAGCTGAGTGGTCAACAACCGAGTCAGGTTCCGGCGCGCGAAATACCCCTGCAGCTGCGCGGCCTTGATGGTCCTGGCCTTCAGCTTCGGCGCGCCATCGTCACCGTATGCAATGCGATAGCAGCGCGACGCACCGCAGAGCTCGGCCTGGCTTGCGGTGACGATCACCACGGTGATCTCCAGGCTGGTGAAGGCGTTGCCGGTCTTGATGTCCGGGTTCTCGGTGCCGGCGCGATCAATCAGCGTGCGGAACCTGCCCAGGTCGCGCTCGCCGCCGCTGCTGAGCGGGCCGACATTGGTGGCACGGCGGATGTCCTCGTCTTCGCTGGGAGTGCCCTTGCTCCAGTGCTCGGTACGCTCGGGGATGACCGCGCGCACGACCTTGCCGTCGGGCTCGATGAGGTCGATCACCACGTCCAGCAGGTACACCGGCTCGAGGCCGAGGTTGGTCACGAAACAGTGCGCGTCCAAGTTGCGGCCTGCACCGGAGGTGATGAGGATCGAAGGACGCTGCTGGCGGCGGTAGCTGCGCAGGAAGAAGTTGAGGTACACCACCCAGATCAGCGCGGTCACGCAGGTCATCACCGCGGTCAGCAGCGGTGCGAAATGGAGCAGGTTCTGCAGCATCCTCGGTGCAACTCATGGGCGTGGGGTGGCCCATGGTCGCGGTTGCGGCGCTTGTGGGTTGTGAAGTGGTCGGCGTGCAGGAGTCGCGCGGGCATCCACGCATGGGGTGGATGCCCGCGGCGCTAGCTCACTGCGTCAGCGCGTAATCCAGGCCCGCGCATACCGCCGCCACCTGGGCGTCGTTGCATTCCTGCGGGTTGGTGCGCGGGCTGTCCGGGTAGACCTCGGTGGTGGTGGCATAGCGCGCGTCGGTGAAACCGGCGCATGCACCGATCGAACGCGACTCGCCCCAGACCACGCCCGGCGACTGCAGCGGCAGGCCCACCAGATTGCCCTCGGCGTCGGCCGGGGCGATGTGGGTGATCGGCGCAACGGCCTCGATCAGCGCCTTCTGGAAGCCGTGCTGCGGGTCTTCGCTGTTGCCGATCACGTAGAACCCATCGGGGATGGTGTCACGCTGGAATGGCTTGCCGTCGCGGGCGCAGCGCGCCGGGTCGAACTCGTGCAGGTCGCTGTCGGTGGTCTCGTGCAGGTCCAGGTGCACGCGGATGTCGGCCTTGCGTTCGGCCACCCAGCGCATCAGCGAGGCGGCTTCCTCGATCAGGCCGCCGTCACGGAAGCTGCGGTTCGGGTCGATCGCATCCGGGTTCCAGCGCTGGATGCGCTCGTAGCCCCAAGGGCTGACGCATGGCGCCACGATCAGGTTCATCCGGCCCAGGTAGCGCCCGGCCTGAGCTTCGAGGAACTGCAGGGCGCCATGCACGCCGCTGGTCTCGTAGCCATGGACGCCGCCAGTGACCAGGGCGGTCGGCAGCGCCGGGTTCCAGTCGTGGTTGACCACGGCAAACAGCGGGTAGTGGTCCGGTGCATAGTCGAGCTGGCCGTACTGGATCACATCGAAACCGTCGTCCAGGCGCTCCAGAGCGGCCACCACATCATCGTGGTAGCTGCGCTGGCGCTGCTGGGCGGCCCGCCACTGTGCGCGTTCAGCATCGCCCCAGGGCTGGCCGGGGGTACCGATGGGATAGAACGGCGCGAGGGTCATTCAGGAGCTCCAGAAGGTCCAGTTGCGGTAGTGCAGCCGACCATTCTAAGCCGTCTGCCCGCCCCGGCCGACACCCTCCCCTGCCTTGCCCGCCACGGGCCGCCCGCCCCCTTCATCCAGAGGCGGTCATCTGGTTGTAAAATCAACGGTTTTTGGCCCTTGGCTACTTGATGGCGAACGCCGCGCAGCCGGTCCTGGGTGGACCGGAGTTCCTCCGCCTGCTTGCCCGTCTCAGCGACGGTGCGATGCCGGCCAGCAGTCCCGCCCTGACCGATCGCCTCGGCCAGTGGGTGGACTGGAGCCGTGCCGTGGCCCTGTCCGGGGCGCTGGACGGCCGCCTGCCGGAACCGGGCGAGGCCGCCGAAGCGGTGGAGGACCTGCTGGCCGACTGCGCCCAGGCCGAGTCCAGCCTGCTGGCCTCGATCCGCGAGGATGCCGAGGCCGAGCGCCTGCTGGACCTGGCCGAGGCCGCCGCGCAGGCCAACTTCGCCTCGCTGCGCCAGCGCTACCGCGTGCTGCAGCAGGCCATCCAGACCGTTACCGGCCGCCTGCGTGGCCGCCTGCGCGACCAGCTGGTGCAGGCCTCGCCGGACCTGGCGCGGCTGGCCGAGGTCGATGCGGTGATGGAACAGACCCTGACCCCGCGCGAGCACAGCCTGCTGGCCACCGCGCCGACGGTGCTGGCCGCCCGTTTCGAACGCGTGCACGGCCAGCCCGGATGGCGCGCGTCCTTCCGCAATGACATGCGCAATCTGCTGCTGGCCGAGCTTGAACTGCGCTTCCACCCGATCCATGGGCTGCTTGCAGCCCTGCGCTCCCACTGACCGGAACACCATGTCCAGAACTGCATTCCATGTCGTTGTTTTCCTTGTCGGCCTGCTGGCCGTGTGCTGGATCGGCATCGGCTACGTCGCGGTGCACCCGCTGGGCGCAGCGGTGGCGGCAATCATCGCGGCCTGCTACATCGCCGGCGGCGTGGAGCTGTACCGCTATCGCCAGGCCAGCCACGGGCTGCGTACCGCACTGAACGACCTGGGCACGGCGAAGGACGCCCTGGCGCCGTGGCTGGAGCGCGTGCCGGTGGCCCTGCGCAATGCCGTGCGCCTGCGCGTGGAAGGCGAGCGCATCGCCCTGCCCGGCCCGGTGCTGACCCCGTACCTGGTCGGCCTGCTGGTGCTGCTGGGCATGCTCGGCACCCTGCTGGGCATGATGGATACGCTGCGCGGCACCGGCCTTGCGCTGCAGAGCGCCACCGACATGGCCGCCATCCGCGGCTCGCTGGCCTCGCCGGTGCAGGGCCTGGCCGTGGCCTTCGGCACCTCGATTGCCGGTGTCGCCAGCTCGGCGATGCTCGGCCTGTTGTCCGCGCTGCTGCGCCGCGACCGCCTGCAGGTGGTGCAGCAGCTGGACCGCGCCATCGCCGGCGAACTGCACCCGTATTCGCAGGCCTGGCAGCGCGCCGAGTCGCTGCGCCTGCTGCAGGCCCAGTCGGCCGCCCTGCCCGCATTGGTGGACCGCCTGCAGGCGATGACCAGTGCCTTTGAACAGCACAGCACGGCCGCCAACGAGCGCCTGCTGACCGGCCAGTCCGAGTTCCTCACCCACAGCCAGGCATTGCAGGAACGGCTGGCGGTCTCGCTGCAGCAGTCGCTGCGCGAAGGCGCCGAGGCCAGTGCCGCCGCCATTGCCGGCGCGCTGCAGCCCATGGCGGAAACCACGCTGGCAGGGTTGGCCAACCACGGCCAAGCGTTGCATGCGCGCGTCGAAAGCGCCGTGCAGCAGCAGCTGGCCGGCCTCAGCGAAGGCTTCGAGCGCAGCCGCGTGGCCACCGAAGCGAGCTGGGCCAGGATCATCACCGAGCAGACCCAGGCACAGCAGGCACTGGTGGCCGATCTGCGCCAGCACCTGCAGGCCTTCAGTGAGGGACAGGGCGCGCAGGCCGAGACGGTGCTCGCACGCATCGGCGAGCGTCTGCAGGCCGACGCCGCTGGCAACACCGAAGCGTGGCGTGCCGCCGCCGAACAGCAGCAGGCCGTGAACGCCGCGCTGGTCGAGCGCCAGCAGCAGGCACTGCAGGCGGTCGGCGCGCAGCTGGACACCCAGGCACAGGTCCTGCTGCAGGCACTGGACGAGCGCCATGCCGCGGGCCAGTTGCTGCTGCAGGATCACGAGGCGCAGCGTTCGCAGGACTGGCAGGCCGCACAGGCCGCTGCCGCCATCGCACATGCCGAACTGCAGGCGGGCCTGGATGCACGCGAGCAGCAGCGCCAGGCGCGCTGGGATGCGGTGGCTGCCGAACTGCAGCAGGCACACGTCGCCCTGCAGACCCAGTTGCAGGCCGGCGACGAACAGCGCCTGCAGCAGTGGAGCACGGCACTCGACGCCATCGCGCAGGGCCTGGCCGAACGCCAGCAGCGGGTCTGCGAAACCCTGGCCAACACCGCGCAGCAGATCGGCGAGAACGGCCGCGTGCAGGCCAGCGCCACTCTGGCCGAAGTCTCCACCCTGCTGCAGACCGCCGCCGACGCCCCCAAGGCTGCGGCCGAGGTCATCAACGAACTGCGCAGCACCCTCTCCGAGAGCCTGGTGCGCGACAACAAGATGCTGGAGGAACGCGGCCACCTGCTGGCCACCGTGCAGACCCTGCTGGAAGCAATCAACCACGCCTCGCACGAACAGCGCAGCGCCGTGGACGCACTGGTGGGCGGCTCGGCCGAGCTGCTGGAACGCGTCGGCAGCCGCTTCACCGACCACATCGCTGCCGAGACCGGCAAGCTCGACGGCATCGCCGAGCACCTCAGCGGCAGCGCAACTGAGGTCAGCCAGCTGGCTGGCACCTTTGGCGCCGCGGTCGAGCAGTTCGGCGCGGCCTCCATCGAACTGTCCGGGCGCCTGGAACAGATCGGCGGCGCACTGGACGCTTCGCTGGCCCGAAGCGATGAGCAGCTGGCCTACTACGTGGCGCAGGCGCGCGAGGTGGTCGACCTCAGCCTGCTGTCGCAGAAGCAGGTGATGGAAGAACTGCAGCAGCTGGCCACGCGCCGTGGCAAGGCCGGCAGCGCATGAGTGACGAACTGGAGGTCGACGGCGGCTCGCACGCCCCGATCTGGGCCGCATTCGGCGACCTGATGTCGGTGCTGCTGGGCGCCTTCGTCCTGATCCTGGTCGGCGTGGTGGCGGTGCAGCTGGAACTGTCGCAGCGGCTGGACCAGGAAGTGAAGCAGCGCCAGGCCGAAGCCAAGCGACTGCAGACGCTGGAACAGGCGCTGGCCGGCCCCCTGGCTGCCGGCCGGGTGACCCTGGTTGATGGCCGCATCGGCATCAGCGGCAGCGTGCTGTTCGCGCTCAACTCGGACCAGCTGCAGCCGGAAGGCCAGGATCTGCTGCGCAGCCTGGCCGCGCCGCTGGCGGCGTACCTGGGATCGCGCGAAGAGATCCTGATGGTCAGCGGCTTCACCGATGACGCGCCGATCCGCGATGGCAACCGCCGCTTCGCCGACAACTGGGAGCTGTCCGCGCAGCGTTCGCTGACGGTGACCCGCACGCTGATTGCCGATGGCGTTCCGGCCGATGCGGTGTTTGCCGCCGCGTTCGGTAGCGAGCAGCCGGTCAGTTCCAATGCCGATGAAGCCGGCCGCGCGCGCAACCGCCGCGTGGAGATCGCACCGATTCCCAAGCCGAAGGCCGCTGATGGCACGTAAGCCGCAGTCGCCGCGTGAAGGCCTGCGCGCATTGGTGCGCGATCTGGATGCCGGATCGCGCAGCCTGGCGCATTACCCGCAGCTGCCGATGCTGGACCAGGTGCGCCGCGAGTGGAGCGCGCTGCGCAGTGAAGTGCAGGTGCGCCGGTCACTGCGTGCCGAGGCTCCGGCCGATGGCGGCCCGTTGAATTCCGCCGTGCTGGTGCAGCGCATGCTGGACACGATGCAGGCCACCAGCCCCGGCTACCTGCGGCACTTCATCGATTACATCGATACGCTGTCCTGGTTGCAGGCGTTGCAGGATGGCGCAGCCAGCGCCGCGGACACCGCCAAGCCCAAGCGCACGCGCAAGCCGCGCAGCGCGGGCTGAGCCCCCCTGTAGAGCCGAGCCCACGCTCGGCTTCATCCAAATGCAGCCGAGCATGGGCTCGGCTCTGCAGTTCATCACTAAACGTCAGATGACAATGTCACCAGACAAGCGATGGACACCCTGCCCGCGCTGGACCCGCAGCACCCGAAGGACGCCCGGCTGCTGATCGGCAACGACAACGATTTCATCGCCCGCCACTGCCGCATGCAGGGCGGAACCTGCGACAGCCCGTACGACAACGACAACTGCGTTCTGGTGCACCGCCTCACCCTCCCGTAAGACATCGCCGGGCATGGCCCGGCGCTACCGGACATCCGTTGTAGAGCCGAGCCCATGCTCGGCTGCGACGGCGGCACGAAAAGGCAGCCGAACGTAGGCTCGGCTCTACAACATCGCGAGCGTTCGAGGCATCCGATCCACAGCAGGTCAGCCGCGGAGGGTGGCACCGCCGTCTACGTAGATGTCGCTCATCGTTACGTGGCCGGCCTGGTCGGAGAGCAGGAACATCACCGATTGGGCGATGTCCTCCGGGGTGGCCAGCTTGCGCAGCGGGATGCCGGCCTTGTAGGTGTCCAGGTTGCCTGCAATCACCCGCTCGGCACCGTGCGGGTCGTCCCACATGCCGGTCTGCATCGGGGTCAGGGTGGAACCGGGGGCGACGATGTTGCAGCGGATGCCCAATGGCGCCAGCTCCAGCCCGAGGCAGCGGGTGAACATGGTGGCTGCGGCTTTCGATGCTGCGTAGGCGGCCATTCCATGCCGCGGCACGCCGGCCGCATTGGAACTGACGGTGACGATCGCTCCCTGGCGCCGCGGTGACATCACCCGCGCCAGCGCGCGGCCGACATGGAACACGCCATCGGCATTGACGGCGAACACGCGTCGCCAGTCCTCATCGCTGGTGCTGGCCACCTCACCCACGTGCAGCACGCCGGCCACGCTGGCGGCCAGCGCAATCGGGCCAACCGTCGCCTCGACATCCTCCACGAGGGCGTCCACCGCCGCGCTGTCGGTCACGTCCAGCGCAATCGCCTGCACGCGTGCATCGTCCACCCCAGGACACTCACGATCCGTCGCCACTACCGTGCATCCCGCATCGGCCAGCAGCCGCACCAGCGCTGCACCGATGCCACCGGCCGCGCCGGTCACCAGCGCCACGCGCCCTTCAAACCCGGTCAACTGCATTCCGCGATCTCCTGTTGTTCATCCCACTGCCGCAGCCGTGTCGACAGCCACGGCGCCAGCTGTGCCACCGCATCGCGGCCGGTCAGTTCGGCGTGCAGGAACGGCAGTTCCAGCGCCTGCACCTTGCGCGCATGCGCCATCCACAGCGCCGACTGCAGCTGCGGTCGTGCCTGGTGGTCACGGCCCGCACGAACATGTACCAGCGTGCCGTCATACGGGCGATGGTGGTGCTCGCGGATCAAGCGATTGGTCCCAGTGACGGCACGCACCACCCCGTCCAGCACCACGTCCGGCAGGCTGCCCAGCGCACTTCCACCACGCCGCAGGAAGGCGAGGATGCGCTCGCGGCTGTCCAGTTCCGGGTGGGCATCAGGATCATGGCCGGCGATGGCCAGCAGCGCGCGCAGCGCCGCGATGGCATCGGGTTCCGGCTCGGCCCGCCAGCATTCACTGGGATAGGCATCCAAAAGCACCAGCTCACCCACTTCGCGGCCGATCTCGTGCAGGCGCACCGCCATGGCCTGGGCCAGGATGCCGCCCACCGACCAGCCCAGCAGATGCACCGGTCCCTGCGGTTGCAGCTCGGCGATGCGGCGCACGTAGTCGTTGGCCATTACCTCGATGCTGGACGGCATCGCCTGCTGCGGGTCCAGCGCCGGCGACTGCAGGCCGTATACGGTGCGCGCCGGCTGCAGCGCGCGTGCCAGCGTGCGGTAGTTCCAGGCAATGCCACCGGCCGGATGCACCACGAACAGCGGCGGCGCGGCACTTTCCGCCGTGGCCAACGCAATCACCGGCCCCAGCGCGTGGTCGGCCAGCGCCGGTGGCTCGGCGATGCGTGCGGCCAGCGCGGCGACGGTCGGCTGCGCAAACAGTGCGCCCAGACCAAGATCACAGCGCCAGCGCTGTTCGATGGCCAGCAGCAGGTGCACGGCCGACAGTGAATCGCCTCCCAGGCTGAAGAAGTCCGCGTCCACGGCCACCGGCAACTCCCGGCCCAGCGCACGTGAGAACAGCTCTGCCAGCTCCCGTTCCAGAGGCGTACGCGGCGAAAGCCCGACGACGTCCTGCTGCGGCGGCTTCGGTAACGCCGTGCGGTCCAGCTTGCCGTTGGCCGTTACCGGCCAGTGGTCCACGCCGACGAAGGCCGAGGGCAGCATGTAATCCGGAACGCGCGTAGCGAGATGGCTGCGCAGCATCGCAACATCCGCGCACGACGAAGGCACGTACGCCACCAGCCGCGCATCGCCCGGCGCGTCGTGGCGCAGCAGCACTTGCACCCGGTCCATGCCCGGCAGTTCGCGCAGCGCGGCCTCGATCTCGCCCAGCTCGATGCGCAGCCCACGCAGCTTGACCTGGTGGTCGCTGCGGCCCAGGTAGTCCACCGCGCCATCGGCACGCCAGCGTGCGACGTCGCCGGTGCGGTAGATGCGCTCCCCGGGCAGGAAGGGATCGGCCAGGAAGCGCTCGGCGGTCAGTTCATCGCGACCCAGGTAGCCACGCGCGAGCTGCACGCCGCCCAGGTACAGGTCACCCGGCACGCCGACCGGCAGCGGCTGCATGCGCGCATCCAGCACATACAGGCGGGTATTCCACACCGGGAAACCGATCGGTACCGGTCGTGAGCGATCCTCGGCCGACGCCGGCCACCAGCTCACATCGACCGCGGCCTCGGTCGGTCCGTACAGGTTGTGCAGTTCCGCCTGCAGCCTGCCATGGAAGCGGTCACGCAGCGTGGCGTCCAGCGCCTCGCCACTGGTGAACACCCGCCGCAGCTGCAGGCCCTGCGATGCCGGCGCGGCGAGGAAGGCGTCGAGCATGGACGGCACGAAATGCGCGGTCGTGATCTCGTGGCTGCGGATCAGCCGCGCCAGCTCGGTCGGGTCGCGATGCGCCTCCGGTCCGGCCAGCACCAGGGTCGCGCCACACAGCAGCGGCAGGAAGAACTCCCAGACCGACACGTCGAACGTGGCCGGGGTCTTCTGCAGCACGCGGTCATCGGCGGTGAACCTGTAGTGCTCGCGCATCCACAGCAGGCGGTTGACGATGGCGCGGTGTTCGATGACCACGCCCTTGGGTTCACCGGTCGAGCCGGAGGTGTAGATGACATAGGCCGCATCGTCCGGCAATGGCGGGGCCCACGGCGCGGCGAAACTCAGTGCGGTCCACTGCATGGGCGCCAGCACCGGCACCTCGCCCAGCCGCGCCTGTACCTCGGCCTCGGCCAGCACGCAGGTCGGTCGTGCCGAGGCGAGGATGCGCGCCAGCCGTTCATCGGGGTGGGCAAGATCCAGCGGCAGGTAGGCGGCGCCGGCACGCAGCACTGCCACCAGCGCGATCACCAGCTCCAGCGAGCGCGGCAACGCCACCGCGACCACGCTGCCCGGGCCGACGCCCAGCGCGCGCAGCTGGGCCGCCAGCGCGAAACTGCGCGCTTCCAATGCCCCGTGGTCCAGTCCGGTGTCACCGAACACCAGCGCCGTTGCCTGCGGATCACGATCCATGCCCTGCTGCAGCAGCTCCACCAGGGTGGTGTCGGGCAGCGCATGGGCGGTGGCGTTGAAACCGTGCACCGTGCGCTGCGCCTCCTCGGGTGTGGCCAGCGGCACGTCGGCCATATCGGCCGCCTGCAGCGCGGCCGCCACGAAATGCAGCAACCGCGTGGCATGGGCCTGCACGCCGGCGCGGCTGTACAACGCGGGATTGGCCTCGATCTCCAGGTCCAGCAGGGTCTGGCCGTCGCCACGGAAGCCCAGGGTCAGGTCATCCACCGGGCCGGTGCACAGCACCTCCAGCGTGGCCGCAACGCCGGGCAGCGCCAGCGGCCTGTAGAACGGCTGCACATTCACAAGCGGGCCGTGCAGGCGCTGCTGCGCACCGACAAGGCCGAGGTCACGACGCAGCTGTTCGCCACGGTAGCGCCCGTGCTTGCGGCCCTGGCTCAATTGCCGACCGATGCCGCGCACAACGTCTTCGACGCTGCCCTCAGCCGCTGCGACTCGCAGCGGCAGCACGTTCATCACCATGGCCGGCACCCGCGCCGAGGCATTGCCCAGGCGCCCCATGTAGGGCACGCCCAGCACGACTTCGTTGGCCGCGCTCATCCGCCGCAGGTACTCGGCCGACAGCGCGGCCAGCACGTCCGGCCACGGCTGCAGCCAACGCACCGCAGTCTGCAGCAGCAGATCGCGGAAGGATGCATCGAGCGGCTGCACGAAACGCAGCGCGTCATCGCTGGCCGCTACCGTCCCGGCCAGCCCCGCACCCGCGGGCGCACCCTGCAGCTGCTCGCGCCACCACTGGCCCGCCAGGCCGCGACGGGAATCTGCACGATAGGCGGCATCATCGGCCAGCACGCCGGCCAGCGCTGGCAATGGCTCGCCATCGCGTCCCGCATACAGCGCACACACGCGATCACTGAACACCGCCATGCCATAGCCATCGGCGGCCAGGTGGTGCACGCGCAGGTACCAGACCCAGCGCTGCCCGCCGAGATCGAACAGCACCTGCTGGCTGATCCGGTCGCGGCTGGGATCCACCGGCGCCAGGCGCTCGGCCCGCATCGCGGCACGCACCACCGCAGCGGGGTCAGCCTCGGAAGAGACATCGTGCAGTGACAACAGTGGCACATGGGCAGCGTCGTGCCACTGCAGCGGCTGGCCGTCCTCTCCCTCGGAAAAACGCAGCGCAAACGCCTGTGCCTCGGCCGCCGCCTGGTCGGCTGCGGCCACGAACGCGTCGACGTCCAGCGCACCCTCGATCCACACGGCGTGGGCCGTATTGAACGCGGGATTGTCCGGCGCAAGGCGCTGGGCGAACCACAGGCCCGACTGCGCCTCGGTCAGCGCCACCGGCGTGGCCAGCCCTGCGGCGGTCATGCCCGCTGCGCCGCCTGCAGCGTCTGCACCACCGCCCACCACTGGCGCAGCGTGCTGTGCTCGGCCAACTGCGAGAACTCCAGCGGCAGGCCAGTGTTGCTCCAGGCCAGGACCAGGCCGAGCATGCGCATCGAATCCAGGTCCAGGTCGATCAGGTTGTCGTCGTCGCCGATGTCGGCCGGCGCACAGTCGAGCACGCGCGCCACGTCGGCCCGCATGCGTTCAAGGTCCAGCAGGTCGTTCGTCGTGGTCATCACAGCGCCTCCAGCAGCTGATCGGTGGTCATCGGCACGCCACTGGTGCGTGCGATCCAGTGCAGGGCCTGGTCATGGTCGGCGCGCGAGAAGTCGGCCACCGCATCAGCGGCGATGAAGGCTTCGATGTCGCGCTGGAAGGCTTCGGCCACCGTAGCCGTGCAGCCGATATGCGCATAGACGCCGGTCACCAGCAGCTGGTCCCGGCCGCGCACGCGCATCAGGGTTTCCAGGTTGCTGCGCTGGAAGGCGCTGTAACGATGCTTGACCAGCACGTGCTCACCCGCCTGCGGCGCAAGTGCATCGATGATCGGTTCGTGCTCTTCGCCGCGGCGCATGCCCGGGCCCCACAGGTCAGCCTGCAGGCCGCGGTCACGCCGGTCCTGGTCGCCATGCTGGGCGGTGTAGAACACTGGGATATCGTGTGCCCGGCAATGCGCCAGCAGGCGCGCGATGTTGGCCACCGCCGGCTGCAGCGGCTCGGCACCGGCGTCGAACGCCGCCAGGAAATAGCGCTGCATGTCATGCACCAGCAACGCGATGCGATCACGCTGCGGGCGCCACGGGCCGCGCGGGGCCGGCAGTTCGGCGGCAGTCGGCAAGGGGTATGCGGTAATGCGGGGCAGCGCCATCAGCGCGTTCCTCCTGTCTGTTGCAGATGACGCGCACGCAGCTGTGCGCGCAGTTCACGGCGGCTGATCTTGCCGACCGCCGTGGTATCGAAACTGTCCACGAACACCACCTGGTCGGGCACCTTGAATGCGGCAAGGCCGCGGCCGCGCATCCAGGCCTTCAGCGCGGGACCCTTGATCGGCTCGCCCTGCTGGATGACGAAGGCGCAGCTGCGCTCGCCCAGGTAGTCATCGGGAATGGACACCACCGCCGCGTCGAACACGGCGGGATGGGCCAGCAGGTGGTCCTCGATCTCCTCGGCGGAGATCTTCTCGCCGGCGCGGTTGATGTGATCACCCGCCCGGCCCTGCACCACCAGGTAGCCGCCCGGCAGCTGCTGCACGCGGTCACCGGTGCGATAGAAGCCGTCGTCGGTGAAGGCGCGCGCGTTGGCCACCGCATCGTTGTGGTAAGCGCCGATGGTGTACGGGCCGCGGGTCAGCAGATGCCCCACCTCGCCTTCGGCCACGGGCTGGTCACGGTCATCGACCACGCGCACCTCGTCATCCGGGCTGATCGGCCGGCCCTGGCAGGCCACGATCAATTCTTCAGGGTCATCCAGCCGCGTGTAGTTCACCAGGCCCTCGGCCATGCCGAACACCTGCTGCAGGGTGCAGCGCAGGCCGTCGATCACCCGCCGCGCGGCTTCCGGCACCAGCTTCGCACCGCCAACCTGCAGCACCTGCAGGCTGGACAGGTCGTGCTTGCTGGTCGCCGCCGCCTGCGCCCACAGCAGGGCCAGCGGCGGCACCAGGCCGCAGCAGGTCACCCGTTCGCGGGCGATCAGCGGGAATGCGGCGTCCGGGCCTGGGCCCGGGCTGAGCACCACGCGCGCGCCGGCATACAGCGCGCCGAAGAAGCCCGGCGAACTCATCGGGAAGTTGTGCGCCGCCGGCAGCGCGACCAGGTAGACGCTGTCGCGGTTGATGCCGCAGATCGGGTTGCTGGCACGGAACGAATAGATGTAGTCGTCGTGGGTGCGCGGGATCAGCTTGGACAGCCCGGTGCTGCCACCGGAAATCTGCAGGAAGGCCACCGACTGCGGATCCGGATCAGGCGGCAATGCGCTGCGGTCGCCCCGCAGCGTATCCAATGCAATGAACCCGTCCGCCTCACCATCGATGACCACATGCGCGATGGCGGGCGCTTCGGCCTGCAACGCACGCGCCAGTCCGCGGTGGTCGAAGTTCTCATGCACACCGGTGGTGATGTAGGCACTGGCTTCGGCCTTGCGCGCGAAGTGCACCAGTTCGGTGAGGCGATGCGCCGGCAGCACGTATACCGGCACCAGGCCGGCCCGGAACAGCCCGCACACCGTGGTGATGAAGCCGGCGGTATTGCCCAGCTGCACCAGCACGCGGTCACCCGGCTGCAGGCCCTGGCCCAGCAGGCCAGCGCCGATGCGGCCGGCCTCGTGCCACAGCTGCGCATAGCTCAGGCGCACGTCACCGGCCACCACCGCGATCTCGTCGGCGTACTGCTCTGCCCGCTCACGCAGGAAGGCCGGGAAGGTCTCGCTGCGCCAGTGGCCGGCGGCGCGGTAGCGTGCGACCCGATCCTCGGGCCAGACCTGCTGCAGCGGCAGACGCGGGGAGACAGCGTTGTTCATGGCATGGGCTCGATCAGGGGCGCCGGGTCATGCACACCCAGAGCGTTCAACAAGGCAGTGAATTTCGCGCCGGTCTCGGCCGCTTCGGCCTCCGGCTGCGAGTCGGCAACGATGCCGGCACCGGCGAACAGCCGCAGCTGCGTGCCCTGCAGGCGTGCGCAGCGGATCGCCACGTACCAGTCGCCGTCGCCCTGCGCGTCCAGCCAGCCGACCGCACCGGCATAGAAGCCGCGCGGCACCGGTTCCAGCTCGCGGATGCGCTGCAGTGCAGCTTGGCGTGGCGTCCCGCAGACCGCAGGCGTCGGGTGCAGTTCGGCCAGCAGCGTGGCGGCCGGCGTCGAGGGTTCCTTCAGGGTGGCATGGATGCGCGTGCCGAGGTGCCACATGCTGGCCGTGGCGTGCAGCACCGGCTGAGCCTGCGCTTCGACGCGGCTGCACCACGGCGCCAGGCCATCGACGATGGCCTCGACCACGTGGCGGTGTTCGTCATGGTCCTTGCGCGAGGCCAGCAGCGCCTGTGCGACGCGCTGGTCCTCAGCAGGATCACTGCTGCGACGGGCGGAGCCAGCCAACGGATGCGACAGTACCTGCGCGCCGCGCTTGCGCAGCAGCAGTTCCGGCGTTGCGCCGACCAGCCATGCTGGCGCCTGGCCCGGCTCGACCGGGAGCGGCACGGCGTAGGTCGCCACCGAGGGATCGGCGCCGAGGCGTGCCAGCAGCCTGTCCGGCGCCACGGGAAGATCGGTGTGGGCCAACAGGCTGCGCGCCAGCACCACCTTGTGCAGGCTGGCATCGGGCACACGCATCGCCTGCACGGCAGTGGCCACGGCCGCCGCATAGTGCTGCGCCGTAGGCTGCGGCTGCAGCGCGCCGCGCAGGGCCGGCGCGGCGACATGCTGCGGTCGCAGGCCAGGCAGCAAGCGCTCGGGCTGGTACAGCGCATCGTCCGCACGCGGCTCAAACGGCACGGCGCCTACCAGCAGACCCGGGCCACCGCGCTGCTGCGCGAAGAAGGCATCCACCCGCTCGGCCAGGCTGGCCAGCGCGCCGGTCGGCAGGCTGGCGCGGCAACCGCGCGCGTGCAGCTGCTGGTCAGCGTGCTGCAGCAGGAACAGCGCGGCTTCGTCGGCGTGGTGGGCAGGCGGCGGCGCTGCCTCCGGCCACGCGCCCTGCATCAGCGAATCGTTCATGCGGTCTCCTTTGCGGGATGGACCATGGCCAGGCCGCACAGCAGCAACAGCAGCACGCCCACCAGCAGATACGGCAGGCTTGCGCCCGCGCGGTACAACACCGTGCCCAGCATCGGGCCGGCGACCATGCCCAGCCCCTGCGCGGCGGCAACGGTACCGGCAGCCGCGCCCTGTTCGTGGGGCTGCACCGCATCGGCGGCCAACGCCTGGAACGAGGGGAAGACAAAGCCCATGCCGAACGCCGCAAACGCATACGCCGCCGGCAACTGCCACGGCTGCTGCACGGCGGCGACCGAAGCGAAGCCGAGCCCGGCGATCAGCGCACCGATCATGATCCAGCGGCGCGGATGCACCTCCAGCTTCATCACCAGCATCTGCGCCAGGATCAGGCCGACGCCTACCGCTGTGAGGGCGATGCCGGCCATGCGCGCGCCGGCCGCGGCATCAAGTGCGAAGCGATCAATGGCGAAGAAGCCCACGGTGACCTGGGCGATGGTCACCGAGACCATGCCGAGGAAGGCCGCCAGCTGCGGCAGGCGCAGGCGGGCATCCAACCGCGACATCACTGCCCGGGCACGCGCCTGTGCAGCGGCTACCGGCGGCGTGGCCGGCAGGCGCCAGGCGATCAATGCCAGCGACACCAGCGGCAGCAGTGCGGCCACGTACAGCGCCATCGGAAGATTGCGATACGCCAGCCAGCCGGCCGCGGCCGGGCCCAGCACCATGCCCAGCGCATTGGCGCTGCCCAGCCTCGCCATGAACTGCGCACGCTGGCCGGTGGGGGCCTGGTCGGCGATGAGGGCGGCGGCGGTGGGTGGGACGGCCGCATAGAACAGGCCGATCAAGCCGCGTGCACCCACCAGCACCAGCACCGACACCAGCACCGGCGGCACCACCTGCAGGGCAACATCGATGAACACCGCCAGGCCAACGTAGATGACGGTGTAGGCGGCCATGGCCAGCAGCAGCACGCGCTTGCGGCCGATACGGTCACTCAGCCGGCCCCAGGGGCGCGCGGCCAGCATCCACAGCACGCCGGCGGCGGTGACGGAGAGGCCGGCGTGCCATTCGGACAGGCCGAGCAGGCGCACCACCGGCCCGATCACCGCCACGAACGACATCATCGCCATGGTGCCGATCAGGGCGGCAAGGACCAGGGCCGGCAGACCGGCGACGACGGGACGTGCATGCATGGAACACCAGCCGTTTCGAAGAAGGTGCCGACCCCGGCAGGGTTGATGGCATCCTTAAATGATAACGTCTCGTATTTGC
This sequence comes from Stenotrophomonas cyclobalanopsidis, assembly GCF_008710035.1. GTDB lineage: Bacteria > Pseudomonadota > Gammaproteobacteria > Xanthomonadales > Xanthomonadaceae > Stenotrophomonas > Stenotrophomonas cyclobalanopsidis. The sequence continues at coordinate 668 of NZ_VYKI01000035.1, read as the reverse complement.
ATTTGATACCCATTCGCTTGAACTCCTGGGCAACGCAGCGTCTCAGCGGGGGCTGCGCAGCTCCAGCAGGCCGCGACGGCGGAACCACCACTCCAGCGGTAGGGTCACCAGCGGCGGGATGGCCGCCAGCAGCGCCAGCGCACTGGCCCACCACGGCCAACGCAGGCGGATGGCGGCGAACAGGGTAACCGCGACATAGACCATGAAGGCCACGCCATGCAGCGGGCCGAACGCTTTAACCAAGGCAACGTTTGCGTAAGGGCCGTACTTCAGCCACATGCCGATCAGCAGGCCAGCCCAGGTCAGCGCTTCGATGAGGGCGACCACGGCGAACAGCCGTCCGGTCGGATGCATGGGGTTAGGTCGGGTCACGCGCGGCTCCGGCAACAAAATCAAACGCGAATGATACGCAGATGCACGCGCCCTGTAGAGTCGAGCCGTGCTCGACGGCTTTTCGCCTTTGCTTCTCGAAGCGTCGAGCTTGCTCGACGGCTTTTCGCCTTTGCTTCTCGTAGCGTCGAGCTTGCTCGACGGCTTTTCGCTCTTGATTCTCGTAGCGTCGAGCTTGCTCGACGGCTTTTCGCTCTTGATTCTCGTAGCGTCGAGCTTGCTCGACGGCTTTTCGCTCTTGATTCTCGTAGCGTCGAGCTTGCTCGACGGCTTTTCGC
>NZ_VYKI01000034.1 GCF_008710035.1 Stenotrophomonas cyclobalanopsidis | reverse complement strand
CCCACCCCGCCATCCCACGGATAGCCGGCTTCTGCTCTTGCTTTGGCTTCGGCTTCGGCTTGAAGCAGGTGCAGGGCTTCAAGCCCTGCAAAGAGAAACCCCCTCTTTTGCTGCGGCGCAGAATGCATGGATGAGCGCTCCCTGCTTTACTTCAATCGATCTAAATCCGCCGGGGTGCGGATTTGTACCGATGGAAACGAGCGTTCGGCCGCCGCGGCCGGCGCTTCGCTGCCGCCCTGCCGCCAAGGAGTCCTGTCCGTGACCAGGTTGTCCCGCCGTCTGTCTGCCCGCCGCTCGCCGGCCCTCTCCCACCGCCCGCTGGCCCGCGTCGCCTGCCTGTTGGCATTGGCCGTCACGCCCTGGCTGCAGGCCGCACCGGCCGCGCTGGAGCGCGAGGTCAACACCTTCATCGGCAGCAAGGATGATGGCAACACCTTCCCGGGTGCCTCGGCACCGTTCGGCCTCATCCAGGTCAGCCCGATCGGCAGCCACTATTCGGGCTGGCGCTACGACGACGAGAAGATCCGCGGCTTCGGCCATTCGTTCCTGTCCGGCGCCGGCTGCTGGGAGCAGGGCGGGCAGGTCTCGATCCTGCCGGTCACCGGCAGCATCGGTCCGGGCGGCGATTTCGATACCGGCAACGCCAAGCAGTTCGACCACAAGGCCTACGCCTCCACCTACACGCATGACGGCGAGGTCGGCCAGGCCGGCTACTACAAGGTGCGCCTGACCAGCTACGGCGGCATCGACGCCGAAGCCACCGCGCGCACGCGTGCCGCGGCCGAGCGCTATACCTTCAGCCAGCGCAGTGGCGACGGCCACGTGATGATCAATGTCGGCCAGGCCAACGAGCGCCATTCGGTCATCGGCAGCGTGGTCGACGTGGTCGGCGACCGCGTGGTCGAAGGCAAGCTGGTCACCAAGAGCTTCTGCGGCGGCCACCAGTACACCACCTGGTTCCGGGTTGAATTCGACCGTCCGTTCAAGGCGCATGGCACCTGGGGCGAGACCGGTGGCCTGCCCAATGCGCGCCACAGCATGGAAGGCGAGCAGAAGCCGAACGGTGCCTGGTTGACCTTCGATCTGGCCAAGGGCCAGTCGGTCACCGCGGTGAGCGCGATCTCGCACGTGGATGCCGAAGGTGCGCGCACCAACCTGCGCGCCGAGGGCATGCAGGGGGGATCGCTGATCGGTTTCGACAGGATGCGTTCGCTGTCCCAGCAGGCCTGGCGCGAGCAGCTCGCGCGGGTGCGCGTGCAGGGTGGCAGCGGCGATGACCGCACCGTCTTCTACAGCGCGATGTACCACGCGCTGCTGCAGCCGCTCACCGGCAGCGATGCCGACGGCCGCTACCGCGGCTACGACGATGGCATCCACCGCGCCGATGGCTGGACCTACTACGAGTATTTCTCGCTGTGGGATACCTACCGCGCGCAGAACCAGTGGCTGGCGCTGACCCGCCCGGACGTGGCCCGCGACATCGGCCGCACCCTGCTGGCCATCGACGAGCAGGGCGGCTGGCTGCCGCGCTGGGGTTATGCCAACTTCGAAACCAACATCATGACCGGCGATCCGGTCACGCCCTTCATGGTCGACCTGTGGCGCTTCGGCGCGCTCAAGGGCCGTGAATCGCAGGCCTGGGATGCGCTGCGCCGCAATGCCTTCGGTACGCCGCCGCTGAACTCGCGCATGGCTGGCCGCTCGGGCAACCCGACCTACCTGGACAAGGGCTACGTGGTCTACGACCGCGCCTTCCCGTCCAAGGGCATGGATGTCGACCCGCATCACGGCGGTTCGGCCACGCTGGAATATGCGGTGGCCGACTGCGCGCTCTCGCAGATGGCCGATGGCCTGGGCCACGCCCAGGATGCGGCCACGCTGCGCGAACGCGGCCGCAACTGGCGCAAGGTGTGGGACCCGCAGGTGCGTGACGCCGAGACCGGCTTCACCGGCTTCCCGCGCCCGCGCACCGAGGACGGCCAGTGGTACACCCCGGCCGACGGGCACTACAGCCCGCGCTCGCACCATGGGTTCCATGAAGGCACCGCGTGGCAGTACCAGTGGCTGGCGCAGCAGGATGTGCCGGGCCTGGTGGAAGCGATGGATGGCCGCGAACAGGCCGGCCGCCGTCTCGATGCCTTCTTCGCGATGGATGCGCTGGAGGCCGATCCACTCAATGCCGCCCGCAAGGAGTGGGTGGTGGGGCCGTACAGCTACTACAACCAGTTCCGCTACAACCCCAACAACGAGCCGGACCTGCATTCGCCCTGGCTGTACACCCTGATCGGCCAGCCGTGGAAGACCGCCAACGTGCTGCGTGCCGCGCAGCAGCTGTTCACCAACGCGCCCAACGGCGTGACCGGCAACGACGACCTGGGCACGATGTCGGCCTGGTACCTGTTCAGCGCCATCGGCATGTATCCGGCGGTGCCGGGCAGCGGCGAGTTCCTGCTGCACACCCCGCGCTTTGCCAAGGTGGAAGTGGACATGGGCAATGGCCGCACCCTGCGCATCGACGCGCCGGGCGCCGACGGCCGCCGCCTGCAGTACGTGCAGGGCGTGCAGGTCGATGGCCAGGCGCATGCACCGGTGTGGCTGGACTGGAGCCGCCTGCAGCAGGGCCCGCGCCTGCGTTTCGCCCTGGATGGCAAGGCGCCGACCCAGGGCTGGGGCACCGCGGTGGCCGATCTGCCGGTCTCCTGGTGCGCTGCACCAGACAGCCAGCTGCGATGATGTGTGCTGTGCCGTTCGAGGCAACCCAGCGAACGGCACGGCACGATGCGGTCACGATCCATTAGGCTTGAGGCTCCAGCGGAGTCCGGGAAGACGATGAACGACAACGGCGGCAGTTCCAGCAAGCGTTCCGGCAAGGCGGTGACGGTGACCGACATCGCCCGTGCCATCGGCGTTTCGCGCGCGACCGTGTCGCTGGTGCTGCGCGGCAGCCCGCTGGTCAATGTCGATACCCGGGCCAAGGTCGAGGCCGAACTGCGCCGCCAGCGTTATGTCTACAACCGTGCGGCGGCCAACCTGCGCCGTCGTACCTCGTCGAGCATCGCGCTGGTCATCAACGATCTGTCCAACCCGTTCTTCGCCGAATTCGCGTCTGGCGTGGACGAGGCCCTGGGCGGACGCGGCTACGTAACCCTGCTGGGCAGCACCGGCGAATCGCCCGAGCGCCAGCAGGCGGTGCTGTCCACGCTGATGGAGCACACCCCGGCCGGCCTGATCCTGTCGCCGGCCGAGGGCAGCGACGCCACTCTGGTGCGCCAGGCGCTGGGCGCCAACGCCAACGTGCTGCTGTTCAACCGTGAGCTTGAAGGAGCTGACTGGGACTTCCTGACCTTGGACAACCAGCACGGTGCCTACCTCGCCACCCGCCACCTGATCGAACGCGGCCATCGCCAGATCGCCTTCTTCGGTGGCCATGCCGATTCCAGCTCGTGTCACCAGCGCCGCGCCGGTTTCCAGCAGGCGCTGGCCGAGGCCGGGCTGACGCTGCCGCCGGGCTGGATGATCGAGTCGGCCCCGAACCGCCTGGAAGCTGCCGCGCGCACCGACGAACTGTTCGTCGACGGGCACCGGCCGAGCGCGGCGGTCTGCTACAACGACACCGTCGCGCTGGGCCTGATGCTGGGCCTGAACTCGCGCGGCATCCGCCCCGGTGGCGATTTCGCGGTCACCGGGTTCGATGACATTTCCGAAGCCTCCGTGGCGGTGCCGCCGCTGACCACCCTCACCGCCGACCCGCGCGAGCGCGGCCGGCAGGCGGCCGCACTGCTGCTGCAGCGCCTGGACGATCCGGATGCACCGCCACGGCGCACCGTCGCCCCGGTGCAGCTGCGCATCCGCGAAAGCAGCGCCGCCCGCCCGAACTGACCCTTTTCAACGCACACTCCTTCCACGCAACAACGACCTTCCGCGCATCGAGGCGCGAACCGCATGCCGATCTCCGCAACGCCCCGCCCATCGGGTTCCCCCGGCAACGCACCGGCCGTCACCAACGGCAAGGCACTGGCCGTGGTGACCACCATCTTCTTCATGTGGGGCTTCCTGACCTGCCTCAATGACATCCTGATCCCGCACCTGAAGGCGGTGTTCGAACTGAACTACGCCAAGGCGATGCTGGTGCAGTTCACCTTCTTCGGCACCTACTTCCTGATGTCGTTGCCGGCAGGCCGCCTGGTGGCGGCGCTGGGTTACAAGAAGGGCATCGTGGCCGGCCTGGTGATTGCCGGCATCGGCGCGCTGGGCTTCTGGCCTGCGGCCGAGCTGCGCGTGTATGGCGCCTTCCTCGGCGCGCTGTTCGTGCTGGCCACCGGCATCACCGTGCTTCAGGTCGCCGCCAACCCTTACGTGGCGCTGCTGGGCCCGGAACAGACCAGTTCCAGCCGCCTGACCCTCGCCCAGGCGCTGAACTCGCTGGGTACGGCCATCGCGCCGATCTTCGGTGGCATGCTGATCCTGTCCAACACGGTCAAGAGCGCCGATGAGCTGAACGCGCTGCCGGCCGCCGAGCAGCTGGCTTACCGCGCCGCCGAGGCGCAGGCCGTGCAGGGCCCCTACGTGGGCCTGGCGGTGGCGCTGGTGCTGCTGGCGCTGTTCGTGTTCCTGTTCCGCCTGCCGGCGCTGAGCGATGCGACCGAACAGGCCGACCAGGGCCATCACCACAGTTACTTCGATGCACTGCGCACGCGCCACCTGCTGCTGGGCGTGCTGGGCATCTTCTTCTACGTCGGTGCGGAAGTCTCGATCGGCAGCTTCCTGGTCAACTACCTGTCGATGCCGAGCATCGGCGGTTTCAGCGAACAGCAGGCGACCCACTACGTGTCGGCCTACTGGACGATGGCGATGATCGGCCGCTTTGCCGGCTCGGCCCTGCTGGCGCGCTTCTCGCCCAGCCGCCTGCTGGCGATCTTCGCGCTGGTCAACGTGGGCCTGCTGGCAACGACGATGATGACCTCCGGCAGCGTCGCGCTGTACTCGGTGGTGGCGATCGGCCTGTTCAACTCGATCATGTTCCCGACCATCTTCGCGCTCAGCATCGAGCGCCTGGGCCCGCTGACCAACAAGGGTTCGAGCCTGCTGATCATGGCCATCGTCGGCGGCGCCGTGGTGCCGTACCTGCAGGGCGTTCTGGCGGACCACATCGGTGTGCAGGCCAGCTTCATCCTGCCGCTGCTGTGCTACGGCTACATCATCTTCTACGGTCTGGTCGGCGCACGTACGCCGGCTTCCGCAACGCAGGGAGGCTGAGTCGGAAATGGGTGCCATCGTCTGCTTCGGCGAAATTTTGATCGATCTACTAGCGCAGCCGCCGGCCTCGGCCGAGACCCCGCGCGCGTTCCTGCAGTACGCCGGCGGTGCGCCGGCCAACGTTGCTGTGGCCGCCGCGCGGCTGGGTGCGAAGACCCAGTTCGTCGGCATGCTCGGCCGCGACATGTTCGGTGACTTCCTGGCCGAGAGCCTGGTCGAGCACGGCGTCGGCACCGACTACATCGTGCGTACCGACGCGGCCAAGACCGCGCTGGCCTTCGTCGCGCTGGATGCCGCGGGCGAGCGCAGCTTCAGCTTCTACCGCCCGCCGGCAGCCGACCTGCTGTTCCGTGACAGCGATTTCCAGGCGGCCTGCCTGGACAACGCGCAGTGCTTCCACGTCTGCTCCAACAGCCTGACCGAGCCGGCCATCGCCGAGGCGACCTTCGCCGGCATGGACCGCGCCCGCGCCGCTGGTGCGGTGGTCAGCCTGGACCTCAACCTGCGCCCGGCGCTGTGGCCGGCCGACGCCGATCCGACGCCGTGGCTGTGGCAGGCGCTGGAGCGCGCCGACCTGGTCAAGCTGTCGCGCGAGGAACTGGATTACCTGGCCGCGCCGCACGGCGCCGAGGGTGAGCATGTGGTCCTGCAGCGGCTGCTGGCCGCGCAGGCGCGCTGGGTCATCATCACTGACGGTGCCGCCACGCTGCACTGGTACACCCGTGAGCAGCAGGGCCAGGTCACCAGCTTCAACGTCGCCACGGTCGATACCACGGCGGCCGGCGATGCCTTCGTCGGTGGCGTGCTGGTCGGCCTGCTGGAGCGCGGTGGCGCAGGTGCCGGTTTCGCCGCGTTCTGCCAGGACCCGCAGTCCATCGCCGCCACGCTGCGCTTCGGCGCCGCGGTGGGCGCGCTGGCCGTAACCCGCAAGGGCGCGTTCGCCGCGATGCCCTCGCTCGCTGAAGTGCAGCAGCTGCTGCAGTCACAGGACCTTTCCGCATGAGCTCCTCGCCCGATTTCCGTTCGCCCGCCTTCCTGCGCGCGCACATCGCAGAAACGATGGCGTTCTACCACCCGCGCTGCATCGATCCCAACGGCGGCTTCTTCCACTACTTCCGTGATGACGGCAGCATCTACGATGCCGGCCACCGCCATCTGGTGAGCAGCACGCGCTTCGTCTTCAACTATGCGATGGCCTACCGCGAATTCGGCAATGCCGAATACCGCGAGGCGGTCGAGCACGGCGTGCGCTACCTGCGTGAGGTGCACCGCAACCCGGCCACCGGCGGTTACGCCTGGACCCTGCGCGATGGCAAGGTCGAGGACGACATGAACCACTGCTACGGCGTGGCCTTCGTGCTGCTGGCCTACAGCTGCGCGCTGAAGGCGGGCGTCGAGCAGGCCCGCGCGTGGATGGACGAGACCTGGCAGCTGCTGGAAGCGCGTTTCTGGGAGGCGCAGCACGGCCTGTACAAGGACGAAGCCGATGGCCAGTGGAACTTCACCGGCTACCGCGGCCAGAACGCCAACATGCACATGTGCGAGGCGATGCTGGCCGCATTCGAGGCCAGTGGCGAGCAGCGCTATGTGGAGCGCGCGCTGCAGCTGGCCGACAACATGACCCGCCGCCAGGCCGCCAAGGCCGGTGGCCTGGTCTGGGAACACTACGACGTGAACTGGGAGATCGACTGGGATTACAACCTGGACAATCCCAAGCACCTGTTCCGCCCATGGGGCTTCCAGCCGGGCCACCAGACCGAGTGGGCCAAGCTGCTGCTGATCCTGGACCGCCACGTGCAGGCGGACTGGCTGGTGCCGACCGCGCAGCATCTGTTCGATGTGGCCGTGGAGCGCAGCTGGGACGAGGCACGCGGTGGCCTGTATTACGGCTTCGCGCCGGAATCGCGCCGCCAGCCGGGCATGGACGGCGCGCCGATCGGTGGCGACAGCTTCGTCTGCGACGACGACAAGTACTTCTGGGTGCAGGCCGAAACGCTGGCCACCGCCGCGCTGATGGCCAAGCGCACCGGCGACGACCGCTACTGGCAGTGGTACGAGCGCATCTGGGCGTACTCGTGGGAGCACTTCGTCGACCACCAGTTCGGCGCCTGGTTCCGCATCCTGGATGCCGACAACCGCAAGTACAGCGACGAGAAGAGCCCGGCCGGCAAGGTGGATTACCACACCATGGGCGCGTGCTACGAAGTGTTGAACGTCGTTCGTTGAGGAAGGTCCGCCGGGCATGGCCCGGCGCTACCGGATACCACCAGGAGCATCACGTGCATCGTCTTTCCCTCGTTGTCCGTCTGCTCCTGCTGCTGATCGCGGCGGTTGCGTTCCCCGCCGCCGCCGCACCACTGCAGGCGCAATGGGAATTCCGCCTGTTGCCCGGCGATGCCCAGGGCAACAGCCATCCGGGCCTGCAGCAGTGGCGCACGGCCACGGTGCCCGGCAGCGTGCACACCGACCTGCTGGCCCACGACCTGATCCGCGATCCCTACGTGGGCGCCGCCGAAGCCGATATGCAATGGATCGGCCTTGCCGACTGGGAGTACCGCGCGCGCTTCGACGTGGATGCGGCGACCCTGGCCAAGCCCAATGCCGAACTGCGTTTCGACGGGCTGGACACCTACGCCGAGGTCATCCTCAACGGCAAGCCGCTGCTGCGCGCGGACAATGCACACCGCACCTGGCACGCGCGCGTGGAAGGGCGCCTGCAGGCCACGGGCAATGAACTGCTGCTCGTGTTCCGCTCGCCCATCCGTACACTGCTGCCCGGCGTACAGGCGATGCCGCACAGGATCGCCGGCAACTATCCCTCGCCCTATGGTGATGAGCCGAAGGATGCGATGGTCGGCAACTTCGCGCGCAAGCCGGCCTATCACTTCGGCTGGGACTGGGGCCCGCGCTATGTCACTGCTGGCATCTGGCGCGGTGTTGATCTGCAGGCCTGGGATACGCACCGGCTGACTGACCTGGCCGTACGCACCGATGCACTGGACAGCCGCCAGGCGAAGCTGGCGGTGATGCTCCAGGTAGAGCAGGGCAATGCCGCCGGTTCGGCCGTGGTGGGTGTGGACGTGCGCGACCCCGAGGGCCGCAGCGTGGCCCACGTGCAGCGTACGGTGCTGCTGAAGCCGGGCGCGAACACTGTCGAAATTCCCGTTGAACTGGCTGATCCGCGGCGCTGGTGGCCGGTCGGCCACGGCGCGCAGGACCGCTACACCGTGCAGGCGCGCGTAGATGGCGGCCGTAGCGCCGAGCTGGTGCGCGAGCAGCGCATCGGCCTGCGCACCGTCGAGCTGCGGCGCGAGGAGGATGACAAGGGCGGGCAGGGCTTCGCCTTCGTCATCAACGGCGTGGAGGTGTTCGCCAAGGGCGCGAACGTGATTCCGTTCGATGCCTTCCCCGCACGTGTCGATCCCGCCCGCCTGCGCCAGGTGCTGACCGCCGCGCGCGACGCCAACATGAACATGCTGCGCAACTGGGGCGGCGGCTATTACGAGGACGATGCCTTCTTCGACATCGCCGACGAGCTGGGCCTGCTGGTCTGGCAGGATTTCATGTTCGGTGGCGGCATGCAGCCCGGCTACGACCCTGCGTTCCGCGCCAGCGTGGTGGCCGAGGCGCGCGACAACGTCCGTCGGCTGCGCCATCACCCCAGCATCGTGTTGTGGTGTGGCAACAACGAAGAAGAGACCGCCTGGAAGGATTGGGGCCACGGCCGCGACCTGAAGGCCGCCGATCCGGCGTTCGCCGTCCGCGTCTGGCAGGGTTATCTCGATCTGTTCGGCAAGGACCTGCGCCAGGTGGTGGGCGAGGAGGGGCTGGGCGTACCGTACTGGTCCAGTTCGCCCAGCAACGACCTGGACGAAAAGGCCAACGATTCAGCCCGCGGCGACAAGCACTACTGGCAGGTCTGGGGCAATCCGGCGCTGCCGGTGCAGGCCTACCTGCGCGAGACCCCGCGCTTCATGTCCGAATATGGCCTGCAGGCCTGGCCGTCGGTGGCGACCGTCGACCAGATCGCCAGCCGCGACGAGCAGGGCATCGACAGTCCGGTGATCCGCGCGCACCAGAAGTTCATGGCGGGCGAGGGCAACAGCCGCCTGCTGCATTACATCGCACTGGGCTACGGCACACCGAAGGATTTCGAGGATTTCGTCTACCTCAGCCAGGTGATGCAGGCTGATGGCATCGCACTGGCGGCGCTGCATCATCGCGCGTCGCGGCCGTACACGATGGGCTCGCTGTACTGGCAGCTCAACGATGTATGGCCGGGCGCCTCGTGGTCCAGCGTCGATTACTTCGGGCGCTGGAAGGCGCTGCACTTCGCCGCGCGCCGCTTCTTCGCGCCGGTGACCCTGGCGGCGCTGCGTGATGAGGGTCGCACCCAAGTTCGCCTGATCAACGACGGTGAAGCCGAGGATGCACGCTGGCGGCTGCGGGTGATGGATGTTGAGGGCAAGGTGCTGCGCCGTCGCGAGGTGCCGGTGACGTTGGCCGCTGCCGGTGTGACCGCGGTCGGCGACTTCGCCGATGCCGAACTGCTGGCGGGCGCGGACCCGAAGCGCACGGTAGCGGTGTTCGAGCTGCTGCAGGATGGCAAGGTGAGCGCACGCCAGGTGGTCGGCTTCGTGGAAGCCAAGGACCAGGTACTGCCGCGGCAGGCTTTGAAGGCGGTGCTGGCCATCGACGGCGACCACTACCGGCTGCGGCTGCAGAATTCTGCCTACGTGCGTTCGGCATGGATCGACTTCGGGGCGTTGGACGTGCAGGTGGCCGACAACCTGCTGGACCTGCTGCCCGGTGAGACGCGCGACATCGCCGTACGTGGCCCGGTGGACCTGGCGACGCTGCGCGAAGCGCTGAAGGTAAAGACCCTCAACGACCGTTGAGGGCGGTACCGCTCTGGTAGTTGCCAACCTTGGTTGGCACACCCAGAACTGCCAACCAAGGTTGGCAACTACCAAAGCCTGTGCCCGGTATGCCTGCTGCTTGGTAGGTGCCAACCTTGGTTGGCACGCTCTTGGCGGATGCAGCGAACGCCAACCAGGGTTGGCCTCTACCGGAGCCGGGGCCCGGTAGCGCCGAGTCATGCCCGGCGAGCGCAGCGGGCCGCGCTTACAGCTGGATCTGCTGGAAATTCTCGACGCGGTCGTGGCCGTTGGCGGCCTGGCCGGTGCGCGGCATCGGGTAGTCGTCCAGGCGGTCGATCAGGCGGGTCTGCAGCCCGGCCTCGCGGGCGGCATCCAGTTCTTCCACCACGTCCGACAGGAACAGGATCTCGCCGGCCGGCACGCCGATCGCCTGCACGATGCGGCGATAGCTGTCCGCCTCGCGCTTGCCGCCGATCTCGGTATCGAACCAGCCCGACACCAGAGGGCTGAGGTCACCGGCATCGCTGAAGCCGAAGAACAGCTTCTGCGCCGGCACCGAACCGGAGGAATACACGTACAGCGGCAGGCCCGAGGCATGCCAGCCCCTCAGCACCGACGCCACTTCCGGGTAGAAGTGCGCGGTGTAGTCGCCACGGCGGTAGCCGGCATCCCAGATCAGGCCCTGCAGGGCCTTCAGCGCGGTGTGCTTGCGGTCCTGGTCGATCCAGCCCTGCAGCGTCTCGGCCACCAGGCTGTCCTGGCGGGCACCGCCGATCTCGCTGGCCACCGCATCCAGCCAGCGGCGGACGTCGGGCTGCTGGCCGTGCTCGGCGACAAACGCCGGCAGGGCCTGGCGGGCATAGGGGAACAGCACGTTCTTGACGAACGAGATGCTGCTGGTGGTGCCTTCGATGTCGGTCAGGATGACGCGGGGCTGCATGGATCAGGACGCCTGGGTGGGAACGTAACGGGGGAATTTCTGCGCGATGTCGGTGCCGGTGAAGTGACCGACCCAGCCGTCCGGCTCGGTGAAGAAGCGGATGGCCACGAAGCTCGGCTCATCGCCCATGTCGAACCAGTGCGTGGTGCCATCGGGCACGGCGATCAGGTCGTCCTTCACGCACTCGATCTCATAGACCTTGTCATCCACGTGAAGGGTGAACAGCCCGGAGCCAGCGACGAAGAAGCGCACCTCGTCTTCCTTGTGGAAGTGCTCGTCGAGGAACTTCCTGCGCAGCTCGGCACGGTTCGGGTTGTCCGGGGCGATCGAGGCCACGTCCACGCTCTTGAAGCCGTGTTCGGCAACGAGGCGGTCGATGTCCGCACGGTAGGCGGCAAACACTTCATCCTGGCTGGCGCCCGGCGCGACCGGCGCGGTGGCCTGCCAGCGTTCGAAAGTGACGTCGATCTTCTTCAGTTCGGCGGCGATGATCGCGCCGTCCTGGGTATCCAGCAGCGGCGATTCAGGGCGGGTGTCGTCGTAGATGCGCAGTCGGCTCATGGCGGCAGCTTGAACGTCTCGGGGGGAAGACAGGGTAACAGGGTGGTGAAGGGCGCCAGATTCCGGTTTGGAATCTGCACCCCGGCGCAGGCTCAGCCGCGCAGCTTGCGCAGTTCCAGTTCGCAGTGGAACAGGAACTCGAAGGCTTCCATGTGGCGGCGCGCTTCGGCCATGTCGCGGCCCCAGGCGTACAGGCCGTGGCCGTCGATCAGGTAGCCCCACAGGGGCTGGGTGTCGAGCAGGGCATCGACCTGCGCCGAGAGCACGTTCATGTCCTGGGTGTTGGCGAACACCGGCACGTCGATGGCCATTTCGTGGGTGCTGTTGCCGGCGAAGGCCTTCAGCAGCTCGTAGCCTTCGATGCGGATGTGGCCCTGCGGCGCGTACAGGCGCGAGGCGATGGTCTGTACCGGCGAGTGGGTGTGCAGCACGCAGCCGATCTCCGGGAAGCGGCGGTACAGCTGGGTGTGCAGCAGGGTTTCGGCGGACGGGCGCAGGGGGCGGCCGACGGCCAGGCCGTCGAAGTCCACCACCATGATGTCGTCCTCGATCAGGCGGCCCTTGTCCTTGCCCGAGACGGTGATCGCGGCGTGGCGGTCGTCCAGGCGGTGGGAGAAGTTGCTGCTGGTGGCCGGGGTCCAGCCGGCGTGGGCCAGTTCGCGGACGTTGTCGATCAGCAGCTGGGCCAGTTCGCTCAGGCGCGCGGTGTCGTAGGGGAAGGTGGGGGCGTTCATGCGGTCGATTTTACTGGATTCGGCCAACGGCTGAGCCCCTCGTGGCGGGTTGGTTGGTCGCAGAGAGCGGGTTCCGGGGTCCGGCCCAGCTGCTGGCGGCTGGGCGTTCGGGCGCTTGCGAAGCAGTGCTTCGCAAACAAAGCTCCCTCACCCCTGGGGGCTGGTGAGCGCCATCCATGGCGCTCGCACCCCCGCGCAACCCACCCGCCCGGCCACGGACAGGTTCCGTGCGCGGCAGCCACGGAGTGAAGAAGGAAAGGCAGAAGCGGGTCGCGGCGCTGCGCTTGCTCGGAGCGGAGCATGGCTCCGCTCTACAGAGGGTTCACTGACCGGAGAGAATTCATTCCCCGGACGATTTCATCCACGCATGGCGTGGATCTACTGGGCGGTATCCATGGCGCTCGCAAGCGCCGCGCAACCCACCCGCCCGGCCACGGACAGGTTCCGTGCGCGGCAGCCACGGAGTGAAGAGTGGAGGGTAGAAGCGGGTCGCGGCGCTGCGCTTGCTCGGAGCGGAGCATGGCTCCGCTCTACAGGGAACGCATCGACCGGAGAAAATTCATTCCCCGGACGCATTCATCCACGCATGGCGTGGATTGACCGGACGTGCCGGAAGAGTGTCGAAGGCGGGGAGGGGTGAGGTTGCGGGGGCGTGAGCCGCATGGATGCGGCGACCGAGCTTACAGGGACGTACTTGCAGCGTCCCCCGCAATCTCACCCCTCCCCGCCAACCCCTCAACCCAGCTTTTGCCGTTGCTCCGGCTCCAGCGGGTGCAGGGCCGCAGGCCCTGCAAAACGAAAACCCCTTACTGACCCCGCAGACGGCTGTGCTTGAAGCCATAGCAGAAATAGATCACGAAGCCGACGAACGTCCACACACCCATCAGCATCCAGTTGTGCAGCGTCATCGCCGACAGCAGCGCCAGGCAGCTCAGCACGCCCAGCGTGCAGATCAGCCACGCCATCGGCATGCGGAACGGACGCGGCAGGTCCGGCTGCGTGCGACGCAGGATCAGCACGCCCGCGCACACCGCCGCGAACGCGATCAGCGTACCCATCGAGGTCAGCTCGCCCAGAATGTCCAGCGGGAACAGCGCGGCCAGCAGGGCGATGCCGATACCGGTGATGACCGTATTGATGTGAGGGGTGCGGTACTTTGGATGGATCCTGGTGAACACCGGCGGCAGCAGGCCGTCGCGGCCCATGATCATGAAGATGCGCGGCTGGCCGATGATCATCACCAGCACCACCGAGGACAGGCCGATCAGGGCGCCGACTTCGACCACCCAGCGCAGCCAGCCCAGCTGCGGGTGCGCGGCCACGGCGGTCACCACCGGCTCGTCGGTGCCCAGCAGCGGGTAGGGCACCAGGCCGGTCATCACCGCTGCCATGGCGATGTACAGCACCGTGCAGATCACCAGCGACAGCATCATGCCGAAGGGCATGTCGCGCTGCGGGTTCTTCGATTCCTGCGCCGCCACCGACACCGCCTCGAAGCCGATGTAGGCGAAGAACACCATCGCCGCGCCGCGCAGCACGCCTTCCATGCCGTACTTGCCGGGGCCTTCGTTGGCTGGGATGAACGGGGTCCAGTTGCTGCTGTCCACATACTTCCAGCCGACCACGATGACCAGGATGATCAGGCCGGTCTTCAGCACGACCATGGCCATGTTCATCGCAGAGGACTTGCTGATGCCGACGTAGCACAGCCAGGTCAGCAGCAGCACCAGGCCGGCCGCGGGCAGGTTGGCGATGGCGCCGGTCGGGCGCAGCTGCGCGTCCAATGGCGCACTGACCAGTGATGCGGGTAGATGGATGTCGAACTGACTGAGCAGGCTGAGGAAGTAGCCGGTCCAGCTGACCGCCACCGCCGAGGCTGACACGCCGTATTCCAGCACCAGCATCCAGCCGATGAACCAGGCCGAGAGCTCGCCAAAGGTCGCGTAGGTATAGGTGTAGGCGCTGCCGGACACCGGCACCATCGAGGCGAACTCGGCGTAGGCCAGCGCGCAGAAGGCGCAGCAGATGGCCGCCAGCACGAAGGACAGCATGATGGCCGGGCCGGCGTGGTCGGCCGCGGCCTGGCCGGTGATGACGAAGATGCCGCCGCCGATCACCGCGCCGATGCCGAGGGCGGTCAGGCCCCACGGACCGAGGTGGCGGCGCAGGCTCAGGCCGTTGGCGTCTTCATGGGCGGCATGCGGGTGCTTGGTGGCCCACAGTTGCTTGAACATGTGTGTCGATCTTTTCGAAGCGCGCCGCTGCCGGCGCGCGGGGAGAAACGGACGGGCCGGCGCAGGGGCCGGCCCGTAGGCACATCAGGAGGACTTGGCCAGCTTGCTGTTGCGGATGCCGTAGCCGAGGTAGATCAGCAGGCCCAGCACGGTCCAGCCCACGAACAGATGCCAATGCACGACGAACGCCTGCCAGAACAGGAACAGGCAGGTGGCCGCGCCCAGCGGGCAGATGATCCAGACGGCCGGCACGCGGAACGGGCGGTGCAGGTCCGGCTTGCTGTAGCGCAGGACCAGCACGCCGATGCAGACGGTGGCGAAGGCCAGCAGGGTGCCCATCGAGACCAGCTCACCCAGCACGTTCAGCGGCACCAGGCCGGCCAGCGCTGCGGCGATCACGCCGACCACGATCGTGGCCCAGTACGGGGTGCGGAAGCGGGCGTGGACCTTGCCGAAGAACTTCGGCAGCAGGCCGTCGCGCGAGATCGTGTAGGCGATGCGGGTCTGGCCCATCATCATCACCAGGATCACCGAGGACAGGCCGGCGATGGCGCCGATCTCGACCGCGGTCTTCAGCCAGGCCAGCTGCGGGTAGCCTTCCAGCGCGGTGGCCACCGGCTTGTCGGTGCCCAGCAGGTGGTACGGCATCATGCCGGTCAGCACCGCGCAGACGATGATGTAGACGATGGTGCACACAGCCAGCGAGCCGAGCAGGCCGATCGGCATGTTGCGCTGCGGGTCCTTGGTCTCGCCGGCGGCGGTGGAGACCGCGTCGAAGCCGATGTAGGCGAAGAACACGATGGTCGCGGCGCGGAAGATGCCGCTCCAGCCGAACTCGCCCGGGCCGGTATTTTCAGGGATGAAGGGGTGCCAGTTGCCCGGATCGATGTGCGCCGCGCCGATGCCGATGAACAGGCAGATGACGGTGACCTTGATGGCCACGATGATCGCGTTGACGAAGGCCGACTGGGTCACGCCGACATACAGCAGGCCCGACACCGCCGCGATGATCAGCACCGCCGGCAGGTTGAACAGCTTGCCGGAGGCGACGAACTCGCTGCCGGTCCAGGCGATCGGCGCCGCGCTGAGCGCATCCGGGAAGGGCATGTTCAGCGTGCTGGTGACGAAGCTGATGAGGTAGGCCGACCAGCCCACCGCGACCGAGGCCGAGGCGAACAGATACTCCAGCACCAGGCACCAGCCGATGAACCAGGCCATGCCTTCGCCGAGGGTGGCGTAGGAGTAGGAGTAGGCGCTGCCGGAGACCGGCATCATCGCCGCGAACTCGGCGTAGCACAGGCCCGCCAGCGCGCAGGCGAAGCCGGCGATGACAAACGAGAGCATCACCGCTGGACCGGCATGGTTGGCTGCGGCCTGGCCGGTCAGCACGAAGATGCCTGCGCCGATCACCGCACCAATGCCGAGCATGATGAGGTGTTTCGCCGTGAGGGTCCGTTTCAACGTGGCTTCGCCGTCCAGGCTGCCTTCGATGGGTTCGCCAGCATCGACGTGCCCGGCCGGTTGTACCGGCTTGACCCTCAACAGTGCTTTCAGCATGCAGAACTTTCCTGATGATCGGATTGGGGCCGCCGATACGTTGCCGGCAACCTGGAGTGGTGAAGGCCGTGCGAACGGCCCGCTGTACCTTAGCCAATGCTGAAGGCACCGCACAAGCGCAATCGCAACAATGAGCGGCGATAATGGGCAGTATTTTTCCGACCTGCCCGCATTCATGAACCAACCCGCCGAATCCCTTGCCGCGCTTGACGATAGCCTGCGTCGTCTGCTGCAGGACTATGCCCTGCGGGAGCCGCCCCACGACGCCCTCGCTGCCGAATTCGGCATATTGATTGACGATCTGGAAGATCCTTTCCAGCCCAAGCGCCTGGCCGGGCACTTCACCGCCAGCTGCTGGCTGGTCAGTGCCGATGGCCAGCGCCTGCTGCTGACCCACCATCGAAAGCTGCAGCGCTGGCTGCAGCTCGGCGGCCACGCAGATGGCGACCGCGACCTGGCCCGGGTGGCGCTGAAGGAAGGGGAAGAGGAATCCGGGCTGACCGGCCTGGTGCTGGACGACCCGGCCATCTTCGATCTGGACAAGCACTGGATTCCCGAGCGCAAGGATGTACCTGGCCACTGGCACTACGACGTGCGTTTCGTGATCCGCGCCGTGGGGGGCGAGGCCTTCGTGCTGAGCGAGGAATCGCTGGACCTGGCCTGGCGGCCGGTCGCCGAGGTCGCCGCAGACCCAGCATCGGACGAGTCGATGCAGCGCATGGCCAACCGCTGGTTGGCGCGCTAGCAATCTGTAGAACCGAGCCGATGCTCGGCTCAATGTTGGCCGGAACCACAGCCGAGCATGGGCTCGGCTCTACATGCGCAGGGCGGAAGCGCGTCAATACAGAATGCGGGTGCGCAGGGTGCCCGGGATCGCGGCCAGTTCGTCACGCACGGCGCCGGCCTGTTCCTCGCTGGCGGTGATGTCGATCACCACGTAGCCCACCTTCGGGTCGGTGCGCAGGAACTGGCCGTCGATGTTGACGTTGTGCCGCGAGAAGATCTCGTTGACCTTGGACAGCACGCCCGGCACGTTCTGGTGGATGTGCAGCAGGCGCAGGCTGTCGGCGTGCTCGGGCAGGGTCACTTCCGGGAAGTTGACCGCTGACAGGGTGCTGCCGTTGTCGCTGTAGCGCACCAGCTTGGCCGCGACCTCGATGCCGATGTTGTCCTGTGCTTCCAGCGTGCTGCCGCCCACGTGCGGGGTCAGGATCACGTTGTCGTGGCGGGTCAGCGGCGATTCGAAGACATCGCCGTTGCCCTTCGGCTCGACCGGGAACACGTCCAGCGCGGCGCCGCCGATATGGCCACTGGCCAGGGCGGCGTCCAGCGCGTCGATATCGACCACGGTGCCGCGCGCGGCGTTGATCACGTGCGCGCCGGGGCGCATCTTCGCCAGCTCGGTGGCACCGATCATCCACTGCGTGGACGGAGTTTCCGGCACATGCAGGGTGACGATGTCGGCGCGCGACAGCAGGTCGTCCAGGCTGGCCGCAGCACGGGCATTGCCCAGCGACAGCTTGGTTTCCACGTCGTGGAAGATCACCTGCATGCCCAACGACTCGGCCAGCACGCCCACCTGGGTGCCGATATGGCCGTAGCCGATGATGCCCAGGGTCTTGCCGCGCACTTCATGGCTGCCGCTGGCCGACTTCGACCAGCCGCCACGATGGCACTCTGCATTCTTCTGCGGAATGCCGCGGGTCAGCATGATCGCTTCGGCGATGACCAGCTCGGCCACGCTGCGGGTATTGGAATAGGGGGCGTTGAACACCGGGATGCCGGCCAGCTCAGCCGCGTCCAGGTCGACCTGGTTGGTGCCGATGCAGAAGCAGCCCACCGCGATCAGGCGCTTGGCCTCGGCCAGCACGTCGGCGCTGAGCTGGGTGCGCGAGCGGATGCCGACGATGTGCGCCTCGGCGATGCGCGCCTTCAGTTCGTCTTCCGGCAGCGCCTTGCTGTGCGCTTCGATCTGGCTGTAGCCGGCGGAGGTGAACACCTCCACGGCGGTCTGGCTGACCCCCTCCAGCAACAGCACGCGGATATCCTGCTTGGGGAACGAGGTCTTCTTCGGCGACATGGTGCGGCACGGCCAGTGGGACAGGGGCTGACCACTATGCCAGATCGCCGGGGCCATGGTGCAGTGCGGAAATAGTTGCATCCGTAGCCATCTACTGGCGATTGCCGGGGCTGGACGCTGGCCCGCGCCGCTGGCACGCTTGCCCGTTCTTCACGCACCGCGCTGGACTGTCATGACCGATTCCCGCATCGCCTCGCTGCAGCAGGCCTGTCCCGGCCTGAAGCTGAAGACCGACCCTGCCGACCTGGAGCATTACGGTCGCGACTGGACCCGGCGCTGGACGCCGGCGCCATTGGCGATTGCTCTGCCGGCAACGGTGGAGGACGTGCAGGCGGTGATGCGCTGGAGCGCGGCCGAGGGCATCGCGGTCGTGCCCTCGGGCGGCCGCACCGGTCTGTCCGGGGGCGCGGTGGCGGCCAATGGCGAGCTGGTGCTCAGCCTCGAACGGATGAACAAGGCGCTGTCCTACGACGCCGTCGACCGCACCCTGGTGGTGCAGGCGGGCATGCCGCTGGAGGCACTGCACAACGCCGCGCTGGAGCACGGCCTGATCTATCCGGTGGATTTCGCCGCGCGCGGCTCGTGCTCGATCGGCGGCAACATCGCCACCAATGCCGGCGGCATCCGCGTGATCCGCTATGGCAATACCCGCGAATGGATCGCCGGGCTGAAGGTGGTCACCGCCAGCGGTGAGCTGCTGGAACTCAACAAGGGCCTGATCAAGAACTCCAGCGGCTACGACTTCCGCCAGCTGATGATCGGCTCCGAGGGCACGCTGGGCGTGATCGTCGAAGCCACGGTGAAGCTGACCGACCCGCCGCCGGCCAGCAATGTGATGCTGCTGGCGGTACCGAGCTTCGACGTGCTGATGCAGGTGTTTGCCGCGTTCCGTGCACGCCTGCAGCTGCAGGCCTTCGAGTTCTTCACCGAGCGCGCACTCAAACACGTGCTGGCGCACGGTGCGCAGGCGCCGTTCGACGAGGTGCACCCGTATTACGTGGTCACCGAGTTCGCCGCCAATGACGAGGCGCAGGAAGCGGCGGCCATGGCGGCTTTCGAGGACTGCATGGGCAATGGCTGGGTCAGCGATGGCGTGATCAGCGCCAGCGACGCCCAGGCGGCCCAGCTGTGGCGCCTGCGCGAGGGCATCACCGAGGCGGTGGCCCGCTACAAGCCGTACAAGAATGACGTCTCGGTGCGGATCTCGGCGATGCCGGCGTTCCTGGCTGAGACCCAGGCGCTGATCGGCGAGGCGTATCCGCATTTCGACGTGGTCTGGTTCGGCCACATCGGTGACGGCAACCTGCACATCAACGTCCTCAAGCCCGATGACACCAGCGACGCCGATTTCGTAACGCAGTGCGAGCACGTCACCAAGCTGCTGGCGCAGGTGCTGGCCCGCTTCGATGGCAGTATTTCCGCCGAGCACGGCATCGGCCTGGTCAAGAAGGGCTACCTGGACAGCACGCGAGGCCCGGCGGAAATTGCGCTGATGAAGGCGGTCAAACGCGCCTTCGATCCCGAAGCGCGGCTGAATCCAGGCAAGCTGTTCGATGGCTAATGTAGGCAAAGACTTCACGCAACCATTACGCTCCACGCAAACCCACTGATGGCCTGACCACGATGACCCGTCCGCTTCTGCTGCTCGCCCTGCTGTCCCTGCCGCTGGCCGGCTTCGCTTCCAGCTTTGCTGGCACCTCGGCGGGTTCGGCCACCGGTGCCTCGTCCGGTTCTTCGGGCAGCAGCTCGGGTGATGACAAGGTCGTGCTGGCCGCGCGCGATGATGCGGCGGTCTTTGTTGCCAGCGATGGCCAGATCCGCGGCGCACGCCTGCAGGCGGCGCTGGTGCACCTGCGCGAGCAGGATGCCACTGCCCAGCAGCAGAGCGACCTGCAGCTGGCCCGCGCGCTGCTGGCGCGCTGATCCACATCGCGTGCCAGGCCCGGCGTCGCTCCCTGTAGAGCCGAGCCATGCTCGGCTGGACCTGCAACGCGGACGAACGGCAACGGCAGCCGAGCATGGCTCGGCGCTTCAGAAACGCGCCGGTCGCAGGCGGTCGATCGCGGCAGCCACGCATGGCGTGGCGCTACTGCTGATCGTGCATGCTGCGCACGCCGCCGATCGCCTGCAGCTCGATCCGGCCGGACTGAGCGAGCCGCAACAGCAGCTCGCCCGGCACACGCTGGATGACGTGCAGGCGCTGCTGCCTGAGGGCCTGCTGCGCGCGTTGCCCGCGCAGGTGCAGGTGTCCTGGCGCGATGATCTGCCGGCACAGGTACACGGCCGCGCATTCGCCGGGCGCATCGCCCTGCGCCTGGACCTGCTGGATGACAGCCAGGCCGGTGCGCGCCGTGCGCGCCGCAGCGCGCTGATCCATGAGCTGACCCACGTTGCCGACCGCAGCGGCGCGAACTGGTCGCGCAGCGCGCGCTGGCGCGACCTGGCCGGCTGGCAGCGCAGGCCGTGGCACCTCGGGCGTGGCGCCAATCATTTCAGCGACCGCAGCCCGGATCCCTACGAACTGCAGGACCCCGCCGAGTACCTGGCGGTGAACGCCGAGCGCTTCGTCCTCGATGTCGAATTCGCCTGTCGCCGGCCGGCCGTGGCGCAGTGGTACCAGCAGCATTTCGGGACGCCGCCGTCGCTGCCGACGCCGCAGTGCGAGCGTACCGTGCCGCTGCTCCAGGCCGACGCGGAGGAGGGCGCCGCGTCGCTGCTGCAGCTGGACCCGTCGCGCGTCTATGCCGTGGACTACCTGTTCGCCGAGGGTAGTGCGCAGCCGATGAGCCGCTGGGGCCACAGCATGCTGCGGCTGGTGATCTGCCGCCCGGGCCGCTTGCCGGGGCCCGACTGCCGGCTGGATCTGCAGTACCACCGCGTCCTGTCCTTCCGCGCATTCGTCGGTGACGTGCAGATTTCCAACTGGCGTGGGCTGACGGGGGGCTACCCCTCGCGCCTGTTCGTGCTGTCGCTGCAGCAGGTGGTGGACGAGTACACCAAGGTCGAGCTGCGCGGCCTGCAGTCGTTGCCGTTGAAGCTCGACCGCAGCGAGATCGCCAGCCTGCTCGAGCGGACCGCGCAGGTGCACTGGAGCTATGACGGGCGCTATTACTTCGTCAGCAACAACTGTGCGGTGGAAACGGCCAAGCTGCTGCAGGCCGGCGTGCCGCGTCTGGGTGAGGCCGGCCTGGCCCAGCTGAGCCCGCGTGGCCTGCGCCGCCGTCTGGCGCGGCTGGAGGTGCTGGATGTGCAGGTGCTGGATGATCCTGCCCGTGCGCAGGCGCAGGGCTACTACTTCGCATCGGCTCGCGATCATTATCAGCAGCTGTTTGCGGTCGCGGCGGCACAGATCGCTTTGCCGGCCGCAGACGTGCGCGGCTGGCTGAAGCTGCCCGCGCGGCAGCGCGCGCCGTGGCTGCAGCAGGGGGATGTGCGCGCCAGTGCCGGATTGCTGCTGCTGGAGCAGGCCGCGCAGCGCCGTGCCGAGCTGCGCGCGCGCGATACCTTGAAGCGTCGCCTGCTGGCGGCGCCGGATGGCCCGGCAACCACCCAGCTGCGTGGCCTGCTGGAACAAAGCGGGCAGTGGCTGCGGCCAGGCCGGCTGCTGGCCGAAGCCGGTTACGGATTGCCGCTGGCCGAGGAACAGGCCGTGGTTGCCGGGGCCGTGTCCGCTGCCAGTGCCGCGGCCGTACCCGCCTGGCAGTCGCTGCGCCAGCAGCTGCGGGCAGAACTGCCTGCCGGACAACGGCAGGAGCTGGATGACATCGATGCCAACCTGGCCGCCCTCGGGCATCGACTGCGGGAGCAGGCAGCGGGCGTGGCCGTTCGCTGATCGTCGCGCGCGCGGGGCTGCGGTCAGGCGGCTTTCAGGCCCTGCCGTTGCCAAGGTGGTACGGTCAGGTGTCCTCAGCAGTATCGACAAGGAGTCGAGCGATGCGTACAGCTCTCAGCCTGTTGGCTGCCTCCCTGGGCATCATCCTCACCGCGTGCCAGCCGGCACCAGCGCCCGCCGCAGCGGCAAGCGCCGACCTGCCAGCGCCTGTGCCTGAGCCGGCGGCGAACAGTGCCGCCGCAAGCGAGACCGAAGGCAACGGCAGCGCAGGCACTGCGGCGTTCCGTGCCAGTGGCAACGAACCCGGCTGGCTGGCGGTGGTTGATGGCGAGGCGCCAGGCCTGCAGGTCGAGGTGGACTATGGCGAGCGCCGTTTCCAGGTTGCCGCACCCACCGCGGGCGCCGATGGCTGGGCCGGCAAGGCCGCCGATGGCACGCCCATCAAGCTGAGCTTCCAGCGCACCACCTGCCAGGACGGCATGAGCGGCGAATCATTCGAGGCCAAGGCGATGTTGACCATCGGCGCGCACCAGTACCATGGCTGCGGAAACTTCGGCGCCAAATAAGCGCAGTTCTGTGGAGCCGAGCATGGGCTCGGCTCTACAGACGGCGGTAGCGCCGGGCCATGCCCGGCGCGGGGTGCTTAGTCCGCACGGCCGGCGAATTCGCCGGTGGCGGTGTTCACCAGCACGCGTTCACCGTTGGCGATGTACTCCGGCACCATGATTTCGATGCCGGTGTTGAGCTTGGCCGGCTTCGGGCGCTTGGTGGCGGTGCCGCCCTTCAGTTCCGGCGGGGTCTCGATCACTTCCAGCACGACCGAGGCGGGCAGCTGGATCGCCACCGGCTGCTCGTCGATGACCTGCACGTAGATGCCGGTCAGGCCGTCGGTGATGTAGCCGGCGTCGTCACCGATCACGTCGGCGTCGAGGGTGTAGGGGGTGTAGTCCTCGTCATCGAGGAACACGAACGCATCGCCGTCCTTGTACGAGTAGGTGGACTGGCGGCGCAGCAGTTCGACTTCGACCAGGTTGTCGTCGGCATCGAAGCTGGCATCGAGCTTGTTGCCGCCCGGCACGCTGTACATGATGAAGCGGAAGCGGACGTTGCCGCCGCGGCCCTGCGGCGAGCTGCGCTCGATGTCGCGGATCTGGTAAACGCCGTTGTTGTACTCGACGACGTTGCCCTTCTTGATGTCGTTGGCTTTCATGATGTTGTTGGTCGTTGGGGGTGGGCGCCGTCCCGGCGCCCGGGGGAATCACTTCGGAGCGAGGCGGGTAGCGCCGTCCAGGCGGATGGTCTCGCCGTTGAGATAGGTGTTGCCGAGGATGAAGCCGACCAGGCTGGCGAAGTCATCCGGTTTGCCCAGGCGCGGCGGGAACGGGATGGAGGCGGCCAGCGACTGCTGCACGGCCTCGGGCATGCCGTCCACCATCGGCGTCCAGAACACGCCAGGGGCGATGGTATTGACGCGGATGCCGAAACGCGAGAGCTCGCGGGCCATCGGCAGGGTCATCGAGACCACGCCGCCCTTGCTGGCGGCATAGGCGGCCTGGCCGATCTGGCCTTCGTAGGCGGCGATGCTGGCGGTATTGATGATCACGCCGCGCTCGCCGTCGTCGCCGGCCTCGTTGTGCTGCATGCGGTTGGCCGCGGCCTTGGCCACGTTGAAGCTGCCCACCAAGTTGACCATCACCGTGCCCTGGAAGCCGGCCAGCGGCATCGGACCCTCTTTGCCCAGCACGCGGCCGGCGCCGAGGATGCCGGCGCAGTTCATCGCCACGTTCAGGCCGCCGAGGAAGTCGTGGGCCTGGTCGATGGCCGCGGCCACGGCCGCCTCATCGCTGACGTTGACGTTGAAGTAGTGGACCGAGTCGGCGCCCAGCTCGGCCACGGCGGCCGCGCCCTTGTCGTCGTTGAGATCGAACAGGGCCACCTTGCCGCCGTTGGCGACCAGGTGCTGGGCCACGGCCAGGCCGAGGCCGGAAACGCCGCCGGTGATCACGGCACGTACGGAAGACAGCTGCATTGAACGGTCCTGCAGGTTCGAGAACCGCCGATTCTAACGGAAGCCACGGCGCGCGCTGTTATGCGCTGCTGCAATCGGGCAGGGGCGGTAGAGTCGAGCTTGCTCGACTGGGGGGGGGGCAGAGCAGTCGAGCAAGCTCGACGCTACTCGGCGACGCCGCGGGCCATGCCGGGCGGCTCGCGCCCGCGCAGCCGCCGCTCGAACTCGCCGGCGGGCAGGCCCGGGGCAAACGGAATCCTTGGCCGATGGTCACCCCCAGGCCCAGCAGGCACTGGCGCTGCGCTTCGGTTTCCACGCCCTCGGCCACCACCTCCAGGCCCAGGCTGCGGGCGATCGCGCAGACCGCCTCGCACACCGCCACGTCCGAACGGTTGTGCGGGATGCCCTCGACGAAGAGCTGGCTCAGCTTCAGGCCGTGGATCGGCAGCCGGCGCAGGTAGTTCAGCGCGCTGTAGCCCTCGCCGAAATCGTCGATGGTCAGCATCACGCCCATCTCGCGCAGGCGGGCAAAGGTGCGCAGGGTGTCCGGCGCGTCCTCGATCAGCACCCGCTCGGTGAACTCCAGTTCCAGCACCGTACCGGGCAGCTCGAACTCGTCCAGCGCCTGGCGTACCCAGCGGGCCAGGTCCTCGCCGACGAACTGCCGCCAGGACACGTTGACCGCCACCCGCATCGTCTCCAGGCCATCATCCTGCCATTGCCGCACCTGCCGGCAGGCCTCGCGCAGCGCCCACTGGCCGATCCGCACGATGTCGCCGGTGTGCTCGGCGTGGCCGATGAACAGGTCCGGGCGCATCTGACCCAGCTGGCCGTTGTGCCAGCGCATCAACGCCTCGCAGCCGATGATGGCGCCGGTGCGCAGGTTGATCTGGGGTTGGTAGACCAGGCGGAACTCATCGCCGTCCAGCGCCTTGTGCAGCCGGCTCTCGATCTGCAGGCGGTCGTTCTGGCGCTCGGCCAGTTCCTGGGAGAACACGTGCCAGCCGTTGCGGGTGCGGCGCTTGCACTCGTACATGGCGGTGTCGGCGTTCTGGATCAGCTGCTGCGGGCGGTCGCCGTCGCCCGGGGCCTTGGCGATGCCGATGCTGGCGGTGACCTGGAATTCGTCGCTGCCCAGCTGGAAGGGCGAGGAGAACGCGGCGGTGATGCGCTCGGCCAGCTGCTCGGCCTGGTCTGGCTGGTCGCGCAGGTCGCAGAGCACCAGGAACTCGTCGCCACCGAAGCGGGCGAGCAGGCCTTCGGTACCGATGGCCGTGGCGATGCGCCGGGTCGCTTCGATCAGCAGCCCGTCGCCGGCGTTGTGGCCGAGCAGGTCGTTGACCACCTTGAAGCGGTCCAGGTCGATGTACAGCACCGCCACCCGGTCGTGGCCCGGGCTGCCCATGCGCACGCCGAGGTCGGTAAGCACCGCGTCGCGGTTCATGATGCCGGTCAGCGGGTCGGTGCGCGCCTGCACGCGCAGGGTCTCTTCGGCCTGCTTGCGTTCGGTGATGTCCTGCACGGTGCCGGTGATGCGCGCGGCATCGACGTCGCCGGTGGAGACCTCGCCGATCATCCGGATCCAGAACGAGTGGCCGTCGCGGCGCTGGCCCTGCATTTCCAGGCCGAAGCTGCTGCGGTGTTCGATGGTGTCGGCCAGGGCCTGCTGCAGTGAGGCGCGGTCATCACTGCGCAGGCAGTCGAGCAGGTCGGTCATGTCCTGCAGGTCGTCGGGCTGGCCGACGATGCGTCGTGCTTCGTCGGTCAGGTACAGGCGCTGCAGGCTGCGGTCCCATTCCCAGCCGCCGATGTGGGCCAGCGATTGCGCCCGCGCGAACAGCAGGTTGTTGCGCTTCAGCTCGGTGATGTCGCTGAACATCGAATAGACATGGTCGGCCTGGTCGCAGCCGGTGCCGAATACCGGCACGTTGGTGGTCGACAGCCACAGCATGCGCCCGCGCGGGCGGTGGTACAGGCCGATGATCGTGCTGCGGATGACCCGCCCGGCCTGGAAGCAGCGGATGGCCGGCCACTGTGCCTGGGTGAGGGTGTTGCCATGCTCGTCGACGATCAGCCAGGCCTCGGGGTCGAGCAGGGTGTCGAAGGGATTGCCATTGCTGGCGATGCCGAGGATGCGGTGCGCGGCCGGGTTGGCCGAGATCACCCGCAGGGTGCGGTCGAACAGGATCACGCCCTTGTCGATCGATTCCATCAGCAGGCGGTAGCGCGATTCGGCACGCCAGCGGCCGCTCAGGTCGCGCGCGACGGCCACGATGCAGGGCTGGCCATGGTCCTGGAAGCCGGCCGAATGCACCTCCACCGGGAAGCGGCTGCCATCACCGCGCATGTTGGTCACTTCGATGACATAAGTGTCACCGCGGTTCAGCGCTTCCCAGACCGGCTGAAGGTGGTCGCTTGGCAGGTCGGGATTGAGCAGTTCGATCGGCTGGCCGACGATCGCCTCGCGTGGACGGTCGTAGGCGTGGACGCCGGCGCGGTTGACGTCCAGCACCACGCCGTCGGCGCTGAGGATGCTGACCGGGTCGGGCACCGCATCGAACAGGGCGGCGTAGCGTTCCTGTGCCTCGCCCATGCGCAGGCGGGCGTCGATCAGTGCTTCCATCGCCTGGCGCAGCAGTCTTGCCTGCGCGGCGGGCGGGGCGCCCGCCAGCGCGGCCTGCAGTGCGGCCAGCGCGTCGTCGGTCACGGCGGATGCTTCGCCGTAGGCCGGGACGTCGCGCGGGCCGCTGTCGTTCATGTCGCCGCCAGGGCCTGCCCGACCCGGCTTGCGGTGGCGCGACCGAGCAGGCCGGCCAGCCAGCGCCCGGTTTCGGCCAGGGCCGGCAGGTCCACGCCGCATTCCAGGCCC
Organism: Stenotrophomonas cyclobalanopsidis; assembly: GCF_008710035.1. GTDB lineage: Bacteria > Pseudomonadota > Gammaproteobacteria > Xanthomonadales > Xanthomonadaceae > Stenotrophomonas > Stenotrophomonas cyclobalanopsidis. Next base: position 11,779 of record NZ_VYKI01000034.1, on the reverse strand, counting down.
AGGCCCTGCAGCAGGTAGACCACGTCCTCGCTGGCCACGTTGCCGCTGGCGCCCTTGGCATAGGGGCAGCCGCCGGCGCCGGACACCGCGCTGTCGACCACGCGCACGCCTTCGTCCAGGCAGCTGGCGATGTTGGCGATGGCCTGGCCGTAGGTGTCGTGGAAGTGCACGGCCAGGGCGTCCATCGGGATCTCGTCGGCGACCGCTTTCAGCATGGCCCGCGCCTTGTGCGGGGTGCCGACGCCGATGGTGTCGCCCAGCGAGATTTCGTAGCAGCCCATGTCATGCAGGGCGCGCGCGACGCGCACCACGTCGGCCAGCGGCACTTCCCCCTGGTAGGGGCACCCGAGCACGGTCGAGACGTAGCCGCGCACGCGCACCCCGTCCTTGGCAGCGCGGCGCAGGATCGGTGCGAAGCGGGCCAGCGATTCGTCGATGCCGGCATTGGTGTTCGTGCGGTTGAAGGCCTCGGAGGCGGCGGTGAACACCGCCACTTCCTGCACGCCGACGGCACGCGCCCGGTCATAGCCCTGCTCGTTGGGCACCAGCACCGGGTAGGCGATGCCGGCGCGGCGGTCGATGCCGGCGTAGACCTCGGCCGCATCGGACAGCTGTGGCACCCAGCGCGGGCTGACGAAGCTGGTCGCTTCGATGGTGCGCAGGCCGGTGGCGGACAGGCGGTCGATCAGGGCGATCTTGTCGGCGGTGGCCACCGCCTGCTTTTCGTTCTGCAGACCGTCACGCGGGCCTACTTCGACGATGCGGACGAAATCGCTCATCGGTGCACCTCCATGGCGGGCGGGGTGGGGCGGGCGGCAGGTGCGGAAGCGGATGCGATCACGGGGGGTCCTGGAGAGCGGGGGCGGCCCGGTCTCCACCGGGCTGCCAACAGGGATACGCAGGTCGGCCGCGAAAGCGGCCAGATTCCTGCGCGGGAATCAGGCCGGGCGGTGGCAGACCGCTTCGATGTTGTTGCCATCGGGGCAGATCACGAAGGCGGCGTAATAGTTCGGGTGGTACCACGGGCGCAGGCCGGGGGCGCCGTTGTCGCGGCCGCCGGCTGCCAGTGCGGCGGCGTGGAAGGCATCGACCTCGGCGCGGCTGCCGCAGGCAAAGGCCACATGCACGCCCTGGCTGGCGCTGCCGCCAGTGGTGATCCAGAAGAAGGGCTTGCCGTCGGCGCCGAAGCCGGCGTGATCCCGATCACCGGTCTGCTCGGCAGTGACTTCCATCAGCAGGCCGATGCCCAGCGGGGCCAGTGCCTGCAGGAAAAACGCCTTGCTGCGCGGCAGGTCGGCGCTGCTCAGGCTGATGTGGTCGAGCATGTCAGGCCTCCGTGACCCAGTGCGGTGCACGCTTGTCGAGGAATGCGCCCAGCCCTTCCTGACCCTCGGCCGACACGCGCAGGCGCGCGATCAGGGCGGCATTGTCGCGATCCAGGGTGTCACGGTCGTGGCTGTCGCGGACCTGGCGGACCAGTTCCTTGGCCGAGGACGAGGCGATCGGGCCGGCCTTGTCCAGCAGGGCCAGCTGGCGATGCACGGCGTCGTCCAGGCGCTCAGGCTCGACCAGCTGGTGGACCAGGCCGATGCGCAGCGCGGTTTCTGCATCGAACTGTTCGCCGGTGGCGAACCAGCGGCGGGCCTGGCGCGGCCCGATGGCCTCGATCACGTAGGGCGAGATCACCGCCGGCAGCAGGCCCAGGCGGCTTTCGGTCAGGCCGAAACGGGCCACGCTGGTGGCGATGGCGATGTCGCAGCAGGCGACCAGGCCGACGCCGCCACCGAAGGCTGCGCCATGGACGCGGGCCAGGGTCGGCTTGGGCAGCTCGTCCAGGGTGCGCATCAGGCGCGCCAGGGCCAGTGAATCCTTCCGGTTCTCGGCCTCGCTGGCGGTGGCCATGCCGCGCATCCACTGCAGGTCGGCGCCGGCGGAGAAGGACGCGCCGTGGCCGGCCAGCACCACCACCCGCACTGCCGGGTCGCGGCCGGCGGCTTCCAGGGCGGCGGTCAGGTGGGCGATCAGGCTGGCATCGAAGGCGTTGTGCAGTTCCGGCCGGTTCAGCCAGAGGGTCAGGACGGCGCCATCGCGCTCGGTCAGCAAAGCATCGTTCATGGGATTCCGGGGTTGCTCCATACCTGTATGGATCATAGCGGCCCACTGGTCATGGGCCATGACGCGACGCGGGAATGATAGAATCGAGAACCATTTACATCCAGCTGAGATCGCGCTAGATGACGCTGTCCGAACTGCCCCTGCACACGCCGGCCGTGGTCGATTCCGTGCAGGATCTGCACGCCAACGATGCCATCGCCCGGCGCCTGCGCGAGCTGGGCTTCGTCAAGGGCGAGGAAGTGCGCCTGGTGGCCAAGGGGCCGGTCGGCGGTGAACCGCTGCTGGTGCAGGTCGGGTTCACCCGTTTCGCGCTGCGTATCAGCGAAGCCAAGCGGATCGTCATCGACACCGCCCGTGTGGAGTCCCGTGCATGAATGCTGCCGTCAACGCCGCTCCCCTGCGCATCGCGCTGGTCGGCAATCCCAACAGCGGCAAGACCGCGCTGTTCAACCAGCTGACCGGCAGCCGGCAGAAGGTCGCCAACTACACCGGCGTCACCGTCGAGCGCAAGGAAGGCCGCCTGCGTGCGCCGTCCGGCCGGGAGTTCGCCGTGCTCGATCTGCCGGGCGCCTACAGCCTGCAGCCGGCCAGCCTGGATGAGGCGATCACCCGCGACCTCTGCCGGGGCTTCTACCCGGGCGAGGCTGCGCCGGATGTGCTGCTGTGCGTGATCGACGCCACCAACCTGCGCCTGCACCTGCGCTTCGCGCTGGAACTGCGTGAGCTGGGCAAGCCGATGGTGATCGCGCTGAACATGGTCGATGCGGCCCAGCGCCGTGGCATCCGCATCGACGTGGCCGCGCTGGAGCGCGAGATCGGCGTGCCGGTGGTGGAAACCGTGGCCGTGCGCAAGCAGGGCGCCAAGGCGCTGGTCGATCGCCTCGATGCGATGGTGCCGCACCTGGATGCGCCGCTGGCCGGCGTCGAGGGCGGCATCGATTACCACGCCAAGGTGCGCAGCATTCTTGCCGCCGCCGTCACCATGCCGGCGCGCACCGCGAAGATCGACGACACCCTGGACCGCTGGCTGCTGCACCCGGTGTTCGGCCTGGCCACCCTGGTGGTGGTCATGTTCCTGATTTTCCAGGCGGTGTTCGCCTGGGCGACGCCGCTGATGGACGGCATCGAAGCCGGCTTCGGCTGGCTGGGCGAGTTCGTTGGCGGCGTGCTGCCCGAAGGCCCGCTGACCAGCCTGCTGACCGACGGCATCATCGCCGGCCTCGGTGGCGTGGTGGTGTTCCTGCCGCAGATCCTGATCCTGTTCGCCTTCATCCTTGCATTGGAGGAGTCGGGCTACCTGCCGCGCGCGGCCTTCCTGCTCGACCGCATGATGGCGGGCGCCGGCCTGTCGGGCCGTTCGTTCATCCCGCTGCTGTCCAGCTTCGCCTGTGCGGTGCCCGGCATCATGGCCACCCGCAGCATCCAGGACCCGCGCGATCGCCTGGCGACCATCCTGGTGGCGCCGCTGATGACCTGCTCGGCACGCCTGCCCGTGTATGCGCTGCTGATCGGCGCGTTCATCCCGGCCGGCAAGGTCGGCATCTTCAATCAGCAGGGCCTGGTGCTGTTCGGCCTGTACGTGGCCGGCATCCTCAGCGCGCTGGTGATGTCGTGGGTGATGAAGAAGTGGCGCCGCGACAAGAGCGAGCACCCGCTGATGCTGGAACTGCCGTCCTACCGCCTGCCGCACGTGCGCGACCTGGCCGTGGGCCTGTACGAGCGCGGCATGATCTTCCTGCGCCGGGTGGGCGGCATCATCCTGGCCCTGACCATCCTGCTGTGGGTGCTGCTGACCTTCCCAGGCGCCCCGGCCGACGCCACCCTGCCGGCCATCGACTACAGCTATGCCGGCCAGATCGGCCATGCGATGACCGCGATCTTCGCGCCGCTGGGCTTCAACTGGCAGATCTGCATCGCGCTGATCCCGGGCCTGGCCGCGCGCGAAGTGGCGGTGTCCTCGCTGGCCACGGTCTACGCGCTGTCGGCGGCGGACGATGATGCGGCCATCTCGGCGCTGTCGCCGGTGGTGGCCGATGGCTGGTCGCTGGCCACCGGCCTGGCGCTGATGGTGTGGTTCATCTACGCACCGATGTGCATTTCGACGCTGGCCACCATCAAGCGCGAAACCAACTCGTGGAAGACGATGGGCTTCTCGGCGCTGTACCTGTTCGCGGCGGCCTACGTGGCGGCACTGATCACCTACCAGGTGACCGTGGCGCTGGGAGGCGGCTGATGGACGCCGGCCTGCTGATCCAGTACCTCATCGTCGCGGTGGCCGTGCTGGCCAGCGTGTGGGTGGTGATGAAGAAGCAGTTCCCGGGTATCACGCGCAGACTGCGCAGCACGCTGGCACTGGCCCTGCTGAAGCCGGGCCGTGCGGCCTGGATGCAGGGCCTGGGACGGAAGATCGCGCCCCCGGCCAGCGGTGGCGGTGGTGCGTGTGGCGGCTGCGACAGCTGCGGGCCGACCAAGCGGTAGAGTCGAGCTTGCTCGACTGAATCGCGTTGGTCTCATCCACGCATGGCGTGGATCTACTGGACGGTTCTGCGCGCTGCCGCTAGCCTGCGTGAATGAACCAGACTCCCCTGCGATTGCTCATCCATGGCGCTTCCGGGCGCATGGGCCAGGCTCTGCTGCGCCTGGCTGCCGAACACCCCGAAACCCTGCAGGTCGTGGCCGCCGTGACGGGCCGTGCACCGGCCCAGCGCGTGATCGAGGGCGTGCCGTACTTCGCCGCCAGCGAGCTGGCAGGCGCGCCGGCGTTCGACGTGGCCATCGACTTCAGCCTGCCCGAGGGCTTCGACCCGATGCTGGCGCTGTGCGTGGAGCGCGGTGCGGGCCTGGTGTCGGGCACCACTGGCATTTCCAGCGTGCAGCGGCAGGCGCTGGAGGCAGCCGCGGGCGCGATTCCGCTGGTCTGGGCGTCCAACTTCAGCCTGGGCGTGGCGGTGCTGGATGAACTGGTCGAGCGTGCCGCACAGGCGCTGGCCGGCTGGGACTGCGACGTGGTCGAGTCGCACCACACGCAGAAAAAGGATGCGCCGTCGGGCACCGCGCTGACTCTGGGCGCGGCCGCGCAGCGGGGCGGGGCGGAGCCGCACTACGCCAGCCTGCGAGCCGGCGACATCGTCGGCGAGCACCTGGTGCAGTTCACCGGACTGGGTGAGCGCATCGAGCTGGTGCACCGCGCGACCAACCGCGACATCTTCGCCCGCGGCGCGCTGTTTGCCGCCCGCCAGCTGCAGGGGCGGGCGCCGGGCAGCTATCGGGTGCGGGACCTGCTGGACGGACCCCGTTAATTGGTAGCGCCGGGCCATGCCCGGCGTCGGTGTCAGCTCCGCCGGGCACGGCCCGGCGCTACCGGCGGGCGCTGCATACGCTGCCGGATTGAAATGAATACGCAATCGCCTGTTCATAAAGCGATTTAACCGCTGGCGCGAGCGCCCCGGCAGCGCTACAATTCGCACTCGCCGAATCACGAAAGCCGGACCGGTCCCAGACCGTACGTCCGCGCTTTTTTGCAACCGGATTTCCGTGAAGCGCAGGCGTGACTTCGGCAGCCCCCTCGGTAGCCAAAGTGAGATTTCCGTGACCCAAGCCGCAATCCTCGTCCTCGAAGACGGCACCGTATTCGAGGGCGAATCCGTAGGCGCGCCCGGCCTGTCCGTCGGTGAGGTGGTGTTCAACACCGCCATGACCGGTTACCAGGAAGTGTTGACCGACCCGTCCTACGCCCGGCAGATGGTCACGCTGACCTATCCGCATATCGGCAACACCGGCATGACCGACCAGGACAATGAAGCGTCCAAGGTGTGGTCGGCCGGCCTGATCGTGCGCGACGTGCCGCGCCGCCCCAGCAACTGGCGCAGCCAGCTGTCGCTGCAGGACTGGCTGATCCAGCGTGGCGTGGTCGCCATCGCCGGCATCGACACCCGCAAGCTGACCCGCATCCTGCGCGAGAAGGGCGCGCAGAACGGTGCGCTGATGGCCGGCGACATCGACGTGGAAAAGGCATTGGAAGCCGCCCGCAAGTTCCCGGGGCTGAAGGGCATGGATCTGGCCAAGGTTGTCACTACCGGGAAGACCTACACCTGGACCGAAGGCCAGCTGGATCTGGACGCCAACGCGTTCGTCAGCGTGCCGGCCAGGTTCAAGGTCGTTGCCTACGACTTCGGCGTGAAGACCAACATCCTGCGCATGCTTGCCGAGCGCGGCTGCGAAGTGACCGTGGTGCCGGCGCAGACCCCGGCTGCCGAGGTGCTGGCACTGAAGCCGGACGGCGTGTTCCTGTCCAACGGCCCGGGTGACCCGGAACCGTGCGACTACGCCATCGAAGCGATCAAGACCTTCATCGACGTGAAGATCCCGACCTTCGGCATCTGCCTGGGCCATCAGCTGCTGGGCCTGGCCTCGGGCGCCAAGACCATGAAGATGGGTCACGGCCACCACGGCGCCAACCACCCGGTGCAGGACCTGGACGACGGCCGGGTAATGATCACCTCGCAGAACCACGGGTTCGCGGTCGACGAATCGACCCTGCCGGCCACCCTGCGCGTGACCCACCGTTCGCTGTTCGACGGTACCAACCAGGGTATCGCCCGCACCGACGTGCCGGCCTTCTCGTTCCAGGGCCACCCGGAAGCGTCGCCCGGCCCGACCGATGTCGGCCCGCTGTTCGACCGCTTCGTGGCGCTGATGGAACAGAGCAAGGCGTGATCAGTTCGCCGCCGGCTTGCCGGTGGCGTCGCGATGGACCGTAAGCCCCCCGCATCGCTGCTGCCCCTGGCGCGGCGCTGTGGATCAAGATTCCTGATCGACAGCGTGCGATCACTCCCCCTTGTCACGCTGTACTGACTTAGAGAAGAAAATGCCCAAGCGCACTGACCTCAAGACCATCCTCATCATCGGTGCTGGCCCGATCGTCATCGGCCAGGCCTGCGAGTTCGACTACTCCGGGGCCCAGGCCTGCAAGGCCCTGCGTGACGAGGGCTACCGCGTGGTGCTGGTCAACAGCAACCCGGCCACCATCATGACCGACCCGGAGATGGCCGACGCCGTCTACATCGAGCCGATCAACTGGCAGACGGTCGAGAAGATCATCGCCAAGGAAAAGCCCGATGCACTGCTGCCGACCATGGGTGGCCAGACCGCGCTGAACTGCGCGCTGGACCTGGCCGACAATGGCGTACTGGAGAAGTACAACGTCGAACTGATCGGCGCCAAGCGCGAAGCGATCCGCATGGCTGAAGACCGCGAGCTGTTCCGCGTCGCCATGGGTGAAATCGGCCTGGAGTGCCCGACCGCCGCCGTCGCCCACACCCTGGACGAAGCGCTGGAGATCCAGACCCGCGTCGGCTACCCGACCATCATCCGCCCCAGCTTCACCCTGGGCGGCAGCGGTGGCGGCATTGCCTACAACCGCGAAGAGCTGGTCGACATCGTCAGCCGCGGCCTGGAACTGTCGCCGACCACCGAAGTGCTGGTCGAAGAGTCGGTGCTGGGCTGGAAGGAGTTCGAGATGGAAGTGGTGCGCGATACCGCGGACAACTGCATCATCGTCTGCTCGATCGAGAACCTGGACCCGATGGGCGTGCACACCGGTGACTCGATCACCGTGGCCCCGGCGCAGACCCTGACCGACAAGGAATACCAGCGCCTGCGCGATGCCTCCATCGCCGTGCTGCGCAAGATCGGCGTCGACACCGGTGGCTCGAACGTGCAGTTCGGCATCAACCCGACCACCGGCCGCGTCGTCGTCATCGAAATGAACCCGCGCGTGTCGCGCTCTTCGGCGCTGGCCTCCAAGGCCACCGGCTTCCCGATTGCCAAGGTCGCGGCCAAGCTGGCCGTGGGTTACACCCTGGACGAACTCAAGAACGAGATCACCGGTGGCCTGACCCCGGCCTCGTTCGAGCCGTCCATCGACTACGTCGTCACCAAGATCCCGCGCTTCGCCTTCGAGAAGTTCCCGGCCGCCGACGCCCGCCTGACCACCCAGATGAAGTCGGTGGGTGAGGTGATGGCGATGGGCCGCACCTTCCAGGAGTCGATGCAGAAGGCCCTGCGTGGCCTGGAAACCGGCAAGGTCGGCTTCGACCCGACCGGCCTGGACCTGAGCAGCGAAGACGACCTGCAGACCCTGCGCCGCGAACTGAAGGCCCCGGGCCCGGAGCGCCTGTTCTACGTGGCCGACGCGTTCCGCGCCGGCATGAGCGTGGAAGAGATCTACGCGCTGTCCTTCATCGACCATTGGTTCCTGGACCAGATCGAGGAAATCATCGCGGCCGAAGCTGAAGTCACTGCCGGTGGCATCGATGCACTGGACGCTGCGCGCCTGCGCAAGCTGAAGCGTGCCGGTTTCTCCGACGCCCGCCTGGCCCAGCTGACCGGCACCAACGAAGCGGCCATCCGTGCGCTGCGTCGTGCCCACAAGGTGCGCCCGGTCTACAAGCGCGTCGATTCCTGTGCAGGTGAGTTCTCCACCGGTACCGCCTACCTGTACTCGACCTACGAGGACGAGTGCGAGGCCGCGCCCACCAACCGCAACAAGATCATGATCCTCGGCGGTGGCCCGAACCGCATCGGCCAGGGCATCGAGTTCGACTACTGCTGCGTGCACGCGGCACTGGCGCTGCGCGAAGATGGTTTTGAAACCATCATGGTCAACTGCAACCCGGAAACCGTGTCGACCGACTACGACACCTCCGACCGCCTGTACTTCGAACCGCTGACCCTGGAAGACGTGCTGGAAATCGTCGAACTGGAACAGCCGAAGGGCGTGATCGTGCAGTACGGCGGCCAGACCCCGCTGAAGCTGGCGCGCGCGCTGGAAGCCAACGGCGTGCCGGTGATCGGCACCAGCCCGGATTCGATCGATCTGGCCGAAGACCGCGAGCGCTTCCAGCAGCTGGTTGAGTCGCTGAAGCTCAAGCAGCCGCCGAACCGCATTGCCCGCAACGACCAGGAAGCCCTGCTGCTGGCCCGTGAGATCGGCTACCCGCTGGTAGTGCGCCCGAGCTACGTGCTGGGCGGCCGTGCGATGGAAATCGTCTACGGTGAATCCGACCTGGCCCGCTACGTGCGCGACGCGGTGAAGGTGTCCAACGATTCGCCGGTGCTGCTCGACCGCTTCCTGGACAACGCCGTGGAAGTGGACGTGGACATCATCGCCGACAAGGATGGCAACGTCCTGATCGGCGGCGTGATGGAGCACATCGAAGAAGCCGGCGTGCACTCCGGTGACTCGTCGTGCTCGCTGCCGCCGTACTCGCTGTCGGCCAAGACCCAGGCCGAGCTGCGCCGCCAGGTGGTGGAGCTGGCCAAGGCCCTGAACGTGGTCGGCCTGATGAACACCCAGTTCGCCATCCAGACCAACGACGATGGCGATGACACCATCTACCTGCTGGAAGTGAACCCGCGCGCCTCGCGCACCGTGCCGTTCGTGTCCAAGGCCACCGGCATGGCGCTGGCCAAGATCGCCGCGCGCTGCATGGCCGGCAAGACCCTGGCCGAGCAGGGCGCGACCGAAGAGATCGTGCCGGACTATTACTCGGTGAAGGAAGCGATCTTCCCGTTCGCCAAGTTCCAGGGCGTCGACCCGATCCTTGGGCCGGAAATGCGTTCCACCGGTGAAGTGATGGGCGTCGGCCGCACCTTCAATGCCGCCTTCGCGCGCGCGCAGGAAGCGGGTGGCATCAAGGCCCCGCCGGTCGGCAAGGCCTTCGTCTCGGTGCGTGACCCGGACAAGAAGCGCGTGCTGCCGGTGGCCAAGGCGCTGCTGGCGCGTGGCTACAGCCTGGTCGCTACCCGTGGCACCGCCGCGTGGTTGCAGCAGCACGGCATGGACTGCGAGATCATCAACAAGGTGGTCGAAGGTCGTCCGCACATCGTCGATTCGATCAAGAACGGCGAGATCGTCTACATCGTCAACACGACCGAAGGCCGTGCTGCGATCAACGACTCGTTCTCGATCCGTCGCGAGGCGCTGCAGCACCGCGTCACCTACTCGACCACCATTGCCGGCGCCAAGGCGCTGGTGGATTCACTGGAATTCCGCGGCACCGGCCCCGTCTGGTCGCTGCAGGAGCTGCACAAGGAGTTGAACGCATGAGAGCCCCCATCACGATGAAGGGCGCGCAGAAGCTGCGCGATGAACTGGATCACCTGAAGTCGGTCAAGCGCCCGAAGGTGATCGCCGCGATCGCCGAAGCGCGTGAGCACGGCGACCTGAAGGAGAATGCCGAATACCACGCCGCGCGCGAGGAACAGGGCTTCATCGAAGGCCGCATCAAGCAGCTGGAAGGCGAGCTCTCGCACGCCGAGATCATCGACGTGAGCAAGCTCAATGCCGGCTCCAAGGTGGTGTTCGGCGCCAGCGTGACCCTGGCCGACGTGGAAACCGACGAAGAGAAGAAGTACCAGATCGTCGGTGACCTGGAAGCGGACATCAAGCTGGGCTTGATCGCCATTTCCTCGCCGGTGGCGCGCGCGATGATCGGCAAGCTGGAAGGCGATTCGATCGTGATCGACGCCCCGGCCGGCCAGCGCGAGTACGAGATCGTCAGCGTCAGCTACGTGGCCTGACCGGGTGGCAACGGCGACCCTGTTGTTGCCGGCACGCAGCCGCTTTGCAGCGGCTGCACTGCCAGACGAGGTGGCGCGCGCGCTGGGCCGCGCCACCGCCGTGCAGCGCGATGCGGGTGAACGCGCCCAGCTCCAGCGCCACTTCACCGTGGCCGCGCCGCACTGGCCGGTGGCCGCACTGACCCGCCAGCGCGATGTCGGCGATGCCGCCGGCGCGTGCTGGCTGCGTGCCGATCCGGCCTGCATGGTGCCGGACATGCACGGTGCGCGGATGATGGGCCACGGCGAGACGCTGCGGCCGACCCTGGCCGACAGCCTTGCACTGCTGCCGGTGCTGCAGCCGTTGTTCGCCGATGCCGGTTTCGTGCTGGATGCGCCGGATCCGGCGCGCTGGTACCTGCGCCTGCCGATCGACATCGACCTGCCGACCTTCGACAGCCCTGACGACGTGCTGGGCGATGACCTGTTCTCGCACCTGCCCGAAGGCGAGGCCGGCCGTCGCTGGCGTGCCCTGATGACCGAGGCGCAGGTACTGCTGCACAACCATTCGTGGAACCGGCAGCGTGCCGCACAGGGCCAGCAGCCGATCAATTCGCTGTGGTTCTGGGGCGGCGGCGTGATGCCGGTGTCGGTGACCACGCCGCACGTGCAGGTCCGCAGCCGCGACGCCCTGCTGCAGGGCCTGGCCCAGGCTGCCGGCGTGTCGGTGGATGGCGAGCAGTCCGTCGATGCCCTGGTCGACCTGCGCCAGCTGCGTTCGCTGCAGCAGCTGGGCAACGATGCCATCCGCCCGCTGCTGGTGGCCTTGCAGCGCGGAGAACTGCAGCGTCTGGTGCTGGATTTCGAAGACGGCCTGCAGTTCCACTTGGACAAGCGCCAGCGCTGGCAGTTCTGGAAAAAGCCCCGCCAGCTGCACGACTGAGCCGGGCCGGATCCACGCATGACGTGGATCTACTGTAGAGCCGAGATCCTATGTTCGTGGTCAAGCCTGTTGGAAGCAGGCTTGGCCTACCTTCAGCATGGCTGGGTCGAATTCCTTGCCACTCTTGAATACGCCCCACGCAATCCTGGCCAGTTTTCT
>NZ_VYKI01000033.1 GCF_008710035.1 Stenotrophomonas cyclobalanopsidis | reverse complement strand
ATTCAAGGTCATCATGTGTGCGCTGATGCGCAAGCTCATACACCTGGTCTGGGGAGTACTGAAAAGCGGCCGACCGTTTGAGCCTGAAGTCGTCCTTGCCTAGGCAAGGACAACACGGTATCTACAGAAGACTCACACAGTTCATGGCAAGCCGTCGGGTGCAGCCTGGCGCTACCGCACAGAAATCTGTACCGACCAACGGTCGGTACCTACCGGGATGCGGTCGCCGGGCATGGCCCGGCGCTACCTTTTACGGGCGCAGTTCGACGCCGATGGCTTCGGCCGCATCACGCGCGATGGCGCGGGCCTCGTCGATGGTCGCGGCGCGCGCCAGGATCACGCCCACGCGGCGGTGGCCATGCACGCTCGGCTTGCCGAACAGGCGCACGGCGGTGTCCGGCACCTGCAGCGCGGCGGCCACGTTGTTGAAGTACGGCACGCCCTCGCCATGCGCCAGCAGCGCGCACGAGGCCGACGGGCCGCTCTGGCGGATCACCGGAATCGGCAGGCCCAGGATCGCGCGTGCGTGCAGGGCGAATTCGCTCAGCTCCTGCGAGACCAGGGTCACCAGGCCGGTGTCGTGCGGGCGCGGCGACACTTCGCTGAACCACACCTCGTCGCCCTTCACGAACAGCTCCACGCCAAACAGGCCCCAACCACCGAGGTCATCGGTGATCGCGCGCGAGATTTCTTCGGCACGCGCCAGCGCGGCGCTGGACATCGGCTGCGGCTGCCAGCTTTCGCGGTAGTCACCGTCCTTCTGCAGGTGGCCGATCGGCGCGCAGAACGAGGTGCCGCCGGCATGGCGCACGGTCAGCAGGGTGATCTCGTAATCGAAATCGATGAAGCCTTCGACGATGCAGCGGCCGGCACCGGCACGGCCGCCGGTCTGCGCGTAGTCCCACGCCGGGGCGATGTCCGCCTCGCTGCGCAGCGTGCTCTGGCCCTTGCCCGAGGACGACATCACCGGCTTGACCACGCACGGCAGGCCGATGGCGGCCACGGCGGCGCGGTACTCGGCTTCGGTATCGACGAAACGGTACGGCGAGGTCGGCAGGTCCAGGGTCTCGGCGGCCAGGCGGCGGATGCCTTCGCGGTCCATGGTCAGGCGTGCGGCGCGTGCAGTCGGGATCACCCGCAGGCCCTGCTCCTGTTCCAGCTGGACCAGGGTCTCGGTGTGGATGGCTTCGATTTCCGGCACCACCAGGTGCGGCTGCTCTTGGGCGATCAGCGCGCGCAGCGCCATCGCATCGAGCATGTCGATCACGTGCGAGCGGTGCGCGACCTGCATGGCCGGGGCATCGGCATAGCGGTCGGCGGCAATCACCTCCACGCCCAGGCGCTGCAGTTCGATGGCCACTTCCTTGCCAAGTTCGCCCGAGCCCAGCAGCAGCACGCGGGTGGCGGAGGGGGACAACGGGGTTCCAAGCTTGGCCATGGCGGGGGTCCGGCAGCGATGTGAAGGCGGGTGGGCATTCTAGCCGGTCTGCCCTGGCCAGCCGACGAACGGTACTTTTGGGTTGATATCAATTTGATATCTTTCTTTCGAACCCTCAAGGACGTACTGCCATGAAAGAGAAGTCGCTTTCCTCCCTCAACGGCCTGGGCACGCTGGCGGGCGCCCTGCTCGTCGCACTGGCCGGCGGCGCACTGTTCGTCTTTGGGGTCGCGGCCAAGGCAAGCGCCGGCTCGCCAAACCTGGCCATGATGTTCGGCGGCCTGCTGATTGCCGCGATGGCCATCTTCGCGCTGGCCGGCCTGTACACGGTGCAGCCCAACCAGGCGGCGGTACTGAGCCTGTTCGGCAAGTACGTGGGCACCGTCAAGGACAACGGTCTGCGCTGGAACAACCCCTTCTACAGCAAGCGCCGGGTCAGCCAGCGCGTGCGCAACTTCGAAAGCGGCAAGCTGAAGGTCAATGAGCTGGACGGCAGCCCGATCGAGATCGCCGCGGTGATCGTCTGGCAGGTGATCGATGCCTCCGAGGCGGTCTACAACGTGGACGACTACGAGAGCTTCGTGCACATCCAGTCCGAATCGGCGCTGCGCGCGATGGCCACCAGCTACCCGTACGACCAGCATGAAGAGGGCCAGCTGGCCCTGCGCAGCCACGCCAGCGAGATTTCCCAGCACCTGAAGAACGAACTGGCCGAGCGCCTGGCCGACGCCGGCGTGCAGGTGATCGACGCGCGCATCAGCCACCTCGCCTACGCCGCCGAGATCGCCCAGGCGATGCTGCAGCGCCAGCAGGCCAACGCGGTGATCGCCGCGCGTACCCGCATCGTCGCCGGTGCGGTGGGCATGGTTGAAATGGCCCTGGCCGAACTGCAGAAGAACGGCGTGGTGCAGCTGGATGAGGAACGCAAGGCGCACATGGTCAGCAACCTGCTGACCGTGCTTTGCTCGGACCGCGGCACCCAGCCGGTCGTCAACGCTGGTTCGCTGTACTGAACCCTCGCAACGGGGCACCCCACCGCCCCGCCAGGAGCTTGCATGAGTGAGAAGAAAGCCTATCCGCTGCGTATCAACGCCGATGTCCTGGCCGCCGCGCAGCGCTGGGCTGACGACGAGTTGCGCAGCCTCAACGCGCAGATCGAATACGTACTGCGCGACGCCCTGCGCAAGGCAGGACGCCTGCCCAAACCCAAGCCATCGTCGGAGGACAAGGAATGAGCAAGCGCTGGAGCTACCTGACCGTTGAAGTCAAAACATCGCTGATGGGCGTGCAGAAGCCGGAGGACATCCAGGCCGAACTGAGCCGCCAGGGCCAGCTCGGCTGGGAACTGGTCAACATCATCATCCCGGCGCCGATGCGTCCGGCCATGCTGGTCTTCAAGAAGGAGCAGTGACCATGCGCCTGCACTCCTCCCTGTTCGCCGTCGCCCTGGCCGCCTTCAGCGGCGGCGCCCTCGCCGCCGAACCGCAGCAGGTCGCGTCGCAGCTGCTGGACCACCTGCAGGCCGGGCGCATGGCCGAGGCCGAGGCGATGTTCACCCCGCAGATGGCCAGCGCCGTACCGGCCGACAAGCTGCAGGGGCTGTGGCAATCGCTGGGTGAGCTGAAGCAGCGCGGCGCCGCCCACAGCAGCGAACAGCAGGGCGTGCACGTGGTCGAGGTGCCGCTGCAGTTCGCCAGTGGCGCGGTGGTCGCACAGGTGGCGGTGGACGCACAGGACAAGGTGACCGGCCTGATGCTGCGCCCTGCCCCCGCAGCCAAGGCAGCACCGCCACCGGCCGATGCGAATTACGCAGAGACAGAGTTCAGCCTACCGCAGGCGCGCGGCGCATTGCCGGGCACGCTGGCCCTGCCAAAGGGCAAGGGGCCGTTCCCGGCGGTGCTGCTGGTACATGGCTCGGGCCCGCAGGACCGTGACGAAACCATCGGCGCCAGCCGCCCGTTCCTGGATATCGCCCGCAGCCTGGCCGCACAGGGCATCGCAGTGCTGCGCTATGACAAGCGCACCCTCGCCCGTCCGCAGGATTTCCAGAGCGGCAGCTTCACCGTCGATGACGAAACCACCGATGACGCGGTGGCCGCACTGACCGCGCTGGCCGCCGATCCGCGCATCGATGGCCGCCGGGTGTTCGTGCTTGGGCACAGCCAGGGCGGCATGCTGGCCCCGCGCATCGCCAGCCGCTGGCCACAGGCGCGCGGCGCGATCCTGTGGGCGGCACCGGCACGCACCCTGCTGGAACTGCTACCCGAGCAGAACCGCTACCTGCTCAGCCTGGCCGGTGACATCAGCGCGCCGGAACAGGCGTTCCTGGACAAACTGGACGCCCAGATCGCCGCCGCCCGCGGCAGCGCACCGGTCGCCGCCAGCGACCTGCCGCTGGGCGTACCGCAGACGTTCTGGAAGAGCATCGAGGTGGTCAACGCACGGGCCGATGCCAAGGCACTGCGCACGCCGCTGCTGATGCTGCACGGTGGTCGCGATTTCCAGGTGCCCGACGCCGATTGGCAGCTGTGGAAGCAGGCGTTGCAGGGCCGCAAGGATGTGCAGTGGCAGGCCTACCCGGCCCTGAACCATATCGGCGTGGCAGGCAGCGGCCCCAGCTCGCTGAAGGAGTACGCCCAGCCCGGGCACGTCGACACGACCCTGATTGCCGACGTGGCGCGCTGGGTGGAGGCGCAGCGATGAGCGGCAGCGACCCACGCACGTTCGACGTTGCCGAAAGTTCGCCGCTGCGCGTGCTGTGGATCCTGGGCCCGCTGCTGCTCGTCTTTGCCCTCTGTGTCTGGGCCGAACTGAAGGACGCGCCGACCGATGCGCCATGGATGGAGATCACCCTGTCGCCACCGTTCTTCCGGATGTGGGGCAGCGCGGCCTGGAGTCTGGCGACGCTGGTGCTGATAGGTGCGGGCCTGGGCGTCGCGTTCTTCCGCCGCCGGGTCAGCCTGGCGGGCGATGTGCTGGACGTGCGCTCGACCCTGTACCGTCGCCGCACGCCGGTGGCACAGATGCAGCTGGACCAGGCCGAGGTGGTCGACCTTGGCCGCGACCGCCGCTATGGCCTGCGCATGAAGACCAACGGCTACTCGATGCCGGGCTTCTACTCGGGGCACTTCCGCCTGCAGGGCGGCAGCAAGGGCTTTGCCCTGGTCACTGATCGCCAGCACACGCTGGTGATTCCCGTGCGCGGCGGCAGCACCCTGCTGCTCAGCCTGGACCGGCCGCAGGCCCTGCTGGACGCGCTGCGCAAGGTGGCTGCCACTACGCCACCGCAGTAAGCTGCGGGCATGCACCGTCATGCCCCCCTGCTGATCAACACCGAGGCCGTGGAACTGTGGCCGGCCGACCTGCTGCGTGCGCGCAGCACCCTCGATGCGCGCCTGCTGGCGCGTGCGCGCTGGGTGCTGCGGCGCAAGCGCGACGGCTGCTACCTGGCGGCGGTGCTGCCGCAGGGCGTGCATTCGCTGGTGCCGCACCTGCCGCGCGAACCCGGCGTGGAGGACGCGCTGGCGCTGCTGGACGGCGCTGCCGCAGCGCGCCCGTTTGCGGCGACCCTGGACACGCAGTGGCTGCCGCTGGCCGGCCTGCAGCAGCGCCTGCAGCAGCTGGGGCTGGATGCGCAGGACTACGCGCAGGACAGCGGCCTGGCGCTGGAAGCCGAACCCTGCGTGCTGCATTCTGCTGGCCGCGACCGCTTCGGCCGCCCGCTGTGGCTGCGCCGTGGCGCCGCGCAGGGCTGGCGCCGCATGCGTCTGCATGCCGCGCGCGGTGGGGTGGCGCTGGATGCGATATCCGGCTTCCGCAGCCATGCGTACCAGCTGGGCATCTTCGAACGGAAACTCGCGCGCGGGCTGAGCGTGGCCGAGATCCTCAAGGTCAACGCAGCACCGGGGTTCAGTGAACACCACAGCGGGCATGCGCTGGATATGGGCACGCCGGGCGATGCCCCGGCCGAGGAATCCTTCGAAACAACGGACGCGTTTGCCTGGCTGCGGGAAAATGCCGGTGGGCATGGTTTCAGCCTGAGTTACCCGCGCGACAACCCGCACGGCATCGTCTACGAGCCGTGGCACTGGTGCTGGAACGGCTCACTGTAGCGCCGAGCCCATGCTCGGCTCCTTCGCTGCGCCGATCAAAAGCAGCCGAGCGTGGGCTCGGCTCTACACGGCGCCCGCTGAACCGGTAGCGCCGGGCCGTGCCCGGCGGCCGTAGTCGCAACGGCGTTCAGCGCCTCAGCGCGTTGATCGCCAGCAGCACCCAGCCCGCCATCAGCGTGGTGCCGCCCACCGGCGCAAGCCGCGTCGGCCACTGCCACAGGGCCGCACCGGCCAGGCTGCCGGAGAACAGCAGCACGCCCAGCAGCAGCACATACAGGCCCAGGTGGGCGATGGCCCCCTGCGCGCGCGGGCCCAGTGCCAGCAGCACTGCGCCGTGGGCGAAGGCATACAGCGCGGCCATGTTCAGATGCTGCTGGGCCAGCGGATCGGCCACGCCGTGCGCCGCATAGGCGGACAGGCCGATCGAGGCCGCGGCCAGCAGCGCGCCCAGGCAGGCCAGCAGGGAAGGTTTACGCGCGCGTCGTTCCGGATTGAACATGACTGCTCCTTGCGCAGCGCCCCACGGGGCGCAGATCAAAAAAAACGCGCCGCAGGAAGCGGCGCGTTTTCGTATCCAACATTACATGGGGCAGCCGAGGCTTACTTGACGGCCCAGTAGATGTCGTAGGTACCTTCCGGGGTGAACGACTTGTCCAGACCGTCCTTCCAGGATTCGTA
The DNA here is from genome assembly GCF_008710035.1 of Stenotrophomonas cyclobalanopsidis. Lineage (GTDB taxonomy): Bacteria > Pseudomonadota > Gammaproteobacteria > Xanthomonadales > Xanthomonadaceae > Stenotrophomonas > Stenotrophomonas cyclobalanopsidis. The sequence continues at coordinate 33,663 of NZ_VYKI01000033.1, read as the reverse complement.
CGGGCGATCGACCACTTCCGAACCGTTGGTCACAGCCCAGGCACGCAGGGCGTTGCGGGCGATGTCCAGGCCAGCCATGTGGCCGGTGTAGGCCGCGTGGGCCGAACGATGCGGAGCAACGCGGACATACTTCACCGGTGCGCCACCGTCGATCTTGACGCTGAGTTCTTCAGCGGCGGTGCCTTCGGTACCCTTCTTCTTCACCGGCTGGGCGATGTCGAAGGCGTACTTCTCAGCACCGAAATCGGTGGTGATGATGCGGAACGGGCCAGCGGCTTCGAGACCATTGGCCTCCATCACGCGCTTGATCCACTCCTGGTTGTCCTTGATGGACTTGGTGATGGTGTCCTGGCCGCGGTCGACGTTACCGGCGTTGACGACCAGCAGGTCTTCGGCCGGCACTTCCACGATCGCCAGATCGGTCAGCGGGGCTTCGGCGGTGCGGTAGTCGACGTTCGGCACGGTGGCCAGCATGTTCGCCATGCGCGACAGACCCATCTTGATGTCATCGCCGATCTGGCGGCTGACGTACAGGCCTGCGTAGCGGCCGAACAGGTCGAAGCCGTACTTCACCGAGTAATCCTGGGTGATCTTGACGTTACGGCCACCCTTGCCGGTCGGCTCCAGGGTGAAGGTGGTCACCTTGTCGTGGCCCTTGGTCGGGTCTTCGACGGCGATCACAACGCGCTTGTTCTCTTCCGACTCGGTGATCTTCCAGGAACCGTTACCCAGGTCCTTGGAAGAGAAGTCGAGAGTGGCGCCGACGCCGGAGGCCGGGCCGGACAGCTTCAGATCAACGGCGGGATCGCGCAGTACCAGCGGGTTCCAGTCCTTGAAGCGGCGCAGGCTGTTGACCGTGTCGTACACGATCGTCATCTTGCGGTTGGTCTCGATGCTTTCGGTGATGTGACGCTCGCCCGGCAGACAGACGCCAATAATGACGAACAGGCCAGCCACGATCCCCAAGGCGATCAGGAACTCGATAATACGGGTCATTCAGAGAGTCTCCGGGGCCGATCCCACGGCCGGGTTGATTGAAGCGAAGCGCCAATCCTAGCAGGCTTCGCGGGCATTGTTTATCGGATTGGCGCACCGGTTTCCGTGCCGGCTGCGGATTTGTATGGACAAAGATTTTGAAGAGTAGCGCATCCGGGGCCTCCGCAAGTAGGGGGCGCCCTGCTCCGGCGCCCCGGGCTCGGCCCAAATCGTTGTCGCAAAAGGACTTTTTCAGACCAGCTGAAGTTCGAACGCCTTCAGCACGGCGCGGGTGCGGTCGCGCACCCCCAGCTTGGACAGGATGTTGGACACGTGATTCTTGATGGTCCCTTCGGCGACCCCCAATGAATTGGCGATCTCCTTGTTGGAGAAACCGCTGGCCATCAGGCGCAGGATCTCGGTCTCGCGGTCGGTCAGCGGGTCCGGGCGGTCCAGGCTGACGAAGTCGTTGCGCATGTGCTCCAGGCCCGACAGCAGGCGCTGGGTCACCGCCGGCTGCACCAGCGAGCCGCCGTCGGCGACGGTGCGGATGGCACCGACCAGCTGCGCCAGGGTGACGTCCTTGAGCAGGTAGCCCTTGGCACCGGCCTTCAGCCCGGCCAGCACCAGCTGGTCGTCGTCGAAGGTGGTCAGGATGATGGTCGGCGGCAGCTGCTCCTGGCGCGACAGCACCTGCAGCGCCTCCAGGCCGGACATCACCGGCATGCGCATGTCCATCAGGACCACGTCCGGACGAATCTGCGGCACCAGTTCGACGGCCTGGCGGCCATCGGCAGCCTCGGCCACCACCTCGATACCGTCGTCGAGCGCCAGCAGCGAGCGGATCCCCTGCCGCACCAGGGTTTGGTCATCGACCAGGCAGACGCGAATCATCAACGCACTCCTTCAGGAACCTCGGTGAGGGCCGCCAGCACCGTTGCCGGAACCGTGGCCCGCAGGCGGAAGCCTTCGCCGGGGTGGGTATCCACCTGCAGCTGGCCGCCACATTGTTGCAGGCGTTCGCGCATCCCGCGCAAGCCATTGCCCGCATTGACCATCTGTGCGCCGATGCCGTCGTCGCGGGCGTCCACCACCACCAGGCCCGGCACCTCACGGTACACCCGGATCCACAGGTGGCGCGCCTGGGCGTGGCGCACCGCGTTTGTGATGATCTCCTGGGTGCAGCGCAGCAGCACGTGGGCGCGCTGCGGGTCTTCCACGTTCAGCGGCTCCTCCACGTCCAGCACGATGTCCAGCGAGGGCACGTTCTCGGTAAGCGGGCGGAGCGCGGCGGCCAGGTCGATGGCGCCGGTCTCGCGCAGCTGGCTGACCACCTCGCGCACGTTGCCCAGCAGCAGCTTGGCCAGGGTGTGCGAGCGCTTGACGTGTTCCAGCGCCTGGCCCTCGGCCAGGTGCCCGGCCACTTCCAGGTTCAGGGTCAGCGCGGTCAGCTGGTGGCCCAGCACATCGTGCAGCTCGCGCGAGATACGGGTGCGCTCGTTGACCCGGGCGCTTTCGGCCAGCAGGGCGCGGGTCGCGCGCAGCTCGGCGTTCAGGCGGCGCTGCTCGTCGCGGGCTTCGGTCTGCTGCCGCGCGACCAGGCTGGTCACGAAGATGAACATGGAGAAGCCGCCATACAGCAGCGACTGCATCACCGCCTCGAACAGCGGGAAGCGCAGCAGCATGTAATAGACCGGCGCCACGGCCAGCTGGCTGACCAGCAGCCACAGCACGCCCAGCCGCACCGACAGCATCCACGGGATGACCCCGGCGGCGACCATCATCAGGATGCTGCCCAGGCCCGAGCCGCTGAGGAAGCTGACCCCCAGCGCGGACACGGTGAGCAGCAGCAGCAGGCCGCGGTCCAGCCAGGTGGTGTGGCTGTCGCTGCGCAGCGAGCGGGTCAGCCGGAAGTAGGCCGCGCCGAAGGACAGGTAGGCCAGGAACAGCAGCACGGCCCAGCCGCCCATGTCGGCACGGGCATGCAGGTTCTCGAACTGCGAATAGGCCAGGGGCAGGCCGACCATGACCCAGGTGAACAGGCCGGCCAGTCGCAGGACACGGGTATGGCTGAGGACTCCCAACATGCCAGCACTCTACGGTTGAAGCCCCCATGCTGCACTCTGGCGGAAGTCATGCATGCCCTTCCCCCTGTTCATGCCGCAGCCCGCCCCGGGCATGCAATAATCGTGCGCAGGGTCCGTTGATGGACCAACCGCGTTACCCCACGGAGTCACAATGTCGATTGTCATCCGCGACGTGCGCGAGCACGAGCTCGATTCCGTCCTGGCTTTGAACAACAATGCTGGCCTGGCCATCCTTCCGCTGGATGCCGCACGCCTGCACCTGTTCTACGATACCGCTGAGTATTTCCGCGTCGCCGAGCGCGACGGCAACCTAGCCGGCTTCCTGATCGGCTTCGGCAGCGACAGCCAGCACGACAGCAGCAACTTCGCCTGGTTCAAGCAGCAGCTGGCCACGCCTTTCTTCTATATCGACCGCATCGTGGTCGCCAGCCGCCGTCGCGGTGGTGGCGTCGGCCGTGCGTTCTATGCCGATGCGCAGAGCTTTGCCGAGCTGCGCTACCCGCAGATGACCTGCGAGGTATTCCTGGACCACGGCGCCGACGCCGCCCTGCTCTTCCACGGCAGCTTCGGCTTCCGCGAGCTGGGCCAGAACACCATGCCGCACGTCGACGTGCGCGCCAGCATGCTGGCCAAGGAACTGTGCAGCTACCCGTGGGTGAGTGAGACCTACGGCGGCAAGCTGCCGGATGTGGCATGGGCGCGTGACCGGCAGCTGCCGGTGCAGGCACAGCGGCCGACGGGGACCTGAGCGTGGCGGTGAATTTCGATTACGAACAGGCCGGTGAACTGAAGATCGGCCAGGTGGGCATCGCCAACCTGCGCATCCGTACCCTTGATGTCGAACGCCTCGTGCAGGAAATGCAGGAGCGCGTGAACCGTGCGCCGAAGCTGTTCGGCCGCGCGGCCGTCATCCTCGATTTCGGCGGCCTGAGCCAGGTGCCCGACACGGCCACCGCGCAGGCGCTGGTGGATGGACTGCGCAGCGCCGGCGTGCTGCCGGTGGCGCTGGCCTATGGCACCACGGCGGTCGACCTGCTCTCGCAGCAGCTGGGCCTGCCGCTGCTGGCCAAGTTCCGCGCGCAGTACGAGCGTGCCGAGGCCGAACCGGACCCGCCGCCGCCCGCAGCCGCACCCGCACCGCAACCGCGTCGCGCCGCCAAGGCCGAACCGGCCCCGGCCCCCGTCGCACCGGTGGGCAACGCCGCCGACGCGGCCGCACCGCAGCCGGGCCGCATGCAGCTGGGCAACGTGCGCTCGGGCCAGCAGCTGTACGCGGAGAACTGCGACCTGACCGTGATGGCCACCGTCGGCGCAGGCGCCGAGGTCATCGCCGACGGCAGCATCCATATCTACGGGACCCTGCGCGGCCGCGCGCTGGCAGGGGCCCAAGGCAACACCGCGGCACGTATTTTCTGCCGTGATTTCCATGCGGAACTGGTCGCCATTGCAGGCCACTACAAGGTACTGGACGATGTGCCGGACAACCTGCGCGGCAAGGCCGTGCAGGTGTGGCTGGAACAGGACCAGATCAAGATCGCTGCGCTGGACTGACGCAGCCCCAAAACAGAATCATCAGGAGAAGTCCTTTGGCTGAAATCATCGTAGTCACCTCCGGCAAGGGCGGCGTCGGCAAGACCACTTCCAGCGCGAGCCTGGCCTGCGGCCTCGCACGGCGCGGCAAGAAGGTGGCCGTGATCGACTTCGACGTCGGCCTGCGCAACCTCGACCTGATCATGGGTTGCGAGCGCCGCGTGGTGTACGACTTCGTCAACGTCGTGCACGGCGAAGCAACCCTCAAGCAGGCCCTCATCAAGGACAAGCGCTTCGACAACCTGTACGTGCTGGCTGCCTCGCAGACCCGCGACAAGGATGCGCTGACCCAGGAGGGCGTGGGCAAGGTCCTCAAGGACCTGGCCGCCGACGGCTTCGACTACATCATCTGCGATTCCCCGGCGGGCATCGAGAAGGGCGCCTTCCTGGCGATGTACTTCGCCGACCGCGCCGTGGTGGTGGTGAACCCGGAAGTGTCCTCGGTGCGCGATTCGGACCGCATCATTGGCCTGCTGGATTCGAAGACCCACAAGGCCGAATCCGGCCAGAACGTGCCGGCCTTCCTGCTGCTGACCCGCTACACCCCGGTGCGCGTGGAAAGCGGTGAGATGCTGAGCATCGCCGACGTCGAGGAAGTGCTGGGCCTGAAGGCGATCGGCGTGATCCCCGAATCGGGCGACGTGCTCAATGCCTCCAACAAGGGCGAGCCGGTCATCCTGGACGTGGAATCGGCCGCCGGCCAGGCCTACGACGATGCCGTTGCACGCATCCTCGGCGAAGAGCGCCCGATGCGCTTCACCACCGTCGAGAAGAAGGGCTTCTTCAGCAAGCTGTTCGGAGGGTAAGCATGGGCCTGTTCGATTTCCTCAAAGCGAAGAAGACCACCGCCGAGACCGCGAAGAACCGCCTGCAGATCATCATCGCGCAGGAACGCAGCAACCGCGGTGGCCCGGACTACCTGCCGCTGCTGCAGCGCGAGCTGCTGGAAGTGATCAAGAAGTACGTCAACATCGACGTCGACGCGGTGAAGGTCGACCTGGTGAAGGATGGCCAGCACGATGTGCTGGACATCTCCGTGGCGCTGCCTGAAGGCCCCGAAAAACCCTGACCCCCTGCCCCGCCCGTGCCTGCATGGGCGGGGCCGCGTGCCCCCGCATGACCGACACCGCACCCGAACCGAACGTCACCCGCGTCGGCGATATCGCCTTCGCCGATGCGCAGCGCCTGCTCGCCGCGCATGACCTGCGCCTGCACCACGTGGCGGCGGGTGCGCCGATTCCCGGCAGCTACTGGGGCGAACCGGAGGCCGGCATCATCGCCAGCGACGTCTACGTGCGCGACGACACGCCGGTGCATTCGATGCTGCATGAAGCCTGCCACCTGATCGTGCTGCCGCCGGAGCGGCGCGCGCAGGTGCATACCGACGCCACCGATTCGGTGCCCGAGGAGGATGCCACCTGCTATCTGCAGATCGTGCTGGCCGGGCAGCTGCCCGGCGTAGGCAGCGAGCGGCTGATGGCCGACATGGATGCGTGGGGGTATACGTACCGGTTGGGATCGACCAAGGCATGGTTCGAGCAGGATGCGGAAGACGCGCGGGCGTGGCTGATTGAACGCGGGTTGCCGGTGGCGTAAAGCATCCACGCGTGGTGTGGCTCTACTGTAGAGCCGAGCCCATGCTCGGCTGCTCTTCGCCGTTCCGAGCGGGAATGCAAAACCAGAAGCAGTCGAGCAAGCTCGACTCTACGCGGCCAGCGCGCGCAGGGTGATGCCGACGATGTACGCCAGGTACGTGCCGGTGGCATAGCCCATCGTACCCAGCAGCACGCCCACCGGCGCCAATGCCGGATGGAAGGCCGCGGCCACTACCGGCGCCGAGGCCGGGCCGCCGATGTTCGACTGCGAACCGATCGCGAAATAGAAGAACGGCACCTTCAGCAGCTTGCCCAGGCACCACAGCAGGGCGATGTGCACGGCAATCCAGATGATGCCCAGCAGGAACAGCCACGGGCGGTCCAGCAGCGCCAGCAGGTCCATCTGCATGCCGATGCAGGCGATCAGGAAGTACAGCAGCAGCGAGCCCAGGCGTGAGGCGCCCGCGCCTTCCAGGGTGCGCGCGCGGGTGAAGCTCAGGCTCAGGCCCAGCGTGGTCGACAGCACCACCACCCACACGAACGGCGCATCCAGGCTGAACTGCGAGGCCCAGACGACATTGACCTTGAACCAGGCCGCCAGCGGCGCGCCGATGGCGTGCGACAGGCCGACGCCGCCGAAAGCTACCGCGACGATCAGCATCAGGTCGGTCAGGCTGGGAATACGCTCATGTTCGGCCTGGAAGCGCGCGATGCGCTCCTTCAGTTCATCGATGGCTGAGGTATCGGCGCCACTGCGCGCATCGATCTTCGCTGCACGCCCGGCCAGGAAGATCAGCGCGGCCATCCACACATAACCCACGCCAACATCGACCACGGCGAACTGGCCGAAGGTGGTCGCGTTGACGTCGAAGACTTCGCGCATCGCCAGCATGTTGGCGCCGCCACCGATCCAGCTGCCGGCCAGTGCGGCCATGCCGGCCCAGGTGTCGCCGGCCACGGTATCGGGATGGATCGCGCGCATCACCAGGAAGGCCACCACCGCGCCGAGCATGATGCTGGCCGAGGCGCCCAGGTACATCAGCACCAGCTTCGGGCCCAGCCGCAGGATGCCCTTGATGTCCACCGCCAGGGTCAGCAGGATCAGCGCCGCCGGCAGCAGGATGTCGCGTGCGATCGGGTTGTAGAGCTTGGTGTTCTGCCCGTCGATGAGGCCGACGGTGTTGTAGATGCCGGGAATGAGGTAGCACAGCAGCAGTGCCGGCACGAAGGTGTAGAAGCGCTTCCACGCCCCCTGTTCGCGCGAGGCGGTCCAGAACACGGCGCCGAGGGTGGCGGCGATCAGACCGAAGACGACGATGTCGTTCTGGATCATGCGGGTGCTCGTGTAGCGCCGAGCCATGCTCGGCGGCTGTTGGCGAAAGGCGTGCCGACCAACGGTCGGCACCCACCGGCAAAGCGGATGGCGGTCGGCACCCACCGGTTGGAAAAGAAGCGCCGCCCCGGGGGGCGGCGCTGGACCGGCTTACTCGCCGATGTGCTGCTTCAGCCAGGCGTTGACGGTGTCATGCCACAGGATGCTGTTGTTCGGCTTCAGCACCCAGTGGTTCTCGTCCGGGAAGTACAGGAACTTCGATTCGATGCCCTGGCGCTGGGCGGCGGTGAACGCGGCCAGGCCCTGCTCGACCGGAATGCGGAAGTCCTGCTGGCCGTGGATGACCAGGATCGGCTTCTTCCAGTCGGCCACGTGGTTGACCGGGTTGAACTTCTCGAAGTTGGCGGCCTTCTCGTACGGCGTGCCGCCCTGCTCCCACTCGGTGAACCACAGTTCTTCGGTGGCGTAACCCATCATGCGCTGGTCGAACACGCCGTCATGGTTGACCAGGCACTTGAACGGGCTGTTCCAGTTGCCGGCGATCCAGTTGACCATGAAGCCGCCGTAGCTGGCGCCCAGCGCGCATGCCTTGTCGCCTTTGAGGAAGGAATACTTCTTCAGTGCCGCGCTCCAGCCCTTCTGCAGGTCTTCCAGCGGGCGGTCGCCCCAGTGCTGGCTGATCGCATCGGTGAAGGCCTGGCCGTAGCCGGTGGAACCGTGGAAGTCGATCATGACCACGGCATAGCCCTGGCCGGTGTAGGTCTGCGGGTTCCAGCGGTAGCTCCAGCCGTTGCCGAAGCTGCCCTGCGGGCCGCCATGGATCAGGAATGCGACCGGGTAGGACTTGCCTTCCTGGTAGTTGTGCGGCTTGACCACGTAGCCGTGCACGGTGTCGTTGTTCCAGCCCTTGAACTCGAACTGCTCGAAGTCGCCGAAGTTGACGTCCTTGAGCACCTCGCCGGCGGCCGGGGTCAGCGCGCGCAGCTCGCCGATCGGCTGGCCGGCGGCCGGCAGCATGCCGACCAGCACCTGGTCGTTGCTCTTCAGGCTGTTGCGGGTGATGGCCACGCTGTTGCCGGCCACGCTGACCGAGGACACGGTGCCATCGCCGATGACCTTGGTGGCCTTGCCGCTGGCCACGTCGATCTGGAACAGCGGGTGCTCGCCGAGGTCGTCGGTGGTGGTGTAGATGCTGGCGCCATCGGCGGACAGGTTGATCTCACCGGCCGAACGATCCCACTGCGGGGCGATCTCGCGGGCCTTGCCGCTGGCCAGGTCCATCGCCATCAGGCCGAAGCGGTCAGCTTCGAAGCCCGGGCGCTTCATGGCGCGGTAGAACAGGGTCTTGCCGTCGGCACTGAACACCGGGCCGGCATCCCAGGCCGGGTTGGAGGCGGTCAGGTTGACCGGCGCCTGCTTGCCGGCGGCATCGAAGCGGTACAGGTCGAAGTTGGTCGACCACGGTTCCTGCTTGCCGGCCACGCGGATGCTGGCAACCACGCTGGCGCCGTCCGGCGACCAGGTGAAATCGTCATTGCCGCCGAACGGCTTGGACGGTGCGTCACCATCAATGGTCGCGCTCAGCGCCGAGGCGCCCTTCACCGGGCCTGCCTTGGCCGCCGGCAGCGGGGCCACGAACAGGGTGTTGCGGCGGCCGTCGTTCCAGGTGTCCCAATGGCGCACGAACAGCGAATCGAAGACCTTGCCGCTGGCCTTGGCGTCGGCCACGTCCTTGAGCTTCTTCCCGGTGCAGGCCAGGTCCGAGGCACAGGCCTGGAACACGCCGGCGCTGAACAGCACGCGGTCGTCCTGCGGCGAGACGTGGTAGCTGTCCACGTCCACCGGGAAATCGGTCAGCTGGCGCGGGGTGCCGCCACTGATGCCCTGCGCGTACAGCTGCTGGCTGCCGTTCTTGGCGCTGAGGAAATACACGGTCTGGCCGTCGGCCGACAGCGAGGCCGAATTGACGTTCCAGCCGGCCGGGGTGATCTGCTTCGGCGGTGCCGCATCGCGGGTGCGCAGGTTGCGCGCGAACAGCGCGGTGCTGGACTTGAGGTTGGCATCGGTGCTGCGCTTGGCGAACACCACGGTGCCGCCGTCAGCGGTCAGGACCGGGGCGGAGACGCGATCCATGGCGACCATGTCGCGGACTTCCAGGCCACGGGCAGCGGCGACGCTGGGCAGGGCGGCCAGCAGGCTCAGTGGCAGCAAGGCATGACGCAGTTTCATCGGGATCTCCGCAGGACGGCAAAAAACCGATGGTAGGCCCGTGCGGGCGGGGCTGCCAAGGCCATCGGTCATGGCCGCCCGCGGGGGGCGTTCCACCGCCAGAAAAAGGAAACCGCGCCGTAGCGCGGTTTGCCAGGGCAGCCGAGCACAGGCTGGGCTCTACATGGGCCCAGCCATTACGCCATCGCGCGCTTGCCGGTGCGGTAGATCAGCCAGCCGACCAGGAACAGCACGGCCAGGCCGAACCACTGCGCGGCCGGCAGGTGGAACGGCAGGGCCAGCACATCTGCGCGGCTGCTGATCACGATCGGCACGGCGATGGCGATACCCATCAGCGCCTCGCCGGTGATCAGGCCGGCGGCGAACAGCACGCCCGGCTTGTGCACGCGGTCGCGGCCTTCTTCGTCATCGCCACGCACCTTGTGGAAGCGCTCGACCAGGTAGGCGATCAGGCCGCCCAGGAAGATCGGCACCATCAGTTCCAGCGGCAGGTAGATGCCGATGGCGGCGGCCAGCACCGGCACGCGGAAGCGCGAACTGCGCGACTTCAGCCAGCTGTCGAAGGCGATGATGACCGCACCGACCACGGCACCGATGCCGATGAAGGTCCACGGCAGTTCGCCACCGAACAGGCCCTTGGCCACCGACGCCATCAGGTTCGCCTGCGGGGCGGCCAGCGCGTTCGGGTGCAGCTCGGACTTCACACCGATGCCGTAGGCGGTCGCCAGCAGGTTCAGCACCGGGGCCATGATCAGCGCGCACGAGAACGCGCCGATGCCCAGCATCAGCTGCTGCTTCCACGGGGTGGCACCGACGATGTAGCCGGCCTTGAGGTCCTGCAGGTTGTCACCGCCCACCGCGGCGGCGCAGCAGACCACCGCGCCGATCATGATGGCCGCCACCGCACCCAGCGGCGCACCGCCGGCACCGACCGGCTTGAGGCCATCGGCGCCCAGCAGCACCACCAGCACGGCCGAGGCGAACAGGATGGTGGAGATGGTGATGCCCGAGACCGGGTTGTTGGACGAACCGATCAGGCCGGCCAGGTAGGCCGAGACCGACACGAACAGGAAGCCGGCGACGATCATGATGATGGTCATCGGGATCGACACGTGCCACTGGCCGACGATGGCCTGGTACAGGGCCAGCAGCGGCAGCACGAAGACCACCAGGGCCACCAGCATCCACTTCATCGGCAGGTCGCGCTCGGTGTGGGCCAGCACCGGGCCGCCGCTCTTGCGCGCGGCGGCAAAGCCGCTCTTGACGCCGTTCAGCAGCGACTTGCGCAGCGAGATCAGGGTCCAGATGCCGCCGATCAGCATCGCGCCGACGCCGAGGTAACGCATCTTCGCGCCCCAGATGGCGAACGCGGCCTCGGTGGACGAGGCGGCGGCGACCGACGCGGCCAGGGCCGGATCGGTGTTCATGAAGAACGCCTGGTAGATCGGGATGGCGATGTGCCAGGTCAGGATCGAACCGGACACGACCACGATGCCGACATTCAGGCCAACGATGTAGCCCACGCCCAGCAGGGCCGGCGACAGGTTGGTGCCGATGAAGGCGGTGATCTTGGAGCTGCCGACGTAGGCCGAGGTCGACCAGGCATCGGGGATCAGGCGCAGGCCGCTTTCGGCGGCCAGCTTGACGAAGGCGCCGATGACGGCCGACAGGCCGAGGATCTTCAGGCCCGGGCCGGGGTTCTCACCGGCCTTGAGCACTTCGGCCGCGGCCTTGCCTTCCGGGAACGGCAGCGGATCTTCGACGATCATCGAGCGGCGCAGCGGCACCGAGAACAGTACGCCCAGCAGGCCGCCCAGGCCGGCGATGCCCAGCACCCACCAGTACCTGAAGTCGGGCCAGTAACCCATGATGACCAGCGCCGGGATGGTGAAGATGACACCGGCGGCGATGGACGAACCGGCCGAAGCGCCGGTCTGGACGATGTTGTTTTCGAGGATGGAACCACCGCCCAGCAGGCGCAGCACGCCCATGGAGATGACCGCCGCGGGAATGGCGGTGGCGATGGTCAGGCCTGCGAACAGACCGAGATAGGCGTTGGCCGCCGACAGCACCACCGCCAGCACGATGGCCAGGGCCACTGCGCGGAAAGTGAGCTGCTTGGGCGCAGCGTCATGGTTCATGGAAGCCCCTGCTGGCAAAAAATCCCTGCCACGCTAGCGTTCAGGGCAGAGCAAGTCCAGCGTGCCAAAGGATGGGGCCGGCTGCTGCCGTGCAACGGCCGCGGGCGTGCACAGGCAACCGGCCGATGCAGCAAAGCCGGACTGGCCGCCCCGCAAATGATATGTTATATCTTTATGCTGTACCCGGCCGTTGCTCCGCATGCCCTCTCCCCCCTCCCTCCGGCTGGCCTCCATCGACCAGCTGCGCGGCACCGTGATGCTGCTGATGCTGCTTGACCACGTGCGCGAGACCTTCTTCCTGCAGCACCAGGTCGGCGACCCGATGGACGCGGCCAGCGTCTCCCCTGCCCTGTTCGCGTGCCGCCTGCTGGCGCATCTGTGCGCCCCGGTGTTCGTGCTGCTCACCGGCCTGTCGGCGTGGCTGTACGGCCAGCGCCAGGCCGACCCGCGCCGCGCCATCGCCGCCTTCCTGCTCAACCGCGGCCTGTTCCTGGTGGTCCTGGAGCTGACCCTGGTCAACTTCGCCTGGACCTTCCAGTTCCCGCCGGACACGCTGTACCTGCAGGTGATCTGGGCCATAGGCCTGAGCATGATCGCGCTGGCCGGCCTGCTGTGGCTGCCGCGCCCGGCGCTGATGGTGCTGGGCGTGCTGCTGGTGGCCGGCCACAACCTGTTCGATGGCGTGCGCGTGGAAGGCAACGGCGTGCTGCCCGTGCTGTGGAAAGTACTGCACCAGCGCGACTGGATCGAGACCGGCGTCCTGCGCCTGCGCACGTCCTACCCGGTACTGCCGTGGATCGGCGTGATCGTGCTGGGCTACCTGATGGGGCCGTGGTTCGCCCGCGACCGCGACCCGGCGCAGCGCCAGCGCTGGCTGCTGTGGGCCGGGCTGGGTGCACTGGCGGCCTTCGCCCTGCTGCGCCTGGCCAACGGCTATGGCGATGCGCCGTGGCACCACCAGGACAGCGACCTGCGCACCTGGATGAGCGTGTTCAACGTGACCAAGTACCCGCCGTCGCTGCAGTTCCTGCTGCTGACCCTGGGCGTGGGCCTGTTGCTGCTGCGCCTGTACGAATGGCCGCCGCTGGCCCGCGCCCTGCGCCCGCTGGCCGAGATCGGTGCGGCGCCGATGTTCTTCTACCTGCTGCATCTGTATGTGCTGAAGCTGCTGTACGTGGCCGCGCTGGCGATCTGGGGGCCGACCCACGGCAGCCTGTACGCGCTGGATTCGGTGGCCGGCCTGCTGCTGGTGGCCTGCGCGCTGGCGGTGGCGATGTATCCGCCGACGCTGCTGTTCGGCCGGTTCAAGGCCCACCGCCGCGACCTGGCCTGGCTGCGCTACCCGGCGCGCGCCTATAATCCGCCGATGAATTCCACCGCGATTGCTTCCGACGACTTCCTCGGCCACCCGAAAGGCGTCTACGTCTGCTTCTTCACCGAAATGTGGGAGCGCTTTTCCTTCTACGGGATGAAGGCGCTGCTGCTGCTGTATCTCACCAAGTACCACCTGTTCGGCGACAAGGCCGGCCTGGACCTGCTGGGCGCCTACGGCGGCCTGGTCTATTGCATCCCCGTGTTCGGCGGCATGCTGGCCGATCGCTGGCTGGGCATGCGCCGGGCGGTGCTGTTCGGCGGCATCCTGCTGGTGCTGGGTCACCTCGGCATGGCCTTCGAGGGCCACGCCGCCTACCGGGTCAACGGTGAGGTGGTGCGCGATACCTCGGCCCTGGCGGTGACCTACCTGTCGCTGGCGCTGATCATCATGGGCGTTGGCTTCCTCAAGCCGAACATCTCCACCATCGTCGGCAAACTCTACCCGCAGGATGACCCGCGCCGCGATTCGGGCTTCTCGCTGTTCTACGCCGGCATCAACCTCGGCGCGCTGTTCTCCTCGCTGGTCTGCGGCTTCCTCGGCGAGGCCTATGGCTGGAAGTACGGCTTCGGCGCCGCTGGCATCGGCATGCTCGCCGGCCTGGCGATGTTCCTCTGGGGCCAGAAGTACCTGCAGGGCCACGCCGAACCGCCGCAGCCGGCCGCACTGAAGCAGAAGGTGCTGGGCCTGCCGCGCGAATGGCTGATCTACCTGTGCGCGGTGGTCGGCGTTCTGCCGGTGGCGTGGCTGATGTGGGCCGCCGGCAACGGCGCCTTCGCCCTCGGCGGCGAGATCAGCCTGGCGCTGATGCTGATGCTGGTGGTGCTGGGCGGCGTGCTGGTCTGGTTCGCCTGGTTCACTGGCAGCAAGTGCACCCCGGTGCAGCGCCAGCAGATGATCGCGCTGATGGTGCTGATCTTCATGGCGCTGGTGTTCTTCACCATGTACGAGCAGTCCTACGGCTCGTGGGTCACCTTCACCGACCGCCTGCTGACCAAGGACATCGTGCCGGCGCTGGTCATCACCGGCGGCACCCCGCTGCCATGGTCGATCGTCTCGCTGCTGCTGGCACCGCTGGGCTTCGTGGTCAGCGCGCGCCTGTCCGAGCGTCGCCCTGGCTCGAACGCGCCACGTGCATTCTTCATCGCCATCGTCGCGCTGATGCTGGTGCTGCTGGTGCGCGACTGCCTGGTGATTCCGCAGACTGCCGGTTCGCTTACCTATCTGGGCGGCCTGTTCCTGGTGCTGCTGGCACCGGCCTTCGCCGCGCTGTGGACCTGGATGGACCGCCGCGGCTGGGAGCCGGGCAAGCCGGTGAAGTCGGCCTGGGGTCTGGTCATCGGTGCACTGTCGTTCGTGCCGCTGGCGCTGGCCGCACAGCAGGTCGGCGCCACTGGCGAAATGGCCAGCGTGTGGTGGCTGGTGCTGGCCTACTTCCTGCTGGCCAGCGGCGAGATGTGCCTGTCGCCGGTCGGCCTGTCGGCGGTGACCCAGCTGGCCGTGCCGCGGGTGATGAGCCTGATGATGGGCACCTGGTTCCTTGCGACCGCGTTCTCCGAAACGCTGGCCGCGCTGTTCGGCAAGCTGGCGGCGATCGAGGTGCCCGAAGGCGAGACGCTGGACAGGGTGGCGGCCGCAGGCGCTTATGCGCACCTGTTCTGGCTGTTGATGTGGATCGGTCTGGGCTGTGCGGTGGCGGCCTTCATCGCCGCGCCGCTGCTGAAGCGGATGATGCACGGGGTGAAGTAGCCTCCGTGCACCGGCGCCCGATCAGGGCGCCTTGGCCTGCCCGCCGTCACACAGCGCGGGCAGCCCGACCCGCAGCGCAGCGGGTCTCATGGTGTTCCCAGGCCGGACAGCCTTGGCTGCCCGGCCTGCTCAAGCGCACGACTGGACTTACGGCGCCTTGCCGCTGGCCTTCGCCGCTGCCGCACTGGCCTTGGCACCCCCCAGGCTGTTGGACAGGAATGCCAGCAGGCGGCTGTAGTACTCGCGCTCGTGCTCGGGGCGGTAGAAGCCGTGGCCTTCGGTGCTGTAGTACAGGCTTTCCACCGGCGTGCCCGCCTTCTTCAGCGCCGCCTCCAGGCGCTTGGTGTGCTCGATCGGCGCGCGCTTGTCTTCGCCACCGGCCGCGAGGAACACCGGCACCTTGATCTGCCCGGCAAGGGTGACCGGCGAGACCGCACCCAGCTTCGCCGGGTCGCCCAGCCAGTCGCGCAGGTAGGTCATGCCCGAACGACGCTCCTGCACATCACCACGGCTGAACATCATCGGCAGGTCATACACCCCCACGTAGCCGGCGGCGCACTTGTACATGCCCGGTTCGCGCGCGGCACCCATCATCGCCGAGTACGCGCCGTAGCTGGCACCGTAGATGCAGATGCGGTCCTTGTTGGCGATGCCCTGCGCGACGGCCCAGCGGGTCGCATCGGTGACGTCGTCCTGCATGGCGCCGCCCCACTGCCGTGCACCGGCCTGGGCATGCGCGCGGCCATAGTTGTCCGAACCACGGAAGTTGATCTGCAGCACTGCATAGCCGGCGTCGGCCAGCATCTGCGATTCCATGTCATAGCGTCCGGAATCGAAGACCTGGTACGGCCCACCATGCGGTAACACCACCATCGGCAGGTTGCGACCGTCGCTGCCGTGCGGCAGCGTCAGGAAGCCGTGCAGCGGCAGGCCATCGCGGGCCTTCAGCGAGACAGCGCGCACCGGCGCGGTCTTGTCCACGTCCAGCCACTCGCTGCGGCTGATCAGGTGCTGCGCCGACTTGGCCACCGTATCGAACACGTAGAAGGCGCCGGGATCGTTGCCGGTCCAGGTTTCCACCAGCACTTTCTTGCCATCACGCGTGCTGGAGGTGATGTAGACCGGCTGTTTGAAGGCCGCTTCCAGGCTGTGGTACAGGCGCGCATCGGCCGACGTCTCGTCAAAGAAACGGCTGCGGGTGGTATCGCCCAGGTACAGCGCACCCACCGGCACGCGGGTGCCGTTGCGGAAGATGATGTGGTACGGATCGACCACGTCATCGGCCAGCAGGGTCTTCCGTTCGCCGGTCTCCGGGTTCCAGCTGACGATGGCGTCCGGGCCCTTCGGCTGCTGGACCTGCAGGTAGGCCACGCTGTTGTCTTCAGCAAAACCAAGGGCCGTCTCGACCCGGTTGCTCACCGCTTCGTCGTTGACCAGCACCCACTGGTTGTTGCTCGGCTGGCGGTAGTAGAGCTTGTTGACGTTGTCACCGCCGGCACCACGGGCGAAACGCACGTCGCCCTTGTTGTCGGTGGTGAAGCTGGCCTTGCGTACCGGCGAGCCCGCGACCTGCACGCGGCGACCCGTGGTGACGTCCAGCCGCTCCACGCGGGTGAAGGGATCATTGCCGAACGGCCACACCGCGACCAGCACGTTGCGGTCGTCATTGGCCAGCTCGTCGGTGAGGAAGGCGGCCACCGCCTCCACCTTCTTCGGCTGGATGCGGGTACCGGGCCCGTTGCCTTCCACCCGGTAACCGACCAGCAGCTCGCCGCGCCCGCCATTGGCGTTGACCGCGTACAGCTCACCGGTGCGCTGCGGCTCATCCAGCGAGCCGAACTTCTCGGACAGCTCGATCAGCACGCGCTCGTTGCTGACCCAGTCAAAGCTGGTCGCATGGTTGTTGCGGGGCGGGCGGAAAGTGCCCATCGGCGTGTTGTCCGACGTCCGCATGATGACGACAGCCGTGCTGTCTTCCAACGGCACGGTGGCAGCGAAGTAGTCGCCCCCCGGCGAAATCTTGATGTCCTGGAATGTCTCCTGGCGGATGTACTTTTCCAGGTCCACGGCACCGGCCGCAGCCGGCGCGGCACAGGCCAGCGCCAGCAACGCGGCCATCATTGTCTTGCGCATCCTTCCCCCTATACAGCGGACACCCTGTCCGCACCCCCCGATTGTAGGCAGGCCGATGGGTGGCCTGCCAGTGCCCGGCGCCAGGCCGGCGGCCCGGACAAAAAAGAACGGCGGCACCGTTTCCGATGCCGCCGCAGCCACGACCTTGGAGAGAGTGTGGTGTTCGGTGCCGTGCTCAGTGCACGCCGCGGATGGCCAGCGTGAGCGCCAGGACGCTGAGGATGACGGCGATGGTGCCGTCGAGCACGCGCCAGGTGCTGGGCTTGGTGAACAGCGGCGCCAGCAGGCGGGCACCCAGGCCCTGCGCGGTCAGCCACAGGCAGCTGGCGGTGACCACGCCGGCGGCGAACGCCATGCGCGCGTTGCCGAAGTTCTCCGCGATCGAGCCGATCACCATCATGTCCAGCCAGAAATGCGGGTTGATGAGCGAGAAGCCGACCGCGGCCAGCAGCACCGCGCGGCGGCTGCCGTCATCGCTGTCGGCCTCGCCCATGCCACCACCACCGGCGAAGGCGCGGCGCGCGGACTTCATCGCATACCAGGCGAGGAAGGCCACGCCGGTCCACAGCACGGCGCTGGTCAGCCACGGCAGCGCCGAGGTGAGCGTGCGCAGGCCGGCCACGCTGGCGAAGATGAAGATCGCATCGATGGCCGCACAGGTGGCGACCACCGGCACGATGTGCTTGCGCAGGATGCCCTGGCGCAGGATGAAGGCGCTCTGGGCACCGACCACGGCGAACAGGCCGACGCCGGTAGCTGCACCAGAGAACCAGGCACCGAGGCCGGTGCTGGCGGAGATGACCGAGAACATGGGATTCACTGCCTTGTCTTGTCTTGCTGGGGGGACGGTGCCTCGCGAAGGCGGACAGCACCGGAATGGGCGTCATTGTCGCGCCGCAACATTTGAAAGACGAGCTAAACTTACTAAACCAACATTAGCGGAGCTTAATTCGATGCGCATCGATCATGCCCAGCTGCGGGCCCTGGCTGCGGTCATTCGCGAAGGCAGCTTCGACCGCGCCGCGCAGTCGCTCAATGTCACTCCTTCGGCCATCTCGCAGCGGGTGAAGGCGCTGGAGGACCGGATCGGCCGCCTGCTGGTCAAGCGCGGCACCCCGGCCACGGCCACCGCCGAGGGCCAGCTGCTGGTCCAGCTGGCCGAGCAGACCGCGCTGCTGGAGCACGACGCCCTGCACCGCATGGGCCTGGCCGACGAGGACCTGCCGCAGGCGAGCATCCCGGTGGCGGTGAACCATGACAGCCTGGAAACCTGGTTCCCGCAGGCCGCACAGCAGTTCGCGCTGAACACCGGCACCACCCTGGACCTGCGCGTGGAAGACCAGGACCATACGGTGGAGCTGCTGCGCCAGGGCACGGTGCTGGGTGCGGTGACCACGCTGGACGAGCCGGTGCAGGGCTGCCAGATCCATGCGCTGGGCAGCATCCGCTATGCGGCGACCTGTACGCCGGAGTTCCGCGAGCGCCATTTCGCCAAGGGGGTGACGGCGCAGGCGCTGGCGCAGGCCCCGGTGCTGGTGTTCAACCGCAAGGACGACATGCAGTCGCGCTTCGCCCAGCGGATGGCCGGCGATGCGCTGCCGAGCACGGCGCCAACGTGGTGGATCCCCTCCACCCGGGCCTTCGTGCAGGCCAACCTGGGCGGGCTGGGCTGGACGATGAACCCGCTGCCGCTGGTGAAGCGCCATCTGGATGCGGGGCGGCTGGTGTATGTGCGGCAGCGTGCATGGGAGGACGTGCCGCTGTACTGGCAGCACTGGAAGGGCGATGTGCAGACGATGGCGCTGCTGACCCGGGCGGTGCTGGAGGCGTCGAGCACGCTGGTCCGGCGTAAGCGGTAGTGCCGACCGCTGGCCGGCAACAACAACATCAATGTCAAAAACCGGCTCCCTGTGGGTCGGCGGGGTGGGTCCGCCTTGGACAGTTGGCCGCGATCTTTAAGAACGGCGTTCTGTCCTGGTGGCTGTCGACCTTGGTCGAAACAGTAGAGCCACGCCATGCGTGGATGAATTCGTTCGATATCTGACAGGTGTGTCGACCAAGGTCGACACCTACCAACAGCCGCGCGGATCTGTCGGGACCCCATTCTGCGGGGCTGGTTTCTGTGCCAGCATCGCGGCAACCGACCTTCTGGGGGCTGGGCGATGCAGACTGATCCGGTGTTCCTGCATATCCGCGTGGTGATGGGCATCATCCTGGGCCTGTCGATCACCACGCTGCTGAAGGGGCTGGCGCAGATCATCGAGCACCCGCAGCGACGTGGCTGTTCGGCCCTGCACCTGTGCTGGGTGGCGTGGACGCTGGTGTCGCTGGTGACGTTCTGGTGGTGGGAATTCCGCCTGATCCAGGTGCACCAGTGGACCTTCGAGATCTATCTGTTCGTGATCACTTACGGCGCTACATGGTTCCTGTTGTGCGCCCTGCTCTTTCCCGATGACCTGCGCGATTTCGGCAGCTACGGCGCCTACCTGATGCAGCGCCGGCGCTGGATCTTCAGCGTGATCGGCGCGCTGACGCTTCTGGATCTTGTGGATACCGCGATCAAGGGGCAGAGTCGCTGGCGCCTGCTGGGCGAGGCGTATCCGCTGCACACGGCGCTGATGCTGGTGGTCTGCGTGCTGGGCTGGAACCTGCGCACGGCGCGCGCGCAGGTGGTGCTGGCCGGCCTGGCGCTGGCGTACCAGGTGGGCTACTTCGCTGCGGAGTACTTCACCATCGGCAGTGATTGAATGCCGCCAGCGCACCGGTAGCTGCTAACCTTGGTTGGCCTCTAAGAACCTCCGCCAGGCACGGCCCGGCGCTACCGAAGGAACCTGCATGACGATCCACTACCGCCCCGCCCTTGCCACTGATGCAGCCGCCTGCATCGACCTGCGCGGGCGTACCCGCGAAAACGCCTTCAGCGCCACGCAGCTGGCCGAACTCGGCATCACCGCGGAGAGCTGGGCAGCAGGTATCGCCGAGGGCGACTTCATCGGCCGCATCGCAGAGAACGACGGCACGCTAGTCGGCTACGGTTTCGCCGACCGCGACAGTGGCGAGGTGCTGGTGCTTGCCCTGCTGCCGGACTACGAAGGCCGCGGCATCGGCCAGCGCCTGCTGCAGGACGTGGTCGGACTCGCCCGCGCCGCCGGCCATCGCCGCCTGTTCCTGGCCTGCTCGGCCGATCCGCGCTCGCGTTCGCACGGCTTCTACCGGCATCTGGGCTGGCAGGCCACCGGCGAGGTGGACGAGGCGGGCGACGAGATCCTGGAACTGATCTGAGCGCGTGACGCCGGCGCGCGGGATGCTGCATTGCATCAAAACCGGACCGGATCGGGTTAAAATTGCGCCAGGTTGCTGCAAGGCATTGTTTCTTCACGCCATTTGCTGTCCCAGCGCGCATCCTGCCCCCTTCCCTACGCCCAAGTCATTCCCATGAAGAAATTTGGCAAGGCTCTTATCGCCCTGCTCGTGCTGCTGTTGCTGGCCGCCGCGCTGTTCCTGTACTGGCCGCTGACCCAGCGTTCGGTGCCCGCCGCCAGCAACGACAAGCCGGTCGACGTCGTCCTGGTCGGTGCCGGCATCATGAGCATCACCCTGGCCACCTACCTGCAGGAACTGCAGCCGGACTGGAACATCCAGGTCTACGAGCGGCTCGACACCGTCGCCGGCGAAAGCTCGGACGGCTGGAACAACGCCGGCACCGGCCACTCGGCATTCGCCGAACTGAACTACACCCCGGAACTGCCCGACGGCAGCATCGAGACCAAGCGCGCGGTCGGCATAGCCGAATCGTTCGAGGTCTCGCGCCAGTTCTGGTCGCACCAGGTGAAGGAAGGCCGGTTGAGCCAGCCCAGCGACTTCATCAACCCGACCCCGCACATGAGCTTCGTCTGGGGCGATGACAACATCGCCTACCTGCACAAGCGCCAGCAGGCACTGGTGAAGAACCCGCTGTTCTACGGCATGCAGTACTCGGAGGATCCGGCGCAGATCAAGCAGTGGGCACCGCTGCTGATGGAAGGCCGTGACCCGAAGCAGAAGGTCGCTGCGACCTGGATGCCGCTCGGTACCGACGTCAACTTCGGCGTGATCACCCGCCAACTGACCGCCGGCCTGCAGCGCAGCCCGAACTTCGGCCTGCACCTGGAACATGAAGTGCGCGCGCTGCGGCAGAACGCCGACAAGAGCTGGAACGTGACGGTGAAGGACCTCAAGGCCGGCACCGAGACCACCACCCACGCCCGCTTCGTGTTCATCGGTGCCGGTGGCGCCGCGCTGAAGCTGCTGCAGATGTCCGGTATTCCCGAATCGAAGGATTACGCCGGCTTCCCGGTGGGCGGCCAGTTCCTTGCCTTCCAGGGCGCGGACGTGACCTCGCGCCACCACGTGAAGGCCTACGGCATGGCCGAAACCGGTTCGCCGCCGATGTCGGTACCGCACCTGGATGCGCGCAAGCTGGACGGCAAGCCGGTGATCCTGTTCGGGCCTTTCGCGCTGTACAGCACCAAGTTCCTCAAGCACGGCTCGTGGTGGGACCTGTATTCGTCGGTCAACCACAACAACGTCGGCCCGATGCTTTCGGTGGGCAAGGACAACCTGGACCTGGTGCAGTACCTGATGGCCCAGGCGCGCCTGGACGATGCCGACCGCCAGGCCGAGCTGGTCAAGTACTTCCCCAACGCCAAGCCCACTGACTGGAAGCTGGTGACGGCCGGCCAGCGCGTGCAGATCATCAAGCGCGACCCGCTGAAGGGCCCGGTGCTGCAGTTCGGCACCGAGATCGTGACCGACAAGGACCACACCCTGGCCGCCCTGCTGGGTGCCTCGCCGGGTGCCTCGACCTCGCCGCCGATCATGCTGGACCTGATGGCCAAGGCCTTCCCGGAACAGATGAAGGCCGGCTGGGAAACCCGCCTGCGCGAGATCGTGCCGTCGTACGGGCGCAAGCTCAACGACAACGCCGCGCTGACCAACGAGATCCGCACGCAGACCAGCCAGACCCTGCACCTGCCGTATCTGGAGGTGCCGGTGGAAGGCGGTGCGACGCCGGCGCTGGCCCCGGCCGCGCCGGAAAAGCGCAACGCCAACGAGGAGCTGCAGGCGCTGTAAGCCTGCTTGCTCGCTGCCCTACACGGACGGCCACCTTCGGGTGGCCGTTCGTATTTGGGGCGGCTCTTTGGTGTAGAGCCGAGCCCATGCTCGGCTCCAGCCAAATGCAGCCGAGCATAGGCTTGGCTCTACAGAAGGCGGTGCCCGGCGCCAGGACGCCCCTGTCGCTGATACGAATTGTAATGTTGTTAAGAATTATTTACATTTGCGCCCTGCGCAGTGACTGCGCCCTCCCAGATGGACCTGATGTGCCCGAAGCCGCCGCCCCGGGTACTGGACGACTGTCGCCACCCTTCCCCGCTTCCAACCCTCGAGCCCACCATGTCCTTGACACTGCGTAACCGCCTGCCCCGCCGCGCGCTGCTGCCGGCTGCCCTGCTTTCGTCGCTGTCCCTGCTGGCGGCGCCCAGCGCGTTTGCTGCCGCCGATGCCTCCGACGCCAAAACCCTGGACCGGGTGAGCGTGCGCGCCGAACAGTCGGCGCCGCCGTCGAGCACCACCCGCCTGCCGATCACCCTGCAGGAAACCCCGCAGTCGTCCACGGTGATCGGCCTGGACCGCCTGCAGAACGAATCGCTGTTCAGCATCAACGACGTGATGCGCAATGTGACCGGCGTCAGCGTGTCCTTCTATGACACCCAGCGCCCGCTGTACTACGCGCGTGGTTTCGCCATCACCGATTTCCAGGTCGATGGCATCCCCACCTACAGCGGCTCGACCAACCAGGAATACGACACCGCCTTCTACGACCGCGTGGAAGTGATCCGCGGTGCCAACGGCCTGCTCAGCGGCGCCGGCGTGCCGTCGGCCACGGTCAACCTGCTGCGCAAGCGCCCGGGCAAGGAGTTCGATGCCTCGTTCTCGGTCAGCGCCGGCAGCTGGGATTACCGCCGCATGGAGGCCGACGTGACCGCGCCGCTGACCGCCGATGGCCGCTTCCGCAGCCGCGTGGTCGCCGCCTATACCGATCGTGATTTCTATTACGACCGCTACAAGGAAAACAAGATGGCCGGCATGGCCGTGCTGGAAGGCGACCTGACCGACAGCACCACGGTCACCGTCGGCTACCAGACCCAGGACAACAACCCGGTGGGTTCGACCTGGGGCACCGTGCCGTTCTTCGACAGCCAAGGCAATTTCGCCCACCTGCCGCGCTCGACCAATGTGTCGCCGAAGTGGAGCTACTGGCAGCGCGAAACCAGCACCGTGTTCGCCAACGTGGAGCAGCGCTTCGGTGACGACTGGCTGCTGAAGGTCAACACCTCCTACACCCGCGGCAACGTGCAGAACGTGCGTCTGTACGGCACCGGCAACCCGAACCCGGTGGACGGCTCGGGCATCTTCCTGCGTGCCGCCGCCGGCGATGCCGAAGACACCCGCCGCAACGTCGATGCCTACCTGACCGGCACCTTCAGCCTGTGGGGCCAGGAGCACGACGTGACCCTGGGCACGCAGTGGTCGGACCTGGAAGCCACTACCAACACCACCACGCTGAACTTCCCGAGTGACTGGGCGCGCTGCGGCAACGAGCGCTGCTACTACATCCCCGACATCTACAACTGGAACGGCGACATTTCCGAGGTGACCTACACCCGCACCGGTGCGCGCCGCCTGGCCAAGACCACGCAGAGCGGCGTGTACTTGGCCACCCGCCTGCGCCTGGCCGACCCGCTGGCACTGATCGCCGGCGCACGCCTGAGCCGCTGGGAAACCCGCACCCGCGCCTACAACGCCACCGGCGCCTACACCGGCACCAGCGGTGCGTACAAGGTCAGCGACGAAGTCACTCCGTACGTGGGCCTGGTCTACGACATCACCCCGGACGTGTCGGTCTACGCCAGCTACACCGAGATCTTCAACCCGCAGAACTACAAGGACAGGAACGAGAACCTGCTGGCGCCGGTGCAGGGTTCCAACGTCGAGGCGGGCATCAAGACGCAGTGGTTCGACGGCCGCCTGACCGCCAATGCGGCGGTGTTCGAAGCCAAGCAGGACAACTACGCGGTGCGTGACATGAGCGTGCCGGACGGTTCGCTCAGCGATGGCAGCTCGGCCTACATCGGTGTCAACGGCACCAAGGCGCGCGGCTGGGAAATGGACATCAACGGCGAGATCCTGCCGGGTTGGACGGTCAATGCCGGCTTCACCCACGTCAAGGTGACCCGCGCCGCGACCGACCTGCTGTACGCGAACCCGGCCGAGGACCTGCTGCAGCTGAACACCCAGGTGCGCCTGCCCGGCGTGCTGGACCGCCTGACCGTCGGTGCCGGCGTGCAGTGGCAGAGCAAGGTGCAGGGCTACAACATCCCCTACCCGCTGGGCGGCACGGTGACGGTGAACCAGCCGGCCTATGCGCTGGTGCAGTTCAACGCCAACTACCGCATCAGCGACAACTGGACGGCGACGCTGAGCGTGCGCAACGCGCTGGACAAGACCTACTGGGCGAACCTGGACTACAACAACTACGGCGAACCGCGCTTCGTGGCGGCCAGCCTGCGCTGGAAGTTCTAAGCCGCCGCATATCGGGGTTGGATCCCTTTCCGCAGGAAAGGGCTCTGACCCCACACGGGTCTCCATCCACGCACGGCGTGGATCTACTGGCGCAATCCCGGTGGGGGCCGACCGTTGGTCAGCACTTGCCTCCCCGCGCCGCCACGACCAACGGTCGTGGCCTAGCTGAATGGGCCCGCCTGCGTGCGGGCCCTCTTTTTGCTGCGCTGCGGGTTGCACACCCCTCTGTAATTATGCCGTAATTATTCCAACGCCAATCGGAAGCCGGTCGATGAACCCGAGCTGGGACACGTTGGAACGCAGCCGCCAGGCCCGCCTGGAACGGGCCGCGCCATGGGCCAAGGGCCGCGAGGTCGCCGCCGCGGATGTGGCCGAACTGCTGCACGCCCTCCTCGAACCGGGCGACAAGGTCTGCCTCGAGGGCAACAACCAGAAGCAGGCCGACTTCCTCGCCCTGGCCCTGGCCGACCTGGATCCCGCCCGCGTGCACGACCTGCACATGGTGCAGTCGGTGCTGTCCCTGCCCTCGCACCTGGATGTGTTCGAGCGCGGCATCGCTTCGAAGCTGGACTTCTCGTTCTCCGGCCCGCAGTCGGTGCGGCTGGCCAACCTGGTGGCCGAAGGGCGCATCCAGATCGGTGCCATCCACACCTATCTGGAACTGTTCGGCCGCTACTTCATCGACCTCACCCCGCGCGTGGCGCTGGTCGCCGCGCAGGCCGCCGACCGCCACGGCAACCTCTATACCGGCCCGAACACCGAAGACACGCCCGTGATCGTCGAGGCCACCGCCTTCGGAGGCGGCATCGTCATCGCCCAGGTCAACGAAATCGTCGACACCCTCCCCCGCGTCGATATCCCCGCTGACTGGGTCAACTTCGTGGTGCAGGCGCCGCGCCCGAACCACATCGAACCACTGTTCACCCGTGACCCGGCGCAGATCTCCGAGATCCAGGTACTGATGGCGATGATGGCCATCAAGGGCATCTACGCAGAGTACGGCGTCAACCGCCTCAACCATGGCATCGGCTTCGACACTGCGGCCATCGAGCTGCTGCTGCCGACCTACGCCGAATCGCTGGGGCTGAAGGGCAAGATCTGCCAGCACTGGGCGCTGAACCCGCACCCGGCGCTGATTCCGGCGATCGAATCGGGCTTCGTCAAATCGGTACATTCGTTCGGTTCGGAGCTGGGCATGGAGAAGTACATCGCCGCACGTGGCGATGTGTTCTTCACCGGTGCCGATGGGTCGATGCGCTCCAACCGCGCGTTCTCGCAGACCGCCGGCCTGTATGCCTGCGACATGTTCATCGGTTCCACCCTGCAGATCGATCTGCAGGGCAACAGCTCCACCGCCACCCGCGACCGCATCGCCGGCTTCGGTGGCGCGCCCAACATGGGCTCCGATGCACGCGGCCGCCGCCACGCCAGCGATGCCTGGATCAAGGCCGGGCAACAGGCCGCGCGACCGGGTGAAATGCCGCGCGGGCGCAAGCTGGTCGTGCAGATGGTGGAGACTTTCCGCGAACACATGGCGCCGGCCTTCGTTGAACGCCTGGATGCCTGGGAACTGGCCGAGCGCGCGGACATGCCGCTGCCGCCGGTGATGATCTACGGCGACGACGTCAGCCACGTACTGACCGAGGAAGGCATCGCCAACCTGCTGCTGTGCCGCACGCCGGAGGAGCGCGAACAGGCGATCCGCGGCGTGTCCGGCTACACCGCTGTCGGCCTCGGGCGCGATCGCGCGATGGTGGAAAACCTGCGCGACCGTGGCGTGATCCGCCGCCCCGAAGATCTCGGCATCTCGCCTCGCGATGCCAGCCGCGACCTGCTGGCCGCGCGTTCGGTGAAGGACCTGGTGCGCTGGTCCGGCGGCCTGTACGACCCACCCAAGCGCTTCCGCAACTGGTAAGGGACAGAGCATGGAAACCCTCGACTATCGATTCGACGGCCGCACCCCGGTGCAGTTCCCTCGCGATGCGGTGCTGGTGGGCGTGCTCGCCTCGGGCAACCTGGAAATCCTGCTGGAGCCCGCCGTGCAGGACGGTGCGATGACGGTGCGGATCATCACCGCCGCGCAGGGCTTCGGCACCATCTGGCAGGCGGTCATCGCCGATTTCGCGCAGCGCCATCCGCTGCGCGACGTGCGCATATCGATCAACGATGCCGGCGCGACCCCGGCCGTGGTCAGCCTGCGCCTGGACCAGGCCGTGGAAACCCTGCTGGCCGGAGGCACGCCATGAGCCACGTGCAACGCCGCAGCTATTACGAAGCCGATGCGCGCGAACGCATCGCCGGCCTGATCGACGCCGGTTCGTTCCGCGAATTCCTCGGCCCGGCGCGACGGGTGATGAGCCCGCACCTGGCCCAGCTCGACCAGCCGGCTGCATTCGACGATGGCATTGTCGTCGGCGAGGCCACGCTGCAGGGCAAGCGCGTGCTGCTAGCCGCGCAGCAGGGTGAATTCATGGGCGGTGGCGTCGGCGAAGTGCACGGCGCCAAGCTGACCGGCCTGCTGCGCCGCGCCGCAGAAACCCGCCCCGACGGCGTGCTCCTGCTGCTGGATACCGGCGGCGTGCGCCTGCACGAAGCCAACGCGGGGCTGATCGCCATCTCCGAAATCATGCGTGCAACGCTGGGCGCACGCGCCGCTGGCGTGCCGGTGGTCGCCCTGATCGGCAGCGGCAATGGTGCGTTTGGCGGCATGGGCATCGTCGCTCGCTGCTGCACCACCGTCATCATGTCCGAGGAAGGCCGGCTGTCGCTATCCGGGCCGGAAGTGATCGAGACCGTGCGCGGCGTGGAAGAATTCGACTCGCGCGACCGCGCCCTGGTCTGGCGCGTGACCGGCGGCAAGCACCGCTACCTGATCGACCAGGCGCAGGTGCTGGTGCCCGACGCCATCGAAGCGTTTGCACGTGCCGCCGCGGATGCACTGCAGGCCGACACCGCCAGCGGCGATACCGACACCGCACTGAACGCCCTGCAGGCCCGCCATGCCGCACTGAAGGCACGCGTGCAGGCCTGGGGCGATTGCCGCGATGGACTGGAGATCTGGGTACGCCAGGGCATCGCCGAACCCGAGCGCCTGCCGCTGCTGGACACCGACGCCTTCCTTGCCGCCACCGCCGACCGGAGCCTGCCATGAGCGCCCCGCTGCAGACCCTGCTCGACGCCCTGTTCCCGCGCGGGCACCGCATCGACGTGCAGGATTCGGTGCTGACCGGCACGGCCACCACCGAGGATGGCGAGGTGACGGTGATCGGCACCACCGACCGCATCGAGGTCGGCGTCGACCATGCATTGGCCCTGGCCGACACCGTGCTGGCCAGCACCGCTGCGCATCCGCAGCGACCGATCGTGATGCTAGCCGACACCGCCGGCCAGCGGCTGGCCCGCCGCGATGAACTGCTGGGCATCAACGGCTACTTCGCCCATCTCGCGCAGACCCTCGACCTGGCCCGCCGCCGTGGCGCGCGCCTGGTCACCCTGGTCTACGGTGAATCGGTGAGCGGTGGTTTCCTGTCCTTCGGTCTGATGGCCGACCACATCCATGCCCTGCCCGATGCGCAGGTGCGGGTGATGGACCTGCGCGCGATGGCACGGGTGACCAAGCAACCGCTGGAGAAGCTGCAGGCACTCAGCCAGAGCTCGCCGGTGTTCGCGCCGGGCGTGGCCAACTACGTGTCGATGGGCGCGGTCGATTCGCTGTGGGACGGCGACCTTGCCCAGCACCTGCTGCAGGCGCTGCGCACGCCCAGCGACGGCGACCTGCGTGCCGCACGCGGCGCAGAGCGCGGCGGCCGTGCGCTGGCAGCGGATGTCTGCACTGCGGTGGTCCGCGGCGATGCCTGACCGGCCCGCCCGCCACACGCTGGCCTGGCTGTCGGCGCATGCCGATTGGCGGGCCGACGTGGCCGCGCACGAACCGCGCCTGGCGGCGTGGTTTGCGCAGGGGCTGCCAGCGATGGTGGCGCGGCGCGCCGTGGATGATCCCGACCCGCGCCTTCGCCTGGGCGTGCCGCTGCCGCCGAGCGAAGGCAAGCAGCGCATCGCCCTGCGCGTACCGCTGCACGATGTAGTGCGCCAGCAGCCGCCGCCGACGCTGGAAGCGATCCTCGCCACCGGTGTTGCCCATGACTGGCAGCTGGCGCTGCACGCATTGGCGCACATCGCGCCTGCACGCGTGTTTGGTGCCTTCGCCTGGCAGCATCTCAGTGGCCTGCCCTATGTGCATGCCGCTTCGGATATCGACCTGCTGTGGCAGGTGGATGCCGCTGCGCAGGCCGACGCAGTGGTCGCGCGCCTGCAGGGCTGGGAACGCGAGTACGGCCGCCGCGTGGATGGCGAACTGTGCCTGGGCGATGGCGGCGCGGTGAACTGGCGCGAATACGCCGGTGGCAGCCGCCAGGTGCTGGTGAAGCGCCTGGAAGGCGCCGCGCTGGAAGCCCGTGACCGGCTGTTCGCGGCCACCGGAGTGGCCGCATGAACGCCCTCGCCCATGCTGACCGCCCCGTCGCGCGCCGCGTCGACAGCGCGCGCCTGGGCCGCCTGGCCATCGCCAGCCTGCATGCCGAACTGGCCTGCGCACCCAAGCCGGGCCTGGTCACTCCGTTTAATACCGGCAGCCATGACGACATGGATGCCGGCACGTTTCTGCGCAGCCTGTTCGCGCTGCGCCACTACTTCACCGCGATAGCCGACGCCGGCGCTGCTGATGCGCCGTTTGCCAGCCTGCGCGCGCACGGCATCGCCGCCGAGCACGCGATGCTGCGCGCCACCGGCGGCATCAATACCCATCGCGGTGCCATCTTCAGCCTGGGCCTGCTGGTGGCCGCTGCCGCACGCTGCCGCCGCCAGCACGGCCAGGCCGCGCCCGCCGCGCCCGCCGCGCAGGTCTGCCTGGCTGTGCAGCACTGGGCCGATGACTTCGCCGCTGCGCCGCTGGATGCCTCCAGCCCCGGCCAGCGCGCGCGCCTGCGCCACGGTGTCGCGGGCGTGCGCGAGCAGGCCGCCGCCGGCTACCCCCTGCTGCGCGAGCTGGCCGTACCGACCCTGCGCCATGCCCTGCACAACGGCCTGCCGCGTGATGCGGCGATGTCCCACACCCTGATGCAGCTGGTCGCGCAGGTGGACGATCTCAACCTGCTGCACCGTGGCGGCGCCGATGGCCTGGCCTGGGCGCAGCAGCAGGCACGGCTCTTCATCGAGGCGGGCGGTGCCTTTGCACCTGGCTGGCAGGCACGCCTGCACGACATCGGTGAGGGCTTCGTCGCGCGCCGCCTGAGCCCGGGGGGCAGCGCCGACCTGCTGGCCTGCAGCTGGTTCCTGCTGCAGCAGGAGGGCGCATGAGCCTGGCCCTGCTCTGCCCCGGACAAGGCGCGCAGCACGCGGCGATGTTCGACCGCGTGCGCGAGCTGCCTGCGGCCCGCGACGTGCTGGCGTCGGCCAGCGCCGTGCTCGGCCGTGATGTGTTCGCGGCCGCCGCCGACGAAGCACGCTTCGACAACGCAGTGGCGCAACCGCTGCTGTGTGCCGCAACGCTGGCGCACTGGCACGGCCTGCGCGATGCGTTGCCGGCACCGCTGCTGGTGGCCGGCTACAGCATCGGTGAACTGGCCGCGCATGCGGTTGCCGGCAGCGTTGATGCGAGCACCTGCCTGGACCTGGCCGCGCAGCGCGCGCGGCTGATGGACGCCGCCAGCCCCGCCGATGCAGGCATGCAGGCCGTGCTGGGGCTGGAGCGCCACACGCTGCAGCCGCTGTGTGATGCACACG
Source organism: Stenotrophomonas cyclobalanopsidis (assembly GCF_008710035.1). Lineage (GTDB taxonomy): Bacteria > Pseudomonadota > Gammaproteobacteria > Xanthomonadales > Xanthomonadaceae > Stenotrophomonas > Stenotrophomonas cyclobalanopsidis. The sequence goes on along the minus strand of NZ_VYKI01000033.1, from coordinate 3,055 downwards.
GCACACATGTAGCGATTGCCAACGGTCGCGATCACTTCATCGTCGGCGGCACGCAGGCCTGCCTGCAGGCCCTGGCCGATGCCGCGCGCACGCGGGGCGCGGAGATCCGCCCGCTGCCGGTGCATGTCCCCGCGCATACGCCGCTGCTGCACGCTGCCGTCGCACCGTTCGCCGCCGCACTCGATGCCTCGCCGCTGCAGGCCCCGCGCGTGCCGCTGCTGGCCGGCATCGATGCGCGCCCGGTGCGCGACCGCGCGGCAGCGGTGCACACGCTGTCGGCGCAGCTGGCACAGAGCATCGAATGGGCGCAGGTGATGCGCCAGGCCTTCGAGCGCGGCGCGCGGGTACTCCTGCAGCTGGGCCCGGGCAATGCATTGGCGCGCATGGTCGCGCCGTCCTACCCGTGCTGCGAGGTGCGCGCGGTGGAAGAGTTCCAGAGCCTGGACGGCGCGGCGGCATGGGTCCGCAGCGCGCTGGAGCGGCTGCAGTAACGGGTTCGAGCAGTACGTATCACGCATCACGTTGTACGACGCCTTACCCCGGGATGGCGGGTCTCCATCCGAGCTGTACCCGAGTCACGTGTCTGGGAGGGCGCATGAGTCCACAAATCGCAACGATCATCGGTCTGGTGATCATGTTCATCGTCGCTACCGCGATGCCCATCAACATGGGAGCGGTTGCCTTCGCCCTCGCCTTCATCATCGGCGGAATCTTCGTCGACATGGGTGGCAAGGACGTGCTCGCCGGCTTCCCCGGTGACCTGTTCCTGACCCTGGTCGGCATCACCTACCTGTTCGCCATCGCGCAGAAGAACGGCACCATCGACCTGCTGGTGCACTGGGCGGTGAAAGCGGTACGCGGCCACATCGTGGCCATTCCGTGGGTGATGTTCGTCATCACCGCCGTGCTGACCGCCTTCGGCGCGCTGGGCCCGGCTGCGGTGGCCATCATCGGCCCGGTCGCACTGCGCTTCGCCAAGCAGTACACCATCAACCCGCTGATGATGGGCCTGCTGGTGATCCATGGTGCGCAGGCCGGTGGCTTCTCGCCGATCAGCGTGTACGGCAGCATCACCAACGGCGTGGTGCAGAAGGCCGGCCTGGAAGTGACCGAGATGGCAGTGTTCCTGACCAGCCTCGGCTTCAACTTCATGATGGCGATCATCTGCTTCCTGGCCTTCGGTGGCATCGCGCTGATGCGTCGCGGTTCAATCACCGCCGCCGGTGGCGTGGGCAACGCCGAGCTGGCCATGGCCGGTGGCCCGCAGGCTTCGTCGCGGCAGTTCGCCATCGAAGGCCACGGCGCGCTGGTTGCCGCCGGTGGTGGCACGCTGTCCAATGATCCGGCCGCGCTGGATGCGGTGGGCTTCACCCGCGAGCGTCTGTTCACCCTGATCGGCCTGCTCGGCCTGGGCGTGGCCGCGCTGATCTACAACCTCAACGTCGGCCTGGTCTCGATCACCGTCGCGGTGGTGCTGGCCCTGCTCTCGCCGCAGAGCCAGAAGGGTGCGGTGGATGGCATCAGCTGGTCGACCGTGCTGCTGATCTGCGGCGTGGTGACCTATATCGGCGTGCTCGAACATGCCGGCGCGGTGGACTTCATCGGCCATGGTGTGTCCAGCATCGGCATCCCGCTGCTGGGTGCGCTGCTGGTCTGCTACGTGGGCGGCATCGTGTCTGCATTCGCCTCGTCGGCGGCGGTGCTGGGCGCGACCATTCCGCTGGCGGTGCCGTTCCTGCTGCAGGGCCATCTGGGTGCGGCCGGCGTGATCTGCGCGCTGGCGGTATCGTCGACCATCGTCGACGTCAGCCCGTTCTCGACCAACGGCGCACTGGTGGTGGCCTCGGCCGCGAAGGAAGAGCGCGAGACGCTGTTCCGCCGCTTCCTGGTCTACAGCGGCCTGGTGGTGGCGTTCGGCCCGCTGCTGGCCTGGCTGGTGTTTGTGGTACCGGGCTGGATGTAAGTGCGAGGGGCGCCGGACGATTCCGGCGCCCTTCTGCCGGGTAGAGTCGACCGTTGGTCGACTGCTCTTCGCATGAACGCCGGAAAACCCCGCGCTTCGCGCGATAGTCGACTGACAGTCGACTCTACCCCGCCGTTGTCCCCGCATCGGTTTCCCCCAACCGTTTTCCCCCGTCGTTCCCCGCATCGCTTTTCCCCACCCCGATACAGGTTCCACGCATGGAGGCAGTACACTTTCCACCATGGCCATTGCTCCCGCCCCGCGTTCGCCGAAGAAGCGCGCCCCCCTGTACGAAGAGGTGGCCGAGCATGTGCGCGAGCGCATCTACGATTACCGGCTGCCGCCGGGCGAATGGATCGACGAACCCGCCCTGTGCGAGGAACTCGGCATCAGCCGTACGCCGCTGCGCGAGGCGTTGAAGCTGCTGGCAGCCGAAGGGCTGGTGCAGATCGATGCCGGCCGCGGTGCGCGGGTCACCCGGCTGACGCTGGAAGACCTCAACCAGCTGTTCCCGGTGATGGCGATGCTGGAAGGCCGCTGCGCGCATGAAGCGGTCAAGCACATCGACGACGCCGGCGTGCAGCAGCTGGAAGACCTGCATGCGGCGATGGAAGAGGCCGCCGCCAACGGCAACATCGCCGAGTACTACCGCAACAACTACCTCATCCACGAAACCGTGCAGCACTACGCCGGCAACCCGTGGCTGATCCGCATCACCCACGACCTGCACCGCATCCTGAAGATGCACCGTGGCCGCCAGCTGCTGGCACCGGGCCGCACCGCGCAGTCGCTGGCCGAACACCGCGAACTGATGGACTGCTTCCGCCGCCGTGACGCGCAGGCCGCCGAACGCACGATGGAACGCCACCTGCTGAGCCAGGGCCAGGCGCTGGCCGCCTACGTGGCCGATGGTGGGTTGTTGAACGTGCCCGCGCCGCTGCCGACCGAAGGCGGCGGCTGAGCGGGCATTGCCCGGCACGACGAACGACGGCTGACCACTGTTCTGTGGCCCGCCACGACGAACGACGGCTGACCGCTGTCGTGTTGCCCGCCACGACGAACGACGGCTGACCGCTGTTCTGTAGAGTCGAG
>NZ_VYKI01000032.1:17969-40402 GCF_008710035.1 Stenotrophomonas cyclobalanopsidis | reverse complement strand
CCAGAAAACTGGCCAGGATTGCGTGGGGCGTATTCAAGAGTGGCAAGGAATTCGACCCAGCCATGCTGAAGGTAGGCCAAGCCTGCTTCCAACAGGCTTGACCACGAACATAGGATCTCGGCTCTACCCCTCCCCCACCGGTTCGCGCTAGAGTGAATGGGCGGTGCCCAGGGGGACGCCGCACCTGGCAGCCGCCGTGCGGGCTGCCTGCCTCATCCATGCCCCAACGTAGTTTTTCCGTCGACAGGATGGTCCGGGAGAAAGACGAATGCTGGTAGGCACGTACAACCCGTGGCTGGTAGCCGTTTCGCTGCTGGTCGCCGTGATGGCGTCGTACACCGCGCTGGCCATGGCCGGCCGCACGGTCACCGCGCCCGGCAAAGGGGCTGCCTGGTGGTGGCGGCTGGGGGGTGGTTTCGCCATGGGCCTGGGCATCTGGTCCATGCATTTCATCGGCATGCTCGCCTTCGACCTGCCCATTCCGCTGGGCTACGACCTGCCGATCACCCTGCTTTCTCTAGGCATGTCCATCGCCACCTCGGTGTTCGCGCTGTGGCTGGTGTCGCTGCGCACGCTGCCACATCCGCGCCTGGCCGGTGGCGCGATACTGATGGGCATCGGCATCGCCGGCATGCATTACGTCGGCATGGCCGCCCTGCGCATGAACCCGGGCATCGACTACGCCCCGGCCTGGCTGGCACTGTCGCTGCTGGTGGCCGTGGCTGCCTCGTGGGTGGCGCTGTACGTGGCTTTCCGCCTGCGCGCGCAGCACACCCGCAGCGTCGGCCGGCTCGCGGCCGCCGGCCTGCTCGGCCTGGCCATCGTCGGCATGCACTACACCGGCATGGCTGCCGCCCGCTTCCCCGAAGGCAGTGTCTGCGGCGCGGCCGTTGGCGATGGCCTGCAGAACACCTGGCTGGCGATGATGGTGGTGGTGCTCACCGTGGCCATCCTCGCGATGGTGCTGGTCGTGTCCTGGATGGACCAGCGGGTGGAAGCACAACTGCTGCGCCTGCGCAACTCGATGCTGAGCACCTCGTTGACCGATGCCCAGCAGGAACTGACCCAGGCCGCCCTGCATGATCCGCTGACCCGCCTGCCGAACCGGCTGCTGCTGCAGCGGGGCATCGTGCAGGCGCTGGCCGAGGCCGAACAGGGCGGCAGCCGGTTCGCGGTGATGTTCATGGACCTCGATGGCTTCAAGCAGGTCAACGATGCCTATGGCCACCAAGCCGGCGATGCGCTGCTGGTGGCGGTGGCCGAACGCACCCGCCAGCTGCTGCGGCCCAACGACCTGCTGGCCCGGCTGGGCGGCGATGAATTCGTGCTGGTGGTGCGCATCGAGCACGACGAGGACCTGCCCACCCTGGCCCGGCGCATCCTGCAGGCGGTGGGCAGCGCCCCGCTCCTGCCCGACAGCGAGCTGCAGGTGACCGCCAGCATCGGCGTGGCGATCTGCCCCGACCATGCCGCCAGCGAGCGGCAGCTGATGGCCTTTGCCGATGCGGCGATGTACCAGGCCAAGGAGTCGGGCCGCAACGCCTTCGTGCTGTTCGCCGACTGGATGAACGACAGCGCCGAGCAGCAATTCCGCCTGCTGGCCGACCTGCGCAAGGCAATCAACAGCGACCAGCTGTTCCTGCACTACCAGCCGAAGATCCAGGTGTCCACGCAGAAGGTGGCCGGTGCCGAGGCGCTGATCCGCTGGCGCCATCCCGAGCACGGGTTGATCCCGCCGGACCGCTTCATCCGCCTGGCAGAGCGCAGTGGCACCATCAACGAGATCGGCCGCTGGGCGCTGGACCAGGCCTGTGCGCAGCTGCGCCGCTGGCACGACGCCGGCCATGAGGGCTGGTCGATATCGGTCAACCTGTCGCCGGTGCAGTTCGGCTCGCCGCACCTTCTGCAGGACGTGACCGAGGTGCTCGAGCGCCACCGCATCGCCCCGCGGCAGCTGGTGCTGGAAATCACCGAAAGCACAGTGATGCGCGATACCGACACCAGCCTGCGCCTGCTGCAGGCGCTGTCGGCACTGGGCGTGGGCGTTTCCATCGATGACTTCGGCACCGGCTATTCCAGCCTGCTGTACCTGAAGCGTCTGCCGGCCACCGAGATCAAGATCGACCACGCCTTCGTGCGCGACCTGGAACACAGTGCCGAGGACGTGGTGATCGTCTCGGCCATCGTGGCCTTGGGCCACGCGCTGGACATGGACATCGTGGCCGAGGGCGTGGAGACGGCTGCCCAGCGGGCGTACCTGGAGCGGCTGGGCTGCGACTACCTGCAGGGCTTCCTGCTCGGCCGGCCGGTGGATGCCGCCCGCTTCATGCAGCTGCACGACCTGCCGCGGCCACGGGTGGAACTGGCGCAGAGCCCGCCGCCACCGGACCCGGCCTGACGCCGGGCCCGGCCCGGCGCTACCGGGTGCCCGCCTCTGCCTTGGTAGATGCCAACCTTGGTTGGCACGCCCCTTCTCCGCCGGGCATGGCCCGGCGCTACCGCCACCCCGCCGTCACGGAACAGTTCTTGCACGCACCCTGGCAACCCCAGCCGCAGTGCCCGTGATGTCCGAGAACGAAGACGCAGGCGAAAAAACCGAACAACCTACAGAAAAACGCCTGCGTGAAGCCCGTGAGCAGGGCAACATCCCGCGTTCGAAGGAGCTGGCGACCGTGGCCGTGTTCGGCGCGGGCATCATCGCCATCATGGCCAGCAGTGCCTCGCTGGGCGCCGGTGGCAGGGCGTGGATGCGCGCCGCGCTCAGCCCCGAGCCGGCCCTGTGGCAGAACCCGCAACTGCTGTTCGGGCACTTCGGCATGCTGTTCCTGCGCCTGATGATGGCCTGCTGGCCGTTGTTGCTGGTCTGCATCCTGGCCAGCTTCCTGGCGCCCGTGGTGATGGGCGGCCTGCGCTGGTCGAACAAGTCGCTGATGCCCGACCCCAGTCGCCTCAGCCCGCTGTCCGGGCTGAAGCGCATGTGGGGCGCCGAAGCCGTCGCCGAGCTCATCAAATCACTGCTGCGCATGGGGTTTGTCGGGGCCTCTGCCACGCTGGTGTTCGCCGCCAGCTTCGACAGCCTGCGCGGTCTGCTGAACCAGCCACTGGAATCGGCCATCGCCCATGGCCTGGGTTTCACCCTGAAGCTGCTGCTGGCCGCCGCCGGGGCGATGCTGGTGCTGGCCGCCATCGATGCCCCGTACCAGCGCTGGAACTGGACGCGCAAGTTGAAGATGACACGCGAGGAACTGCGCCGGGAAATGAAGGAAAGCGAGGGCAGCCCCGAGGTGAAGGGCCGCATCCGCCACATGCAGCAGCAGCTGGCCAACCGCCGGATGATGGAAGCGGTGCCCACCGCAGACGTGGTGGTGGTCAACCCGACCCACTACGCGGTCGCCCTGAAGTACGAGGGCGGCAGCATGAACGCCCCCACGGTGGTCGCCCTGGGCGTGGACGAAACCGCCCTGCGCATCCGTGAAGTGGCCGACGGCAACAAGGTCGCGATCGTCTCTGCCCCGCCTTTGGCACGCGCCTTGTATCGGGAGGGGCAACTCGGAAAGGAAATTCCCGTGAGACTGTACTCCGCCGTCGCCCAGGTGCTGTCCTACGTCTACCAGCTGCGCAGCTGGCGGACCGGCCCGATGCCGTCCGTCCCGCAGGTGGACGTGGATGAATTCGGCAAGGGAGGCCGCCCGTGAACGCCCAGGCTTCCGGCTTCAACACCCGCCGCGCCCTGGAGATGATCCGCCAGGGCCTTGGCGCGCCGCTGATCGTGCTGGCCCTGCTGGCCATGGTCGTGGTGCCGCTGGCCGCGCCGGTGCTCGATGCACTGTTCACCTTCAACATCGCCATCTCGCTGATGGTGCTGCTGGCGGTGGTCTACGTGAAGCGCCCGCTGGATTTCACGATCTTCCCGATCGTGCTGCTGGTGACCACCATGCTGCGGCTGGCGCTGAACGTGGCGTCCACCCGCGTCATCCTGCTGCACGGCCAGAACGGCCACGAGGCCGCCGGCAAGGTCATCGCCGCGTTCGGTGAATTCGTCATCGGCGGCAACTACGCCGTCGGCATCGTGGTCTTCGCGATTCTCACCATCATCAACTTCGTGGTCATCACCAAGGGCGCCGGGCGCGTCTCGGAAGTGACCGCGCGCTTCATCCTCGACGCCATGCCCGGCAAGCAGATGGCCATCGACGCCGATCTGAACGCCGGTCTGCTGACGCGCGAAGAAGCCAAGACCCGTCGTGAAGAGGTCCGCGAGGAAGCCGACTTCTACGGTGCGATGGACGGCGCCAGCAAGTTCATCCGCGGCGACGCCATCGCCGGCATCCTGATCCTGTTCATCAACATGCTCGGCGGCCTGGCCGTGGGCGTGCTGCAGCATGGCCTGCCGTTCGGCGATGCCGCCGCCACCTACACCCTGCTGTCCATCGGTGACGGCCTGGTGGCGCAGCTGCCGGCACTGCTGATCTCCAGCGCCGTGGCCATGCTGGTTACCCGCGCCTCGCGCTCGCAGGACATGGCCCAGGCCATGACCGGCCAGGTGTTCGGCCAGTACCGCGCCCTGGCGATCACTGCCGGCATCCTCGGCCTGGTCGGCCTCGTGCCGGGCATGCCCAACGTCGCTTTCCTGACGCTGGCCGCTATCCTCGGCTTCATCGCCTGGAAGCTGTACCGCAAGAGCCAGGCGCCGGCTGTCGATCCGGCCGCGGCCGCCGCGGAAGCCGGCCCGTTGAATGCCCTCGGTCGCCCGGCCGCCGCGCCCACCGCCGAACTGAGCTGGGACGAACTGCGCCCGGTCGATCCGCTGGGCCTGGAAGTGGGTTACCGGTTGATTCCGCTGGTGGATGCCAACCAGGGCGGCGAGCTGATGGCGCGCATCAAGGGCGTGCGCCGCAAGCTGACCCAGGACGTGGGATTCCTGATCCCGTCCGTGCACATCCGCGACAACCTGGAACTGCCGGCCAACGGCTACCGCGTGCTGGTGCACGGCGTACCGGTGGCCACCGCCGACATCCACCCCGACCGCGAACTGGCGCTGGACCCCGGCAGCGCGCTGGGCCCGCTGGAAGGCATCGCCGGCAAGGACCCCGCGTTCGGCCTGGATGCCACCTGGATCCAGCCACACCAGCGTGCCCAGGCCGAGACCATGGGCTACACCGTGGTCGACCCGGCCACCGTGGTCGCCACCCATCTGTCGCACCTGATCCGCGAGCACGCGCCGGAACTGCTGGGCCACGAAGAAGTGCAGCACCTGCTGGCCAACCTGGGCAAGAGTGCGCCCAAGCTCGTCGAAGATCTGACGCCGAAGGCGCTGCCGCTGTCGGCCGTGGTGCGCGTGCTGCAGAACCTGCTGGTCGAGCGCATTCCGATCCGCCAGCTGCGCAAGATCGCCGAAGCGCTGGTCGAGCACGCGCCCATGAGCCAGGACCCGGCCACGCTGACCGCTGCCGTGCGCACTGCGCTGGGCCGCTTCATCGTGCAGGAGATCGCCGGAATGTCGGCGGAGCTGCCGGTGTTCACCCTCAACCCGCAATTGGAACGTGTCTTGCAGGAGTCCACGCAGGGCAACGGCGCCGCGCTGGAACCCGGACTCGCAGAGCGACTGCACCAGAGCCTGGCCGAATGTGTCAGCAAGCAGGAAGCGCGAAACGAGCCGGCGGTCGTGCTGGTACCGGGCCCGGTGCGCGCCGCGCTGGCCCGCCTGGTCCGCCACAGCGTTCCGTCGCTGTCGGTCCTGGCCTACAGCGAGGTGCCGGAAGACAAGCGCCTGAAACTGGTCGGAACGATCAGCTGACGCCCGCCAACCGCGCGCCAGTAAACAGACACCACTTTCAAACCGCAGTACACGACAGATTCCAAGGGGAACCCGAACCGTGCAGACCACCGACCACCCGCGTTCCTCGACCGCCACTCCGCCGACTTCGTCCCGTGACCACAGCATGAAAATCAAACGATTCGTCGCCGCCGACATGCGCTCGGCCATGAACCTGGTGCGCAAGGAACATGGCCCCGACGCCGTGATCCTGTCCAACCGCCGGATCGAGGAAGGCGTGGAGATCGTCGCTGCCGCACATTACGACGAGAGCGCCGTGCAGCGTGCACTGGAAGCCTCGCGCCGCGAGATCGCCCCGCCGCCACCGAAGCCGCGCACTGCAGCCGACGCCGTGATCGCTGCGGTGACCCGCCGTCGCACAGCACCTCCGGCCGCCGAGCCGGTGGCCGCCACCACCTCGGCCGTCGCCGCCCTCGCCCGCGCCGCCGTCGGCGCCACCGGCCGCACTCTGGACAGCGCCGACGAGATCGTGCCGACCCGCGGCAGCACCGGCTTCGCCGCTGCCCTGGCTCGCGCCAGCGTCAACGAATCGACACTGCCGGAACAGATCTTCGCCCCGTACGCCGACGCCATCGTGGCACCGCCGGCCAGCGCCGCCGTGGTGGCCGCCGTGCCGATCAACCGCGCCCGCTTCCTGATCGACCCGCCGCTGGAAGACGAAGCCGCCGCCCTGCCGCCGCCGCTGCCGGCCCCGGCCGTCGCCGCGCTCCCGGCCTACGCCGCGGTCGAATCCGCAGTCGTGCCGGCCGTTGCCGTGACCGCCTCCATCGAGGCGCCGGCCGCCGGGGCGCCCGCCAATGATGTGGCGCCGCTGGCCGACGCTTTGCCGAACCCGGCACCGGCACCGCAGCTGGCGCCGGCCCCGGTACTGACCATGGTCGCCGCCGATGACGGCGAGATCCGCCAGCTGCGCCATGAAGTGGCCGGCATGCGCCAGGTCATCGAGCGCGAGATGAACCGCTTCACCGATGAGCGCCTGCGCGGCAGCGCAGTGCGTGCCGCCGCCCTGGACCTGATGGACGAGTACGGCTTCGACGCCGGGCTGTCGCGCGACGTGGCCATGCAGATCCCGCTGGGAACCGAGGCCCACCGCGGCCGTGGCCTGATGCTGGGCCTGATCTCGCGCAAGCTGCCGATCGCCCCGGTCGATCCACTGCAGGAAGGCGGCGTGATCGCCCTGGTTGGCCCGACCGGTGCCGGCAAGACCACCACCATCGCCAAGCTGGCCTCGCGGTTCGCCGAGAAGCACGCGCCGCGTGACGTCGCCCTGGTGACCACCGACACGATGCGCGTCGGCGCCCGTGAGCAGCTGTACGGCTACGGCCGCCAGCTCGGCATCGCCGTCCACGAGGCCAACAGCGGCACCGACCTGGACCAGCTGCTGGAGCGCCTGCAGGACTACAAGCTGGTGCTGATCGACACCGCCGGCCTCGGCCCGCGCGACCGCGCACTGGCGGCCCAGCTGCAGTGGCTGCGGGCTGCCCGCCAGGTGCGCACCCTGCTGGTGCTGCCGGCCAACACCAGCTTCAGTGATATGGACGATGTGGTCCGCCGCTTCGGCGCGGCCAACCTGCAGGGCCTGGTGCTGAGCAAGCTGGACGAGACCGGCCGCTTCGGCAACGCCCTGTCGGTGGCCGTCGACCACGCCCTGCCGATCACCTGGGTGACCGATGGCCAGGACGTCCCGGAGGACCTGCACCGGGCCAGTGCAGCCAATCTTGTACTTCGCCTTGAAGATTTGCGCCGAGCGGCCGATATGCCCTGCAACCCGGAGTTGAACCATGCCGTCGCGTGAGTACGCCAAGCTGACCAATACCTTCCCGCTGTCGGCGACCCGCAGCGCGCCGCTCGGCCCTGTCCGCACCATTGCGGTGAGCGGCGGCAAGGGCGGCGTGGGCAAGACCAACGTGTCGGCCAACCTGGCCGTGGCGTTGGCGGGCATGGGCAAACGCACCCTGCTGCTGGACGCCGACCTGGGGCTGGCCAACATCGACGTCATCCTCGGCCTGAACCCGAAGTTCACCCTGGCTGACCTGGTGGCCGGCCGCTGCAGCCTGGACGACGTGATCATCGAGGGCCCCAACGGGGTACTGGTGGTGCCGGCCGCCTCGGGCCGCCGGCACATGGCCGAACTGGCCCCGGCCGAGCACGTCGGCCTGGTCAACGTGTTCTCCGAACTGGAACGCGAGCTGGACATCATGGTGGTGGACACCGCTGCCGGCATCACCGATGGCGTGCTGACCTTCTGCCAGGCCGCGCAGGACACCGTGGTGGTGGTCTGCGATGAGCCGGCCTCGATCACCGACGCCTATGCGCTGATCAAGGTGCTCTCGCGCGAACGCGGCGTGGACCGCATCCAGGTGGTGGCCAACATGGTGCGCGACCCCAACGAAGGCCGCGTGCTGTACGAAAAGCTGACCCGCGTCTGCGAGAAGTTCCTCGCCGATGTCTCGCTGAACTACCTGGGCTGCGTGCCGCAGGATGACTGGCTGCGCCTGTCGGTGCAGCGTCAGCAGCCGGTGGTCAAAGCCTACCCGTCCAGCCCGGCCGCACTGGCGATCACCGAGATCGCCCGCCGCACCGCCCGCTGGCAGGCGCCGACCGAACCGCGTGGCGGCGTCGAGTTCTTCCTCGAACGCATCCTCAAGCAGCGTGGGGTGACCGTATGAAGGGTGCAGCCCAGTACAAGGAAGTCCAGCGCGCCAGCGCGACCGATGTCATCGCCCAGCACTCCGACCTGGTGCGGCGCATTGCCCACCACCTGGCGGCACGCCTGCCGGCCAGCGTCGAGGTGGACGACCTGATCCAGGCCGGCATGATGGGCCTGATCGAAGCCTCGCGCAGCTACGACGCCGACCAGGGCGCGTCGTTCGAGACCTACGCCTCGATCCGCATCCGTGGCTCGATGATCGACGAGATCCGCCGTGGCGACTGGGTGCCGCGCTCGGTGCACCGCCGTGCCCGCGACGCCGCCGCCACCATCCGCCGGCTGGAGCAGAGCAGCGGCCGCGCCGCCAGCGCCACCGAGGTGGCCGCGGCGATGGACATGCCCCTGCCCGAGTACCTGCGGCTGATGGAAGACGCCTCGCGTGGCCAGGTGCTGAGCCTGGAATCGCGCATCGAGGACCAGGGCGAGCTGGACACGGTCGCCCAGGGCGGCCCGACCCCGCAACAGGTGCTGGAACGCGGTGAGTTCGGCCGCGAGCTGGGCAAGGCCATCGGCCATCTGCCCGAGCGCGAACAGCTGGTGCTCTCGCTGTACTACGAGCAGGAGCTGAACCTGAAGGAGATCGGCGCGGTGCTGGGCGTGAGCGAATCGCGGGTCTGCCAGATCCACGGCCAGGCCGTGCTGCGCCTGCGCGGCCGGTTGAAGGTATTCGAGGCGGCCGACGCCGGCCTTGAGCAATGAACGTGCGCGAGGCGGCTGCCCCCGGCCGCCCGCAGTGAACAACAAAGGAACTCTGCTTTGAACAAGAACATGCGCATCCTGATCGTCGATGACTTCTCGACCATGCGTCGCATCGTCAAGAACCTGCTGGGCGATCTGGGCTTCACCAATACCGCCGAAGCCGAGGACGGGCATGCCGCGCTGTCGATGCTGCAGAGCCAGCCGTTCGATTTCGTGGTCACCGACTGGAACATGCCGGTGATGACCGGCATCGAGCTGCTCAAGGCGATCCGCGCCGATGCCAAGCTGAAGACGTTGCCGGTGCTGATGGTGACCGCCGAAGCCAAGCGTGAGCAGATCATCGAAGCGGCCCAGAGCGGCGTCAACGGCTACATCATCAAGCCGTTCACCGCGCAGACCCTGGAAGAGAAGCTCGGCAAGATCTTCGAACGCCTGGCAGCGAGCGCCTGATGAACGCCCAGGTCGACAGAAGCGCCCTCGCCCTGCGCCTGCAGGAGGCCCTGGATGCACTGGAATCGGGTGACGAGACCGCCTGGCGCCAGCGCATCGACAGCTTGGTGGCAGCGCGCACCCAGCCGATGATGAGCGGCCTTTCACGGCTGGCCCGCGAGCTGGGACAGGCGCTGGGCGAACTGCCGACCGTGCCCGACGAGGCCGGCGAGCTGGACGATGCCTGCGCACGCCTGGACCACGTGGTGGCGATGACCGAACAGGCCACCCACCGCACCCTGGACCTGGCCGAGGAATGCCGCGCCCTGACCGAACAGCTGCGTGCCGATGGCCTGCAGCCGGGCCAGGACGCGCAGCTGGAACGTATCCGCCACAACCTGACCGAGATCGCTCTGACCCAGAGCTACCAGGACCTGACCGGGCAGATCATCCGTCGGGTGGTCGGCATCGTCCGCCGCGTGCACGAAGGCTTCGGCGCGCTCGGCCTGCCGCCGGAACAGCATCGCACCGACCCGGACCTTGCCGGGCCGGCACTGAAGGGACTGGACCGCCACGCGGTCTCGCAGAACGACGCCGACGACCTGCTGTCGGACCTGGGGCTGTAAGCATGAGCGCGGTTGCCGACGACATCACTGCCGATTTCATCATCGAGGCCCAGGAAATCCTGGATCGCCTGGGCGAACAGCTGGTGTCGCTGGAACAGGCACCGCAGGACAACGACCAGCTCAACGCGGTCTTCCGCGGCTATCACACGCTGAAGGGCGGCGCCGGCTTCCTCGGCATCACCGCCATGGTCGAACTGTGCCATGCGGCGGAAGAAGCGCTGGGCGCCGCGCGTGCCGGCCAGGCCGTGCTGCAGGCCCATCACTTCGATGCCGCCCAGCAGTCGCTGGATTACCTGCAGTCGATGCTCGACGCAGTGTCGTCGGGCACTGAGCCCGGCTATGCGCCGCCGGAACTGATCGCCCAGTTCGACGTGCACGGCGGCGCCAGCCCCGCCGCGGGCGCCGCCACGGCGGCCGCGCCGGCTGCTGCCGGCGGCGACCTCATCACCGACGACGAGTTCGAGGCGCTGCTCGACCAGCTGCACGGCGGCAACGCCCCGACCGCGGTCGCACCGCCGAAGAAGGCCGACGACGGCCTGATCAGCGAGGACGAGTTCGAAGCCCTGCTCGACCAGCTGCATGGCGGTGCCGTGCCCGGCGCCAAGCCGGTGGCCGAGGTGCCGGTCGCGGCCCCGCCGGCACCGGCACCGACACCGGCTCCGCGTGCGGCGGCCAAGCCGGCGGCGAACAAGCCGGTGGCCGAAGCCGAACACACCGTGCGCGTGGATACCAAGCGCCTGGACGCCATCGTCAACCTGATCGGCGAACTGGTGCTGTCACGCAACCGGCTCAAGACCCTGCGTACCCGCCTGCGCGATGAAGAGCTGGACCGCGCCGTGTCGACGCTGGACATCGCCACCGCCCGCCTGCAGTCGGCGGTCATGCGCACCCGCATGCAACCGGTCGGCAAGGTGTTCTCGCGCTTCCCGAAGGTGGCCCGCGACGTCGCCCGCTCGCTGCAGAAGGAAGTGGACCTGGAGCTGATCGGCGCCGAGACCGAGCTGGACCGCAACCTGGTCGAGGCGCTGGCCGATCCGCTGGTGCACCTGGTGCGCAACGCCATCGACCACGGCGTGGAAATGCCGGACCTGCGCGAAGCGCAGGGCAAGCCGCGGATGGGCCACGTGCGCCTGTCGGCGCAGCAGGAAGGCGACTACGTCAGCATCGAAGTGCAGGACGACGGCGCCGGCATCGACCCGGAAAAGCTGCGCGCCAAGGCCCGCGAGAAGGGCCTGATCGATCCGGAAGCCGCCGCCCGCCTGAGCAGCGAGGAATGCCTGCACCTGGTGTTCCTGCCCGGCTTTTCGACCAAGCAGCAGGTCACCGATATCTCCGGCCGTGGCGTGGGCATGGACGTGGTGCAGTCGCGCATCCGCGAGCTGAGCGGGCAGATCCAGATCCAGTCCGAACTGGGCCGCGGCAGCCGCTTCCTGATCCGCGTCCCGCTCACCCTGGCCATCCTGCCGACCCTGCTGGTGCAGGCCGGCGAGGACGTCTACGCCCTGCCGCTGGCCCGCGTGATGGAAGTGCTGCACGCGCCGCGCACCTCATTGGGCTGGTTTGATGGCCGTGCGGTGCTGGACCGCCGCTCGCACACCCTGCCGCTGGTCGACCTGCGCCAGTGGCTGGATGTGACGCCAGCCGCCTCCACTCTGCTGACCATCGTGGTGCTGCAGGCCGGTGAAACCCGCTTCGGCCTGGTCGTGGACCAGGTGCGCGGCCGCGAGGAAGTGGTGATCAAGCCGCTGCCCAAGGCCCTGCGCGGCCTGCGCGGTTACGCCGGTGCAACCTTGATCGGCGATGGTCGCATGGCCCTGATCCTGGACGTGGACGGCCTGCGCTGAAGCCCCGCCGGGCATGGCCCGGCGCTACCGGGCAACGTGCCGCCCGGCGACCCGAAAACTGTGACTACCGTCTGTACACGATCTACCGGTGTCTCAAGTCCCATTCACACAAGCCGATACCGGACCCATGGATAGACTCAGCCTCATTGGACTCTTTCTCGCCCTGGCGTCGCTGGTCGGCGGCAGCATCCTGAAAGGTGCCGGCCTGGCGTCGCTGTGGTCGCCGGCCGCCTTCGTGATCGTGATCGTCGGCACCGTGGCGTCGATCCTCCTGCACACCGCCCCGGCGGTGTTCAAGCACGCCTTCACGATCGTGCGCTGGGTCGTGCGCCCGCCGCACAGCGACCGCCACGAACTGATCAAGCAGATCGTCGAGTGGAGCAACATCGCCCGCCGCCAGGGCCTGCTGGGCCTGGAAGGGCAGGTGGAAGCGCAGCGCGACCCGTTCCTGCGCAAGGGCCTGCAGCTGCTGGTCGATGGCGTTGAGCCGGAATCGATCCGGCACATGCTGGAAATCGAGCTGAGCGGCCAGGAACGCCAGGACCAGGCCGCGGCCAAGGTCTTCGAGGCCATGGGCATCTATGCACCGACCCTGGGCATCATCGGCGCCGTGCTGGGCCTGATCGCGGTGATGAAAAATCTGGCCGACCCCAGCAAGCTGGGCCACGGCATCGCCGCCGCGTTCACCGCCACCATCTACGGCATCGCCTCGGCCAACCTGCTGTTCCTGCCCATCGCCGCCAAGCTGAAGGGCGTGATCGCGCACAACACCTGCGACCGCGAAATGGTCATCGAAGGCCTGATCGCGATCGCCCAGGGCGAGAACCCGCGCAACATCGAAACCAACCTCACCGGCTTCCTGCACTGACATGGCCCGCCGCAAGCACCACGAAGAGCACGCCAACCACGAGGCATGGGCCATCCCCTATGCCGACCTGATGACGTTGCTGCTCGCCTTCTTCGTGGTCATGTACGCCATTTCCTCGGTCAATGAAGGCAAGTACCGGATCATGGCCGATGCCCTGACCGATGCCTTCGGCGGTGCGCCGCGCACCATCAACCCGGTGCAGGTGGGCAACAAGCAGGTGCAGGGCGGCGGCTGGGACAGCCCCTCGGTCATCAAGTCGGGCACGAAGATCGGCCCGTCCGCACCCGCGCCCACCCACGACCCCACCCTGCTGCCGGCGATGGCCTCGCAGATGCGCATGCCGGTCTCGGTGCACAACCAGGAACAGATCGCGCGCGCCGAGCGCCAGCTCAACAGCATCGCCGACCGCCTGACCGCCGCACTGTCGCCGCTGATCGACCGCGGCATGATCAGCGTGCGCCGCACCGAGCTGTGGATCGAAGTCGAGATCAACAGCGACATCCTGTTCCCGACCGGCTCGGCCGCGCTGGACGTGCACGCACGGCAGACCCTGGCCAGCCTCGCCGAGGTGCTGCGTGACGTGCCCAACAGCGTGCGCGTGGAAGGCCACACCGACGACGTGCCGATCGCCACCGCGACCTTCCCGTCCAACTGGGAGCTCTCGGCCGGTCGCGCCGCCAGCGTAGTGCACCTGTTCGCCGACCAGGGCGTGCAGCCCTCGCGGCTGGCCATGGTCGGCTACGGCCAGTTCCGCCCGCGCGACGCCAATGACAGCGCGCAGGGCCGCAACCGCAACCGGCGGGTGATGGTCATCATCCTGGCCGACACCAGCCATGCCGTCGACCCGCTGGGCGATCGCCTGAATACCGCCGCAGGTAACGGCAATGCCGCTGCAGGCACCGCTACCGAAGCCGCTGCGGCACCACGCAGCGCCCCTGTTTCCCCCATCGCACCGGTGCAGTTGCCGCCGGTGCCGGCTGGCAGCCGCGTCGGCGCCGCCGTTCCCCCGGCAATGAAGGAGTAACCCGATGCGCATCTGGGCAGTCGCCAACCAGAAGGGTGGAGTCGGCAAGACCACCACCACCCTCGCCCTCGGTCGCGGCCTGGCCGCACAGGGCCACCGCGTGCTGTTGATCGACCTGGACCCGCACGCCTCGCTTACCCGCGCCTTCGGCGTGCCGGTCGAGCCGGCGCCGGCCGGCGTGCTGGAACTGTTCGGCGCACCACCAGCCGAGCTGTCCACGCTGAGCCACCCCAGCAGCGTCGGTGGCCTGGACTACGTGTGCGCGCAGGCCGCGCTGGCCACCCTGGAACGGCGCAGCGCCAATCAGCCGGGCCTCGGCCTGGCCCTGCAGAACGCGCTGGCCCGCCACCACGGCCAGCACGACTACATCCTGCTGGACTGCGCGCCGACCCTCGGCCTGCTGATGATCAACGCGCTGGCCGCAGCCGACCGCCTGATCATTCCGACCCAGGCCGAGCCGCTGGCTCTGCACGGCCTGGACGGCATGGTCCGCACCGGCGAAATGGTCGAGCGCTCGCGCCGCCGCCCGCTGCCGATCTCGATCCTGCCGACGCTGTTCGACCGCCGCACCCGTGCCGGCAACGAATCGCTGCGCACCATGCAGGACCGCCATGGCGCCCGCGTGTGGGAAGACGCGATCCCGATCGACACCCGCATCAGCAATGCCGCCGGCCTGACCCTGCCCAGCGTGGGCGAGGACTATCCGGGCCGCGGCCTGGCGGCCTATCGCCGTGCGCTGAACTGGATCCTCGGCGAAGACGCGCGTGCCCTGGAGCAGGCAGCATGAACACCCCCGGCGTGCTGGACGACTATCTGGACGAGCTGCTGGGCGAGGCCATCGCCGTCGCCGCACCGTCGGCGCCGGTCGCCGCCGCGCCCGCGCCTGAGCGCGAACCGACCTGGGACGACCTGCCGGCTGAGGTCATCTACGAGACCGACGACACCGCCGGTAGCGCCGGGCCATGCCCGGCGAGCGCAGCAGCACCCGAACGCGAACCCACCTGGGACGACCTGCCGGCCGAGCTCATCTACGAGACCGACGACACCACCGGTAGCGCCGGGCCATGCCCGGCGAGCGCAGCGGCACCCGAACGCGAACCCACCTGGGACGACCTGCCGGCGGAAGTCATTTACGAGACCGGCGACACCACCGGTAGCGCCGGGCCATGCCTGGCGAGCGCAGCGGCACCCGAACCTGCCGCCGAACCAGACGCCCCCAAGCCCACCTGGGACGACCTGCCGGACGAAGTGATCTACGAAACCGAGAGCGCCGACAGCCATCGCCTGGCGCACACCGACAGCCCTGCCCTGCAGGCCGCCTTCGAGGCCGCCGCCGTAGGCGAGGCCGTTCCGCCCCCGGCGCCGGTCGTGCCCGCAGCGCCCATCCCGGTTGCACCCCGCCCTGCCCCTGCGCCGGTCGCACGCGCCGCCGTCGCACCGCCGCCGCGCGTCGCCCTCGATGCACCGCCCGGCATACGCCCCGGCAGCTGGCAGGAACTGCAGGCGCAGGCCCACCAACCTCCGCACGGTGCCAACCCGCACAACCGCCGCGCCGCCGAACGCACCTCGCGCTGGCTGCGTCTGCGCTGTGGCACCCAGGCCTATGCACTGGAACTGCTGAAGGTGCAGGAAGTGGTGCTGCCCGTACCGCTGCTGCCGCTGCGCGGCACGGCCCCGGCCATGCTCGGCATCATGAACCTGCGTGGCCAGGTAGTGCCGGTGATGGACCTGGGCATCCACCTGGGCGCGGCTACCGCTGAGGACGATGCGCAGACCCGCATCGTGGTGCTGGAAGAGAACGGTGAAACCCTCGGCCTGCGCGTTTCCGCAGTCGAGGACGTGGCCAGCCTCACCGATTCGCAGATCGAACCGCCCGATACCGCGCGCATCTGCCAGATCTCCAACGAGCTGTTCCGCGGCGTGGCCCGCATCAGCCAGCGGCCGATGATCCTGCTCGATGCGACCCGGTTGTTGGGTTGAGCCCCATCCACGCATGGCGTGGATCTACTGAACGCGCCCGCGTGGATACGCCGCCAATCGATTCAACCCTAAAGAACCCCTGCCGGGTGCCGTTATGGATCTCGGAACCGTTTGTCCGGAGCAACGATGAGCACTGTCGAACTGGGTGACGATCTCGGCATCGAGAACAGCACCGAGCTCAAGAACCGCCTTTCGCCCCTCGTGGCGGAAGCAGGCGACCTGACCCTGGACGCAAGCCAGGTCGGTCGCATCCACACGGCCAGCGTGCAGGTGCTGTGTGCGTTCGTGCAGGCGCGCCGCGACGCGGGCCTGGGCACCGGCTTCCACGGTTGCACTGCAACCTTCCGTGACGCCGCCCGCCTGTTGGGCGTCACCCAGGCCCTGGGCCTGGACGTACCCCATGACAACCTGAAATCTGTGGAGAACGCTGCATGAGCGCACGTATCTTGGTGGTGGACGATTCGGCGTCGATGCGCCAGATGGTTTCCTTCGCCCTCACCTCGGCCGGTTTTGCCGTCGAAGAAGCCGAAGACGGCGCGGTCGCGCTCGGTCGCGCCAAGGGCCAGCGTTTCAACGCGGTGGTCACCGACGTCAACATGCCGAACATGGACGGCATCAGCCTGATCCGCGAGCTGCGCCAGCTGCCGGACTACAAGTTCACCCCGATGCTGATGCTGACCACCGAGTCGGCTGCGGACAAGAAGTCCGAAGGCAAGGCCGCCGGTGCCACCGGCTGGCTGGTCAAGCCGTTCAACCCCGAACAGCTGGTCGCCACTGTGCAGAAGGTGCTGGGCTGATCGCCCGGCACCCCTGAACCGCCCCTACCCCACGTTTCCGGATTGCCTCTGCCATGAGCATGGACCTGCAACGCTTCCACGCCACCTTCTTCGAGGAGAGCCGCGAAGGCCTCGACGCGATGGAGGCCGGCCTGCTGGCCCTGGAATCGGGGCAACAGGACGCGGAGATCATCAATTCGGTGTTCCGCGCCGCCCACTCCATAAAGGGGGGCGCCGGCACCTTCGGCTTCGATGCGATCGCCGGCCTGACCCACGTGCTGGAAACGCTGCTCGATGAGCTGCGTGCCGGCAAGCGTGCGCTGGAACCGGCTGCGGTGGACGCGATGCTGTCCTCGGTGGACGTGCTGCGCGCCCTGCTGCGCGAAGCCGAGCACGGCCAGGCTGCGGATCCGGCCGCCGTCGCTGCGGTGAAGGCGCGCCTCGAAGCAGTGCTGTCCGGCCAGGTGGCCGCCAGCGCTCCGGCCGCTGCCGAAGCCAAGGTCGACGATACGCCCGAAGCCTGGCAGATCGGCTTCACCCCGGCGCCGTCTCTGTTCATGAGCGGCAACGACCCGCTGCGCATCATCCGCGAACTGGAACACCTGGGTTCGCTGCAGGTGGCCGCGCGCATGGAGCGCCTGCCCGGCTTCGCCCATCTCGACCCGCTCGAGGCCCACCTGGCGTGGGACCTGGGCCTGGTCGGCAAGGTGCCGCGCAGCAAGATCGAAGACACCTTTGCCTGGGTGCTGGACGACTGCGAACTGGACATCCGTCCGGCTGCGCCGCCGAGCCTGGCCACCCAGGCCCCCGCTGCACCCGTTGTTGCCCCTACCACCGCCGCTGCACCGGCGGCTGCAGCCGCCCCCGCCGCGCCGGCCGCCAGTGGCGGTGGCGCACAGGAAGCCGAAACCTCGATCCGCGTCAGCGTGGACAAGGTCGACGCTCTGATCAACCTGGTCGGCGAACTGGTCATCACCCAGGCCATGCTCAAGCAGGTCTCGCACGCACTGGACCCGGTACATGCCGAAAGCCTGTTCGCCGGCCTGGACCAGCTTGAACGCAACACCCGCGACCTGCAGGAAGCGGTGATCGGCGTGCGCATGCTGCCGGTCGATGCGGTGTTCCGCCGCTTCCCGCGCCTGGTCCGTGACCTCTCGACCCGCCTCGGCAAGCAGGTGCGCCTGCGCACCATCGGCGAAGGCACCGAACTGGACAAGGGCCTGATCGAGAAGATCGCCGATCCGCTGGTCCACCTGGTCCGCAACTCGATCGACCACGGCCTGGAAATGCCGGACGTGCGCCGTGACGCGGGCAAGGACGAGACCGGTACGATCACCCTGGCCGCTTCGCACCAGGGCGGCCACATCGTCATCGAAGTCAGCGACGACGGCCGCGGCCTGAACCGCGACAAGATCCTGGCCAAGGCGCAGGAACGCGGCCTGGCTGTACCGGACAACCCGACCGATTCGCAGGTCTGGGACCTGATCTTCCAGCCCGGCTTCTCCACCGCCGATGCGGTGACCGATCTGTCCGGGCGTGGCGTGGGCATGGACGTGGTCCGCCGCAACATCCAGGCACTGGGTGGCGAAGTTCAGATCGAAAGCAGCCTGGGCAGTGGTACGCGCACGCTGATCCGCCTGCCGCTGACCCTGGCCATCCTCGACGGCATGACCGTGGCGGTGGCCGGTGAAACCCTGATCCTGCCGCTGGCGTATGTGCTGGAAGCCCTGCAGCCGCAGCCCGAGGACATCCGCAGCATGGCCGGCGAAGGCCGCGTGCTGCGCGTGCGCGGCGAGTACCTGCCGATCCTCTCGCTGAGCGAGTACTACGGCTATGGCGCCCGCAGCGCCAACAGCGAATCGCTGGTGGTGGTGGTTGAAGGCGATGGGCAGAAGATCGCGCTGGAAGTGGACGAACTGGTCGGCCAGCAGCAGGTGGTGGTGAAGAATATCGAGAACAACTACCGCCGCATCGGCGGGGTGTCCGGCGCCACCATCCTCGGCGACGGCCGTGTCGCCCTGATCGTCGACATCGGTGGCCTGGTGCGCTCGCTGCGCGTGCCGCAGGCCGCCTGACCCACCGCACCGCGCTGTCCCCGAACCGCCGCCCTCAGGGGCGGCGGTTTTCGTTTGCGCGCGCTTCAATCACGCTGAACGCATTGTGTGACATTGGTCGTGCCAGCGGTTGCACCTGAAACCAGCTGCGCGGGCCAGGGCAATGGCGCTGCAACGCTTTCCACATCGGCTTGCCGGGCAATTGACTGTGACATTGATCTTAAAGTCCTCACCCCTGACGCCGCTATCTGTCTGTGACGGCCGTCACTATCGAGACGCCCAGCCACGCCGTTACGCATTGCCCCTTCCAAGGCCGCCCGCGCGCGGCTCCACTGTCACCTGGAGCATTTCATGAAGTGGTTCCACGATCTGCCCATCGCCCGCAAGCT
The DNA here is from genome assembly GCF_008710035.1 of Stenotrophomonas cyclobalanopsidis. GTDB lineage: Bacteria > Pseudomonadota > Gammaproteobacteria > Xanthomonadales > Xanthomonadaceae > Stenotrophomonas > Stenotrophomonas cyclobalanopsidis. The sequence goes on along the minus strand of NZ_VYKI01000032.1, from coordinate 21,170 downwards.
GGCGCTGGGTTTCACTTTGACCACCCTGATGACGGTGGTCCTGGGCGCGTTTGCGCTGCTGCGCCTCTCCGAAGCCAATGCACAGCTGGGCTCGATGGCGACCAACGACATGCCCTCTCTGCAGCACCTGGGCGAGGCGCGCTCGCTGCTGGGCGAGTTCCGCACTTACGAGATGGCCCTGCTGACCATGCTGGACCAGCCTGACCGGGTTGCCGACTACAACAAGCGCATGGATGACACCGCGCAGACGGTACGCGATGAGTTGGCGGCCTACGCCGTCATTCCTGCCAGTGACGCCGAGCGCGCGCTGTTCACGCCGGTGAAAGCCGACGTAGATGCCTATCTCGCTGCCAATGCCAGGCTGCGTGAAGCAGTGAACAGCGGCGACGCCGCGCTGGCACAGCAGATTTCCGACGAGCAATCGCGGCCGGCACGGCGCAAGGCGTTCGATGACCTGAAGGCTCTGAGCGGATTCCTCAGCAAGCAGATGCAGGGCAAGATCGAAGGCGCCAACGCCACCCACCGCAACAGCATCATCGCCGTGGTCAGCTGCGTGGTACTGCTGTCCCTGCTCGCAGCCGCACTGGCCATCGTCATCTCCCGCGCGGTCACCGGCCCGCTTGGCAAGGCACTTACCGCCATACAGGCCGTCGCTCGCGGCGATCTCAGCGTCAACACCCAGGCCACCAGCCAGGATGAGGCCGGTCGCATGCTCGCCGCGACCAGCGAGATGACCGCCATGCTGCGCCGCTTCTCAGAGCAGACCCAGCTGATGGCGCAGATGCATGCCGGCCCTGACATCAGCCATCGCATCCCTGAAGATTTCCCCGGTGTCTACGGCCAGCTGGCCGGCGGCATCAACACGGTCATCTTCGAACACCTGGATGCCATCGTTGATGCCATCGACGTACTCAACCAGTACGCCGTCGGCAACCTTGCCCCGGACGCACGGCGCCTGCCGGGCAGCCGCGCCATCCTCCACGAATCGATGGATGCTGCCAAGGCCAGCCTGCTGGCCATCAACACGCAGATCCAGCAGCTGGCCAACGCTGCGGCCACCGGTGACTTCAGCCAGCGCGGTGATGCCAACCGCTTCGACCATGACTTCAAGATGATGATCGAGCAGCTGAACTCGATGATGCAGGTGACCGATGGCAACCTGGGCCAGCTCTCGCAGCTGCTGCAGGCCATCGCCGAAGGCGACTTGACGGCACGCATGGACGGCCAGTTCCATGGCGTGTTCGCCCGCATGCGTGACGATGCCAATGCCACCGTGTCCCAGCTTACCCAGATCGTTGGCCAGATCCAGGCCAGCGCCGGCAGCATCACCCTGGCCGCCGGCGAGATCGCCTCGGGAAACAGCGACCTGTCGCGCCGTACCGAACAGCAGGCCGCCAACCTGGAAGAGACCGCGGCATCGATGGAGGAACTCACCTCCACCGTGAAGCAGAACGCCGAGCACGCCCGTCAGGCCAATCAGCTGGCCATCGGTGCACACGGCGTCGCTTCGCAGGGCGGCGAAGTGGTCGGCCAGGTGGTCGTCACCATGTCGGCCATCGAGGCGTCATCGAAGAAGATCGCCGAAATCATCTCGGTGATCGACGGCATCGCCTTCCAGACCAACATCCTGGCGCTGAATGCCGCAGTGGAAGCGGCGCGTGCCGGTGAACAGGGCCGCGGCTTTGCCGTGGTCGCAAGCGAAGTGCGCACCCTCGCCCAGCGCTCGGCCGCCGCCGCCAAGGAGATCAAGGGTCTGATCGATGATTCGGTCGGCAAGGTCGCCGAAGGGTCCAGCCTGGTCCACCAGGCCGGCAGCACCATGGGCGAGATCGTCGCCTCGGTGCAGCGCGTCACCGACATCATGGCCGAGATCTCCGCGGCTTCGCAGGAACAGTCGGCCGGCATCGAGCAGGTCAACCAGACCGTGGTGCAGATGGACGAAACCACCCAGCAGAACGCCGCACTGGTGGAAGAAGCCACGGCCGCCGCACGGGCGATGGAAGACCAGGCGGCGCAGCTGGGCGAAGCCGTGGCCCGTTTCCGTCTTGCCACGCCTGGCCTGAGCGCTCCCGCACCGCGTGCCATTGACGCAAGTCCGGTGGCGCGCAAGTCCACCGCAGTTGCCACGCCAGCCCCGGCGCGGGTCCGCAAGCCGGTGGCGCAGCCTGCGCTGGCCGGTGACGGCGACTGGCAGGAGTTCTGAACCACAGCGGGTCCGGTTGCAGCATGACCGGACCCGCATCAAGGCGGCGGCACCGTCCATGGAAAGTGATGCTTTTCACACTTCATAATCGCCGACCCCGGCCGATACACCTCTCAAGCCACGCGCCAGCGCGTATCGGCCCCCGCCCCAGAACCAAGATTCCATGTCCGACGGCCACGACAACGACCAGCACGATGCCCACGCGGCCGACGCCGCCGACGAACGCTTCCTGGTGCGCAACCCTCGCCAGCTGCGGCAGCTGCTGCGCTCGCTGATCGACCAGCGTTCGCTGATCAACGCCCACATCGACGGCCGTGATCGTTCCTTTCCGACCGCCCTGCTCGACCTGGACGAGGACGACGAGGTACTGCTGCTCGATGGCAGCCTGCAGGAAGCCTCCAACCGCGCCGCCGAAGAGGCCGATCACCTGCTCTGCTTCGCCCAGCTGGATCGGGTGCTGGTGCGCTTCCGCCTGCACGACCTGCAGCGGGTCGACAACGAGGGGCACGTGGCCTTCCGCGCTCCCCTGCCCGAAGAACTGGTGCACCTGCAGCGGCGCGAGCTGTACCGACTGGAGACCCCCATCACCGACTCGCCGCAGCTGGCCCTGCCCGCCGGCGAAGTGGGCAGCGAGGCGCTGTCGATGCGCGTGGTCGACATCAGCGGTGGCGGCCTCGCCGTAACCGTGCCCAGCGACTGCGCGGTGTTCAGCCTGCAGAAGCGCTACAACGCCGTGCTGTCGATGCCCGATGGCCCGGACCTGCAGATCACGCTGGTGGTCTGCAACATGCTGCCGCAGCGGCAACCCAACGGCATCGAGGTCAAGCGCATCGGCATGCGGTTCGACGACCTGCCGCGCGGAGGCGACAGCGCCATCCAGCGTTACATCTTCCGCATCGACCGCCAGCGCAAGGCACGCCAGAACGGCGAGATGTAAGGGGTAGCGGCGGGGGGGGGGCCCCCGGGGGCGCCCCCCCCCCCCCGGCCGGGGCGGCGGG
>NZ_VYKI01000032.1:0-17959 GCF_008710035.1 Stenotrophomonas cyclobalanopsidis | reverse complement strand
CGGGTGTTTTGGGGGGGCGCGCGGGGCCGGGGGGGGGGGGCCCCCCCCCCCCCCCCCGGCCCCCCCCCCGCCGCTACCGATTTGTGCACGCCATGCGTGGATGACGCACCTGCCCACCTAAAGTCCCCACCCACGGGGCCGATATCGAGGCTGACACCGGGACTTCCGGCAGATCAGGACCCTCGATGAACGACAAGACCAGCTCCGCCGCCAGCGCCGGTGGCGAATTCCTCAGCTTCACCCTCGGCGCCGAGCACTACGGCGTGGACATCCTCAAGGTGCAGGAAATCCGCGGCTACGACGCGGTCACCCGCGTGCCGGACGCACCGGATTACATCAAGGGCGTCATCAACCTGCGCGGCACCATCGTTCCGGTCATCGACCTGCGCCTGAAGCTGCGCCTGGAAAACGCGACCTACGACGCCTTCACCGTGATGATCGTGCTGAACGTCGATGACCGCGTGGTCGGCATCGTCGTCGACAGCGTGTCCGACGTGATCCCGCTGTCGGGCGATCAGATCCGCCCCACCCCGGAGTTCGGCGCTGCCGTCGACACCCGCTTCATTTCCGGCATCGGCACGCAGGACGACCGCATGCTGATCCTGCTGGACATCGAAACCCTGCTGGACAGCGCCGACATGGGCCAGGCCAGCCTGGTCGAAGACGCCGCTGCGTGAGCATGCGGACTTCCCTCACGTTTCTGTAACCGAGCCCTTCAGTTCCCCGTGGCAGTGCCGATAGGGGGACAGGAACCCGGACGCGCAGGAGCGCGCAGTACCGGATCGACCATCACAATCCCCGGAGAATCATCCCGATGAAGTCCCTGCTTGCGTTCGTTTCGGCCGCCGTTCTGGCCACCACTGCCTCTTCCGCCATTGCACAGTCGGCCGACATGATCCCGCCGGAAATGGCGCCGCGCTCGGTCGGCAAGGACGGCATGGTCTGCGGCAAGGTCGAGAAGGCCCGCTTCGCGGAAGGTTCCGAAGGCCAGCCGACCTTCCTGTACATGGGCGGCGCCTTCCCGCGCCACACCTTCTCGGCCCGCATCGCCGGCGAGAACCGCAGCAAGTTCAACTTCCCGCTGGAAAGCCTGGAAGGCAAGACCGTCTGCGTGCTGGGCAAGATCCAGCGCGATGCCTCGCGCGCTGAAATCGAAGTCAGCTCGCCGGCAAGCCTGAAGCTGGCCAACATCAAGTAATCCGCTGTCCATCACCACGTCGGCCCTTCGCCGGCGTGGTCTGCTGCAACCGGGCCGGACGCCCGGGCGCGTCTGCCTTAGGAGATCACAACGCCCATGTCGTGGATCAACAACCTCAAACTGATGCCGAAACTGCTGCTGACGTTCGGTGTCATCCTGCTGGTGATGCTGCTGCAGGGCATCGTCGCCTATCGTGGCCTGCATTCGCTGAACAACGTCACCACCGAGCTGGCGGGATCGCGGATGGAGAGCATCCGCATGGCCGGCGAAATGCGCGGCATGGTGGGTGAATACCGTAACGCCGCCTACCAGCAGCTGATCCGTGCCAGCGACGACGTCAAGACCGACGCGCGTAACCGCGCCAAGGACGTGCGTGCACGCATGGACAAGGCAGTGGTCGATTACCCGAAGATGATCGACAACGCGCAGCAGAAAAAGCTCTTTGATGCCTTTGCTGCCGACTGGAAAGCGGCGCTGGCTTCGTATGACAGCGTTACCGAAATGCTGGAGCTGGACCTGCCGGATGATGCCATCGACACCTTCGTTGGCGAGACGCGCACAAAGCACAACAAGGCGACGGCGGCCCTGGAGTCACTGATCGCCGAAGACAATCGCCTGGCGCGCGCGTCGCGCGACGAGGCGTCCTCCACTTACGCCGCATCGGCCACGCTGATGGTGATCGCCCTGTTCGGCGGTGCCGCGCTGGGCCTGGTGCTGGTGTGGCTGTTCGCCCGTGCCCTGGTCGGCAGCGTGCGTGGCGCCGTCTCGGTCGCCAACGATGTCGCCGGTGGCAAGCTCGACGGCCATATCGATGTCAGCCGCCAGGACGAAGTGGGCGAACTGATGCAGGCCATGCAGCGCATGCAGCGCGACCTGCGCGAGCGCATCGAGACCGATGCCGCCGTCGCCCGCGAGAACCTGCGCATCCGCACCGCCCTGGATTACAGCTCCACCGGCGTGTACCTGACCGACCCGGACAACACCATCGTCTACAGCAACCGCGCCCTGCAGCAGACCCTCGCCCAATACCAGGACGACGTGCGTCGCGACCTGCCGGACTTCGACGCCCAGGCGTCGCTGGTCGGCAAGCCGGCGACCGTGCTGGAACACCGTGGCGAGATGGACACCACCCTGGTGGCCAACCTGAAGGCCCACGGCGTTGCCCGCCGCCCGATGCAGTACGGCGATGCGCAGTTCGCCCAGGTCGCCTCGACCATCCGCAACGAAGCCGGTGACACCGTCGGCTACGTGGTGGAATGGCGCGACCGCACCCAGGAAGCGCAGGTCGAAGCCGAAGTGGCCCGCGTCATCGCCCAGGCTGCCGCCGGCGACCTGTCCGGCCGCATCGATGCCAACGGCAAGGAAGGCTTCTTCCTGCAGCTGGCCCAGCAGATCAACGGCCTGCTGGACGCCAACGCCGGCAGCATCGAGCAGGTCTCCGGCCTGCTGGCTGCGCTGTCGCAGGGTGACCTGACCGTGCGCATGCACGGCGATTACCAGGGCGTGTTCGCCCGCATGCGTGACGATGCCAATGCCACCGCCGCGCAGCTGAGCGAGATCGTTACCCGCATCAAGCAGTCCAGCCGCGCGATCAGCTCGGCCGCCGGCGAGATCGCCTCGGGCAACAGCGACCTGTCGCGCCGTACCGAGCAGCAGGCCGCCAACCTGGAAGAAACCGCCGCCTCGATGGAAGAGCTGACCTCGACCGTTCGCCAGAACGCCGAGCACGCCCGCCAGGCCAATCAGCTGGCCATCGGTGCACACGGCGTCGCCTCGCAGGGCGGCGACGTGGTCGGCCAGGTGGTCACCACCATGTCGGCCATCCAGGCATCCTCGAAGAAGATCGCCGAGATCATTTCGGTCATCGACGGCATCGCCTTCCAGACCAACATCCTGGCGCTGAACGCCGCGGTGGAAGCGGCGCGTGCCGGTGAGCAGGGCCGCGGTTTCGCCGTGGTCGCCAGCGAAGTGCGCACCCTGGCACAGCGCTCGGCTGCTGCAGCGAAGGAGATCAAGGGTTTGATCGACGACTCGGTCGGCAAGGTCAACGATGGCTCGGCACTGGTGCACAAGGCCGGCGCGACCATGGGCGAGATCGTCGCCTCGGTGCAGCGCGTGACCGACATCATGGCCGAGATCTCCGCGGCCTCGCAGGAACAGTCGGCCGGCATCGAGCAGGTCAACCAGACCGTGGTGCAGATGGACGAAACCACCCAGCAGAATGCTGCGCTGGTGGAAGAAGCCACCGCTGCCGCCCGTGCGATGGAAGAGCAGGCAGGCCACCTGAGCGAGGCCGTGTCGATCTTCGTGGTGGACGAAGCCGAGATCGTGGTCGCCCCGCGCGCACCGGCGCCGGCCCCGCGCGTGGCCGCCCCCGCACCGGCACCGCCCGCGCCACCGGCACGCCGCAGCGCTGGCGGTCGCCCGATGGCAGCCGAGCTGGCGGATGGAGACTGGCAGGAGTTCTGATTCCTGCTGCCGCAGGCTTTGAAGACGCCCTGGCCCCGTGCCGGGGCGTTTCGTATCCGGGTTCCCGGGCTCCCGGTTCGACAGCCAACGGCGAAGCCCCTCGGGGTGGATGCTCTCTATGCGTTGGGATTTTGTGGGTTGGCCGGGCGGGTGGATTGCGCAGGGGACGCCGTGAACCCGTCCATGGGGCTTGGCCGCGGCATCCATGCCGCGGACACCCCCGCGCAACCCACCCGCCCGGCCACGGACAGTTTCCCGCGCATCCACCCCGGGTTGAAGAAAGAAGAGCAAGAGCAACCGCAACAGCTGCCGATCCCTCTATCCGCCCCCGATGACAACACCGCTCTTGCCGTCCGCCGACGCGATGCACGAAGAGGTGGGCCGGGGCGGGCAGGCGGGACCGTAGGCGCCAAGGACGGCGCCTACGAGCTACATGGACGTATTCACCGCGTGTCCCGCCTGCCCACCCCGGCCTGCCTCCTTCGACGTAACGAAACGCCGACAGACCGCTGTCGCTGTTGCTGTTGCCCTGGCTCGAAAGCCTGCCGCAGGCAGCGCCGCAGCCGCCGCTGCAAAGAACTCTGAATACGCCCTCAAATCTCCCCGCCCACGGCCGATAACCGTTCTGTCACGGCCTGTCGCGCCCTGAACGGTACTGGCGCCGCCCGCCCGTCTCGACCTGGTCTGCTTGATGAACCTCCTGCATCGCTGGCAACACTACTTCAGCAACCTCTCCGTCCGGCGCAAGCTCAACCTGCTGACGCTGCTCATCGCGATCGGCGTGATCGCGCTGTCGGTGATCGCCGCCCGCATGCAGTACCTGGACCTCAACGAAACCCGCAAAGCGTCCCTCAAGACCCAGGTCGAACTGACTTACGGCATCCTCGACCACTACCATGGCCTGGCCGTCAGCGGCGAGCTGACCGACGAAGCCGCACGCCAGGCCGCGCTCGATGCCCTGGCGCGCATGCGCGCCGACCATGACACCTACTACTACAGTGTCTACGACACGCATTACCGCGTCCTCATGCATCCGTTCCGCAAGGATCTCATCGGCAAGGACATGGAAGCCTTCCGGTCCGAAGACGGTGTGCAGCTCTTCCACGACCTTGTCCAGGTCGCACGCGCCGGCGGTGGCGTGGTGACCTACAAGTGGGCCAAGGCCAATGCGGAAGGTCTGTATGACAAGGCGTCCTACGCCGGCTTGTACAAGCCTTGGCAATGGGTCATCAGCAGCGGCGTCTACATGGAAGACGTCCAGCGCCAGGCGCTGGTGTTCACCACCATCATGGCCGCCAGCGGCGGCGTGCTGGTGCTGATCGTGCTCGCGCTCAGCTGGATCATCGGCAACCGCATCGCCGGCCCGCTGAAGCAGGCCACCGCCGTTGCCGAAGGCATCGCCCGGGGCAAGCTCGACAGCCACATCGGCCCGCAGCCGCATGACGAAACCGGTCGCCTGCTGGAGGCCATGTCCGGCATGCAACAGCAGCTGCACGCGGTCATCAACGGCCAGCGCGAGATGGCCCACCGCCACGACGGCGGTGAACTGAGCTACCGCATCGACGCCAGCGCCTTCCCCGGCGAGTACGGCCTGATGGTGCAGGAAACCAACACCCTGGTCGGCAGCCACGTGCAGACCCTGCACGACGTGCTGGACGTCGTGAAGCAGTACGCCGTCGGCGACCTCAGCCGCGACGTCGCCCGCTACCCGGGCGAGAAGGCCGCCATGACCACCACCGTGGACACGGTCAAAGCCAACCTCGGCCGCATCAATGCCGAGATCAAGCAGCTGGCCGCCGCGGCCGCCGCCGGTGATTTCAGCCGCCGTGGCGATGCGCAGGGTTTCGATCACGATTTCCGCCTGATGCTGGAAAACCTCAACGCGATGATGGCGGTCAGCGATGACAACCTCGGCAAGCTCTCGCATCTGCTGTCGGCGATCGCCGAGGGCGACCTGACCACGCGCATGCAGGGCGACTACCAGGGCGTGTTCGCCCGCATGCGCGACGATGCCAACAGCACCGTCAGCCAGCTGACCCAGATCGTCGGCCAGATCCAGGCCAGCGCTTCCAGCATCACCCTCGCCGCCGGCGAAATCGCCTCGGGCAACAGCGACCTGTCGCGCCGTACCGAACAGCAGGCCGCCAACCTGGAAGAAACCGCAGCGTCGATGGAGGAACTGACCTCGACCGTTCGCCAGAACGCCGAGCACGCCCGCCAGGCCAACCAGCTCGCCATCGGCGCGCAGGGCGTGGCGTCGCGGGGCGGCAGCGTGGTCAACCAGGTGGTCACCACCATGTCGGCCATCGAGGCCTCCTCGAAGAAGATCGCCGAGATCATCAGCGTCATCGACGGCATCGCCTTCCAGACCAACATCCTGGCCCTGAATGCCGCGGTGGAAGCGGCGCGTGCCGGTGAACAGGGCCGTGGCTTTGCCGTGGTCGCCAGCGAAGTGCGCACGCTCGCCCAGCGCTCGGCCGCAGCGGCCAAGGAGATCAAGGGCCTGATCGACGACTCGGTCGGCAAGGTCGCCGAAGGCTCCAGCCTGGTGCACCAGGCCGGCAGCACGATGGGCGAGATCGTCGCCTCGGTGCAACGCGTCACCGACATCATGGCCGAGATTTCCGCGGCCTCGCAGGAACAGTCGGCCGGCATCGAGCAGGTCAACCAGACCGTGGTGCAGATGGACGAAACCACCCAGCAGAACGCCGCACTGGTCGAAGAGGCTACCGCCGCCGCACGCGCGATGGAAGACCAGGCCGCGCAGCTGGCCGACGCCGTGGCGATCTTCCGCCTCGACAACCAGGTGGCGGCTGCCGTGAAGGCGGTCACCGCCCGCGTCACGCCCGCACCGGTCGCGGCGGCACGTCGCCCGCAGACGGCCGCCGCGCCGACGCCGGCCCGACGTTCCAGCGCCAGCCCATCCTCCAGCTCCAGCTTCGTCGCCCCCAGCGACGGCGACTGGCAGGAATTCTGATCCCGGTGGCGGCTTCGGCCGCCGCCCCCGCCGATGGACACGTCCCCCGTGAACAGTCCCACCCCCATCGTCACCGGCCCCCGCGAATTCGAATTCGCCGACCGTGATTTCCGCCGTGTCTGCGACCTGATCTACCAGCGCGTGGGCATCGCCCTGGCGCCGGCAAAGCGCGACATGGTGTACGGCCGCCTGTCGCGCCGCCTGCGTACGCTGGGCATGCGCAGCTTCCAGCAATACCTGGACCATCTGGAACAGGACGGCGGCGAAGAGTGGCAGGCGTTCACCAACGCGCTGACCACCAACCTCACCTCGTTCTTCCGCGAGCCGCACCACTTCGACAAGCTGCGTGAGGAACTGCAGCAGCGCTCCAGCCGCAGCCCGCTGCTGCTGTGGTCGTGCGCCGCTTCCACCGGTGAGGAGCCCTACTCCATGGCGATCACCGCCTGCGAGGCGTTCGGCACGTTGAAGCCGCCAGTGCGCATCGTTGCCACCGACGTCGACACCCAGGTGCTGGCCACCGCCAGCCGGGGTGTCTACAACATCGACCGCGTCACCACTCTCGACCCGGACCTGCGCCGTCGCTACTTCCAGCGCGGCAGCGGCCCCAACGAGGGCCAATGCCGGGTGCTGCCCGCCCTGCGCGAGCTGATCGACTTCCGTCCGCTGAACCTGCTGGCCCCGCGCTACGACGTCGGCGGTCCGTTCGACGCACTGTTCTGCCGCAATGTGATGATCTACTTCGACAAGCCGACCCAGCGCGCCATCCTCGGCCGCCTGGTGCATCACCTCAACGATGACGGCCTGCTCTACACCGGCCATTCGGAGAACTACCTGCACGCCGCCGACCTCATCCAGCCCTGCGGCCGCACCCTGTACCGCCGCGCACAGGGGGCCAGCGCATGAGCGCCGTCCTGCGCACCGACGAGGTGATGCGTTACCAGGACGCGCGGTTCAAGACCGTCGCCGCCAAGCTGCTGCCGACCCAGTACCTGGTGGTCGATGACACCACCGCGCTGACCACCACGCTGGGCTCCTGCGTCGCCGCCTGCCTGCGCGATCCGGTGCTGAAGATAGGCGGCATGAACCACTTCCTGCTGCCCGAAGGCAATGCCGGTGACGGCGCGCCCGCCCGCTACGGCAGCTATGCGATGGAACTGCTGATCAACGACATGCTCAAGCGCGGCGCGCACCGCAAGCGCATCGAGGCCAAGGTGTTCGGTGGCGCCAACGTGCTGAAGGGTTTCACCAGCAATCCGGTCGGCACGCGCAATGCCGAGTTCGTGCGCCAGTACCTGCAGGCCGAGCACATCCCGATCATCGCCGAAGACCTGTGCGGCATCCATCCGCGCAAGATCTGGTTCTTCGCCGATACCGGCCGCGTGGTGGTGCAGCGCCTGCCGCATGCCCACGAAGCCGAAGTGGCCGCGACCGAATCGGCCGTGCGCGCCCGCCTGTCCAGGGCCCCGGTCACCGGTGGCGTGGAGCTGTTCGAATGAGCCTGCCCGGCAACGCCCCCTGCCGGGTCCTGATCGTCGATGACTCCGCCGTCGTACGGCAGATGCTCACTGAGATCCTGTCCAGCGACCCGGGCATCGACGTGGTCGGCACCGCCGCCGACCCGCTGCTCGCGCGCGAGAAGATCAAGCGCCTGGCCCCGGACGTGATCACCCTGGACGTGGAAATGCCACGCATGGATGGCCTGGCGTTCCTGGAAAACCTGATGCGCCTGCATCCGCTGCCGGTGGTGATGATCTCTTCGCTGACCGAGCGCGGCGCTGACACCACGCTGCAGGCACTGGCCCTGGGTGCGGTCGATTTCGTTTCCAAGCCCAAGCTCGATGTGTCGCGCGGCCTGCAGGCCTACGCCGATGAGATCATCGCCAAGGTCAAGATGGCTGCCCGCTCACGCGTGCGCCCGCTGGTGCGCACCGCCGCACCCAAGCTCATCCTGGATGCCGCGCCGTCCGTGCGTCCGGCCGCGCCGCAGTTCCGCACCACCGACCGACTGATTGCCATCGGCTCGTCGGCCGGCGGTACCGAAGCGCTGCGCGTGGTGCTGGAGGGCCTGCCGGCCGATGCCCCGGCCGTGGTGATGACCCAGCACCTGCCGGCCAGCTTCAGCACCGCCTTCGCCGAACGCCTGGACCGCCACTCGGCGATGGCCGTGCGCGAAGCCAGCGACGGTGAAGCCGTGCTGCCCGGCCATGCCTACCTGCCGCCCGGCGGCAAGCACCTGCGCATCATCCGCGACGGTGCGCGCTGGCGGTGCCGCGTGGATGACGGCCCTGCAGTGAACCGGCACAAGCCGGCGGTGGACGTGCTGTTCCGCTCGGTGGCGCAGGCCGCCGCTGGCAATGCCATCGGCGCCATCCTCACCGGCATGGGTGACGACGGCGCACGCGGCCTGCTGGAAATGCGCCAGGCCGGTGCCCCGACCCTGGTGCAGGACGAAGCCACCAGCGTGGTCTGGGGCATGCCCGGCTCGGCATTCAAGCTGGGCGCAGCCGAAGAGCAGGTGCCGCTGGAGCGGATCGCCGAGCGGCTGCTGGCGCTGGCGCGCGGCTGAAGTAGATCCACGCCATGCGTGGATGCCTGTGTAGAGCCGAGCCCTCGCTCGGCTCAAGGCCCCCCGCAGAAAGCAGCCGAGCACAGGCTCGGCTCTACACGCGAGCAGGTGCCGCTGGAGCGCGGCTGAAATAGCCCCACGCCATGCGTGGATGCCTTTGTAGAGCCGAACCCTCGCTCGGCTCAAGGCACCCCGCAGAAAGCAGCCGAGCAGGTGCCGCTGGCGCGTGGCTGAAGTAGATCCACGCCATGCGTGGCTGCCTGTGTAGAGCCGAACCCACGCTCGGCTCAAGGCACCCCGCAGAAGGCAGCCGAGCATGTGCCGCTGGCGCGCGGCTGAAGTAGATCCACGCCATGCGCGGCTGCCTGTGTAGAGCCGAGCCCACGCTCGGCTCAAGGCACCCCGCAGAAAGCAGCCGAGCACAGGCTCGGCTCTACACGCGAGCAGGTGCCGCTGGAGCGCGGCTGAAATAGCCCCACGCCATGCGTGGATGCCTTTGTAGAGCCGAACCCTCGCTCGGCTCAAGGCACCCCGCAGAAAGCAGCCGAGCAGGTGCCGCTGGCGCGTGGCTGAAGTAGATCCACGCCATGCGTGGCTGCCTGTGTAGAGCCGAGCCCACGCTCGGCTCAAGGCACCCCGCAGAAAGCAGCCGAGCACAGGCTCGGCTCTACACGCGAGCAGGTGCCGCTGGCGCGCGGCTGAAATAGCCCCACGCCATGCGTGGATGCCTGTGTAGAGCCGAGCCCACGCTCGGCTCAAGGCGCCCCGCAGAAAGCAGCCGAGCATGGGCTCGGCTCTACCCGCCCCAATACAACCGCATCGGGTTGTCCACCAGCAGCTTCTGCTGCAGCTCCAGCGTCGGCGCGATGTGCGGGATCACATCCACCAGGTTCCCATCGTCAGGCATGTGGTCCTTCATGTTCGGGTGCGGCCAATCGGTGCCCCACAGCACACGATCCGGGAAGCGCTCCACCAGGTGCCTCGCGAACGGCACCACGTCGGCATACCCCGGCGGACCCACCCGCGACAGCCGCTCCGGGCAGCTGACCTTGCTCCACACGTTGCCGTGCTCGGCCATCAGCTGCGCGAAACGCTGGAATTCCGGCCCGTCCACCGGCTGACTCACGTCCGGCCGGCCCATGTGGTCGACCACCACCGTCGTCGGCAGCGAAGTGAAGAACTTCCAGCGCTCGGCCAGGTCGGCAGCTTCGAAGTAGACCACCACGTGCCAGCCCAGCGGCGCAATGCGGTCGATGATGGCGTGGTAGTACGCGTCCGGCTTGGGGTCGACCAGCCGGCGCACGAAGTTGAAGCGCACGCCGCGCACGCCCGCGGCATGCAGCTGCTGCAGCTCCTTGTCGCTGACCGTATCGCGCACCGTGGCCACGCCGCGGGCCAGGCCGCCGCTGGCCTGCAGCGCGTCGACCAGGGCACGGTTGTCAGCACCATGGCAGGTGGCCTGCACGATCACGTTGCGGCTGAACCCGAGATGGTCGCGCAGCGCGAACAGCTGCGCCTTGCCCGCGTCGCAGGGCGTGTACTTGCGCTCGGGTGCATACGGGAACACATCCCCCGGACCGAACACATGGCAGTGCGCGTCCACTGCACCCGGCGGCGGCACGAACGTCGGGCGGCTGGGGTTGGCGCAGTAGTCCAGCCAGTCGGCATCCTTCTGGAACGCGGCCATCACAGCCCCCTCGCCTTCAGCTGCGCATCCAGCCGCGGGTAGACCCGCCGCGCATTGCCTTCGAACACCTTGTGGCGATCGCCCTCGGACAACCCCAGCGCATCCACGTAGCGACGGGTGTCATCGAAGAAATGGCCGGTCTGCGGGTCGATCCCACGCACCGCGCCCACCATTTCCGAACCAAACAGGATGTTGTCGATGTCGATCACCTCGAACAGCAGGTCGATGCCGGGCTGGTGATACACGCAGGTATCGAAGTAGACGTTCTTCATCACATGCTCGGCCAGCGGCGGCTTGCCCAGCATGTCCGCCAGGCCACGAAAGCGACCCCAATGGTACGGCACCGCACCACCGCCATGCGGGATGATGAAGCGCAGCTCCGGGAAGTCACGGAAAAGATCGCCCTGCAGGAACTGCATGAAGGCGGTGGTATCGGCGTTCAGGTAGTGCGCGCCGGTCGCGTGGAAATTGGCATTGCAGCTGCCGGAGACGTGCACCATGGCCGGCACGTCCAGTTCCACCATCTTCTCGAAAAACGGGTACCAGGAGCGATCGGTCAACGGCAGGCCATCCCAGTGGCCGCCGGAGGGATCTGGGTTGAGGTTGCAGCCGACGAAGCCAAGCTCGTTCACGCACCGCTCCAGCTCGGCCACCGAGTGTGCGATCGGCACACCGGGCGACTGCGGCAGCTGGCACACACCGATGAACTGGTCCGGGTACAGCTGCACCACGCGCGCGATCAGGTCGTTGCAGCGGCGCGTCCATTCGGCGCTCACCTGCTCGTCGCCGATGTGGTGGGCCATGGTGCTGGCACGCGGGGAGAAGATGGTCATGTCCGCACCGCGCTCGCGCAGCAGGCGCAGCTGGTTGGCCTCCACGCTCTCGCGCAGTTCATCGTCGCTGATCGTGGGATAGACCGCCGCCGGCAGCGAGCGGTCGTTGAAGTGGGCCACCTGCGCCTTGCGGAACGCATCGTGACCGGCGGGGGCCGTGGTGTAGTGGCCGTGGCAGTCGATGATCATGGGGGAGCTCCTGGGGCGATGGATCACCAGCCGAACAGCTGGGCGAAGTGCACATCCACGCGCAGGCCGACAATCAGCGCATCGGGGATGTGGGTGGTGCGCGTGGGCGCGTAGATCGGGTCGGGGTTGATGACGTACTGCAGGTTCGGCATCAGGCGGATACCCTTCTTCACCGCCCATCCGTAGCTGAGCTCGGTGATGATTTCGTCGGCATGCGGTGCACCGGTACCGCCGTAACGGCTGCGGCGATCACGCAGGAAGCCGATCTGTTCATCGCTGAAGTGCGTGTTGGAGACGAACATGGCCAGGGTGTCCTGGTCGCGACCGGCGAAGGTGCCGGTCTTGACGAAGCCCGCCGAAACGAAATGATCGACCGGCGCCTCGTTGCCGGTATTGACGTACACCCGGCCGAACACGGCCAGGTTGCGATTGCCTTCGCCGCGCCAGACGGTCTGGTCGCCCATCGCATACACGCCCAGGCGCGCGCCGTCCTGCACGGCCGTCGGCTTGCCGGTCAGCGCCGCCGAGTTGCCGTCGGCGTCGAAGTACGAGCTCTTGCCACCATCACTGTTACGGTACATGCCGATGCGGTAGGTGCGCGGCAGGCGGTCGTTGGCGAAGCTGGTCTGGTAGCCGACTTCGTAGGCGCTGATGGTGCCGGTGCCCTCGCCCACCGAGAAGTCCAGGCCGTTCTTGCCTGCCTTGTTCAGCTCGTTGTTGTAGTCGAACACGCCCGCCTGCGCATACCAGCGATCATTCACGTCGTAGCGCACGAGGCCGGCCCAGGACGAATTCGGGTAGGCAGTGATGCCCAGGTCGGTGATCGCGCCGTAAGGCGTCAGGCACATCGCGTTGCTCATGAACACGCAGTTGAGCGGCGAGTTGTTGAAGTAGCTGTTCACCGGCGCACGGCCGGCGGTGATGCTCAAGCCGTTGTCGAAGCGGTGACGAAGGGTCAGCCGGGTCAGGCGGCCGCCAGCCACCGGTCGCCAGGTCTGCTGCGCGCTGATCGAATTGCCGATCTTCTCGCGTGCCAGGTTGTGCCCGGCGAACCACGCCCACTGTGCGTCCACCTCGGTGCCGTGCACGCCGAACAGCTTGTCCAGGTCGAACTTCGACTGGGCCATCACCCAGTACGAACCTTCGGTGCCCTGTTCAACACCACCCACCGGGTTGTGGGCCACGTTGCCGACCAGGTCCAGGGTCAGGTCGATGCCCTCGGGGATGCGGCTTTCAGCGGCGAACGCGGGCGTTGCCAGCACGCTGGCAAGCAGCAGGTACAGCGGGGTACGCAGGAACTGCGACATGTTCTCTCCCTTCCCGGCGCCACCGGCGCCAGGGTGATGCATTCAGTGGAGGCCACCGCAGCGGCCGTCAGGACTCAGGCCATTGCCTCAGGCGGGCTGCACACCGAGCAGCCGTTGCCGGGTTCGGCGGGTGCCGATCTGCGCGGCCATGATCTTTTCATCCAGCTTGCCTTCCCACTTGGCGATCACCAGCACGGCGATGGCATTGCCGATCAGGTTCACGAAGGTCAGGCCTTCGGCGAGGATGCGGTGGATACCAAGGATCAAGGCGATGCTGGCCACCGGAATGGTGCCGGTGGTGCCGAGGGTCGCCGCCAGCACAACGAACGCCGCACCGGCCACGCCCGCAGCACCCTTGGAGGTCAACAGCAGCACGGCGATCAGACCCAGCTGGTGCCACACGGTCAGTTCGGTATTGGTCGCCTGGGCCAGGAAGATCGCCACCGTGGTCAGGTACAGGCAGGTGCCATCCAGGTTGAACGAGTAGCCGGCGGGAATCACGAAACCGACCACGCCCTCTTCGCAGCCCAGCTTCTTCATCTTCTCGATCAGGCGCGGCAGCACCGTTTCGGTGGAGGTGGTGGCCGCAACGATGATGATCTCGTCGCGCAGGTAACCCAGCAGGCGCCACAGGCTGGCCCCGGTCCACCAGCACACGGTGCCCAGCACCAGCACGGTGAACAGCCCGCAGACCACGAAGAACTCGATGATCAGCTCGCCCAGCGACAGCAGCGAGGCGGCCCCGAACTGGCCCACGGTGAAGGCGATGGCACCAAACGCACCGATCGGCGCCACATACATGATGTAGCCGATGATCTTGAACAGCGCACCGGAGGCGCTCTCGATCACGTCCATCACCGGCTTGCCGCGCTCGCCGACGGCGGCCAGGGCCACGCCGAACAGCACGGCCACGAACAGCACCTGCAGCACGTGCGCCTCGGTGAAGGCGCTGACCAGGGTGTTGGGGATGATGGCCATGATGTAGGCCACGATCGACTGGTCATGGGCGGTGTGCACATAGCCCTGGATGCTGGCCATGTCGATGGTCGCCGCATCGATGTTCATGCCGGCGCCGGGCTTCCACAGATCCACCGCCACCAGACCGACGATCAACGCGAGGATGGTGATCACCTCGAAGTAGATCAGCGATTTCAGCGCCAGCCGACCCACGCTGCGCATGTCACGCATGCCGGCGATGCCGTGCACGACGGTGACGAAGATGATCGGACCGATCATCATCCGGATCAGCTTGATGAAGCCATCACCCAGCGGCTTCATCGCCGAACCCAGGTCCGGCTGCAGCCAGCCCAGCAGAACACCGATCACGGTGCCGGCCAGCACCTGGAACCACAACTGGCCAAAGATTCCAAAGCGGCCCGGCCGCTTCCCTACCACGGTCATAACAACCCTCCCAGGTCGCAGAGAATAGAAAGGCGCTGCCTGTTCAGTCGAACAGTTCGCCATCGAACAGCTTCCGTGCGGTGCGCAGCATGGCCGCGCGGGCCACCTGGCCGTCCTCGTCCAGTTCAATCACGCAGGTGGTCGCCCCGCTGGGGTGCTCCACCGCCAGGGTCTGTACCTGCCCGCCCGGCAACCGGGCCAGTGCATGGGCCGGCGAGCCCGGCAGCAGGCAAGCCGTGGCCACCGTCACCGCACCCAGCACGCCGATGGACGCATGGCAGCGGTGCGGGATGAACGAGCGCACGCAGATCGCGCCGCCGTCGGCCGGTGCGGCCACCAGCATTATCTTGGGTACCGATTTTTCCGCCACATCGCCCAGGTTCATCTTCGGCCCCGCCTGCAGGCGGATGGCCTCCAGGCGTTTTTTCAAGGCCTCGTCAGCGTCCAGCGTGGCGCGGTCCTCGTAGCCGCTGATGCCCAGATCGGACGCGCGCAGCACCACGCAGGGCATGCCGTTGTCGATCAGGGTGGCCTGCACGCCGTCAATCACGTCCACCGTGTTTCCGGTCGGCAGCAGCGCGCCGCAGCTGGAACCGGCGGTGTCCTCGAAGGCCAGTGGCACCGGTGCGGCGGTACCCGGTACGCCGTCGATGCGGGCGTCACCGGCATAGCTCACCACGCCACCGGGTGTCTGCACGCTGGCCGTGGCCAAGGTGCCGGTGTTGCCCATGAAGATGCGGACCTCGGTCACGCCATCGCGCGCCGCCACCAGACCGCGCTCGATCGCGAA
Source organism: Stenotrophomonas cyclobalanopsidis (assembly GCF_008710035.1). Lineage (GTDB taxonomy): Bacteria > Pseudomonadota > Gammaproteobacteria > Xanthomonadales > Xanthomonadaceae > Stenotrophomonas > Stenotrophomonas cyclobalanopsidis. The sequence continues at coordinate 2,542 of NZ_VYKI01000032.1, read as the reverse complement.
CGGGCCCACACCGGCCAGCATGTTGCCGCAGTTCTGCGCATCACTCACCAGCGCCTGGTCAACGAAGACCTGCAGGAACAGGTACTCGACGTCGGCATCCTCGCGCTGCGAGGGCGAAACCACGGCCACCTTGGATGTGAGTGGGTCGCCGCCGCCCATGCCGTCGATCTGCCGCACGTCCGGCGAACCATAGGCACGCAGCAGGAAGGCATCGCGCGCGGCGGCGTCGGCCGGCAGCTCCTGGGCGAGGAAGAACCCGCCCTTGGACGTACCAGCGCGCATCCACATCGCGCGCACGCCCTTACTCATAGCGCAGGCCCTTGGCGGCAAGGCGCTCGCGCATGGCGTAGATGTCCAGGCCGAGCTCGCCACGGGCCAGGCGCTCGCGCTTGTCAGCCTCGCGCGCCTCGCGTGCCTGCGCCTCGGCGGCCACCCGTGCCGCATCGGCTCGCGGCACGATGCACACGCCGTCATCGTCGGCGATCACCACGTCACCCGCATTCACCAGAGCGCCACCACAGACCAGCGGCACGTTCACCGAACCCAGGGTTTCCTTCACCGTGCCCTGTGCGTTTACTGCCCGGCTCCACACCGGGAAGCCCATTGCGGTCAGCTCGCGCACATCGCGCACGCCCGCATCAATGACCAGGCCGCGGCAGCCACGGGCCTGCGCCGAGGTCGCCAGCAGGTCGCCGAAGTAGCCGTCGGTGCAGTCGCTGGTCGGCGCCACCACCAGGATGTCACCCTCGCCGAGCTGCTCAATGGCCACGTGCATCATCCAGTTGTCTCCCGGCGGCACTGACACAGTGACCGCACTGCCTGCGATACGCACACCGCTGTAGATCGGCCGCAGCCGCGGGTGCAGCAGGCCACTGCGCCCCTGTGCCTCATGCACGGTGGCCACGCCGGCCTCGGCCAGTGACTGGATCAGCGCCGGTTCGGCGCGCTCGATGCGGGTGATGACGCGGGACATCCATCCATCCTTCGTTGGCGATGGCGCAGTCTGTTCCGCCCCGTGCAGACCCCTCAAGATCGTTTTTCGTCCGACCCATTCAATCTGGTTATAGTTGTGCCATGAATGGACTGCCCGAGCTGAACCTGAAACACCTGCACGCGATGGTGGCGGTGCACGCGCACGGCGGCATCAGCGCGGCCGCACCGCATCTCAACCTGTCCCAGCCCGCACTCACCCAGGCCATCGCACGACTGGAGCGTCAGCTCGATGCGCCGCTGTTCGACCGCCAGCCAGGCGGCATGGTCGCCACCGAAGCGACGCGCCTGCTCGCACCGCGCATCGAGCGCGCCCTCGCCTACCTCGCCCGTGGCGTACGCGCGGCCCGGCGTGCGGCGCGCCTGCCTGCACTGGCAACCATCGAACGGCGGCTGACACTCAGCCAGCTGCGCGCCCTCAACGCGGTGGACAGCGCGGGCAGCTTCACGCTCGCGGCAGCGCGCGCCGGGGTTTCGCAGCCGGCCATGCACCGCGCGGTGCGCGAACTGGAAGCGGTGATCGAAGTGCCGCTGCTGCAGCGGCGTGGCAAGGCCCTGCTGGCCACGCCCGCCGCTACCCGTCTGCTGCGCTGGGTCCGCCTGGCACTATCCGAGCTGGCCACCGGCCTGGACGAACTGGCCGCCACCCGCGACCAGCACGGCGGCCGCCTGGCCATCGGGGTGATGCCGCTGGCGCGAGCATTGCTGCTGCCGCAGGCACTGGCCCGGTTCGCGCGCGCCTGGCCGGGCGCCACCGTGAACGTGGTGGAGGGCCCGTTTTCGGAGCTGCTGTCCGACCTGCGCCAAGGCAGCCTGGACCTGCTGGTCGGCGCCATGCGCGACCTCAGCGCGGTGCCCGACGTGGTGCAGGAAGGCCTGTTCGACGATGACCCGGTCATCGTCGGCCGCGCCGACCATCCTCTCGCCGCGCAGCTGCCCTGGCGTTTCGAGCAACTGCTGGAGTATCCGTGGGTGATCCCGGCCACCGGCGCGCCGGTGCGTGCGCGCTGGGAGCGGATGTTCCGCGACAACGGCCACGAGCCACCGGTGCTGCGCATCGAGTGCGGCTCGCTGGTGATCACCCGCGGCCTGCTGCTGGAGGATGACTGGCTGACCTTGATGTCACGCGACCAGTTCCTGATCGAACGCCAGGCCGGCCTGCTGGCCGAACTGGGCCTGGCCGGCCGCGCCCTGCGCCGCCGCATCGGCCTGACCACCCGCGCCGACTGGCACCCGACGCGTCCGCAGCAGGCGTTCCTGCAGATCTTCCGCGACGTCTGCGCCGAACGCAGCGATGATGGCCCGGACGCCTGGCCCTTCCGCTATCGCTGAAGCCCGCATGGGACGACATCTGTAGAGCCGAGCCCACGCTCGGCTGGCTCTTGTCTTTGTAGAGCCGAGCCCATGCTCGGCTGGCTCTTGTCTTTGTAGAGCCGAGATCCTATGTTCGTGGTCAAGCCTGTTGGAAGCAGGCTTGGCCTACCTTCAGCATGGCTGGGTCGAATTCCTTGCCACTCTTGAATACGCCCCACGCAATCCTGGCCAGTTTTCT
>NZ_VYKI01000031.1 GCF_008710035.1 Stenotrophomonas cyclobalanopsidis | reverse complement strand
TGCGGCGACCGAGCTTACATGGGTGAGGGCGCTTTGCTTGCGAAGCACTGCTTCGCAAGCGCCCGAACGCACAGCCGCCAGCGGCTGGGCCGGGCCCCGGAGGGGGACTTGCAGCGTCCCCCTCAACCGGACCCACCCCGCCAACCCACGGAATGCGCGCGTTTGACGTTGACGTTGACGTTGATTCAAAGCAGGTGCAGGGCTGCAAGCCCTGCAAGACAACCCCCTACCGGGTCTGGCCTTCGCCGCGCACCACGAAACGTTCGACCGTCAGCGCTTCCAGCCCCATCGGTCCATACGCATGCAGCCGCGTGGTGGAAATGCCGATCTCGCTGCCGAGGCCCAGCTGGCCGCCATCGGAGAAGCGCGAGGAGGCGTTGACCATCACCACCGCCGAGCGCAGTGCGTTGACGAAGCGCTCGGCATTGGCCGTGTGCTCGGTAGCGATCACTTCGGTATGGTCGGAGGTGTAGGTGCGGATATGCGCGATGGCGGCATCGAGATCGTCGACCACGCGCACCGCCAGCACCAGATCGAGAAACTCGGCCGCGTAATCCTCATCGGTGGCCGCCGTGCTGCCCGGCAGCAGCGGCTGCGCGCGTTCGTCGGCGCGCAGCTGCACGCCACGTTCGCCCAGCGCCTGTGCGGCACGCGGCAGGAATGCATCGGCAACGTCGCGATGCACCAGCAGCGTTTCCAGCGAATTGCAGGCCGCCGGGCGGCTGCACTTGCCATCCACCAGCAGGCCGATGGCCTTGTCCAGGTCGGCGCTGGCATCCACGAACAAGTGGCAGACACCCTTGTAGTGTTTGATCACCGGCACGCGTGCATGCTCGGCGACGAAACGGATCAGCCCTTCGCCACCACGCGGAATGGCCAGGTCGATCAGCTTGTGCAGCTGCAGCAGCTCCAGCATGGCCTCGCGACGCAGGTCGGTCAGCACGGTCACCGCGGCCGGCGGCACGCCGTTGGCCTGCATCGCCGCGGCCAGTGCCTGGGCGATGGCGGTGTTGGAATGGATCGCCTCCGAGCCGCCGCGCAGGATCACGCCGTTGCCGGCCTTCAGGCACAGCGCCGCCGCTTCGGCGGTCACGTTCGGCCGCGCTTCGTAGATCATCGCGATCACGCCCAGCGGCACGCGTACTTTCTGTACGCGGATGCCGTTGGGGCGCACGTCGTCGCGGGTCACCTGCCCCACCGGGTCCGGCAGTGCGGCCACTTCGCGCACGGCCTCGGCCATCGCGAACAGGCGCGCCGGGTCCAATGCCAGGCGGTCGAGCATCGCACTGCCGACGCCCTTCTCGCGCGCCGCCGCCAGGTCACGGGCATTGCCGGCCAGGATCAGGCCGGCGTTCATTTCCAGCGCCTGGGCCATGGCCTGCAGCAGCCTGCCGCGTGCGGCGCTGTCCAGGCCAGCGACCACCTGGGCCGCGTCACGGCAGGCACGTGCCTGCGCTTCGATCTCACTCATGGGGGTGTCCTGCGGTCCGGTCATGGCAGCACGAGGTCGTCGCGATGGACGACGGTACCGCCGTAGTTGTAGCCGAGCACGGCCTGGATGTCGCGCGAATGGCGGCCGGCGATGCGGCGTACGTCATCGGCGGCATACTGGCTGACGCCGCGGGCGACGCAGAGGCGACCGTCCGGGGCCTGCCAGCACACCTGCACCATGTCGCCGCGGCGGAAATCGCCGTCGGCACCGGTGATGCCGCCAGGCAGCAGCGAGGCGCCCTTCTCGCGCATCGCCTGCGCGGCACCGGCATCGACCAGGATCGCGCCCTCGGCCAGTGGTGCGTGGCGCAGCCAATGCTTGCGTGCGGCCTCGCGGCTGCGCGCGGCATGGATGCGCGTGCCGAACAGACGGTCCTGTGCCAGCGCGCGCACCACGTCGCCGCTGCGGCCGTTGAACAGATAAGTTTCGATGCCGAGCCGGCCGGCCTTGGCCGCGGCTTCCAGCTTGGTGCGCATGCCGCCGGTGCCGGCCCGCGAACCGGCACCGCCGGCCATCGCCAGCACCGCGTCATCCAGTTCAGGCACATCGTGCAGCGGGCGCGCGTCGGCGACGGTGCGCGGGTCGGCGCTGTACAGGCCGTCGATGTCGGTGGCGATGAACAGGGCATCGGCATCGACCAGCGCGGCCACGGTGGCGGCGAGATTATCGTTGTCGCCCAGCTTGAGTTCGTCCACCGACACGGTGTCGTTCTCGTTGACCACCGGCAACGCGCCCAGGCGCAGCAGCTCGGTCAGCGTGGCGCGTGCATTGAGGTAGCGGCGGCGGTTGCGCAGGTCGTCGTGGGTCAACAGTACCTGGGCCACCGGACGTTCGAAGAAGCGCTGCCAGAGCCCGATCAGCTGTGCCTGGCCGAGCGCGGCCAGCGCTTGCCGCGCGGCCATCGCCGCACCCGGCTCATCGGCACGCGGCAGGATGGCGCGTCCGGCGGCGACCGCGCCGGACGAGACGATGACCACCTCGCGCCCGGCCAGCACATTGGCCGAGACGAACTGGGCCAGGCCCAGCGCATGGCGCGGCGACAGGCCACCGCCATCGGCGGCCAGCAGGCTGCTGCCGACCTTGAGCACGGCACGCCGCCACGGCGGCAGCGCTTGTTCGGGGAACGGCGAGGCGACGTGGGTGGCGTGCAGGGTCATCAGATGCGCCTCAGCGGGTGTTCCATTCGTGCACGGTCAGGTGCGAGGCCTGCATCGTCACCAGCGGATCGGTGGCGACGATGGCCTGTGCGTCGGCCAGGCTGCCCACGTTGCACAACACGTAGGCGCCGCCCGTGCCATCGCTGAAACCACCGGTCAGCTGCAGCTGGCCGCGCTCGCGCAGCGCATCGAGGAAATCCAGGTGCGGCTGCACGGCAGCGGCGTTGAAGTCGGGCCGGCGCATCGCCAGCACCAGGTAGACGGTGCCCGCCATCAGGACAGCGCCTGCCAGCGCGTGCGCAGCTCATCCAGGCGCAGGTCGGCGGCCGAACCGGGCGACACGCGCGCGGCCAGGCTGGCTTCCGGCGTGCGGCCCTGCCCTGCACTGTCGGCAGCGGCGGCAGCGGCCTTGTAGGCTTCGCGGAACGGCACGCCGGCCACCGCAGCTTCCACGGCCACGTCGGTGGCATACATGCCCGAATCGATCGCCGCGCGCAGCTTGTCGTCGCGCCATTCCAGGTTGGCCAGCAGCGCCGGCAGCAGTTCCAGCGCGGCCAGGCCGCGACCGAAGCCGTGGAAGATGGCGCCCTTCGAAGACTGCAGGTCGCGGTGGTACCCCGAGGGCAGCGACAGTAGCTGCTCGATCTCGGTACGCGCAGCGGCGACGCTGGCATGGGTGGCGCGCATCAGTTCGATGACGTCCGGGTTGCGCTTGTTCGGCATGATCGAACTGCCAGTGGTGTACTGCGCCGGCAGTGCGACGAAACCGAACTCGGCGCTGGTGAACAGCGACAGATCCCAGGCGATGCGGCGCAGGTCGAGAGTAGCGCCACCCAGCGCTTCCAGTGCGGCCAGCTCGAACTTGCCGCGCGACAGCTGCGCGTAGATCGGCGAGATCTGCATGCGCGCAAATCCCAGCGCAGCGGTGGTGTGTTCGCGGTCCAGCGGCAGGTTCACGCCGTAACCGGCGGCGGTGCCCAGCGGATTGGCGTCGACCAGCGCATGGGTATCACGCGCACGCACGGCGTTGTCGATGAAGGCCTCGGCCCAGCCGGCCCACCACATGCCCGCCGAGGACACCACGGCGCGCTGGATGTGGGTATAGCCAGGAAGCGGCACGTCCTTCTCGGCCTGCGCGCGGTCCAGCGCGACCTTGGCCACTTCGGCGCTGAGCTGGGCCACGCGCTGCAGCTTTTCCTTCAGCCACAGGCGGGTGGCGACCAGGATCTGGTCGTTGCGGCTGCGGCCGGTGTGGATCTTGCGGCCGGCATCGCCCAGGCGCTCGGTCAGGCGCGCTTCGATGGCCGAGTGGCCATCCTCGTACTGCGTATCAAGCACGAAACGGCCTGCGCGGAAGTCCTGCGCCAGCACTTCCAGTTCGCGCAGCAGGCCTTCCAGCTCGTCGGCGCTGAGGATGCCGATGTGCTGCAGGCCCTGCGCGTGCGCGGCGCTGGCGGCGATGTCGTGCAGGAAGAATTCGCGATCAAGGATCACGTCATCGCCGGCGAGGAAGGTCTGGATCTGGGCGTCGACGGCGACGCCGGGCTTCTGCCAAAGAAGGTCTGCCATGGGGGGCTCCGGGAATGCGGTAACTAAGCGATGTCAGTGCGGGATCGACGTCAGTTCGTCGATGCCCAGCGCGAGGTTGAGGTTCTGCATGGCCTGGGTGGCCGCGCCCTTGAGCAGGTTGTCCAGGGTCGCCACCACCACCACCCGCTTGTTGCCCGGGGCCAGGGTGAAGCCACCGACCTGGGCGCCGTGGCGGCCGGCGATGTGACTGACCCAAGGCGCTTCGTCCACGATCTCCACGAGTGCTTCCCCGGCGTAGGCCTGCTGGAAGCGCTCGACGATCTGCTCGCGGGTCTGCGCGCGGTTCAGCCACAGGTTGGCGGTGAGCGTGATGCCACGGAAATGCGGGGCCACGTGCGGCATGAACTCGACCGGCACGCCCAGCTGCGCGGACACTTCGCGCTCGTGCATGTGGTTGGTCAGCGAATACGGCATCAGGTTGTCGGCCAGCAGCTCGGGGTTGTTCTTGTCGGAGGGCGAGGTGCCGGCACCGGAGTAACCGGAGACGCCGAAGCACTGCGGCGGGCCCGCCAGCAGGTCCAGCAGCGGGTGGATCGCCAGCTGCATCGCAGTGGCGTAGCAGCCCGGGTTGCTGATGTGCTTCTGGCCCTGGTAGCGGCCGCGGGTCAGTTCCGGCAGGCCGTAGTACCACTGGCCGTCGAAGCGGTAATCAGCCGACAGGTCGACGATCACGGTCTCCGGCCTGGCAGCCTGGATGGCGGCCACGAACGGTGCGGCCAGGCCATTGGGCAGGGCCAGGATCACTGCATCCACACCCTTGGCAGCCACGGCATCGGCGTCCAGGTTTTCGTAGTGCAGCTCACCGGTGTATTCGGGGTGATGGTCGGCGAGAGGCTTGCCAGCCAGCTCGCGCGAGGACACGAAGGCGAGCTGCAGGCGCGGGTGGGCGGCGACCAGCTTGATCAGCTCGGCGCCGGTGTGGCCGCGGGCACCGACGATGCCCAGGGTGAAAGTCGAATCGTTCATGCGTGATGGTCCAGGCGGTGCTGCAGGTGGCGCTTCACGCCCTGCCATTCCGCGTCGATGATGGAAAAGATGACGGTGTCTCGCGGCGTGCCGTCGGCATGCCGGGTATGGTTGCGCAGCACGCCGTCCTGCTTGGCGCCCAGGCGGGCGATGGCGGCGCGCGAGGTGTGGTTGAACCAGCTGGTTTCCAGCACCACGCTGATGCAGCCCAGGGTATCGAAGGCGTGCTGCAGCAACAGCAGCTTGGCCTCGGTGTTGACCCCGGTGCGCTGCACGCGCGGAGCGTACCAGGTGTAGCCGAGGCTGAGCCGCGGCACGCCCGGCTCCAGCGCATAGAACCGCGTGCTGCCGACGATCACGCCGTCCGCATCACGGATCACGAACGGCAGCACCTTGCCTTCGGCCTGCACGTCCAGCGCGGCCTGCACGTAGTGCCCTGCCCGCTCCGGCGACGGCACCTGGGTGTACCAGAGCTGATCCAGGCCGCTGCCTTGCAGCGCCGCGGCCAGGCCGGGCACATGCTCACGCTGCAGCGGCTCCAGCATCACGTGCTGGCCGCGCAGGGTGGGTACGGTGGCCCAGGCATCGGCGTGGCTCATCGCGCTCAGTCCTTCAGGCTCGGCGGGCGCGCGGCGCAGTGGTCGACGTAGGTCTTGATGCGGTCGATGCCATCGGCGCCGAACCAGAACACCTTCCAGGTGTTCTGCTTGTAGCAGCCATCGGACTCGGCGTAGTAGAAGTGGTTGATCGGGTTGCCGTTGCGCGAGCGCCAGAACAGCTGCGGGGTTTCTTCCAGCATCACGTTCCAGACCGCACGGCCCAGGCCCTCGCCCTGTGCATCATCGAGCACGGCGAACTTGTCCAGGTAAACGCCTTCGGCTTCGTCGGTGAGGATGACCGCGGTGCGGTAGTTCTCGCTGACATAGGCACGCAGCAGCCTAGTCTTCTCGAAGTAATCCGGCACCAGGGTGCGGCCGAAGCTGGATTCGATCAGGCCCTTCAGGCGCGGCAGGTCCAGTTCGTCCCAGCCGGAGGCGCGCAGCACTCTCTCGCCCTTGCGCACCAGCGTGCCCGAGCCCTTGTGGGTGAACAGTTCCTTGGCCAGGTCGGCCGGGCGGGTGATCGACACCGACGATTCCAGCGGCAGGCGGTCCAGCAGATCCTTGATCTGCTCGATCTTCACCTTCATGCCGCCGTGGATCCACGGCTGCGCGATCAGGTGGTCGTATTCGGTGGACAGGTTGATCGAATCGATCACGCTGCCCGACTCGTCCAGCAGGCCGCCGGTGCCGGTGAGGAAGATGATCTTGTACGGCTGCAGTTCCTGCACCAGCTCGTTGGCGGCGAAATCGGCGTTGACGTTGAGGATCTGGCCGCCGGCGGTCTCGCCCAGGCTGGTGATGACCGGGATCGAGCCGGCGCGCAGGCTGGCCTCGATCGGGGCCAGGTTGACCCGCTTCACTTCACCGACCAGGCCGTAGGTGTCCACGTCCAGGTACTCGGCTTCGAACACGCCGCCAGTGATGGAGGTGGCGCGCGCACCGTTCTGCTGCAGGGCCTCGACCAGGCGCAGGTTGGACTGCTGGAACACGCGGCGCACGATCGCCAGCGCTTCCGGCGAGGTCACCCGCAGGCCGTTGACGGTCTGCTTCTCGATGCCGGCCGCCGACAGTTCGGCATCCAGCTGCGGGCCGGCGCCGTGCAGCACGATCGGGGTCAGGCCGACTTCCTGCAGGAACGACAGCGAGGAGGTCAGCGCTTCGAGATCGTCGCGCAGCACCGCGCCGCCGACCTTGACCACGGCGAAGCGCTTGGCGTCCAGCTGCGAGAAACGCTTGAGGTACTGGCTGATCTCCTTCGCGCTGGCCATGCTGGAAAGCAGGCGCACGATGGTCTGGCGGGTCTGGCGGTGGGGCTGGAGGGCAGGAGACATTTCGGTTTCGTCAGAAGGTAGGTATCAGGCGCCGGCGGCGATGATGCGATGCACGGCGTCGGTGTAGCGCTGCAGCTGGTCCAGCGTCACGAACTCATCGGCGGTGTGCGCCTGGGCGATGTCGCCCGGGCCGAACACCATCGTGGTGTAGCCACCGGCCGAGAACAGCGAGGCCTCGGTCCAGAAGTCCACCGCGTTGCCGATCGGCAGCTCCAGCGCATCGGCCACGTCGCGCGCCAGCAGGCGGCGGTTTTCGGCTTCGGCGATGTCACCGGCCGGCAGGCTGGGGCCACGGAAGGTTTCGGTGAACAGCGCGGCGTCCGGTTCGGCGAAGCCGGCGAAGGTGGCCAGCAGCGCATCGATATCCATCGACGGCAGCGGGCGGAAGCCGAAACGCACTTCAGCGGCCGGGGCGATCATGTTGGCCTTGATGCCGCCCTCGACGCGACCGATGTTGAAGCGCAGGCCGGTGAGGCCACCGAAGCGTGCCGAGGCCAGCGATTCGACATGGTCCAGCGCGCGGTTGCCCCAGCGCATGGCCTGGTGCAGCGCGCTGGCGGCCGCATCCTGCTTGCCCGAGGCATGGCCGGCGCGGCCGGCGAACTGCATCAGCACCGAGCTGATGCCACGGTGTGCCAGCACGGCCTCACTCATGGTCGGCTCGGCCACCAGCACCGCTTCGTACGGCAGGCCACGGGCCAGGAACGCGGCGATGCAGCGCGGGTCGTTGGCTTCCTCGTCGCTGGAGAACAGGAACGCGGCGTCGCCATCGCTGGCATTGGCCGCGGCCACCAGCGCAGCGGCCGCGCCCTTGATGTCACACACGCCGAGGCCGACCACGCGGTCTTGCAGGCGGCGCATCACGTGCGGGTCGGCACTCCAGTGCGGCGAGTCCGGCACGGTATCCAGGTGCACGTTGAACAGGTACTTCGGCGTACCGCGCACGGCATACAGGCTGACCGCACCGGCGCCGTGGTCGATCACCTCGACGTTGAAGCCGGGCAGGTTCGCGCGCAGGTAATCGAAGATGCCACCGGTGGTGATCGCACGCGGCGGGTTGCGGGTGTCGAAGGACACCAGGGCCTGCAGGTGATCGAGCGTCTGTTCAAGCATGAATCAACAATCCTGTGGAATTCCGCCGGGCATGGCCTGGCGCTACCGGAATGCGCCTGCTGGAGAGCCCCCTTGGTGTTCGAGGGGGCGCGCCAGCGGCGCAGGTGGGTCAACCGCGGTTGACCTGCGCGTAGACGGTCGAGCTCATGCCGAACAGCTTGATGAAGCCTTCGGCCTCTTCCACGCCCCAGTCGGCCGACTGCGCGTAGGTGGCACCCTTGGTGTTGAGCAGGTGCGGCGACTTCACGGCCACCGCATCGACGCGGCCGCCACGGGTTTCCAGCACCACTTCACCGTTGACCTTGGCCTGCGAGGACTTCAGGAAGGCCTCGATGTCGGTCTTCAGCGGGTCGTGGTAGAAGCCTTCGTACACCAGCTCCACCCACTTGCGTGCCACGTCCGGCTTGAAGCGGTTCTGCTGCTTGGTCAGCACGGCGTCTTCCAGCGCGCGGTGCGCGGCCAGCAGCGAGACCAGGCCCGGGGCCTCGAACACGATGCGGCCCTTCAGGCCGATCACGGTGTCACCGGTGTAGACGCCACGGCCGACGCCGTACGGGGCGAACAGCTTGTTGAGCTGGGCCAGGATCTGGTCGCCCGGCAGTGCCTTGCCGTCCAGTTCGACGGCTTCGCCTTCGACGAACTTCAGGGTCACGGTCAGCGCCTGTTCCGGCCACTCGCTGCGCGGTGCGCACCAGCCGCGGGCACCCTCGCCCGGGGCTTCCCAACGGTCGATCTCGCCGCCGGACATGGTCAGGCCCAGCAGGTTCTCGTTGATGGTGTAGGCCTGCTGCTTGGCGCGCACGCCGAAGCCGCGCTCCTCCAGGTACTTCTGCTCGTAGGCGCGGGTCTGGGTGTGTTCCTTCTGGATCTCGCGGATCGGCGCGATGATCTGGTAGTCACCCAGGGCCTTCACGGCCAGGTCGAAACGGACCTGGTCGTTGCCCATGCCGGTGCAGCCGTGGGCGATGATGTTGGTGCCCAGTTCGGCGGCACGCTTCAGCGCGGCATCAACGATCAGGTAGCGGTCGGAAACCAGCAGCGGGTACTGGCCCTGGTAGCCTTCGCCGGCCCAGACGAACGGCTTGACGAAACCTTCCCAGATGGCCGGGCCGCCGTTGACGGTCTGGTGGCTGGCCACGCCCAGCTCGGCGGCGCGCTTTTCGATGAAATCGCGCTCTTCATCATCCACGCCGCCGGTATCGGCGAACACGGTGTGCACGTTGTAGCCGCGCTCCTGCAGGTAGGGCACGCAGAAGCTGGTATCCAGGCCGCCGGAGAAGGCGAGAACGGCGTCTTTGTTGCTCATGGGAATCAGGTCCACTTGGGGGGATGGGAATTCGGTAGAGCCGACCGTTGGTCGGCTGCAATGTTGGATGCGCCGCGGCGGGAGCAGCCGACCAACGGTCGGCTCCACCCTTCTTTGAATCAGCGCCCGGCAACCGCCGCCATGATCGCCTTCTGCACGTGCAGTCGGTTCTCGGCTTCGTTGATGGCGATGCACTGCGGCGAATCCATCACGCCGTCGGTGGCCTTGACGTTGCGGCGCAGCGGCAGGCAGTGGCTGAACACGCCGTTGTTGGTCAGCGCCATCTTGCGTTCGTCGACGATGAAGTGCTTGAACTGGTCGCGGATCGGCTTTTCCGGTTCCCAGTTGCCGAAGAACGGCAGCGCGCCCCAGCTCTTGGCGTAGACGACGTCGGCGCCGGCGTAGGCGCTGTCGATGTCATGGCTGATCTTCAGCGAACCACCGCTCTCGGCCACGTTCTGCTCGGCCCAGCCCATGTAGCGGTCGTCGAGGATGTAGTCGGCGGTCGGGCACAGCAGGGTCACGTCCATGCCCATGCGGGTGGCGATGGTCAGCGCCGAGTTGGCCACGGCGGTGTTCAGCGGCTTGGGGTGGTAGGTCCAGGTCAGCACGTACTTCTTGCCACGCAGGTCCTGGGTACCGAAGTGCTCCTGCAGCGCCATCACGTGGGCCAGTTCCTGGCACGGGTGGGTGATGGTCTCCATGTTGATGACCGGCACCGGCGAATACCTGGCGAAGCTGTTGAGGACGATGTCCTGGCGGTCGTAGGCCCAGTCGATGAACTTGGGGAACGCACGCACGGCAATGATGTCGCAGTAACGCCCCAGCACCTTGGCCACTTCCGCGATGTGCTCTTCCGTGTCGCCGTCCATCACCGTGCCGAGGTTGAACTCGATCGGCCACGCATCCTTGCCCGGCTGCAGCACCACCGCGTGGGCGCCGAGCTGGAACGCGCCCAGTTCGAAGCTGGTGCGGGTGCGCATGGACGGGTTGAAGAACACCAGCGCGATCGACTTGCTCTTGAGCTGGTCGCCGAGCTTGTTGCGCTTGAACAGCGCGGCCTGGGTCAGCAGCGCGTCAAGATCGCTGCGGCTCCAGTCCTGGGTGTTCAGGAAGTGCTTGGGGGACATCATCTTTCCTTGCGTGGCGGCGCCGGTGGTTCGACGCGGTGGAAGGGAGAACAGGGAAACAGGGTGGGACGAAAAAGTTTCAGATGAAGCTTTCGGACCGCGGAAACGAAAAAACCCAGCCGGGAGGCTGGGTTTTCATCGGACGAACAGCAGAAAGCTCCGGTTACCCAGCGAGGATGTGGGGTTCCGGTCGACGGGCACGCGACGTCATGCCAGTGGCCTGGCGGGCGGCGCTGCTGTCGTGCTGGAAGTCGGTAAGCTTCATGGTCGATTATCTTTGCATGGGGGCGGGGTCGGCGCAAGACCCCACGCGGCCGGCAGAACAGGTCCGGCGCAGGTCAGGGGGTGCTGGCCGCAGCCTGCTCGGGGCCCACCCAGGGGGTGATCGAGACCCGGACCTTCAGCCGGTTGCCGGGATCTTCCGGTAGCCGCGAGCGGTACTTGGTGCCCTTGTAGACGTAGTCCACGTCATAGGCGATGGGCCGACGGAACTCACGCCCGACCGGCACGATCCTGCAGTCGCGGGTCAGCATGGGGCCGTTGTTGGCCGGGGCCGGGGTCGGATTCTCGGCGGCCACCTCCTGGGCGGCCTCCTCGTCGCTGCGCTTGAACATCGAGCGCACCGAGTCCCAGAAGCGGCCGATCCGGCCCTTGTCTTCCACCGGCTCCTCGCCGGTCACGTTGACCGGGGCCAGGGTGCGGGTCGAGATCGGCTCGCAGTGCTCCTCGGTCCGGGTCGCGCGCAGGGTCTGGAACACCGGCTCGACGTTCAGCACCTGGGCGTAGTCGAACTTCACGTTCTCCACGATCACCACGCGGTTGCGGGGTTCGGCCTCCTGGGCCTGGACCACGACCGGCGCCGCCGACAGGCAGGCCAGGGTCAGCAACGCGGTGGATTTCATTGGCGATGGAAGAAAGGGCACGGCGATAGTGTAGGCAGTGACGACCGGCAGGGGCTGAACATTACCCGTCCGCGCAGTTCCTGCCCACCCCTCGGCGGCCCCCTGCCCGGCCCGGCGGCGATCGGCCATCCCCCATTGGGGCCCGACACGTTCTAAAATCACAGGCTTGTCCCCCAGCCACAGCCCCATGACCCTGCGCCTGCACAACAACCTGACTCGCCAGCTCGAACCGTTCACCCCGATCGACCCGGCCTGTCCGACCCTGTATGTGTGCGGCCCGACGGTCTACAACTACGTGCACATCGGCAACGCCCGTGGCCCGGTGGTGTTCGGGGTGCTGGCCGACCTGCTGCGGCGCCGTTTCGGTGGCCTGCGCTACGCGCGCAACATCACCGACGTGGACGACAAGATCAACAACGCCGCGCGTGAGCAGGTCGTGCCGATCAGCACCATCACCGACAAGTTCGCCGCCGCCTACCGCGAAGACATGGCCGCGCTGGGCGTGGTGCCGCCGGACATCGAGCCGGAGGTGACCGCGCACATGCCGCAGATCATCACCATGATCGAGCAGCTCATCGCCAACGGGCATGCCTACGCCGCCGAGGGCCACGTGCTGTTCGCGGTGGCCAGCTTCGATGGCTACGGCAAGCTGTCGCGCCGCGATCCGGAGGAAATGCTGGCCGGCGCCCGCGTCGAGGTGGCCCCGTACAAGCGCGATGCCGGCGATTTCGTGCTGTGGAAGCCGTCCAGCGACGACCTGCCCGGCTGGGAATCGCCGTGGGGCCGGGGCCGCCCGGGTTGGCACATCGAATGCTCGGCGATGGCCGCTGCGCACCTGGGCGAGACCATCGACATTCATGCCGGTGGCGTGGACCTGCAGTTCCCGCACCACGAGAATGAGATCGCGCAGAGCGAGTGCGCCCACGGCGGCAGGATCTTCGCCCGCTTCTGGATGCACAACGGCATGCTCAACTTCGGCGGTGCCAAGATGAGCAAGTCGCTGGGCAACATCGAGCGCGTGCACGACCTGGTGCGCCAGCACCCGCCCGAGGCACTGCGCCTGGCCCTGCTGTCGGCCCACTACCGGCAGCCGCTGGACTGGTCCGACGCGCTCATCGAACAGTCCGCGCGCACCCTGGACCGCCTGTACGGCACCCTGCGCGACCTGGCAGACGTCACCGCCACGGCGGCGATTCCGGCGGCCGTCGAGGCGACGCTGGACGACGACCTGAACACCCCGCAGGCGCTGGCCGAAGTGGCCCGCATCGCCGGTGAGGCGCGCCGTGCCACCGACCCGGCCGAACGCGCGCGCTTGAAGGGCGAACTGCTCGGCGCCGGCCTGGCGCTGGGCCTGCTGCAGGCCGACCCGGCGCAGTGGTTCGGCACCGCGGCCAGCGAAGGCGACGACGATGCACGCATCCAGGCGCTGATCGACGAGCGTGCCGCCGCCAAGCAGGCCCGCGATTTCGCCCGCTCCGACGCCATCCGTGACCAGCTGGCCGCCGAGGGCATCGTGCTGGAAGACACCCCGCAGGGCGTGCGCTGGGTGCGCAAGCGCGCCTGACCCGCCCTGCCCCGTGGCCGCCGCGTCCGGCCACGCCCCACTGTAGAGACCGTTGTGACCGACTCCCCGTTCCCGCTTGAACCCACCGCCGCCGAAGCCCAGGCCGCCATCGCCGAGGAATTCGCCTTCTTCGGCGACTGGTCCGAGCGCTATCAGTACCTGATCGACCTCGGCCGCAAGCTGCCGGCCTTCGCCGATGCATGGAAGACCGAAGAACACCGACTGCTCGGCTGCCAGTCGATGGTCTGGATCGTGCCCGAGGGCAACGCGCAGTCGCTGCGCTTCCACGCCATCAGTGATTCGGCCATCGTCTCCGGCCTGATCTTCCTGGCCCTGCGCGTGTATTCCGGGCGCTCGGCACAGGAGATCCTGGACACCGAACCGAGCTACATCCAGGACATCGGCCTGGCCCGCCACCTGTCGCCCACCCGCAGCAACGGCGTGGCGGCGATGCTGGCCTTCATCCGCGAGACCGCGCAGGCCCAGCTGCAGCGCGAACAGCCGTGACCGCCGCCGCCACCGGAGACGAAGGCGCGCTGGCCCTTCTGGGCCGGCCGGGCTTTGCCAAGCTGCTGGCCTACCGCATCTTCGCGATGCTGTCCTACCAGGTGGTGGCCGTCACCGTCGGCTGGCACATCTACGAAGTCACCCGCAATCCGTTCTCGCTGGGCCTGGTCGGCCTGGCCGAGGTGCTGCCGTTCTTCTGCGTGGCGCCGTTTGCCGGCTACCTGGTCGACCACCTGCCGCGCCGCCGGCTGGGCATGGTCGCCTGCGCGGGCCTGGTCGCCACTGCGGTGGTACTGACCGGCGTGGCCACCGGCTGGCTGCCGTTCCAGGGCGTGTGGCCGATCTATGCCGCCATCGCGCTGACCGGCATGGTCCGTGCGTTCCTGTCGCCCATCTATAACGCCCTGTTTGCCCGCGTGCTCGAACGCAGCCAGTTCGCCCGCGGCGCCGGCCTGGGCAGCGTGGTGTTCCAGTCAGGCATGGTGGTCGGCCCGGCGCTGGGCGGCATCCTGGTCGGCTGGGGCGGCAAGGGCCTGTCCTATGGCGTGGCCACCGCCTTCGCCGTGGTGGCGATGGGCTGCCTGGCCATGCTGAAGGTGAGCGAGCCGGTGCACGACGGCCCGGCCGCACCGATCTTCAAGAGCATCGCCGAGGGCGCCCGCTTCGTGGTCGGCAACCGCATCATGGTCGGCGCGATGGCGCTGGACATGTTCTCGGTCCTGCTGGGTGGCGTGGTGGCGATGCTGCCGGCCTTCCTGCAGGAGATCCTGCACTACGGCCCCGAGGGCCTGGGCATCCTGCGCGCGGCACCGGCACTGGGCTCGATCGCGGTCGGCCTGTGGCTGGCCCGCCACCCGCTGCAGAAGAACGCCGGCCGCGTGCTGCTGTTCGCCGTGGCCGGTTTCGGCCTGTGCGTGGTCAGCTTCGGCCTGTCCCAGCACTTCTGGCTGTCGGCGCTGATCCTGCTGTTCTACGGGGCCTTCGACGGCGTCTCGGTGGTGGTGCGTTCGACCATCCTGCAGCTGGCCACGCCGGAGGAGATGCGCGGGCGGGTATCGTCCATCAACGGCATCTTCATCAGCTCGTCCAACGAGCTGGGCGCGTTCTATGCGGGCACGATGGCGAAACTGCTGGGCCTGGTGCCGGCGGTGGTGCTGGGCGGGTTCGCGGTGCTGAGCGTGGCCGGGATCACCGCGTGGAAGAACCCGACGCTGCGGAAGTTGAACCTGCGCGACCTGCAGTAGAGTCGAGCTTGCTCGACTGCTTTTCTTGAACGGCCAGCCGAGCATGGGCTCGGCTCTACAAACCGCTAGTCGAGCACGGCTCGAGCAACAAAAAACCCGGCCGAGGCCGGGTTTTTCGCATGACCAGACAACGCTCTGGAATCAGTCGCCCTGCTGCTTCTGCAGGTGCTCCCAACGCTCCTGGGCGTCGATGGTGCGCTCGGCGGTCAGGCGCGCTTCGAGGCGCTCCAGGCCGATTTCCTCACCGGTGTCGACGCAGTAACCGTAGTCGCCGGCTTCCAGGCGCTTCAGGGTGCTGTCGATCTTGCCGATCAGCTTGCGATAACGGTCGCGGGTGCGCAGTTCCAGCGAGTTCTCGGTCTCGCGGGTCGCACGCTCGGCTTCGTCGCCGATGTCACGCACTTCCTCACGCAGGTTCTCGATGGTCTGCTTGGATTCCTCCACCAGATCAGCGCGCCAGTTCTGCAGGCGCTGGCGGAAGTATTCCTGCTGCAGCGGGCTCATGTACTCCTCTTCCGAGCCGGGCTTGTAGCCGGTCGGCAGGATCGGGCGGCCGGTGGCCTCGTCGGTCTTGTATTCGACGACCTTGTATTTGCTGCGCGGGGCCGGCGCCGCCGAACGGGCGGTCACAGCCACGGCGACCTTGCCCACGGGGCGCGACACGGTCTTCGGAGCGGGATCAGGTTTCACGGCGGTTTTCACGGCGGTCTTGGCAGGCGATTTCGAAACGGGCACGGGATTCTTGGATTGCGGGGCGGTCGATGCTGCAGGGGTGGCGGCCGGGGCCGGCTTGGGGGCCGGTTTGGCTGCTGCCACTGCCGCGGTCTTGGCCGGGACAGACTTGGCCGGAGCTGCCTTGGCGGCGGGCTTCGGTGCGGTTTTCACTACCGGGGCCGGGGTCGGCTTGGCAGCCGGCTTGGCGACATTCTTGGTGGCTTTCTTTACAGCGGCAGGCGTGGCGGGTTTGGCCGGTGCCGCTTTCTTTGCCGCCGGCTTGGCGACCGGCTTGGCCGCAGCCTTCCTGGCCACCGGCTTCGGCGCGGGCTTGGCGACGGCCTTCTTGGGTGCCGGCTTGGCAACGGCCTTTTTGACCGGTGCCGCCTTGCTGGCAGCCTTCTTCACCACCGGCACCTTCTTGCTGGCTGCCGCGGGCTTGGCCTTGGCCGGCGCAGCGGCCTTCTTCGCCGCTGGCTTGCTGGCCTTGGCCGGCGTTTTCGTTGCGGTGGCCTTCCTGGCCGCCGGTTGCGAGGATGCTGCCTTGGCGGCCGTCTTGCTGGCCGGCTTCTTGGCAACAGGCTTGGCCGCCAACTTCTTCACAACAGGCTTGGCGGTTTTCTTGGCGGCCTCGACGGCCTTCTTTGCAGTTTTTTTAGCAGCCACGAAACGCTCTTCCTTGGATTCCCCGGGGCCCGGGAAAGCGGGCCTTTATAGCCTACCCGACCCGCAGCAGCAACCTTGGGGGCCTGCTCCATTCAGTCCTGGAGCCAGCGGCCCAAAGTGTCGGTCCGACGAACATGGACCGCCCTGCGCGGTACGGAACCTGGCCGACACCCTAGGGTGCCGGTACCGGTCGCAGGCCATGGGCGACATGCGACCAACGGCCCATCCTGCACAAATGCGGCCTTCATGCCAACTGGCATAAGATGACTGGGTGATCTCGCGCCTGCTCATTGCCCTGCTGCGCTCCTACAAGCGCTTCATCAGCCCCCTTCTGGGGCCGCGCTGCCGTTTCGTGCCGAGCTGTTCTGAATACGCCATGGACGCCATCTCGATGCACGGTCCGCTGCGTGGCAGCTGGCTGGCCGCGCGCCGCCTCGGCCGCTGCCACCCGTTCCATCCCGGCGGCTTCGACCCGGTGCCCGAATCCCCCAACGCCCCCTCTTGCCGTTGCACAGGAAAACACTGACATGTCCTCCACCCTCATCACCAATGCCCGCATGGTCAACGAAGGCCGCACCTTCGATGGCGACCTGCGCATCGAGAATGGCCGCATCGCGCAGATAGGCAGTGGCCTGGCCCCGCGCGACGGCGAGCAGGTGGTGGACGCGGCTGGACGCTGGCTGCTGCCCGGCATGATCGATGACCAGGTGCACTTCCGCGAACCGGGCCTGACCCACAAGGGCGACATCGCCAGCGAATCGGCGGCCGCAGTGGCCGGTGGCCTGACCAGCTTCATGGACATGCCCAACACCAACCCGCCGACCCTGGATTCGACCATCCTGGAAGCCAAGTACGAGCTGGCACACGGCCGCGCCTGGGCGAACTACGGCTTCTACCACGGCGCCAGCAACGACAACCTGGAAGCGATCCGCGCACTGGACCCGAAGAAGGCGCCGGGCGTGAAGGTGTTCATGGGCGCCTCCACCGGCAACATGCTGGTGGACAACCCGGAGACGCTGGACGCGATCTTCCGCGAATGCCCGACCCCGATCATCACGCACTGCGAAGACACGCCGATGATCGACGCCAACCTCAAGGCCTTCCAGGAAAAGTACGGCGACGCGCTGACTCCGGACATGCACCCGGACATCCGCTCGCGCGAGGCCTGCATCACGTCCACCCGCCTGGCGATGTCGCTGGCGCGCAAGCACGGCACCCGCCTGCACGTACTGCACATTTCCACCGCCGACGAACTGGCCCTGTTCGAGAAGGGCCCGCTGATCCGCGCCGACGGCAGCCGCAAGCAGATCACCGCTGAAACCTGCGTGCACTTCCTGCACTTCGCCCGCCCGGATTACGCGACCAAGGGCAACCTGATCAAGTGCAACCCGGCCATCAAGGAAGTCGCCGACCGCGAAGCGATCACCGCTGCGCTGGCCGATGACGTGCTGGACGTGCTGGCCACCGACCACGCCCCGCACACCTGGGAAGAGAAGCAGAAGCCGTACGCGCAGGCGCCGTCTGGCCTGCCGCTGGTGCAGTACGCGCTGGTGGCGGCACTGGAGCGCGTACACGAAGGCAAGCTGACCCGCGAGCAGGTGGTGCAGAAGTTCGCCCACGCCCCCGCGCAGCTGTTCGACGTGGAAGAGCGCGGCTTCCTGCGCGAAGGCTACTTCGCCGACCTGGTGCTGGTGGAAGACGTGCCGTTCACCGTCAAGCGCGAGGACGTGCTGTCCAAGTGCGGCTGGTCGCCGTTCGAAGGCACCACCTTCCGTTCGCGCGTGGCTTCCACCTGGGTGAACGGCCAGCGGGTGTGGGACGGCAGCAACCTGGTGGGCGAACCCGCCGGCCAGCGCATGACCTACGACCGCTGATGCGTCCGGCACTGATGATCGGGGCGCTGCTGCTGGCCGCGCCCCTGTTCACCGCACCGGCAGCACAGGCGCAGGATGGCATCGACAGCCTGATCGACAGCCGAGTAGTGTTCCCGGCCAGCGCGTCGCAGGGCGCCCTGGTGATCGGCAAGGTACCCGCCGGCAGCCGCGTGCAGTACGCCGGCCGCCAGCTGCGGGTGAGCAGCTACGGCAGCGTGGTGTTCGGCATCGGCCGTGATGAAAAGGGTCCGCTGCAGGTACAGGTGCAGCGCCCGGATGGGGGAAGAGAGACCGCCACCATCAACGTGACCCCGCGCGACTGGCCGACCGAGCGCGTCAACGGCGTGCCGCCGAAGACGGTCAACCCGCCGCCGGCGATTGCCGAACGGATCAAGCGCGAACAGGCGCAGGTGACCGCCGCGCGCGCCCGCGATGACGACCGCACTGACTTTACCCAGACCTTCATCTGGCCGGTGCAGGGCCGCATCAGCGGCCGCTTCGGTAATGCGCGCGTGTACAACGGCCAGCCCGGCGCCGGACACTCCGGCATGGACATCGCCGTGCCCACCGGCACGCCGGTGAAGGCTCCGGCCGCCGGCGTGGTGACGTTCGCCGGCCAGGACCTGTACCTGACCGGCGGCACCCTGCTGATCGACCACGGCTACGGCGTCAGCTCGAACTTCCTGCACCTGTCGCGCATCGACGTGAAGGTCGGCGACCGGGTGACCCAGGGCCAGGTGATCGCCGCCGTCGGCGCAACCGGCCGTGCCACCGGCCCGCACCTGCACTGGGGCATGAACTGGTTCGACACCCGCATTGACCCGTTGCTGGTGCTGGAACGCAAGTAACGCACGCGCATCGTCGCCGGGCATGGCCCGGCGCTACCTGATCACCGCGCCCGGTAGCGCCGGGCCATGCCCGGCGAGCGCAGCGGCATCAACCGCGTGCGGCCCACCACACGCGCAGCAGGGTGCGCATCGGGGTCGCTTCGATCGGCTTGCCTGCGGCCTGCGCGGCCACGCGGGCGCGGGCCAGGCTGGACCAGACGCGGCGCGCGCGCGGGCCCGGCACGCGGGTCGCCCAGCCCTTCAGCAGGTGCTGTGCCCAACGCTGCGTGGCGTTGCTGGCGTCCTCGTCCAGCAGGCTGCGCGGCACACCGGCCACGCCGGCATCCTGCAGGCGCTGGGCCAGGGTCTGCAGCTGCACGGCACGGCCAGCGCCGTTGCGCGGGGTGTCGTTGAACAGCACCACTTCCACCGCCGCTACGGCGTCGGCGTAGTTGGCCAGCGCGCGCTCGGCACTGGCCGCATCGAGTGCAACCGTGCGCGCCTCGACCAGGTCCGGCAGGGTTTCGGCCAGCTGCGCCCACGGTGCACGCACCGGCTCCAGCAGGCGGCCCAGCGGATGGCGCGAGCGCTGCCCGGCCCAGCTGCGCAGCTCCTCGCCCCACCACGCCAGCTTGGCGTCGGCCGGCATCGGGTCGCCGCTGGTGTTGAGCATGTCGTCGAATTCCTGCAGCAGCGCGAACCACGCCACCGCAAGCTCGCGTTGCGATTCGGCCACGAACGGGGCGGCCACCGACCATTCCGGCCAACGGCTGCGCCACTTGTCGAGGAAACTGTTCAGCGCGGTACTGCTCACTACGTCATTCCTTACGGCTGGGCCGGGGCTGCCGGCCGGGTCGGCCAGAGACTGGCCAGTTGCAGAAGTTCGGCGTTTTCCACCAGCACGTCGGCCTGCCAGGCCAGCGGATCGTCGCTGTGCAGGCGGTAGCCCCACAGCGCCGCCACCGACGGCATGGCCGCCGCGCGTGCGGCGATGATGTCGCGCTCGTCATCGCCCACGTACACGCAGTCGTCGGCGGCAACGCCAATGGCCTGCGCGGCATGCAGCAGCGGCAGTGGGTGCGGCTTGCGCTCGGCCAGGCTGTCACCGCCCACCAGCACCGCGCAGCGCTGCTGCCAGCCCTGCTGCGGCAGGATCAGGCGCGCAAGGTATTCCGGCTTGTTGGTGACGATGCCCCACACGCTGCCTGCGGCATCCAGCGCGGCAAGCATGCCGGCCACGCCGTCGAACAGCACCGCGTGTTGGCCGATCAGCGCTTCATAGCGCTGCAGGAACTCGGGAATCAGCGCATCGCGCTCGGCCGCGTCCAGATCCGGGAAGGCGGCGGTCAACATCGCACGCGAGCCCTTGGACACCACCGGGCGCAGCAGCGCCGGATCGATCGGCGCACGGCCGCGCGCGGCCAGCATCGCATCACAGGTGGCGACGAAATCCGGCGCACTGTCCAGCAGGGTGCCATCCAGGTCGAACAGCACCGCCTGCGGGAAGCCGGCCGTGGTCATGCAGGCTTGACCGCGTACGCCAGGTAGTTGATGTCGGTGCGGCTGCTCAGGCGGGCGTGGTTGCGCCACGGCTCGTAGGCCATGCCGCTCACGTCCACCAGCTGCACGTCGGCCTCGCGCAGCCAGCGCGCCAGCTCGGCCGGCTTGATGAATTCCTGGTAGTGGTGGGTGCCCTTGGGCAGCAGCCGCGCCACGTACTCGGCGCCGACGATCGCCACCGCGAACGCGGCCGCGGTGCGGTTGATGGTCGACAGGAACAGGTGGCCACCGGGCTTCAGCAGGCGCTTGCAGGCCTCGATGATCGCGCTCGGATCGGGCACATGCTCGAGCATTTCCATGCAGGTGACCACGTCGAAGCTGCCCGGCTGTTCGGCGGCCAGGTCCTCGGCCGCCTGCACCCGGTAGTCGACCTTGGCGCCGCTTTCCAGCGCATGCAGGCGAGCGACCTTGACCAGCTCAGGGGCAAGGTCAATCGCGGTAACGTCGGCACCGGCCTGGGCCAGCGCTTCGCTCAGCAGGCCGCCGCCGCAGCCGATGTCGAGCACGCGCGCACCGCGCAGCGTCACCCGGTCGGCCACGTACTGCAGGCGCACCGGGTTCAGGGCGTGCAGCGGCTTCTGCGGGCCATCGGCGTCCCACCAGCGGTTGGCCAGCGCGGCGAACTTGTCCAGCTCGGCCTGATCGAAATTGGAGGAAGCGTGGGGGGCAGTCATGGGGAAGTCCTTGCAGCGCCGGGGTTCAGGCGCGGATATGACGGATGCGCTCGCGCCACTGGCGCGCGTTGGCGATGATGCCCGGCAGGTCCATGCCGACCAGCTCGCGCTGCACCAGCTTCGGCTTGCCGGCGATCCAGACGTCGCTGACCTGCTGGCGGCCGGTGGCATACACCAGCTGCGACAGCACGTTGTGCAGCGGCTGGGTTTCCAGCGCGGACAGGTCGACGCAGACCAGGTCGGCCTGCTTGCCGACCTCGATCGAACCGATGCGCTCGCCTAAGCCGAGCGCGCGGGCGCCGCCCAGGGTCGAGGCACGCAGCGTGGTGGCCGCGTCCAGCGCGGTCGCATCGTCGGCCACGGCCTTGGCCAGGATCGCCGCGGTGCGGTTCTCGCTGAACATGTCCAGGTCGTTGTTGCTGGCGCAGCCATCGGTACCGATGGCCAGGTTGACGCCGGCGCGCTGCAGGGCGCAGGCCGGGCAGAAACCGGAAGCCAGCTTCAGGTTCGATTCCGGGCAGTGCACCACGCTGACGCCACGCTCGGCGCACAGGTGGATTTCCGCGTCGGTCAGCTGGGTCATGTGCACCGCGATCAGGCGGTCGTTGACCAGGCCTAGGCGATCCAGCCGCGCCAGCGGGCGCTGGCCGTGCAGCTTGATCGAATCGTTGATTTCCTGCGCGGTCTCGTGGGTGTGCAGGTGCACCTGCATGTCGAGCTGGTCGGACAGCATCCGCACGCGCTCGAAATTGGCATCGTTGACCGTGTACGGCGCATGCGGCGCGAACGCGGTGCCGATCAGCGGATCGGTGCGCCACTGGTCATGCAGTTCACCGGCCTTGGCGAAGTACTCGTCGTCGGTCTTGGCCCAGGCGGTGGGGAAATCGATGATGACCGCGCCGACCAGCGCGCGGAAGCCGTGCTTCTTGTAGACCGCGGCCTGCACGTCGCCGAAGAAGTAATTCTCGTTGGCGCAGGTCGTACCGCCGCGCAGCATCTCGGCGATGGCCAGGGTGGTGCCGTCGGCCACGAATTCCGGGCCGATCACCGCCGCTTCCACCGGCCAGATATGCTGCTGCAGCCAGGTCATCAGCGGCAGGTCGTCGGCAACGCCGCGCAGCAGGGTCATCGGGTTGTGCGTGTGCGCGTTGACCAGGCCGGGCATCAGCGCCGCGTCGGGGCGGCTGACCACCTGGGTCGCGCGGAAGCGCGCGCGGGCCTCGGCACGCGGCAGGATGGCGACGATTTCGCTGCCACGCACGGCGACGGCATGGTCTTCCAGCACCACCGCATGCGGCTCGATCGGAACGACATGACCGGCTTCGATGAGCAGGTCGCAGGCTTCGGGGAGGTGCGGGCTATCGCTCATGCGGGCTCACTTGGCTGTGGGGGCGGCGCCTGGCTGAAGGCGGTAGCGCCGGGCCATGCCCGGCGGCTGTCCGTTGCGGCGCCATCGGCGCCGGCAACGGGTTCCGGGTGGTGCCCGGAAAGCCGAGCTTGGGCTCGGCTCTACAGGTAATCCGGCTGCGCCGGATTACTTCACGCGTGCGGAATATTCACCCGAACGGGTATCAACCTTGACGATTTCATCCTGGTTGACGAACAGCGGCACGCGGACCACGGCGCCGGTTTCCAGGGTGGCCGGCTTGCCGCCGCCGCCCGAGGTGTCGCCACGGACACCCGGATCGGTCTCGGTGATCTTCAGTTCGACGAAGTTCGGCGGCTGCACGAAGATCGGCGAACCGTTGAACAGGGTCACGATGCAGGACTCTTCGCCCTTCAGCCACTTCTCGGCGCCGCCCATGCCGGCCTTGTCGGCCTGCACCTGCTCGAAGGTTTCCGGGTCCATGAAGTGCCAGTACTCGCCGTCGCTGTACATGTAGTTCATGTTGGTGTCGACAACGTCGGCCACTTCCACGTCATCGGTGGCCTTCATGGTCATTTCCACGGTGCGGCCCGACTTGATGAAGCGGTAGCGCACGCGGGTGAAAGCCTGGCCCTTGCCCGGCTTGATGAACTCGGTCTCGGAGATGACGGCCGGTTCATTGTTGACCAGGATCTTCATCCCGTTCTTGACATCGTTCATGCCCGCAGTGGCCATGCTCAAGCTCCTCAAATGGCGAAACCGCCGCGCGTGCGGCGAGCCGGTAGAATGGAAAACCCACCGGGACCCCGGTGGGCAACTGTTTATGCCCCCATGATAACCGCAGGCCCCCTCTCCATGCAGCTTTCCGCCTTCCCCCGGCCCCAGTCGCCAGGCGCGCCCGCGCGCTGGCAGCAGCTCTGGCGCCAGGCACTGCGTGACCCGCACGCCCTGTTGGCACGGCTGCAGCTGGATCCGGCGGCACTGGGGGTCTCGGAGGCGGCCATGGCCCAGTTCGCCCTGCGCGTACCGGAAGGCTTCGTGGCCCGCATGCGCCCTGGCGATGCAGCCGACCCGCTGCTGCGCCAGGTGCTGCCGATCGACGAGGAGATGCGCCCGGCGCCCGGGTTCAGCTTTGACGCCGTCGGCGATGGTGCCGCCAGGAAGGCCACCGGGGTCATCCAGAAGTACCGCGGCCGGGCCCTGCTGGTGGCCACCGGCAGCTGCGCGATCAACTGCCGCTACTGCTTCCGCCGCCACTTCGACTATGGCGCGGAAAACGCCGCCAAGGGTGGCTGGCAGGAGGCCGTGGCGGCCATTGCGGCCGACCCGGACATCGACGAGGTGATCCTGTCCGGCGGCGATCCGCTGTCGCTGGCCACGCACAAGCTGGTCGAGCTGACCGACGCCCTGCGCCAGATTCCGCACATCCGCCGCCTGCGCATCCACACCCGCCTGCCGATCGTGCTGCCCGAGCGCGTGGACGAGGAACTGCTGGCCTGGCTGGGCAGCCTGCCGTGGCCGCTGGCCATCGTGGTGCACGCCAACCATGCCAATGAGTTCGATGCCAGCGTGGATGCCGCGATGGCACGCCTGCGCGGCCTCGGCGCACAGCTGCTGAACCAGGCCGTGCTGCTGCGCGGGGTCAACGACAGCGTGCAGGCGCTGCAGGACCTGAGCGAGCGCAGCTTCGCCGCTGGCGTGCTGCCCTACTACCTGCACCAGGTGGACAAGGTCGAGGGCGTGGCCCACTTCGAAGTGGACGACACCCGTGCCAAGGCCCTGATCGCCGGGCTGACCGCCCGGCTGTCCGGTTACCTGATTCCCAAGCTGGTGCGCGAACTGCCCGGCGACCCCAGCAAGCGCCCGGTGTAACGGTAGATCCACGCCATGCGTGGATGGGTTTTCAGAGCCCCGAGTCGATCATCCGCACCACTTCGGTGGCGGTGACCGGGTGGCTCAGCCAGTAACCCTGGCCCAGGTCGCAGCCGCGCTGGGCCAGCAGTTCGTACTGCGCTTCCTGCTCGATGCCCTCGGCCACCACGGTGATGCCCAGCGCATGGGCCATGGCGATAATCGCCGTGGTCAAGGCCAGGTCGTCCGGGTCGCGCTGCATGTCGGCCACGAAGCTCTTGTCGATCTTGACGCCGTCCACCGGCACCTGGCGCAGGTGGCTCAGGCCGGAGAAGCCGGTGCCGAAGTCGTCCAGCCAGACCTTCACACCGGTGCGATGCAGCTTGTCCAGCAGCTGCGCGGCCAGCATCTCGTCACCGATCACCGCGGTTTCGGTCAGTTCCAAGTGCAGGCGCGAGGACGGCAGCCCGGATTCGTGCAGGCACTGCGCCACCAGCGCCGGCAGTTCGCCGCCACGCAGCTGGCGCGGTGACACGTTCACCGACACGAACAGCTCGTCCCCGGCCGCACCACGCGGCCACTGCGAGGCTTCCATGCAGGCCGCACGCAGCACCTTCGGGCCGATCACCTCGATCAGGCCGCTCTGCTCGGCCACTTCGATGAACACCGACGGCGGAATCGTGCCCAGGGTCGGGTGCTGCCAGCGCAGCAGCACTTCCACCCCCACCAGGCGGCGGTCGCGCATGCGGAAGATCGGCTGGTAGGCCAGGCCCAGCTCGCCTCGCTCCCAGGCGCCGCGCAGCTCCTGCTCCATGTGCACGCGGCGCTCGACCGCGTGGTCCATCGCCCGGCTGTAGTAGCGGTAGCAGTTCTTGCCGGCCATCTTCGCCTGGTACATGGCGATGTCGCCGTTCTTCAGCAGCGTGGTGGCGTCGGCCGCGTCGTCCGGGTACAGGGTCACGCCGATCGAGGTGCCCAGGAACAGCTCCCTGCCCTGCACCACCAGCGGCTTGCCCAGCTCACGCACCAGCACTTCAGCCAGCAGGCGTGCGTTGGCGGCCACATCGCCGTCGCCGACGAGAATGACGAATTCATCGCCACCGAACCGCGCCAGCACCGCATCGTCGCCGCCGGCCTCCGCCACGGCATGGCCGATGCGCTGGGCGAACTGCAGCAGGGCCTCGTCGCCGGCCTCGTGGCCCATCGTGTCGTTGACCCGCTTGAAGTCATCGATATCGGCAAACAGCAGGCCCAGGCGCTGCTTGGACGCACGCGCCGCCATCAGCCGATGGTCCAGCGCCTCGCGGAAGGCCAAGCGATTGGTCAGTCCGGTCAGCGCATCGGTGTAGGCCATGTGACGCACTTCGCGGTCGTGGCGGGCGATCGCATCACGCATGCGCGCAAAGCCACGCACCAGCTCGCCGACCTCGTCATCGCGGGTGTTTTCCCGCAGCGGCGCCTGGTAGTCACCGGCTTCGATGCGGCGCGCGGCGGCGGCCAGGTCACGGATCGGCGTCACCAGGGTGCGCTGCACATAGAGGATGACCGTCACCCCGATCACCACCAGCAGGCCCAGCATCAGCAGCAGCCAGCCCAGGTGGCGGCTGCCGACCTGCTGCAGGCGCTCGCCGAGGGTGGCACTGGCGGCCAGCTCGCGCTCCCTGACCTCGTCCAGCGCCATGCCCACGCGGACACCGCCGATACGCTGCTTGCCGACCACGATCGGCATGGTGTTGTCGAGCACGCTGGCTGACTGCTGCACCAGCAGGCCCTGCGCAGCGGTCGCCGCCGTGGCCAACGGGTCGGTCATCGGCTTGCCGAAGCCGGGCACGCCGACCGAGCCGTCATGCACCAGCCGGCCCTTGCTGTCGAACACCAGCACATAGCGCACCACCTGCTGCCGCGAGGTCGAGCGCACCAGCACGCCCACCTGGCCCAGGTCGTTGTAATAGAGCGGGTTGGCCAGCGAATCGGACAGCTCGCGCGCCAACGCCTCGCCGCGGCTGCGCACGCTGCGGTCGAACAGTTCATGGATGACGCCACCGCTGAGGCTCTTCACCTCGCTCTGCATCGTCGCCTGGCGGCCGAGCATCACCGCCAGGATCGCCACCACCACCAGCATCGCCCCGCCCATCGCGAGCAGGAAACGGGCCTGCATTCCCGAGCCGAGCCACTTCATGCCGCTTCCATCCGTACGGGTCCCGACTGCACTGCCCACTCCCATCCACTGCACCACGCACGCGCGGCTGCCGGACGCTGCAGCAGCGCCCGGCCCTTCGTTGCTTCTGTGACCTTGTCGATCCGATACCACGCCCGCAGCGCGCCCGCCACGGCCGTGGCCGCGCGGACAGTCCGCCATGGAACCAGGCTCAGCAATCCCCACTGCATTGCCTTGCATGAAGCCGACACAAGCTCATCCCCCCAGGGTATCCAGACAGACTACCCGAAAAAATGAGACCGTCGTCAGCCTTCTTTGCCGTTTTCCCGGGCCAGCCGCGCCATGCGCTGGGTATCGGCCAGGATGCCGCGCAGCAGGCGCACTTCCTGTTCGGTCGGCTCGCCACGCAGGAACAGGCGGCGCAGCTTGCGCATTGCCGACTCGGGCGCACGGCCCTTGTGGAAATCGATCTCGTCGAGGGTGTCGCCGAGCTGGGCGAAGAAGCTCTCCATCTGCTCGTGGCTCGCCACCGGCTCGCGGACGTCCGCCGGCTCGGCCTCGGCCGCCGGCTGCGCGCCCAGCAGCTGCATGCGCGTTTCATAGGCCAGCACCTGCACGGCGGCGGCCAGGTTGAGCGAGCTGAAAGACGGATCCGACGGGATATGCACCGCCGCGTGGCACAGCTGCAGCTCTTCGTTGGTCAGGCCGGTGCGCTCGCGGCCGAACACCAGGGCCACCTCGGCGCCCTCACCGGCCTTGGCCACCGCGCGGGCGGCCGCGTCGGACGGCAGGTACTCCTCCAGCTGCACCCGGCGCGCACGCGCGGTGCAGCCCAGCACCAGGGTGCAGTCGGCGACGGCTTCGGCCAGGGTAGCCATCACCGGGGCATCGCCGAGCACGTCTTCGGCACCGGCCGAGCGGCGGAAGGCCTCCTCGTCCAGCGGCTTCTCGGGGGCGACCAGGACCATGCGGGCCAGGCCCATGGTCTTCAGGGCGCGTGCGGCGGCCCCCATGTTGCCGGGGTGCTGGGTACCGACCAGGACGAATCGGAGGCGGGTGGCGGCAGGAAACTGGGACATGAACAGGGAAATGTCGAGCTGGACGAAGACCAATGGTAAACTGTGCGGCCGGCCACTGCGCCGGACCCGCTCTTTTCCCCCGCCAGCCCTACCTCTTCTGCCTTCCCGGGAGCCCACGCCATGCAGAAACCCGCCGTCACCGTCATGGTCAAGGCCGCCCGCCTCGCCGGCAACGTCCTGTTGCGCAACATCAACAAGCTCGAGGCGCTCAATGTAGTGCAGAAGGGCCGGATGGACTACGCCAGTGAAGTCGATGCCGACGCCGAAAAGGTGATCGTCAAGGAACTCAAGCGCGCTTACCCCGAGTACGGCGTGTTCGGCGAAGAAGGCGGCGTGCAGGGTGGCCACCGCAACATGTGGGTCATCGACCCGCTGGACGGCACCAGCAACTACCTGCGCGGCGTGCCGCACTACTGCGTGTCGATCGCCCTGGTGGAAAATGGCGAGCCGACCGATGCGGTCATCTTCGATCCGCTGCGCAATGAACTGTTCACCGCCAGCCGTGGCGCCGGCGCCGTGCTCAATGACCGCCGCATCCGCGTGGCCGAACGCAAGGACCTGGGCGGCACCATGATCCACACCGGTTTCGCCCCGCGCGAGCGTGCCCGCGCCAGCGCCCAGCTGAAGGCGGTCGACGCCCTGCTGGTGCAGGCCGAGGACATCCGCCGCAGTGGTTCGGCAGCGCTGGACCTGGCCTACGTGGCCTGTGGCCGCGCCGATGCCTACTTCGAAGCAGGGGTGAAGGCCTGGGACATCGCGGCCGGCGTGCTGCTTGTCCGCGAAGCCGGCGGCAAGGTCTGCGACTTCAAGGGCGCGACCCTGGCCCGCATGGACAACCGTGGCCCGGACACCCAGCAGGTCGTGGCCGGCAACCTGAAGGTGGCCGAGTCGTTGCAGAAGGTGCTGGTGAACACCGGCTACGCCGCCGAGTTCGACGCCAAGTTCTAAGCGTCCCGGTAACGCGGCTCACTGAAACGGCACCTGCGAGGGTGCCGTTTTTGTTTGTCCCGCGCGGCGCTGCGTTGGAGATGGCGTGGAACCACGCCATGCGTGGATAGCCTCTGTAGAGTCGAGCCATGCTCGACTTACGCGCGCAGCGCGAAAGGCAGCCGAGCGTGGGCTCGGCTCTACAAACCAATGCGACAACCGCTGCCGCGTTGGAAAAACAAAACGCCCGGCACATGGCCGGGCGTTCGTGTTTCCGGGTTGAAACCCGTCTCTTACGCGGCGGTCGAAGCCCGAAGCGCAGCGATGCGCTCCTCCAGCGGCGGGTGGCTCATGAACAGCTTCTTCGCCGTCGAACCGGCAATGCCGAAGGCCGCGATCTGGGTCGGCAGCGTGCTCTGGCCGTGGTTGAGCTGCAGGCGCTCCAGCGCGGCGATCATTTTCTGGCGACCGGCCAGCGAGGCACCACCGGCGTCGGCACGGAACTCGCGGTGACGCGAGAACCACATCGAGATCATCGTCGCGAACAGGCCGAACACCATCTCCAGCACGAACACGATGATGAAGTAGGCGAAGCCACGGCCGCCGCCTTCGCGGTTGCCCGACAGCGCGCTGTCGATGATGCCGCCGACCACGCGGGCCAGCACGATCACAAAGGTATTCAGCACGCCCTGCAGCAGCGCCATGGTGATCATGTCACCGTTGGCGACGTGGGCGATCTCGTGGCCCAGTACTGCTTCGGCCTCGTCTTCGCTCATGTTGTGCAGCAGGCCGGTGGACACCGCCACCAGCGCGTTGTTGCGGTTGGCACCGGTGGCGAACGCGTTGATCTCCGGACCGTCATACACGGCCACTTCCGGCATGCCTATGCCGGCCGCCTTGGCCTGGCGTTCGACGGTGGCCAGCAGCCAGCGCTCGGTCGGGTTGCGCGGTTCGGTAATGACCACCGCACCGGTGGAACGCTTGGCCATCCACTTGGACAGCAGCAGCGAGATGAAGGAACCACCAAAGCCGAAGATGCCAGCCATGACCAGCAGGCCGCTCATCGAACGGGAGTCCACGCCCAGGATGGACATCACGATGCCGGCAAGGATCAGCACCGCAAGGTTGGTGGCCAGGAAAAGGGCAATGCGGGTAAACATGGGAAATTCGGCTCGGAAGGGTCGATATCCGCCAATTTGCGGTGCAGTCAGCTTGAATTCAAGCGCCAACCTGACCGACGATTCAGCCAGCATGACTTCGCCCATTCCCTGCGGCCGCTTCGCGCCCTCGCCCACCGGCCTGCTGCACGCCGGTTCCCTGTTCGCCGCCTTCGGCAGCTGGCTGCTTGCGCGCCATCACGGTGGCCTGTGGCGGCTGCGCATCGAGGATGTCGATCCGCCGCGCACGGTCGCCGGCGCGGCGCAGTCACAATTGCAGGCCCTGGCCGCATTCGGCCTGGACCACGACGGCGAGGTGCTCTGGCAGAGCGCGCGCGGCGAGGCCTACCAGGCCGCGCTGGACGTACTGCTGGCCAGCGACCGGGCCTTCGTCTGCCACTGCAGCCGCAGCGAAGTGGCCGCCAACGGCGGCATCCACCATCGCTGCGTGGCGCGCCAGCCACGACCGGACCCTGCCGTCCGCTTTCGCGTTCCCGCGGGCAGCGTGGTTGAGTACGAAGACGGACTGCGCGGCCTGCAGACCCAGGACGTGCATGCCGAGGTCGGTGATTTCGTGCTGCGCCGCGCCGATGGCTGCTGGGCCTACCAGCTGGCCGTGGTGGTGGACGATGCGGCGCAGGGCGTGACCGAAGTGGTCCGCGGCGCCGACCTGCTCGATTCCACCGCGCGGCAGATCCTGCTGCAGCGGGCGCTGGGGCTGCCGGTTCCGCGCTACTGGCACCTGCCATTGCTGCTGGATGCACCGGGCCACAAGCTGTCCAAGTCCCTCGCCGCCTTGCCGGTGGACAACAGCCGGCCGGTGCCGGTGCTGCGCCAGCTGTGGCAGCTGCTGGGCCAGGCACCCACCGCGCTGGATGGCGTGGACGACCTGCACGCCCTGCTGGCTGCCGCACGCCAGGCCTTCGACCCGACGCGGCTGCCGCGTTCCGACATCCTGATCGGAGCGGGCCTGCCGCCGGCCGGCGCACTTTCCGCGCCGATGTTGCAGAATCCCCTTCCCCCCACCTGAAACCCGGACAGCATTCCATGACTTCTCGCGTCGCACTGGTCACCGGCGGAACCGGCGGCATCGGTACCGCCATCTGCCAACGCCTGGCCGACCAGGGCCACCGGGTCGCCACCAACTACCGCGACGAGACCAAGGCCCGCGCCTGGCAGCAGGGCATGACCGAGCGCGGCTACCACGTGTCGATCTTCCCCGGCGATGTGTCCGACCCGGAAAGCGCCGAAGCGCTGATCCGCGCGGTGGAAACCGAGCTGGGCCCGGTCGAGATCCTTGTCAACAACGCCGGCATTACCCGCGATACCACCTTCCACCGCATGCGTGCGGACCAGTGGCACGACGTGATCAACACCAACCTCAATTCGGTGTTCAACGTCACCCGCCCGGTCATTGAAGGCATGCGCCGCCGCGGCTGGGGCCGGGTCATCCAGATCAGCTCGATCAACGGCCTGAAGGGCCAGTACGGCCAGGCCAACTACGCCGCCGCCAAGGCCGGCATGCACGGCTTCACCATTTCGCTGGCCCGTGAGAACGCCGGCTTCGGCATCACGGTCAACACCATCTCGCCGGGCTACGTCGCCACCGACATGGTGATGGCGGTGCCGGAGGAAGTGCGCGCCAAGATCATCGCCGACATCCCCACCGGGCGCCTGGGCAAGCCGGAGGAGATCGCCTACGGCGTGTCCTTCCTGGTCGCAGACGAGGCCGCCTGGATCACCGGCAGCAACCTGGACATCAACGGCGGCCACCACATGGGCTGGTAAGGCCGCAGGCAGCGGCAGCGGGCACGCAAAGGTCCCCTGCCGTTGGTCATGCTGCGCAGCACGCAAACCCTTGCTGCGCAACATGATCGGGCGTGAAACCCCAAGCGCGGCGGGGGCTGCAGCGGTTGCCAAGGCTTGTGCACTGCGCCATGCTGCACATCTACAGTGACGAGTGACCGCTTCATGGCTGCGACCCGCATCATCAAGAAGTATCCGAACCGCCGTCTCTACGACACCGAAATTTCCAGCTACATCACCATAGAGGATGTGCGCCAGCTGATCCTGGACGGTGAGGACTTCGAGGTCCGCGACGCCAAGAGCGGCGACGACCTGACCCGTTCGGTCCTGCTGCAGATCATCGCCGACCAGGAGCAGGACGGCGAACCGATGCTGTCCACCCAGCTGCTGAGCCAGCTGATCCGCTTCTACGGCGATTCGCTGCAGGGCTTCATGGGCAACTACCTGGAGCGCAGCATGCAGGTCTTCCTCGACCAGCAGCAGCAGTTCCGCCAGCAGATGGGCAACCTGCTGGGCCAGACCCCGTGGGCGATGATGAACCAGCTGACCGAGCGCAACCTGGAACTGTGGCAGGAATTCCAGCGCAACATGGGCACCGGCTTCGGCGGCCCCCGCCCCGGCGGTACGGGCACCGGCACCGGCACCGGCAACAAGCCGAGCGAGCCGGGCACCAGCACCGGCAACGGTGGCAAGACCCGGCGCTGAGGCCACTGCCCCCGCCTGACACGGAAACGGCGCGCCCTGAGGTGCGCCGTTTATGCTTTGGTAGAGTCGACCGTTGGTCGACTTATGCGCGCAGCGCGGGCATTTCCGCCATCCGACCGAAGTGCAGTCGACCAACGGTCGACTCTACCCTCAGCGCTTCAGCTTGCAGCCCGTGCACACGCGCTCGACCTTGTAGCCCTTGGCCTTCAGCTTCTCCACCACGCCGTCGCTGCCCAGCAGGTGCAGGCCACCGACCACCACCAGGGTGCCGCCCTGCCCGTCCTGCAGGTACGGCAGCAGCTTGGGCACCCACGCGTCGTTGCGCGCGGTGTTGATGCGCTGGTAGAGCTGCGGATACTGCTGGCGCATCTCCACGGCCATCTTGTTCCACAGCACGCGGTCATCGCCTCGGCGCCAGGCCTCGTGCAGCATCAGCGACTGCTCATCGCCCTTGTCGGCCTGGTCCAGCGCCTCGGCCATCATCTGCCGCTGCTCCTGCAGGCTCATGCCGTCCAGCAGGTTGATCTGGCTCTGCATGTCCTCCAGCCCGCGGGTCTGCTTGCCCGCCTTCTTCGCCTCCGCCATGAAATGACGGTCCAGGCCGAGGTTCGCATCCAGGCCCATCTTCTGCATCTGCCCGATGGTGATGTTGAGCGCGACGAACCAGCTCTTCATGCCCTGCAGCTGCGCCAGCGGCAGCTTGTTCTGCGTGGCGTAGGCCTGCAGCTTCTGCCAGGTGGCGTCATCCAGGTCGCGCTTCAGTTCACTGCCATCGCGGCGGATCGCGGTCTGCACCATCTGGGTGGCGGCCTGGGGCGATTCCATTTCCTCCGGCGATACTTCGAACAGCACCCGCTTGGACGCGGTGAAGGCCTGCTCGGCATCGGCCGACAACGGGTAATCGGAGGGCTTCAGCAGGTGGAACGAACCCAGCAGGTAGACACGCGCATCGCCCGGGCCGGTCACCTTCCACAGCAGCGGTACCGGCGGCCTGGCCGCAGGCGCTTCGGCCGGCGCGCCACGCGCCGCGGCCAGGGGGGCGACCGCGCAGGCCAGCAGCAGCACGGCGCCGCGCATCAGTGATCTGATCGACATGATCAGCCTTCTCCTTCAGACAGGTGGTACGCCTTCTCGCCGGCGTCCACGCGCAGGTCCAACCGGTTTTCCGGGGGCGCCAGCGGGCAGGTCGCATACGGGGTGAAGGCACAGGGTGGGTTGTAGGCGTGGTTGAAATCGATGCGCACGCTGCCATCGGCGGCCGGTGCATCCATGTCCAGGTAGCGACCGGCCGGATAGCTGCCGTGGCCACTGGTGCGGTCGGCGAAAACCAGGAACAGTGGCTCGCCGGGCGCGCCGATCGCTTCCATGCGCCAGCTGCGGCCGTCGCGCTCGAACTCCACCGCGCCGGCATTCGGCATTTCGGTGGTCAGGCCGGTGATGTCCACGATCGGCAGGGACTTGCCGGCGGG
Organism: Stenotrophomonas cyclobalanopsidis; assembly: GCF_008710035.1. GTDB lineage: Bacteria > Pseudomonadota > Gammaproteobacteria > Xanthomonadales > Xanthomonadaceae > Stenotrophomonas > Stenotrophomonas cyclobalanopsidis. The sequence continues at coordinate 8,933 of NZ_VYKI01000031.1, read as the reverse complement.
ATGGGCGATGAAATGCGCCTGTACCTGCCAGTCGGGACCGCCAGGCCAGTACTGGATGCCGGCGAAATCGCGGCGCGCGTCCGCATCAGCATGCTTGACCCGCAGCGCATCGCGCGGGCCGCGGCGGATGATGCTCAGCTGCCCCTTGCCGCCATCGAAGGTGAGCACGGTGGGCGCCGGATCCTTGTCGGTGTTCATGCGCACGCGGCCACGCACCGGCTGCCCGTCCAGGCTGACATCCACCCTGGCCTCGGGGCTGAACCACCACTGGTCGCCCTCGCGCCGCAGCAGGCCCAGCTTGTCAGGGCCCACCGCCAGGCGGATGCCACTGCTGGCGCCGCTGCCGATGAAGTGCGACTTGTACTGCAGCCAGTGCAGGCCGACCAGCGAGGTCCAGCCATCGGGCCGGGTCAGGTCTTCATAGCGCTGCACGCGCCACTGCTGCTGCCCCGCTGCGAATGCCGGATCTTCCTTCACCACAGGCACCGGCGCCGGTGCCGGGCTGCAGGCGGCCAGCAACACGGCGACCAGCAGGCCGCCCACTCCCCGATGACGCATGGATGCTCCCCTCAACGTTGCGGGCCTCAACGGCCGCGCAGGAACCAGCGGTCGATTTCCGCCAGCGAAAAACGTGCCCAGGTCGGCCGGCCGTGGTTGCACTGCCCGGAGCGCTCGGTGATTTCCATGTCGCGCAGCAGCGCGTTCATTTCCGGCACGGTCAGGCGCCGGTTGGCGCGCACCGCGCCGTGGCAGGCCATGGTCGACAGCAGTTCGTCGCGCGCACTGGCGATGCGCCGGCTCTGGCCATGCTCGCGCAGGTCAGTCAGCACGTCGCGCAGCAGGCCTTCCGGCTCGGCGTTGGCCAGCAGCGCGGGAATGCTGCGCACATGCAGCGCGCCCGGGCCGGCGCGGGTGACTTCGAAACCAAGCGCGGCCAGCGTTTCCGCTTCCGTCTCGGCGGTGTCGGCCTCGCGCTCGCCCACCGCCAGGGTGATCGGCACCAGCAACGGCTGCGACTGCAGGCCGATGCCATCGTGAGCGTTCTTCAGCCGCTCGTAGCCGATGCGCTCGTGGGCGGCGTGCATGTCCACCACGATCAGGCCTTCGGCGTTCTCGGCCAGGATGTAGATGCCGTGCAGCTGGGCAATGGCGTAGCCCAGCGGCGGCACGCCGGCATCGGCACTGGTCACCGGCAGGCCGTTCGCGCTCGGCATCGGCGGCAGCGCACTGCTGCGTTCGCCTGCATCGGGTACGGCGTACAGCGCGGCATAGGCCGCGGGCGCATCGGCCACCTGCAGGCCCAGCGGCTGCTGCGGGCGCCAGCCAGAGAAGCCACCGCCACCGCCGCCCGAACCAGGCGCGGCACCGCGTACCAGGCCGAAGCCCGACGCACCGGCGCTGGACGGCATCGCTTCAGCGCCGATGTCTGCAGCGTGGACGGCACCGGCACCGATCTCCTGCGCGGACATACCGGCGCGGGTGTCGGCCAGCGCGTCCTTCAACGTGCGGTAGACGAAGTCGTGGACCAGCCGTGAATCGCGGAAGCGCACTTCGTGCTTGGCCGGGTGCACGTTGACGTCGACCCGGGTCGGGTCCAGTTCCAGGAACAGCACGTAGGCCGGCTGGCGGCCGTGGTAGAGCACGTCGCCGTAAGCCATCTTCACCGCGTGGGCGACACTGCGGTCGCGCACCGAACGGCCATTGACGTACAGGTACTGCTGGTCGGCACTGGCCCGCGAATAATGCGGCTGCGCGATCCAGCCATGCAGGCGCAGGCCGGCACCGGTGTGGTCCACGCGCACGGCCTGGCTGGCAAAGTCCTCGCCGAGGGTCTCGGCCAGCCGCACATCGGAATACAGGTCACCGGGCTTGTAACGGCGCGAGGCCTTGCCGTTGTGCGACACGCGCAGCTCGACATCCGGGCGGGCCAGCGCCAGCGAGCGCAGCCATTCTTCGATGTGGCCCATTTCCGTGCGCTCGGCGCGCAGGAACTTGCGGCGCGCCGGCACGTTGTAGAACAGCTCGCGCACTTCCACAGTGGTGCCCGGCGCATGCGCGCGCGGGGTCACTTCGCCGATCTTGCCGCCTTCGATCTGCAGCGCCGAGCCGTGCTCGTCATGCGCGCGGCGCGACGCCAGGGTGAAGCGGCTGACCGAGGCGATGGACGGCAGGGCTTCGCCGCGGAAACCGAGGGTCGCCACCGATTCGAGGTCGTCGAGATCGGCGATCTTGCTGGTGGCATGTCGCGAGACTGCCAGCGGCAACTGCTCGGGCGCGATGCCACTGCCGTTGTCGCGGATGCGGATGAGCCGCACACCGCCCTCTTCCAGATCGATGTCAACGCGGCTGGCGCCGGCATCGATGGCGTTCTCGACCAGCTCCTTGACCACCGACGCAGGACGTTCGACCACTTCGCCGGCGGCGATCTGGTTGATCAGGATTTCCGGCAACGGCCGGATCGGGCGCGGATGGGGAGCAGACGTCATGCAGGGATGATAACGGAGCCGCGGGCCTCGGCGGCCATCCCGCGCTGCGCGCGGTAGAGTCGACCGTTGGTCGACTGCGCAGTACCGAGAACATGAGCCCCGCGCTGCGCGCGGTAGAGTCGACCGTTGGTCGACTGCGCGGTTGCCGAAAACATGAACCGCGCGCAAGGCACGCAGTCGACCAACGGTCGACTCTACTTGCTGCCGCCGGCCATGGTGGCGGCGGCGTCGATCTCGGCCTGGGCGCGGGCTGCGTACAGCGTGCCCGGCGGCGGCTGCCGGCTGAAGAAGGTATGCACGCCATCGAGCACCGCACCGGCGACCTTGCGCTGGTAGGCCGGGTCGGTCAGGCGGCGTTCTTCGTCCGGGTTGGAGATGAAGGCGGTTTCCACCAGCATCGCCGGCATGTCCGAGGTGCGCAGCACCGCGAAGTTGGCGCGCTCGAGGTTCGGCTTGTGGTTGTTGCCGATCCGCTTCAGGCCGCCCAGCACGTGGCCGGCCGCATCTTCGGACGCCTTCATGTAACCGCTCTGGGCCAGGTCCAGCAGCACGTTGGCCAGGGTGCCCTCGGTCTGCTGAAGGCGCACGCCACCGACCAGGTCGGCCGCGTTTTCCTTGTCGGCCAGCCAGCGCGCGCGCTGCGAGGAGGCGCCCTTGGTGGACAGCACGTACACCGACGAACCGGTGGCCGAACGGTTCTCGGCAGCGTCGGCGTGGATCGAGATGAAGATGTCGGCCTTGTTCGCGCGCGCCTTCTGCGCACGCATCGGCAGCGGGATGAACACGTCGCTGTCGCGGGTCAGGTAGGCCTTCAGGCCCGGCGTCGCGTTGACCTGGCGGGCCAGTTCGCGCGCCACGGCCAGGGTGACGTCCTTCTCGCGCTTGCCGGTCGGGCCGATCGCGCCCGGATCCTGGCCGCCATGGCCCGGATCGATGGCTACCACCAGGTGGCGAATGCCCGGCTGCATGCGGATGCGCGAAGCATCGCTGGGCATGGCCGGTCGCGGCGCTTCGGCGGGTGCCGCGGCAGGCGTGGGTGCAGGCGCCGGTGCGGCGGCCACCACGGCACGGGTCGGCTGGCCGGCGAGGATCGCGGCCGGCGAGGACGGCGGCGGCGTGCTGCTGGCACTGATGCCGGCAGCGGCCACCTGGGCCGGGGTGGTGGTCGGGGCCGGCGCCGGCGCAACCGGAGCGGCAGCACTGGCGCTGGCCTGCTGCTGCACCTGGGCCGTCAGCAGCGCGGTGGCGCGCGCGGCATCACCACGCGACTGCGCGTTCTGTGCGGCGGCCGCATCGGCGGCGGACGGGGTGACCGCTGCGATGGCCGCAGGCGAGGCCGGGCTGGCGGCCGTTGCCGGGCCATCGCCCGGCCACTCGATCACCAGCTTGGATTCATTGCCTTCACGCTGCAGCTGCGGACGGAACGGCGACACCGACGCAGCAAGGTCGAAAACGACACGGAACGTGCCCGGCACCGGCTGTCCGGTGCGGACGGCGGTGACCACGCCCTTCGCGGCCGGCATCTTCAGGTTGTGCACGGCGCTGGAATCGGGGAAGTCGATCACCAGGCGGCTCGGCGAGGACAGCGACAGGGTCTTGTAGCCGCCGCTGCCCACCAGGGAGATCTCGGCGCGGGTACCGGTCGCGCCGGTGTTCAGCTGGACCTGGCGGACCTCACCGGCCCACGCGCAGACGCTCGTCAGACCCAGTCCGACGGCGGCACAGATGGCGATGAGACGGTTCCCCAGGCGCATGGTCAGGATTCAATCACCGCGCTGAACGGAATGCAACACCTTTTTCCTTAATAATCCGTAACCTGCCGGTGTTTGTTCTCGTCAGCCGACAGAAATTGCCTGCAAGTCGCCCCCGTCGGGAAGCCGACCCAGCCATTCACGGCCCACGTCGCTGGCCCCAGTGAGACGGACGCGCCGCCCCTGCCCTTCGATTTCCAGCGCCACCACCAGATCGGTGGGCGGCAGCGCACCGGCGCCGCGCTCAGGCCACTCCACCAGCCACAACACGGCACTGCCCTCGTCCAGGCCGAGGAAATCCAGCTCACCGGCCTGGCCGATGCGGTAAAGGTCCAAGTGCCACGCTTCGCCGCCACTGGACAGCGGATAGCGCTCGACCAGGGTGTAGGTGGGGCTGCGGATCGCACCCTGCACGCCGAGCGCGCGCAGCAGCGCACGTGCCGTGGTGGATTTGCCGGCGCCGAGGTCACCGCGCAGCTCGACCAGCGCCTGCGGGGGCCGGGTAGCGGCCAGCCACTGGCCCAGCATTTCGGTGGCTTCGCTGTCGGCCAGGAAGAATTCAGTCATTGCAGGAGTTCCGGGTTCGCCAGCCGCCGCAGGGGCGCCAGCAGATCAGTAGGAAGCAGGCCGCGCGCGCCATCAAGGGCAGCGACATCGCCGGCCAGCGCATGCAGCAGCGCGCCACACGCGGCCGCATCGAAGGCATCCAGGCCCTGCGCGCGCAGGCTGGCGATGATGCCGGTGAGCAGATCACCCATGCCACCGACGGCCATGCCGGGGTTGCCGGCAGCAATCAGGCGCGGGGTGCGGCCAGGGGCGACCACGATGCTGCCAGCGCCCTTCAGCACCACCACGGCGTGGTAGCGCTCGGCCAGCGCCTGGGCGCAGCGGTAGCGATCGGCCTGGATCTCGGCCGTGGCGCATTCCAGCAGGCGCGCGGCCTCGCCCGGGTGCGGGGTCAGGATGGCATCGGGCAGCGCACGGGGGTCGCGGGCCAGCAGGTTCAGCGCATCGGCATCGAGCACCAGCGGCTTGCCACAGGCCAGCACGCGCGCAAACAGGGCACGCGCCCAGTCGTCCTGGCCCAGGCCGGGGCCGATCGCCACGACCTTGGCCTTTTCAAGCAGGCCGGGCAGCGCGTCGCCGTCTTCCAGCGCATGCACCATGGCCTCGGGCAGGCGCGCCAGCAGCGGACCGACATGGTCGCCGCGGGTGCCGATGCTGAGCAGTCCGGCACCGGTGCGCAGGCCGGCCTCGGCAGCCAGGGCGATGGCGCCTCCACTGCCGCGGTTGCCGCCCACGCACAGCACATGGCCGGATTCGCCCTTGTGGCTATTGGCGCGGCGCGGCTTCAGCAATGCCGGCAAGCGTGCACCCGTCCAGTGCTCGGCCGCCGCCGAAACGCCCTGCCACGCCGCCTTGGGCAGCTGCAGCGCGGCCAGCGCGGGTTCGCCGGCGTGCTCCAGCGCGTCGCCGGTGTACAGGCCGCGGTGCGGCACGATGAACTGCAGGGTCAGCGCTGCGCGCACCGCGACACCCGGCACCGCGCCACGGTCGGCGTCGACGCCGCTGGGCACATCCAGTGCAAATACCGGTGCGTCCTGTGCGTTCAGTGCTTCGATCACGGCCTGCGCTGCGCCTTCCGGCGCCCGGTCGAAACCCAGCCCGAACAGGCCATCCACCCAGATATCGGCTGCGGGCAGCGTTCCGTCAAATTCCGCCAGGGCTCCCCCGACGGACCTGAAATCCGAGGTTGCCCGTTGCGCCAACGCGGCGGCTGGCGGTTTGCCCGGCAGGGTCAGCGCCGTTACCCGGCGCCCGGCCAGCAGCGCATGCCGCGCGAGCACCAGGCCGTCGCCGCCGTTGTTGCCGCTGCCGACCACCACGCCCACATTCAGCGCCTGTGGCCAGTGCCGCAGCAGGCGCTGCCAGGCAGCCAGCCCGGCCTGGGCCATCAGCTCCCAGCCACCATCGCCTGCCAGCGCCGAGGCCTGGGCATCCAGCGCACGCGCAGCAGCAGAATCAAACAGATCGGCAAGGTTGACCATGCGGAGATTTTATACTGGTGCGCATGTTCCCCGCCCCTGCCCCCCTCGATCCGGCCCTGGCCGTGCAGCGCATCCGCGAACTCGCCCGTGCGCACGGCTTCCAGCGCTGCGGCATCGCCGGCGTCGAGCTGGGCGAGGATGAGGCGCATTTGGCCGACTGGCTGGGCAAGGGCCTGTACGGGACGATGGACTGGATGGCCCGCCACGGCACCCTGCGCGCACGCCCGGCCGAACTGCTGCCGGGTACCGTGCGGGTGATTTCGGTGGGCATGGATTACAGCCACAAGGACGACACCGAAGCCTGGGCGACCCTGGCCGATCCCGGCCGCGCCTATGTTGCCCGTTACGCGCTGGGCCGCGATTACCACAAGCTGATGCGCAACCGGCTGCAGAAGCTGGCCACGCAGATCAACGATGAAGTGGCGCCGCTGGGCTACCGCGTGTTCGTCGATTCGGCGCCGGTGCTGGAACGTGCGCTGGCGCGCAACGCCGGGCTCGGCTGGATCGGCAAGCACACCTGCCTGATCGACCGTCACGGCGGCTCGTGGTTCTTCATCGGCGAGATCTACATCGACATCCCGCTGCCGATCGATGCACCTGCCACCGCCCACTGCGGCACCTGCACGCGCTGCATCGATGTCTGCCCCACCCAGGCCATCATCGCCCCGCAGCGGCTGGACGCGCGGCGCTGCATTTCCTACCTGACCATCGAACACGACGGCGCCATTCCCGAAGACATGCGGCCACTGATCGGCAACCGCATCTACGGCTGCGACGACTGCCAGCTGGTCTGCCCCTGGAACAAGTTCGCAAAGCGCACCGACGAAGCGGATTTCCGTGCGCGCAACAACCTCGATACTGCGCGTCTGGACCAGCTGTTCGCCTGGGATGAAGCCGAATTCCTGCGCCGCACCGAAGGCAGCCCGATCCGCCGCAGCGGCCACGAGCGCTGGCTGCGCAACATCGCCGTGGCGCTGGGCAACGCACCGGCCTCGACCGACGCACTGGCCGCCCTGCAGACCCGCGTCGACGATCCCTCACCCGTGGTGCGCGACCACGTGCAGTGGGCGCTGGCCCAGCACGGCGCGCGCTGACGTGCGATCCTGAGCGCCCTGCTCCGCCCGCTACCGCCGTACCCATGCAGCCACGCAACAACGACGTCCTCACCCCCAGCCAGCTCAACACCCTGGCCCGCGACCTGCTGGAAGGCAGCTTCCCGGCGATCTGGGTCGAAGCCGAGCTGGGCAGCGTCGCCCGCCCCGCGTCCGGGCACCTGTACTTCACCCTGAAGGATGCGCGCGCGCAGCTGCGTGCAGCGATGTTCCGGATGAAGGCGCAGTACCTGAAGTTCGTGCCGCGCGAAGGCATGCGCGTGCTGGTGCGCGGCAAGGTGACGCTGTACGACGCGCGTGGCGAGTACCAGATGGTGCTGGACCACATGGAAGAGGCCGGCGAGGGCGCACTGCGCCGCGCCTTCGAGGAACTGAAGGCACGCCTGGAAGCCGAGGGCCTGTTCGATCCAGCGCGCAAGCGGCCGATGCCGGCGCACGTGCATCGCCTGGCGGTGATCACCTCGCCCACCGGCGCCGCCGTGCGCGACGTGCTGAGTGTGCTGGCCCGCCGTTTTCCGCTGCTGGAAGTGGACCTGCTGCCGACCCTGGTCCAGGGCAGCACCGCCGCCGCGCAGATCACCCGCCTGCTGCAGGCCGCCGATGCCAGCGGCCGCTACGACGTGATCCTGCTGACACGCGGTGGTGGTTCGCTGGAAGACCTGTGGGCGTTCAATGACGAGGCGCTGGCCCGGGCGATCGCCGCCAGCGGCACGCCGGTGGTCTCGGCGGTGGGCCACGAAACCGACTTCAGCCTGAGCGACTTCGCCGCCGACCTGCGCGCACCGACGCCGTCGGTGGCCGCCGAACTGCTGGTGCCCGACCAGCGCGAACTGGCCCTGCGCCTGCGCCGAACCGCCGCGCGCATGGTGCAGCTGCAGCGGCACACGATGCAGCAGGCGATGCAGCGCGCCGATCGCGCCCTGCTGCGCCTGAACGCACGGAGCCCGCAGGCGCGCCTGGACCTGCTGCGTCGCCGCCAGCTTGACCTGGGCCGGCGCCTGCATGCGGCCTTCAACCAGCAGCAGGAGCGCCGTGCCGCGCGTCTGCGCCATGCAGCCGCGGTGCTGCGCGGTCACCACCCGCAGCGCCAGCTGGACGAGATGCAGCGGCGCCTGGCGGCCCTGCGCGGCCGCCCGCAGGCGGCGCTGCAGCGCCTGCTGCAACGGGACGCATTGCGGCTGCGTGGGCTGGCGCGTTCGCTGGAAGCGGTAAGCCCGCTGGCGACGGTGGCACGTGGTTACAGCATCCTGACCCGCAGTGACGACGGCACGCTGGTGCGTGAGGTCGGGCAGGTACAGGCCGGCGATGCGCTGAAGGCACGCGTCGGCGACGGCGTGATCGACGTGCTGGTCAAGTAGGGGGGTGTTTGGCAGGGCTTGCAGCCCTGCACCTGCTGCAAATCAACGGCAACGGCAACGGCAAAATCAGGAGCAGGCATTCCGTGGGTTGGCGGGGCGGTGTCGGATTGCGGGAACGCCGCAAGTACGTCCTTGTAGGCTTGGCAGCCGCATCCATGCGGCTGACACCCCGCAATCC
>NZ_VYKI01000030.1:26361-42825 GCF_008710035.1 Stenotrophomonas cyclobalanopsidis | reverse complement strand
TGGGTCCGGTTGAGGGGGACGGCGTGAATACGTCCATGTAGCCTCGGTCGCCGCATCCATGCGGCTCACGCCCCCTCAACCGGACCCACCCCGCCTTCGACAGTTTCCCGCGATCTGTCGGAATGGCGTTCTGCTCTGGTGGGTGCCGACCGTTGGTCGGCACGGGGTCGGATCCCGTTGCTGCGCAACGGGCTCTGACCCCATTTGAATATCGATATCTGAGAGAAAAATCGTGTCGACCAAGGTCGACACCTACCAACAGCCGCCGTGGCCAGTAGATCCACGCCATGCGTGGATGAATTCATTCGATATCTGACAGATGTGCCGACCAACGGTCGGCACCCACCAGCAGCAGGTTCCAACAGCCACGTGAAACTGTCGAAGGCGGGTCACTGTGGGTTTGCGGGGTGTGAGCCGCATGGGCCCGAGGCATGCCTCGGGCGGGTTGGGCAGGACGCCCAACCCCGGTCTTGCCGTGTGCGCAGGACAGCGCACACGAGCAAGCGGCGACCAAGCCTACATGGACGTATTTACGGCGTCCCCGCAAACCCACAGTGACCCGCCATCCCACGGGATGCAGGCTTTTGACGTTGCCGTTGCATTGAGCAGGTGCAGGGCCGCAAGCCCTGCCGAAAAACCCCTTAACCCGCCGGCGGGCAGTAGGCCTTGATCGCCGCTTCGGCCAACCCCTTCTGCGCGCTGCGCTGCTCCGGCGTCAACGCGGTATCGGCCTTGCCGTCCCCGTCGGTGTCCTGCATGACCTCCCCGCTGCCGTCCAGCAGGGCCACGTTGGCGCGGGCGGTGCCGCACTGCTCCGGCACCGGCGTGGGCTCGCTGGCGGCGGCCGGTGCGGCCGGCTGCGTGCCGCGGGCCTGCTCCCGGGTTTCGTATTTGCCCCCGGCCGGCGGCGTCTCCGAATACTGGGTCACGCCCTTGGCATCCTTCCATTTGTAGACGGGTCCGGCCACCGTGTTGGCACTGGCCAACAGCAGCAGGCATCCCAGGCAGGACAAGGCACGCATGGCAAACTCCGCAGAATGGGCGTAGAACGCCGATTGCAGCATTGCCGCCGACGCCTGGCAAGTCGATTAAACTGGATTCCATGGACCCGATCACACCACCGCCGCGCTCGCGCACGATTTACCTGCTGCCCAACCTGTTCACCACCGCCGGCCTGTTTTCCGGCTTCTACGCGATCATCGCGGCGGCTAATGGCGATTTCGTCAATGCCAGCATCGCCGTGTTCGTGGCAGCGGTGATGGATGGCCTGGACGGTCGCGTTGCGCGCCTGACCGGCACCAGCAGCGAGTTCGGCGTGCAGTACGACTCGCTGGCCGACCTGGTCAGCTTCGGCATGGCCCCGGCGCTGGTGATGTACCACTGGTCACTGTCGGAGTTGAAGTACGACGGCGAACTGCTCGGCCGCCTCGGCTGGGCGGTGGCCTTCCTGTATGCCGCCTGCGCCGCGCTGCGCCTGGCCCGCTTCAACACCCAGGTAGCGGTGGTCGACAAGCGCTGGTTCGTCGGCCTGGCCAGCCCGGCTGCGGCCGGCCTGATGATGTCCTTCGTCTGGGCCTTCGCCGATGGCGGCCTGGGATGGAATGGCAGCGAGCTGCGCTTCGTCGCGCTGGCCGTCACCGTGGTCGCGGCCCTGCTGATGGTCAGCCGCATCCGCTTCTGGAGCTTCAAGGGCGGTACCGCCAAGGGCACCCGTTCCGACCGTGTGCCGTTCCTGGTGCTGGCGCTGGTGCCGATCGCCATCGCCATCGCGGTCATCGACCTGCCGCGCGTGCTGTTCGTGGTGGGCATCCTCTACGCGCTGTCCGGCCCGGTGATGTGGGCCCTGCAGCGCCTGCGCAAGAAGCCCGAGGCGGCGTGAGCGAGGACCTGCCCGTGTTGTGGTCCCCGGCCCAGCAGGCCTGGCTGCAGGCCATGGGCTACACCGTCTTCCACGATGGCCAGCTGGCCGCCGAGCTGGACGCGGCGCTGCAGCTGAGCGTGGCCGAGGCCGAAGCCGCGGCCGCGCCGGCGCGCAGTGAAGCGCCGCGACAGCCGCAGCGCCAGGCCGATGCGCCGACCGAACGCGCGCCGGCCCGGTACGAACGCCCGGCATTGCCAGTACGGACCACCCCGGTGGCTGCACCGGACACGGCGCCTGCTGCATCGCGGCCGCTGCCCAGCGGCAACGCACGGCAGCCGTCGGTGCGCCTGCCTGACCGCCTGCAGATCGCCCTGCTGCGCGCCTCCGGCTGCAACCCGAATGACCCGGCCACGCAGGCCCTGATGGACAGCTGGCCGCTGGAACAGCTGCGCCGCGATCCGAAGGCCAAGCGCGCGCTGTGGCCGCAGCTGCGCGCGCTGCGCAAGCGGGGCGCGCCGTGAGTGCGGTCGCCCGGCCGGGCCCGGTATCGATGCGCGCCCTGCGCGAAAGCGACGTCAATGCGGTGATGGCCATCGAAGTGCGTGGCTATCCCTACCCGTGGACCCGCGGCATCTTCCTCGACTGCCTGCGCGCCGGCTACCCCGGCCTGGCAATGGAACGCGACGGCCTGCTGATCGGCTACGGCGTGCTGAGCCTGGCCGCTGACGAAGCCCACGTGCTCAACATCTGCATCGATCCGCTGGAGCAGTCGCACGGCCTCGGCCGGCAGCTGATGCGCGCACTGGTGCGCCTGGCCGGTGACCGTGGCGCGCAGCGCGTGTTCCTGGAAGTGCGGCCGTCCAATACCCCGGCGTTGGCGCTCTACCACAGCGAAGGCTTCAACGAGATCGGCCGCCGCCCGCGCTATTACCCGGCCGCCAACGGTCGCGAGGATGCGCTGGTGATGGCGATCGAGCTGGTCAACGACGACCTGCAGACGATGCCGCCGCTGTAACGGGCAAGGGTTGCCGCCGCGCTCGCCGGGCCATGCCCGGCGCTACCGATGCGGTGATTACGCCATCCGCAGCGCCAGTACGCCGCCGGCGATCAATCCCGCCGCCAGCCAGCGTACCCGCGGCACGCGCTCGCGCAGCACGAACACCGAGATCAGCAGCGCGAACAGGATCGACGATTCGCGCAGTGCCGACACCATCGCCACCGGTACCTGGGTCATCGCCCACAGCGCCATCGCATAGGACGCGGTGGTGCCGACGCCACCGGCCAGGCCCAGCGGCCAATGCTGGCGCGCATAGGCCAGCACCGCACCACGCCGCGTGTGCAGCGCCCATGCTGGCAGCGGCAGGCCTGACAGCAGGAACAGCCACAGGGTATAGGCCAGCGCGCTGCCGGACTGGCGTGCGCCCTGTGCATCGACTAGCGTGTAGGTGGCGATCATCAGCGCCGTCAGCAGCGGCAGGCCCAGCTGGCCACCACGCGCGCCCAGCGCCATGCACAGGATGCCGGTGCTGACCAGAACCACACCCAGCCACGCCGCCGGCGGCAACGACTGGCCGAACAGGCTGCCGGCCACTGCGACCAGGATCGGCGCGCAACCGCGCATCAGCGGGTAGGCCAGGCTCATGTCCACCTGCTGGTAGCAGCGCGCGACCAGGCCGTAATAGATCACCTGCAGCAGCACCGACGCCGCCAGCCACGGCCAGCTGTCCGCCGCGGGCATGGGCAGGAAGGGCAGGGCGGCCGCCGACAGCAGCGCGGCGCTGCCGGTCACCAGCACGGTGCCGAGAAACTTGTCCGGCCCGCGTTTGACGATCGCGTTCCAGCTGGCATGCAGGGCAGCACCGGCCAGGACCAGCAGGAAGAGGGAAAGCGGCATCGCCCGATGATGCCATGGGGCAGAAAGGGAAACGCCGGGCCATGCCCGGCGTTTCCAATCGAGGTAGCGCCGGGCCATGCCCGGCGGGATGCCTCCGTTACAGCTTCGCGCGCTGTTCCTGCAGGCCGGCCAGCTGGGTGTTCCAGTCGACCAGGCGCACGCGCTCCTGCTCGACCACGGCCGGCGGCACCTTGTCGGTGAACCTGGCCAGCTTGGCCTCGCTCTTTTCCTTCTCGCTTTCCACGCGCTTGATCTCCTTGTCCAGGCGCGCGCGCTCGGCGTCAAGATCGACCAGGCCTTCCAGCGGCACCAGCAGCTTCAGCTCGCCCACGATCGCGGCGGCGGCCGGCGGCGCGCTTTCGCCTTCGCCCAGCCACTGGATGCTGTCCAGCTTCAGCAGGAACGACAGCGAGGCGCTGAAGCGTTCGATGCGCACGCGGTCCAGTTCGAGGCCGGCCTGCAGGCGCAGCGGCACGAGCTTGGACGGGGCCACGTTCAGTTCACTGCGGACGCGGCGCACGGCACTGATCACCGCCTTCAGCCATTCCACGTCGGCCTCGGCCTGGGCGAAATCGCCGGCGAATTCGTCGGCGGTCGGGTACGGGCGCAGCGACAGGGTGGTTTCGGCCAGGCCCAGGCGCGGGGCCAGCTGCTGCCACAGCTGTTCGGTGATGAACGGGGTAAGCGGGTGCAGCAGTCGCAGCAGCGCTTCCAGCACGTACAGCAGGGTGTGGCGGGTGCTGTCGGCATCGGCGGCATCAGCACCGTTCAGGGCCGGCTTGCTCAGTTCCAGGAACCAGTCGCAGAACTCGTTCCAGGCGAACTCATACAGGCACTGCGCCAGCAGGTCGAAGCGGTAGTTGGCGTAATGGCCCTGGGCCTCGGCGGAGACCGCGGCCAGGCGCGCCAGGATCCAGCGCTCGGCATCGGTGCGCGGCGTCGGCACGCCGTTGAACGCTGCACCCTCGGTGTTCATCAGGGTGAAGCGGCTGGCGTTCCACAGCTTGTTGCAGAAGTTCTTGTAGCCCTCGGCGCGGTTCATGTCGAACTTGATGTCGCGGCCGTGGGTGGCCAGCGCGGCGATGGTGAAGCGCAGCGCATCGGCACCGTGGGCGGCGATACCGTCCGGGAAGTCCTTGCGGGTACGGCGCTCGATCTTCTCCGCGGCCTTGGGCTGCATCAGGCCGCTGGTGCGCTTGGCGACCAGGTCGTCGATGCTGATGCCGTCGATGATGTCCAGCGGGTCCAGCACGTTGCCCTTGCTCTTGGACATCTTCTGGCCTTCGCTGTCGCGGATCAGACCGGTGAAGTACACGTCCTTGAACGGGATCTTCCCGGTCAGGTTGTCGGTGGCCATGATCATGCGGGCCACCCAGAAGAAGATGATGTCGAAGCCGGTGACCAGCACGGACGACGGCAGGTAGCGGTCGAAGCCACGCTCGGCCATGGCCTGGGCATTCGGCCAGCCCAGGGTGGAGAACGGCCAGATCTGCGAGGAGAACCAGGTTTCCAGCACGTCGCTTTCCTGGCTCAGCACCACGTCGCTGCCGAGGTTGTGCTTTGCGCGCACTTCGTCTTCGCTGCGGCCGACGTAGCAGCTGCCGGTGGCGGCATCGAACCAGGCCGGAATGCGGTGGCCCCACCACAGCTGGCGGCTGATGCACCAGTCCTGGATGTTGTTCATCCAGTGGCGGTAGGTGTTGATCCAGTTCGGCGGCACGAAGGCGATCGAACCCGGCTTTCCATCAGTACCTTCCACGAGCTCCAGGCCACGACGCGCCAGCTCGTCCATCTTCACGAACCACTGGTCGGTCAAGTAGGGCTCGATCACCTGGCCGGTACGGTCGCCGCGCGGCACCTGCAGCTTGTGCGCCTTGGTCTCGACCAGGATGCCCAGGTCTTCCAGTTCACCCAGCACGGCCTTGCGCGCTTCGTAACGGTCCATGCCCTGGAAGCGTTCGGGCGCGTTTTCATTCAGCGCCGCCACCGGGGTGAACAGGTTGATCATCGGCAGGCTGTGGCGCACGCCCACCTGGTAATCGTTGAAATCGTGCGCCGGGGTGACCTTGACCACGCCGGTACCGAATGCGCGGTCGACGTAGTCATCGGCGATCACCGGTACGCGGCGGCCGGTCAGCGGCAGCACCACGCTCCTGCCGATCAGGTGCGCATAGCGCTCGTCTTCCGGGTGCACCATCACCGCGGTATCGCCCAGCAGGGTTTCCGGGCGGGTGGTGGCGACCACCAGGTAGTCGCGGGTTTCGCGCAGGGTTTCCACGCCGTCGGCATCGCGCTCGACGTGCTCGTAGCTCAGGCCGTCATCCAGCGTGTAGGCGATCGACCACAGGAAACCGTCTTCCTCGGCGCTCTCCACTTCCAGGTCGGAAATGGCGGTCTTCAGCACCGGGTCCCAGTTGACCAGGCGCTGGCCGCGGTAGATCAGGCCATGCTCGTGCCAGCGCACGAAGGCCTCGATCACCGCTTCGGACGGCTGCGGGTCCATGGTGAAGGTGCTGCGCGACCAGTCGGCCGAGGTGCCCAGGCGGCGCATCTGCCGCTCGATGATGTCACCGGACTGCTGCTTCCACTCCCACACCTTGCCGATGAAGCCCTCGCGGCCCAGCGAATCGCGGGTCTCGCCCTTGCCTTCCAGCGCCAGGTTGCGGCTGACCACCATTTCAGTGGCGATGCCGGCATGGTCGGTACCGACCTGCCACAGCGTGTCGTAGCCGCGCATGCGGTGGTAGCGCACCAGCGCGTCCATCAGGGTCTGCTGGAAGGCATGGCCCATGTGCAGGGTGCCGGTCACGTTCGGCGGCGGCAGCAGGATGGTGTAGGGCTCGCCCTTGCCGGACGGCTTGAAGTGGCCGGCCTTCTCCCAGGCCTCGTAGAGGTCGGTCTCGAAGGACTTCGGGTCGTAGCTGGAGGCGAGTTGGGTCATGCGGGGGAACCAGGAGGTAATCGTTGAAGGATCAGGGCAGCGGGACGGCCCATCAAGGGGGCCACGCCTCGCTCACATGTCGTGCTTGTTCAGGTCGTAGCCGGCGGTCTTGTACTGGCGCCAGCGCTCGCGCAGCGGTTCGCGCGCTTCCGGGTCGGCCGGCACCACTTCCAGCACGCGCTCGCACTGGCCCAGCCAGGGTTCGTCGCGCAGGTTGATGACCAGCGGGCGCATCGGCGCCTCGTCCCCGGGGATGGAAATCAGCACCACGGCCTCTTCCTCGTCCACGTCCTCGCCGACGATCTGGTGCGGGATGTAGGCATCCTCGTCGAACGACCAGAGCAGTTCGTCCAGCTCTTCGGCCTGGGCCTGGTCGCGGGCCAGCACCAGGGCGGGCAGCCCGGCATCGTTGGCCTTGCGCGCCAGTTCGCAGACCAGGCGCAGCGGCTCGGTCAGGAAACGGGGCTTGGCGATCAGGTAGAAATCAGCGCGGGGCATGGCAGGGTCCGGGTCGGGCAGGGGCCCGGCGTGCCGGGCGGGGGCAGGCCGGAGGATGCCCCGGCCGGCGGGCGCCGGCCAGGGGCAGGTACGGCATCAGGCGCGGGCGACCTGGTTCAGCAGCCACTGGCTCAGCAGGCCGACCGGGCGGCCGGTGGCCATGCCACGCTTGCCTTCATCGCTGGCCACGCCGGCGATGTCCAGGTGGGCCCAGCGCTGGCCTTCGGCGAAGCGCGACAGGAAGCAGCCGGCGGTGATGGCGCCGGCCCAGCGGCCGCCGATGTTGTAGACGTCGGCGAAGCTCGAATCCAGCATCGGCTGGTACTCATCCCACAGCGGCAGGCGCCAGGCGCGGTCGAACACGTGCTCGCCGGCGGCCAGCAGTTCGTTGGCCAGGTCGTCGTGCTTGCTCATCAGGCCGGCGGTCTGGTGGCCCAGGGCAACCATGCAGGCGCCGGTCAGGGTGGCCACGTCGACCAGCGCGGCCGGCTCGAAGCGCTGCGCGTAGGTCAGGGCGTCGCACAGGATCAGGCGGCCTTCGGCGTCGGTGTTGCCGACTTCGATGGTCTTGCCCGACATCGAGGTGATCACGTCGGACGGGCGGTAGGCATTGCCGTCGATGGCGTTTTCCACGGCCGGCACGACCACCACCAGGTTCAGCGGCAGCTTGGCCTTCACGGCGGCGACGAAGGTGCCGATGACGTTGGCGCCACCGCACATGTCGTACTTCATCTCCTCGATGCCGCCCTGGGTCTTCAGGTTCACGCCACCGGTATCGAAGGTGATGCCCTTGCCGACCAGCACGTACGGCTTGGCGTCGCCGCCACCGGACCACTTCAGCACGACCAGGCGCGGGCGGTTGGCCGAACCACGGGCCACGGCCAGCAGCGAGCCCATGCCCAATGCTTCCATCTGGTGCTCGTCGAGGATCTCGGCTTCGGCGCCATCGTGCTCGCCGGCGAATTTCACGCCCACTTCTGCCAGGTAGGCCGGGGTGCAGTAGTTCGGGGGCAGGTTGCCCAGCTCGCGGGCGAACTCGACACCGGCGGCGATGGCCTTGCCCTGGGCCAGGGCCTGGGTGTCGTCACCGGCGATGGCCAGCTCGGCCAGGCCGGCGTCATCGGCCTTCTTCTTGCCCAGGGTGGCGGTGTAGCGGTAGGCGGCGTGGTCGGCGGCGATCACCGCCTGGCGGATCGCCCAGGCGGCGTCGCGGTCCTTGACGGCCACTTCGGACAGGGTGAACAGCGCGCTGCGGGCGGCGCCGGCCTTCAGCGCGCGCACGGCGTCGCCAACGGCCTTCAGGTACTGCGGCACGCCGAAACGGGCGGCTTCGCCCAGGCCGACCACCAGCACGCGCGGGGCGCTGACGCCCGGCAGGTCATGCAGCAGGGTGGTAGCGCCGGTCTTGCCGGACAGGTCGCCGCGCTGGGCCAGGGCGGCCAGGCGGCCACCGCTGGCGGCATCCAGGGCCTGGGCGGCCGGGGTCAGGGAGTGGTCGGCATAGGCGCCGACGACCAGGCAGTCGACGCCGGCGGCGGCCGGCGCGAGGTGGTTCAGGGTGAATTCGAGGGCCATTGAGCAGATTCCATTGGCGAGTCCGTACAATCGCAGGCCGTTTACGCCCAGACAGTAGACTGGGCGGCACCGCGAACGAACCCCAGAGTTTAAACCACCGCCCCATGCTGAAGCTCGACCGATACCTGCTGGGCGATTTCGTCCAGAGTTTCCTCGCTACCCTGATCGTCCTGCTGGTGGTCAGCGTGGGCGGCGTGCTGGTGGACATCCTCGGCAACATCGCCGACGGACGGCTGCCGGCCAAGCTGCTGTTCTCGCAGCTGGGCCTGCAGTTCATCGCTTACATGCCGCTGATCCTGCCGCTGGCACTGATGCTGGGCCTGCTGCTGGCCATTGGCCGCCTGTACCGCGATTCGGAGATGGCGGTGCTGACCGCCATTGGCGTGGGGCCCAAGCGCCTGATGAAGCCGCTGCTGATGCTGGTGGTGCCGGTGGTGCTGCTGGTCGGCGCCTGCTCGCTGTGGCTGGGCCCCTGGGCCGGCCGCACCGCCGAGCAGATGATCCAGGACGCCAACCGCAGCGTGCTGATGGCCGGCCTGGAGCCGGGCCGCTTTACCTCGCTGCCCAATGGCGGGGTGGTCTACCTGTCCTCGATCTCGCCCGATGGCACGAAGCTGGGCCGGGTGTTCCTGCAGCGGCAGAAGGATGACCGCCTGGAGGTGGTCTCCGCCGCCGGCGGCCGCATGTTCTTCGAGGGCAAGCAGCAGCGCTTCCTGGAGCTGGATGACGGCCACCAGGTGGAAGGCCCGCTGGCCGGCGCGCTGGATTACCGCCTGGCGACCTTCGCCCGCAATGACGTGGCCCTGCCCGACGGCGCCCAGGCCAAGGACGAAAATGACCCCGAGCTGATGCCGACCCTGCAGCTGCTGGGTGACGACCGCGCCGAGGCCAAGGCCCAGCTGCACCGCCGCCTCGCACCGCCGCTGATTGCCTTGGCCTTCGCCCTGCTGACCGTGCCGCTGGGCCGCAGCTCGCCGCGCCAGCAGCGCTATGGCCGGATGATGCTGGCCCTGCTGGCCTACATGGTCGGCACCAACCTGATGTTCATCGGCAGTGGCTGGATCGCCAACGGCAGGATTCCGCCTGCCGTCGGCCTGTGGTGGCTGACCCTGCCGCTGCTTGGCTTCGCGCTGTGGATGTATTTCCGCGATGGCCGCCTGGCGCGCCCGAAGGGAGCCCGCGCATGAAGCTGCGACCGATGCGTTTCGATGTCTACCTGGGCCGTGCGGTGTTCACCACCGTGCTGCTCACCTGGGCGGTGCTGACCGGCCTGGACGTGGTGATGGCCTTCTCCGGTGAGTTCAAGGACATCGGCAAGAACGGCTATTCGCTGGGCCATGCCGCGGCGTGGGTGCTGTACACCGTGCCGCGCCGGGCCTACACCTTCTTCCCGACCGCGGCGGTGATCGGCGCGCTGATGGGCCTGGGCCAGCTGGCCGCCACCTCCGAGCTGACCGCGCTGCGCGCGCTGGGCCTGTCGCGCAAGCGCCTCAGTGTCTCGGTGGCGATTGCCCTGTCGCTGCTGACCGGCCTGATGGTGATCAGTGCCGAGACCCTCGGGCCGTGGGGCCAGAACCGCGCCGATGCGTTGAAGATGAGCGCCAAGTGGGGCACCAATGCGACCACGGCCCGCTATTCGGGCCTGTGGGCGCGCGAGGGTGACACCTTCCTCAACGCCGCCAGCGGCGAAGAGCAGCTGGTCGGTGACAAGGGCACACGGCTGATTCTGCGCGACGTGCGCCTGTACCGCATCGCCGAGGACGGCAACATCGCCTCGCTGACCCGCGCCGCCACCGCCGAGCACGACAAGGACGGCTGGGTGCTGACCGGGGTCAAGCGTGACACCTTCGCCGAGCGTGGCGCGACCCGCGAGGAAGCCGCACGCGAGCCCTGGGATTCCAAGCTGGATGCCGGCGCGCTGGCGACCGGCATCGCCAAGCCGCGCAACCTGAAGTTGAGCGAGTTGAGCACCAGCATCGAATACCGCGAGCGCAACGGCCTGGATGCCCGCGATTTCGAGGATATCTACTGGAGCCGCTGGTTCTACCCGTTGAACGTGCTGGCGCTGTGCCTGGCCGCCGTGCCGTTCGCGTTCGGTTCGCTGCGCAGCGGCGGCATGGGCAAGCGCCTGTTCCTGGGCATCCTGTTCGCGCTGGGCTTCTGGCTGCTGCAGCTGTTCTTCGGGCGCATGGCCGGTGCGCTGAAATTCGATTACCGCATTGCCTACGCGTTGCCGCCCATCGTCATGCTGGCGGTGTCCGGCTGGCTGTTCCGGCGCAAATCCGGCTGATTCACCGGTAGCGCCGGGCCATGCCCGGCGCAGGTTGCGTCAGGCCATCTTCGCCGGGCATCGCCCGGCGCTACCCGGGTCATTTACCGCTTCGGCATCCGCACCACGCGGGTGCCGCTGGCGCGGTCATGCCAGGTCAGGCGCTGCCGGTCCAGCCACGCCCACCAGAACCCCAGCCCGCCCAGCAGCAGCGACAGCGTAGCCACCGCGAAGCGCAGCCACAGCTGGCGGCGCCGCAGCGGCGTGCCATCACGCGATTCCAGCTTCAGCCGCCACGGCCGCATGCCCAGGGTCTGCCCGCCGCGGCGCCAGCTGGCCGTGGCGTACCATCCGGTCACCGCCCAGCACACCGCCCACAGCAGCCACTGCCAAGCGCTGAAGGGCGCGATGTTCTCGCGCTGCGCATGGCCGCTGAAGGTGTAGGCCAGGGTGAACAGCGTGCCGGCCAGCATCCACAACGCCAGCACCGGCAAGGCGTCATAGACCATCGCCAGTACGCGCCACGGCAGCAGCGCACGCGGGCGGGGCGTTTCGGTGGCGGCCGCGGTGGCCGCGTCGGTGGCAGGGCGGGACATGCGCCGAGCATACGCAAAGCTGGCCGCGCCCGCAGTGGCCCTCGTATCCTGCACGCATGGCCGTCATTTCCACCCCTGCCGAACGCCGCCAGCTGGTTACCCAGCTGCCGGGACTGCGCGCCGACGACAGCGTGCGCATCCAGCGCTTCCTCGATGCGATCTGGGCCGAGAACGGCCTGGCCCGCGCCACCCTGGACAGCTACCGGCGCGACCTGGGAGGGCTCGCGCGCTGGATGGATGGCCGCGATGGGGGGCTGGCCGGCATCGAGCGCCCGGCCCTGTTCGATTACCTGGCCTGGCGCACCCGCCATGGCTGGTCGCCGCGCAGCAACGCGCGCCTGCTGTCGGCGCTGCGCGCGTTCTTCGCCGATGGCGTGCGCCGCGGCGAACGCAGCGAAGACCCCAGCGCGCTGCTGGACCCGCCCAAGCTGCCCCGGCTGCTGCCCAAGGCGCTGGCCGAAAGCCAGATCGACGCCCTGCTGGCCGCGCCGGACATCGACAGCCCGCTGGGCCTGCGCGACCGCGCCATGCTGGAACTGATGTACGCCGCCGGCCTGCGCGTGAGCGAGCTGGTGCTGCTGCCGACCACCGCGGTCAACCTGCGCCAGGGGGTGCTGCGGGTGACCGGCAAGGGCAGCAAGGAGCGCCTGGTGCCGCTGGGCGAGGAATCGCAGCATTGGCTGGAACGCTACCTGCAGCAGTCGCGGCCGCAGCTGGTGGGCAAGGGCAAGGTGCATGCCCTGGCCGATGGGCAGACGCCGTTGTTCATCGAGCCGAGCCTGCATGCGCTGACCCGCCAGGCGTTCTGGCATCTGGTCAAGCGCCATGCGCAGGTGGCCGGCATCGATCCGGCGCGGATCAGCCCGCACGGCCTGCGCCACAGCTTCGCCACCCACCTGTTGAACCGGGGCGCGGACCTGCGCGCGCTGCAGATGCTGCTGGGCCACAGTTCACTGTCCACCACCCAGATCTACACCCTGGTGGCACGCGAACACTTGCAGAAGCTGCACGCGCGGCACCACCCGCGCGGCTGAACGGAGCGCGCGGCGCGTCACCCGGGGCGTGCGCGCGGTCGCGGCCCGTCACACGGGCCTGTGTCAGAATCCGGGGTCTGATTTCCAGCGGATTGCCCATGTTCCGATTTGCCATCGCTGCACTGTTCAGCGCGGTCAGCGTGACCGCCTGCGCCCAACCGGCTCCGCCCGCCGCCAAGGCCCCGGCTGCCGCGACCGCCAAGGCCAGCCCGGGCGCCAACGGCGCCTCCGAACAGACGGTGCGCGCCGCACTCGCCACGCTCATCCCCGGTTCCAAGGTGGATTACATCGGCTCGGCGCCGTTCCCCGGCTTCCGCGAAGTGCTGGTGTCCGGCCAGCTGCTGTACGTGTCCGACGACGGTCGCTACCTGTTCCAGTCGCAGCCCTACGACATCCAGGCCAAGGGCCCGGCCAACAGCGAAGGCCTGCTCGGCTACCGGCGCGACCTGCTGGCCAAGGCCAACCACGGTGACCGCATCGTGTTCGCCGCGCCCAATGCGAAGTACACCATCAGTGTGTTCACCGATATCGAGTGCGGTTACTGCCGCAAGCTGCACCAGGACATCGCCGAGCTCAACCGCAACGGCATTTCCGTTGAATACCTCGCGTTCCCGCGCATGGGCCTGGGCAGCAAGGATTACGTCGACATGATCTCGGTCTGGTGCGCCGCCGATCGCCGCCAGGCGCTGACCAACGCCAAGCGTGGCGGCAGCGTGCCGGCAAAGAACTGCACCAACCCGGTGGCCATGCAGTACGCGCTGGGCCAGCAGCTGGGCGTCAACGGCACGCCGGCGATCTTCGCGGCAGACGGCACCCAGCTGGGTGGCTACCTGCCGCCGGCGCAGCTGCGTGCGGCGCTGGAAAAGCTGTCCGCAAAGCGCTGACCGTAACGTCGCCGGGCATGGCCCGGCGCTACCGTGGGATGGCCGGGTAACGCCGGGCCATGCCCGGCGGAAGTTGAATCCATGTCGAAAGCCGGGGACGCGATGCGTCCCCGGCTTTTTCTTTATTTCAGGCCATCACTGACCGCCTTGGTCAGCGTGCCCTGCGCATCGTCACCACTGAATTCCCAGACGAACGCACCACCCAGGCCCTGCGTTTTCACATAGCCCATCTTGCGGGTGATGTTGGCCGGGGTGTCGAAGCTCCACAGCGTGCTGCCGTTGTAGATCCAGGTGGCACCGGCGGTATTGTCGGTGTAGCCCTGCCAGGCCAGGTTCTTCAGCACCTTCCAGTCTTCGATGCCGGCCTCGTAGGTACCCGGTGCAGCGCCGCCGGCGGTCTGGTACATGCCATTGTTGCCGCTGGCCACGCCGGTCCAGCCACGGCCGTAGTAGCCGATGCCCAGGTTGAGCTTGGCCGCAGGCACGCCGCGGCTGATGAAGGCCTCGATGGCGTCGTTGCTGTTGTACAGCTTCTGGTCGCCGGTGGACGGATCATTCGGCGAATCGAACAACGCCGACTGGTGATTGGTCTTCGCATCCCACGCGCCGTGGAAGTCGTAGGTCATCACGTTGATGTAATCCAGGTACGGGTGGTACGCCGCCGGGTCGGTGACGCGGACCTTGTCGATGCCCGCACCTACGGCCACGGTCAACAGCAGGCCCGGACGCACCGCATCGAGCTGTCGGCGGAACTCGGCCATCAGCGCGGTGAAGTTGGCGTTGTCCTCCGGCTTGCCACATTCGATGCCGCAGGACACCGGGTATTCCCAGTCGATGTCGATGCCGTCGAACACGCCCAGCGCCGCGCCGGTACCACCGGCACCGTCGGTCACCGGCAGGTTGCCCTTGATGTAGGCATCGATGCAGGAGGCGACGAAGGCCTGGCGGTTCTCCGGGCGTGCCGCGCTGGAGAAGCCGCGTGACCAGGTCCAGCCGCCCAGCGAGATCAGCACCTTCAGGTTCGGGTACTTGGCCTTGAGCTGCTTGAGCTGGTTCCAGTTGCCGCGCAGCGGCTGGTCCCAGGTATCGGCGCCGCCGCTGACACTCTCACCCGCGCCGAAGGCCTTGCTGTAATCGGCGAACGCATCGCCCCCGGCGCCGGTGTTGGGGTCCGAGGGCTGGGTGATGCCCACTTCGCAGCGGTTGTTGCGCACGTTGCCGAAGGCGTAGTTGATGTGGGTCAGGCGCGCGGCCGAGCCACTGCTGTCGATGTTCTTCACCCGGTAGCTGCGGCCGTAGATGCCCCACTGGGTGAAGTAGCCGATGACCCGCTTGCCGGTGCCGCCGCCACTGCCAGCCAGCGTGGTGGCGCTGATCTCGGAGCCCTGTGCCGAGGCGTTGCCGGCGTTGTCGCGGGCGCGCACTCGGTAGCGGTAGGTGGTCGAGGCGGTCAGGCCACTATCGACGTAGCTGGCGCTGGACGGCGAGCCGACCAGGCTGCCGTTGCGGTACACGTCGTAGCCGGCCAGGCCGCTGCCGCCGGTGTTGTCGGTGGACGGGTTCCAGCTCAGCGCGATGCTGCTGGCGGTGCGGGTACCCACGGCCAGGCCGCCGGGCACGCTGGGCGCGGTGGTGTCGCCGCTGGCCGCGTTGACGGTGATGGTGATGGTGGGCGTGCTGGTGGTGGCGTTGTTGTTGTCGGTGGCGACCGCGCGCAGGGTGTGGCTGCCGGCGCTGGCGTTGGTCCAGCTGGCGCTGTAGGGCGCGCTGGTGTCGACCCCGATCGAGCTGCCATCGCGGAAGAACTCGACCTTGCTGACGCTGCCGTCCGGGTCGCTGGCCGTGGCGCTGACGGTGACCGTGCTGCCGGCGCTGAAGGTGGCGCCATTGGCCGGCGAGGTCAGGCTGACCACCGGCGGCTGGTTGGCGCCGCTGCCATCACAGGCGCCGAGGTTGGTGTAGTAGGGCGCCCCGGCCGGGTGGTCCGGCGGTGCGTTCCAGATGTCCTGGTTCGCCCGGTACAGGACCCCTCCCTTCTGCAGGGTGTCGCCGGCCCGGTAGATTTTGGCCTGGTCCCACTGCGCCACGCCGGCACAGCTGGCGGCCTGGGCCAGGCCGGGCAGGGCGGCCGCCCCGGCGGCCAGGGCCAGCAGCCAGGCCAGGCGGCGCGGGCGGGGTGAGCGGGAGGAACGTTCGGCACTGCGTACATCGGCACTCTGCACAAGCTTGTCGTACATGGCGTGTCTCCGACTTCCGGTGGCGCGCGGGCCGGATGGCGACGCGCGTGACGCAGGTCCGGACGTCGCCCGGGAGGGGGGCGACGGTGGGGGCGGACGGGGCACCTGGCTGACCGGGGAGAGAGTCCGGGGCCAAGTGGGGACAACGTTGTCATCAATTGCCGTGGCAATCCGTGAGCGAGTGCATGTTTCTGGCATTCCGGCTAAGAGCGGCGCTTGCGCGCGGTTGGCTGCCATCGGCGGAGCCCCTCGTGGCTGGTGGGCGGATTACTTGGGTTGGCCGGGCGGGTGGGCTGCGCAGGGGACGCCGTGAATCCGTCCCTGGAGGCTCGGTCGCCGCATCCATGCGGCTCACGCCCCTGCGCAACCCACCCGCCCGGCCACGGACAGGTTCCTGCGCGCGCCAGCCACGAAAGACAAAAGAAAAATTCAAAAGCAAACGCCGGTCGCTGCGCTCGTGATGCCTGATTTCCTGCTTTTGATCTGTTTGCCTGTTGCCGGTCAGCGGCCGGCACTACCGGGTGCATCCACGCATGGCGTCGATCTACTGGCCACCGGGAAACTGTCGAAGGTGGGGTGGCTCAGGTTGCGGGGGCGTGAGCGCCATGGATGGCGCGACCGAGGCTACATGGACGTACTTGCGCCGTCCCCCGCAACCTGAGACACCTCACCATC
>NZ_VYKI01000030.1:0-26351 GCF_008710035.1 Stenotrophomonas cyclobalanopsidis | reverse complement strand
GGGGCTGGGGTGGGGGGGGGGTGCGCCCGTTGGCGGCCACCCCCGCCCCCCCCCCCCCCCCCCGCCCCCCCCCCCCCCACCCCCCCCCACCTCACCATCCTCAGGAAGCCCGCTGTTGCTTTTGCTCCGGCTGTTGCTGTGGCCGTTGGCCCAGTCGAGCAAGCTCGACTCTACGGGGTGCGCCGGGCGCCGCCCGGCCAAAGCCCTCCCCCGGGTTCCGGTACAATGTCGGGCCCGTTTCCCAACTACGGTTCCCCGGACATGATGGTCCTCGAGGGCGCGCCCGCCCTGTCGCTGTTCCGCCGCGAACGCCTTGAATCCCGCCTGCAGTCCATCGCTCCCTCCCTGCGCATCAGCGGTGCCTGGCACGTCTACTTCGTCCAGCCCGAAGGCACGGCCGCCCCCGACGTGGCCACCCTGTGCCGCATCCTGGAAGCCCAGCCGCAGGCCGAGGCCATCGCCGACGGCGCCGTCAGCCGCATCGTCGTGCCCCGCCTGGGCACCCTGTCGCCCTGGTCCAGCAAGGCCACCGAACTGGTCCGCGGTGCCGGCCAGCCGGTCAGCCGGGTCGAGCGCGGCCTGCGCATCGACGTGCAGGGCTGGCCGACCGAGGCCGCCGCCCAGCAGGCGCTGGTCAAGGCCCTGCATGACCCGATGACGCAGTCGGTGCTGGACACCGTCGACCAGGGCGAGGCCCTGTTCACCACCCCGGCGCGGGGTGAACTGGAACGCGTGCCGGTGGACCAGCTGGAGGCCGCCAACCAGCGCCTCGGCCTGGCCATGGCCCAGGACGAGATCGACTACCTGCGCGAACGCTTCACCGCGCTGGGCCGTTCGCCGTCCGACGTCGAACTGATGATGTTCGCGCAGGCCAACTCCGAGCACTGCCGCCACAAGATCTTCAACGCCAGCTGGACCATCGACGGCCAGGAACAGGACCGTTCGCTGTTCCGGATGATCAAGAACACCCACCAGCAGACCCCGCAGCACACGCTCAGCGCGTACAGCGACAATGCCGCAGTGATCGAAGGCCACCCGGCCTCGCGCTACCGCCCCGATCCGGCCAGCGGCGAGTACCGCCGCGAACCGCAGGTGCCCAGCGCCTTCCAGATCAAGGTGGAAACGCACAACCACCCGACCGCGATCGCGCCGTTCCCGGGCGCCTCGACCGGCAACGGGGGCGAGATCCGCGACGAAGGCGCGACCGGCCGCGGTGGCAAGCCGAAAGCCGGCCTGTCCGGTTTCTCGGTCTCGCACCTGCGCATTCCCGAACTGCCGCAGCCGTGGGAAGCGCCGCGCGCGCTGAACCCGCGCATGGCACCGGCGCTGGAAATCATGACCGACGGTCCGCTCGGCGGCGCCGCGTTCAACAACGAGTTCGGCCGCCCGAACCTGCTCGGCTACTTCCGCAGCTTCGAGCTGCCTGAAGGCGCCGATCTGGTGCGCGCCTACGACAAGCCGATCATGCTGGCCGGTGGCCTCGGCGCGATCGATCGCATCCAGGTCGACAAGATCCCGCTGCAGGCCGGTGATGCGGTCATCGTGCTGGGTGGCCCGGCGATGCTGATCGGCCTGGGCGGTGGCGCCGCCAGTTCGGTGGCCTCCGGCGAAAGCGCCGAGGACCTCGACTTCGCCAGCGTGCAGCGCGACAACCCGGAAATGGAACGCCGCTGCCAGGAGGTCATCGACCGCTGCGTGGCGATGGGCACCAACAACCCGATCAAGTTCTTCCACGACGTCGGTGCCGGTGGCCTGTCCAATGCCATCCCCGAACTGCTGCACGACTCCAATGTCGGCGGCGTCATCGACCTGGGCAAGGTGCCCACCGATGACCCCTCGCTGTCGCCGATGCAGCTGTGGTGCAACGAGTCGCAGGAACGTTACGTGCTGGGCGTGGCCCAGGAGCGCCTGGCCGAGTTCGCCGCGCTGTGCGCCCGCGAGCGCTGCCCGTTCGCCGCCGTCGGCGTGGCTACCGCCGAGGAACACCTGGTAGTGGCCTACGGCGCCGTGCCCGGCCACACCCCGGCCGATGCACCGATCGACCTGCCGATGGACGTGCTGTTCGGCAAGCCGCCGAAGATGCACCGCGACACCGTGCACCCGCCGGCACCGCGCTGGCCGGCGCTGAAGACCGGTGGCCTGGACCTGCAGGAAGCCGGCCTGCGCGTGCTCGCGCACCCGACCGTGGCCTCGAAGAACTTCCTGGTCACCATCGGCGACCGCAGCGTGGGCGGCCTGACCGCACGCGAACAGATGGTCGGCCCGTGGCAGCTGCCGGTGGCCGACGTGGCCATCACCCTGGCCGACTTCGACGGCGTGGCGGGCGAAGCCATGTCGCTGGGCGAGCGCACCCCGCTGGCCCTGCTCGACGCCGCTGCCTCGGCACGCATGGCGGTCGGCGAAGCGCTGACCAACCTGTGCGCGGCGCCGGTCGACGCACTGGATGAAATCAAGCTGTCGGCGAACTGGATGGCCGCTGCCGGCCACCCGGGCGAAGATGCGCTGCTGTACGACGCGGTGAAGGCCGTGGGCATGGAACTGTGCCCGCAGCTGGACATCAGCATCCCGGTGGGCAAGGACTCGCTGTCGATGCAGGCGCAGTGGCACGACCAGGGCGAAGCGCACAAGAGCGTGTCGCCGGTGTCGCTGGTCATCTCGGCGTTCGCGCCGGTAGCCGACGTGCGCCAGCAGCTGACCCCGCTGCTCGACCGCGACGTGGACAGCGAGCTGTGGCTGATCGGCCTCGGTGCCGGCAAGCAGCGCCTGGGCGGTTCGATCCTGGCCCAGGTGCACGCCGACCACGGCGACCTGCCGGCCTTCGCCGGTGCCGCCCCGGACCTGGATGACCCGCAGCGCCTGCGGGGCTTCTTCGAACTGATCCGCGATGCGCGCCATGCCGGCCTGCTGCTGGCCTACCACGACCGCAGCGACGGTGGTGCCTTCGCCGCACTGTGCGAAATGGCCTTCACCTCGCGCCTCGGCCTGGACATCACCCTCGATGCCTGGGGCGATGATCCGTTCCGCAGCCTGTTCAACGAGGAACTGGGTGCGGTGGTGCAGATCGCCCGCGAAGACCGTGCGGCCTTTGCTGACCTGATCGAGCGCCATGCACTGATCGAGTGCGCGCAGCGCATCGCCAGGCCGACCACCGCACCGGTGGTGCGCGTGTCGCTGGGCGGCGAGAACCTGGCCGAATGGCGCTGGGAAGCACTGTTCGACGCTTGGTGGTCGGTCACCCACGCGATGCAGAAGCGCCGCGACAATCCGGCCAACGCCGATGCCGAGCGCGAGGTGGCGCGTGCGTTCAACGCAGCGGGCCTGAAGCCGAAGCTGAGCTTCGACCTCAACGAAGACGTGGCTGCGCCGTTCATCAGCACCGGTGCGCGTCCGCGCGTGGCCGTGCTGCGCGAACAGGGCGTCAACGGCCAGATCGAAATGGCCAACGCCTTCGAACGTGCCGGCTTCCGCGCCTACGACGTGCACATGAGCGACCTCATCGAAGGCCGCGTGGCCCTGCAGGACTTCACCGGTCTGGTGGCCTGTGGCGGCTTCAGCTACGGCGATGTGCTCGGTGCCGGTCGTGGCTGGGCGACGTCGATCCTCGAGCGCAGCGCACTGCGTGATGCCTTCGCCGCGTTCTTCGCCCGCGAAGACAGCTTTGCCCTGGGCGTGTGCAACGGCTGCCAGATGATGAGCCAGCTGAAGGACATCATCCCCGGTGCCGAGCACTGGCCGCAGTTCCGCCGCAACGCCAGCGAGCAGTTTGAAGCCCGCACCGCGCTGCTGGAAGTGGTGGAGTCGCCGTCGATCCTGCTGCGTGGCATGGCCGGTTCGCGCCTGCAGGTGGCGGTGGCACATGGCGAAGGCCAGGCCGTGTTCGACAACGCCGTGGACCAGGCCACCGCGCGCGTGGCGCTGCGCTACGTCGACGGCAACGGCAACGTCGCCAGCCAGTACCCGCTGAACCCGAACGGTTCGCCGGACGGCATCACCGGCCTGACCAGCACCGACGGTCGCGTCACCATCATGATGCCGCACCCGGAACGCACGCCGCGTGCGCTCAACCTGAGCTGGGCCCCGGCCGAGTGGCAGGGTGATTCGCCGTGGATGCGCATGTTCCGCAATGCCCGGGTGTGGTGCGGCTGACGGCGCATCCGCCGCGCAGGCTGCAATGCGATGAAGTACGGAAAACCCGGCAGGCGACTGTCGGGTTTTTCTTTGCACGGGCAGAAACTCCTGCCGCAGCGGTGAGTTACATGCATTTACAGGGCGTCGATATCTCGTCACAAGCAAATAACAAAATCGCAGAATAAATAGGCAAAAACGTGCGCTGGTTCACGGCAACGGGTTTTCCTGCGTCAAAGTCTTGACGATTCGGAAAGTTCCCGTTAACACTTGGGCCCTGTTTCAAATCTGTTCATATCGCAGTAACCGCACGTCGCTCTGCGCCCGGTTTTCTGTCGCTGCGCGGCGTCCGGCAATACCCGCAGTAAATCACGCGAATAACGCCCCCAGGGGGGACGTTGGACCAGAAGGTCCGGCGATGGCGTTGCTTTGCCCAAAACCAGCCCAGAAATCAGGAGCCGTATCGATGAATCGGATTTATCGCAAGGTCTGGAACAAAGCACGGGGTCAGTTGGTGGTGGCCTCGGAAATGGCCTCTTCCGACACCCGCGGTGGGGTCGTCGACCAGCGCCGCGATGCCGACCACGTCAGGCCGGTGACTCTGGCCGCAGCCCTTGCCCTGGCCATGGGACTGGGAGGCTCCGGCCTCGTTGCCGCACAGTCGGTGGAAGTGGGCGGCAACGCCAACTGCGTGACCCTCAGCAGCAGCCTGATCGACCAGTGCGTGGTCGACGGCAGCGCGAACGCCAGCGGCCGCAACGCGGTGGCCGTGGGCACCGGCAGCACCGCCAGCGCCGCCAACAGCGTCGCGCTGGGCGCCGGCTCCACTGCCAACCGCGCCAACACCGTGTCGGTGGGCGCAACCGGCAGCGAACGACAGATCACCAACGTGGCCGCAGGTACGGCAGCCACCGATGCGGTCAACCGTGCGCAGCTCGATGCGCAGGCGCAGGCCACCCAGGCCGCACTGGCCACTGCCGCCGCGCAGGGTCGCCGCTACTTCAAGGCCGATGGTGCGGGCGATGACAGCGACGCCGCGCAGATCGATGGCGAAGGCGCACTGGCCGCCGGCGCATCGGCCACCGCCGATGGCGACGACACCACGGCGCTGGGCCACAACGCACTGGCGACCGCTGACAGCGCCACCGCCGTCGGCGCGCAGGCGCAGGCCTTGGGCAACGGCAGCACCAGCGTCGGCGCAGGCAGCATCGCCAGCGGCACCGCGTCGGCCAGCTTCGGCGTCGGTGCCGAAGCCAGCGGCGGTTACAGCACCGCACTGGGCGGCCTGTCCAGCGCCTCGGCCTTCAACGCAACCGCGGTTGGCAACGCCTCCAATGCCAGCGGCTCCAACAGCGTGGCCGTTGGTGGCGATGCCGAAGCCAGCGGTGCCTACAGCACCGCCACCGGCCAGGGCAGTCTTGCCACCGGCACCAACTCGGTCGCCGTGGGTGGCGCGCTGTTCGGCCTGCTGCCGACCGAAGCGTCGGGCGACTATTCCACTGCGGTGGGTGGTGGCGCGTGGGCACCGGGCACCAATGCGACGGCGCTGGGCAACGCTGCCGAAGCACAGGGCGCCAACAGCGTCGCGCTGGGTGCCGATTCGATTGCCGAGCGTGACAACACCGTCTCCGTCGGTGGCGCCGGCAACACGCGCCAGATCACCAACGTCGCTGCTGGTACCGAAGGCACCGATGCGGTGAACAAGGACCAGCTGGACGAGGTTGCTGCGACCGCAGAAAACACCCGCAGATACTTCCAGGCCAGCGGCAGCGAGGACAGCGATGCCGGTGCCCTGGCCGAAGGCGACAGCGCGCTGGCGGCCGGTGAAGCGGCCAATGCCATCGGCGATGGCGCCACCGCGCTCGGAGGCGGCGCGACCGCCATCGCCGCACAGGCAACCGCACTCGGCTACAACAGCCTGGCCACCGGCGAGAATGCCTCGGCCGTCGGCACCAACGCGCAGGCCAGCGGCAGCGACAGCGCCGCACTGGGCAGCGGTGCGGTGGCCAGTGAAACCAGCACCACCGCCACCGGCGCCGGCGCACAGGCAACCGCGGTCTACAGCACCGCCAACGGTGCCGAAGCCGTCGCCAGTGGCGCACAGTCGTTGTCCAGCGGCTTCCGCGCATCGGCCTCGGCCGACGGTGCAACCGCCGTCGGCGGTTACAGCGAAGCCAGTGGCCGGCTGGGTTCGGCACTGGGCTACGGCACCGTCGCCAGCGGCGCCAACAGCACTGCCGCCGGCGTGTTCGCCACCGCGACCGGTGCCGGTGCGGTCGCCGTGGGTGAAGCCAGCGAAGCGACCGGCGACGAGAGCGTTGCCATCGGCGGCAGCACCTACTTCGGCCTGATCACCTCGCGCGCCAGCGGCTACGGTGCATCGGCCTATGGTGCCGGCGCATGGGCCACCGAAGACTATGCAACGGCCATCGGCTGGAACGCCTGGGCCGATGGCGCGCAGTCCACCGCGCTCGGCGCCAGCGCCACCGCCAATGGCAGCAACAGCGTCGCCCTCGGTGCGGCCTCGCAGGCCGACCGTGACAACACCGTGGCCGTCGGCAGCGACGGCAACGAACGCCAGGTGACCCATGTCGCCGCAGGTAGCGAAGACACCGACGCGGTGAATGTCGGCCAGCTGAAGGACGTGGCTGCGGTGGCCGACACCACCGCCAAGCGCTTCCAGGCCACCGGCAGCAGCAACAGCGATGCCGGTGCACTGGCCGACGGCGATGACGCACTGGCCGCCGGTGAGGCCGCCAACGCCATCGGCAACGGCACCACCGCTGTCGGTGCCGGCGCGACCGCCGTCGCCCAGAACGCCACCGCGGTGGGCAACAACGCGCTGGCCAGCGGGCAGAACAGCGCCGCCTTCGGCAACAACGCACAGGCCGCCGGCCCGGGCAGCGTGGCCGTGGGTGGTGCCGCCGTCGATGAAGCGGGCAACCCGCTGATCACCAGCGGTGGCGTGCCGGTGGAAACCGGCGCCACCAGTGCCGGCGTCGGCGGTACCGCCGTCGGTGCCAGCGCCGAAGCCAGCGGCTTTGCCGCTTCGTCCTACGGTGTCGGCGCCTATGCCGCCGGCGCGCAGTCCTCGGCCTTCGGTGCCGTGGCAAACGCAGTGGGTGACTATTCCACCGCGCTGGGCACGCAGAGCAACGCGACCGGCACCAGCAGCGTGGCCATCGGTGGCCCGGCCGATCTGATCCCGGGCCTGGGCTTCTTCGTGCAGACCCAGGCCAGTGGCGAGGCGGCCACGGCCGTCGGTGCCGGTGCCATCGCCAGCGGCGATCATGCCGTGGCCAACGGCAGCCTGACCGAAGCCTCCGGCGCCGAATCGACGGCGGTGGGCTACTTCGCTTATGCGCCGGGCGAGAACGCCAGCGCGCTGGGTGCGCAGACCTGGGCCAGTGGCGCGCAGAGCACCGCCGTGGGCTACTACGCCACCGCGCGTGGCGCCAACAGCGTCGCCCTCGGTGCCAACTCCGAAGCGGTGCGCGACAACAGCGTGGCCGTCGGCAGCACGGGCAACGAACGCCAGATCACCAATGTTGCCGCCGGTACCGAAGACACCGATGCGGTGAACAAGGCCCAGCTCGATGCGGTGGCCAGCACTGCCGACACCACCGCGCGCTTCTTCCAGGCGCAGGGCGAGGAGGGCAGCGATGCCGGCGCCTACGCCGAAGGCGAAGGTGCGGTGGCTGCGGGTTCGGCCAGCAACGCGCTCGGCGCAGGCGCGCTTGCGCAGGGCGCAGGTGCAGGAGCCATCGGCGCCGACACCGTGGCCCTCGGCCGCAACACCTTCGCCGACGGCGACGGTGCGGTCGCCATCGGTGGCCTCGGCCAGGCTTACGACGAGTACAACCAGCCGCTGCTGGACGACGAAGGCAATCCGGTCCAGATCGGCACCACCGCCTCGGCCGGTTCCACTGCGGTGGGCAACGCCACGCAGGCCACCGGCGCCAGCAGCAGCGCCTTCGGCAATGCCGCGCAGGCGACCGGTGACAACAGCTTCGCCGCGGGCGGCAAGTCGCGCGCCAACGGCAGCTATGCCGTCGCCATCGGCGACAGTGCCTTTGCCAAGGCCGATGACAGCACCGCTGTCGGCGGTTACAGCACCGCCAGCGAGGAAGGCGCGACCGCCTTCGGTGCAGGTGCGTGGGCGACCGGTACCAACGCCTCGGCCTTCGGCCCGGCGGCCTGGGCCAGTGCCAACGGCGCGACCTCCATCGGCTACAACAGCTGGGCCAACGGCGTCAGCTCGACCGCCGTTGGCCGCGGTGCCTTCAGCTACGGCGATTACAGCCTGGCGCTGGGCTTCCAGGCACTCGGCAACAGCGTCAACAGCATTGCGGTGGGCACCAACACCGTGGCCGGTGGCGAAAGCGCCATCGCCCTCGGTGCCGGCAGCACCGCCAGCGGCAACAACGCCGTGGCTCTGGGCGCGGGCTCGGTGGCTGACCGCGACCGCAGCGTGTCGGTCGGCAGCGCCGGCAGCGAACGCCAGGTCACCAACGTCGCCGCCGGCACCCAGGCCACCGATGCAGTGAACAAGGCCCAGCTGGATGCCGTGGCCGCCAGCGCAGGCACCGGCAACAAGTTCTTCCAGGCCAGCGGCAGCGACGACAGCGATGCCGGCGCCTACGTGGAAGGTGACAACGCCCTGGCCGCCGGCGAAGCCGCCAATGCCATCGGTGACGGTGCCATCGCACTGGGCAGCGGTGCCAATGCCATCGGCAGCAACGCGCAGGCGATCGGCTTCAATGCCCTGGCCACGGCAGACAATGCCAGCGCCATCGGCGCCAACGCGCAGGCCACCGGCGAGTACGCCACC
Source organism: Stenotrophomonas cyclobalanopsidis (assembly GCF_008710035.1). Classification (GTDB taxonomy): domain Bacteria; phylum Pseudomonadota; class Gammaproteobacteria; order Xanthomonadales; family Xanthomonadaceae; genus Stenotrophomonas; species Stenotrophomonas cyclobalanopsidis. Next base: position 17,395 of record NZ_VYKI01000030.1, on the reverse strand, counting down.
GCGCAGGGTGCGGAAAGCGAAGCCAGCGGCGAGCAGAGTGCGGCCTTCGGTGCCGCTGCCGTGTCCAGTGGCGCCGGCAGCACCGCCACCGGCGTACTGTCCGAAGCCAGCGGCGAGGAAGCCGTGGCAGTGGGCTATTTCAGCAGCGCCAGCGGCGAAGCCGCCACCGCGGTCGGCAGCGAAAGCGTCGCCAGCGGTACCGCGTCGGCGGCGTTCGGCATCGGTGCCGAAGCCACCGGCGGCTACAGCACCGCCATCGGCGGCTATGCCAACGCGTCGGCCTTCAACGCCACCGCCTTCGGCAACTTCGCCAATGCCTCCGGTTCCAACAGCGTGGCCCTCGGTGGCGATTCGGAAGCCTCCGGTGCCTATGCCACGGCCACCGGCCAGGGCAGCCTGGCCACCGGCGTCAACAGCGTGGCCATCGGTGGTTCGCTGTTCGGCCTGCTCGCCACCGAAGCGTCGGGTGATTACTCCACCGCGGTCGGTGGTGGTGCCTGGGCACCGGGCACCAACGCTACGGCGCTGGGCAACGCCGCCGAAGCTCAGGGCGCCAACAGCGTGGCCCTGGGCGCCGACTCTATTGCAGACCGCGACAACACGGTCTCCATCGGCGGCGCTGGCAATACGCGCCAGATCACCAACGTCGCGGCCGGCACCGAGGGCACCGATGCGGTGAACAAGGACCAGCTGGATGCCGTCGCCGCCACTGCGGAGAACACCAGCAAGTACTTCCAGGCCAGCGGCAGCGACGACAGCGATGCCGGCGCCTATGTGGAAGGCGACAACGCACTGGCCGCCGGTGAGGCAGCCAATGCCATCGGCGATGGTGCCACCGCGCTCGGCAGTGGTGCCACCGCAGTAGCGGCCAACGCCACCGCCGTCGGCTTCAACAGCCTGGCCACCGGCGGCAACGCCGCAGCGATCGGCAACAACGCCCAAGCCACCGGCGAAGACAGCGCTGCCCTCGGCAGCGGTGCGGTCGCCAGCGAAACCAGCAGCACCGCCACCGGTGCCGGCGCGCAGGCCACTGCCGCGTACAGCACCGCCAACGGTGCCGAAGCCATCGCCAGCGGCGCGCAGTCGCTGGCCAGCGGTTTCCGTGCCTCGGCCTCGGCCGATGGCACCACCGCCGTCGGCGGCTACAGCGAAGCCAGCGGTCGCCTCGGCTCCGCGCTGGGTTACGGTACCCTGGCCAGCGGTGCCAACAGCACCGCGGCCGGCGTGTTCGCCACCGCCAGCGGTGCCAGCTCCGTGGCCATGGGTGATTCCAGCGAAGCCACGGGCGATGAAAGCGTGGCCATCGGCGGCAGCACCTTCTTCGGCCTGATCCCTGCACGTGCCAGCGGCTACGGCGCGGCGGCCTTCGGTGCCGGTGCCTGGGCGACCGACGACTACGCCACCGCCATCGGCTGGAACTCCTGGGCCGGCGCAGTGCAGTCCACCGCGCTGGGTGCCGGGGCCACCGCCAACGGCATCAACAGCGTCGCCCTCGGTGCCGGTTCCCAGGCAGACCGCGACAACACGGTGGCCGTCGGCAGCGATGGCGGCGAACGCCAGCTCACCCATGTGGCAGCGGGTACCGAAGGCACCGATGCGGTGAACAAGAACCAGCTGGATGCCGTGGCTGCTACTGCTGAACAGACCAGCAAGTACGTTCAGGCCAGCGGCAGCGCCGACAGCGATGCCGGTGCCTATGTGGAAGGTTACAACGCACTGGCTGCGGGTGAAGCCTCCAACGCCATCGGCAACGGCGCCTCCGCGCTGGGCAGCGGCGCTACCGCCCTGGCTGAAAATGCCACGGCGGTCGGCTTCAACAGCCTGGCCACCGGCGTCAATGCCGCGGCCGTCGGCAACGAGGCGCAGGCCACCGGCGAGAACAGCGCGGCCTACGGCAGCGGCGCTGTGGCCAGCGAGATCAGCAGCACCGCCACCGGCAACGCGGCGCAGGCCACGGGTGTCTACAGCACGGCCAACGGTGCCGAAGCCATCGCCAGCGGCGCGCAGTCGCTGGCCAGCGGCTTCCGCGCCTCGGCCACCGCCGATGGCACCACCGCCGTCGGTGGTTACAGCGAAGCCAGCGGCCGCCTCGGCACCGCACTGGGCTACGGCTCGGCGGCCACCGGTGCCAACACCACCGCGGTCGGCTTCGGTGCCGCTGCGGCCGGTGCCAACGCGGTGGCGATGGGCCAGTCCAGCGAAGCCACGGGTGATGAAAGCGTGGCCATCGGTGGGAGCACTTACTTCGGCCTGATCCCGGCGCGTGCCAGCGGTACCGGCGCGGCGGCCTTCGGTGCCGGTGCCTGGGCGACCAGCGACTACGCCAGCGCCATCGGCTGGAACGCCTGGGCCAGCGCCGAGGATGCGACTGCGCTGGGTGCCAACAGCACCGCCAGTGCGGCCAACAGCGTCGCGCTCGGCAACGGCTCGCAGGCCGACCGCGCCAATACGGTGTCGGTGGGCAACACGGCAGCGCAGCGGCAGATCACCAACGTGGCCGCCGGTACCGAAACCACTGATGCGGTGAACAAGGGCCAACTTGACGCCGTGGCTGCCACCGCCGATGCGGTCGGCCAGCGCTTCAAGGCCAATGGCAGCAGCGTGGCTACCGCCAGCGGCACTGATGCCGTCGCCATGGGTTCGGGCGCGACTGCCAGCGGCAACCGCAGCATTGCCGTCGGCAGCAGCGCCAACGCCATCGGCAATGCATCGCTGGCGCTGGGTGCCAACAGTGCGGTCAGCGGCAACAACTCGGTAGCGCTGGGTGCCGGCGCGCGTGCGGTGGAAGCCAACGTGGTCTCGGTCGGTGGCGGCAACGGCACCGATGGTCCGGCGACCCGCCGCATCGTCAACGTGGCCGACGGCCGCATTGCCGCCGGCAGCAGCGATGCCGTCACCGGTTCGCAGCTCAGCGTCACCAACCAGCGCGTGGGTGCGGTCGAGACCCGCGTGGGTGATTTCGATTCGCGCATCTCCACGGTGGAATCCACCTCGGCCAACGCGGTGGCCTACGACGATGCCACCCGCGACCAGCTGACACTGTCCGGCATCGAAGGCACCGTCATCAACAACGTCGGCGCCGGCAGCATCGCGTCCGGCAGCCGCCAGGCGATCAACGGCGGCCAGCTGTTCCAATCGCTCAGCGATGCCGCCAGCATCCTCGGCGGCGGTGCCAGCGTCGGCATGCAGGGGGTGTTCGTTGCGCCGAACTACGCTATCCAGGGCTCGACCTACAGCAATGTCGGCGACGCACTGGGCGCACTGGACAGGAAGGTGACCGAGCTTGACCAGCGCACAGCCGGCGGCACCAGCCGCACGGCAACGGCCAGCCTGCGCAGCGCCAGCGTGCAGGCGAGTACCGCCCAGGTGGCCACCGTGGCCGAGTCCGATGCAGTGGCCTCGCGGTCGAACGCGGTGGCCAAGCCCAGCGTCGAAGGCGCCACGGCGGCGCAGCCGGCCGTCGGTGCCAACGCAGTCGCCACGGGCGACGGCGCCGTCGCCAGCGGGGCGTCGTCCACGGCCATCGGCCAGGGCGCGTCGGCCACCGCCGCCAACGCGGTCGCACTGGGCCAGGGCTCGGTCGCCGACCGCGCCAACACGGTGTCGGTGGGCAGCGAAGGCAACGAACGCCAGGTCACCAACGTGGCGGCAGGTACAGCGGCCACCGATGCGGTGAACAAGGGCCAGCTGGACCGCGGCATCACCACCGCCAACAGCTACACCGACAGCCGCGTGCAGGCCGTCGCCGACAGCTTCGATGTGTTCAAGGGCGAAGTGGATGGCCGCCTGCGCCACATGGATCGCCGCATCGACCGCCAGGGCGCGATGAGCGCGGCCATGCTCAACATGGCCACCAGTGCCGCCGGCATCCGCACCCAGAACCGGGTCGGCGTCGGCATCGGTTTCCAGGGCGGTGAATCGGCGATGTCGCTGGGTTACCAGCGTGCGATCAGCGATCGCGCCACGGTCACCCTCGGCGGTGCGTTCAGCAGTGATGACGCCTCGGTGGGCGTCGGTGCCGGCTTCGGTTGGTAAGGCAACAACGCGCCGGCGGCCCTGCTGCCGGCGCTGCTTCTGCTACAGGGCCTGAGGGGAGGTCTCGGCAACCCCGGCTCGGCCAGCCGGGATCCGTCAAGGATTGATGGCCGCAGTGTTGGATCCAACCATGACCCAGAAGAGGAATGTGACGTGATCAATAAGCAGAACCTTCGCATCAACGTGCTTGCCGCCGCCCTGCTGTCGGTGACCGCCGCAGGCGCGGTCCACGCTGCCGGCCTGCCGACCCGCGAGCCGGTGCGCCAGGCCAGCACCGCCGACGCGGGCACCGAGCGCATCATCGTGATGTACAAGACCGGTACGTCGGCCGCCAGCGACCGCTCGGCCAAGCTGTCCACCGTGCAGTCCGCACTCACCCGCGCCAGCCTGTCCGGGGGCACCAGCCGCGCCAGCGCGATGGGCCCGCAGGTGGTGCGCAGGCTCGGCATCGGCGCCGATGTGATCCGCCTGAAGGGCCGCCTGGCCCCGGCGGAACTGCAGCGCGTGCTGAAGGAGCTCAAGGCCGATCCGTCGGTCAAGTACGCCGAAGCCGACGTCAAGCTGCGCCGCACCGAGCTGCGCGCGGGCGACGTGAAGCCGGCCCTGGTGCCGAACGATCCCTACTACGCGCAGTACCAGTGGCACCTGAGCAACCCGACCGGTGGCATCAACGCGCCGTCGGCCTGGGACGTCTCGCAGGGCGAGGGCGTGGTCGTTGCCGTGCTCGATACCGGCATCCTGCCGCAGCACCCGGACCTGGTCGGCAACCTGCTGCCGGGCTACGACTTCATCAGCGACGCCGAGACCTCCCGCCGTGCCACCGATGACCGCGTGCCGGGCGCACAGGACTACGGTGACTGGGTCGAGAACGCCAACGAGTGCTACAGCGGCTCGCAGCCGGAAGACAGCTCCTGGCACGGTACCCACGTGGCCGGCACCGTCGCCGAGCAGACCAACAACGGCGTCGGCATGGCCGGTGTCGCACACAAGGCCAAGGTCCTGCCGGTGCGCGTGCTCGGCAAGTGCGGCGGCTATCTCTCCGACATCACCGATGCGATCACCTGGGCGTCCGGTGGCACCGTCGCCGGCATTCCCGCCAACACCAACCCGGCTGAAATCATCAACATGAGCCTGGGTGGCAGTGGTGCCTGCGCAGGCGCCTACCAGGATGCGATCAGCGGCGCGATCTCGCGCGGTACCACTGTGGTGGTGGCCGCCGGCAACGAGACCGACAACGCCGCCAACTACCGTCCGGCCAGCTGCGAGGGCGTGGTGACCGTGGGTGCGACGCGCATCACCGGTGGCATCACCTACTACTCCAACTACGGCGCGCGCGTGGACCTGTCCGGTCCGGGCGGCGGCGGCAGCGTCGATGGCAACCCGGGCGGCTATATCTGGCAGGCCGGTTCGGATGCGGCAACCACCCCGGATTCGGGCGCCTACAGCTACATGGGCCTGGGCGGTACCTCGATGGCCTCGCCGCACGTGGCCGGCGTTGCCGCACTGGTGCAGAGCGCGCTCATCGCCAACGGCAAGGATCCGCTGACCCCGGCGGCGATGCGCACGCTGCTGAAGGAAACCGCGCGTCCGTTCCCGGTCACCATTCCGGCCTCGACCCCGATCGGTACCGGCATCGTCGACGCCAAGGCCGCGCTGGCCAAGGCACTGGCCGAACCGTGCACCGAGAACTGCGAACCGGAAGGCATCCCGCTGACCAACAAGGTGGCGCTCGCCGGTGTTGCCGGCGCGACCGGCAGCGAGACCGTGTACACCTTCGAAGCCGTCGCCGGCAAGCAGCTGAGCGTGCTGACCTACGGTGGCACCGGTAACGTCTCGGTGTATGTGGCGCAGGGCCGCGTGCCGACCGCCACCGACAACGACGCCAGGTCGAGCCGCCCGGGCAACACCGAAACCGTGCGCGTGGCCAAGCCGGTGGCCGGCACCTACTACGTGAAGGTGGTAGGCGAAGCGGCCTTCAACGGCGTGACCATCCTGGCCACCCAGTAAGGGTCAGGGTTGCACCTGATGTCGTAAGTGAATTGGCGACGCCCGTTACCGGAAGGTGACGGGCGTCGCCTTTCGTGGTCCTGCGCGCACAAGGCAGCGGAAGTCCAGGCTGAACTGCTAAAGTCGGGAGGATCGACAGGAGAGTCATGTGAACGCGCTTGCTGCCACTGCCACCGCCATCGACGACGCCGAAGGCCGCATCCTCGATGCGCTGCTGGCGCGCGGGCGCCTCAAGGAAGGGGACCTGGCGCGTGCACGCCCGCTGCATGCCGAAGCCGGCGGCAGCCTGCTGGGCCTGCTGGTGCGGCTGGGGCTGGTGTCCGAACGTGACCAGGCGCAGACCAGCGCCGATGTGCTGGGCCTGCCGCTGCTGGAAGCGAAACAGCTGCCCGAGGCACCGCCGCAGTCGCTGGCCGAAGGCCTGCCGCTGTCGCTGCGCTTCCTCAAGCAGTTCCATGTCTGCCCGCTGGCGCTGGATGAACACGGCGTGCGCCTGTGGCTGGCCGATGCCCATGACGCCTACCCGCAGCAGGCCGTGCAGCTGGCGCTGGGCGTGCCGGTCAGCCCGGTGCTGGGCATGCGCGCGGAGATCGACGACCTGGTCGAGCGCTGGTTCGGCCAGGGCCGCAGCGCGATGGGCGCGATCGTGGAGACCGCCGACGGCGAAGGCGGCGCGGTCGATGACATCGAACACCTGCGCGACCTCGCTTCCGAAGCCCCGGTCATCCGCCTGGTCAACCTGGTCATCCAGCGTGCGGTGGAACTGCGCGCCTCGGACATCCACGTCGAACCCTTCGAAAACCGCCTGAAGGTGCGTTACCGCGTCGATGGCGTGCTGGTGGAAGGCGAAAGCCCGCCGGCGAACCTCACTGCCGCGGTCATCAGCCGCATCAAGATCATGGCCCGGCTCAACATCGCCGAGCGCCGCCTGCCGCAGGACGGCCGCATCATGCTGCGCGTGCAGGGCAAGGAGCTGGACCTGCGCGTGAGCACCGTGCCGACCGCGCATGGCGAAAGCGTGGTGATGCGACTGCTGGACCGCGAAACCGTGGTGTTCGATTTCCACCGCCTCGGTTTCACCGATGCGTTCCTGCCGCAGTTCCGCAAGGTGCTGGAACAGCCGCACGGCATCCTGCTGGTCACCGGCCCGACCGGTTCGGGCAAGACCACCACGCTGTACACCGCGCTGAGCCAGCTCAACACCGCCGACGTCAAGATCATCACGGTCGAGGACCCGGTCGAATACCAGATCGAAGGCATCAACCAGATCCAGGCCAAGCCGCAGATCGGCCTGGATTTCGCCAACGCGCTGCGCAGCATCGTGCGCCAGGATCCGGACATCATCATGATCGGCGAAATGCGCGACCTGGAAACGGCGCGCATCGCCATCCAGTCGGCGCTGACCGGCCACCTGGTGCTGTCCACGCTGCACACCAACAACGCAGCCGGCGGCATCACCCGCCTGCTCGACATGGGCGTGGAGGATTACCTGCTCACGTCCACCATCAACGGCATCCTCGCCCAGCGCCTGGTGCGCCGCCTGGAGCCCACCCGCGCCGAGCGCTACGAAGCCTCGCCGGAGGAGATCGAACGTTTCGAACTGCGCCGCCTGCAGCCGCAGGGGCCGATCCACCTGTTCCGTCCTAAGCCCTCGGCACTGGCACCGACCGGTTACCTGGGCCGCACCACCATCATGGAATTCCTGGTGATGAACGACGCGCTGCGGCGCGCGGTGATGCGTCGCGACGGCATGGGCGAGATCGAACGCATCGCCCGCGAAGCCGGCATGCGCACCATGTACGAAGACGGCCTGTCCAAGGCCCTGAGCGGGCAGACGACCATCGAGGAAGTCCTGCGCGTGACCGAGGAGGGTTGATGCGCGCGGGAGATCGACGCTGACATGCCCACCTATCGTTACAAGGCACTGAACCCGCACGGCGAAGTCTTCGACGGGCAGATGGAAGCGGCCAGCGAGGCCGAGCTGATCGCCCGCCTGCAGGACCAGGGCCATCTGCCGATGGAAACGCGCCTGGCCGCCGAGGGTGGCGGGGTAGGGGGCAGCAGCCTGGGCAACCTGTTCCGCCCGCGTCCGCTGCAGGGCGCGGCGCTGCTGCAGTTCACCCAGCAGCTCTCGACCCTGCTTGGCGCCGGCCAGCCGCTGGACCGCGCGCTGTCGATCCTGCTCGGCCTGCCCGAGGACGAACGTTCGCGGCGCGCGATCACCGACATCCGCGATGTGGTGCGCGGCGGTGCACCGCTGTCGACCGCGCTGGAACGCCAGCACGGCCTGTTCTCGCGCCTGTACGTGAACATGGTGCGTGCTGGTGAAGCCGGTGGCAGCCTGCACGAGACCCTGCAGCGCCTGGCCGATTACCTCGAACGCAGCCGCGCGCTGCAGGGCAAGGTGGTCAACGCGCTGGTCTACCCGGCCATCCTGCTGGTGGTGGTCGGTGGCGCGCTGCTGTTCCTGCTTGGCTACGTGGTGCCGCAGTTTGCGCAGATGTATGAAAGCCTGGACGTGGCGCTGCCGTGGTTCACCAACGCGGTGCTGCAGCTGGGCCTGTTCGTGCGTGACTGGTGGATCCTGCTGCTGGTGGTGCCGGCGGTGCTGGCGCTGCTGCTGGAACGCCAGTTCCGACAGCCCGCTGCGCGCCTGGCGCTGGATGGCTGGCTGCTGCAGCGGCGCGGCATCGGCCGCCTGCTCGGCGAGCTGGAAACCGCACGCCTGGCCCGCACCCTTGGCACGCTGCTGCGCAACGGCGTACCGCTGCTGGGCGCGCTGGGCATCGCCCGCAACGTACTGGGAAACCGCGCGCTGGCCGCCGATCTGGACACCGCCGCCGACCAAGTGAAGAACGGTGCCGGCCTGTCGCTGGCGCTGTCGCGCGGCAAGCGCTTCCCGCGCCTGGCCCTGCAGATGATCCAGGTCGGCGAGGAATCCGGCGCGCTCGACACCATGCTGCTGAAGGCCGCCGATACCTTCGAACAGGACAGCGCCCGCCGCATCGACCGTCTGCTGGCGGCGATGGTGCCGGCCATCACCCTGGTGCTGGCCTCGGTGGTCGGCGCGGTCATCGTGGCCGTGCTGGTACCGCTGTACGACCTCACCAACGCCATCGGTTGATGATGGCTTTCCCTGCAACCCCGACTCACCGCAACTGAAAGGACCGACCATGCTTGCTTCCCGTCGCCCGATCCGCCTGTCCTTCGCCAGCGCACGCCACCAGACCGGCATGAGCCTGCTGGAAATCATCATCGTCATCGTGCTGATCGGCGCGGTGCTGACCCTGGTCGCCAGCCGCGTGCTCGGCGGCGCCGACCGCGGCAAGGCGAACATCGCCAAGGCGCAGGTGCAGACCGTCGCCTCGAAGATCGACAACTACCAGATCGACACCGGCAAGCTGCCGGGTTCGCTCAATGACCTGGTGACCTCGCCGGCCGGTGTCGGTGGCTGGCTGGGTCCGTATGCCAAGCCTGCCGATCTGAACGACCCGTGGGGACACGCGCTCGAATACCGCGCACCGGGCGAAGGCCAGGCCTACGAGCTGATCAGCCTGGGCAAGGACGGCAAGGCCGGCGGCAGCAGCGTCGACGCCGATATCCGCTACGAGCCGTAATCCCGCATGACGCCGTACCTGCCGCGCCGGCTGCCCAGCCCGCGCCTGCACGGCAGGCGCGCGACCGGCCTGTCGCTGCTGGAGATGCTGCTGGTGATCGCGTTGATCGCGGCCATCGGCCTGATCACGGCCGCCGGCCTGTCGCGTGGCTTTGCCGGCATGCAGCTGCGCAGCGCGGGCAAGGACATCGCCAGCCAGCTGCGCATGGTGCGCGCGCAGGCGATTGCCCGCGGCGAACCGCAGCGCTTCGTCATCGAGCCGGCCGAGCACCGCTGGCAGGGCGCCAACGAGCACCGTGGCAGCGTGCCCGAACCGGTGCAGGTGGTGTTTGAAGGCGCCGCGCAGCTCAGCGATGCGCCGGGGCAGGGCGTGATCGAGTTCCACCCCGATGGCGGCTCCAGTGGCGGCCGCATCCGCCTGCAGCGCGACGCCGCTGAATGGCGCATCGATGTCGGCTGGCTGACCGGCGAAGTCCGTTCCGGTCCATGGCGGTCGCAATGAAACAGTCGGCGCGTGGTTTCACCCTGCTCGAAGTGATCGTGGCCTTCGCCCTGCTGGGCCTGGCCCTGACTCTGCTGCTGGGCAGCCTGTCCGGCGGCGCGCGGCAGGTCCGCGATGGCGAGCTGCGCACCCGCGCGGTACTGCATGCGCAGTCGCTGCTGGCCAGCGCCGGCGTTGACGCGCCGCTGCAGGTCGGTAGCCAGAGTGGCGAATGGGAGCAGGGCCGCTACCACTGGCAGCTGCAGGTGCAGCCATGGAGCGAGCCGCGTGCCGGCGATGTCGCGCCGACGCAGTCACCGGGTGCGCCGTGGCTGGCCGAACTGCAGCTGCAGGTGCGCTGGGGCGACGGCGAACGCGAGAAACTGCAGTGGCGCAGCCTGCGCCTGTTGCCGCCGGACCTGGAGGGCGCACGATGAAGCGTCGCGCTGCCGGCTTCACCCTGGTCGAAGTGATGCTGGCCACCGTGCTGCTGGCCGGTGGCCTGGCCCTGGCATTCGCCAGCGTGCGTGCGGCGATGGCGGTCAGCCAGCGCGGCGAACAGATCGCGGCCGACAGCGAACGCATGCGCGCGGTGCAGGCGCTGCTGCGGCGCCAGCTGGGCGGTGCGCTGCGCAGCCCGATCGAGGTGCCCGATCCCACCCGCGAGCCGGTGTTCTTCCAGGGCGATGACGAAGGCATGCAGTTCGTCGCCGATCTGCCCGGCTATCTCGGTCGTGGCGGGCCCTACCTGCACACCCTGCAGGTCGATGGCGCGCCCGGCCAGCGCCGCCTGCTGCTGGACCTGGTGCTGCTGCAGGAAGGCGAGCGCCTGCCGGAAACGCCGCCGCGCCCACCCGAAGTGCTGGCCGACGCACTGAAAGAGGTGACGCTGCGCTACCGCGGCATCGACCCGGCCAATGGACAGATGAGCGACTGGCTGCCGCGCTGGGACGACACCCGGCGCCTGCCATTGCTGGTGGAAGTGCAGATCGTGCCGCAGCGTGGCGCGCCGTGGCCGCCGCTGGTGGTCGCACCGCGCAGCGGCGGCATGGGCGGTGCACGATGAAGGCACAGCGCGGGGCCGCCCTGGTGCTGGTGTTGTGGCTGATCGCGCTGATGACCGCGCTGGTCGGTGCCTTCGCGCTGACCGCACGCGTCGAACACCTGCAGCAGCGCGTGCTCGACGATGATGCGCGGGGCCAGGAGCGTGCCCGTGCCGGGCTGGAATATGCACTGCTGCGCCTGCGCCCGGACCCGCAGCGGCCGGCCTGGCAGGCCGATGGACGCACCTACCGCTGGCGGTACGACGATGTCCCCGTCGAGATCCGGGTGCTGGACGAGAACGGCAAGATCAACCTGAACCTGGCCGACGCGACGCTGCTGACTGCGTTCCTGCAGGCGCTGGGCGAACCTGCCGAGCAGGCGCGGCAGCTGGCCGGTGCCATCATCGACTGGCGCGATGAAGACAGCCTGCTGCAGCCCGGTGGTGGCGCCGAGGCGCCGGACTATGCAGCGGCGGGCCTGCCGTATGGCCCACGCAACAAGCGCTTCGAAACCCTGGGCGAAGTGCAGCGCGTGCTTGGCATGCGTGCCTCGCTGTACACGGCGATGCTGCCATATCTGACGCTGTACAGCCGCCAGGCGCGGCCGGATCCGCGCGTGGCGGGAGCGCCGGTGCTGACCGCATTGGGCTTGGACGCCGAGCAGGTGCTGGCGCAGCGCGCCCAGCTGGAGCGTGACGAAGGTTCCGGTGCGGCGCCGTCAATGCTTGCCAGCGGCAGCGGCACCTATAGTATCGAGACCCGTGCCATCGACGGCAGCGGTCGCTTGTCGGTCCTGCAGGCGGTGGTACGCAATGGATCGGGCGGTGTGCCCGGACGAACCTACACGGTGCTTCGCTGGGAGCAGGGAATGGCAGCAAGATGACGGCATGGCAGGACAGCCTGCGGCAGGTGCAGGGGCGGATCGGCCCAAGTGCGGGCCGTTTCCTGCGCTGGTGGCGGCAGTCCCTGCTGGCCTGGGTACCGGCGCGTTGGCAGTGGGCGCTGGGCTGGTCGCAGACCCGCCTGCTGCTGCAGCGGCAGGGTGACCTGCTGCAGGTCTGGCGCGAAGCCGGGCAGGGCCTGGAACCCGTGGCCAGCCTGCCATGGCCGACCCAGCCGGCTGAACTGGACCGCGTCCTCGACGCGCGCCTGCGCAGCCTGCCGCGGGTCTGGCTGCTGGCCGAACCGCAGGTCCTGCGCCGCAACCTGCGCCTGCCGATGGCCGCCGGCGACCGCCTGCGTGCGGTGGTCGGCTACGAGATCGATCGGCAGACGCCGTTTGAGTCCAGCCAGGTCAGCTATGACGTGCGCGAACGCGGGAGTGCTGGCGAAGGCCTGTTGCAGGTTGAACTGGTGGCGTGGCCGCTGCGCCAGCTCGATGCCTGGCGCGGCCAGGCCGGCGCCTGGGCCGATGCGCTGTCCGGTGTCGATGCCCTCGACGCGCAGGGCCAGCCGCTGCAGGTGAACCTGCTGCCGCCGGCCCAGCGCCAGCCGCGGCATGACCCGATGCGGCGCTGGAACCTGCTGCTCGGCCTGGCTGCACTGGTGATGCTGGTGCTGGCTGCCGCACAGCTGCTGGACAACCGTCGCGAGGCGGCCGACGCCCTGCGCGACGAGGTCGAGCGCAGCGCCCGCAGTGCGCGTGGCGTGGCCAGCGAGCGCAGCGAACTGCAGACGCTGCTGGACGGTGCCGCGTTCCTGGAAAAGCAGCGCGCCCAGCGCGCCAGCACGGTGGAGCTGTGGAACGAACTGACCCAGCGCCTGCCCAATGGCACCTACCTGGAAAAACTGGCCATCGAGAACAACAACCTGCAGCTGATCGGCCTCAGCAGCGAAGCCTCGCAGCTGGTCCAGCTGCTGCAGGACGCACCGCAGTGGCGCAAGGTCAATCTGACCGGCGTGCTGCAGGCCGACGGCGCCGGCAGCGGCCGTGACCGCTTCACCCTGACTGCCGAGCTGCAGCCGGTGCCGGTGGCCCCGGCCGCCGCCCCTGCCGCCCCAGCCAAGGAGGCGGCCGATGCCGATGCCAAGCGCACGCCGTGACCGCTGGCTGGCGCTGGCACTGCTGGTGGCAGTGCTGGGCCTGGCCTACCTGCTGCTGGTGCACCCGTGGTTCACCCAGCCGCTGCTGGCCATCAACGACGACGTAGCCGCGCTGCGCGAGCGCCAGCAGCGCGTGCAGGCACAGCTGCAGCAGCAGCCGCAGATCGAACAGCGCCTGCAGCAGACCCGCGAGGCCCTGCAGCAGCGCCCCGGCTTCCTGCGCGAAGCCACCGCCGAAGCCGCCGCCGCGGCCCTCGGCGCGCGCGTGCAGGACGCGGTGGCCACGGCCAGCCCGGGCAATCGCAGCTGCACCATCAGCAACCGCACGCCGCTCACCGACAACCGCCGCGATGCCGAATTCGTGCGCGTGGCCATGCAGGTGCGCCTGCGCTGTGGCGTGGCCGAACTGGCCACCGTGCTGCACAGCCTGGAAACCGGCAGCCCGCGCCTGTTCGTCGACAACCTCAACCTGATCGCGCAGCGCTTCCAGCAATCCGCGAACGAATCGGGCCTCGGCCTGGACGTGTCGTTCGAACTGGCCGGCTACCTGCTGCCCGGAGCCGGTGGCGATGCCGCTGCGCCTGCGACGGATGCTGCTGCAGCGGCGCCTGCCGCCGATGCCAGCCCTGCACCGGCCGAGCCGCCGGTGGAAGCGGAGGGCACCGATGAAACGTGACCCGATCACCCTGCGTACCGGCTTCCTGCTGGCCCTGGCCGGCTGGGCGGGCGCCACCTGGCTGGCCACCGGCTTCGGCCTGGGCGGCCGACTGCCGGCCGCCGACAGCGATGCCGCCGCGTTGGCCACGCTGCCGGCCCTGCCGCCGATGGCCGCCGAGCGCATGGCCGCGGCCGACAGCTTCAGCGCCATCGGCGAACGCCCGCTGTTCGCCGAAGACCGGCGGCCGCGCCCGTACCTGCTGGGCGGCAGCGAACCGGCCGCGAGTGCCGCGCTGCGCCTGACCGGCGTGCTGCTCACCGACAGTTTCAGCATGGCCACCTTCACCACCGAACAGAACCGCTCGGTGCGCCTGCGCCTGAATGGTGAGGCGGTCGATGGCTGGCAGCTGGTCGCGCTGGAGCCTCGCCAGGCCACGGTGATCGGCCCCAGCGGCAGCCAGGTGCTGGAACTGGCCACCTTCAACGGGCAGGGCGGTGAACCGCCGACCGTGCTGCGCGGTGCTAACGGCACGGTGCCGCCCGCCGGTGCCGTGCCGCCGCCTCCACCGCCACCACCATCCGTACAGCTGGTGGCCAATCCGCGCGCCGCCGACGGCAACGTGGCGCAGCCGGCAGGCGCTGCTGCCGTGCCAGCCGCCGCAGCTCCCCCCGCCAACAACAACGGCCCCAGCGAAGCGCAGATGCAGGCCATCCGCGAACGCATCCAGGCCCGCCGCCGTCAGCTGCAGCAACAGCAGCAACAACCGTCGCCGCCCCCGGGCGATGGCTCCAACCGATAGAGTGAATGCATGAACCTGCGTTTTCTGCCCTGGTCCCTTGCCCTGACGCTGCTGGTCGGCTGCGCCACCGTGTCCGGCCCGCATGTCCATCGCAGTGCCACCAGACCGCCACCGCAGGCCGGTGCCGCCGCCGCTGATCCGCAGGTGGTCGAAGGTGATGCCGCCGCCGGCACGCCGCAGGCGGTGATCCGCCGTGGCAGCGGCACCATGATCAACCGCGAGGCCGCGCGCGCGCCGTCACCGGCCCTGCATTCGGCCAGCGGCGGCAGCGCCACCTTCAACTTCGAAGGTGAGTCGGTGCACGCGGTGGTCAAGGCCATCCTCGGCGACATGCTGGGGCAGAACTACGTCATCGCGCCGGGCGTGCAGGGCACGGTCACCCTGGCCACGCCCAAGCCGGTGTCGCCGGCGCAGGCGCTGAACCTGCTGGAGATGGTGCTGGGCTGGAACAACGCCCGCATGGTCTACAGCGGTGGCCGCTACAACATCGTCGCCGCCGACCAGGCGCTGGCCGGCACCGTCGCACCCAGCACCGCACCGGCCTCCAGTGCCCGCGGCTTCGAAGTGCGGGTGGTGCCGCTGCAGTTCATTTCCGCCAGCGAGATGAAGAAGGTGCTGGAGCCTTATGCGCGACCGAACGCCATTGTCAACGTCGATACCGGCCGCAACGTGATCACCCTCGGCGGCACCCGCGCCGAGCTGGAAAACTACCTGCACACCGTCGAGATCTTCGACGTCGACTGGCTGTCGGGCATGTCGGTGGGCGTGTTCCCGATCCAGTCGGGCAAGGCCGAGCAGGTCGCCAGCGACCTGGAGAAAGTCTTCGGCGAAGACAGCAAGACGCCCAGCGCCGGCATGTTCCGCTTCCTGCCGCTGGAAAACGCCAATGCCGTGCTGGTGATCACCCCGCAGGTGCGCTACCTGGACCAGATCCAGCAGTGGCTGGACCGCATCGACACCGCCGGTGGCAGTGCGCGCCTGTTCTCCTACGAGCTGCGTTACATCAAGGCACGCGACCTGGCCCAGCGCCTGTCCGAAGCCTTCGCCAGCAGCAACAGCCGCAACAACCGGGGCTCCAGCGCCGGGCTGGCACCGGGTGCGACGCCGATGCAGCTGGACAGCCGGGGTGGCGACACCTTCAGCAACAGCAGCGATGGCAGCAACAACACCAACGGTACCGGCACCTCGTCCAGTGCCAACGGCGGCATGGCCAGCACGATGAACCTGCCGCAGCGGCAGGAAGGCAACATCAGCGTCAGCCTTGATGTGGAAGGTGACACCGTCGGCGTCTCGGCGGTGGAAGAAACCAATGCACTGCTGGTGCGCGCCACCCCGCAGGCCTGGCGCTCGATCCGCGAGGTGATCGAGAAGCTGGACGTGATGCCGCTGCAGGTGCATATCGAAGCGCAGGTGGCCGAAGTCGATCTGAACGGCGACCTGAAGTACGGCGTCAACTGGTTCTTCGAAAATGCCGTGCAGGGCCAGGACTTCACCGGCTCCACTGGAGGCGCCACCCTGCCCAGCGCGCTGGGTCGCAACATCTGGGGCAGCTTCGCCGGCGCCATCACCGGCAGCGAGACCGGCTGGACCTTCCTCGGCAAGAATGCTGCCGCGGTGGTCAGCGCGCTGGACCAGGTGACCAACCTGCGCCTCCTGCAGACCCCCTCCATCTTCGTGCGCAACAACGCCGAGGCCCAGCTCAACGTCGGCACCAAGATTCCGATCAACTCGGTGTCGGTCAACACCGGCGTCAGCGACAGCACCTATAGCACCGTGCAGTATCTGGACACGGGCGTGATCCTCAAGGTGCGCCCTCGCATCACCCGTGATGGCGTGGTGTTCCTGGACATCGTGCAGGAAGTCAGCTCGGCCGGCGCCGTGCCGACCGGCTGCGACCCGACCAAGACCACCTGCAACCCGCCGATCAACACCCGCAAGATTTCCACCGAGGCGGCCCTGCAGAGCGGCGACACAATCATGCTGGCGGGCCTGATCACCAATTCCGATGAAGACAGCTCCAAGGGGGTGCCGGGGCTGAGCCGTCTGCCGATCGTGGGTGGTCTGTTCGGCAGCAAGGCACGGTTGAACAAGCGTTCGGAAGTGATCGTTCTGCTGACCCCGACGATCGTGCGCAACGGGCAGGAAGCGCGGACGTTGACCGATGAGTACAGCAACCGCTTCCGCGCGATGGAACCGTTCCCCACCCGCGAGCGCAAGAAGTAGGGGTTTTTGCAGCAGGGCTTGCAGCCCTGCACCCGCTGGCAGTGCCGGCCGCTGGCCGGCAACCTCAAGATCATGAGCGGCATTCCGTGCGGTGGCGGGGGGGGGGGGGGGGGGGGCGCGCCCCCCCCCCCCCCCCCCCCCCCCCCCCCCCCGCCCCACCTTCGGCAGGTTCACGGGGCCGTTGGTGGGTGCCGACCGTTGGTCGGCACATCTGTCGGATACCAGATCAATCATCCACGCATGGCGTGGATCTACCGGACGTGCGGCTTTTGGTAGGTGTCGACCTTGGTCGACACGAAGTTTTTTCAGATACCGAGAATGCATCCGTGTCGACCAAGGTCGACACCCACCAGAACAGCGTGCCGTTCCGACAGCTCGCAGGAAACTGTCGAAGGCGGGGTGGGTCCGGTTGAGGGGGCGTGAGCCGCATGGATGCGGCGACCGAGCTTACAGGGACGTACTTGCAGCGTCCCCCTCAACCGGACCCACC
>NZ_VYKI01000003.1:128386-234512 GCF_008710035.1 Stenotrophomonas cyclobalanopsidis | reverse complement strand
CTACCCGCATCCCACTCTGCCCGCCGCGCTGCGCGCTCGCGGGGCATGGCCCCGCGCTACCCGCATCCCACTCTGCCCGCCGCGCTGCGCGCTCGCGGGGCATGGCCCCGCGCTACCCGCATCCCACGCCGCCCGCCGCGCTGCGCGCTCGCGGGGCATGGCCCCGCGCTATCCGCATCCCACGCCGCCCGCCGCGCTGCGCGCTCGCGGGGCGTGGCCCCGCGCTACCCGCATCCCACGCCGCCCGCCGCGCCGCTGTAGAGCCGAGCCCACGCTCGGCTGCTCTTACGCCGCCACCAGCTCCGCGTCGATCTGCCGCGAGCGGTCGAACGCGGCCAGCGTGCCCATCCGGTCGATGTAGGCCGCGGTGGCCGGGGCCGGCTGCACCAGCCCGAACTCGCGCATCCAGCCCAGCGCATTGCCCCACAGGATGTCCGCCGCGCTCAGGGCCTCGCCCAGCAGGTACGGACCCTGCGCCAGCTGCGCTTCGATCACCTGCAGCACGGTCTCGGCATCGTTGTAGGGCGACATCATCCGCGGCGGCGGCTCGCGGTGCAGGGCCTTGTCGGTCATCGCCGGCTCGAAGCAGGCGCCGTAGAAGGCCATCCAGCGCAGGTAGGGGCCGCGCTGCGCATCGCCGATCGGCGGCGCCAGCCCGGCTTCCGGGTACAGGTCGGCCAGGTACAGGTAGATGGCCACCTGTTCGGTCACCAGCGCGCCGTTGTGGATGATCGCCGGCACCTTGCCCATCGGGTTGATGGCCAGGTAGGCCGGGGCCAGGTTGGCGCCGGCCTTCAGGTCGAGCACCTGCAGCCGGTAGTCGGCGCCGAGTGCCTCGAGCAGGGCGACGGCACCGCTCGAGCGTGAACGGGCGGCGTGGTAGAGGGTGATCTGGCGTGCAGACATGGCAGGGCTCCGTGCGGTGGGTGGTGAAGCGGGACGCCATGCTGGGGCACAATCGCGGACGACTTCTGTCCTCGATTCCTCATGCGCCATACCGCCCATCGACTGCTGCGCCTGATCTCGCTTCTGCAGGCCCGCCGGCACTGGTCCGGCGCCGAGCTGGCCGAGCGCATGGGCGTGGACCGGCGCAGCATCCGCCGCGACATCGAACGCCTGCGCGAGCTCGGCTACCCGGTGCAGGCCTCGGCCGGGGTAGGTGGCGGCTACCGGCTCGGTACCGGCGCGCCGGTGCTGCCGATGCTGCTGGACGAGGAGGAGGCGACCACCCTGGCCATTGCCCTGCGGGCCGCCTCGGCCACCCTGTCCGGCATCGACGAGACCGCCCGCGGCCTGCTGTCCAAGCTCGACCCGCTGGTGCCGACCCGGCGTCGGCAGCAGGCCGGCGAGGTGCATGCGGCCACCGCCACCCTGTCCGACCTGCCGGCCACCGATGCGCGCCTGCTCGGCCGCCTGGCCCAGCACTGCCGGCAGGCCGCACGGCTGTCCTTTGACTACCGCAGCGCGCAGGACGTGCTGACCCAGCGCCAGGTCGAGGCCCAGCACCTGGTCAACTACGGCCGTCGCTGGTACCTGCTGGCTTGGGATCTGGTCCGCGAGGACTGGCGCACCCTGCGCGTGGACCGGATGGGCGCGGTGCAGCTGCAGCCCGGGCCCGGCCTGCACCGGCGCACCCCGGCGCCGCCCGACGTGATGGTGCGGCAGGCCGTCAGCCAGGCGCCTTTTACCCTGCAGGCCACCCTGCGCCTGGCCGGCAGCCTGGCCGAGCTGGAGGGTCGCATTCCGCCCTGGTGCGGAGTGCTGGAGCCCGAGGGCCCCGACCATTGCCTGCTGCGCATGGGCGCGGAGAGCTGCGGCATGATGCTGGCTCAGATCCTCAGCCTGGACCGGCTGCCACTGGCCCTGTGGACCTCGCCGCCGGAACTGTGCGACGAACTGGCACAGCGCCTGGCTGGGCTGGGCCAGCTGCTGGCTGTGCCGGCGGTCGCGGACTGAGCGGGGCGGCTTGGCAAGGCAGGGCGAAGCTGGGACACTCGCCGCCATGAAGGGGATACTGGGGACAACGGCGATCATCATCGCTGCGCTGACCGCTGCGCCGGCCAGCGCCGGCACCCTGTTCAAGTGCCAGGGTGCCGACGGCGTCACCAGTTATGTCAGCAAACGCGTGCCCGGCGCGCGCTGCAGCAGCATCAGTTACAGCCGCGATACCCGCCGTCCCGCCACGCCGCGCGCCGTACCGGCCGCTGCGCCGGTGCAGGCCGCCAGCACCACTCCCACCGCCACCCAGGTGGCCAGCGCCGAGCGCAACCCGGTGGCCGTGGCCGCCAGTGCCGCCAGCCCGGCCGTCGCCGCCACCCCTGCAGCCAAGCCGGCGACCACGCCGCGCGGCGGCCGCATGGTCAGCGGCCAGGTCTATTCGTACATGCAGGATGGCGTGCGCCACTACACCAGTGCGCGCCCGACCCAGGTCGCCAACCTCGGCCCGGTGCGCACCATCCGCTACAGTTTCATGGAGCGCTGCTACGCCTGCGGGGTCAACCCGCGCGTCGACTTCGGCAGCGTGCGCCTCAACACCACCTCGTTCCAGACCGAGATCGCCTCGGCCGCGCGTGAGTTCGGCGTGGAAGAAGCGATCGTGCGCGCGATCATCCATGCCGAGTCGGCCTACAACCCGACCGCGCTCAGCCGCGCCGGCGCGCAGGGCCTGATGCAGCTGATGCCACCGACCGCCGCACGCTTCGGGGTCAGCGATTCCTACGACGCCAGCCAGAACATCCGTGGCGGCGTGCAGTATCTTGCGTGGTTGCTGAAGCGCTTCAATGGCGATCTGACCTTGGCCGCAGCGGGCTACAACGCCGGCGAAGGCGCGGTCGACCGCCACGGTGGCGTCCCGCCGTACAGTGAAACCCAGTACTACGTGCGCCGCGTCGGCCAGCTGGCCGACCGCTACCGCACGGAATTGAGCAAGCAGTAGGTGCCGACTGTCAGTCGGCACGCCTTCAAAAGATTGTTGCAATGCGTTGTGTGGCGCGCGACGGTTCCGCTACACTCGCCCATGATTCAATGCGGCTCTGGCCCCCACCGGATCCGCTGGCAGCCTTAAAGCTACCTAATCAATATCGGAGTGCCGGATGGCCAACGATGGGGTACACGATCCAGTCAACACCGGACGTCGGCGTTTTCTTTCTGCCACCACAGCCGTGGTGGGCGCCGTCGGCGTCGGATTCACCGCAGTTCCTTTCATCAAATCCTGGAACCCCAGTGCCCGCGCCAAGCTTGCCGGCGCACCGGTGGTGGCCGACATCAGCGCCCTGCAGGAAGGCCAACGCCTGATCGTGGAATGGCGTGGCCAGCCGATCTGGATCGTCAAACGGTCCAAGGCGATCCTCGATGCGCTGCATGGGCTGGATGGCCGTCTCAAGGATCCCGAGTCCGGCGAGAAGGACCAGCAGCCGGACTACGTGCTCAAGCAGAACCCCGAGCTGCGTTCGATCAAGCCGGACATCTCCGTGCTGGTCGGCCTGTGCACGCACCTGGGCTGTTCGCCTGAAATGGTCGCCGAGATCCGGCCCGAGCCCTACGACCCACAGTGGAAGGGCGGCTACTTCTGCCCCTGCCACAAGTCGCGCTTCGACATGTCCGGCCGCGTCTTCAAGGACGTGCCGGCGCCGATCAACCTGAAGGTGCCCGCGCACCATTACCAGGACGACAACACCATCATCATCGGTGTCGATCCGCAGGGGGCAGCCTGATGGCCAATATCCTCGCCCGTACCGCCAGCGGCGTGGCCGACTGGGTCAACGCCCGCGCGCCGGGGCTGATGCCGGTCTACCGCAAGCATGTCAGCGAGTACTACGCGCCGAAGAACTTCAACATCTGGTACTACTTCGGTTCCCTGGCGCTGCTGGTGCTGGTCAACCAGATCGTCACCGGCATCTTCCTGACGATGCACTACAAGACCAACGCCGCCGAGGCGTTCGGTTCCATCGAATACATCATGCGGGACGTGGAGTGGGGCTGGCTCATCCGCTACATGCACTCCACCGGGGCCTCGCTGTTCTTCATCGTGGTCTACCTGCACATGTTCCGCGGGCTGCTTTACGGCAGTTACCAGAAACCGCGCGAGCTGGTGTGGATCCTCGGCATGCTGATCTACCTGGTGCTGATGGCCGAAGCCTTCATGGGTTACGTGCTGCCGTGGGGCCAGATGTCGTTCTGGGGCGCGAAGGTCATCATCTCGCTGTTCGGTGCCATACCGGTCATCGGCAACGGCCTGACCGAGTGGATCATGGGCGACTACCTGCCCAGTGACGCCACGCTCAACCGCTTCTTCGCGCTGCACGTCATCGCCCTGCCGCTGGTGCTGCTGCTGCTGGTGGTGCTGCACCTGGGCGCGCTGCACGAAGTGGGCTCCAACAACCCCGACGGCGTTGAGATCAAGAAGGGGCCCAAGGGCAACCGCTGGTCGCCGAACGCACCGGCCGACGGCATTCCCTTCCATCCGTACTACACGCTCAAGGATGGCGTCGGCGCCGGCTTCCTGCTGATCATCGCCGCCTTCATCATCTTCTTCGCACCGGCCTTCGGTGGCCTGTTCCTGGAACACGACAACTTCACCGAGGCCAACCGCTTGGTGACGCCCGAGCACATCAAGCCGGTCTGGTACTACA
The DNA here is from genome assembly GCF_008710035.1 of Stenotrophomonas cyclobalanopsidis. Taxonomy (GTDB): domain Bacteria; phylum Pseudomonadota; class Gammaproteobacteria; order Xanthomonadales; family Xanthomonadaceae; genus Stenotrophomonas; species Stenotrophomonas cyclobalanopsidis. The sequence continues at coordinate 229,881 of NZ_VYKI01000003.1, read as the reverse complement.
CGCCGTACTACGCGATGTTGCGCGTGGTGCCCAACAAGCTGGGCGGCGTGCTGGTGATGTTCTCGGCCATCGCGATCCTGTTCCTGGTGCCGTGGCTGGACCGTGCGAAGGTCAAGTCCTACCGCTACCGCGGCGTGTTCTCGAAGGTGCTGCTGGGCGTGTTCGCCGTGTGCTTCGTCTGGCTGGGCGTGATCGGCTCCGGCCCCGGTACCGATGCGCATGAAACCTACGTCGGGCGGGTGCTGACCTTCCTGTACTTCGCGTTCTTCATCACCATGCCGGTATGGACAAGGTTGGACAGGACCAAGCCGGTACCGGAGAGGGTGACCACCCATGACTGATCGCTGGATGGTCCGGCTGGCCCTGACGGCCACCCTGATGCTGGGCAGTTTCCTGGCCTCCGCCGCCGAAGGTGGCACCAAGCTGCTGCAGGCCGGCAACGACCTCGGTGACCGCGCATCGCTGCAGCGCGGCGCGCAGCTGTACATGAACTACTGTTCCGGCTGCCACGCGCTGAAGTACCTGCGCTATTCGCGCCTGGCGCAGGACCTGGGCCTGAGCGAGGAAGAGGTAATGGCCAACCTCAACTTCACCGGCTCGGCGATCGGCGACCCGATCCCGGTGGCGATGCCCAAGGAACAGTCGGAAAAGTGGTTCGGCAAGATGCCGCCGGACCTCAGCCTGATCTCGCGGGTGCGCGGCAGCGACTGGGTCTACACCTATCTCAAGTCGTTCTACCTGGACAGCAGCCGGCCGCTGGGCTGGAACAACGCCCTGTTCGCCAACGCATCCATGCCCAATCCGCTGTGGGAGATGCAGGGCCTGCAGCACGCGGTGCATGGCAAGGCCGAGGCGCCGGGCATGGATCCGCCGGTCACCGGACTACGCCTGGAAACGCCGGGCAACGTTGATGCCGGGCAGTACGACCAGGCCGTGAGGGATATCACCAACTTCCTTGAGTACGCCGGTGAACCGGCCGCCCTGAAACGCCAGCAGCTGGGCGTGTGGGTGATCCTGTTCCTGGCCCTGCTGACCTTCCTGCTGTACCTGCTGAAGAAGGAATACTGGAAGGACGTGCACTGATTCTGCTGCCAGCACGACGCAAAGCCTATTGGCTTTTGTGATGCTCGGTTGCACACTCGGGGAGGAGTCGACCGCCAGCACGGTGCTGGCGGCGCCGATGCGGCAGGCGGTCTCCTGTCGTGGGAGAGCCTTTGATGGCGGCGAGCGTACGCATGCGCAATACACTGACGCTGTTTTCCTCGAACGATGATGTCCTGTGCCACCGGGTCCGCCTGGTCCTGGCGGCCAAAGGGGTCAGCTATGACGCTGTTCCTGTCGACCCGCAGAACCCGCCTGAAGATCTGATCGACCTCAATCCCTACCACTCGGTGCCGACCCTGGTCGAGCGCGAGCTGGTGCTGTACGCCGCCTCGGTGGTCAGCGAGTACCTCGACGAGCGCTACCCGCATCCGCCGCTGATGCCGGTCGATCCGCTTTCGCGTGCGCGCATCCGCCTGGCCATGCTGCGCATCGAACACGACTGGGTGCCGCAGGTGCAGGCCATCCAGCTGGGCAACAAGACCCAGGCCGAAGCCGGCCGCAAAAGGCTGAAGGAACTGCTGACCGCCTCGCTGCCGCTGTTCAAGGCCAGCAAGTTCTTCCTCAACCCGGAAATGAGCCTGGCTGACTGCGCGATGGCGCCGATCATCTGGCGCCTGCAGTCGCTGGACGTACCGCTGCCCAAGGATGGCAAGGCCATCGAGGATTACGGCAACCGCATCTTCCGTCACCCCGGTTTCGTCCGCAGCCTGACCGACCAGGAAAAGAAGCTGCGCGACCTGCCGGGCTGAGTCCGGCGGGCGCATTCCGTCTGCATGCCTACCGGCGTGCAGGCGATCCACCCCGGCAGGGGCGTCGGGCGCGTACACTTCACGCATGACCGACGACTTCTTCCACATGACCAGCCACCGCCCGTACCTGCTGCGGGCGCTGGTGGAATGGATCAACGACAACCAGCTGACCCCGCACATCCTGGTCGACGCCGGCGTTCCCGGCGTCCAGGTTCCGCCTGCGGCGGTGAACGATGGCCGCGTGGTGCTCAACATCGCCGAGCGCGCCGTGGTGCAGCTGATGATCAACAACGAGATGGTGAGCTTCTCGGCCCGCTTCTCAGGTACCAGCTATCCGGTGCAGGTGCCGATCAGTGCGGTGCTGGCCGTGTACGCGCGCGAGACCGGGCAGGGCATGGCGCTGCCGGACGATATCCCGGGCACCGAACCGGCACCGACCAGCGACGAGCTGCTGCACGAAGGCGAGACCCCGTCGGATGACACGCCGCCGGACGACCGGCCGCCGACCACGCCGCCGCCGAAGGGCCGCCCGACGCTGCGCGTTGTCAAATAACGGGTAGGTGCCGACCGTTGGTCGGCACTCCATCAAGCAACCGGTGGGTGCCGACCGTTGGTCGGCACGCTTCTGCCCGGCGCTACCGGGTTCAGACGTCCTCTGCGTCTTCCACATCCGCGCGGATCTGGCTGATCCGCGCCGCACCCGGGCCGGTGAACGACACCAGCTGGTCGCCGCGCAGCACCATGCGGCCGACGTGGCGATCGATGCCGTCGTAGGAATACTCGAACTTGAAGGTGCGCTCGAAGCCGAGCCGCCCATCCTCGCCGCGTGACAGGCGCATGCCGGTGGCGTGCACTGCCTGGTCCAGCCACTGCACGTCGGCGGCGCGGCAGGCATTGCGGCCGAGTTCGATGGCACGCTCGGCGGCCGAGCGCGCGGCATTCCAGAAGAAGTAGACGATGCCGCCGGCAATCAGCAGAAACAACAGGGTAGGCATGGCATCACGCGTGCAGGGTCGATCCCGCAAAGATGGCGGCGAACGCGCAGCGGATCAAGCCACCCCGCTCATTGTCCGTCCGCAGGTGGTGCCACCGGGGGCGGTGCCACCCGCGATGCTGGGGCCGTCAGTTGCAGCAGTGCCGCCCAGTCCTGCCGGTTGAAACTGCATTCGTCCTCGCGGCCGGGCGTGCAGCTGGGGTCGATGCCGGTGTTGCTGCGATCGCGTGCGGGCGGCAGCTGGATCAGGCCGGTGCGGTCCAGCTGCAGCAGGCGCATGGCCACGGTGTTCATCACGTTGCCGCCCACCAGGTACAGGGTCTGGTCCCCGCCGAGGTTGGCCGCCACCACGACTTCGCAATGCGATTTCCAGTGGCCGACCGAGCCGTTGCCCAGCGCCTTCACCAGCCCGCTGTAGCTCAGCGTGCTGCTGCGGTCGCGCAGGAAGCACAGCAGGTCGCCCGGTGCCGGCTTGGCCGTGGCCGGATCCACCAGCCGGTACGGCACGCCGGAAGGCCCCGCCTGGTAGGCGGCGCGGATGTAGTCGATATGCCGCGGCGAAGTGGTGAAGCTCGGCACGCCTGCGCGGGTCATCACCCAGGAAATGAACGCGGCCGACCACGGGTTGTCGACCAGGAACGCGCGGCAGTCGTTGTCGGTGTAGCGCGTGCCCTGCGGCGCCAGGCAGCTGCTGGCGCCGGGAATGCTGCCCATCGCATTGAGCGTGCCGCTGTCGCGCCAGTAGCTGGCCACGCGCTGCCAGGCGATCAGGCCGTTGTCGGCCAGGTTCTCGTTCTCCGCTTCGGTGACGCTGAGGCTGGCCGCGCGCCCCTCGCGGTCGATGAAGGGGCGGTACCAGAGCCGGTGTTCGTTGCAGGCGGCATTGCGGATGGAGATCGCCAGCGGACTGAGTCCGAAGCGGGGTGGCACGTCGCAGGCTTCGGCGGCGGCGGCTGACAGCGGCGCGGCGGCCAGCAGCAGGCAGGCAGGCAACAACATCCGGCGCATGCGCGGCTCCTGTGGGGGATGGCCGCAGCGTCGCAGTGCCGTCGTGAACGCAGGGTGGAACTGGCACGTCCGCCGGGCATGGCCCGGCGCTACCCGATTAATGATGGTGGCGGTAGCGCCGGGCCATGCCCGGCGAGCGAAGCGGTGGCACCCGGATTCACCCTCAGCCCGGCGGCGGCCCCAGCTTCAGCGACAGGTCAATGGCCTGCACGTGCTTGGTCAGGCCGCCGATGGAAATGCAGTCCACGCCGTCCTCGGCAATCGCCCGCAATCCCTCCAGGCCGACACTGCCGGAGACTTCCAGCGGAATGCGCCCAGCGGTAATGCGCACGGCCTCGCGGCGCAGTGCGGCATCGAAGTCGTCCAGCAGGATGCGCTCGCAGCCGGCATCCAGCGCCTGCTGCAGCTGGCCCAGGTCTTCCACCTCCACCACCAGCGGCAACGACGGCCATTGCTGGCGCGCGGCAGCCACGGCAGCGGGCAGCGAGCCGGCGGCGCGGATGTGGTTTTCCTTCAGCATCACCGTGTCGTACAGGCCGAAGCGGTGGTTGTCACCGCCGCCGCAGCGCACCGCGTACTTCTGCGCCAGGCGCAGGCCGGGCAGGGTCTTGCGGGTATCGAGGATGCGCGTGCCGGTGCCGGCCACGGCGGCCACGTAGCGGGCGGTGGTGGTGGCGGTGCCGGACAGGGTCTGCAGGAAATTCAGCGAGGTGCGCTCGGCGCTGACCAGGCTGCGGCTGCGCCCGTGCAGCAGGGCCAGCACGGTGCCGGCGGCGACGCAGTCGCCCTCGGCCACGCGCCATTCGATGCGGACGTCCGGGTCGAGCGCCCGATGGGTGGCGTCGAACCAGGGGCGGCCGGCGATCACCGCATCGTCCTGCTTGCACAGCAGGTAGGCGCTGTCGGCCTGGTCGGGCAGCAGGGCGGCGGTGACGTCACCGCTGCCCAGGTCCTCGGCCAACGCGCGGGCGACATCGGCCGCGACGAGGGCCGCATCCGGCGTCGGCAGGGCGGTCATGCGGCGGGGAAGTCGACGATCTGCGCGGTCGGGATGGCCTCTTCGGCCAGCAGCACCGGAATGCCGTCGTCGACCCGGAACACCTGCTTGCGGTCGCGGGTGACCAGCGCTTCGCGCAGCGGCTGGGCCAGCGGGTTGCCATCGGCCTTGCTCACCGAGCCGGCGGAAATGGCCTTGTTGAGGGCTTCCAGGCCCTTGCCATCCAGCAGGGACAGGGGCTGGCGGGTGTCCGGCGACACCAGCAGGTCAAGCAGCTTGCGATCCATGGTTCTTCGTCTTGCGTGGAAGACGGCTAGAATACGTCTTTAAGGCAGGTGACGGCCAATGACCCCCAACCCGATCGCGCCGCTTGTCGGCATTGTCATGGGTTCCCGCTCCGACTGGGAAACCATGCAGCACGCCGCCCAGAAGCTTGAAGCCCTGGGTGTTCCGTTCGAAGTGAAGGTGGTCTCCGCCCACCGCACCCCGGACGTATTGTTCAGCTACGCAGAAGAGGCGGGCCCGCGCGGCCTGCGCGCGATCATTGCCGGTGCCGGCGGGGCCGCGCACCTGCCGGGCATGATCGCCGCCAAGACCGCCGTGCCGGTGCTGGGCGTGCCGGTGCAGTCCAAGGCCCTCAACGGCATGGATTCGCTGCTGTCGATCGTGCAGATGCCGGCCGGCATTCCGGTCGCCACCTTCGCCATCGGCAATGCCGGTGCATCCAACGCGGCGCTGTTTGCCGCGGCGATGCTGGCCAGCGACCAGCCGGCCATCGGCGAGGCGCTGGGGGCCTTCCGCACCCGCCAGACCGAAGATGTCATGGCCCACGACGATCCGCGCCAATGAGCCTGACCGTCGGCATCCTGGGCGGCGGACAGCTCGCCCGCATGATGGTCCTGGCCGGTGCGCCGCTGGGGCTGCGCTTCGAGCTGTACGATCCGGCGGCCGACGCCTGCAGCGGCCCGCTGGCGCCGCTCACCGTGGCCGCGTTCGATGATCGCAAGGCCCTGGCCGAGTTTGCCGCCAAGGTCGACGTGGTGACCTTCGATTTCGAGAACGTGCCGGCCGACAGTGCGCAGTGGCTCGCCGACCAGGTGCCGGTCTACCCGCCGCCGTCGGCGCTGGCCGTCGCGCAGGACCGGCTGAGCGAAAAGACCCTGTTCCAGCAGCTGGGCATTCCGCTGCCGGCCTTCGCCGATATCCGCAGCCGGGACGAGCTGGCCGCCAAGGCCACCGAATTCGGCCTGCCGTGCATCCTCAAGACTCGTCGCCTGGGTTATGACGGCAAGGGCCAGTTCCGCCTGCGCAGCGAGGCCGACATCGACGCCGCATGGGACGCACTTGGCGCCCAGGTCGAGCGCACCGGCCTGATCCTGGAAGGCTTCGTCGCCTTCCAGCGCGAAGTGAGTGTGGTCGCCGTGCGCGGCCGTGATGGCAGCTTCCGGGCGTGGCCGGTCACCGGCAACTGGCATGTCGATGGCGTGCTGTCGGCCAGCGTGGCCCCGGCCGTGCTGGCCGATGCCGAGCATGAAGCGGCGATTGGTTACGCGCGCCGCGTGGCCGAGCACCTGGGCTACGTGGGTGTGTTCGCGCTGGAGCTGTTCTGCCGCGATGGCGAGTTGCTGGCCAACGAGATGGCACCGCGCGTGCACAACTCCGGTCACTGGACCATCGAGGGCAGCGAGACCTCGCAGTTCGAGAACCACCTGCGCGCCGTGCTGGGCCTGCCGCTGGGCAGTACCCGCATGCTCGGCCATGCCTGCATGCTGAACTGGCTGGGCGCGATGCCCGATCCGGCGCCGGTGCTGGGCCAGGCCAGTGGCCATTGGCATGACTATGGCAAGCAGCCGCGCGACGGCCGCAAGGTCGGCCACGCCACGCTGCGTGACGATGATGCCGATGCGCTGGCCGATGCACTGCTGCAGGTCGGCCTGGAGCTGGACCGCCAGGACCAGGTGGCGCCAGCGGTGCACGCGCTGCGCAACCGCTGATCGCCGGTAGTGCCGGCCGCTGGCCGTCAATGCCCACCAAGGTGGGATCTACCAGAGCATCGCGAAGCCGGTAGCGCCGGGCCATGCCCGGCGGATGCCAGCCCCCTCAGCGCAGCTGGCTCTCGGCGAATTCCCAGTTGACCAGCTGCCAGAACCCTTCCAGATAGCGCGCGCGCTCATTCTGGTAGTCGGTGTAATACGCGTGTTCCCACACATCGCAGCACAGCAGCGGGGTGCTGTCGCCAGTCAGCGGCGTGCCCGCGTTGCGGGTGGCCTGGATGCCGAGCTGGCCGCCGGGATGCTGCACCAGCCAGACCCAGCCCGAGCCGAACAGCCCCAGCGCGGCGCGGTTGAACTCCTCGCGCAGGCGCTGGCCATCGCCGAACTGGCGCTTGATGAGCTCACCCAGCCGGCCCTGCGGCTCGCCGCCGCCCCGCGGGCGCAGGCACTGCCAGTAGAAACCATGGTTCCAGGCCTGGGCGGCCGCATCGAACAGCGTGCCTTGGGCCTGGCGGACAATCTCCTCCAGCGGCGCTTCTTCCCATTCGGTGCCGACAATGGCGGCATTGACCGCATCCACGTAGGCGCGATGATGGCGGCCGTGGTGCAGTTCCACGCTCTGCGCGGACAGGTGCGGCTGCAGGGAGCCGGAAAGGTAGGGCAGGGCAGGGAATTCGACGGGCATGGACAGGTTCGTGGCCAGGGGACGGCGGCAGCCGGTTCCATCGGCTTACAATGGCGGCTACCGTGGGCAGTCTAGCCGACCACTGCGGTCGGTTTGTCCGGCGAAGCAAGGAGTGAGGTGTGGCGGTAATGCAGCAAATCCAGGCCGAGGTGGATCGTTACCCGCTCGTGCTGTTCATGAAGGGCACCCCGCAATACCCGATGTGCGGCTTTTCCAGCCGTGCCGTGCAGGCGTTGATGGCCGCCGGTGCCGTCGCCCTGCGTACGGTCAACGTGCTGGAGGAGCCGGAGATCCGCGCCAACCTGCCGCGCTTCTCCAACCTGCCGACGTTCCCGCAGCTGTTCATCAACGGGGAGCTGATCGGCGGCTGTGACATCGTCATGGAGCTGTTCGAAGCCGGCGAGCTCAAGCGCATTGTCGAAGAGGCCAGCCAGGGATGAGTGCCTGGCCATCGACGTCGGCGACCGCTGCGGCGCTCGATGGCCGTCCCTTGCAGGATCGCGTGGTCCTCATCGCCGGTGCCGGTGGCGGGCTGGGCAGTGCCGCGGCCGTTGCGGCCGCCGAAGCCGGGGCCACCGTGGTGCTGATGGGCCGCAAGCCGCGGCGGCTGGACCGGGTCTATGCCCAGGTGCAGGCCGTGGGCCCGGAGCCCCTGTTGTATCCGCTGGATCTGGAAGGTGCCGGCCCCGACGACTATGCCGAACTGGCCCAGGCCCTGCAGCGTGAGCTGGGGCGGCTGGATGGCCTGCTGGTCTGTGCCGCGCATTTCCCCGGCCTGACCCCCTTCGAGCTGGCCGACCCGGCCAGTTTTGCCCGCGCCGTGCACGTCACCCTGACCGCGCCCGCGTGGCTCGCCCAGGCCTGCCTGCCGCTGCTGAAGCAGCGCGAAGATGCGGCGATGGTGTTCGCTGTCGATGCCCCGGAAAGGGTGGGGCAGGCCTACTGGGGCGGATATGGGGTGGCCCAGCACGGGCTGCGTGGGCTGATCGCCAGCCTGCACGATGAATTGGGCCGTACTCCCGTCCGGGTCAGTGGCCTGTATCCGGGCCCGCTTCGCACCGCACTGCGCGCCCGCGCCTATTCAGTTGACCAGGATCCTGCTGCCCAAGGCCCGGAAAAGGCCGCCGCTGCGTCCGTAGCGCTGCTTTCGACGGCTGGCGTCCCGTGGCGCGGGCAGGTACTTGACGCGAGTTACACTGCCGCCGCCGGTTAACTGGACGATAAGACGGAATGAAGGTTCCGTCACGATCGGGTTGCGATCCCGTGCCGTTTGTCGCACAACCGTCACATTGCAGGCGTAGCGTGTTAATCTAGTGTTAACCGTTGCGGCAGCTGCCGTTCACGGTAGGGAACCCCAGATAAATATCCAGTCAGCCGCCCGCAAGGCTGGTTGGATGCGCTTTTTTTCCGCCATCGCCAACTCGCATCGAGGCTACCGAAAAATGACCCACCCACTCCGGATGTCCAAGCTTACCCTTGGTCTCGTGGCTGCACTTGCCGCCGCCCCCGCCTTCGCCCAGAGCACCTCTGCCGGTGTCGGCGGCCAGGTGATCTCCCGCGCGGGCCAGCCCGTCGCCGGCGCTGAAGTCACCATCACCCACACCGAGTCGGGCACCGTTTCGCGTGCCACCACCGATGCGGCCGGTCGCTACAACGCCCGCGGCCTGCGCGTGGGTGGTCCGTACTCGATCACCATCACCAAGCCGGGTGAAGGCACCAAGACCGAAGATGGCGTCTACCTGGGCGTGAACCAGACCGGCACCATCAACGCCACCCTGGCGGGTGATCTGGCAGCTGCCACTAATCTGGACACCGTGCAGGTCACCGCCGTCGGCGGTGGCTCGGAAGTGTTCAGCGCCACCAAGATGGGCTCGGGCACCAACCTCAGCCAGCAGCAGATCGAAGTTGCGCCGTCCGTCGGCGGCAACATCCAGGATCTGATGCGCCTTGACCCGCGCGTGACCTTCATCGACCGCGCTTCGGGCTCGATCTCGGCCGGTGGCCAGAACCCGCGCTTCAACTCGATCAACATCGACGGCGTCTCGGCCAGCGACACCTTCGGCCTGGAAGGCAACAACATGCCGACCCGCCGTCAGCCGGTCGCGATGGAAGCCATCGAAGCGCTGGACATCAACCTGTCCAACTACGACGTCAGCATCGCTGCCGCCGCCGGTGCCACCGTCAACGCGGTGACCAAGTCCGGTACCAACGAATTCCACGGTTCGGTCTACGGCACCTACCGTGATGGCGACTGGTTCGGCGACAACCCGGAAGGCCAGCCGTTCAAGGGCTTCACCAAGGAAAAGACCTACGGCATGACCCTGGGTGGTCCGCTGGTCAAGGACAAGCTGTTCTTCTTCGCCAACTACGAGAAGTTCGAGCAGGCCGCGCCGGGCGCTGACCTGAGCGGCACCGCGCTGGGCAAGGCCAACCCGCAGTTCACCCTGGCCGACGTGACCCGCGCGCAGCAGATCGCCCAGGGCTACGGTATCAACGCCGGTGGCCTGGAAAGCAATGGCGACACCGAGATGGAAGAGTACGCGCTGAAGCTCGATTGGAACATCAGCGACAATCACCGCGCCAACTTCCGTTACAGCAAGATCGACCAGAGCAAGCTGCGCATCAACGGCATGAGCACCAGCTCGGCTTCACTGAGCTCGTACTGGTACCAGCACGACAAGACCAATGAGAGCTACGTCGCGCAGCTGTTCAGCGACTGGACCGACAACTTCTCGACCGAGTTGAAGGCCTCGTACCGCGAGTACTCGGCGATCCGCAACGTGTCCACCGACGCGCCGAGCATCCGCATCTATTTCCAGGGTACCCAGGCCGCGCCGACTGGTGACTCGCTGTACCTCGGTACCGAAGTCAACTCGCAGAACAATATCCTGCAGACCAAGGCGTGGAACTATTACGCGGCCGGCACCTGGACCCTGGGTGACCACGACGTCAAGTTCGGTGCGTCGTACGATACCAACGACATCTACAACTACTTCGGCGCCAGCTCCTGGGGTGCTTACACCTTCTACGGTCTGGACAACTTCGCCAACGGTATCTGGAGCACCTACAACTACAACCCGGAACGGACCCCGGGCTCGATTCCGGCTGACTACAAGTACAGCAACCTGGCCCTGTTCGTGCAGGACACCTGGTACGTCAACAGCAACCTGACCCTGACCATGGGCGTGCGTGCGGACCGTGCCGACACCAGCCCGGCCCCGGCCTACAACGCTGCGGCGTCGGCCTTCTTCGGTAACGACAACAGCAAGGTCCTGAGCAACAAGTTCCTGGTCCAGCCGCGCTTCGGCTTCAACTACACCTTCGACAGCGAGCGCCCGACCCAGCTGCGCGGTGGCGTGGGCCTGTTCCAGGGTGATGCCCCGCAGGTGTGGCTGAGCAACAGCTACTCGGCGACCGGCTTCAACAATTCGGTCTATACCAACAACGCCTACAACCCGGCGCTGCCGTTCAACCCGAACAAGGACAGCCAGCCAGTCCCGACCACCGCGGGTTCGAACCGTCAGAACGTCAACTTCGTCGGCAGCGACTTCAACATGCCGTCGGTCTACAAGGCCAACCTGGCCTTCGACCACGAGCTGCCGTGGAATGGCATCGTGGCCTCGGCTGAACTGCTGGTCACCAAGGTCAAGGACGCGCTGTACTACAGGAACCTGAACCTGGGCCCGGTGCAGCAGTTGGGTCCGGACGGTCGTGAGCTGTACTACGCCGTCTCCCGCAATGGCAACGCCTGGTCGAACAACGATGCACGTGTCCGGCGCAATCAGGCCTACGACGCTGTGTACGAAATCGCCAACACCGACAAGGGTCGCACCTCGCAGTTCACCGTGTCGCTGAGCAAGCCGTGGTCGGATGCCAGTGACTGGTCCTGGAACCTCGGCTACACCTACACCGACGCCACTGAGGTGGGTTCGCTGACCAGCTCCACCGCCAGCTCGGGCTGGGGCTACCAGTACGCCTTCAACGCCAACAGCGAAACCGAGAACACCTCGCGCTACCAGATCCGTGACCGCGTGTCGGGCGCGCTGAACTGGAAGCACAAGTTCTTCGGCGACTACGAAACCAAGGTGGGCCTGGTGTACGAAGGCCGCAGCGGCCGTCCGTACAGCTACGTCTACGTGAACGACGCCAACGGTGACGGCCGTTCCGCGAACGACCTGTTCTACGTGCCCAATCCGGGCGAAGTGCTGTTCGGCAACCTGGTGGGCAATACCTTTACTCCGGATGCGGCGATGGAGAAGTCGTTCTACGAATGGCTGGCCAACAACCCGCAGCTGGCGAAGTACGCAGGCGGCTACGCTCCGGCCAACCAGTTCCGTACCGGCTGGATCAACACCTTCGATATCCGTATCAGCCAGCAGCTGCCGGGCTTCATGAAGGGCCACAAGTCGGAAGTGTGGCTCGACATCCAGAACGTCGGCAACATGCTGAACAAGAAGTGGGGCAACATCTACGACTACGGCTTCTTTGCTGATGCCCGCGTCGCCAGCCTGCAGGGCATCAAGGACGGCAAATACGTTTACAACTTCCGCGGCGCGGATGAGCCGACGGTGGCCAACAACGACGCAGACGGCTTCGACGTCGGTGTCTCGCAGTGGTCGCTGCAGCTGGGCTTCCGCTACCAGTTCTGATGAACTGACGTAGCTGCTGCACACGGAAACGGCCGGGGAAACCCGGCCGTTTTCGTTCAGGCGAAAGTCCTTGCGGGCGTGCGGGCGGGGGCGTAGCATCGCTCCTCGTGCGCGGCGCACTACGCCGCCTGGCGGTCCCGGAACGGCGGACGCGGGCAGCACCTATCCAACGGTCGGGTTTCCCGGCCGTTTTGCTTTTTAAGGGGGCGGCAGTACAGTCGGAAACCTTGAAGGAAGCGAAAAGTTGGATATGACGACGAACGAAAAGGCAGCCCGCGCGCTGCCGGTGCAGGATGCGCGGATCTACCCGCGCGGTGGGCTGGATGTGCTGTCGCGGGCCGAGGTCGCGCGCCTGCGCGATGCCTCCGGTGGCGGCATGCACGAGCTGCTGCGCCGCTGCGCGCTGGCGGTGCTGACCAGTGGCAGTGCCTCGGACGATCCGCGCGCGGCGCGTGATCTCTACCCCGATTTCGACATCCAGGTGGCGCAGCAGGATCGCGGCGTGCGCATCGACCTGGTCAACGCCCCGGCGATGGCCTTCGTCGACGGCGAGATCATCCGCGGCGTGGCCGAGCTGCTGTTCGCGGTGGTCCGCGACCTGGCCTACATGGCCATCGAGATGGGCCCGGCCTACGCCGCCGAGCTGGAATCCTCGGAAGGCATCACCAACGCGGTGTTCGGCCTGCTGCGCAACGCGCGCATCCTCAACCCGGGCGACCCGAACCTGGTGGTCTGCTGGGGCGGCCACTCGATCGGCCGCGACGAGTACCTGTACACCAAGCAGGTCGGCTACGAGCTGGGCCTGCGCGGCCTGGACATCTGCACCGGCTGCGGCCCGGGCGCGATGAAGGGCCCGATGAAGGGCGCCACGATCGCCCATGCCAAGCAGCGCAAGACGGTCACCCGCTACATCGGCCTGACCGAGCCGGGCATCATCGCCGCAGAGTCGCCGAATCCGATCGTCAACCACCTGGTCATCATGCCGGACATCGAGAAGCGCCTTGAGGCGTTCGTCCGCATCGGCCACGGCATCATCGTGTTCGCCGGCGGCGTCGGCACGGCCGAAGAGATCCTGTACCTGCTCGGCATCCTGCTGCGCGAGGAGAACAAGGACCTGCCGTTCCCGCTGATCCTGACCGGCCCGACCGTGGCTGCGCCGTATTTCGAGCAGATCGACCGCTTCATCCGCCTGACCCTGGGCGATGCCGCGGCCGAGCGCTACGAGATCATCATCGGTGACCCGGTGGCGGTGGCCCGCAGGATGGCCAGTGGCATCAAGCAGGTGCGCGAGCATCGCCTGGCGCAGAAGGATTCGTTCTTCTTCAACTGGTCCATCGAGATACCGTGGGAGTACCAGCAGCCGTTCGTGCCGACCCACGAGGCGATGGCCGCGCTGGACCTGCACCACGGCCGCGCCCCGCATGCGCTGGCGGCCGACCTGCGGCGGGCGTTCTCCGGCATCGTGGCCGGCAACGTGAAGGAAGATGGCATGCGCCGCATCGAGGAGTTCGGGCCGTTCCAGATCCACGGCGACGCCGACATGATGCAGGCCCTGGACGCGCTGCTGCGCGCCTTCGTCGAACAGCGCCGGATGAAGATCTCCGGCGAATACCAGCCCTGCTACCAGGTGCTGGCCTGACCAGCCGGGGCGGCCTGCCAGGCCGCCCGGGGTCGGGCCCCCGAAGGGGCTCCGACCCCTTCCGGGGCTGCCGGAAGGGCAGGGCGTGTCAACGCTTTGACGCCCGTCCCCCCGTTCTGACCGTTCATCCTGCCGCCGCTTGCCGGCGGCAACCGGGTGCGCCATCGTGGCCACCAACACGCTGGGGAGCGTTTCATGTCACTGCGCCGGTCCAAGGGCTTCACGCTGGTCGAGTTGATGATCACGATTGCCGTGCTGGCAATCCTGACCGCCATTGCCTATCCCAGTTTCCAGAGCACCATCCGCTCCAACCGGATGGCCACCACGGCCAATGAACTGATGGGCGCGCTTGCGCTGGCCCGTTCCGAGGCCATCCGCGGCACCCATGGCGGCGCGGTCTGTGCATCCAAGGACGGCACGGCCTGTGACGGGGCGACGTGGGCCGACGGCTGGATGGTCTGGAACGACAGCAACGGCAACGGAAGCTACGACAAGGACGAGCCGGTGCTCCGCTACGCCGACGCGCGACGGCAGATGCAGGGCGCATCGGGCGAGTCGTTGAGCATCGCCTTTGATCAGCGCGGCCGCAGTCGTGCCGCCGCTGTCAGCAACATCACCCTGCGCCCTGCCGACTGCGGCGGTCAGCCGTTGCAGCGGCGGATGATCGTCTCGCTTACCGGACAGGTCCGGCTGCAGAAGGAAGCATGCAAGTGAAGCCCAGATCGTCCCGTCGATTCAACATGCGCCCCGGCGCAGAGCAGGGCTTTACCCTGATCGAAGTGCTGATCGCGATCTTGGTGCTGGGCTTCGGACTGCTCGGGTTCGCGCTGCTGCAGACGATGAACGTGCGTTACGTTCAGAGCGCGAACTTCCGTACCCAGGCAACCAACCTGAGCTACGAGCTGCTCGACCAGATCCGTGCCAACCGGGTTGGCGCGGCCTACTACCTGGGCGACTACACCGCGACCACCAGCAACTGCTCGCCGCCGACCGGCACGAAGATCTCCAAGGATACCTACATGGCCGACTGGCGCTGCCGCATGGGCAAGGGCCTCGGCGATGGTGCCACGGCGAAGGTCACCCGCAACGGGACGCTGTACACCGTGCAGGTGACCTGGGGCGATGACCGGTGGAAGGCCGACGCCGCTGACACCACTTTCAGTGCGAGTACCCGACTGTGAAGAACACCTATCATCGTCGTGATGCTGCACGCGGCCTGTCGCTGATCGAACTGATGATCTCGATGGTGATCGGCCTGATCATCATGCTGGCCGTCGTGCAGGTATTTGCCGCATCGCGCGAGGCGTATCGCCTTTCTGAAGGGCTGGCGCGTGTGCAGGAAAACAGCCGTTTTGCCATGGACACCCTGCAGCGGGAGATCCGCATGGCCGGCCATTTCGGCTGCGTGAACGACCAGGCGCAGACCTCGCCGACGCGGATTTCCCTGCGCTCCACGCTGGATGGCGCCGCGAACCCGGTGCTGGACTTCAACCGTTCCATCCAGGGTTACGAGGCCAACAACACCGGGCCGGGCGAGACGCTGACCATCGCGGCGACGCCGTCGACCGGTGGTACCGACTACACGCCTGCGTTGCCGAAGGCCATTGCCGATGCGTTGACCAACCGGGTCAACGGCAGCGACATCGTTGCGCTGCGCTACCTGATGCCCGATGGCGTGCCGGTGACCTCGGTCGGCGGTGACGTCACTCGACCGGTCTTCAATTTCGATGCGTCACGCCTTTCCGTCTTGCGTAGCGGCATGACCAACCCGGGCCTGTATGGCGTGGCGGACTGCACGTCGGCCACGGTGTTCCAGGCCCGCGCCGTCAACAGCGGTACCGCCAGCATCACCTTCGACACCGTCAAGCTCAACGGCTCGCGCACCTTCTTGCAGGGGTACACGGTGGGCCAGGCCAACCTGTATCGGGCGGAGAGTGCGGTCTATTACATCGGATATGACGCCGATACGAAGCAGAGTTCGCTGTACCGGGTGCGCTTCAGTGCGACGCCGAACGGCGATCTTGCCGCAGGTGCGCCGGAGCCGCTGGTGGAGGGCGTTGACAACATGCAGCTGTTGTATGGCCAGGACCGCAGCCTGGATCCTGCGTCGCCGTCGGGTTACATCGACAGCCAGGGCACGGCGACGACGGTGGACGGTTCGGTGTCCGGCGATGCGCAGTTGGCCTGGCGCCGTGTCGGCGCGGTACAGATCGGCCTGTTGATGTCCAGCCCGGACCCCGCGTCCGCGCGCAAGGCCGATGGCGCCGCTGCGCTGGTCGGCATGGGCGTGACCTTTACCCCTCCCGATGACAGGCGCATGCGTGCGGTCTACCAGACCACCGTTGCCCTGCGAAACCGCCTTTACGGCAATTGAGGCCATGATGCGTACGCCACGATCCCAGCCGGCCTTTCCGCAGCGCCAGCGCGGTGCCGTGCTTTATGTTGCGCTGATCATGCTGATCCTGCTTGCCCTGATCGGTATCGCCGGCATGCAGGTCACCAGCATGCAGGAGCGCATGGCCTCCAACTATCTGCGCACCAACCTGGCGTTCCAGAATGCCGAATCGAGCGCGCGCGCGACCGAAGCGACCATTGAAACCGCACTGGACAGTGGCGCGAACGTGTACCTGGCCAACCAGGAAGAGTGCAGCCCCACCTTCGATCCGGCGACCTGGGCCAACGCAGTCACCGCCACCTCGTCCAACTACACCCGGCGCCTGGACAAGTGCTTCGCCTCCTCGACCATCACCGTGGGCAAGAAGCGCAACGAAGAGACCGGAAACATCTACCAGGTCACCGCGCTTGCCAGTGACCAGGCCACCGACGCAACCGCCAGCGCTGTCATCGATACGGTCTTCATCCCATGAACAACGATCAACGCTTTCTTCGCCTGCGCCCCTCAACCTGGCTGAAAGGCGGCGCTGGGCTGGCCGTTCTTGCCGGCCTGGCCGCGCTGATCATTCCGCTGCATGCAGCGCTTGGCGACTACGACATCGCACAGGAGCCGCTGTACACCAAGCAGAGCCAGCCGCCGCTGATGATGATGGTGATGTCGCGTGACGAGCAGCTGTTCAACAAGGCCTACAGCGATTACAGCGATCTCAACGAAGACGGCACGCTGGACACCACCTACCTTGATACATTCGAGTACGGCGGCTATTTCGACTCGAACCTCTGCTATGCGTATGCCAGCGGTGTGTTCAAAGCCTCCGCCGCCGCCGGGGGTGCCAACAAGCACAGCTGCAGCAGTGCGTGGTCTGGCAACTTCCTGAACTGGATCACCATGAGTCGCCTCGACGTGATGCGAAGCGTGCTTTACGGCGGCCAGCGCTCCACTGACGACGCGAACAAAACGGTCATTGAGCGCGCGCAGATACCCAACGATCTGCATGCTTGGGTGAAAGTTTACAGCGGCAGCGACATCGGTAGCTTTGCGCCGCTGAGCGGTACCCAGTCATTCTGCAATGCGACCATTTCCGCCAGCGGCGCGCCGCTGATGCGCGTGGCCTCGGGCAACTGGTCCGAATGGGCGTCGACCGCTGCACGGCAGTGTGATGCCAACCGTTCCGGTGACGGCGCTGCCGATATTCCCAAGAACCCGGTCGATTACACCGTGCGCGCGGAAGTCTGTGGCTCGACCACCGCCGCGCTGCGTGAGAGCTATTGCCGCAAGTACAGCGACGGCACCACCGACCGCTACAAGCCGGCCGGCGTGCTGCAGACCTACGGCGAAAGTGGTCGCCTGCGATTTGGCTTGATCAGCGGTACCTATGCCAATCCGCGCGACGGTGGTGTCTTGCGCCGCAACATCGGCAAGATCGCGGGCAATGGCACCTCGTTCTGTGCTACTGGTGATGAGATCAATCTGTCCACCGGCCAGTTCTGCAATGCACTGAACAGCGGGAATGAGGGGGTCATTAATACCATCTCCAATTTCCGTATCGACCAGTGGAACTGGAACAGCAACTGGACCGACTGCAACACCTACGGCATCCTCAATCGTCAGGGTCAGAACGGCAACGGCAACCTGACCGACCCCGGCACCGGTGGCCAGAAGTGCAGTGCGTGGGGCAATCCGCTGGCGGAGATGTATGCCGAAGCGCTGCGTTACGTGACCGGTGGCACCAAGGTCTACGGCGACAGCGGCGACCTCGGTGGCCTGCCGACCAACGTCACTTGGCAGGACCCTTACCGATTGCCGGCCAATGGCGGCAATTCCTACTGCGCCACCTGCAACATCCTGGTCCTGTCCTCGGGCCTGCCTTCGTTCGACAGCGACGACATCGGCGCGGTGACCAACCTGACCAGCGCAACGGCGGCGACCGATGCCGTCGGCGTAGCGGAGGGCATCGCCGGCAAAACTTACATGGTCGGTCGCGTCGGTGACACCCCGAGGGGTACGTCGCTCAACACCCATGAGGACATCTGCCAGGGCCAGACGGTCACCAGCCTGAGCAAGGCGCGTGGCATCTGTCCAGATATCCCGTCGATGGAAGGCAGCTACATGATCGCCGGACTGGCCAAGGCGGCGGCCGAGACCGACATGCGTCCCGGCGTACAGAGCAAGCCGTCGTCGTACAAGCTGACCGCGACCACCTACACCGTCGCCATGGCCGAGAACCTGCCGCAGTTTGAGATTGCTGTGGGCAACAGCAAGATCGGTCTGGCACCGCTGTGCCAAGCGAACAATACCGGTTCTGCCACGCAGACCTCCTCCGGCTGGCGCAGCTGCTTCCTGGGTGCGGTCGGCATCGGCACAAAGACTGCCAACAGTACGGGTGGAGGCTTGGTGTACGGGCGGCCCTACCGAGCCGATGCCAAGGCCGGTAGCTTCTCGCTGGTCTGGGAGGATTCGCTGTGGGGCAATGACCACGACAACGACGTCGTTGCCATGCTGAGCTACTGCGTGGGTTCGACCTGCATGGACAACGGCGGTATCAACAACATCTGCTGGCGTGCAGACACCAGCAAGAGCGTGAGCGCGGCAAACAATGCGGCGATCTGCAACACCACTGGCCTGATCAGCACGCCCGCCGAAGACGAGGTGGTGATCCGCATCGAGAATCTTTCGGCCTACGCCGGAAACGCGATGCTGACCGGCTACACCATCACCGGCTCCAATGCCGCAAGCACCGTGCAGCGACTCGCCCTCCGTCCCGGCGGCTCCGACAACTCGGTGCTGAGCAACACGAACAACTTTCCTTCGAACTGGCAGAAGCCGGTCGTCATCAAGTACAAAGCGTCTACTACCGCAGCAGGGCAGCTGCAGAGCCCGCTATGGTACGCGGCCAAGTACGGCAAGCCTGCCGGTGGCAAGGCATGGGACAGCAAGGTCAAGGGCGTGCCGGATAATTACTTCCTGGCCCGCAATCCGACCAAGTTGAAGCAGGCACTGGAAGAGATCTTCGACAGTGCGGCCGAAGGCGATGCCCCGGTCGGCGGCAGCGGTTCGGGTGCGCGAATCAGTACCGGCTCGTTCACCGTGGCATCGCACTTCCGCGTGCCGTCAGGCAGCAACGACTGGACTGGCGACGTGATCGGAACCGAGGTCACCAGTACCGGCGTCGACGGCAAGGAGCTGTGGAAGGCGTCGAGCAGGATCACCTCGTCCACGCGTCGCATCTTCATGGCGAAGACGCCCACCTCGACCGACTCCAATGGCCAGGTAACCGCCGCGAGTGTCGCTGAATTCCTGGCCAGCAATCTGGCGGGTACCACGGATAACGCCAAGGTCGAGACCCTGGGTCTTTCCTCAACCGCGCTGCCGGCCTGGTACAGCAAGAAAACGCCGGGGGACCTGGTCAACTATCTCCGTGGCTCCGCCATCAGTGGCTTCCGCACGCGCAGCTCGCCGCTGGGTGACATCGTGAACTCGACCACCGAGGTGGTGTCGAACCGCGACGATTTCGGCTATGCATCGTGGTCGACCTCGGCGACGACGTGGAAGAAGACTCTGGGTGCTTCCTACGCCACGTTCCTGACCGCCAAGCGGGCCGCGGGTGGGCCGCCGACCATGGTCTACGTCGGCGCCAACGACGGCATGCTGCACGGCTTCAACGCGTCAGATACCACGTCGGCGGGCAACGAGGAGTTGGCTTTCGTTCCGTCCACGTCCCTGCAGCACATCGCCGAGCTGGCCAATCCCCAGTACGGGCATCGTTACTACGTGGACGGTCCGCTGACTTCGGCTGACGCCTACGACGGCACCAACTGGCGGACGGTCCTGGTGGGCACGACGGGCGGAGGTGGTTCCTCGGTTGCGCCCAGTAGTGGCAGGACCAGCAATGGTTCGGTCTTCGCGCTGGACATCGGAAGCCCGACCACGTTCGGTGCCAGCAACGTTCTGTGGGAAGTCTCGGGCAAGACCGAGTCGGACCTGGGCTTCGTGCTGGGCAAGCCGGTGGTCGTTCCTGCCACCGGGACCTCCGCAGGGGGGCAGCCGCGCTTTGTGGCGCTGTTCGGCAACGGCGTCAATTCGACCAGTGGCAAGGCGGTCCTGTTCGTGGTTGATATCAGCAGTGGCAAGGTTCTGCGTCGCATCACGCCGACCGGTTCCGGCTATGCCGTCCGCAATGGCCTGATCAACCTGGCACCGGTCGCGCTGAAGAACAACGATGGCATCACCGATACCGTGTACGGCGGTGACATGCAGGGCAACCTGTGGAAGTTCGATCTGTCCGACACCAACATCAACAACTGGACGGTGGCTCTGAGCGGCGCGCCGCTGTTCACTGCCGTCCGCGACAACAAGCCGCAACCGATCATGAGTGGCATCGAGGCCACGCGAGGTCCGTCCGGCGGCGTCAATGTCTACTTCGGCACCGGCCAGTACTTCGCCGCCGATGACAATGCCGTCAGCAGCTCTTCGCCGGTGCAGAGCCTTTATGGCATCTGGGACAACCTGTCGACCGCGGTAAGTGGACGCAGCGCACTGCAGGCGCAGACGGTCACCACGACCACTGCAAACGCGGGTTACTCCGGACGCGCGGTCAGCCGGACCGAGTTCGTCTATGGCGATGTGCGCGGCTGGTATGTCGACCTGGTGGTTGGAAACACCATTGAAGGCGAGCGCTTCGTCGGCAACCCCACCATCCAGAACGGCACAGTGTTCTTCACCACCTATGTTCCCGGTACCGCCATCTGTGGCAGTGGCGGTGGCGTGAACTGGATGTACGGACTGAACCTGCTGACCGGTGGTGGCGCCATGAGCGGGCTGACGACCAGCATCAACGGGCAGTCGGTCTGCAGTGGCAACTGCGGTGCAGTCGCTCTGAACAAGGGCGGCAGCACGGGCCAGGGGCCGCCAGTCAAGGACAGCAACATCTTCGTACCCAAGCTGACGCCGTGCGATCCGACCAAGGCAACCTGCACGGTGCAGCAGCTGCTGGACGCGGAAGCGTGTACCTTCGTGCTGCGGGCGCAGGGCGCAGATGCCATGTACATGCCGCGCCCCTGTGGTCGCCAGTCCTGGCGCCAGATCCGCTGATGAGGTTGCCAGAGAGCATCGTATGAAGATCAACTCGTTTTCCCGCATGGCGCGTGGTTTCACCCTCATCGAGCTGATGATCACGGTAGCGGTGGTGGCGATCCTTGCCGCCATTGCGATCCCGTCCTACAGCGAGTACGTGCTGCGTTCGCGCCGGGCCCAGGCCAAGGCCGATCTGGTGGAGATCGCCCAGCAGCTGGAGCGTTTCCACACCGTGCAGAACACCTATGCGGGGGCGACGCTGCCGTTCGAGCAGTCCCCGCGTGATGGCACGTCGCGCTACACGATTTCGTTGAACGGGAAGGCCACTGCATCGGCCTTCACCCTGCAGGCAGTGCCGGCGACCGGGCAGGACAAGGACAAGTGCGGCACCCTGACTCTGGACCAGGCCGGGCGCAAGACCCCCACGGCGGCGAAAGTCGCCGGCTGCTGGTAAAGAGGGTATTGCATCCCCTGCAATCACCGTCTAGAATTCGCCTCCCCGCCCGAATAGCTCAGCCGGTTAGAGCACTTGACTGTTAATCAGGGGGTCGTTGGTTCGAGTCCAACTTCGGGCGCCAGATTCGAGAAAGCCGCGAGAAATCGCGGCTTTTTTCGTTGTTGCTCTGGCGCCGTCTCAGCAGTCGGCGGGTGATCGGGGGCGCTCGCTGCGTACCCGGCCGGTCACGTTGATGACCACACGGCTGTGCTCGCGCCCGTCCACGCACAGCACGAGGGACTGGTTGGTGCCTGCATTGCGTCCGTCCGGCAGGAACTGCACATGAGGGCGGTGTTGGCTGGATTGGACCCTGATGCCGCCCGGTTGCCGGTCGCGCACATGCACGACCTTGCCCGGTGCTGCTGCTCCCCACGGTGAGTCTTCCGTACGCACCAGCCAGCCGAGGCTCCATTCCTGGCTGCAGGACATGCCGTCGAGCGAGCCACAGACGGTGACCCGCCTGCGCTGGGTCACCGCCGTGGAGCGCGCCAGCACCAGGCTGCCGGTGAGCTCGGCGCGCAGGGTGTCGGCGCGCAGGCGTGCCACCAGGCGCTGCCAGGGGCCCCATGCGAGCGTGAGCAGGACGGCCAGCAGCATGACGACCAGCAGCAGTTCCATCAGATGGAACCCCGGCGCGGGGTGGGGCAGGTGAGTCAGGGAGCGGCACGGCTTCATGCTTTCAGCCTGAACGCCTGCTCCCCATGCCGGCCATCGGCCGAGCACGCATCGCGGTGCAGGGCGTTTCCTCAACCGGCCGTCACCAGACCGGCCGCTATAATCATCATTCCCGGGACCTGGCAATACCATGAGCGACAGTTTTCAACTCGTCTCGCCGTATTCACCGGCGGGCGACCAGCCCAACGCGATCGCGAAGCTGACCGATAATTTCGAAGCGGGCATCGCCAAGCAGACGCTGCTGGGCGTGACCGGTTCGGGCAAGACCTACACCATCGCCAACGTCATCCAGAACGTGCAGAAGCCGACGTTGATCATGGCGCCGAACAAGACGCTGGCCGCGCAGCTGTATGGTGAATTCAAGGCGTTCTTCCCGCACAACGCGGTGGAGTACTTCGTCAGCTACTACGACTACTACCAGCCCGAAGCCTACGTGCCGTCCTCGGACACCTTCATCGAGAAGGACAGTTCGATCAACGAGCACATCGAGCAGATGCGTTTGGCGGCGACCAAGACGCTGCTGTCGCGCCCGGATGCGATCGTGGTGGCCACCGTGTCGGCCATCTACGGCCTGGGCGCGCCGGAAGACTACCTGTCGCTGCGCCTGATCCTGTCCAAGGGCGAGCGCATCGAGCAGCGCGACCTGATCAACCACCTGACCCAGCTGCAGTACACGCGCAACGAGTACGAACTGCAGCGCGGTACGTTCCGCGTGCGTGGCGAAGTGATCGATGTGTTCCCGGCCGAGTCGGACAGCGAGGCCCTGCGCATCGAACTGTTCGATGGCGAGGTTGAAAAGATCACGATGTTCGATCCGCTCACCGGCGAGACGATCCGCAACATGCAGCGCTTCACCGTCTACCCGAAGACCCACTACGCCACCACGCGCGAGCGCGTGCTGGCCGCCGTGGAGACCATCAAGGTGGAGCTGAAGGAGCGCCTGGAGCAGCTGTACGCGGAGAACAAGCTGGTCGAGGCGCAGCGCCTGGCACAGCGCACCCAGTTCGACATCGAGATGATGGCCGAGGTCGGGTTCTGCAACGGCATCGAGAACTACTCGCGGCACCTGACCGGCAAGAATGCCGGCGAGCCGCCACCGACCCTGTTCGACTACCTGCCGCCGGACGCGCTGCTGGTCATCGACGAATCGCACGTGACCATTCCGCAGATCGGCGCGATGTTCAAGGGCGATCGTTCGCGCAAGGAAACCCTGGTCGAGTTCGGCTTCCGCCTGCCGTCGGCGCTGGACAACCGTCCGCTGCGTTTCGAGGAATGGGAGGCGCGCTGCCCGCGTGCGATCTACGTGTCCGCCACGCCGGGCCCGTATGAGTACCGCGAGGCCGGTGATGACATCACCGAGCTGGTGGTGCGCCCGACCGGCCTGATCGATCCGGTGGTGGAGATCCGCCCGGTCGGCACCCAGGTCGACGACCTGATGAGCGAAGCCAACGAGCGCATCAAGGCCGGTGACCGCGTGCTGGTCACCACGCTGACCAAGCGCATGGCCGAGAACCTCACCGAGTACCTGACCGAACATGGCATCCGCGTGCGCTACCTGCATTCGGACGTGGACACGGTGGAGCGCGTGGAGATCATCCGCGACCTGCGCCTGGGCAAGTTCGACGTGCTGGTGGGCATCAACCTGCTGCGCGAAGGCCTGGACATGCCGGAAGTCTCGCTGGTGGCGATCCTGGATGCGGACAAGGAAGGTTTCCTGCGTTCGACCGGTTCACTGATCCAGACCATCGGCCGCGCCGCCCGCAACGTCCGTGGCAAGGCCATCCTGTATGCGGACAAGATCACCCGCTCGATGCAGGCCGCGATCGACGAGACCGACCGCCGCCGCGCCAAGCAGGTCGAGTACAACGAGGAGCATGGCATCGTGCCGCGTTCGGTGGCCCGGCCGATCGTGGACGTGCTGGAAGGCGCGCGCTCCGATGCCGCCGAGAAGGAGTCCCGCAAGGGTAAAGGCAAGGGCAAGGGCAGGGCAGTTGCCGAGGATGCGGCCGATTACCGGTCGATGTCGCCGGCCCAGCTGGCCACACGGCTCAAGGCGCTGGAGCAGCAGATGTACCAGCACGCCAAGGACCTGGAGTTCGAAGATGCCGCCCGCGTGCGCGACCAGATCCGGCAGCTGAAGGAGGCCAGCCTCGGCTGAACACGGCAGCGCGGCAATCTTCACAAAAGTGTTGCGCTTACCTGTCGGCATCCGTAATATACGCGGCCTGCACCAACGCAATCGCGGAGATGCAGAAGCAAAACGGGCGGTTAGCTCAGCGGTAGAGCACTACCTTGACATGGTAGGGGTCACAGGTTCGAACCCTGTACCGCCCACCACGAAGTCCCTTCCAGAGGGGCTGTCGTGACCTGAAAAGCCCGGCCCTGGCGCCGGGTTTTTACGTAGCAAGGCCAGCCTTCGGGCGGCACGAACAAGATGGGCGGTTAGCTCAGCGGTAGAGCACTACCTTGACATGGTAGGGGTCACAGGTTCGAACCCTGTACCGCCCACCACCTGCCTCCCGGCATTGCCGGTGCAGCGGTGGAAACAGGAAAGCCGGCCCGATGGGTCGGCTTTTTTGTTGCCTGGCTTCCGCCCCTCAGAACTGGATCATGCGGCACATACGCACCGGTCGTTCGCTGCGCACCAGGCCCTTGTCCATGCGGCACTGCTGCACGCGCGCCTCGGCTTTGCTGCGGCACTCCGGGCACATCGCGGCCAGCGCGCTGTCCTTTCCCTGCGCCGCAGTGCAGGCGCGCTGCGCGTGGTCGGCGCGTGCCTCGATGGCGCGCTCCGGGGAAACGGCCTCGCCCATGGCATTGACGAAGCGGTAGTCCGCGAACGGCTGCGGCAGCGCGCATTCCTGCCGGGCGTTTTCCACATACGCCGCCTCCAGCTGGCGGCGCAGCTGCGCGCCCTGGTGATCGCAGTCGGCGACCAGCGAGCGCGACGCGGCAGGCGTCAGCTGTGGGTTCACGTAGACCGGGCGGGTGCGGATTTCGCTGCCGAACGGGCAGCAGGCGGCAAGCAGCACGACGGCAAGCAGCAACAGTACATGGGCAACGATCCGGGTCTTCATGGCGCTTACTTTCGACAGGGCACCATGCTGTCACCGGGCGTGCTGGCGATGATGAATCGCGGCTGGCGATCAGTGCGCGCCCGATGCGCCCATGTTGAAGCGGTGACGCAGCTGCCAGTGGCCCTCGACCTGGTGGACCACGCCCAGGGCATGCGTCTTCCCGCCTGCGCCGCGCTCCCAGCGCAGCATGCTGTCCTGGCGCAGGCGCAGCTGCAGGCAGAGATCGTCGGGGCTGGCCGGGGTCAGCCCGGCAGGGAGCGCCTGGCCCGCATCCGGGCCGCCGCTGCCAGCGCTGGACAGGACCGCGTGCAACAGCAGCAGGGCAAGCATCGGCATGGCGCGGTGCTCCGGAGAAGGGAGTGCAGCGTGTCATTGGCGCTGGCGGATCGATACCGGCATGCGACGAAGCGGGGAAATGTGCGTGCCAAGGGCTCGCTACGGAGATGAATCCGTGCGCTGGCGGGCCGGTCCGCGCACCAGCAGCGCCGCTCAGGCCGCGGCGTAGACCTGGCGAAGGTTGCGCAGCGTCGACTGGCGGTGCGCCGTGGCGCAGGCCTCGTCCATCTCCAGTTCCTGCAGCCGCAGGCCGACCAGGGTCATCGACAGGGCATAGCCGCGGGCCGCATCGGCAACACGCGACAGGCCGAGTGCGCGGCGCACCAGCGCGTCGATGTGGGCCTGGTCCGGCATCAGGCCGAGGTAGGCCTGCTCTGCACTGTCCAGGTCGGGCGCGCGCAGGATGGCCTGCGCATCGGTGGGGAAGGAGACGGAGGCCATGGGGGTGTCCTTGTCCGTTGCAGGGCGCGCGATCAGAACGCGCGCATCAGGGAAATGAAGGCGGAGTTCTGCGCGCCGCGGCGGGCCATCGGACTGTCCTTGACCGCATCGCCGAACCACTGGCTGGCGACCACGCCGGTAGCGCGCCACTTCGTACCCAGCGGTGTGCTGACCGCGATCTGCAGGCCCGGCGACGTGGCGCTGCCCGGCGAATAGGCGGCCAGACCGGAGCGCAGGGCTTCCTCGTCGCTGGTGCCGTAGTAGTAGTCGAGCAGGCGTGCACTGCTGTGCACCACACCCACGCGCGGCACCCAGGTGAAGCGCCCGGCCTGGATCGGATAGCTGTAATACAGGCTGGATTCGAGGCCGCCACCGTGGCCGCTGACCTCGCGCTTGACGCTGGCCGACAGGGCACCCCAGTCGGCGCTGTACTCGGCGCTGACGCCGGCCATGGCCGACATCTGCCGGCTATGCAGGCGGCGCAGCTGCGCATCGGTCACGTCTTCGGTCTTGAAGCGCAGCGTGTAGGGCGTGACCACCGCGGAAACGCGCAGGCCCTGTTCCTTGTACAGGTACATGCCCAGCGAGCCGGGGCTGGCATGGAAGCGCTTGCCCTGCCATGCCAGCGCCGGCACCACCAGTGGCTTGTCATCGTAGTGCGCGTACGCACCCGTGGTCGCGCCGAAGGTGATGCCGGCCTGCACGCCCGGTGCCTGTTCCTGGGCGCTCGCCAGCAGCGGCGTGGAGAGAGCGGCGGTGCACAGCAGGGGGCGCAGCAGGGCAGGGGGCAACGGGAGCATCGAGGGGCACTTTGCAGGGAACCGTGTTGCATCCTGACCGCGCAACATTGTCGGAACATTGCGCCACGGTAATGTCCGTGCAAAGGCCTCATTGGTGCCCGGCAGGCACTATCATCGGCAGCGTTTCCGGTAGCCGAGCCCACGATGCGCATCCTCCTGGTGGAAGACGATCCCGATCTCTCGCGGGCCCTGCAGTCGGGGTTGGAACGGCAGGGCGTGGTCGCCGACGTGGTCGGCAGCCTGTCCGAGGCGGCGCTGGCCCTGCGCGAACCCGTGCACCAGCTGCTGCTGCTCGACCGCCAGCTGCCCGATGGCGATGGCGCCGGTTTCGTTGCCACCGCGCGTGCGTTGCGGCCGAACATCGCGGTGATCATGCTGACCGCCAAGGGCACGTTGTCGGACAAGGTGGAGGGGCTCGATGTCGGCGCCGACGACTACCTGGTCAAGCCGGTGGCGATCGAAGAACTGATGGCGCGCATCCGCGCAGTGTCACGGCGGCCGTCGGCGATGGTCACGCCGAGCCTGCGGCTGGGCAACTTCGAGTTCGATTTCGAATCGCTGCAGGCGCAGGTCGACGGCCAGCTGCTGACCTTGCCGCGGCGTCAGGTACTGGTGCTGCAGGCGCTGGCGATGCGCCAGGGACGCACGGTCACCCGCAGTGCGCTGGAGGCGGCGGTGTACGGTTTCGACGATGAGATCCAGTCCAACGCACTGGATGCGCATATCTCCAAGCTGCGCAAGGCGCTGCAGCAGGCGGGCGCGGGCGTGGAGATCCACGTCATCCGCGGCGTCGGCTACCTGCTGGCGGAGGCCTGAGATGGCCAGGCAGATCCGTTCGATCACCCTCGGCCTGGCCTGGCGCCTGTTCCTGGCGCAGGCGTTCACCGTGCTGTTCGCGGTGGTGGCGCTGATCCTGACCTGGGGTGACAAGGAGTCCTGGAACATGGACATGTTCACCGCCGAGGACGTCGCCAAGGCCGTGCACAGCCAGGGCGCGCACATGGTGCTGGACGAGCCGCGCTGGCAGGCGTTGAACGCGCGCGCCGGTGGCAACCTGTGGTTCGTCGCCGTCGATGACCGCGGCATCTGGCTGGAGCGCGGCAAGGTACCTGCGCTGCATGCACCGCTGCTGGCGCGGCTGCCGGCATTGGGCGCAACCGAAGTCGGATCGCTGGTGCCGCCCTATCTGGACGTGGCGCGGGTGATGGTGCGCATCGAGGATGGACGTCGCATCACGGTGATGGCCGGTGGCGCGCCCAAGGGCGGGCTGGTCGACGGCGCGCTGATGGTGCTGCGGCTGATCGGTTTCTGGTTCTTCCTGCCGCTGATCGTGGTCACCCTGCTGGTGATGCCCACCGTCATCCATCGTGCGATGCGTGGGGTGCGCCGGCTGGCGCAGCAGGCCAAGGAGCTGGACGTCGGCCAGCCCGGTGCGCGCCTGGACGAACAGCTGGTCTCCACCGAGGTCGCGCCCCTGGTGAGTGCCTTCAACGATGCCATCGACAAGGTGCAGCAGGGCTACGCCGCGCGCGACAAATTCCTGGCCGATGCCGCGCACGAACTGCGCGTGCCGATCGCGGTGGTGCAGGCACGGCTGTCGCAGCTTCCTCAGGGTGAACTGAAGTCGCAGCTGCTGACCGACGTGGCGCGGCTGGGCAACGTCGCCGAGCACCTGCTCGACCTGCAGCGCCTGGACCGCAACGTCAGCACGCTGCAGCGCGTGGATCTGGCCCATGTGGTGCGTGAATCGGCGGCCGAGCTGGCGCCACTGGTGGTCGGCGCAGGGTATGGCTTCGAAGTGGATGCGCCGGAAGCACCGGTCTGGATCCAGGGCGATGGCCTGGCGCTGGGCCGGGTGATGGCCAACCTGGTGCACAACGCCATCGTCCACGGTGGCGGCCGCGGCACCATCTGCGTGCGCCTGGATGCGCAGGGACTGCTGGAGATCAGCGATCAGGGCGCGGGCGTGCCGGTCGGTGACCGCGAGTCGATCTTCGAACCCTTCCATCGCCTGCGTGCCGCCGGCAGTGGCAGCGGCCTGGGGCTGCATCTGGTCAAGGAGATCGTGCAGCACCACGGTGGTACGGTCAGCGTGGCCGAAGCCGTCGGTGGTGGCGCCAGCTTCCGGGTCAACTTCCAGCGCGCCACCCTGCGCCGCTGAGCCTGCCCACAGCGGCGCGCGGGTTTGCCTGATAGGCAGCCCTGCCGCCGCGCGGCGACGCTGCGCCCATGCGCACCGTTGCCGTGGTTGCCCCCCTGCTGGGCCCTGCCTGTGCCGCCGGCCTGGTGCTGGGGGCGCTGGCGTGCGTGCTGCTGCCGGCATTGCCGCCGCGCTGGCTGTGCAGCGTACTGGCGCTGCTGGCCCTGCCGGGTTGGGCATGGCGGTGGCGCGGGCGCGCATTGGCCGCCGCCGTGTTCGGCCTGGCCTGGGCCGGCTGCCACGGCCACCTGGCCCTGCAGCAGCAGCTCCCGGCGGCGGCGACGGCGCAGGATGTACGGGTACGCGGGCGCATCGCTGACCTGCCGGTGCGGCGCGATGACCACAGCCGTTTTCTGTTCGACGTGGCTGAGGTGGAAGGATGGCCGGCGCTGCAGGGGCGGCGCCTGCAGGTCAGCTGGCATGCACCGCGGCGTTCCGCGGTTCACGATGCCCTGCGCGGCACGCTGCACGCCGGTGCCCATTGGGAGTTGTCGCTGCGCGTACGGCCGCCGCGCTCACGGATCAATCCGGGCGGCTTCGATGCGGAACGCCATGCGCTGCTGCAGGGCCTGGCCGGCAGTGGCAACGTGCGCGAGCCCGGAGCCGCCCGACAGCTGCGCGCCGCCCATGGCCTGGCCGCGTGGCGCGAGCGTTGCAGTACCGCCATCGCCGCCCAGGTCGGCAGGCCGTCAGCGCGATTCGTCCAAGCGCTGGCCGTGGGCGATACCCGTGGCCTGACCGATACCGACTGGGAGCAGCTGCGTGCGCTGGGCCTGACCCACCTGATCGCCATTTCCGGCTTCCACGTCGGTCTGGTCGCGGGTTTTGCGGCGCTGTTGTGCGCAGGTCTGTGGGGGCTTTGCCCTGCATTGGCACGCGCCTGGCCGCGTCCGCAGGCCGCCGCGTGCGCCGCGGCGTTGGCGGCCGCCTTCTACACGCTGCTGGCGGGCAGCGAACTGCCCACCGTGCGCACCGCGCTGATGATCGCTGCGGTTGCAATGGCGCGGGTCTGCCGGCGGCCGCTGGGCACGGCGCCGGCGTTGTCCCTGGCGGCCGCGCTGATGCTGCTGCCGGCCCCGCTCTCGGTGCTGTCGGCAGGCTTCTGGCTCAGTTTCGGTGGCGTGCTGTGGCTGCTGTGGTGCCTGCCGCAGCAGTCGCCGTCCGGCGTCGGCGGCGTGCTGCGCGCGGCGCTGGCCGGGCAGGGCGTGGCCAGCGTGGCACTGCTGCCGCTGGCGGTGGTGCTGTTCGGCGGCACGTCGTGGCTGGGGCCGGTGATCAACCTGCCGGTCATTCCCTGGTGGAGCCTGCTGGTGGTGCCGCTGGCCCTGCTCGGCACCGGCCTGCAGGCGCTGCACGACGGGGCGGGGATGTGGCCGTGGCGCGCGGCGGCCTGGGTATTCGATCTCAGCTGGGGGCTGCTGCAGCCCCTGGCGCAGCACCCGCAGGCGATGTGGTGGCTGCCGCAGGCGCCGCGCTGGGCACTGCCGGCAGCCCTTGCCGGGGTGTTCTGGTGGCTGCTGCCGCGCGGGGCCGGCGGTGGCCTGGCGGGCGCGCTGCTGTGCCTGCCGCTGCTGTGGCCCGCCGCATCGGGGCCGCGCCACGGCGAGGTGGAAGTGCTGGTGCACGATGTGGGGCAGGGTGCGGCGGTGCTGCTGCGCACCGCCACGCATGCGCTCTGGTACGACGCCGGGCCGCCGGCCGGGGAGGGCCGCGAACGGGTGCTGCTGCCGGCCGCGCGCGCGCTGGGGCAGGCGCCGCCGGCGCAACTGCTGCTCAGCCACGACCACCTCGACCATGCGGGCGCTCTGCCGGCCCTGCGCCGGGTGCTGCCGGGGCTGCAGGTGCTGGCCCCGCCAGGCAGCCAGGTCGAGGGCGCCAGGCCCTGCATGAAAGGCCTGCACTGGCAGTGGGACGGGGTAGATTTCCAGGTACTGCATCCGCCAGCCGATGGCAGCGAACGTGACAACGAGGCCAGCTGCGTGCTGCGGGTGGCCGGTGCCCACGGGGTCGTGCTGCTGCCCGGCGACATCGGCGCACGGGCCGAACAGCAGCTGCTGCAGGCGCAGGCGGCGGCGGTGCGCGCCGACGTGGTGCTGGTGCCACACCACGGCAGTGGCGGCAGCTCGACAGCCGCCTGGGTGGCGGCCGTGGCGCCCCGGCTGGCGCTGGTCTCGGCCGGACATCAGAACCGCTTCGGCCACCCGAAACGTGACGTAGTCCTGCGCTGGCGGGCCGTGGGCGCCGAGGTGCTGGCCACGGCCGACGCCGGCGCGATCCGCGTATGGCTTGGCGCACAAGGGCTGCAGGTGCGTGAACAGCGTATCCACGCGGCCCGGTGGTGGGATGCCGCTGGGCGGGCGCGGTCGGCTGCTATCCTATCGCCGATCGAACAAGCGGCCGTTGGGCCGGAGGGTTGAAACGTGTGGGAACTGGTCAAGGCCGGTGGCTGGCCGATGGTGCCGCTGCTGCTGTTGGGCGTACTGGCTTTGGCGATCGTCCTGGAGCGTTTCTGGTCCCTGCGGCGCAATGAGGTGCTGCCGCCTGGCCTCGGCCAGGAAGTGCGCAACTGGGCTGCCCGCGGCAAGCTCGACCCGGCCCACCTGCAGACCCTGCGGGCGAACTCGCCGCTGGGCGCGCTGCTGGCCGCGGCGCTGGAAGCCCGCAACCGCCCGCGCGACCAGATCCGCGAGCGCATCGAGGACACCGGCCGCCACCTGGTCCACCGCATGGAGCGTTTCCTCAACGCGCTGGGCACCATCGCCTCGGCCGGCCCGCTGCTGGGCCTGCTCGGCACGGTCATCGGCATGATCCAGATGTTCCTGGGCATCCTCGACCACGGCGTCGGTGATGTGAACCAGCTGGCCGGCGGCATCGGCAAGGCGCTGGTGTGTACCGCCACTGGCATGATCGTGGCCATCCCGGCGCTGATGTTCCATCGCTTCTTCAAGGGCCGCATCCACGGCTACGTGGTGGAGATGGAACAGGAAGCCAGCGCCCTGCTGGACACGCTGGACGGCCGCCCGGGCGTGATGAACGGCGCACCGGCGCCGCGTGCCGCCGCACCTGCCACGGCCAAGGCCTGATCGATGCGCATCGGCAACGACCGATCCCAGGATGAGCCGCACATCGATCTGGTTCCGCTGATCGACGTCATCCTGGTCCTGATCATCTTCTTCGTGGTCACCACCACGTTCGATGCGCGCTCGACGCTGCAGGTGCAGCTGCCGACCGCCAGCGACCAGCAGACCAATGAGCCGCCGCGTTCGCTCAGCGTGCTGATCAACGCCGACGGCCGCTACTTCGTCAACGACCAGGAAGTGCTGCGCACCGACGTCGAATCGGTCAAGCAGATCATTGCTGCGGTGGCCGGTACCGACCGCGGGCAGACCGTGCTGCTGCGCGCCGACGCGCGCACCCCCTACCAGGCCGTGGTCACCGCGCAGGATGCGCTGAGCCAGCTCGGCTTCCGCCGTATCGCAATCGCAACAGCGCCAGAGGTGCGTCCATGAGTTCCAATCACGCGCCGGTGTGGCCGATCTACAAACGCCTGCTAGGCTATACCCGGGCCTACTGGGTGTTCATGGTGGCCGCCGTCATCGCGATGGTGGTCGAGGCCCTGGCCGGCTACCACTTCACCAAGCTGATGGAACCGCTGGTCAACCGCGGCTTCGTCAATCCCGAGCCGCGCATGGCGGTGATCCTGCCGCTGACCATCCTCGGCCTGTTCCTGATGCGCAGCCTGGCCACCTGGGTCAGCGACTACACGCTGGCCAAGACCGGCCGCAGCGTGGTCCGCGACCTGCGTGAGCAGATCCTGGAAAAATACCTGCACCTGCCGTCCTCGCACTTCGATACCGAAGCGACGCCGGTGATGGTCAGCCGCCTGAACTTCGATACCGAGCAGGTCACCCAGGCCAGCGCCGACGCGCTTAAGACCGTGGTGGCCGACACCCTGACCATCATCGCCATGCTGGTGGTGATGCTGCAGATGAGTGTCAAGGTGACCCTGGCCATGCTGCTGGTGGTGCCGCTGATCGGTGCCATCGTCTCCTACGTGGGCAAGCGCTACCGGCGCATCAGCCGCGGCATCCAGGACGGCATGGGCACCATGGCGCAGACGGCCGAGCAGTCGCTGGCGGCGCAGCAGGAAGTGAAGGTGCACGGCACCCAGCAGCACGAGATCAGCCGCTATTCGCGCCTGGCCAACCGCATGCTGGCGCTGAACATGAAGGTCGAAGTGACCCGCGCTGCGGCGTCGAGCGTGGTCCAGTTCCTCGCCGCGCTGGCGCTGGCGGTCATCGTCTGGGTGTCCACCCGCGAGGCGCTGGCCGGCAAGCTCAACGCCGGCCAGTTCATGGGCCTGATGACCTCGATGATGGCCATCATTCCCTCGCTGCGCCGCCTGACCAGCGTGCAGACCTCGATTTCGCGCGGCGTTGCCGCTGCTGAGCGCCTGTTCGGCATCATCGACATGCCGGTCGAGCGCGACGCAGGGCGCACGCCTCTGCAGCGCGCCCGCGGCGAACTGGCTTTCGAGCACGTCATGCTGCGCTACCGCGCCGACAGCGGTATCGCGCTGGATGACATCAGCTTCGTCGCCCGGCCCGGTACGGTTACCGCCATCGTCGGTCGTTCCGGCAGCGGCAAGACCAGCCTGATCCGCCTGGTGCCGCGCTTCTACGAGCCCAGTGGCGGCCTCATCACCCTCGATGGCGTGGCCCTGGATGACTATCCGCTGGCCGACCTGCGCCGCCAGGTAGCCATCGTCGGGCAGAAGGTCATGCTGTTCGATGACACCATCGCCGCCAACATCGCCTATGGCATGGACGCGACCGATGAACAGATCCGTGCTGCGGCCGAAGCTGCCAACGCCTGGGAGTTCATCGCGCGCATGCCGCAGCAGCTGCAGACCCCGGTGGGCGAGAACGGCGCGCTGCTGTCCGGCGGCCAGCGTCAGCGCCTGGCGATCGCCCGCGCGATCCTGCGCGACGCGCCGATCCTGATCCTGGACGAAGCCACTGCCGCGCTGGACAACGAATCCGAACGCCTGGTGCAGGACGCACTGCAGCGCCTGATGCCCGAGCGCACCACCCTGGTGATCGCGCACCGCCTGTCCACCATCGAGCACGCTGACCAGGTGCTGGTGATGGACCACGGCCGCATCGTCGAGCGTGGCACCCACAAGGAACTGCTGGAAATGGGTGGCCTGTACCAGCACCTGCACAGCATGCAGTTCCGCGAAAGGCAGGACTGATGGCAGGCAAGGGTACCCAGACCCCACCGTACTGGTACGACGGCAGCCCGGTTCCATTGCCGATGCGGCTGCTGGCGCCGGTCTATGCCGGCGTGGCCGCGCTGCGCCGGCGGCTGTACCGCAAGGGCTGGTTCAAGCGGCATGCGCTGCCGGTGCCGGTCATCGTGGTCGGCAACATCACCGCCGGTGGTACCGGCAAGACGCCACTGACCATCGCCCTGGTCGAGCGCCTGCGCGCGGCCGGCTGGAAGCCGGGCGTGGCCAGCCGTGGTTATGGTCGCGAGGAAGCGGACAAGGCGCGCTGGGTCGAGGCCGATACGTCCACCGCGCTGGGCGGTGACGAACCGGTGCTGATCGCGTGGAAGACCGGCGTGCCGGTGCGCGTGGACAGCGACCGCGTGGCGGCCGGCAAGGCACTGATCGCGGCCGGCTGCGATGTCATCGTCTGCGATGACGGCCT
Organism: Stenotrophomonas cyclobalanopsidis; assembly: GCF_008710035.1. Lineage (GTDB taxonomy): Bacteria > Pseudomonadota > Gammaproteobacteria > Xanthomonadales > Xanthomonadaceae > Stenotrophomonas > Stenotrophomonas cyclobalanopsidis. The sequence goes on along the minus strand of NZ_VYKI01000003.1, from coordinate 194,855 downwards.
GCAGCACTACCGGCTGCAGCGCGACATCGAAATCGAGGTCATCGATGCGCAGCGCCGCTACGGCAATGGCCGGATGATTCCCGCCGGGCCGTTGCGCGAGCCGGTCAGTCGTGCCGACGAATGTGACTTCCGCGTGGTCAACCTCGGCCAGGCCGATGAAGCCACCGCCGCCCAGGCCTGCGGTTTCGGCCAGTGGCCGATGGCCCTGCACATCGACAGCGCGCAGCCACTGCCGGGTGGGCGTCCGCGCCCGCTGGCCTACTTCGCGGGCCAGCGCGTGCATGCCGTGGCCGGCATCGCCAACCCGCAGCGCTTCTTCGCCATGCTGCGTGCGCGCGGCATCGGCGTGGTGCCCCATGCCTTCGCCGACCACCAGGTCTACCAGCCGCAGGACCTGTCCTTCGGCAGCCAGCTGCCGGTGCTGATGACCGAGAAGGACGCGGTGAAGTGCCGCGCCTTCGGTAACGACTGGCATTACGCGGTGCCGCTGCGCGCCGAACTGCCGGCCGCCTTCTGGGTGGCGCTGACCGACCGCCTGGACAAGCTGCGCCCGAACTGAGCGGCCGCGCGGCGCTTGCAATCGCCCGCCGCCGGCCGCATTCCCGTTGTATCGCGCCTGCCGAGTACCGCCCGCATGACTGAATTCGTTGTCGCCATTCCGGCCCGCCATGCCGCCTCTCGGCTGCCGGGCAAGCCGCTCCGCCCGCTGGGGGGTGAGCCGCTGGTGCTGCACGTGGCACGTCGCGCGCTGCTGGCCGGCGCCCGCGAGGTCTGGGTGGCCACCGATGACAGCCGCATCGCCGACGCCCTGGATGGCCTCGCCGAGGTGAAGGTGGCCATGACCGCGGTCAGCCACGCCTCCGGCACCGACCGCCTGGCCGAATGCGCGCGCATCGCCGGCTGGTCCGACGAGACCGTGGTGGTCAACCTGCAGGGTGATGAACCGTTCGCCCCGGCGGCCGGCATCCGTGCCGTCGCGCAGGCGCTGGTCGAGGGCGATGCGCCGATGTCGACCCTGGCCACCCCCGTCGAGGATGCCGAGACCCTGTTCGACCCGAACGTGGTCAAGCTGGTGCGCAACGTACGCAACGAGGCGATGTATTTCAGCCGCGCGCCGATCGCCTGGCACCGCGATGGCTTCGCACGCAACCGAGAGGCCTTGCCGGAAGGCCATCGCTGGCTGCGCCATATCGGCATCTACGGCTATCGCGCCGGCTTCCTGCAGCAGTTCGCGGCGATGCCGCCGGGCCAGCTGGAGCAGGTCGAGGCACTGGAACAGCTGCGCGTGCTCGAAGCCGGTTTCCCGATCAGCGTGGCGATCTCGCCCGAAGCCTTCCCGCCGGGCATCGACACGCCCGAGGACCTGGCCCGTGCCGAAGTCCTGCTGCAGTCCATGGCCGCGCGATGAACCTGCTGGTCGTCTGCCTGGGCAACATTTGCCGCTCGCCGATGGCCGAGGGCGCCCTGCGTGCCCGATTGCAGGCCTCGCCGCTGGCCGACCGGGTGCAGGTCGACTCGGCCGGCACCGGCGACTGGCACGTGGGCGAAGCACCTGACCGCCGCGCCATCGCCTGCGCCGCCCGTCATGGCGTAGATATCGGCGGCCTGCGCGCGCGTCAGCTGCAGGCGCGCGACTTCGAACGCTTCGACTGGATCCTCTGCGCCGACGAGGCCAACCTGCGCGACGCCGCGCGGCTGGCCACGCACCCCCAGCTCGGGCGCCTGTCGCTGTACCTGCCGTGGTCGGGCGGGCAGGGCGTGCAGGCCATCCCCGACCCCTACACCGGCGGCCAGGATCACTTCGAGCAGGTCTGGTCGATGGTCGACCAGGCCGCGGAACGGACCGTGGCACGACTGTTGCATGACGCCGAGTCCGGCATAATCAGGCCATGAATGCACAGCCCGTCCAGGACCTGCCCGAGTTTGCTACCTGGCTCAACGCCGCCCCCTGCACCCTGACCGAACTTCGCGGTCGGCCGGTCGCGCTGCTGTTCGTCAATGCCGCATCGGCCTGGAGCATGCAGCGGCTGGCCGAGTTCGGCCAATGGCTGTCACGCAACCCAGGCCGCCTGCAGCCGTTGGTGCTGCATGTGCCGCGCTTCGATTTCGAACGCGACGCCGGCGCTGCGCTGAAGCTGCTGCGCAGGCAGGGGCTGTCGATGCCGGCGCTGCTCGATGCCGACTGGGACGGCTGGCGCCGCTTCGGCGTCACGGCCTGGCCGACCGTCATCCTGCTCGACGCGCAGGGGCGCGAACAGCAGCGGCTGGTGGGCCTGAGCGCACCCGGTGAGCTGGAACGCGCCCTGAACGATCTCTGCGAAGGCGCGCCGCCGGCGCCGTCGCGCGGGGGCAGCGAGCTGCATCCCGAACTGCCGCATCCGCTGCGTTTCCCGGCCGGCCTGGCGGTCAACCGGGACCGCCTGTACATCGCCGACAGCGGGCGCCATCGCATCCTCGAGTGCAGCCACGGCGGGCGCGTGCTGCGCCAGTTCGGGCTGGGTACTGCTGATTTCATGGATGGCAACCTGGCCGAAGCCGCGTTCCACCGCCCGCAGGGGCTGGTGCTCGAGCGCGAGTCGCTGTACGTGGCCGATACCGGCAACCACGCGGTGCGCCGCATCAACCTCTCGACCGGCCAGGTCGACACGCTGTGCGGCAACGGCCGCCCCGGCACACCGGTCGAAGGGCCGGTGGCGCAGGCGCGGCAGGTGGCACTGGACAATCCGGTCGGCCTGGCGATCGCCGACAACCAGCTCCATATCGCCATGGCTGGCGACAACCGCCTGTGGAGCTTCCACCTCGGCCTGCGCAGCCTGCAATGGCGCGCAGGCAGCGGTGCCAACGACGAGCGCGACGGCAGTGGCCACATGGCCGCCTTCGCCCAGCCCACGGGCCTGGCGGTGGTGCAGCAGGTGCTGTACGTGGCCGATGCGCTGGGCTCGTCGATCCGTGCGGTGCAGCTGCGCGGTGACCTCGTGCAGACCCTGGTCGGGCAGGGCGCCTGGCGCTTCGGCGCCGACGATGGCCCGCGCGGTCAGGCCAGCCTGCAGTATCCGCAGGCCATTGCATTGAGCCCGGACGCACCCGTGCTGTGGATCGCCGACACCGGCAACGGTCGCCTGCGCACGCTGCGTCTGGGTGGCGGTGACCTGGTCACCCAGCCGCTGCCGCGTCGCCTGCACGGACCGGCCGGCCTGGCCGTGGGTGCCGGCGCGGTGTGGATCGCCGAGACCGACGCGCACGCGGTGCTGCGTTTCGACCCCGACAGCGGCGTGCTCAGCGAAGTGCCGATCAGCGAATGACCGATATCACCGCCCCGGCCTTCGACGGCAAGGCCTTCGCGGCCCAGTTGAGCACCGCACCCGGCGTCTACCGCATGTACGCGGCCGACGACACGCTGCTGTACGTGGGCAAGGCGCGCGCGCTGCGCAACCGCGTCGGCAGCTACTTCAACGGCAGCCCGAAGAACGCGCGCATCATGTCGATGCTTTCGCAGATCGCGCGCATGGACGTGACCGTCACGCGCTCGGAAGGCGAAGCGCTGCTGCTGGAAAACCAGCTGATCAAATCGCTGTCGCCGCGCTACAACGTGTCCCTGCGCGACGACAAGACCTACCCGCACGTGCTGCTGACGCGCGAGGACTGGCCGCGCATCGCCCTGCACCGTGGCCCGCGCGCCATTCCCGGCCGTTACTTCGGGCCGTACCCGGGCGTCACTGCGGTACGCGAAACGCTGAACCTGATGCACAAGCTGTTCAAGCTGCGCAGCTGCGAGGACAGCGTGTTCCGCAACCGTTCGCGGCCGTGCCTGCAGTATCAGATCGGCCGTTGCAGTGCGCCCTGCGTGGACCTGGTGCCGGCTCCGGAGTATGCCGAATCGGTGCGTCGCGCCACGCTGTTTCTGGAAGGCAAGAGCGATGAGCTGACCCGCGAGCTGGGGGAGCAGATGCAGGGCGCCAGCGAGGCGCTGGAGTTCGAGAAGGCAGCGCGCCTGCGCGACCTCATCGCTTCGCTGCGCAGCATGCAGACCCGCCAGTACGTGGATGGCCGCGCCGCCGACCTGGACGTGCTGGCCGTGGCCATGCACGGCTCGCAGGCCTGCGTGCTGCTGCTGGCCTTCCGCGATGGACGCAACCTCGGCACCCGCCCATTCTTCCCGCGCACCAATGGCGAGGACAGCCCGGAAGAGGTGCTGGCCGCGTTCGTATCGCAGTACTACATCGAATTCGAGCCGCCGCGCGAGATCCTGCTGGACCGGCAGATTCCCGATGCCGACCTGCTGGTGGCCGCGCTTTCGGCCTCGGCCGAGCGCAAGGTGCAGCTGAAGTGGAACGTGCGTGGCGAACGCGCCGGCTACCTGGAGCTGGCCAGCCGCAATGCGCAGCTGACCCTGGCCACCGAACTCAACAGCCGCAACGCGCAGCACGCACGCAGCGAAGCCCTGCGCGAAATGCTGGGACTGGCCGAGCCGGTCAAGCGGGTGGAATGCTTCGACATCAGCCACACCATGGGCGAAGCCACCGTGGCGTCGTGCGTGGTGTTCGATGCCGCTGGGCCGGTGCGCGCGCAGTACCGCCGCTACAACATCAGTGGCATCGAGCCCGGCGATGATTACGCGGCCATGCGTCAGGCCATCGACCGCCGCTTCCGCCGCGCCGTGGAAGAGCAGGGCGTGCTGCCCGACGTGCTGCTGATCGATGGTGGCGCCGGCCAGCTGGCCCAGGCACAGGCCGCCCTCGCCGACCTGGGCGTTGAAGGCGTGCTGCTGGTGGGCGTGGCCAAGGGCGTTGAGCGCCGCGCCGGCCACGAAGCGCTGGTGATGCCTGATGGCCGCGAGCTGCGCCCGGGCGCAGCCAATCCTGCGCTGCAGTTCATCCAGCAGGTGCGCGACGAAGCGCACCGCTTCGCCATCACCGGACATCGGGGCCGCCGCCAGAAGGCCCGGATGACCAGCAGGCTGGAAGATATTCCCGGTATCGGCCCGCGCCGGCGCGCCAGCCTGCTCAAGCATTTCGGTGGCCTGGTCGGCCTGAAAGCCGCTGGCGAAGCCGAAATCGCCAAGGTCGAGGGCATCAATGACGCCCTCGCTGCGCGCATCTACGCTAACCTGCACGGGTTGGCCACGCCTGACCCGGCCGAGTAGAGAGAGAAGCAAGCCGCATGAAGTTGACCCTGCCCACCTGGCTGACGTTGTTGCGGATCGTGATGATCCCGGTGCTGGTGCTGGTGTTCTACCTACCCTACACCTGGACCAATTTCGCGTCCGCAGCGATTTTTGGCCTGGCCGCGATCACCGACTGGCTCGATGGCTGGATCGCACGTCGGTACAGGCTGGAATCGGCGTTCGGCGCCTTCCTCGATCCGGTGGCGGACAAGCTGATGGTGGCCGTGGCGCTGTTCCTGATCGTGCAGGGCCACCCGACGCCCTGGATGGCGTTCTGGGCGGCGGTGATCGTCGGCCGCGAAATCGCCGTGTCGGCGCTGCGCGAGTGGATGGCCGAGCTGGGCCAGCGCGCCAAGGTGCGCGTGGCCATGATCGGCAAGGTCAAGACCACCGCGCAGATGGTCGCGCTGCTGTGCCTGCTGTATTCGGTGGCACCGAACGTGCCGGTCAATGACATCTGGATGGGCCCACCGGTGTTCCATATCGGTGACTGGACCCTTGCCATCGCCGCCGTGCTGACCCTGTGGTCCGGCCTGCAGTACCTGCATGCGGCCTGGCCGAGCCTGCGCGAAGACGAGCGCGCCGCGCGCGAGCGCTCGCGGCAGAAGAAGCTGGGCAACTGAGCCCACGGTTGCCCCTACCCACGCATGGGATGGATCTACTGGGGTGTGCCGTCTTCGACGTGCACATGGTCCATTGATGCGGAGGTAAATCCGCCGATGAAATGCGCTTCGCGATGCTCTGGCCGCTTGGGTGTAAAGGCGCCTGATCGGAGCGCCCAGTCGTACGCGCCTTCATTCAACGGATAGCAGGTGAGCACCCCTGTCAGCGCGTGCTTGGCCGCCCATGACAAGCCGGCCTCACGATTGCCGAAGACGCCCCCGGCGAAGCGCGCGCCTGCGCCGTGGAAGACCCAGATCTCAGTTGGTTCGGTGTTGATGTTCGCGCCTCGGTCGGATGTACACCGGCATGGATACAACATGTCGGTCGCTTCGCGAAGCCCCTGAAAAAACCGCTTGACGCCATTCCCAGAACAGGTAGAATTTCGCCTCCCAAGCGGGAATAGCTCAGTTGGTAGAGCGCAACCTTGCCAAGGTTGAGGTCGCGAGTTCGAGTCTCGTTTCCCGCTCCAGATTCAAGAATAGCGCTCCCGCAAGGGGGCGTTTTTCGTTTCCGTCTTCGGCCGCTTCATCCCCACTTCACCGCCACCCCATCGCCCCGCCACGCACGCACGCGAAGCTGCAACACCGTTCCAACCGGTGCTGCCGCGATGCCCCACATGTCCTCTGCCTACGACCACGATCTGGTCATCGTCGGCGCAAGTTTCGCTGGTGCGGCCTGCGCGTTGGCCGCAGCGCAGTACGGCCTGCGCGTCTGCGTGTTGGAGCGCAAGGCAGATCCCGGCGAGCGCCTGCACACCACCGGCATCGTGGTGAAGGAGGCGATGGAGCAGACCTGGCTGGGGCGCATGCCTGAGCATATGGTCCAGCGTGTCGCGCGCGTCCGGTTGTACGCGCCGAACCTGCGCGGCGTGCAGCTGGCCGCGCCCGGGTACTACTTCCTCACCACCGACACCCCGAACCTGATGCGCTGGCTGGCCGACGAACTGCGTGCGAGCGGCGTGGATCTGCGCCTGCAGCAGTCCTTCAGCAATGCAGAGGCCGATGGCGATGGCTGGCAGGTGGAAGGGGCAGGGCGCTGCGCCTATCTGGTGGGTGCCGATGGCGCGCGATCACGCGTGGCGCGGCGTACCGGCCTGGGCCAAGTGCGCGACAACCTCTATGGCGTCGAGCGCGAATTCGATGGCCTGCAGCTGCTACAGGGCGATGCGCTGCACTGCTTCGTCAGCAAGCGTTACGCGCCGGGCTATATCGGCTGGGTCGCGCAGAATCCCACGGGCGTGCAGGTCGGTCTCGCCCTGCGCCATGCCCCGACGCAGGCGCGGGTGCCGGACATCGATGGCTTCATCGAACATGTGCGCGACATCGTCGGCATCCCACCGTCCTTGCAGCCGTCGTCCACCCGCGCCGGGCTGGTGCCCTGTGGCCTGCCGGATGGACCGATCACCGGCCAGCGCCTGATCCTGACCGGGGATGCGGCCGGCATCGTCTCGCCGCTGTCGGCCGGCGGCATCCACTCGTCGTGGCGGCATGGATGGGCGGTCGGCGATGCCATCGGCCTGCACCTGCGTGGCCATGGCCCCGCCGCCGAACAGGTGGCGCGGCGGGTGGCGCCGACCTTCCGCCGCAAGCGCCTGCTGCGCTGGGCGATGGACCATCTGCAGCAGGACTGGCCGCTCAACGCGCTGCTGCGCACCGCCGTGACGCGGCGCGTGGCCGAGCAGATCTACTTCCACCGGCGCGGCGTGCGGGCCTGACCGCCAAGCTGAACGACGCAGTGCAGACGACCCGAAAAATCCGGTTGACGCCGTGCAGCAATATCGACACAATAGCGCTCCTTCGACGCAGGTCGAACGGAATCTGCGGGAATAGCTCAGTTGGTAGAGCGCAACCTTGCCAAGGTTGAGGTCGCGAGTTCGAGTCTCGTTTCCCGCTCCAGATTGCAGAAAAACGCTCCCGCAAGGGGGCGTTTTTCGTTTGCGTCAGTGCTTTTTGCCGATGGTCGTGCGAGGGGCTCCCCTGCCCACATTGCACCGCGTCCGTATGTCCGCCCGGTCGAAATTCCGGCAGGCGTTCTTCTGCACGGTGTATAGGTACGGAGCATCGGCCTGGTAGGTGAAGTGGTAGTAGTAGGTCAGGTCCTTGCCGTACAGCCAGTCGTTCGAGGAACCATCGCTGATCACGTAAGGTTCGAAGAAGAAGATCGACGACTGTTCGGGGATGAAGTTGCTCCTGTCCATCAGCAGCATCATCGCGTTCGATACCCGCTGGGTCGAAAGGCAGACTGCGAGCGCGCAGGCCGCGAGCATCAGGCCCGTGGCGATGGCTGCATGATGTCGTGCTGCGCTCACGGTGAAGGGTGTCCGCGCGCGGCGGAAGCGCGGCGGCGGAACGCCTGCCACGCACTGATGACGGACACCGCACACAGGGCCAGGAACAGGCTCAGATCCACCAGCAGCAGCCACAGCACGTGCATGCCGTACACCGGCGACTGATGCATCGCGCCCATTGCGAACGGTGCCGACCAGGCCAGCAACAGCGCGAAGGCGATCAGCAGGCGCAGCCACAACCGCTTCCATCGCAGTTTTGCGATCAGCGCCATGACGGCCAGTTCCGCTGTGGCCATCACGCAAAACGTGGCCACCGTGCTGGTGGGATAGGGCAGGGTGACGCCAGGTTCCAGCGCGCGCTGCATCCAGTAGTCGGGCTGGGTACCGGCATGAATCAGCGCGGCCATCACCAGCAGCCAGATCACTGCCACCAGCAACCAGTACAAGCGGGTACCGCGCTCAGTCATCACTATGCTCCGTGCGAATGGTGCTGGCCGGGATGCGCGCAGCGACGCGCGCGCTGGCTGCGATCGCAGCCAGTGTCAGCAGGCCCGGCGCGACGGTGAAGTACACCATGCGCAACGGGTTGTGTGCATCAGCGTCCAGGTCGCGAATGCCAGCGGGATGGCCAGCACCAACAATTTGGCTGCCAAGGGCCGCAGTATCGCGATCAACGGCGGCGCGCCGAGGAACAGCACGAACGCGTAGTACTGCGCGAAGCCCAGGCCGATGTTGCCGTGCGAGCTGAAACCGATATGGTCGCGATACCAGTCCATGCCCAGCGGCATCAACGTCCAGTAGAGCGCGGCCACCAGCAGGTGTAGCAGCAGGGAGATCAGCAGGGATTTGCCGTGCAGGAACATGGGTCGAGGCGTCCGGGCTGGGCAGGGTACCCCACCGCGCGGGGCCCGGATCGCAGTGGGTGAAGACTGTTGACGGCGTGAAGGAATTTGGACACAATAGCGCTCCTTCGACGCAGGTCGAACGGAATCTGCGGGAATAGCTCAGTTGGTAGAGCGCAACCTTGCCAAGGTTGAGGTCGCGAGTTCGAGTCTCGTTTCCCGCTCCAGATTCTACAGGGCCCCGCTAGGGGCCTTGTTTTTCTCCCGCCTCGGCAAGGCGGGGCACGTTGGGCCACAAGGCTTTGCGCGCAGTCAGAAAGGTGAAATCGCTGGTGTGTGTTCCGGATTTCCGGTACCATGGCGGCTTACGCGGGAATAGCTCAGTTGGTAGAGCGCAACCTTGCCAAGGTTGAGGTCGCGAGTTCGAGTCTCGTTTCCCGCTCCAGTTTCGACAGGCCCCGTCGCGGGGTTTTGTCATGTCAGGGGCATCGTTCCTGGCCGCAGTACGTTGGCCTCATGGCAGAGTGGCTATGCACCGGATTGCAAATCCGTTTACAGCGGTTCGATTCCGCTTGAGGCCTCCAAATAAACCCCTGATTCGTCAGGGGTTTTTCTTTGCCTAGCGTTTGGCTGCAGTCCGCAGAATCCCCTGATTCGGCCATGAAATCATCGGTCTGCCACCCGTTTTCGGGTGGCAAACTCGCGTTAACATGTGTCGAGTGCGTTTACGTGAGTTTGAGCAGGGATGGCAACCAAGCGACGCCGGGGCGACTCCTGGCAGTACACGATCAAACGGGCAGGCCTGCTGCCTCAGCCTGTGTATCTGAGCTTCGCGTCGGAGGCTGAGGGCGACGAATACGTCAGGCGCTTGGAGGCGATTCTCGACCGCGGCATCGTGCCAGAGGAGTTGGCCAACACCAAGGCGGCGGCAAAGGATCTGCGTAGCCAAGTCAGCGAGTATCGCGGCGCGCAGCACATCTCTGTGGATGATGAGCAGCTGCTGCCTGTCCTGCTGTCGAGGTTGCCCATCGGCATCACGCTTCCGCAGCTCACCTTTACCTGGGCGACCGAATGGGTCACCACGATGAAGCGTGAGCAGAACCTAGCGCCTTCGACCATCCGGCATTACGTGGGGGCGTTGTCTCGGGCTCTCGACTGGCTGGCCGCTCACGGCGCGCTGCCGATGAATCCGTTGCGCCTTCTGCCGCGCGGCTATTCGACGTACACGCCCGACGACAAGGTGGCCGTGGCGAAAATCGAAGGACATGCAAAGGCCGATCAGGAACGCGATCGCCGGCTTGAAGATGGAGAGGAGGCTCGCATCCGCGAGATCCTGGCTGGGGCGAAGCCGGAAGGCCGCCAACGGGCGCTGGACCTTCCACAGCGGGATGCGCTGGTGCTTATGTTCGATATGGCGCTGGAGACGGCCATGCGCATGCGGGAGATCTACACGCTGGAGCACAGCCAGATAGACGTTGCGCGCCGCACGATCTTCCTGGACAAGACAAAGAACGGGAGCAAGCGCCAGGTGCCGATGACGTCGGTGCTGCTAGCCAAGCTCGCGGCGTACCAGGGTGATTTCGGCGGGCGGTTGTTCCCCTTCTGGGAGGGAGAGCGGAGTCCGCTGGCCCTGCGCCGTGTGTCGAGCAAGCTCTCGCGCCAGTTCGAGCGCATCTTCGTTGCAGCGGGGTGTGCGGATCTCGGCTTCCACGATCTGCGTCACGAAGCGACCAGCCGCCTGTATGAAAAGACCACGCTGACGGACATCAAGATCGCGAGCATCACCGGACATCGCGATCCGCGGCAGTTGAAGCGGTACGCCAACCTGCGTGCCTCAGATTTGGCCGATCAGCTCTGGTGATCGGCCTGCTCGTAGGCGCGCAGGTCAGGCGGGCTGATGCGGCGGGCCTTGCCCTTGCGCTTCGCGGTCGTGGCCACTGGAGCGTTGGCGGCGGGCCGGGTGCCGATCGCTGATTTCTTCCGCTCTGCTGCCTGCCGGCGCCCTTCCGAACGCAGGAAGTCGATGAGATCCTCGCGCAGCATGACGGTGTGTTTCTGATTCAGGCGCACGGCGGGTACTTCGCCCTTGTCCACAAGCTCCTTCATGGCCTCGAGGCCCAGGCGCATCATCCGTGCCGCGTCCTCAAGGCCCAGCGTGTCATCGATCTCGTCTTTGAACCGCTTAGATGCGTAGTCAATCGGAAAGTTTTTCATCGGCCTGCAGTCCCATGGCAAACTTCACCAGAGCAACCAGGGGGATTTCTGAAATGAGCTTTTCTGACGGGATAAGTGAATGCTGGTGGCTTAGTGAAACCTGCGTAATAAATTGGGATGCTTGGGCCAGCATTGGCACTGTGGCAGGTGTTGTGACCGCACTCTCTGTGCCCGCTGTTAAGCGGTTCTTTGCGAGTCGACGTGTGAGCGCGATTTTTGCGGCCGCTCACGTCACTCAGCTTGAGACTGCACAAGCAGCAATCAAGAATTTTAAATCCGTTTACTCGTTCGCCGCGCCCTCGGGGGAGGCGATTGATAAACGGCTGGCTCTCAAGAACGATGCTGGACTTGTGGAAGCGGCGGAGGCGCTTATTGAAAATCTTGCTCCCGTGCGCGCTCTTGAAGTCGATCTGAGTAAATATCCGGACGTCGGTACTCTTCTTGCCGCGGATGTTTCTCGATCTTTGTACTTCGTCAGCTACATATCGAAGCTGGCTGGGCTTCTTCAATTTGACAGGAGCAGGGTTGAGGACGAAGTCTGGATCAAGTTCTGCGTTGCGTTTGATCGAAACTTGAGTAACGGACTTGCTGTGCTTGATCATGCGACCGAAGGTTGCTCGGCCGCGATTGGGCATATGTCCATTCTCAAGCGGTTCCGCTAGGCCGCCGATCACGCTGCCACCGCGATGTAAGCTGGAGCCGGGTCCAGATTGGCCTCGGCCAAGGCGCGCAGCGGCGGCGGGCTGACGCTGTTGCCGACCATGCGCACGGCGGCGCTGGTGCTGAGCGGCGTGCCGTTGGCGGTGCGATCGATGATGTAGCCGGTAGGGAATCCCTGGGCGCGGTACAGCTCATGCGGCTTGAGCATGCGCAGGCCGATATCCACGATCACGTGCGGCACGCCCTGGATGTGGACGGTGACCAAGGCCAGGCGGTCCTTGGTGGTGATGGTGTCCACCGGGTCGTGCAGATCGACCGCGATGCCGCTGCCGTAGTACTTCACCAGGAAGGCGGCGACGCGCAGCGCACCGGCCTCCTGCTCGGGCGACAGCTGGGCCAGTTCGGCCTCGGCCATGGCGTGCCCGCCGTTGCCGCTCGCAGTGACCGTGCCGACGGGAGTGCGCGCATCCTTGCTGCCGATGCCCCAGCGCTGGACACCGCCCGGCTTACCTTCGCCGTGTGCAGCCTGGACCATGAAGGCGCTAGAGACGGCATGGTGCTCGGCCTGCGCCGCCACAGTGGTTAGCGGCGTCCGCGCATCGGCACCGACCATGTTCCGGCGCAGAGTGACCAGCGATGCAGCAGCCACGCCGAGGGCATGCGCGGCGCCGGCCGGTCGCGCGGCACTAGCACCAGACGTGATCGTCGGCACCGGCTCGGTGGCAGGCGTACCGATGCTGTCGCCACGGAACTTCACTAGGTGGGCTGCTGCCACAGCATGCTTCACGCCTCCGGCAACCACCGTACCCAGCGGCTGCTGCAGGTTGAGCGCGCGCGGCGCCTGGCCCTCGCGCTCTCCGTAGCCGGTCTGCACCAGCGTCGGCGATACCACGGAGAAGTGGCCACCCTTCACCCCGGCGCAGATCGTGGGCAGCGGCTCGTCGGCCGCCATCGTTCGCTGGCGGCTGGCATTGGCGTGCTCAGTGAGGAACGGTGCCAGCTCCGGGGCAGCCAGCATCAGCTCGCCCCGGTTGGCGGCGGTGATGGTGCGCATGGGATCACGCACGTCGTGGACGCGGTCGCCGCCCTGGTGCGTCACCGGCACGATGAACGGATCTGCCGATTCGATGACGTGGCGCATGACACCCTTGGCGATGCGACGCATGGTGGCATCGGCAAGAGCCTTGCCGCGGGTGAAGATGGAGGGGCAGGGGATGGAAAAGTCCAGGCAGTCGGCGGCGGTGACGCGGGGCGTCTGCCCAGGAGCAGAGCCATGGCTCTGCTCTGGCCACACGATGGCTTCGCCATCGCGGCGCGCGAGCAGGAACAGACGTTCGCGGCTGGTGCCGGCACCGTAGTCACTGGCCACCAGCTTCCGCCACTCGACCACGTAGCCGAGTGCTCGCAGCGCGGCCACGAACTGCTGCCAAGTGCGTCCGCTGTAGCGTTTGTCCGGAACCAGCGCCTGGCGCTCCACGGGCACATGCTCGCCCTTATCCGCAACCCGGTTGACCATCACCGGTCTGCCTCTGCGGAACAGCGGTTGCCCCGTTTCTTCGTGCAGGGCCTGCACCAGGTCCAGTGTGACAACCCGGCCAGTGGCCTTGCAGCGTTTGGCCACCAGCGGACCCCACGTGAGTATCTGCCAGACGTTCTCCATGGAGATGATGCGCGGCGCGGTGTTGGTGCCGTGCAGGCGATCAGCACGAAGCAGTTGGCCAACCCACTTCAACACCACCCACGACAGGGCGCGGGTCTTCCGGCTGCGCGGCTGGCCGCCCTTGGCCTGACTGAAATGGGTGCAGTCAGGGGAGGCATGGAACCAGCCGATGGTGCGGCCGGCCACGTCCACGCGCGGGTCGGCGTGCCAGATATCCTCGCGGTGGTGCTGGGTGAGCGGGTGGTTCGCAGCGTGCATGCCGATGGCCAGCTCGTCGTGGTTGTAGGCCAGGGCGGGATCGATGCCGAGGGCCTGCTTGAGGCCTTCGCTGGCACCGCCACCGCCGGCGAACAGGTCGACCACGATTTCGCCTGGGCGCAGGCGGGAGCGCTGCGGCGCGGGGAAGTTGAAGGAACGGGAGCCGTCAGCCATTGCGCGCGGCCTGGCTGTCGAGCATCAGCTGCCTGGCATAGGAGCTGACTGCATCACGCTTGCGCTGGCTCAGCGCAGGTGCGTGGACGCACAAAGCTCTGTGGACTGCCTCGGTAAACTCTTCCGCTCGCGACTGTGACCAGGTGGCGGCATCTTTCCTGAGTGCTCTCGGTTCGGCAAACCACTGCCGGATGCTGTCTGCCACGGATTGTGGGTCCGCAACACTGCCGCCTGGCACGCAGACGGCAAGCATTGCTTCAACGTCAAACCTCACGGGGCTTAAGGTGTTCGCCTTCACCGCCTCAGCCAGTTCCATGAGGGTCAGGCCAGGCTGACCGAACAGGGCCTCGCCGATCTGCGCGACCAAGCGCTGGGCTGCGCCATCTGCCATCGAGGAATTCATGCGCGGGCCCCCATCTTTTCGAGAGCGGAGATAGCTAAGGGCCGCACGAACCACGCAGCCAGCCCATCCTCCGTTTCGCCCAGCCACACCAGGCGCCAGTCAGCGCCAGGGCCTTCCGGGTTCCAGTCGATCATCTGCTGGATGTTGGCGTACACACCGGTACCAACCGATTCCTCCTCGAACTCGGCCTCCACCACAACCAGGTCGAAGCCCTGGGCGTAGAACAGCGGCAGGAGGGACGACTCGCGGCCGTCAGCCCACGCAGGCACGTCCGGGTGGCACAGGACTTCGCCATGGCTGTCCCGCGCCGGCAGTCGTGCCGGGTCATACAGCCCTCGCCACGGATCAGCCGGATCGATGCCGGTGCCGCTCTGACCGCGCACCAGCTGCAGCAGCTGCGCGGCGTGTGCCAGCCGGGCCTTGGTGGTATCGCACAGCGGCGTGTCGCCCTCCTGGAAGCTGCTGCGGAGCGAGGCGTACCACGCGGCAACCGGCGCCTCGAACACGCGCAGATCCTGCACGCGCGGCAGACGGGCATACAGGTCGAGCAGCGCGGTCGAGGCCTGAGCCAGAGGGACCGCCTTTGCAGCATTTGGAATCCAGACCGCCTCGACGGCGATTGCTTCCAAGGTGCGGACGGCATCGCGCAGCACAGGGCATGCGTAGGCGATGGGGAGTTCTTTCGTCTGTTGGGTCGCGGTCATTGGTGTGCCTGCTAGAAGTCGACGTCGGTGTTGACGAATGCGCCGCCCAGCGGCGCGGGGGTGGGTTCTGCTGCAGCGCCAGCCGGGCGAGGGGGAATCGGCCCGGCGCGGCGGTACCGGCGGTGCGGATCGGCGGCGTAGCGGCCATCGTTCAGGCGGGTCACTTGGTACTGCGGGAACGCGTCCACCGGAAGGTAGGTCCTGGCCTCAGCAATGAGGCCGATGAAGCGCTCCTGCCACTCCGCCGGCATCGACTGCAGCGTGCGGCGGGGAACGACGAAGTAAGCCGCGCGAGACTGACCGAACGCCTGGTGCGCAGGGCCTGTCGCGTAAAGCACTTTGCGGGCCGTGACAACGTCGATGGGGCGATCTGTGGAAGGGGCGCTCATCAGGCTCAGTCCGCGCTTTGGGTCGGCAGGCGATCCATGTAGCCGCCGTGGTTCGCCGCATGGCGGCTCAACGTGGGGCGCAGTGGCGTGGTGCCCAGCTGCTCGATACGCCCACCGTTGGCGCGGAATGCGGCGATATCCTCGGCCAGCAGATCGCGCTCGTAATCCTTGTGCCGCACGGTGGTCGACGCGTCACTCGCGCGGCCGTTTTCCGGGAGTGCCGTGACCAGGGCGCGGAACGTCCGGCGTTCGCGGGGCTCGGCCGCGCGCAGGGGTGCAATGGCGTGCTGCACGTGGCCAGCGAGGCGCCAGATGCCGGTGCGGCCTGAGCGTGCACAGGTAGCCTGGCCGCTGCGCGCCAGACCGGTCAGCGTGTGGCTGATGACGTGGCTCGACTCGTTGATGCGGCCGATGGTCCTCAGCTGCTCAATCGTTGCTCCATGCGGGAACTGCGCGAGGGCTTTGCGCACAAGGTCGGCGCGGCCGGTGTGCTGTGCGGAAGTACTCATGCGCGCGCCCCGGCAACCATCTGGCGCATCGCGCTGCCCAAGTGCAGCACGCGCGACGATTGATGCGCGACTGCGTCGGCGTTGTTGGTCAGCACCAGCGTGTCGTCCAGCGGGTAGGCGGTGTGCCCGTCCCAGTCGTCCAGCACGTCCGTCATGCCAAAGTGCTCGCGCAGCTCCTGCGCGTTGGCGGTTTTGCCGCAGCGTTGCGGCCCATAGATCACGACAGAGCGGCTCATGCGTGGATTCCTTTCGTGGCGCGCGTAGCGCGGTTGTTGGGGGAGATCGGCCTGACGCGAACGCCCTGCCGGTCGAGCCAGCGGTGTGCGGCCTGAGCGGCCAGACGGTTGAGGGGGAAGGTCGTGCCGCCCAGGCGCAGCGAGTTGTGCGATACCCCCACGCTCCGGCTGGCGCTGGCGGCGAGCTGCATGAGCGATTCGCGGGGCGCGGCGGTGTACAGCCCAGCCCAGATCCAGCCCTGGCACACCATCAGCACCAGCGACTCACCCTGGTGGCCGGTGGCGAACTGCTGCTCGACCGGAAGGGTTGGCGCTGCGCTCATGCGGAGAGCGCCAGGTCGCGGGCCTTGGCAATCTCGGCCTCGGCAGCGGCAAGACCGGCGGCGGTCAAGGTCGCGGTGCGCGGCAGCTCCGGGTCGTCAAAGCGCATCAGCACGCGCTCATCCAGCCAGTTCATGACGCGACGGGTGAAGACCTTCTCCGGTCGGTTGTTGGGCGCGAAGCCCGCGCGGGTGCGGTGCAGTGCGTGGTCCGAAGCGGCATGCGCTGCCAGCAGCGCGGCGCGTTCTTTCGGCTTGAGGGCGGCGGCCATGGCGTGTCTCCTGGTCAGGCTGCGATGGAGGTGGAAGGGGCGGTTGAAGCGAGTTCGGCCAGCACTTCGCCGCGATGACGGGCGAGGTGGGAGATCGGAATGCGGTAGTGCGCCAAGGTGCTGTCGGTCCAGCGCAGCTCGGCCAGCGCGGCGCGGTCGCTCGGAACGGGCCGGGTAGCCTTGCCGCAGCGATAGCACTCGATGTGCACCAGGTCGGGGCAGGCCGTGCCCAGGCGATGCCCGGTCGGCGCGCCGCTGGTGATGACGATCTGCGGGCGGTGGCCGTGGCCACAGGAGGGAACCGATGCAGGCAGCGGGCGTGAGGTCTGGCGCATGCTCAGCCCCTCACCAAATTGCTGGCTGCCCAGCGGGCCTTCGCGGCATCGTGGTAGGCATGGGCGCTGCGGATCTCGGCGATGCGCAGCGGCACGACGACGGCGGCCAGAAGACCGACTGCCAGCCAGATGATGCGGAGACGGCGGCTCACGCGACACCACCTTCGGTGTGCTCGCCCAAGAAAGATCTGAGCTTCGATGCCAGCTCTGTCGGAAGCTCAAAAGCAGCTTTGCCGAGCCACAGCTTGGGTGCGCTGTTGGTATCGCCGGGATCAAGCTCCGGAAGCTGGTTGGGCTCCCCGAGTATCAGCACGATGGATCGGAACTTCGCCCGCTTCTCCTCGGACTTGAAGAGATGGATCGCCCACCGGTCAGCGGTGTAGCGATTCACTGACAGCGTTGCGTCGAAGCATGGCGCGATGAACTGAGGCAAAGTCTTCATGCCTGCACCTCGGCCGACATATACCGCGCGCAGGGTTTTACGGTGCGAATGCTCGGCTTCCCAGCAACTTCCACAGACGGGTAAAACGCCTTGACCTTGCCCGTGCGCAGATTCTTCGTTCGTACCGTTATCGAAGCCCAGGGGCGTCCGGAGTGGGTAACGTGAAGTTCTGCGACTGTGCTGATGATCTTCGCTTCGCGTTCGACGACTGCGTAGCCGCAACGCTGCGACCGGACGATGCAGAGCGCGCCAGGAGGATATGCGGTTCGAGCCGCAGCGAGGGCTTCTTCAGCGGCGCGTTCCAGCGTTGACAGGTGGGTGCCGAGCTGCAGTTGCTCGTCGCGGTATTGACGGCTCATGACCGCACCTCAGCTGACATATCCCGCGAGCAGGCTTCCATGTGAAGGCTCGCAACGCCCATGCGGCGCGAGCGGCGCAGCTGGTTGCGGCTGTGCTCGCCCTTGCTGCGGGTCCACAGGGTCCGGGCGGTGCTGTGATCGCGGGCCGCCAGCGCCAGCAGGGCCTTAACGGCCAGCAGCGGCAGTAGGGTTGGGCTCGGATCGGCGTGGCGATGAGACATGGCGCGCTCCTGATTAAGAGAGGGCGCCGGCGGGTCATCTGCCGTGGGGAGCGGCTGCGGCAGGGAGGGGAGGCCCGGTCCGCTTGGCGACCCGCCGGTCGCCCGCCGGTGGAATGCCGGCGGAGCAATTTATCCCACAGCTAAATTATCATTGCAATAGCTGGCAGCTAAATTTATTGACGGGGGATGGAAATGGGCTGGACACGACGGATAATTCCCAGGCGTATCAGGGCCAGGGAGGCTGCAATGTTCAGCAGGGTGTTGGTGTTAGGGGTTGCGCTGGTGGTTTCGCCGTGGTCTTCAGCTGAGGTGTTCAAGTGCAAGGGAGCGAGCGGGGAGACGGTCTACTCGCAAGACCCGTGTTCCGCAGGTGCTGCACCAATGAGGCTCCGTTCTAACCGGGCTTCAACAGAGAGTGCGGGTGAGGCTGCCAATCGCGCTGCGGTTTACCAGACGACAGAGCTGGCGGATGCAGGCATCGCCGAGCGGAACTGCCTGTCTTCGGAGCAAAGCAGGATCTACGGTCCGGTCAACGTGCGCGGGCAGGATGTGTCACGCCAGATCGCTGCACTTAACCGTGACTTGGCCAAGGCCAGCAACAATCTGGCTGGCGCCACCTACGAGGCTGGAATCCGGTCCCAGATAGCAAGCCTGCACCAGTCGCAGACGGCGGACAGAACTTCTGCCGACACCCAAATGGCGGAAGCCAGGAGGCGATGTGCTGATGCTCGTAGTGAGCGTGAGCGCGCCACGCGGGAGAAGTACTCAGCTGGCGGCAAGTGACGGGAGTGGGCGCTGACTGCGCCCACTTGTTGCAGCTCCACGTCAAGCGTCTTGAATGGAAACGTCCCTAATGAAGCCCGCTTCATCTAAGGGGACGCCTTCCATGCAGCATTCCCTGGCAGCCTCCATTTCCCGATGCAGCTGCACCAGCGCATCGTTTTCCAGGCAGTCGATGCCAGGCGTGTTGAACGTTGCCTGGTCGATCAAGCAGCCCAGGTTGTAGTGATCGCGCAGCCAGCGGATGCGACGGAGGATGCTGTCCCGCGTCACGTTATCGATGGTTGATGGCTTCGTCGCTGCGACTACGCGCAGCTTGGGCTTCTGCCCATCACGCCTTGCGACGCGCTGCGCGATCACCTGCGCCAATGCCTCGAGTGTCCCCGCGGCCGGGGGCTCCTTCTTCTGGTTCTCCATCCTTCTCCCTGAGCCTTTGCGCAAGCGCCTTGCTAAAATCGATCAGGTTGTCAGGGGTTACCGTCGCCTCGCCTCGGTGATAGAGGTACTCGTAGGCATAAGCCAGTGGCGTACCGTCGTCCTCATTGCTGAAGTCATCAATTCCAAGGTTAGCGAAGGTGAGCCTGACGAGCCTGATCGCGGAGGCGATGATCTCAGGGTCGATTCGCAAATCCTGAGAACCAGCAGCAGCTGCATCGACAGCAGCATCTTCAGACCTGGGTTGATCCAACCAACCATGTGACAGCCCCGCTGACCGTTCGATCTTGCGCGCGGCGTCATCGCCCAGCTTCTTCCCGCTCAACAGCTGGTTGAGGTAGGAGGGGGCCATATCCAGGTGGATGGCGATCGCCTTCTGAGTTCCCAGCTGGGGTTTCAGCGTGGCGACCAGCGCCTGAAGGTTGAGGTGTCTAGCGGTGATGGCATCCATGCGGGAAGCGTAGCTAGTAGCTAAACAGCGTTGTTTCGCCGCCAGCTTGACAACAGGGTTTAGCTGCGGGCTAAATACTAGCCCTATGGACCTACTCACCTTCATTTCGGACCCCGAACGTAAGCGGCGCCTCGCTGCCCTGACCGGCAGTTCTGAGGGATACCTGTGGCAGTGCGCGACCGGATGGAGGAACAAGAAGCCCAGTCCGATCCTGGCACGAAAGATTCAGGAGGCATCCGTTGAGATCGGCGGCGAGCTCGGATGCGAGCCGTTGGCCCTGGCCGCAATCCGCCCTGACATCTGGCCGGCTGAGACGGCATGAAGTGCTCTGCCTACATGGGCCTGACGCGCCGGGGCGAACAGGACCGCGACCACGCCACCGATGCCGGATGCGGCGTCGTAGGAGCGAAGAGCGGTGAAGTGCATGCGCTGCGGGAAGCTGATGATCTCTGCCATGGCGCCAATGTTGCGCCGGCTGCTGCCAGCCTTCCCACGCTGATCGATGGCGCGTTTCAGGGGGGAGCATGACTTGCCTCCGCTCTGACCTTTACTGGCGGGATGCGCTGCATAACGCAGTGACCCGCGCCCCAGGTGGCCTGCAGGATGCCGCCGCACACATCAGCAAGCGCCGGGGCAAGTCGATCTCGGCCGAAACACTGCGCAAGAAACTGCGGGGCGTCGATGGTGAGTCTATCTCCATGGAGATGGCCGAGATCCTGACCGACTACCTGCAGCAGTTCGTGGTCACGCAGGAGAGTGCTACCGACTGGGTGTGCTCCCTCGCAGGCCAGTACGACCTGATGGTCGACTATGTCCCGCCGCCACCTGAGGGGGGCTGGCCCGATGAGCTGGCCGCGATCCAGGCGAAGTTGCTGGAGCTGCACAAGCTGACAGGTGCGCTGGCCGGTGCAGGTATCGACGCGCTGGCGGACCAGCGCCTCACTGTCCCCGAGGCGGATCGAATTCAAGACCTGTCGCGCGAGGTGCGCAAGCTCTGCTACCGCCTGGAGCGCAACGCCTGCCGTGCTGCTGGTCAGCAGGGGATGGAGGACTGACGTGGCAACTCACCACGCCCATCGATCCCGATATCGACGGCGTGGCATAGCCTGCGCATCTGCGCGGCAAGCAATGGAACTGGCCGCCCTGGCGCTGACTGATGCGGTGCCCGGGTTGGTAGGTGAAGAAGCATTGGCGGAGCGCGAGCGTATCCGCCAGCGACAAGAGCAGCTAGACAACCGGCAGCGCAGCCTGCCTTTGGGGAACCCTGATGTATCACGCAAGCATTGATTCGGCCCCATCCCCCCGGGTGGCTCGTGAAAGGCCGCGTGCTGCCCGCGCTACTGAATCCGCCCTGGCATTGCGAGCCATTCGCGATACCAGCGATGGGTCCTCCCTGGCTTTGGCGAACGCGGGTAATCAGACGCGCATTTCCTGGGTAGATAGCGGCTCGGGAAACTACTGAATGTCTGAGAACTATGGGGATGTGCTGCAGCAGCTGCAGTCTGCAGGGCTGCTGGTCACCGAACTGGACACCACCGGGCGCATGGTCCGCTGCCGTGTCGAGGGCTCACGCGAGCGCCGCGGCTGGTACGCACTCCACGAACTGAACACCTCGGCCGGCGAAGTGCTGGTCGTCGGGACATACGGCGTCTGGCACGGCAACGAGAACGGCGCAACGAAGGTCGATCTGCGCAAGCGCGACAAGATCTTCTCCGATGAGCAGCGCGAAGCGCTGCGCAACCGGCTTGCCGAGGACCGTCGCAGGGCCGAATCCGCCCGTCAGACCCAAGCGAAGCGCGCGGCCGAGAGGGCGTCGTCGGCGTGGGCCAAGGCCAATGCCGTTGGCGAGGCCGACTACCTGGTCAGCAAGGGCGTGCAGGGTTTCGGTCTGCGCTATGGCACCACGGGCGCCGCTCTCGTCCCGCTACTTGACGTCAGCGGCCAGGTGCACGGCCTGCAGGTGTTGCGTAGCGCCAAGCTGGCTGCCGCGGGGCGCAAGCCCGCGAAGGAGTACTGGCCGGCCGGTATGGTCAAGAAGGGCCACTTCCACCTGATCGGCGGAAGCCCCCAGTGGATCCTGCTGGTGGCTGAGGGCTATGCCACGGCGGCCACGCTGCACATGGCGACGGGCTACCCGGTGGCCGTGGCCTTCGATGCTGGCAACATGCTGGCTGTCGCCTCGGCCCTCGCGAAGCGCTATCGCGGCATCAAGCTGCTGCTGTGCGCCGACGACGACGTGTTGCAGAAGTGCCGGCACTGCAAGGGCCGCCTGGTGCTGGCCGATCATCCGCAGTTCTGCCCATCCTGCATGCAGCCGCATGGCGCGTCGAATGCCGGCCTTCTCGGTGCAGAGGCCGCTGCGCTGGACGTGGGCGGAGCGGTGCTGCACCCGGTCTTTGCCGATGAATCGGCCAGGCGACAGCGCTTTATCGACAGCGGTCGCAAGGTCAGCGACTTCAACGATTTGCACGCCCAGGAGGGCCTGCACGTCGTGCGCGCGCAGGTCGAGGCCCGTCTCACGGAGCTCTCCTGGCGGGTGCCTGCAGAAAGACGCGTGCCTTCCATCACCAGCGACGGGGGCGAGGGGACTGATCGCCTTACCCCCATTCACTCGCTGACCGAGCTGCTCGAGCGCTTCGCGCTGGTCTATGGGCAGGGCGGCACGGTGTTCGACCATAAGGAACACATGCTGGTTGCGCTGGGCGACATGCGCGATGCCTGCGTGCGCAAGGAACTGCACCGCGCGTGGATGGAGCATTCGGATCGGTCCATCGTGCGTGTCCGCGAGGTCGACTTCGACCCTTCGGGCGAGAAGCCGGGCGTGACCTGCAATCTCTTCGCAGGCTGGCCGACGGTGCCGCAGGAGGGCAACTGCGACCGTCTGCTGCAGCTGCTCTGGCACATGTGCGGGAACGAGTCCAACCAGAAGGCGCTGTACGACTGGGTGGTCAAATGGCTTGCGTACCCGCTGCAGCATCCGGGCGCCAAGATGAAATCGACCATCGTGATCCATGGCCCGCAGGGCACCGGCAAGAACATGTTCTTCGATGAGTACATGAAGCTCTACGGTGAGTACGGTCGGGTGCTTGACCAGGCCGCCCTGGAGGACAAATTCAACGACTGGGCAAGCCGCAAACTGTTCCTGCTGGCCGACGAAGTGGTTGCACGCACCGAGGTCTACCACCTCAAGAACAAGCTCAAGGCGCTGATCACGGGTGACCGCATCCGCATCAACCCGAAGAACATCCAGGCCTACGAGGAAGACAACCACGCCAACCTGGTGTTCCTCTCAAACGAGGCGATGCCGGTCGTGCTGGAAGAGGATGACCGCCGCCATGCGGTGATCTGGACCCCGGACAAGCTGAGCCTGGAGTTCTACACCGAGGTGCTGGCGGATATCCGCAACGGCGCGACGGCGGCGCTGCATCACTACCTGCTGCAGGTTGACCTGACCGGCTTCACCAACGGCACCAACCCGCCGATGACCCAGGCGAAGGAAGAGCTGATCGGCCTGAGCCAGGACAGCCCGCAGCGGTTCCTGGACGAGCTCTACGGCGATGACATTCCCGGGCTGAAACCCATGCCGGCGCTGTCGAAGGAGTGGTACGAGGTCTACAAGGCCTGGTGCGCACGCGAAGGCATGCCACGCCCAGCGCCGTCACCAAAGTTCATCAACGCGCTGGTGCGCAAGCGCCAGATCCTCCACCCCGACCGGGCGCGGAAGCGCTACCAGATCGAGCAGACCGTGAACGGGCCGCATGGCTTCCTGATGCTGGGCGATTGCACGGTGCCTGACGGAAAGACAGAGGCGGCATGGCTGGGCGACCAGGTCGTGTCATTCCGCCGCATGTACTCCGACTACAAGGGGCGTGCGTGATCACTATGCCCATCAATGTGCGGCGTGTGCGGGATGTGCGGGCGGATGTGCGGGCATTGAATTGCTGTGAATCGATTGCGGCAGTAGGTGTGTGCGGGATGTGCGGGCATCGGCCTACATGGGCGGGCGCAGGCGCGAACGGGTATCGCGCCGCCACGCCACAAATTGTCTCGCGTGCGTATATGGGTGACCGCACATCCCGCACACGCCGCACACGCCTTGTGCCGCGTGGATTCATCGACTTCCGCATCCCGCACACACCGCCGCACAGCCCGCACATGCTCGCGCGCGCGCGTTTTTCCGCTTTAACGATCTTCGAAGGAAATGGAGTAGGGGGAATCAATGGCTGAGGAAGACGTGACGATCACTGGCAAAGAGCTTGCCTCGCTGATCGGCTGCAAGCCGTCCTACGTGGTCGAGCTGAGGAAGAAGGGCAGGGTGGTGGTGGGTGAGGGCGGCAAGGGATTCCTCAAGGCCGCCTCTCTGGAGCTCTACGCTCGCACCGCAGACCCGGTCTATGCCGGTGTCGCTCAGCGCCACGCAGATGAGCGCGGCAGCGCGCTGGTGGGGAGCGGGGAGGGGGCCAATGCCGTCGACGTCGACATCGATGACGATGAAGAGGACGGTGACGACGACGAGGCCAGGCCCTTACGTGCCGGCCGCCCGCAGACCCCGGATTCCGCGCGCAAGGCCAAGGCGCTGGCCGACAAGGCCGAGACCGACGCGCACATGGCCCACATCGCGCTGCAGAAGGAGCTGGGGCTGCTGCTGCCCCGCGCAGACGTGGAGGCGTTCCTCGCTGAGCACGCAACGACGTTCCGGGGTGCGATGGAACGCCTGGCCGATACGCTGGCGCCGCAGCTGGCGGCAACGTTGGATGAGGCCGGGTGCCGGCGGCTGGTCTGGGATGAGGTGAGCCACGCCCTGGAAGAACTGAGCCAGGGCTTCCGCACGTTGGCGGCCAAGGCAGCGGAGGCTGCGGAATGATGGAGGCACAGAGCTGCCTGGCGTCGGTGCTGGCGCGCTCGCTGCAGCCGCGGCGGCCCATGAGCGTGTCGCAGTGGTGCGACGAACACATGCGTCTTTCCACAAAGAGCGGCAGCAAGCCCGGGCGGTGGGTCACCGACCGCAACCCGCCACTGCGTGAGCCGATGGACAACATGTCCGCCCGCAGCCCGGTGCATGACCAGGTCTGCATGTTCCCGATCCAGTTCGGCAAGAGCCAGCTGGCGACCAATGCCATGGCCTACTGGATGGACTATGCGCCGGGCCCGATGATGTACGCGCTGCCGGGTGAGGTGTCCATGAACAAGTGGATCGCCCAGAAGCTGAACCCGATGATCGAGGTCTGCGCAGCAGTCAAGAAGGCGCTGACCAGCACCGCCAGCCGGGACAGCGCGAACCAGCGCACGTTCAAGGACTTCGCAGGCGGCCAGCTGTTCGTGGAGCACATGGGTAGCCCGCAGCGCTTGAAGTCCTCGACGGTGAAGTACCTGCAGGTAGATGAGATCGATGAGGCGCCGCAGCAGCTCTCCACCGGCGACGATCCGGTGAAGATGCTGGACGGCCGCACGTCGTCCTTCCCGACCACCTACAAGCGCCAGTACATCAGCACGCCGGGCATTGCCGGACTCAGCCGGATCGCGAAGCTGTACGACAAGAGCGACCAGCGCCGCTATCACGTGCCGTGCCCCCACTGCGGCCATTACCAGGCGCTTCAATGGAGTGGCCTGGTGTGGTCGCCCGACAAGAGCCACGCGTGGTACGCCTGTTGCGAGTGCGGTGTCGCCATCGAGGAACACTTCAAGACCGACATGATTGCCAACGGGCGCTGGGTGGCGGCCAACCCTGACTCGCCGATTCGCGGCTATACCATCAATTGCCTGTACTACCAGTTCGGCCTGGGACCGCGCTGGCTGGACCTGGTGAAGGAGTGGCTGGAAGCGCAGGGTGATCCTGCCTCCCTCAAGACTTTCGTGAATGACCGGCTGGCCGAGACGTGGGAAGACCCGTCGATGCGCGCGGTCAAGCACAACGTGATCAAGGATCGCGCCGAGCCCTACGCCCTGCGCTTGGCTCCCCTCGGGGTGCTGGCGGTGACGGTCGGTGTCGATACCCAGGATGGACGCTTGGCGGTCCACACCATTGGCTGGGGGCGTGGTATGACCGCCTGGACCCTCGACTATGTGGAACTGCAAGGCGATCCCGCAGAGGATGCTGTGTGGGTTGCGCTGACGGATCTGCTGAACCGCGCCATCGAGCGAGCGGACGGCGCTCTTCTGCGGCCGATGGCAGTTGCTATCGATGCCGGTGGCCACCGCACGGAGGCTGTAAAGAACTTCGTGCGCCAGCGTCGTGTCACCAGGCCCATGTGCATTTTCGGCGCCGTTCCGAACAACGCGCCGGTGCTGTCGAAGGGAAAGCTGGCAGACGTGACCTGGAACGGCAAAACGGACAAGCGTGGCATCACCATTCACCACGTCGGCACCGTGGCTGCGAAGCACTATCTGTATAGCCGCCTCTCTGCCGATGCGGAGCGCGCCGTGGAGTCGCGCTTGGTGCATTTCAGCGATGAGTTGCCGGATGAGTACTTCCCCGGTTTGGTGTCGGAGGTCTACAACCCGGTGAAGAACCGATTCGAGAAGAGGGTTACACGTAACGAGCCGCTGGATACCTGGGTCTATGCCTATGCTGCCGCGCACCACCCGGAGGTCCGCCTTCATCGGTACACGCGAGCAGACTGGGACGTGCTGGAGGCGCGCCTGCTGCTCACCGTGAACAGCACGGATTCCCGTGAAACAGAGGCAGCGCCTGCGGAGGTCGAGGGGAAGACTGTTTCGCGTGGAACGCAACAGGTCCGGCCGCGCAGCAGTGGGCTGGCGCGAGACGGGTGGGCGCTGTAATGGCAAAACGTACCGAGTCAGCCGAAGAGCTGAGGGAGCGGATCCTGGCCGCCATGCGGGCCGACATTGGCATCAGTGAGCGAATGGCGCTGCCGTTCGTTGAGTCGGTGATGCAATGCTTCGCCGGTGAGCGACCATATTTCCCTGCGGCGCCTCGGGAGTACCCGATGGCTGAAATAAGGGCCGCTCTGGTAGCCGGGATTCCCGTGAAACAGGTCATGTCCAAGTTTGACCTTTCCCGGGCGAAGCTCCACGACTTGTTCCCGGGAGGGCTACCGAGGGCCACGAAAGGGCAACTGTCCACGACTTTGACAAAAGCGGAGACAAAATAGTTTTTCTGTCCTTGTAGATCAGTGAGTTGCGACTACCACTGTCCACGAGTTTGCCTAGAACGTGGACAGTCGGGTGCCTAGCCTATGTAGTCATGAAGACTGCTCAGGAAATGCTGGATTTCTACATCGACGCGGAGGTCGCCGTCCTTTCGGGCCAGACCGTTCGCATCGGTGATCGCCAGTTGACCCGAGCGGACTTGGCTGAGATTCGTTCCGGTCGGAAAGAGTGGCAGGCGGCGGTCCTGCGTGCAGGCTCCGTTGCCGGTCGGCGTGCGCGCTGGGCCAATGCCGATTTCGGCGGGGTGACCTGATGTCATCCGCGCAGATCGCCAAGGCACGATTGGACGCCGCACTCGGCGCGGATCGCGCCATTCAATCGGCGCGGGCTCAGATGGCTCCGGTCATCGCGCGTGCGCACGAAGTCACGCGGCCGTCGCGAAACCGGAAGCTGGCGAGGGACTGGGGCAGTGGCAATGCCATCGCAGGCATGGATGCGCGTCAGCTCCGCGACCAGGCCCGCCATCTGGAGCGTGACCTCGATCTGGCAGACAACGCGTTGAACGTTCTGGTCCAGAACACGGTCGGCGCAGGCATCGACGTGCTTTCTGCACCTCGGCTCCCTGGGCAGCCGATCAACCGCGAGCTGGCACTGCAGCTGGACGACCTCTGGGACGCTTGGTGGGACGCGCCCGAGGCCACCCGCACGCACGATTACGGCATGTGTCAGCAGCTGCTGGCACGCAGCTGGTTCCGCGACGGTGATGCGTTCTACCAGGACCTGATTGGAACCGTGCCGTACTTCGAGCACGGCACCGCTGTGCCGTACAGCTTCGAGATGTTGGAAGCCGACCTGGTGCCGTTGGACTTCAACGATCCGGCGCGCAACATCCTGCAAGGTGTCGAGCGCAACGCCTGGGGCCGGCCTATCGCGTTCCACGTCTACAAGAGTCATCCGGGCGATCCGATGGGCGCGCGGCTGGAAACCAAGCGGGTCTCCGCCGAGTTCATGCACTGCATCGCGCTGATGAAGCGCCTGCACCAGGTACGGGGGCTCAGCGTGTTCGCGAGCGCCATGTCCCGCTTTGAGGACGTGAAGGATTACGAAGAATCCGAGCGCATTGCTGCCAAGGTGGCGGCGTCAATGACGTTCCAGATCAAGAAGGGCAGCGGCGAACAATACGGCGCGGATCTGGGCGGCCAGGCCATCTTGCAGGACGGTGTTCCGATTCGTGAGCTGCGCCTCGCCCCCGGCGCGATCTTCGATGATCTGTTGCCTGGCGAGTCGATTGAGAGCTTGGGCACCGACCGGCCGAATCCCAATGCCGCCACCTGGCGGAAGGAGCAGTTGCGCGCAGCTGCTGGTGGCATCGGCGTGAGCTATTCCAGCCTTTCGCTGGACTACAACGGCACCTATTCGGCACAGCGTCAGGAGCTCGTCGAGAAGTGGGGCAGCTACCTGATGCTGGCCGAACGCTTCATTGCGCTGTGCGTGCGACCGCAGCGCATGCGTTTCGTAGAGGCATGCGTGCTTTCGGGCCGCGTGCGCCTGCCCCGCGGCTGGACGCTGCGGGACCTGGCCGCTTCAACATACGTCCGACCGGTGATGCCGTGGATTGATCCGTTGAAGGAGGCCTACGCGCGCGGCGAGGCGGAGGACCGCGGCTGGGTGTCGCCGCAGCAGAACACGCTTCAGTACGGCAACAACCCCGCTGAGGTCCTGCGTCAGCGTCAGGACTGGCAGGAGCAGACCCAGACCCTTGCGCCGCCGGCGCCCAACATCAGTGCAGAAGCGCGTGCCCAAGTCTTGGGCCAGCTGACGCGCGATCTCTCCAGGAGCGAATGACATGCGTGCACGCCTGTTGGCCAGCGTGATCCAGAACACCATCCGCGCGGAAGCGGCAACCGAAGCCGAGCTCGGCCCCGCGCTGTATCAGGTCCGCGCGGAGGCCGATGTCGCCGACGTGATGATCTATGGCGCCATCGGTGGCTATCTGTTCGAAGAGTCGGTGTCCGCTGCCGACCTGGTCGAGCGGATCGGCCAGATCACTGCGGGTACTATCCACGTGCGCCTCAACAGTGTTGGTGGTGTCGTCGCTGACGGCATGGCAATTCACAACGCGCTGCAGGCCCATCCGGCGCACAAGATCGTCACCGTGGAAGGGCAGGCCGCCTCCATCGCCTCGCTGATCCTGCAGGCCGGCGATGAGCGCCGGGTCTATGCCAGCTCCCTGGTCATGGTTCATGCGCCCCGTACCGTTGCTGCCGGTAGCGCTACGGCATTCCGTCAGAACGCGGAGGCGCTGGACGCGCACGCGTCGGCCATGTTGGAGGCCTACGCGGCCCGCTCTGGCCGGCGTGATGAGATGGAGCGACTGCTTACCGACGATGCCGACCACTGGTTCTCCGGTCCGCAGGCCGTCGATGCCGGTCTGGCCGACCTGGTGGTGGACGCCGACCCCGGGGCCACGGCCATGTGGTCGTCGGCATCTACCGTCGCGATCCGCGGCTATCTGCAGTCCATTGAGGGTGCTGGCGCGCCCGTGTTGTCCCAGCTGCGTCGAAGCATCGTCGCCAGCCTCTCTCCGCAAGTATTCGCCTCGCTTCCCGAGGTCAGCCAGTCGGCCGTGATCGGCCATATCGAGGATCCAACCATGAAGAAGCAGTACAGCGCCATCCTCGCGAACGCCGGTCGACAGAGCCCGGCAGTCGCAACCACCGCTACCGCGCCGGTCACCCCGGTCGTCGCCGCGGCTCCCGTTCCCGCCCCGACGCCGGCCGATCCGGTCCAGGCCGCTCTGGGTGCGTTGCGTGAGCGCAACACCCAGATCCAGGCCATTGCGCTCCCGCACATGGGCAACGCACAGGTCCGTGAGTACGTCGATGGCGTGATGGCGCAGGCAGACTCCAACATCACCGCCGACGCGGTGGGTCGCCACATCCTGGCACTGCTGGGCAGCAACGCAGCACCGCTCAATGGCGGTGCGGCCGTCACCGCTGGTACTGACCAGCGCGATCTGACCCGCTCGGCCATGTCCAATGCGATCCAGGCCCGTGCCGGTCTGGTCCAGGCGACGGACGGCAATGCCTTTCGTGGCATGTCGCTCACCGAGATCGCTCGCGCGTGCGTGCAGCAGGCCGGTGTTGACACCCGTGGGATGGAGCGCCTGGAAGTGGTGGGCATGGCGTTCACCCACAGCAGCTCGGATTTCCCGCAGCTGCTGGGTGACGCCTCGCGCCGGGCCCTGCTGCAGGGCTACCAGGAAGTCGAGGAAACCTTCGACCAGTACACCCGCCCGGTGAATGTGAGCGACTTCAAGCCAACCAACCTGGTGGGTCTGGGCGCCTTCTCGGATCTGGATGTCGTCCCGGAAGGCGGCGAATACAAGCAGGGCTCGTTCTCCGAGCAGTCACAGGCCATGAAGATCGTGACCTACGGCAAGCTGTTCACCATTACCCGCCAGGCCATCATCAATGACGAACTGGGCGTGTTTGGCGACGTGCCGCGCAAGATGGGCCAGGCTGCACGCCGTACGCTCGCCAAGGCCGTGTTCGATCTGATCAACAGCAACCCGATCCTGGCTGACGGCAAGCGCCTGTTCCACGCTGACCACAAGAACCTGTTGCCGGCTGCACTGATCAGCACCGCCAGCGTAGGCGCGATGCAGGCTGCAATGCGCCTGCAGAAGGATGCGGACGGCAATCTGATCCAAGTGCCGATGCGCGGCCTGCTGACGCCGGTGGCGCTGAGCGGCCTGGCAAAGACCGTGCGCACCGCCCAGTTCGCCGTGGGCGCGGGCGTTGGCAGCAACGACCCCAACATCGTGCGCGAGACCTTCGAAGTCTGGGATGACGGTCGTCTGGACGCCAAGGATGCACAGGCTTGGTACGGCATCTCCAACCCCGCCTACGTGGATGGGATCGTGGTTGGCTACCTCGACGGCAACCAGACACCGTACCTGGAACAGCACCAGGGCTTCACCGTCGATGGCGTGGCCTGGAAGGTGCGCCTGGATGCGGCGCCGGCCATTGCCGATTTCCGCGGCATCTACAAGAACCCCGGTAACCCGGCACCCGCTCAGGGCTGATCGCCCGCCATGGAGATCGCCACGAAAGCGGCGGTCTCCTGAACCTTTCACGCATCCGGAGAGTATTTATGAAGAACGCACATCAGGACGGTCGCGTGCTCGACGTGACCCTTGCCGCTGACATCAAGAGTGGTGAACTGGTTGTACAGGGCAAGCTGGTGGCCGTTGCCGTTACCGATGGTAAGGCCGGCGAGATCGTCGCTACGCACGTCGAAGGCGTGTTTGAGCTGCCCAAGCTGCCGGCCGCCGTATTTGCTGTCGGTACCGCCGTCAACTGGGACACCGATGCTGCCCACGCGACCGTCGGTGATGCCGGTGCCGACCAGGTCGCCGACATCGGCTTCGCTGTCTACCCGGCCGAGGCCGGCGCCCTGACCGTTTTCGTCCGGCTGACGCCGGGCTCCGCCGCGGCAGGCGCGTAACCGAACAGGCCGGCACCGCTCACATACGCCTGGGTGGCGTGAGCGGTGCCGGTTCTTCCACAGCGACAACGGGGGATCGCATGAGCACCACCAGCACGCCGCGCGGCGTACGCAACAACAATCCTGGCAACATCGACCGCACCAGCACGCCGTGGCAGGGTGAGGATCGGTCCGCCGCTGCTATCGCCCGCGAGCAGCGCTTCTGCGTGTTCCTGACCCCGCAGGCCGGTTTCCGCGCCCTGGCGAAGACCCTGCTCACCTATCAGCGCAAGCACGGCCTGCGCACGGTGAAGGAGATCATCGGGCGCTGGGCGCCGCCGGTGGAGAACAACACCGGTGCCTATGTCCAGCAGGTTGCCACTGCAGTGGGTGTCGCGCCTTCGGAAGTCATCCGCCTGGACAACGCGGTCACCCTGAGCCGTCTGGCCACCGCCATCGCCAGACACGAAAACGGGGGCATGTACTGGCGCCCGGATGTGATCGACGCAGGCGTTGCTGAGGCGCTGCGCTGATGGTCGGCGGCGGCGTTACCGCGACGGCGCCCTGGTGGGCTGCAGGCAGTGTTGTTGCGCTCTGGATGCTCCGTGAAACGTGGACCGCATTTCTGTCGCGCCGAAAGGAGCGCACCGAGACCGACGCCAACGTGGATCTCATCAAAGGCCTGTCCGAGCGCATCGGGTTCCTGGAGCAGCGTGTCACTGCTCAGGACGAGCGGCTGCAGGCTGAGATGGAGATGCGCCTGAAGGCACAGGAAGACGCCAGCGCACTGCGAATTCGCGTCCAGCAGCTTGAATCGATGCTGCGGGGCCTTGGTGCAGTCATCCCGCCCGAAAACCCTGTGGTGTCCGCATGATCCGCGCACTCATCGTCGCCATCCTTCTGCTGTTGGGCGTCGTCGTCTGGCAGCGCGGCTCGGTGTCCATCGCGCACCGTGCGGCCGACCAGGCCGCGTCGAGCCGTGATGCCATGGAGGGTGAGCGTGATGCCGCCCGCGCTGAGGCCGATGCCGCGACCGAAACCCTGATGGCAGAGCGCAGCAGTGCCGCCGCCGCGAACGCCCTGGCCTCCCAGTACGAAAAGGAAAAGAACGATGCACAGAAAGCATCTGATCGCCTCGTCGCTGATCTTCGCGTTGGCAACCAGCGCCTGCACCAGCGTTGGCAAGCGTCCATCGCCACCGCAGAGCTGTCCGCGGCCGCCGCTGCCGGCAGCCAGCCTGATGGTCGAGCCGACGACCGAATTGAAAGTGTCGGCCGAGCTGTTGGCGCCGCAGCCCAGTGCGACGCCCAGGTGAGGGCGCTGCAGGCGTATGCGCTTCTATGTTCGGGAGGTGCCCGGTGAGCGAGCGCGACTTCCTGCGTCAGATGGACGCAACCATTCATGGTGCGCTGGCAATCGCCGGCATGGTCTCCACCGCCACGGTCAAGTCGGAGAAGACCGGCGTCGTGACTGAAGGCGTACGGGTCTACGTCGACCGCGATGTGGAGACCATCGGGGATCTGCAGCAGTTCGTTTCGGGTCGTGTGGAGGTTGTGTACCTGCGAGCCGATGTCGATCCCGATCAGGGAGATCGCGTCGAGGTCGATGGCGAGGCCTTCGTGAACGTGAAGAAGCTCAGTGACGACGGCTCCCGCAGCCGGTGGCTGGTGCGCCGTGGCTGAGCTGGCTGAACCCCTCTCCTGGCAGTTGGTCGAGTTCTTGCGTGATCGCGTGAAGCTGATCCGCACGTCGGCCGGATTCCGCACCGATATCGGGAGCGGGCTGATCGTGGTCGACGATGATGAGGTGCCCGAGGACCAATCCGAGCCCGCCACCGTCATCTCGGTCCAGCAGCTCTCGCGGAGTGGTGGCGGTAGCGCCC
Source organism: Stenotrophomonas cyclobalanopsidis (assembly GCF_008710035.1). GTDB lineage: Bacteria > Pseudomonadota > Gammaproteobacteria > Xanthomonadales > Xanthomonadaceae > Stenotrophomonas > Stenotrophomonas cyclobalanopsidis. The sequence continues at coordinate 161,597 of NZ_VYKI01000003.1, read as the reverse complement.
AGGCAAGTTCCGACGCCGCTATCACCATCGAGTTCGAAGTTCCTCGCGGGAGCGGTCGGGAGAACCCACGGTTGCTGGTTCACCGTGCCAGGCACGACCTGATCCGCGCCCTGACGCTGAACCCCAAGATGCTGCCGATAGGTGTCACCGCCTTCGAACTGCTGACAACCCAGATGGCAACCCTGGAAGACGACGCAGGGCATTCCGCCGTCGTCGCTCAGATCACCGCGCGGGCTGGTCTGACCGAGACCTTTGAGCCCGTCCCCAACCCGAACCCGTAGGAGCAACACCATGGCACAGCCCAAAGTCCGCAAGTTCGCAGGCGATCTGCGCTTCTGGGAGCACGGCGCGAACGGCGTCCGCATTCCCGTCATCCCCGAGCGGGCCGACAAGTTCGGCAACCAGCCACTGGAACAGTCGTCGCTGACGTTCAGCTACGAAGCTGGCGACTCGGTGGAGATCAAGAGCAAGCGCCGCGATGCGCGCTATCAGCAGATCATCCACAAGGACTCCAACCCTGGCGTCACCAGCGTTTCCATCACCGCGCTGGAAGTGCCGACCGCCATCCTGGCCCGCATGCTGTACGGCACCCTGGTGGCCACCCAGGTCGCCGCCGGTACCGCCACCGACGTGTCCGTGACCGTGGGTAGCGTCGATACGCCGGTCAAGCTGCCGCACAACTTTCTGCTGGCTGACACCGCGCCGGTCTTCAAGAAGGGTGCTGACGACCTGGTGGAAGGCACCGACTACACCCTCGATCCGGTGCATGGCCTGCTGATCCCAAAGCCCGGCGGCGCGCTGCAGGCCGGCAACACCGTGGTGGCCAACTACACCTACGACGCCTACCTGGAAACCGCCATCAGCGGCGGCACCACGCCCAGCAAGTCCTTCCAGATTCTGGGCGACATGCAGGACCGCATCAGCGGCGACGAAGGCCTGCTGACGATCCCGAACGTCGACCTGACCGTGGATGGCGACGTGGACTGGTTCAGCGATGAGCCGATCCAAGTGACCCTGACCGGCCCGGTGATCTTCCAGTCCGGCGAGGCCGATCTCTACACGTTCAAGATCGCGGCGCAGTCGGCGGGCTGAGCGGGCTGGTGACCTCGGCAAGGGGAGGGCGCTCGAACGGCGCCCTCCCGGCATCAATCAGGAAGTGCTAAGTGGCATCCAATCGCGCCAACAACCTGCTCAAGTACTACGTCAGCGGCCGGCGCGCGAAGGGCTTCCACGGCCTGACCGACTTGGCCGGCGAGGTGCTGAATCGCTATGACCTGTCGGTGCAGCGGGCGTTTATTGGGCTGCAGCGGCGCGCTGGGCCGGCCACCACGCAGGAAGTCCGGGCGTCCTACAACATCCGCGCCTCGGCGCTTCGCGGGAAGTACCGCGTGGAGACCGGCGAACGCGGCTACAGCACCGGTAAGCGCGGCAGGGATGACTTTCTTGCGATCTGGGCCAGCACCCGGCAGATCTCGCTGATCGAGTTCGGTGGTCGCTGGGCGGGCCGGAAGTCCAAAGGCGCGACTGCCAGCATCGGCTTGGGCAAGTCGAAGACGTACGACGGTGCCTTTATCGCCACGATCAAGGGCCGGAAGGCCATCCGGGTGCGTAGCTGGGATCGGGCGCAGCAGAAGCGCCGCGGCCGTGGGCCGGTTCGCATCCTTCGTGGCCCCAGCCCCTTCGAGATGCTCTCCGGCGCTGACGGTAACAGCCGTGCGCTCACCGCGCGGCGTCGGCTCATGGATCGCCTGCATACCACCTACGTGACTGAACTGCGCCGCCAGTGGCGCATCAACGGAAGCTCCAATGGCTGATCGGCTGGAAGAAGCAATTCGGGTTGTCATCGAAACCCAAGGCCGCGAGGGCGTGGACGAACTGCGCGCGGCGTTCGGCGACCTGGGTGATGTGTCGGTCGAGACCGCCAGCAAGGCATCCAAGCTGCTGGACTCGCTGACCGGGCTGAATGAGGCCGCATCCAAGGCAGACGCCTACGACGGCATGCTGGCCGACCTTGCCGAGCTGGAACAGCAGTTCGGCGCCAACCAGCAGGCTGCGTTGTCCCTCAGCCTCAGCATCGGCGAGATGGAGAAGCCGTCGCGCGAGGTGCTGGCTGCCCAGCGCGAGCTGCGCAAAGAGGGCGAGCGGCTGCAGAAGGCGCTCACCGAGCAGTGGGACGCGGTTGCCAAGGCAGATACCGAGCTTTCCTCGCTCGGTGTCAACACGGCCAACCTGGCCGACCACCAGCAGCGGCTGCGTATCGAGGCCACCCGCAGTGCGGCCGCGCTGACCGAGCAAGCCCGTGCTGCCGCCGCCGAGGCTGAGGCCGGCCGCCGCCGCAAGCAGCAGATCGAGGAAGGCGAGGCCGCCTTCCGCAAGCAGGCCACCACCAGCAAGGCCGCCGCTAAGGCGCTGGCCGAGTACCGCGAGCGCGCCGCCGATGCTGCCGCCGGCAGCGGCGACCTGGCCTCGGCCACCGAGAGCACTGTCAGCTGGTTCGGCCGGCTCAAGGCGGTCGCGGCGGGTGCGATCGCGTTTGTCGGCCTGAACCGAGTTGTCGACGGCATCAAGGCCATCGTGAAGGAAGGCAGCGACGCCGAGCAGGAGCTGGCGCAGCTGGAAGCCGCCCTGCACGCCACCGGTCGTACCAGCGAGTTCACCGCACAGAGCCTGGCTGCGATGCGCCAGCAGCTGCAGGGTGGGCTGTTCGATGATGGGCAGATCAGCGCGGCGCAGGTACGCCTGCTGTCTTACACCAACATTGTCGGCGAGCAGTTTCCGGCGGCGATGCAGATCACCATCGACCAGGCCCAGCGGCTGGGCATGTCGCTGGAGCAGTCGGCCGAGACTGTGGGCAAGGCGCTGCAGACGCCTTCCAAGGCGATGGAGAGCCTGAGCAAGCAGGGCTTCACGCTGGATGACAGCCAGAAGGCACTGATCAAGAGTCTGGAAGCTACCGGTCAAGTCGCGCAGGCGCAGTCGATCATTCTGGACATGCTCACCGAGTCGTACGGTGGTGCTGCCGCCGCCGCCAAGGTGGGCACCATCGCGGGCCTGTGGAAGACGGCCACCGACCGCTTCAAGGACTGGAAGCAGGAAGTCGCCGACCAGGGTGTGCTGACCTACTTCAAGGAACAGCTGACCACCCTGCTGACTACGCTGGATCGACTGGCCGCCGATGGCAGCCTGTCGCGCTGGGCCAAGCAGACGGCCCAAGCCATTATCACCATGGCCGAGGCGGTGAAGGGCACCACGCAGTGGGTTGTCGACCACGCTCGCGTGATCGGGCTGATGGCTGCCGCATATGCCCAGTTCAAGATCGTCGGTGCCCTGATTCAGCTGAACGCGTGGCGTGCTGGACTGGTCGCGGCCACGAATGCCCAGATCGCCAACAATGCCGCCGTCGCAAGTGGCGGGCGGGGCATCACCCGCTTCGGTGCCTTGTTGCGCGGCCTGCCGAAGGCAGTGCCCATTACCGTCGCCGTGCTGGGGCTGGAAGCGGCGATGGGTGGCCTGGATGCGCTCAAGACCGTGGCCCAGGACATCTGGAAGCACCACGACCCGGCCCTGAAGCGCGCTGGCGAGGCGCAGCGGGCCTACATCAACCAGGTGCGCGACTCGGCGACGCAGCTGCGGCAGCAGTCCCTGGAATTCATCGCCTATCGTGATGTGGTCATCAAGTCGGCCGATGAGGTCTCCAAGCTGGGCGAGGCCGAGCGGCTGGCCTACGAGAAACGGCTGTCTGGGCTTGAGCAGTACCTGACCGCACAGGAAGGCTTCCTGCTGATGCAGCAGAAGTCCGGCATGGCGACGGCGGAACAGCTGCAGCAGCTGGGCCAGGTGACGCAGCAGCTGCTGGACGTGTCGACCGGGTTCGCCGCGTTGCGTACGGGTGTCCAGACCGCGGCCGATGCGATGAAGAACGGCATCGGCGGCGCGGCGCAGCAGGTTGTGACGCAGCTCGAAGGCATCGGCAGCAACGCCAAGCTGGCGAACGAGTCCATCCAGAAGATGTTCTCCGGGCTCAATTTCGCCGATACGGCCACGCTCGCCTCCGTGGGCGAGGCACTGGGTTTCATCGCCACCCAAGGTGGCGCTGCAGAGCGCAACGTGCGTGACGGGCTGCTGGCGACGCTGCAGCAGCTGTCGGGTGAAGAACTGGCTCGATTCCAGGGCGCGGCCCAAGCGGCGTTCGACTCGCTGCCGCAGGCGGCGGTGAATGCCGCGGCGGTGCTGCAGACCACCCTGCTGGCTGCGATGACCAAGCTCGGCGTGGCATCGGGCCAGCTGGGTGTCAGCTTCACCCAGGCGGGCCGGGATGCCATTGCCGCTTTCGGCGCCGTCACCGAGAACGCGGTGGCCACGGGCACCCAGATCGAGGCGGCCTTCAAGGCGGCGCTGGGCAATGTCGCTACGCTGGATGAAGCCCGCACCCTGGGCAACCTGCTGCAGGCCGCCGGCGAGCAGGGGCGAGTGGGCTTCGACTCGGCCGCCCGGGCGGCATCCGCGCTGCGCGCTCGTCTGCGGGAGATCGAGGCAGGCCTGAACCCGCTGACCGATGAATTCCAGCGCCTGGGCATTCAGTCCCAGCAGTCGCTGAACGCTGCACGCGATTCCGCCTGGGAAGCGTTCGAGACCATCCGCAAAGGTGCTGCCAACGGCAAGGCCTCGGTCGAGGATGTGCGCCGTGCGTTTCGCGCCTATGCCGACACCGCCAAGGCCGCGGTGGCGGACAGCGATGCTTGGCGCCGTGCGCAGGTGCAATCCCAGCTGGATGTGCAGGGCGCTGTCTATGACACTGCAGGCTCGCTGGAAGACCTTGGTGCCAGGGGCGAAACGGCCATGGGCCGCGTCGAGCAGGGTGCGCAGAAGGTCTCTGACGCCTTGCGGGAGGTCAAGCAGACCTCCGATGAGGCTGGCAGTGGCGTGGAGCGCTTGGCCGACGGTGCCGACGCGGCGGGTGGCAGCTTGAAGAAAGCGTCGGTAGAGGCGGGCGGATTCTCCATGAACATGGGCGAGATATCCGAACACACCCGGGATCTGCTTGCTCAGATGAACGGACCGAACGGGCTTCAGCAGTTCGCAAACGTCTGGAACGCGCTGTTTGAGCAGCGGCAGGATCTGGCCAAATACACCGAGGAACAGAAGAAACTGCTGGACGGCATGGAAGAGGTTTCAGGGAAGCGGAAGGAGCTGGCCGAACGCTTTGACATGGTGGGTTCCAGCGAGCTGGATGCCATCGTCCAGCTGGAGAGCCAGATTGAGTCCAAGCGGCTGGAGAAGGAAAAGGCGGCCAAGCAGGCAGCCGAGGATCGCCGCCGTGCCGCCCTTGCCGAGGCTGAGGCCCAAGCCAAGGCGGACGCCGCCCGCATCCAAGCCGGCGACAACAAGGAACAGGTCCTGACCATCGACTGGAAGGCGCCCAGCAAGGAAGTGGTGGCCGGCGCCACGGCTGCCGAGATGCAGCAGGCAGAGCGCATTGCCGGCCTGGTCGCCCCCCTCGTGCTGCGCAGAATTGAGCGCAGCCGCGCAGTCTCGGTAAGGAGCGCGAGATGAGCCGGGTCGTGTTGGCCGGGATCGATCTGCCGGCGGATCTGCAGTGGACCGATGAATTCACCGCGTGGCGCATCGGGCAGCAGGTGCGCACCAGCCTGAGCGGCGCGCTGATCGTACAGGAGTCGGCGCGGCAGTCCGGTCGGCCGATCACCCTGCAGACCACCCGCGACGGCCAAGCATACGTCGGCCCGGTGCAGCTGGATGTGCTGCGCCAGCTGCAGGAGCTGAGCGGCCAGCTGCAGGTTGCCCCTTTGACGCTCACCCTGCCGGCGCACAACGGCGGCGACCGCACGTTCCAGGTCCGGTGGCGCCGGACTGAGGGGCCCGCCGTCGAGGCTGATCCCTGCCGGTTCGCGGTGCCGGCGCTCGACGCCGACTACTTCTCCATCACCCTTCGCCTTATGACGGTCTGACCAATGACGATCCTTGCAACCGATATCAAGATGCGCCAGTCGCAGCGCCTCACCGACAACCCAGATGGCGGCGGCCGCATGGTCCAGACCGAGATCATCGACGGGGCCATGAACAACCTGTTCCCGGACATCGGCGATGAAGAGCGGACCACCGGCCGTTCTACGCTGCGCAAGATGTTCGTGCACGTGGACACTGCGGGCCCGGACGTGCTGAAGGATGCCATCGCGGTGCTGATCGATCCGCCGTCCGACCCGCGCGTGACCGTGACCATGTTCGCCACCGGCTCCTACAGCGACGTGCGTCTGGACGCCAAAAACCGCGTGGAGAGTTACATCACCCGCGGCACCGAATCGCGGTTCATCCTGCTGGGCGACCACTTCATCGGCCAGATGACGATCCAGGTCTACACCACGAAGGATGCGCCGAGCCCTGACATCAACGACAACCTGAGCCTGCTGACGGCGGCTGCCTCGGGCCGCGACCCGGGCGAGCAGTACGTGCGGGTGAAGAACGTGCTGTCCCGGACGACGCGCACGTTCACGGATGACCAGGGCGCCTTCGAGCGCGACGTGCTGGTGATCGAGTTGGTCAACGCGCTTCTGCTCAACTTCTACGGCCAGGAAGTCATCCGCTACTCGGCCACGAAGCCCGGCACCCGTGTCTATGAGACCAACGTGGTCGACGCCACCAGCTACCACAGCGTGAAGCGGCTGACCGCGGCCGGGAAGCCCGGTGACCTGTCGGTGCAGATCGATTCGCCCTATGTGCCGATTGTCCCCACCTCTACTGCAGAGACGGCGGTGAGCGACGTGCTGGCCGGCATGGGTACGCTGAGCCACGTTCCTTCGGGGCCGGCCAACACCCTGGCGCTGAACTTCAGCAGCGACTTCGTGGCGGGTGTGGCGGTGACCCGCTTCCTGGGCACGGGCATGGCCGTAGGAAGCGTTAAGTTGCTGGTTGGCAGCATCGAACTGACGGACGATGGCATGGGCGGCCTGGCTTCTTCCGCTGTGACGCCCTGGGCAGGCACCGTCGACTATCAGTCCGGTGCCGTCTCGCTGGTTCACTCCACCGGTGTGGGCAGCACCAGCGTCAGCATCACCGCAACCCCGGCCGGCACGATTCCCATGCAGGGCTTCACCGATGAGATCGCGGTGACACAGAACAACCAGGGCATGGTGTGGCTGACCCAGCTGGAACCGCTGCCGGCGCCGGGTACTGTCGTGGTGGACTATCGTGCGCTCGGCCGCTGGTATCGGCTGACCGACAACGGCCGTGGCCAGCTCGTTGGGAAGCCTGGACAGGGCAGCGGCACCATCAACTACATGACCGGCTCCCTGGTGTTGACGACCGGGGCCCTGCCCGATCTGGACAGCAGCATCATCACTGCCTGGGGCACCTCGATCATTGCCGAAGCCCGTGCTGGCGACACCAACATCAAGCCGCCGTCGTTGCGCTTTCTGCTGGGGCACGAGGGTGCAATTCCCGGCACTGTGCGGCTCACCGTGCGGGTGGGCGGCGCGGATGTGAGCGTGGCCGACAACGGTGTCGGTGGTCTGCTCATCGCGGGCCAGGTTCGCGGGTCAATCGCCTATGCCACAAGTGAGTGCCTGCTGCAGCTGGATACACTGCCTGACGCCAACACCCAGATGGCGGTCAACTACGATTGGGCGGAGTCGCTTCACGCCGCGCCGCAGCCGGTGCCAGACGGCAACGGCCTGGTGTCCTTCGCGCTGCCGCAGGGGCCGGTCAAGCCGGGCTCCGTGATGCTGGACTGGGTCATCACCGTGATGCGGGACGCCTACGATCTGGCCTCCGCGCCGCAGCCCATGCGCGTCATCGCCAAGGACGATGGCAACGGCAACCTGGTGGCGGTCTCGGTGGGCGACACCGCGGCGACCACCGTGCTGGGGGCAATCAACTACAGCAGCGGCGCGGTGACCCTGCAGGCCGGCAAGTTCATGGTGCGCCAGGTGTCCTACCCACAGTACGAGCTGCGCTCGGGTCGGCTGAAGCTTGTGGGCTATGGCCGCACCGACGTGCTTGCACAGTTCTCGGCCGGCACGCTGGTCTCCGCCGGATGGACCCTGGCGGGTGCTGGGGCTGAATCGGCTGAAGAATCCCTGCAGCTTCCCCCGGTGTCCCTGCAGCTGACGCCGACCATCAGCGACAGCATCGTGCCTGGCAGCGTGAGGTTTACCTTCCGTGGCCGCACCTACGTGGATCGCAGCGGCGGTCTGTACCACACCGTCGATCCGCTGACCGGGGCAGGCGTCTACGCTGGCACCATCGACTACACCGCCGGCGTGGTGAGCCTGACCCAGTGGCTGCCTGGCGGCGCCAATGCTGTGCAGATCCAGTCCCTGCTGACGCGCATCGGTGACCCCGGCGTTGCCAACAGCTTCTTCCGCGCGCCGGGCTCGCCGCTGCGGCCGGGCATGTTCACGCTGCGGGCCAACCGGCTGGACGGCGAGCTGCTCACGGCAACGGCCGACATCAACGGGGTGATCTCCGGTGCCCAGATCCGCGGGACCGTGGATTGGGAGAGCGGTGTCGCCAAGGTGCAGTTCGGCCAGTTGGTGCCGGTGGCGGGCAACGAGGGTCAGCCCTGGTTCGATCCTGACCTGGTGGAAGGTGACCGGATCTGGCGGCCGGCTCTGGTCCAGGCGGGCTCCATCTACATGGGGGCGGTGGTGTACCGCTCGGTCCCGCTCTCAGAGGTCGTCATCGGCCTATCGTCCGTACGCTTGCCCAGCGACGGCCGGGCCCCGGCGTTCAAGCCTGGGCAGACGGTGTTGATTCACCACACCGCCAAGCATGTGGTGGCCTCGCCGCAGGCAAACCAGACGGTCTCCTTCGGTCGTGGCCGGGTGGCAGCCATCGAGGTGCGTGATGCCTTCGGCGCACCGGTGGATGCGGCATGGTTCGTGGCTGACCTGGACGTGGGCACGCTGAAGTTCAGCGATCCGCTGAACCTCTCTGCCTACACACTGCCCATCACGATCAGCGAGCGCGTAGAAGACCGGCGGTTGGTGGTGCAGCCGCAGATCACGGGGGAGATCGAGATCAACACCGGCCTGACCCATGACTACCCGGTGGGCGAGGCGATGATCAGCACCGCGCTGCGCTTGGGCGAGGCGAATGGCTCGCTGGACCTGCAGGCGCGGGTGGTGAGCCTGTTCGATCAGGCGACCTGGTCGAACGTCTGGGCGGATCTGCCGTCAGGCAGCGTGGCCCCCGGCACGTACAACGATACTGACTATCCGCTGGTGGTTACCAATGCGGATGCGATCACCGAGCGCTGGGCCGTGCGACTTACGTCTGCAACGCAGTTTGAGCTGATCGGCGAGACGGTCGGTGTGATCGCCTCGGGCAATACCACGTCCGATCTGGCGCCGGTGAACCCGCGAACCAATCAGCCGTACTTCCTGATGCGAAAAGAGGGGTGGGGCGGCGGTTGGTCTACCAACAATGTGGTGCGCTTCAACACCGTGGGTGGATTGGCTCCGGTGTGGATGATTCGCACGACGCTGCCGGGGACACCCGAGGGAGCGACGGATTCGACCCGACTGCAGGTTGTCGGCAATGTGGCTGGGGAGCAATAACGTGGCAACCATATTCAAGAGCACCGATTCGGGTGCGCCGCAGCTTTCTGGTCAAGCTGGCAGCTTGGTGGCGCTGCTGGATGCTGTCCTTGTCGACGGCTATGGCACAGGCGTTGATCGCAGGAGCGGCGCGGGGTGGACGAAAGCCCTTTCCGGTCTAAACAAGCGGGCCTATCGCAACAATGCTGTTTCTGGAACCGGTTTTTACCTTCAGGTGGAAGATCCGGGCCCTTCAGGTACGGGCCAAATCGCCTTCGTGCGTGGCTATTCGGCGATGACGGCTTTCGATACAGGCTTGCAGCCGACACCGACCGCAACATCTCGGGAGAACGGCGTACTCATCGCAAAATCATCCGAGCTGGACGGCGACTCTCGCCGGTGGATCGCAATTGCCGATTCCAGAATCATCTACTTGTTCATCAATCCATGGCCCTCAGCCAATTACTACCACCCTTACTTTTTCGGTGATTACATATCCTACAAAGCAGGTGATAGTAATAATTGGTGCGTTGGCAATGGCGGGCTTACGACGTTTACGTCGAGCATCGACTACGACCAGCATATTTTCACTACAGCCAACACGTATGGAAGCTTCGATGTCAGTCGCCCTGCACTTTATCTTCCGTCAACTGCGGCAAGCTCTACAAGTGCTGCTCCCGGGTTTTTGGTCGGTGGCTATCGTGAGGGATCTTGGAATGCCTGGGGTGGCAACAATAGATACGCATCACCTTATCCCGACCCTGTCGGACAGGGGTTGTTGTTTAACCCCATCCAGATATTTGAGTCTGCGATACAGCCGCGTGGTCAACTGCCAGGCATCATCGCCCCACTTCATGATCGCCCTCTGCCACCTCTGGTCAGTCAAGCCGCCGGGCAAGGATTCGGCGACGCAACTACGCTGTTTGCTGTGAACTTCACAGGTGAGATCTGGCGTGGCGCCAGCGAACGCCAAGAAGGTCAGGTCATCTTTCTTGAAGGAGGTGACTGGTGGCAGTAAATGGTCGCGCGGTCATGCGCGTTAGATGTTCCATTGGCAGCCGATGGGCTGGGCATGGGTATCTTGCAGGTAACGCTCCGGTCCCCAACGATCCAGACTCTCCAGACGGGCGCTTGCGGATTTTGAATCAGCCGTCCATTGGCAGGATCATGATCCTCGACCGACGCACGTTCGACGTGGTCGCGACCACGCGATCGAGGGCGGATGGAACGTGGCGCGTCGACCGGCTCATGCTCGACATGAAGTTCCTAGTGGTGGGCGTCGATGATCGTGGAAACGTCAACGCAGCGGTGCAGGACTGGGTCGCACCAGCGCCGATGGAGTAGACCGTGCCTGCGACAGATGGAAGTTTCGTAGGGCTTAACCTTGGCCCGCTGAACGCGCTCAGCGGTGAGTGGATTGGCCTTAACCTGGGCGTAGACGACGGCGGCGTCGTGCCTCCCGAACCCGTTTTCCGGGGTATTCGCGCATCTACCTCAATGCACTGGGCATTGGCTGCGCAAATCCGACGGTCAGTACGCCTCGGGTGGGGCGAAGCGGGGAGGCTAACTCCAGCCGTCGACATGGCTTGGCGTAAAGCTGAGCCGTGCCGGCAAGCCACGTTACTGGCGTGGGATCTGGCCCCGCGCCACCAGGCTGATTGCCAGATGATCTGGCGCGAGACGATGAAGTCCGCTGCCGTCACGTGCAGCGTTGGCTGGGATGCTTTGGGATTGGCCAAGCAGCAGCTGTCCATGCCATGGCACGAGGCGACCGGCCTGGCGTCAGTTGGTGCTGCTATCGCTTGGCGCTCCCTTGCTCGATCTGCCGCGGCCACTCGCTTCGCCTGGCGCGGCAGCACGCCGATCCTTGCCGTTGCGGTGTCTGCCATGTGGCGGCACCCCGTGCTGGGTTACCGGTCGGCTCGCCTGCCTTGGGGTGCTGGCAGGGGAGTTCCTTGGGGGGGCCGCCCTAAGCCGGGTACCGGCCCAGATCCTGAGCCCGAAACTCCCTTCCCGCGCGGCGACTACGTTGGTCTGAACCTTGGGTGCCCTGTGGTGGGCGCTTTGGGATTTGTTCCCCTGAATCTTGGCGTCGCCGCTTGTTACGTGGTACGCCCCCAACGCAGGACTCATGTTGTGATCAACACAGTTTCTCTTGTGCGCCTCCCTGATCGCACGCCCATTGAAGTGACGCGGATCTCGCTCGCCGCCAGTCGCGGGGCGTGGGGCTGGACGTTCGACATCGAGCTGGCCGATCCGCAGCAGCTCGCACTGCTGAAGCCCACCGCGGCCGGGCCCAGACAGTTCGAGGTCGCCCTTAACGGCTACGTCTGGACGGGCATCATCGAGAGCTTCCAGAAGCAAAGGGAGTTCAGTGGCGGTGGCGTGCGCCTGAGCGGCCGCTCCCGCACCGCGCTGCTTGCCGCGCCCTATGCGCCAGCTCGGGTCAAGGCCACGACAGAAGAGCGCAGCATGGCGCAGCTGGTGGCCGAGGAGCTGGCAGATACGGGCTTCACCAGCGAATACGACACCGTCGACTGGAACGTGCCGGCCGGTGCCTGGTTCTATGACACCAGCACGCCGCTGGATGCCATCAGCGCGCTCGCAGAGGCGAGCGGGGGTGTCGTGCAGTCTGACCCCGCCGCGCTCGCCATGCGCGTGAGGGCGGCCTATCCGGCGAGTCCCTGGGATTGGCGAACCACTCGGCCGGACCACGTGCTGCAGGAGGACATCGTGCTGACGGAAAGCCTGCAGATGCGCAGCGCGCCGCTGTACGACGCTGTCGTGGTGACGGGCGAGCTGGCCGGCAAGGGCGTCACCTGCAAGGTGCGCAGATCGGGAGAAGAGGGGCGGCTCTATGCCCAGCAGGTCAGCAGCCCTTTGATTACCGTTCCGGCTGCCGCCGCGGAGCGGGGCAGGAACATCCTATGTGATCGCGGAGAGCAGGCCGCCGTCGACCTGACGGTGCCTCTGTTCGGTCAGCCGCTCAAGCCTGGTGAGGTCGGGCTGGTGCTGCCGCTGGATCTGGTCCAGGTGGTGGGTGCTGACGGCACTTGGCACGGCCAGTGCGAATCGCTGCGGATCGAGGTCTCGGCCGACGACCAGGCTGTGGTAATCGAACAGACGGCAACCCTGGAGAGGCATTACACCGATGCGGACTGACCTGTGGGACCAATTCGGTGACCTGGTAGGCGGCAGCCCGAGGCTGATCGCCACCGTCACCGCGCACAACTCTGATGGTACGAGCAGCTTGACCACCTACGACGGCGTGCAGATGCGGGCCTTCGGGCAGCTGCCGCTGGCGCTGCCCCACAACGTGTGGGTGCGTGGCGGCCGGCTGGTCGAGGCTGCGCCCAACCTCCCGCTCTACGAACTGACCGTGTAACGAAACAGGGCACTGCCCGGGTGCCGGCAAGCACCCGGGCAGTGCCGCAACACAGGTGATCTCAGCACCTGGCATTGGCCGCGTCCCTGTCGCCCTCGAGAGCGGCTGGGATTGTCGGCCCCACCCATCGCAAAACCTGAGATCCCATGACCAAGCCCATCATTTCCTGGCCGGGCGGCAAGCGCCGCCTGCTGAAGCACCTGTATCCACACTTCCCTGAGCACGACTGCTATGTGGAGGCATTCGCCGGCGGCGCCGCCTCCCTGCTCATGCGCCCGTACCCGGCAGCGACCGAAGTACTCAACGACATCAACGGCGAGCTGGTCGGGCTGTATCGCTGCGTCCGGCATCACCTGGACGAATTTGTGCGGATGTTCCGCTGGTCGCTGGTGTCGCGGCAGATGTTCGAGTGGGCGCAGATGGAGCGCCCCGAGACCCTAACCGACATCCAGCGGGCGGCCCGCTTCTACTACCTGCAGAAGCTGGCATTCGGCGGCAAGGTGCAGGGGCAGACGTTCGGCGTGGTGACGACTGGAGGTCCGCGGCTCAACCTACTGCGGATCGAGGAAGAGCTCAGTGCCGTGCATCTGCGCCTGGCCAACACCATCATCGAGTGCCTGCCGTGGCAGGACTGCGTGCGCCGCTATGATCGGCCCGGCACGCTGTTCTATCTGGACCCGCCGTATTGGGAGACTGAGGGCTACGGCGTCGACTTCCCCTTCGGTGAGTATGAGGCGATGGCAGGGCTGATGCGCAGCGCCGCTGGCCGGTTCGTCGTGTCGATCAACGATCACCCGCAGATCCGTGAGGTGTTTGCCGGGTTCGACCTGGTGCCGCTGCAGCTCGACTACACGATTGGCGGCGGGCAGGGCAGGGGGCGGAAGTTCGGCGAGCTGATCATCAAGAGCTGGGATGATAGGCAGGCGGCCCTGCTGTAAGGCTCAGGCGACAGGTTCCAGCAGCCCCTCGGTGTTGTTGCGAGGGGTGTTGACCGCTCGGCTCACGCGATACGCCTCCATGCCAGGGGCTTGGCTGGTCAGCAGCGGCGCCATGGCGTCGTCGGTGCTGGCTGCCATCCAGTCATCGATCTGGCCGGCCTTCAGCCATACCGGCATGCGGGCGTGGATATCCGCCGACACGCCGCTGCTGTCGCCAGTGATGATGGTGAACGTGCCCAGGTTGCCAGCGGGCAGCAACGGGCTGGTGTCCTCCCACAGGCCGGCCGCAAGCAGTGGGCCGCTGACGTGGATGAACCACGGGTCTTTCTTGCCGTCCTCGGGGCTGGTGGACCATTCGTAGTAGCCGGCCATGGGGATGACACAGCGGCGCTTCTTGAACGCCGTGCGAAAGGCAGGCTTAGTGGCCACCGTCTCGATGCGGGCATTGATGGTCCAGCCCTGCAGGCCCCTGCCCTTGGCCCAAAAGGGGAGCAGGCCCCGAGCCATCCTGGTCACCTGCCGCCCTTCGCCGTGGTCGAGGATGACCGAGGCGCGTTGAGTCGGGGCCAGTTTGAAGCTTGGCTGGATCTCGGCCAAGCCCGGGGCGAGATCAGCCAGGCCGGGCAGGCCGAAGTCGACAACGGGGAGCAGGACGAATCGGCCGCACATGGGTCAGAGATTAGCCTCGGGCCGGGTTCGTAAGGCGTGCAGGGCACTGCAGTACAGGACTCCGTGCCTGCCGGAAGACCGTCCGGCAGGCGAAGCGGATCGAAGGTCACCTGATAATCCGCTTGTGCGGGCCATTTGGTCGGAGCCGAGCAATTAGCTGGCCCGTAATCCAAACCTTGGCAGCAGAAGTGAACATTTCCTGCCAGTCCTGAAACGCTGTGGCTGCGCGAACCATGCGGTCGAGCTGCTCGGGAGGGGACTTAAGATGCAGCCCGTGCTCGTCCAGCATCTCCTGCAGAGAGGAAAAGCGGCTGTGTTGACGCATGAAGTCCGTAGAGATTGCTTCGAGACCAACAGTAGTAGCGACCATGATCGTTCCCTCCGCGCGCCGCAGACCAAGGTGATCCACTTCAAGGCGCGCGCCGATTAGAACTGCCCAAACAACGCAAGTAAAGAGAAAGTTGTAGAAAAATCAATGACATAACACTGTTGTTAGGGTTGTGCATCTTTTCTCTCTGCTTTCTATCTCAGCCCGTGCGACGCCGATCCGTATTCTTCTGGGCGTGCTTCCTTCCCTCGGCTACCAAGGCTTTCGTACCGCTCCTATCCCTGCCGGGTGGGTGCAAACGGGCGAGCGCTGGGCGCTGTGGTGGAACGGCCGGGAGGTGGCCAGCCTCACCCCTGATCATGCAGATGCCCTGCGCATGACGCTCAACGCTCTGAAAATGTGGCAGACCAAGAGCGTGAGAGTGGTCAGCCTGCAGCAAGGGAAGCGCTTCGCAGAGCGCTGGTGCGCGGCCAGGCTCTACCCGGGCTTGCCGCTACGCGAGGCTGTTGCACGCCTGACTGATGGCACGCCCATCGCGTCGGCCGCGCCCCTGCCGCCTATGCCGCCCACCCGCGAGCAACAACAGCAGGCCCAGCGCTTAGACGAGGCGGCGGCGGCTGCGTCAGCCCGAGTGATGGCAGCCCTGCAGCCGGTCCGGCCGCCGGCGGAGACCAAGCCCAGGGCGACGGATCCTAGGAAGGGGCGGCTGAGCGCGAGCGGCCGGCTGTACCCCCGCCTTTGAGGGTTTTGCTTCCAGAAACACTCCGCTCAGTCCCCTTGCGCCACAATGGCTCAGACCATCAGCCTCCTGGACTAAATCCAGTGTAAGTATTTGATTAAGCTATGGATTTAGAAATATTTTTAAATGGCTGCTCAAACGCTCTCAATGCCGTCCCATGATACGTGGGGAACCTTGGACTATGCCGGCCAGTGGGGAATGCCCAGATCGATTTAACGTCGCCGGTTGGAGACTGTCTAAGCCAATGCCGGAAAGAAGGCTCTTTCTATGTGTGCATATATTAAAATGCACGCCGCCGCCAGTCCGAATACGAGTGTTAAAACCAGCGTTGCCAACCACGTAATATAAAACCACGGTTTTGCTTTTTCTTCTGCATCCAAATATCTCCGATTCTCGACGTCAAAGTCCGGACCTAGTGTCTTAATGACTTTGAGCGTACGCATCAAGAAGATGTGGCCATATAGCATTTTGAATACTTCGAAGAGGATGAAAATCAACAACGAAATGAGTGCGCTGACCAAGACAATGCGGCTTGAGGTTGCGGAGATAAGTGAAGACGTCAAATTCCAGGCGGTGAATAGCCCGACGTAGCCGATTGAGAGCACTGCCGTCGTATACGTGGATTGCTTGTCGAACGCAGCTGTAGTCATTTCAACCAAAAAGGCCCGATAGCGTTGATTGAGCGCCGCATCGCTCCTGAGCTTCTGGTCTTGCGCCTCTCTTGCATCGTTTTCCAGAGACTGGATGAGCTCCCGCCCGGTGCTGCGAAGTAGCTCTAAGTTAGGACGATAGCGTTCAGCACCCGGATGAGCCTCTACGAGCTCATCGAACCAGCCCCAGTAATCTTCGACTTCCTGCGCCTTCGTCATTTGGCGTTCCTGATGAGAGATGGAGATTTGGCGCCCTGCTAACCTGCGGCGACTCACGAGCAACGGTAGGGCCGCTGCTACTCTATCGCTCCGCGGTCTTCCTGAACAGACTCTTTCGCCGGCGCTTCATGGCGTTAGGTTGGTTCGATTGCGGGGCTGATATCAATAACAAATATTTGAAATATAAGGAGTTATTGCTCTGTAGCATGGTGGCTGCAGCGTTGCCGCTATCCCTTCGCCTTAAAACATGGTCTGCGATCGGATAGACTCCGGCCACATACAAAAGGGGGCAGCTGCGTGGCAAAGATCATTTGCATGTTTAACCACAAAGGGGGTGTGAGCAAAACCACAACCGTCTTCAATCTCGGTTGGATGCTCGCCCTTAAGGGAAAACGAGTGATCATGGCTGACTTTGATCCGCAGTGCAATTTAACTGGTTTGATTGGCGGCTATCGTGGCCTCGAAGATATGCAGGCGCTTTATGGCGCGCCGCAGCCCAACAACATCAAGGACGCGCTTGCGCCGGCCTTCGAGTCCCAGCCCCGCCGGATTGAGGCGGCGAATTGTTTCTCGGTGCATAACGACGTACCGAATCTTCTGCTCTTGGCCGGACACATTGGTCTTTCTGAATACGAGACGACCCTAGGGCTGGCGCAGGAACTGAGTGGTTCTTTATTGCCGCTGCGCAACCTCCCAGGTGCGGTGCGTTATATGCTCGAAGCCACTGCGCAGGCTCATAGAGCGGACTATGTGCTTGTTGACATGAGTCCCAGTGTGGGGCCGATGAATCAGAATCTAATCGCGACCTGTGATCATTTTATTGTTCCGTTTCATCCTGATTACTTTTCATCTATGGCTCTGGACTCGCTTTCGTCAGTCCTGCCGCGTTGGCGGAAGTGGGCGGAGCTTGCTTACAGTTTGACCGTCCTTAGATCGGCAGACTACCCATTCCCGGCACCTCATCCGACGTTTGTCGGTTCAGTTATTCAGAAGTTCCGTCCAAGAATGGGTGCTCCAGCGCAAGCCTTCCAAAAATGGGTGGAGCGGCTCAAGAAAGAGATGGAGGCTGTCTTCGTTCCGTCTCTAGAGGCTGCTGGAATGGTCAATATTCATGATTTCGAGTCGAGAACGGGCTTGAAACCGTGGGAGCCGATGCTGGAGGTCGGGGATTTCAATAGCCTGATCGCCTACGCACAGGAGCACCGTGTTCCAATTTTTGCGCTTACGGCGGCAATGCTGGATCAACAGGGAGCCGTATGGGCGCAAACGCTGAGCTCCATGACAGTCTTTAAGGATGCGTTTGAAGAGTTTGCTGACCGCGTGATTGCGGTGACCGCATGACTCCGCGCCTGCTGTTTGAGCAGCTCTGGTCCCGAGGGGACGAGCTAGCTTTGCTGTATGACAATCTAGTGAACATCGGAATTCCGCAGCCACGTGCAGACGAACTGCTCCGGGCTGAGTGGGTGACGCGCTTGGCAGCACTCGATCTCTACGTGCACGAGCTTTTGGCTAGCAGAATGGTTAGTCAGTTCGAGAGTGGCGCTTCTAAATACCCTGGATTTAGTAGCTTTCGACTGAGTGCGGAGGCAATGTGGAGAGTCGTAAGGGCTACCTCCCCGAGCGAGCGGTCGGCAGCCTTTGATCTTGACGTGCGGGCGCAGATTTCGCATTTAACATTTCAGATGCCAGATAAGATCGCCGATGCCGTTAGATATACGTCAGACGTTCAACTCTGGAAGGAGGTCGCCCGGCATCAAAACCCAACTGCCAGCCAGGCGGAGTTGAAGGAGCACCAGAAGACGCTAAACACTGAGCTTTCGTCGATGGTGCAAAGGCGAAATAAAATTGCGCACGAAGGGGACCTTGGTCCAAGCGTTCCGCGTGAAAAGTTACCTATTGCCTTGGAGCAGCTTGAACTGGTGCGCGATGTAGTAAGGCGATTGGTTGATTCAATTGAGCACGTCGTCGAGGCCCATGACGTCTTATCTCTCGCACCTTTGTCTCTGGCTGAGATGTCGGTGGTATCGCATCAGACTGTGGAGGGCACCCAGCCTAATTCGGCACAGCAAACGGGTCAGGCGGAGGTCTCCGAACTCGCCGAATCCCGGGCTGTGCCGGTAGTCCCGGACTGGGTGAAGTTCGAAGCAGGTGGCAAGAAAGACGGCTTGTTCTGGTAAGGCATTGAATTCAAACATTTAGTTGCGGATTGCAAATCCGTTTACAGCGGTTCGATTCCGCTTGAGGCCTCCAAATAAACCCCTGATTCGTCAGGGGTTTTTCTTTGCCTGACATCTGCAAGCACGCCGGGAAACCAATCGACTGCGGGCGAATCCTGCCAGTACGCGATCAAGCGGACAGGCCGGCTACCTCACCGCGGACAAACCTGATGGCAACAGTGAACTGAGCATCTGCGACGACGTGCAGGTGGCAATGACAAGGTCGCCGAACTCTATGGCGCGTGCTGTGATGCCGACGGCTCTCACCCATCATGATGTCGGTAAAACACTGATCCGCTGGCAGAGTACGAACTGCTGGTGACGCCCCTGATGCGTGCTGGCCCGACACTGCGCAGTCACTTGACGGGACAAGCCGCGCCCCATAGGTTGCGTGGATGACGCCCATCTTCACCCTGCCACTTGCTGCTGCCCCAGAAACAGTCCTGCATGCCGGTTCGGCCACCATAATCATCCAGTCATGACCAACACGACTCCTCTCGGTGGCGTTGATCACGCCGGTTTTGCAGTTTCCTCCCTGGACGAATCCATCCAGTTCTGGACCCAGGCGCTGGGTTTCGAGCTGCAACGGCAATCGGAGATGGGGGGTGATTTCCTGCATCAGGTTACGGGCGTTGATGATCCGAACGTGCGTACGGCAATCCTTGTGGCGCCGAATGGTTTCATGGTCGAGCTGCTGCAGTACTCAGGAGGTCGCAAGCATGGAGCCGCGCCGGAGAGTGCCGGTGCGGTCGGAGCTGCACATCTGGCTTTGAACGTGAAGGATGTTCATGCCGCCATTGCCCGTGTAGAAGCTGCGGGATGGAAAGCGAAGGGCAGCCCACGACCAATCCCAGGGGGGCCACGCAAGGGCACACTGGCGGCCTACGTTTCCGGACCCGATCACATCACAATCGAGTTCATGCAGCCGCCGAGCAGATAAGGTGAATAGCTGCATATCTGTTCGCTGGCAGACCGGATTAACGGTCTGCGTTGCTGCCTGCATTTGGCTGGTACACCTTTGCGGCGCTTGAATTGAGACAGGGGTCCGGGAACACCTGATGCCGTGTCTGGTTACACTCGGGGAATGATCCAGATCGACAACTTCCGCGGCGCACTGCTCGGATTGGCCTGCGGCGACGCCGTCGGCACCACGGTGGAATTCAAGCCGCGCGGCAGCTTTACCCCGCTCACCGACATGGTCGGCGGCGGCCCGTTCAATCTGAAGCGGGGGCAGTGGACCGACGATACTTCGATGGCGATGTGCCTTGCCGAAAGCCTGGTGCGCTGCGATGAGTTCGACCCACGCGACCAGATGACCCGCTATGCCAACTGGTACCGCAACGGTTACTGGAGCGCCACCGGTGAGTGCTTCGACATCGGCATGGCCACGCGCGCGGCCATCGACCAGTTCCTGCTCAGCGGACAGCCGCTGTCGGGCAATGACGACCCGCGCAGTGCCGGCAATGGCTCGATCATGCGCCTGGCGCCGGTGGTGCTGCGCTATGCCGGAACGCCGGAACTGCCGGCGATGGCCGAGCTGAGTTCGCGCACCACCCATGCCACGCGTGAATGCCTGGACGCATGCCGCTTGCTGGCGGCCGCGATCGAGCGTGCGCTGGACGGGCAATCGAAGCAGGCCGTGCTGGATCTGCGCGACATCCCGGTGCAGGGCGAACGCCTGCAGCAGATCGCCGCTGGGCAGTACCAGCAGGCAAGCCGTGAGCAGATCCGTGGCAGCGGCTATGTGGTGGACAGCCTGGAGGCGGCGTTCTGGTGCTTCCACCGCCACGAAACCTTCGCCGCTGCGGTGTTGGAAGCGGCCAACCTGGGCGACGATGCCGATACCACCGCGGCGGTGCTCGGCCAGTTGGCCGGTGCCTTCCATGGTGCGGCCGGCATCCCCGCGCACTGGCTGCAGGTGCTGGCCATGCGAGCGGAAATCCAGGTGCTGGCAGACGCGTTGTGTGAACGGAATCGGGCTGCACGCGCTGGCGAGGGCTTTGCCGTTGCCAGGGAGCCCTCGTAGCGTTTGAGGTAGCGGGCCACCACGGCCACGGACAGGAGGTCTGGATGAATGCGAAATGCGGGATGGGCCTGGTGCTGTTGCTGCTGGCGCCGGTGGCGTCGGCGCAGGTCTACAAGTGCAAGGGCGCGTCGGGCGAGACGTCTATTCGTAGGACCCGTGCGGTGCCGGCAGCGAGCCGATGAAGCTGCGCTCGAACCGCGCCGGATCCGAGAGCGCTGGCGAAGCGTCCAATCGCGCGGCGGTGTATCGCACCACCGGCATGAGTGACGCGGGCATGGCCGAGCGCAACTGCCTGCAGGGGGAACAGACACGTGCTTATGGCCCGCCTGAAGCGCGTACGCTGGCCGTCAACCGGCAGGTCGCCGAGCTGGATCGACAGTTGGCAGCCGCCCGCAGCGCACCTGCGGACGCCAGCAGCCCACTGTCCACTGCCACGCTCGAATCGGGGCATCCGTGCGCAGATGTCCAGCCTGCAGCAGTCGCTGAGTTCTGAGCGCGTTGCCGCCGATGCGCGGATGTCCGCGGCGCGCGAGCGCTGTGCGTCCGCGCGCCGGGGGCAGGAAGACCGTGTCAACCCGCAGTACGCCACGCCAGTCGGGCCCTCGCCCTGAGGCGGCGCTGACCGAGCCGGGTCGGCTCCAGGTCGTGACGCAATCAGTCTCAAACCGTCACGACATGGCAACGGGGTATGGTCAAGGTCCACGTCTTCGGGGGCAGCAATGGCAAGCAGGGACATGCAGGACCGCATGCGCGGCAGGTCAGCAGTGAGCAGATCCACTTCGGATGTGCGCTGGCTGTCATTCCGGCTCAAGAACGGTCAGTCGATCGGACCGGATCAGTTGAAGGACGGCTGGGTGATCGCTTCCGAGACGCGCCATTGCGGCGTGCGCCGCGAGCGTATCGAAGGCTCGGGCGTGGTCTATGCCCTGTATGGCCCCTCCGATCTGCCATCACCGCGCCGCGCTGAACTGCGCATGCGCGATTTCCTGATGCGCTCTGGCTACACCTTCACCATGGGCACGCTGGGCGGCTGAGGCTGCCTGCTGCATCTGCGCGGGCGCGCTCAGGGGCGCACGCTCAGTATTTGGTCGATGCTGCCGCTGGGCCCACGTTCGCAGGGTGCGCGGCGTGGTGCCGCCGATCTACCCTCGGTGAATGGTCCCCAAGCACGCCACGTTGATCATCCGCATTCCCGACGGGAAGTCGCGGTAGCGCGCGGTCGCCACGGCCATGCAACCCGCGCCGGGAAGGCACGGCTGCGCGCCCGCAACGCGCGCGGCGAGCATCCGTTCCAGGCCAGCGACGCGGAGTTCGAGCAGATCACCCGGCATTTCGTTGCGCCTGCGCCGGAGGAGGGCTTCCAGGTGATCCGCTACGTCGCCGAAGGTTTCATGATCCCGGATTCGATACGATAGGTCGCATCAGCCATCATCTGCTTGATCCGGAGTCCCGTCATGGTCGACCGCCTTGCCATCCTGCTGGAACGTTTCGCGGTCAACGCCTCGGTGTTCCATGCCGGCGCGCTGTGCGGCATCAACAGCCTGCCGGGTGATGATGAGGCCGGCCAGTTGCACCTGGTGCGGCGCGGGCCGGTGCAGGTCACCCACGGCCAGCAGACCGTGCAGGTCGATGTGCCGAGTCTGCTGCTGTACCCGCGGCCGATGCCGCACCGGTTCACTACCGATCCGCAGCACGGTGCCGACATGGCCTGCGCCAACCTGCATTTCGAAGGCGGCCGGCTCAATCCGATCAGCGCTGCGTTGCCCGATTTCATCTGCATGCCGCTGACGGATCTGTATGGCGGCAGTGCCGCGCTGGACCTGCTGTTCGAGGAAGCCTTCGAGCAGCGCTGCGGGCGCACGGTGATGGTCAACCGCCTGTTCGAGGTGGTGATGATCCAGGTGCTGCGGCAGTTGATGGAAGGCGGGCAGATGCGCGGCGGCCTGTTTGCCGGGCTCGGCCACCCCCGCCTGCGCCTGGCCCTGGTGGCCATGCACGAGGCGCCGGCGCAGGCCTGGACGCTGGAGGACCTGGCCGAAACCGCCGGCATGTCGCGCAGCGTGTTCGCCGCCAGTTTCCGCGAGGCGATGGGGACCACGCCGGGCCAGTACCTGCAGGGCTGGCGTGTCAGCCTGGCCCAGCAGGCGCTGCGGCAGGGGCGGCCATTGAAGCGGATTGCCGACGACGTCGGTTACGGCAGCGAAGCCGCGCTGTCGCGTGCGTTCAAGGCGCACACTGGCCAGTCGCCACGGCAGTGGCGCGAACAGGATCGCGCCAGCGCCGTTTGAGCGCTCAGCCCAGCGCGAGCCGGGCCAGCTTCATGCCGCCAAACAGGCCGGCCAGGCCAAGTGCGACCGAGCCGCCGGCATACAGCGCCGCCAGCCCGTGCTGGCCGCGCTGCAGCAGCAGGCCGATTTCCAGCGAGTAGGTGGAGAAGGTGGTGTAGCCGCCGAGGATGCCGGTGGTCAACAGCAGCCGCAGCTGCGGCGAGGCGCCATTGCGCAGGGCGAAGGCCTCCACCACCACGCCCATCAGCAGTGCACCGCTGATGTTGATGAGGAAGGTCGACCAGGGCCACGGGCTGCCGACGGCGACGCGCGCGCCGAGCAGGTTGCAGGCGTGGCGCAGGCACGCGCCCGCGCCGCCTCCCAGGAAGACCAGGGCATAGTTGTTCAGTGCTTGCATCGTTTGCCTCGAATGCTGGTTAGCAGGATCGACGGCGTATGCAATGGCGGGCACCGCCTGCCATCGACGAACGCCGGGTTCGTCAACAACAGGAGCCATCAGCCATCTCAGGCGGTTATCGGGGGAGCCCCATCCCCATCACGCGCCATGCTACCAGCGCGACGCGGCGCTGGGCAGGAATCTGTCAGGGCAGGGCGGTGGCGACCACGCGGGCGACCTTGCTGCGGCTGATGCCTTCGCGCAGCAGATCGTTGGCCATCAACCCCAGCGATGCCTGGCGGCGGAAGCCAACATCAAGCCCGCGCCGGTCGAGGATGTTGGCCACCAGCTCATAGGCGGTTTCCCACACATCCAGATAAGCCTCGCTGGGCAGGTACATATAGGCGCTGCCACGTTCGCCGACCGCGCCATCGACCGGACCGAACAGCAGTTCGCGCGGATCCATCTTCACTGCATCGGCGATGCGGAAGAGCTGCTCGGCTTTTACGTGGTCAGCCTTGACGTTGTCGTTGAGCCAGTTGCTGACGGTGGCGGTGGTGCTTTGCGCGGCGCGGGCCAGGTCGGCCGGGCGAGGGTGCCCGGCTTCCTTCATGGCGGCGGCGAGTCGTTGTCCAAGAGTATTCATCTATGCAAGCCAGCTTAACGCGTGGATTCAAAAGAATCCTTGCCACCAGAATAAGTCTGATGACGAAAGAGATCGAAAATGGACGAAATCTGGTGCAAGCGTCAGGTGCGCATCCGGCTGGGCCTGGAGACCGACGCCGAGCTGGCCAGGCTCTTTGGAATCAGCCGATCCGCTGTCTCGCAATGGCCCCGCGACTATCCGATCCCGCCGCTTCGGCGCTACATGCTGCAGCAGCGCTATCCGCGTCTATTTCCGGCGGATAAGAGCGATGAGGCGGAATCCATCTAGGTAGCGACTTGAAATGTCGCAAACCCCTTGTCACTCCGTCTTTGTTAAGCGCGCTTATCGCGATAGTTGAATTCAATGGAAGCAGGCGCGGCAGGGGCGCGGCGGTATGCGTGTCTGACGGGGTGTCGGCTTTGGCGTGCCGGGGATAAGAGGCAGGCACGTGGGCCGTGTCATGAACGATTAATAATTTCAATCGCGAAAGTCGCAGCCCGTAATTGACCTGTCGTGAAAATTGTGACTAATTGGCATCAACCGGCCGTGAAAGCCGGGAGTCTTTCAGTAACAGGGCGAGACTGGTTGACCGTCAACGATGCAGGACAAGTCCAACGGAGGTCGTATGCAATACGGCATGCATGGCTTGGCTGAACGGGTACGCCGCGAACTGGAAGCCAGTTATCACAAACACGGATGCGGTCCGGCGTTCTGGGATA
The DNA here is from genome assembly GCF_008710035.1 of Stenotrophomonas cyclobalanopsidis. GTDB lineage: Bacteria > Pseudomonadota > Gammaproteobacteria > Xanthomonadales > Xanthomonadaceae > Stenotrophomonas > Stenotrophomonas cyclobalanopsidis. Next base: position 136,847 of record NZ_VYKI01000003.1, on the reverse strand, counting down.
CCTACCAGCAGGTGCTTGATCGCCTGGTTCCACAGGGAACCGAGCGTACCGAAGTGACCAACGATCTGGCGCTCATCATCGAGCAGCTCGGCATTGTCCGCCGCGCCCAGCTGGTCCCGCCGGACGGCAGCAGCCGCCCGCGTTGAATCAGCACAGGCGCCAGGCGCCGCACGCCAGCAGGGCCGCCAGCAGGGATGCCAGTACGGTGGTGCGTGTGCGCCACCAGCGCGGTGCCTGCCCGGCCATCACCTGCGGGCTGCAGTAGCGCACCAGTCCCGCGCCGAAGCCGGCGCGGTGCTGCTGCTGCGCGCACGCTTCCAGGCAGGCACCGCAGGCCAGGCAATCGGCCTGGGGCCCGTGGCGGATGTCCAGCTGCATCGGGCAGGCCGCCACGCAGGCCGCGCAGTCGGTGCAGTCCCCCAGCCGGTCCGCACTGAAGGTGGGCATCGGCCCCGCCAGCAGCGGATGGGCGGCACGGAACACGTAGTCCTGCGCGGTGACCGGGTCGAGCAGGCCACGGCCGCGCGATTGCACGCCGCCCAGTGCGGCGGGGCGGGCGCCACGGGGTTCGCCGCGCCGTGCGTCGTAGAGCATGCGCGGGGTGTGCGGATCGGTCAGCAGCGGCTGCAGGCGCGCGAACGGGCATAGCGAATGGCACACCTGCTCGCGCAGGAAGCCGGCATTGCCGTAGGTGGCCCCGGCATAGAACAGCACCCAGAACACTTTCCATCCGCTCCAGCCGCTTGCGGCGGGCAGGCCGACCAGGCCGTGGATGGGGCTGAACAGGCCGACGAAGGTGATGCCGGTCCACAGCGAGAGCAGCACCCAGCACAGTCGGGTAGCGACCGTGGCCGCGCGCGGGGGCAGCCCTTGTGCCAGCACGTGGGCGATGCCGTCGAAGGCGCGCATCCACAGGGTCTGCGGGCAGGCGTGGCCGCACCAGACCCGGCCGGCCAGGTGGGTCAGCAGGGCCAGGCCGACGGCGAGCACCGCGAGCAGGCCCAGCAGCATGCCGATGTCATCCGGCCACAGCGTCCAGCCGAACAGATCGAAGCGGCGTGAGACGAGGTCGAGCAGCAGCGCCTGGCGTCCATCCCAGCGCAGCCAGGGCAGCACGTAGAACAGCGCCAGCAGCGTGGCACTGAGGGCGCCACGCCAGCGCCAGGGGCGCGGCAGGGAGGGTGCGGCGCAGCTCATCCCAGTGGCAGCTCATTGTCGTCGCCATCGCCGATCGGGCGCAGCAGGTAGCCGGTCACTGCACTGGACAGCGCAGTGACCGCCCAGAACATGAAGAAACCCGCGGTGTAGCCCAGTTCACGGCTGATCGTGCTGCCCGGGAAACTGATCGCCTGCAGCCGCAGGGGATCGACGAAGGCGAAGAACACCACGCTGGCCAGGCCGGCGGCAATGAAACTGGGCCAGAGGACCGCGCCCCAATGCTGGATCAGCCGCTGGCGGCGGCCGGAAGACGATGTGTTCATGCTGTCCCAGGTCTGAGGAAGAGGGCGGCGCGTATACTTCGCGGTGGTCGGCGCAGCATCCGCAGGGCATGCGTCCTGCAAGCGTGTCAGCCTAGGCGGGCCGGTCCGCGCCGACATTGATCTGGATCAACAGCGGCAGCCGCCGCCTTCGGCACACTGCCGATCCGTACTGGACGACCTGATGAACGCACCATCCCCGACCGAACTTCCCGTCGCCTCGCTGGCACTGTGCAGCGAAGAGGAAGTGACCCGCCTGGTCCATGATTTCTATGCGCGGGTGCGCGAGGAGGAGCGGCTGGGGCCGGTGTTCAACGGGCATGTCCATGACTGGCCCTCGCACCTGGCTCAGCTGGTCGATTTCTGGTCGGCCATGCTGCGCGGTACCCGCCGCTTCAATGGTTCGCCGATGTCCAAGCACATGGCCATCGACCTGGACAAGGATCTGTTCGACCGCTGGCTGGTGCTGTTCCACAGGACCACCGCCGAGTGCGGTAACCCAGCGATGCAGGCGCTGGCCGACGACGTGGCCAAGCGCATCGCCGAGACCTTCTGGCGCCGCTACCAGATGCTGCGCTGGCCGCAGGTGGGCCTGCCGGTGCTGGGCATCCGCGGCCAGGATTGATCGAGGTCAAGGCGGGGGCGCCGCGCCGGCGCGATGCTGGCGCCATGGATACGTTCTCTCCCGCCGCTGGTGGCCTGGCATGGACTTTCGACCCTGATCTGCTGCGCCGGCATGACCGGCCGGGGCCGCGCTACACCTCCTATCCGACCGCGCCGCATTTCCACGATGGCTTCGATGCGCCGGCCCTGCGCCAAGCGATCGCCGACAGCAACCGGACGGCGCGCGCGCTGTCGCTGTACGTGCACGTGCCGTTCTGCTCCAGCCCCTGCTTTTACTGCGGCTGCAACCGGGTGATCACCCGCGATCGCGGCCGTGGCCACAGCTACGTGGCGAGGGTGCTGGCCGAGGCCGACCTGCTGGCACCGCAGTTCGATGACGGACGCGAAGTGATCCAGCTGCACCTGGGTGGCGGCACGCCCAATTTCCTTGATGCCGACGCCATGACCACGCTGGTGGAAGGGCTGCGTCGGCGTTTCGATTTCAGTGACTCGTCCCAGCGCGATTTCTCCATCGAACTGGACCCGCGTTTCATCGATGCCGGTGACGTGGCGATGCTGGCGCGCCTCGGCTTCAACCGCGCCAGCCTCGGCGTGCAGGATTTCGACCCGCACGTGCAGGAATCGATCAACCGCGTGCAGGGCGTGCGGCAGACGCTGGACATCCTGCGCGCCTGCCGTGACAGCGGCATGCGCTCGGTCAACGTCGACCTGATCTACGGCCTTCCCGGGCAGAGCCTGGAAGGCTTCGGGCGCACCCTGGAGCAGGTGCTGGCACTGCGCCCGGATCGCCTGGCGGTGTATGGCTACGCGCATCTGCCGCACCTGTTCCGCGCACAGCGGCAGATCGACGAGAGCCGGCTGCCTTCACCGGAAGACAAGCTGGCCCTGCTCGGGCTGGCAGTCGAACGTCTTTCCGCGGCGGGCTACCAGTACATCGGCATGGACCACTTCGCGCTGCCCGAGGAGGATCTGTCGCGCGCGCAGCGTGCCGGCCAGCTGCACCGCAATTTCATGGGTTACACGACCCACGCCGATACCGATCTGCTGGGCCTGGGGGTGAGTGCCATCAGCCACGTGGGGGCGACCTACAGCCAGAACCCGCGCGATCTGCCGTCATGGGAGGCGGCGGTGGACCAGGGCCAGCTGCCGGTATGGCGCGGCGTCGCGCTCAGCGAGGACGACCAGCTGCGCGCCGAGCTGATCCAGCAGCTGATGTGCCAGGGCGAGGCGGATGGGCATGCATTGGCCCAGCGCCATGGCGTGCGCTTCGAGGAGTACTTCGCGCAGGATCTGCAGGCCGTGCAGCGGCTGCAGCGCGATGGCCTGGCCGAGTACCGCGATGGGGTGGTGCGCACCAGTGAGCCGGGGCGGCCGCTGCTGCGGCTGCTGGCGATGTGCTTCGATCCGTATCTGCGCGTTGCGCAGGAACAGCCGCGGTATTCGCGGGCGATCTGAGGCGTGTTGCGCGCATGGTGCCCGGAGCCGGAATCGAACCGGCATGGGGTTGCCCCCGGCAGATTTTAAGTCTGATGCGTCTACCAGTTTCGCCATCCGGGCCTGCAGCGCGCGCCGATTGTAACGGAATCGCTGCCCGAGCCGGGGGATAACGCCACCTTTACGCAGCTGGCTGCGGCGCTGGTTACAGTCCGCCCACTCTCCCGGAAATGGCGACATGCACGGACGTGGCAGGCAGTGGATGCAGTGTGGGCTGGTGCTGGCCGTGTGGCTGGCGGCAGGGGTCGTGTCGGCAAAGCCGGCACCACCGCCCGCCGGGCCGGACGCGGTGGTCGACCTGGACACCGTGCAGGTCACCGGTGAACAGCCCGGCCCGGGCCTGTGGAAAGTGACCGGCCCGCAGGGCCATGTGCTGTGGATCCTCGGTACGGTATCGCCGCTGCCGGCGCGTGTGGAATGGCGGTCGGATGAAGTCGAGCGCACCATCGCCGGTGTTGATCATGTGCTGGGCGACCCGGGCTTCGGAATGGACGCCAAGATCGGCTTCTTCAAGGGCCTGACCCTGTTGCCGCTGGCGAAGAAGACCGCGCGTGATCCGCAGGGGCGCACGCTGGACCAGCTGCTGCCCGCGCCGACCTATGCGCGCTGGCTGGGCCTGAAACAGACCTACCTCGGCAATGATCGCGGCGTGGAGAAGGATCGCCCGCTGGTGGCCTCCGGCCGGCTGTATCAGGCCTTCCTCAAGCGCAATGGCCTGCGCGACAGCAAGCAGGTCAAGGACACGCTCAAGCGCGCCTACAAGGCCCACGATCTGCAAGCGGAAGACGTGCAGGTGAAGCTGAAGATCGATGACATCCGTGGCGCGCTGAAGGAGCTGCAGGCCTCGGAAGTGGATGACCGCGCGTGCTTCGAACGTACGCTGGATACGGTGGAGTTCCAGGCGCCGGTGCTGCGCGAGCGCGCCAATGCCTGGGCGTTGGGTGATGTCGCCGCGTTGAAGCGCCTGTCTTCCTCGACGATGGCGCAGAGCTGCCGAGAAATGCTTCAGGACTCGGAGTTCGTGCGCCGCCGTGGCTGGAGCAACCTGCCGCAGCAGGTACGCGCGCGGTGGCTGCAGGCGGCCGATGCCGCGCTGGCCAAACATGCAGGCACGTTTGCAACGGTGCCGGTCAGCCAGCTGCTGGGCGAAGGCTACCTGGAAGAACTGACCCAGCGCGGCTACGTGATCGAGGCGCCGCCGGAATAGCCGGCGCTTGAAGTCCCCGTGCTTCCTGTCATATTTCCCTTTATCAGGGGAAGGGGAAGGGTGGAGATGGCGCTGCGTGCGTTTGCCTACGTCAGCACGGCCAGGGAAGGGCTGGACGTGTCCGATCTCGATGCGCTGCTGGCCGACGCGACCACCTTCAACCGCATCGCCGGTGTCACCGGTGTGCTGATGTTCGACGGCACCCGCTTCCTGCAGTACATCGAAGGGCCGCGCGATGGCGTGGCATCGGTGCACTCGCGCATCCTCAATGCGCGCCGTCACGGCAGCGTCGGCGAGCTCGCTGCGGGCGCCCTGCAGTCGCGCTGGTTCCCACGTTGGACCATGGCCAACCGCATGATCGATGTGGCCACCCTGGACAGCATCGTGACCGCGCCCTGGCAGGGCTTCGACAACGCGCCGGCATCGTGCAGCCACGGTTTCGCGCTGCTGCTGCAGGCCTGGACCGGCGGCCACGGCGAACTGGAGCCGGCTGCCGTCAGCCTGGGCTCCTGAGCGGGGCGTGGCCCGCCGCCGCCGGAGCGGTTAACCTTGGCGGCCTGCTTGCCTGCCTTCGGAAATCCGGATGACCCAGACCCTGTCGCTGCCAGCGAGGCATCGCGCATGAGCGCACCCATCGGTGCTGCACAGCGGCCGCTGCCGGCCGTGATCGGGCTGGGCTATGTGGGCCTGCCGCTGGCGGTAGCCTTCGGCCGGCACATCCCCACGCTTGGCTACGACATCGACGCGGCGCGCATCGCCGAACTGGGCAGTGGCCAGGACCACACCCTGGAGATGGAGCCGGAGGAGCTGGCCGAGGCCACGCAGCTGCGCTACAGCAGCGACCCCGCGCAGCTGGATGCCTGCAACGTCTACATCGTCACCGTGCCGACGCCGATCGATGCCTACGAGCAGCCGGACCTGGAGCCGCTGCGCTCGGCCACGCGGCGGGTGGCCGGCCACCTGCGCGCCGGTGACCTGGTCATCTACGAATCCACCGTCTACCCCGGCACCACCGAGGAAGTGTGCGTGCCGCTGCTGGAAGAGGGCTCGGGGCTGCGCTTCAACGAAGATTTCTACTGCGGTTACAGCCCGGAACGGGTCAGCCCCGGTGATCGCCAGCGGCGCCTGGCTGACATCCGCAAGATCACCTCGGGTTCGACCCCGGCGGTGGCCGCGGTGGTCGATGGCCTCTACCAGCGCATCATCGCCGCCGGCACCTTCCCGGCGCCGTCGATGCGCGTGGCCGAAGCGGCCAAGGTGGTGGAGAACATCCAGCGTGACGTCAACATCGCCCTGGTCAACGAGCTGGCGCTGATCTTCGATCGCCTTGGCATCGACACCCAGGACGTGCTGGACGCTGCTGGCAGCAAGTGGAACTTCCTGCCGTTCCGCCCCGGCCTGGTCGGCGGCCACTGCATCGGCGTGGACCCGTACTACCTGCTGCATAAATCCGAGAGCGTGGGCTTCCACCCGGATCTGATCCACACCGCGCGGCAGGTCAACAACCGTGTCGGCGAACACGTCGCCACCCGCGTGTTGGCGATGCTGGCCGAGCGCGGTCGTGCGGCAGCGCAGTCGCGCATCCTGGTGCTGGGCGTGACCTTCAAGGAAGACTGCCCCGACCTGCGCAACAGCCGTGCGCTGGAACTGGCCCAGCGCCTGCAGTCGGCCGGCGCACAGGTGCAGGTGAGCGACCCGTGGGTGGGGCCGGCGGCCCTCGCTGACGCCAACGTGCACTGGGTGGCCGAGCCGCAGGCCGGGCAGTACGACGCGGTGGTGCTGGCGGTGGCTCATGCCAGCTTCAGGGCGCTGGATGAAGACCGCATCCGTGCCCTGCTGGCGCCGGACGGGCTGGTCTACGACGTGAAGTCGGCCTGGCCGCGCAGCGTGGTCGACGACCGCCTGTAGACACCCGCACGGTAGACTGTGGCGGTTGCAACCGAGGAACGCCATGCACCGGTACATCGTCTACCTGCTCGCCATCCTGCTGTTTCCCCTGTGCCTGTGGCTGGCCACGATCTGGCCGGCCTGGTACTGGGGCGTAGGCCTGACCGCCGCGATGGTGGCGCTGGGCACCTGGGACCTGCTGCAGAAGCGCAGCACCCTGCGCCGCAACTATCCGGTGATGGCGCACTTCCGCTACGGCCTGGAATCGATCGGCCCGGAAATCCGCCAGTACTTCGTGCAGAGCGACCTGGAGGACGTGCCGTTCTCGCGTCAGCAGCGTGCGCTGATCTACCAGCGCGCCAAGAACGAGATGGACACGGTGCCCTTCGGTACCCTGCGCAGCACCTACGCGGTGGACTACGAGTGGATCAACCACTCGCTGGCACCGACCACCATCGCCGCGCATGATTTCCGCGTGCTGATCGGTCCCGCCTGTGCCAAGCCCTATTCGGCCAGCGTGTTCAACATCTCGGCGATGAGCTTCGGCTCGCTGTCGGCCAACGCGATCCGCGCACTGAACGACGGCGCGCGTCGCGGCGGTTTCTACCACGACACCGGCGAGGGCTCGATTTCGCCGTATCACCGCGAGATGGGCGGCGACCTGGTCTGGGAAATCGGCTCGGGCTACTTCGGCTGCCGCGACGAGAAGGGCGGTTTCAGCGAGGAGCGTTTCATCGCCAATGCCACCCACGATCAGGTCAAGATGATCGAGATCAAGCTGTCCCAGGGTGCCAAGCCGGGCCACGGTGGCGTGCTGCCGGCGCCGAAGGTGACTGCCGAGATCTCCGCCACCCGTGGCGTGCCGATGGGCGTGGACTGCGTGTCACCGTCGCGCCATTCGGCGTTCTCCACGCCGGTGGAACTGCTGCAGTTCGTGGCCCGCCTGCGTGAGCTGTCCGGTGGCAAGCCGGTGGGCTTCAAGCTGGCCATTGGCCACCCGTGGGAATGGTTCGGCATTGCCAAGGCCATGCAGGAAACCGGCCTGCTGCCCGATTTCATCGTGGTCGATGGTGCAGAAGGTGGCACCGGTGCGGCGCCGGCCGAGTTTGTCGACCATGTGGGCGTGCCGATGCACGAGGCACTGCTGCTGGTGCACAACACCCTGGTCGGCCTGGACCTGCGCGAGCGCATCCGTATCGGTGCGGCCGGCAAGATCACCAGTGCCTTCGAGATCGCCCGCACCATCGCGCTCGGCGCGGACTGGTGCAATGCCGGCCGCGGTTTCATGTTCGCGCTCGGCTGCATCCAGTCGCTGAGCTGCCATACCGACAAGTGCCCGACCGGCATCGCCACCCAGAATCCGGCGCGCTGGAAGCATCTGGATGCACCGGACAAGGCCACGCGCGTGCACAGCTACCACGAGCACACCCTGCATGCGCTGAAGGAGCTGTTGTGCGCGGCCGGTCTCAATGACCCGGCTGAGCTGGGGCCCGAGCACATCCTGCGTCGCGTGTCGCCGGTCGAGATCCGTTCGCTGGCCTCGCTGTACCGCTACCTTGAGCCTGGCGAGCTGCTGCACAAGGTGCCGGACCACGCAGTGTTCCACGCGTTCTGGGCAGAAGCCCGCAGCGATTCGTTCCAGCCGCCGCCGCGCATCCAGGCGCTGCGCGCGAGCAAATCGCGATAACGGTTGCGTAGAGTCGAGGGGGGGGGGGGGGGGGGGGGTTGGGATAAAAGTGTGGAGGCACCAGCCAACAGCGGGGTGGGGGGG
>NZ_VYKI01000003.1:0-128376 GCF_008710035.1 Stenotrophomonas cyclobalanopsidis | reverse complement strand
TTGCGTAGAGTCGAGCTTGCTCGACTGCTTTCTGATCAGAAAAAAGCAGTCGAGCAAGCTCGACTCTACGGGGAGGCATCATGCAGTTCAGGACCGGCACGACCGATGACGTAGCCGCGCTGTGGGCCCTGCGCACGCGCTGCGTGCGCGAAACCTGCAGCAGCCATTACCCGCCCGAGGTGATCGCGCCGTGGTCGGCGTCGCCGCCACCGGCACAGTACGAACGCCTGCTGGCGCAGGGTGCCTGCGTGGTGGCCGAGGACGGGCAGGGCGCCCTGCTGGGCTTTGGCGTGTTCGACGCCGCCGGTAACGAGGTCGATGCGCTGTTCGTCGATCCGGACAGGGGCGGGCAGGGCATCGGCCAGGCATTGATGCAGCGCCTGCTGGCACTGGCCGACCCGGCGCGTAAGGTCGTGCTGTCAGCCTCGCTCAACGCGGTGCCGTTCTATCAACGGCAGGGCTTCATTGCCGGGGCCGAGGAAGCCTATCCGCACCCCAGTGGCGTGGCGCTGGCCTCGGTGCGCATGCACCGCAGTTTGTAGAGTCGAGCCCATGCTCGGCTGCGCTGTTTCTATAGAGTCGAGCCATGCTCGACTGGATGCAAAAAGCAGTCGAGCATGGCTCGACTCTACAAAACCCGGGTCAGCGCCCCGCAAGCCACGCAATGACACCCTCGGCCGCCCGCAGGCCGCTCGCATAGCATGCGGTCAGCAGGTAACCGCCGGTTGGCGCTTCCCAGTCCAGCATCTCGCCGGCGCAGAACACGCCGGGCAGGGCGCGCACCATCAGGCTGTCATCCAGCGCCTGCAGGCGCACGCCTCCGGCGGTGCTGATCACCTCGGCCATCGGCCGCGGGCGCAGCAGTCGCAGCGGCAGGCGCTTGAGCGTTGCGACCACGGCGGTCAGGTCGTTGCCGGCGTCCTTGCCCAGGATCTCGAACACCAGCGCGGTCTTCACCGCATCCAGTCCCGCCTGGCGGCGCAGGTGTTCGCCGAAGCTGCGGCCCTTGCGCGGGCGCGACAGATCGGCGAGCAGGCGCGCTTCATCACGGCCCGGCACCAGATCCAGCCACAGGGTGGCGTGGCCATCGCGGTTGAGGGTTTCGCGCAGATCGGCGGCCAGCGCGTAGACCAGGCTGCCTTCGATGCCGTACTCGCTGGCCACGCATTCGCCCTGCAGCGATTGCGGCTGGCCCTGCAGGTCGATCCAGTGCGCGACCACCGGCTTCAGCGGTGCACCGGCATTGCGCTGGGCAAAGAACGGGGTCCAGTCCACGTCGAAGCCGCAGTTGGCGGATTGCAGCGGGGCGATGTCCACGCCGCGCGCCTGCAGCGGCGCGACCCATGCGCCATCGCTGCCCAGCTGCGGCCAGCTGCCGCCGCCGAGGGCCAGCACGGTGGCATCAGCCTGCACCTCAAGCGGGCCGTCTTCGGTGCTGAAGCACAGCGCGCCGTGCTCGTTCCATCCGGTCCAGCGATGGTTGGCATGCAGGCGCACGCCCTGTTCCTTCAGGCGGCGCACCCAGCCTCGCAGCAGCGGCGCGGCCTTCCGGTCGACCGGGAACACGCGGCCGGAGCTGCCCACATAGGTCTCCACGCCGAAGCCGGCGGCCCAGTCGCGCAGCGCCTGGGCGTCGAAGCCATCCAGCCACGGGCCGACAGCAGCGGCCTGCTCGCGGTAGCGGCTGTCGAACAACGGACGCGGGTCGGAATGGGTCAGGTTGAGCCCACCCTTGCCGGCGATCAGGAACTTGCGGCCGGGCGAACCCTTGGCCTCGTACAGGTCCACGTCCAGCCCAGCCGCGCGAAGGCGCTCGGCGGCGAACAGGCCGGCCGGTCCGCCGCCGATGACGGCGACCCGGCGCGGTGCAGCGGCATTACGGTTTGACATCGAGCAGCTCGACATCGAACACCAGCGAGGAACCGGCCGGGATCGGGCCGATGCCGCGGTCGCCGTAGCCGTAGGCCGGCGGGATCATCAGGGTGCGCTTGCCGCCCACCTTCATGCCCGCCACGCCCTCATCCCAGCCGCGGATGACCTGGCCGGCGCCGAGCGTGAAGGTGAAGGGCTCGCCGCGGCCGACCGAGCTGTCGAAGGTCTTGCCATGCTTGCTTTCGGTACGCTGGTCGTAGATCCAGCCGGTGTAGTGCACGGAGACTTTCTGGCCCGGAACGGCTTCGGCGCCGGTGCCGACCTGGGTGTCGATGCGCTCGAAGGTGGTCAGGGTGCCACCCGGGGGCGGGCCGGCCGGTTCGCGGGCACAGCCGGCGGCGACAAGGGACAGCAGCAGGGGGAGCAGCAGGCGGCGCATCGGGCGTCTCCGGGATGGGCGGTATCGGGGGCGGCAAGGGTAGCGCATCGGTGCCGGGTATCATGGTCGCATGGCCAAACTCCTGCTCAATCTCCGCAATGTCGGTGACGACGAATACGCCGATGTCTGCACGTTGCTGGACCAGCACGGCATCGCCTGGTACCGCACCGAACCCAGCCCGTGGGGCATTTCCAACGGCGGCCTGTGGCTGAGCGAGGATGCCGACCAGCCGCGGGCGAAGGCGCTGATGGCCGAGTACCAGAAGGCGCGCGGGGCGTGCGTGCGTGCCGAGCGCGAGCAGGCGCTGCGCGAGGGAACGGCCGAGACGTTCGGCAGCCTGCTGCGGCGGCGGCCGGTGTTCGTGGTGCTGGTGCTGCTGGGCATGGTGGTGGCCGCGGCGCTGGTGCTGCTGCCGTTCGTGCTGTTGCGGGGCTAGACCCCGTGGTAGTGCCGGCCTCTGGCCGGCAATGGGTCGGATCCCTCTGCCGCGCGGAGGGCTCTGACCCCTGAATCTGCCTGTGCGGGCGCGAGGCGCTAAAATGGCGGGATGATCGCCAATACCGCTACCTACCACTTCGCCGTCATCGACGCCCCCCAGGTCCTGTGCGACCAGCTGCTGGCGCGCGCCGAGGCCGCGGAGCTGCGCGGAACCATCCTGGTGGCGAGCGAGGGCCTGAACCTGTTCCTGGCCGGCGCGCCGGAGTCGATCAAGGACTTCTATGCCGCCCTGCATGCCGATGCGCGTTTTGCCGACATGCGGGTCAAGACCAGCTTCAGCGAGCACCAGCCGTTTGCGCGGCTGAAGGCCAAGGTCAAGGACGAGATCATCAGCTTCCGCCGCGATGACGGCCAGCCGCTGGAGTATCCGCGCGCACCGGCCGTGGACCCGGCCACCGTGCAGCGCTGGCTGCGCCAGGGCCACGACGATGCCGGCAAGCCAGTGGTGATGCTCGATACGCGCAACCTGCAGGAAGTGGAGTACGGCACGTTCAAGGACGCGCTGGTACTGCCCATCCACAAGTTTACCGACTTGCCCGAGGCCCTGGCGCCGCACCGCGAGGCGCTGAAGGGCAGCACCGTGGTCAGCTTCTGCACCGGTGGCATCCGCTGCGAGAAGGCGGCGCTGTGGATGGTCAACGACGGCATGGACAACGTGCTGCAGCTCGACGGCGGCATCCTCGGTTACTTCGAGGAAGTGGGCGGCGAGGGCTACGAAGGCCGCTGCTTCGTGTTCGATGAACGCGTGGCGCTGGATGCGGCGCTGCGGCCGATGGTCGACGAACCGCTGGCCGAGCCGCGCCCCAGTGCGTTCTGACCGCGCGACTGTGTAGAGCCGAGCCAATGCTCGGCTGCTTTCCGCCGCCTCTGTAGAGCCGAGCCCACGATCGGCTGCCTTTCGTGGTCCAACAGCAGCCGGGCATCGGCTCGGCTCTACACCCGCCCCGCAGGAATCAGCATCCTGCCACCGTCACTGGCCGTGGCCCCGTCCCGACCCCATGAAAGGGGGCATCCTGTGACGGAGTACGCCTGATGATCCCGTTGTCGATCCTCGACCTGGCCCCGGTCTGCGAGGGCAGTGATACCACCGCCGCCTTCGCCAACATGCTGGAGCTGGCCCAGCACGCCGATGCGCTGGGCTACCGCCGCTACTGGCTGGCCGAACACCACAACATGCCCGGCATCGCCAGCGCGGCCACCGCCGTGCTGATCGGCCACGTGGCCGGCGGCACAAAACGCATCCGCGTCGGCTCCGGCGGCATCATGCTGCCCAACCACGCGCCGCTGCAGGTGGCCGAGCAGTTCGGCACGCTGGCATCGCTGTACCCCGACCGCATCGACCTCGGCCTTGGCCGCGCGCCCGGCACCGACCAGCCCACCGCGCGGGCCCTGCGCCGCTACTTCGACAGCGCCGACCAGTTCCCGCAGGACGTGCGCGAGCTGCTGCACTACTTCGAACCGGTGCAGCCCGGCCAGGCCGTGCAGGCCGTGCCGGGTGGCGGCCTGCGGGTGCCAACCTGGATCCTCGGTTCCAGCCTGTTCGGTGCACGCATGGCCGCCTCGATGGGTCTGCCGTATGCGTTCGCCTCGCACTTCGCGCCCGATTCGATGGAGGAAGCGCTGGCCGTCTATCGCCGCGAATTCCGCCCCTCGGTCACGCTCAAGCAGCCGCACGCGATGCTGGCGCTGAATGTCGTGGCCAGTGACAGCGAAGCCGAATCGCGCCGGTTGTTCACCAGCCAGCAGCAGAGCTTCGTCAATCTGCGCCGCGGCCGCCCGGGCCGCATTCCAGCGCCGATCGACGACATCGAGACCTTCTGGGAACCGCACGAAAAGCTGGGCGTGGAGCGCGCGCTGGCCTGCACCGTGCTGGGTGATCCGCAGCAGGTGGCCGAGGGCATCGCCGCCTTCGTCGATCGCCACACGCCCGACGAACTGATGCTGACCGCCAACCTGTACGACCACCGCGCGCGCCTGCGCTCGTTCGAGCTGGCCATGCAGGCCTGGCATGCCCGCCACGCAGGCTGAACATCTGCATCACGGCGCATTGCACCCGCGCCGGGTCTGATGGGGGCTCCTCATTCCCCGGAGCCCCCACCATGGCCGATTCCCGCGCCGAACACATTGCCCAGCTGGCCGAACTGATCAAGGACGTGGAGGTGGCGATGTTCACCACCGTCGGCGTCGATGGCCGCCTGTACAGCCGCCCGCTAGGCACCCAGCAGGTCGCCTTCGATGGCGACCTCTGGTTCGCCACCGCCGCCGACAGCCCGAAGGTGGCCGAGATCGCGCTCAATCCGCGGGTCAACGTGGCCTACGCCTCGCCATCGAAGAACACCTATGTATCGGTGGCCGGACGTGCGCGCATCGTCAATGACCGCGCAAAGATCGAGGAGCTGTGGTCGTCGCCGATGAAGCTGTTCTTCCCGGGCGGCAAGGATGACCCGAACCTGCGGCTGATCCACGTGCGCGCCGATTCGGCCGAATACTGGGATGGCCCCGGCACCCTGCTGGGCAAGGCGCTGAGCTTTGTGCTGTCGGCAGTGCAGGATGAGCCGGCGCAGCTGGGCGACAACGGGTTCATCGACCTGCGGTGAGCAATTCCGCCGGGCATGGCCCGACGCTACCGCTGCTTCATCCGCGCATGGCGTGGATCTACTGCTTCCGCGTAGGTCCACGCCGTGCGTGGATGATCATGTCGTGTGGAGGGTAGCGCCGGGCCATGCCCGGCGAGCGCAGCGGCCAGCACTCAGAACCAGCGCTGGAACAGCTCCACCGTATACCCCACCAGCTGCCCGGAACTGAAGCCGAAGAAGGCGATCGCCACCAGCGCGGCAACCCAGTTGAACAGCATCAACGCGCCATCGCGTTCCAGCAGTGCCAGCGCGAACAGCAGCAGCTGGAAGCCGAACAGGAAGTTGGTGAACGGGATTGGCAGTGAGAGCATCACTCCCAACAGCACCAGCAGCAGGCCGGTGAACGCATGCGCGGGCAGAGGAACCAGCAGCGACGGCATGCGCGGCGAGAGCATGCGGTCCAGTCGACGCAATGGCCGATCAATACGGCGCAGGAACTTCTGCATGGTCCCGCGTTTGGGGCCGCGGCGGGCAATGAAGCCCGGCAGCCACGGCTTGCGCCGACAGAACAGCATCTGCAGCCCGATCAGCACCACCAGCGGCCCGCTGACCGCGCCGCCCATGCCCGGGATCGGAATGAAGGACGGCAGGATGGCCACGAACAGGAATACGCCGAAGGCGCTCTGCTGCAGGTCCTTCAGGATCTGCCCCAGTGGCATGTGCTCGCCCGGGTCGCCCGAAGCGAACATCGCCAGCAGGGTGCGGATGCCCTCGTTGCGGTAGACCGGGCGCTCCTCGCCCGATCCATCGTGCGGCGCCTGGTTGGACTCAGGCGGTGAGCTCATCGGCCTGCTCGTCGGACAGGGTGCGCAGCAGCAGCTTGTCCACGCGCGCGCCATCCAGATCGACCACCTCGAAGCGCCAGCCGGCCCAGTCGAAGTATTCGCCCGCATGCGGGATGCGGCCGAAGTAATGGATGCACATGCCAGCCAGCGTGTAGTAGTCGCCGTCTTCGGCGTCGGGCAGCTCGTTGCTGCCGATCAGTTCGCGCAGGTCTTCGATCGGCAGCGAGCCGTCCACCAGCAGCGAGCCGTCTTCACGGGTCACCACCAGCGCGTCTTCGTCGGCGTTCTCCACCGCCTGCAGGCGGCCGACCACCGCGCCCATCAGGTCGCTGATGGTGACCAGGCCCTGGATCTCGCCGTACTCGTCCACCACCAGCGCCATCGACTGCTGTTCCTCGCGGAAGATCTCCAGCAGCTTCATCGCGTGGGTCGATTCGGAAACGTAGAGCGGCTCGCGCAGGGTCTGGAACAGCGCGTTGTCCCCGCGCGCCATGCGCGTGGCCAGCGACTTCAGTTCCAGGATGCCGACCACGTCCATGTCGTTGTCGCGCAGCACCGGGTACCGCGAGAACTCGTGCTCGGCCATGATTTCCAGGTTGCGCTCCAGGCCGGCCTGGGTGTCCAGCCAGGCGATGCGGTTGCGCGGGGTCATCAGGCTGTCGGCGGTGCGGTCGCCCAGGCGCATGACACGGTTCATCATGTCGCGCTCATGGGTGTCGATCACGCCGGCCTCGTGGCTCTCGGCCACCAGCATGCGGATCTCTTCTTCAGTCACCTGGGCAGCCTCGTCCTGGCCCAGGCCCATCACCTTCAGCATCAGCTGGGTGGTCTTGGACAGCAGCCAGACGAAGGGCAGGGCCAGCTTGGCCAGCCAGCTCATCGGCATGGCCACCAGGCCGGCGATGGCCTCCGACCGGGTCAGGGCCAGACGCTTGGGCACCAGCTCGCCGAAGATCAGGGTGATGAAGGTGATCAGGCTGACGGCCAGCACCGTGCCGATCTTGCCGGCATAGGCGAAGCCGGGCATCAGGCCCTCGATCCAGCCGCCGAACGCTTCGCCCAGCGCTTCACCGCCCAGATAGCCGGTCAGGACGCCGATGACGGTAATGCCGATCTGGACGGTGGACAGGAAGCTTTCGGGCTTCTCGGAGAGCTCCAGTGCCTTGGCTGCGCGCTTGGAGGTGGCCGCCATCTGCTTCAGGCGGCTCTTGCGCGAGGTCATGACCGACATCTCGGACATGGCGAAGAAGCCGTTCAGCAGAACAAGCGCGAAAACAATCAGGATCATTTCAAACACGGGCATCATCCCCGGTTGGTGGCAGGGAGGGCGGGTGCTTGCAGTGGCGGCAGGCGCTCAGGAACGGGGTCCGGCGCGGCGCAGGGGGGTAAGGGTCGTCGTCCATAAGGTGCGCCCGGGGGCGCGCTGGCATCTTAGCAAAGGCCCATGGCAGGGTGGCAACTACCTGTTCAGGTTCGGGGTTTTCACCCCCTCTTGGGGGGCGGGGATACCCGGAATGGTCATCTAGCCGTCATAATTCGTCCTGGTGCCGTCCTTCCCGCGACGGCTGACAGGTTTCTCAATGTTCTCTCTGCAGACCATTTTCGGTTCCGGCAAACAGTTCTACACCCTGCTTGATGAGGCCGCCGTCGCGGCCAACGACGCCGCCAAGGCACTGCATTCGATGTTGCGCGAGGCCGACCGCCAGCCGGCGCTGGACGCCTTCAAGCTGGCCCGCCTGCGCGAGCGCGCGGCCTCGGACAAGATCAGCCAGGCGCTGGTGGACAGCTTCATGACCCCGATCGAGCGCGAGGACATCGAGGCGCTGGGTTCGGCCCTGTACAAGATTCCGAAGCAGATCGAGAAGTTCGCCGATCGCTACTCGCTGGCCACGACCCACCTGGAGCACATCGACTTCGCGCCGCGCGCGGCGATGCTGGAACAGGCGGCCGGCGTGGTGGTGGAGATGGTGGCCGACCTGCGCCACATGAACCTGGACCGGATGACCGCGCTGAACGAGAAGCTGCGCTCGCTGGAGAACGAGGCCGACCGCCTGATGCTCGAGCTGTACCGCGACATCTACTCGGGCCGCCTGGACAACCTGCAGATGTTCCTGCTGAAGGAATTCTTCGAGATCCTGGAAAAGGCCATCGACCGCTGCCGCGAGGCGGGCGTCGTTGCCTACCAGATCGTGTTGAAGAACAGCTGACGGACGCCGCCGCATGTTGACCCTTGTCCTGGTAGTGATCCTGGCCGCGCTCGTCTTCGAGTTCATCAACGGCTTCCACGACACTGCCAATTCCATTGCCACCGTGGTGGCGACCAAAGTGCTCTCGCCCGGCTGGGCGGTGATACTGGCGGCCGGCATGAACCTGCTCGGCGCGCTCACCGGCACCGCGGTTGCGCTGACCATCGCCTCGGGCCTGCTCAACACCAACGTCGTGGATGTCACCCCGCAGGTGATCCTCTGCGCGCTGCTGGGCGGCATCATCTGGAACCTGATCACCTGGTGGAAGGGCCTGCCGTCCTCCTCCTCGCACGCTCTCATCGGTGGTCTGTGCGGCGCCGGCCTGGCCGCGGCCCACAACAACTGGGATGCACTGATCTGGTCCGAGCGCCTGGGCAGCTGGGCGCAGAACAAGGGCCTGCTGTGGAAGGTGTTCGTGCCGATGATCACCTCGCCGATCGCCGGTTTCCTGCTCGGCATCGTAGTGATGGTACTGCTGTGGGCCGTGATCGCCGGCCTGGCCAAGATCGGTGGTGCCATCGGCCGCCTGGCGCGCCCGCGCATCGTCAACGCCTTCTTCGGCAAGGCCCAGATCGCCTCGGCGGCCTACATGGGCTTCGCCCACGGCCACAACGACGCGCAGAAGACCATGGGCATCATCGCCATGACCCTGATCGGTGCCGAAGCCACCGGCGCGTTGAACGACCTGCCGTCGTGGCTGGCCTTCATGCACCCGGATGCGCACGCCGGTGACGGCATCGCGATGTGGATCGTGCTGACCTGCGCGGTGGTGATGGCCGCCGGCACCGCCTCGGGCGGCTGGAAGATCATCAAGACCCTGGGCCACAAGATGGTCAAGCTGCACCCGATCCACGGCTTCGCCGCGGAGACCAGCTCGGCCACGATCCTGACCCTGGCGGCCCACTTCGGCATGCCGGTCTCGACCACCCACAGCATCTCCACCGCCATCATGGGCGTGGGCTTCGCCAAGAACCCGCGCTCGCTGAGGTTCGGCGTGATCGAGCGCATCGTCTGGGCCTGGATCCTGACCATCCCCGCCGCCGGCGGCTGTGCGTACCTGATCCTGAAGCTGTTCGAGCTGTTCGGCTGGACCTGATGCCAGCGGCCCGGTAAACAAAATAGCCCGCCGGATTCCGGCGGGCTTTTTTCATGAGACAAACAATTTTTCTGCACCCATCGTGTCGACCAAGGTCGACACCTACCAGAGCAGTCAGGGTCAGAGCCCGTGCCGACCAACGGTCGGCACCCACCATCAGCGCCCGGAACCCCGCCATCCCACGGAACCCCGGCTTCTGCGGTTGCCATTGCCGTTGCAGTTGATCCAGCGGGTGCCGGGCCGCAGGCCCGGCCGCCACCACCACTCAGTTGCGCTGGAACAGCGCCTTCACGTCATTCCGGAACGCCGCCTGGCTGTCCGCCCGGCTGTAGAACATATGCCCACCCGGATAGCTGCGCACCTGCACACGATCCGGGTTGCTGCCCATCGTCGGCATCTGGTCCACGGTCAGGATCGAACCCATGAACGGGCACGACAGGTCGTTCCAACCATGCACGATCAGCACCTGCAGGTGCGGGTCGATCGCCACCGCCTGGCGCAGCTGGGTCACCGCCCCCTGGCGCAGCTCGCCACCGCGGTCCCACAGCCGGTTCACGTCGTAGTTCAGCGCCTGGTAGCGCGCATCGACCTTCCAGCCGACCACGCGGGTCACGAAGTCAACCATCGCCGTGGTCGTCGGCGCGATGATGCTGTCCAGCAGCGGATCGTTGGCGCGCTGCTCCGGATCGTTCGGGAACGGATCGAACGCGGTCACGTTCGAATCGTAGCGGCTGCCCAGCGTGCCCTTGTCGCGGAATACCTCGCGCAGGTAGGCCTGGGTTTCCAGGCGGCCACCGGCGCGGCGCACGAACTGCGGGTCCAGCCCGGTCAGCTCGGTCACCCGGCGCAGCATCGCCTCGGTTGCCTGCGGATCGCTGCGGCCCTTCATCAGCGCGGTGGCGTAGTCGCCACGGGTGTATTCGACCACCTCGCGCATCGCCGCATCGGTCAGCTTGCCCTGGCGCTCCAGGTGCGCCGCCGCGATCGACGGCAGCGTCTGCATCCACGCCATCGGCGAGACGTCGGCGTTGTCTTCCAGGGTCGGGCTCAGGTACGGCGACACCAGCACCAGGCCGTTCATTGCCACGCCCAGGCGCGTCTGCAGGTAGTGGGTGATGCGCGGGCCGCGGTAGCCGCCGTAGCTTTCGCCGGTCAGGTACTTGCGCGCGCCCATGCGCTGGTTGCGCAGCAGCCAGTCGTAGATGCTGCGCGACAGGTACTCGATGTCGGCGCTGGGGTTGTACAGCTGCTTCTTCGCTTCGTCATCGCCGATGCGTGCGCGGCTGAAGCCGGTGCCGACCGGATCGATGAACACCAGGTCGGTGAAGTCCAGCCAGGTGCCGGGGTTGTCGTGCAGGGTGGCCGGTGCCGAGGCGCTGTCGCCTTCCGAACCGAAGGTGACCACTTTGGGCCCGATCGCGCCCATGTTGAGGTAGACCGACGATGCGCCGGGGCCGCCGTTGAGGGCGAAGGTCACCGGCCGGTCCTTGCCGGGCATGGTGTAGGCGGTGAACACCACGTCGGCGATCACCTTGCCCTTGTCATCGCGCACCGGCAGGGTGCCGACGGTGGCGGTGTAGTCGAGGGTGCGGCCGGCCAGGCGGATGCTCTGGCGGGCGGAGGCATCGGCCGGCAGCGCGGGCGCCTCGGTCGGGTCGCCCTTCGTGTCGGACTTGGTTTCGGCGGCCGACGCAGTGACGACGGAGGCGGGGGCAACGAGCAGGCCGACGCAGAGCGCGGCGATGTGCAGCAGGGACTTCATGGCACCAGGACGGTAGCGGAAGAGGGCCCTGATGCTAGGCCGCTGCCGCGCGTGCCGGATGTGTCCAAAGGCATGGCCGCGGCGGATGGCGGGCTGCAGCCAGATTCGGTCAAGCGGGCAGGGCGCTGCGGTCGCCATCGTCGGCCAGCAGGCCGTACACCGCCGAATCGGACAGTTCCCCCTGGATGCGCCAGCGCTGGCGCAGCACGCCTTCCAGATGGAAGCCGAGGCGGTCGAGCACGTGCGCGGACGGGCGGTTGCGCGGGTCGATCTCCGCTTCAAGCCGGTGCAGGCCCAGCGTGTCGAACAGATAGGCAACCACCTGCTGCAGCGCCTCGTGCATGTAGCCCTGGCCCTGCTTGCCCGGGGCCAGCAGGTAGCCGATCTCGGCGCGGGCCGCGTCACGGTCCAGGGCGAACACCACGCAGATGCCCAGCAGCGGGCCGTCCAGTGATTCACGCACCGCAAGCTTGAGCTGGGTGCCGGTGGTGTGCGCGGCGAGGTCGTCGTCGATCTGCGCGCGGGCCTCGGTCGGCCGCGTCCATGCCGGATGGTTCCAGAAGCGCATCACCTCCGGATCGGACTGCAGGGCGAACAGAGCGGCCGCATCATCGCGACGGATCGGGCTCAATACAAGGCGCGCGCTGTGCAGCGGCAATCCCGGGAACAGCAGCGAGTGGCTGGCCAATACGAGGGTCCACGCAGAGAGACGCGCATTATGGCGCCGCTGGGTTTGCCGATGCGGGCGTGATGTCTGTAGAGCCGAGCCGATGCTCGGCTGCCCGGCACGGTGCGACATGCAGCCGAGCGTGGGCTCGGCTCTACAGAAGGGCTGCGAGCGTCAGGCTTCCAGCGAAGCCAGGTCGCCCTTGCTCTCCAGCCAGCCCTTGCGATCAGACGCACGCTTCTTGGCCAGCAGCATGTCCATCAGCGAACGGGTCTGTTCGCCGTCATCCACCGTCAGCTGCACCAGGCGGCGCGTATCGGGGTGGATGGTCGACTCGCGCAGCTGCGGCGGATTCATTTCGCCCAGGCCCTTGAAACGGGTGACGTTGACCGCGCCCTTGATCTTCTCGCGTTCGATCTTGTCCAGGATCGAGCGCTTCTCTTCCTCGTCCAGGGCGTAGAACACCTGCTTGCCCACGTCGACGCGGAACAGCGGCGGCATCGCCACGAACACATGGCCGGCATCGACCAGCGCCGGGAAGTGCTTGAGGAACAGCGCGGTCAGCAGGGTAGCGATGTGCAGGCCGTCCGAGTCGGCATCGGCGAGGATGACGACCTTGCCGTAACGCAGGCCGGCGATGTCTTCCTTGCCCGGGTCGCAACCGATGGCCACGGCCAGGTTGTGCACTTCTTCCGAGGCCAGCACGCTGTTGGACGAGACTTCCCAGGTGTTGAGGATCTTGCCGCGCAGCGGCAGGATCGCCTGGAAGTCCTTGTCGCGCGCCTGCTTGGCGCTGCCGCCTGCCGAGTCACCTTCCACCAGGAACAGCTCGGTGCGCGACAGGTCCTGGCTGATGCAGTCGGCCAGCTTGCCGGGCAGGGCCGGGCCCTGGGTGACCTTCTTGCGGACGACCAGCTTCTCGGTCTTCAGGCGCGCACTGGCGCGCTCGATGGCGATCTGCGCGATCTTCTCGCCCAGCTCCACGTTCTGGTTCAGCAGCAGGCTGAAGGCATCGTGGGCGGCGCCTTCGACGAAACCGGCGGCCTGGCGCGAGGACAGGCGTTCCTTGGTCTGGCCACTGAACTGTGGGTCGGTCATCTTCAGCGACAGCACGAACGACACGCGATCCCACACGTCTTCCGGGGCCAGCTTGACGCCGCGCGGCAGCAGGTTTCGGAAGTCGCAGAACTCGCGCAGCGCTTCGGTCAGGCCGGTACGCAGGCCGTTGGCGTGGGTGCCGTGCTGGGCGGTGGGAATCAGGTTGACGTAGCTTTCCTGCACCAGCTCGCCTTCCGGCAGCCAGGCCACGGCCCAGTCAACGATCTCCGTATCCTTCTTCAGGTTGCCGACAAACAGATCGGCCGGCAGCGACTCTCGGTCGCCCAGCTCCATCTTCAGGTAATCGCGCAGGCCGTCTTCGTAATGCCAGGTGTCGACTTCGCCGGTGGCTTCGTCGGTCAGCTTCACGGTCAGGCCCGGGCACAGCACGGCCTTGGCGCGCAGCAGGTGCTTGAGCGCACGCACGGCGAACTTGGGCGTATCGAAGTACTTCGGGTCCGGCCAGAAGCGCAGGCGGGTGCCGGTGTTCTTCTTGCCGACCGTGCCGACCACTTCCAGCGGCGAGGCGCGGTCGCCATCGCGGAAGGTGATGCGATGCTCGGCACCGTCGCGCTTGATGTGGATTTCCACCAGCGTGGACAGTGCGTTGACCACGCTGACGCCCACGCCGTGCAGGCCGCCGGAGAAGGTGTAGTTGTTGTTGTTGAACTTGCCGCCCGCATGCAGGCGGGTCAGGATCAGTTCGACGCCCGGGATCTTCTCTTCCGGATGGATGTCCACCGGCATGCCGCGACCGTCATCGCTGACCTCCACGCTGCCGTCCTTGTACAGGGTGATCTCGATCGAGCGGGCGTGGCCGGCGAGGGCCTCGTCCACCGAGTTGTCGATCACTTCCTGCGCCAGGTGGTTCGGGCGCGCGGTGTCGGTGTACATGCCAGGACGGCGCTTGACCGGGTCAAGGCCGGACAGGACTTCAATATCGGCGGCGTTATAGCGTGCGTTCATCTATCTTCAAAGCGCGGAGCGACGCGCAAGTGTGCGGCGTGGACGGGAATTTTGCACGCCTGCGGTTCAGCCTCGGCGCCGGGGAGGGAGTAAAATGACAGCCGCTGGAATCTGAACGCCGGCGCCCCCATGTCCTAGCCATACGCGAGGAGGACTCCATGAAGAAGTTGCTGACCATTGCGATCCTGGCCGCTGCCGCCGTTGCAGTGCCGCTGGTGATGGCGCAGAACGCAGGCCCGTCGGCCCCGCAGCAGGGTGACCAGGCGGACAAGGCCGCGCAGTCCGAGGCAGATGCCAAGGCCAAGCGCCGCGCCCAGGCCAATGCCGAAATGAAGGCGAAGGGCCAGCCGGTCCCGCAGCAGGAAGAAGAAGAGGAAGCGCGGAAGAAGAAGTAAGGCTTTCGCCGCCGGGGCTTCTGGCGCAAGGCTCTGTCCCCTGAACGCCCCGCACTGCGGGGCGTTTTCTTTTGGTGGTGACGCCATCTGCCCCTTGGGTTGGCGGCCATCTATCTGTAAACTATGGCTTTCCGGGAGTAGTGCGTGTCCACCATTTGCGAATGGGCTGGACCGGCCATGCGTGGCCTCCAGCAATGCGGGTCGCAGGTGACGGTCGAAGTGACCGGCACGGCCGCCCCGACCTCGCACGATGGTCCCCGTCCGGCGCCTGCCGCCGACCGGTCCCGCGCCTCCCTCGCTGCCCCAGCGAACCGGAAAACCCCCTTTCTGCTCCACGCCCGCCCCTCGGGCAGGCGTGGCGCTGCCGTTTTCCATTTCCAGACAGGATGCTTGCAGCCATGACTCCCTTGATTTTCGTAACCGGCGGCGTGGTGTCCTCGCTCGGCAAAGGTATTGCCGCTGCGTCACTGGCCGCCATCCTCGAAGCGCGTGGCCTGAAGGTCACGATGATGAAGCTCGACCCGTACATCAACGTCGACCCGGGCACCATGAGCCCGTTCCAGCACGGTGAGGTCTACGTCACCGACGACGGCGCCGAGACCGACCTCGACCTGGGCCACTACGAGCGCTTCGTGCGTACCCGGCTGAGCCGCAAGAACTCGGTCACCACCGGCCGCATCTACGAGAACGTCATCCGCAAGGAGCGCCGCGGCGACTACCTGGGCGCGACCGTGCAGGTCATCCCGCACATCACCGACGAGATCCGCCGCTGCATCGACGAAGCCACCGAAGGCTACGACGTGGCCCTGGTCGAGATCGGCGGCACCGTGGGTGACATCGAGTCGCTGCCGTTCCTGGAAGCGATCCGCCAGGTGCGCACCGAGCGCGGCCCGGAGAAGGCGCTGTTCATGCACCTTACCTTGGTGCCATACATCGGCGCCGCCGGTGAGCTGAAGACCAAGCCGACCCAGCACTCGGTGAAGGAACTGCGCTCGATCGGCATCCAGCCGGACGTGCTGCTGTGCCGTTCCGAGCAGGCCGTGCCGGATTCGGAGCGCCGCAAGATCGCCCAGTTCACCAACGTCTCCGAGCGCGCCGTCATCAGCGTGCCGGACGTGGACGTGCTGTACCGCATTCCGTCGGGCCTGCATGCGCAGGGCCTGGACGAGATCGTGGTCAACCAGCTGAAGCTGGCCGACAAGGTCGGTCCGGTCGACCTGTCGATGTGGGAGGACGCGGTCGACGCGACCCTGCACCCGCTGGATGAAGTGACCATCGCCGTGGTCGGCAAGTACGTCGACCACCAGGACGCCTACAAGTCGGTCGGCGAAGCCCTCAAGCACGGCGGCCTGCGCCAGCGCACCAAGGTCAACCTGAAGTGGCTGGAAGCGCAGGACCTGGAAGGCACCGACATGGCCGCGCTGGCCGATGTCGACGGCATCCTGGTGCCGGGCGGCTTCGGTGACCGTGGTTTCGAAGGCAAGGTGCTGACCTCGCAGTTCGCCCGCCAGACCAGCGTGCCGTACTTCGGCATCTGCTACGGCATGCAGGCGGCCGTGGTCGACTACGCGCGCCACGTGCTGGGCCTGGAAAACGCCAACAGCACCGAGAACGACCGCCAGTCGCCGGACCCGGTGATCGGCCTGATCACCGAATGGCGCACCTCCACCGGCGATGTCGAGAAGCGTGACGACAAGAGCGACCTCGGCGGCACCATGCGCCTGGGCCTGCAGGAACAGCGCCTGAAGCCGGGCACCCTGGCCCGCGAGCTGTACGGCAAGGACGTGGTTTCCGAGCGTCACCGCCACCGCTACGAGTTCAACAACCGCTACCGCACCCAGCTGGAAGATGCCGGCCTGGTGATCTCGGGCAAGTCGATGGACGACACCCTGGTGGAAGTGGTCGAGCTGCCGCGTGACGCGCACCCGTGGTTCCTGGCCTGCCAGGCGCATCCGGAGTTCCTGTCCACGCCGCGCGATGGACACCCGCTGTTCATTGGTTTCATCCGTGCCGCGCGCGAGCGCAAGGCCGGCGGCGCGCTGCTGGCCGAAGCCCGCGCCTGACTTGTGAAGGGGGGCTTCGGCCCCCATCCTGGATGCTTCAACCCCAGCACGCCGGTCCTGCCGGCGTAGCGGACAACAAGGAAACGCCATGAAACTGTGTGGATTCGAGGTCGGGCTGGACCAGCCCCTGTTCCTGATCGCCGGCCCCTGCGTGATCGAGTCGATGCAGCTGCAGCTCGATACCGCCGGCAAGCTGAAGGAGATCACCGATCGCCTCGGCGTCAACTTCATCTTCAAGTCGAGCTTCGACAAGGCCAACCGTACTTCGGGCACCGCCTTCCGCGGCCCGGGCATGGAAGAAGGCCTCAAGGTGCTGGCCGAAGTGAAGAAGCAGATCGGCGTGCCGGTGCTGACCGACGTGCACGAATACACCCCGATGGACGAAGTGGCCTCGGTGGTGGACGTGCTGCAGACCCCGGCGTTCCTGGTCCGCCAGACCGACTTCATCCGCAAGGTGTGTGCGGCCGGCAAGCCGGTCAACATCAAGAAGGGCCAGTTCCTGGCGCCGTGGGACATGAAGCCGGTCGTCGAGAAGGCCAAGTCCACCGGCAACGAGCAGATCATGGTCTGCGAGCGTGGTGCCAGCTTCGGCTACAACAACCTGGTCAGCGACATGCGTTCGCTGGCGGTGATGCGTGACACCGGCTGCCCGGTAGTGTTCGACGCCACCCATTCGGTGCAGCTGCCGGGCGGGCAGGGCACCAGTTCCGGCGGCCAGCGCGAACACGTGCCGGTGCTGGCGCGTGCCGCAGTGGCGGTGGGCATCTCCGGCCTGTTCGCCGAGACCCACCCGGATCCGTCCAAGGCGCTGTCCGATGGCCCCAACGCGTGGCCGCTGGACCAGATGGAAGCCCTGCTCGAGACCCTGATGGAGCTCGACGCGGTGACCAAGAAGCACGGTTTCTCGCGCTTCGCGTGAGTCTTGACCCGTGGGCGGCGCTGGAAGCCCAGCGTCGCCGGCGCTCCTGGCGGCAGTGGCCGTGGGGGCCGATCGCGCTCGGCATGGCGTTGCTGTCGCTGTCCGGCGCCTTCTTCATCTTCATGCTGGTGGGTGCAGCCATGCGTCCGCCCGGCGATGGTGAGCACCTCGATCTGAAGCCCTATGTGATCGCGCTGGCGCTTGCCGAACTGGTCAC
The DNA here is from genome assembly GCF_008710035.1 of Stenotrophomonas cyclobalanopsidis. Classification (GTDB taxonomy): domain Bacteria; phylum Pseudomonadota; class Gammaproteobacteria; order Xanthomonadales; family Xanthomonadaceae; genus Stenotrophomonas; species Stenotrophomonas cyclobalanopsidis. The sequence continues at coordinate 110,717 of NZ_VYKI01000003.1, read as the reverse complement.
GGTCAGTGCGGGTGTCATCGCATCGGTACTGGCCTGGCGCTTGAACCGTGGCAAGGTCACCGCTGCGCTGGCACTGGTGCTGCTGTCGCTGTGGGTCGGCACGCTGTTGCACGACCTGTTCTGATGGATACGGGCGAAGCGCGCCCCGGTGGCTGGCCCTGGGGGCTGATCGCACTGTTGCTGGCGCTGCTCGTCTGGGCCGGGCTGCTCGGGGCTGGACTGGCGTTCTCCGCCAGCATGGGCTCGCCCGGTGATGGCAACCACGGCATGCAGGCCATGCAGTACTGGATTCTGGCCGCTCTGCTTGTGCTCGGTGGCTCCCTGATCGGTTCAGTCGCTGCCATCGTGCTGGCCTGGCGTCTACGGCGCGGACCGGTCTGCGCGACCGTCGCAATGGTGCTGCTGACACTGCTGGTCTCGCTGCTGCTGATCGTGGCGGGGGCTACCCAGGGGCCAGCGCTGGCCGCTGCCGAACACACCATTTGGCAAGCGGCGGGCAGCCGGGGATAATCACGCGGCATTTCACATTTGTCGCATTCCCTCCTCCAGACAGGTTACCGGTCCGCTCATGAGTACGATCCGCAGCATCCACGCCCGTGAAATCCTCGACAGCCGTGGCAACCCCACGCTGGAAGCCGAAGTCATCCTGGAGGACGGTTCGTTCGGTCGCGCCGCGGTTCCCTCCGGCGCCTCGACCGGCACCAAGGAAGCGGTCGAGCTGCGTGACGGCGACAAGACCCGTTACCTGGGCAAGGGCGTGCGCAAGGCCGTCGAGAACGTCAATGGCGCCATCGCCAATGCGCTGAAGGGCTTCGAAGCCGTCGACCAGGCTGGCCTGGACCGTCGCCTGATCGACCTGGACGGCACCGAGAACAAGGGCCGCCTGGGCGCCAACGCGCTGCTGGCCGTGTCGATGGCGGCCGCGCATGCCGCCGCTGCGTCCAGCAAGCAGGCCTTGTGGCAGTACCTGGCCACCAAGACCGGTGCGACCCCGTCGCTGCCGGTGCCGATGATGAACATCATCAACGGCGGCGCACACGCCGACAACAACGTCGACTTCCAGGAATTCATGGTGCTGCCGGTGGGCTTCACCTCGTTCTCCGAAGCGCTGCGCGCCGGTACCGAAATCTTCCATTCGCTGAAGTCCGTGCTGAAGAGCCACGGCCTGAGCACCGCCGTGGGCGACGAAGGCGGCTTCGCGCCGGACTTCCGCAGCAACGTCGAAGCGCTGGACACCATCCTCGAAGCCATCGGCAAGGCCGGCTACACCGCCGGTGAAGACGTGCTGCTGGGCCTGGACGTGGCCTCCAGCGAGTTCTTCGAGAACGGCAAGTACAACCTGGTGGGCGAGAACAAGCGCCTGACCTCCGAGCAGTTCGTCGACTTTCTGGCCGACTGGGCCGCGCAGTACCCGATCATCACGATCGAAGACGGCCTGGCCGAGAACGACTGGGCCGGCTGGAAGCTGCTGACCGACCGCATCGGCAAGAAGGTGCAGCTGGTGGGCGACGACCTGTTCGTCACCAACCCGAAGATCTTCCAGGAAGGGATCGACTCGGGCACCGCCAACGCGATCCTGATCAAGGTCAACCAGATCGGCACCCTGAGCGAAACCCTGGAAGCGATCGCCATGGCCGACCGTGCCGGCTACGCCGCCGTGGTCTCGCACCGGTCGGGCGAAACCGAAGACACCACCATCGCCGACATCTCGGTGGCCACCACCGCCACCCAGATCAAGACCGGCTCGCTGTGCCGCAGCGATCGCGTGGCCAAGTACAACCAGCTGCTGCGCATCGAGGAAGCCCTCGGTGCCAGCGCGCGTTACGCCGGTCGTGACGCGTTCGTGTCGCTGAAGCGCTGAGCCCATGCGCGACTGGCGCTGGCTGCTGTTGCTGCTGGCCCTGCTGCTGGCATGGCTGCAGTACCGTTTCTGGTTCGGCCCGGGCAATTCGGGTGAAGTGATGATGCTCGAAGCCCAGGTCGCCAACCAGGAGCGGGACAATGAAGGTCTGCAGCAGCGCAACGATGCGCTGGCTGCTGAAGTGAAGGACCTGAAGGAAGGCCAGGCCGCCATCGAAGAACGCGCGCGCAGCGAGCTGGGCATGATCAAGCCCGGCGAGAAGTTCTACCGCGTGGTGGAGGATGCGCCGGTCCGTCCGGCGCAGGCTGCACCGGTCGCGGCGCAGGTTGGCGACCACCCGGCGGACGTGCCGTGAGCGCGGCCATCTGGGCGGTCGTCCCGGCTGCTGGGCGCGGCACCCGTTTCGGCGCGCCGCTGCCCAAGCAGTACCTGCAGGCGGGCGGGCAGATCCTGCTTGCCCACGCCCTGGATGCGCTGCTGGCGCACCCGACGGTGGCCGGGGCGATGGTGGTCATCGGCGAGGACGATGCGGATTGGCCGGGCTGGACCGAGTGGTCCGGCAAGCCGGTGCTGACCTGCATCGGCGGTGCGACCCGCGCCGCCTCGGTGCTGGCCGGTCTGCAGGCCCTGCCGGACAGCGTGCGTGCCGACGAGTTCGTGCTGGTGCACGATGCCGCGCGGCCCAACCTGTCGCTGGCCGATCTGGGCCGCCTGCTGGAAGTGGGGCGTGCCGACCCGGTCGGCGCGATTCTCGCTGCGCCCGTGCGCGACACCCTCAAGCGAGCCGGTGACGATGGTGGCATTGATGGCACCGAGCCGCGCGAGCGCCTCTGGCGTGCGTTGACCCCTCAGCTGTTCCGCCGCCACCAGCTGGTCCGCGCGCTGGCCGCTGCGGCCGCCAGCGGTGTCGAGGTCACCGACGAAGCCATGGCCATGGAGCGCCAGGGCCAGCGACCGCTGCTGGTGGAAGGCAGCGAGGACAATTTCAAGGTCACCACCCCGGCCGACCTCGACCGTTTCGAATTCGTACTTTCCCGCCGCGCCGGCTGATCGCCCGCGCGGCCCTGCTGCAAGGGTTGCATCCATGAGCACAGCTCCGTTCCCGCCCGTCCGTATCGGCCAGGGCTACGACGTCCATGCCTTCGGTGAAGGCGACCACATCATGCTCGGCGGCATCCGCGTGGCGCACAGCTGCGGCGTGCTTGCGCACAGCGATGGCGACGTCATACTGCACGCACTGTGCGATGCCATGCTCGGTGCGATCGCACTGGGCGACATCGGCCAGCATTTCCCGCCCAGCGACGACCGCTGGAAGGGCGCGGACAGCAGTGATTTCGTCCGCCATTGCGACAGCCTGCTGCGCGAGCGTGGCTGGCGCGTCGGCAATACCGACATCACGGTCATCTGCGAGCGGCCCAAGGTCGGCCCACATGCACTGGCGATGCGCGAGCGCATCGGCGGCCTGCTGCAGCTGCCGCTGGACGCGGTCAGCGTCAAGGCTACCACCTCGGAGAAGCTCGGCTTCACCGGCCGTGGCGAAGGCATTGCCGCGCAGGCCGTGGTCCTGCTGGTGGCGGCATGATTCCGTTGCCGCTGGCCTTTGGTGCGCCGCTGCTGAGCGCGCGCATCCGCGCCACCCCGGAGGATTTCCAGGTCGACGAACTGCCGTCCTTCGAAGCTACTGGTGAAGGCGAGCACCTGCTGCTGCACATCCGCAAGCGCGGCGCCAATACGGTGCACGTGGCCAAGGTGCTGGCGAAGTGGGCCGGCCTGCCGGAAATGGGCGTCAGCTACGCCGGCATGAAGGACCGCAACGCGGTCACCACCCAGCGTTTCAGCGTGCACCTGCCCAAGCGCATCGCCCCGGACCTGGCCACGCTGGCCAGCGACGAGATCGAAGTGCTCGAGGCCACCTGGCACAACCGCAAGCTGCAGCGCGGTGCGCTGGCCGGCAACCGCTTCAAGCTGGTGCTGCGCGACGTGCAGGGCGATGCCGCGGCCATCGATGAGCGCCTGCAGCAGATCGCCACGCGCGGCCTGCCGAACTGGTTCGGCGAACAGCGTTTCGGTCGCGACGGTGGCAACGTGCCGGCGGCGTTGGCGATGTTCGGTGGCCGGCGCATGCGCCAGGACCAGCGTTCGCTGCTGCTGTCGGCTGCCCGCTCGGAGCTGTTCAACCGCGTGCTGGCCGCGCGGGTGGAGCAGGGCAGCTGGGACCAGCCGCTGGACGGCGAGGTGTGGATGCTCGATGGCAGCCGCAGCGTGTTCGGTCCCGAGCCGTACACCGATGTTCTGGCCGAGCGCCTGGCCCGCTTCGACATCCACCCCAGCGCGCCGCTGTGGGGCGAGGGCGAGCTGCGCAGCACCGACGCCGCCCGCGCGCTGGAACTGGCCGCGCTGGACGATGAGGAATCGCACGCGCTGCGCACCGGCCTGGAGGGCGCGCGCCTGAAGCAGGAACGCCGCGCCCTGCGCCTGCGTCCGGCCCTGCTGCAGCACCAGTGGCTGGCCACGGACGTGCTGGAGCTGTCGTTCGCTCTGCCACCGGGCTGCTACGCCACCGCCGTGCTGCACGAACTCGGCCCTGTCGAAGACGCCTCGCAGGCCTGACGGGACAGGTTCGGGGCGGGGGGGGGTAGAGTCGACTGTCAGTCGACTATCGCGCGCAACGCGGGCTTTTCGCGCGCTGCCGCTAGAAGCAGTCGACTAACAGTCGACTCTACCGGGCCGGTCGCCGCCGGGTTGGTCAACGCCGGGTTGGTCGCCGCCGGGTTCGTCAACGCCGTGCCAGCAGCACCAGCACTGCGCCGGTGCCGCCCTGGCCGGTCGGTGCCGAGTGGAACGCGAGCACGTCGTTACGCAGCCGCAGCAGTCGGTCGACCAGGTTCTTCAACACCGGTGCGCCGCCATCGGACTGCAGGCCCTTGCCGTGGATGATGCGCACGCAGCCGTACTCGTGCGCGTGTGCTTCCAGCAGGAACTGGCGCAGCAGCGTTTCGGCCTGCGCGGCGGTGGCGCCGTGCAGGTCCAGCTCGTCCTGTACCGAATACTGGCCGCGCTTCAGGCGCTGGAACATCCGCGGCGGCAGGTTGTCGCGGCGGTAGCTGGCGGTGTCGCCGGCCTCCAGCGGGCTGCTGTCGCGCAGCAGGCGGGCGAACTCGCCCGCGGCCTCGGCTTCGTCGCGTTCGGCCATGCGCGCGCGCGGCTTCGGTTTCGGCGCGGACGGTGCCGGCTCGACCTCCTTGCGCAGCGGCTTCACTTCGCCGATGGCCGAGCGGAACAGGGCGGCCGGATCTTCATCTTCAGGGTGCGACATGCGCACAGGGTAAACCGCCCGCGCGGGTCTGCCTATGTCGATTCGATGACGCGCATCACCACGGGCAGGGTAGGACCGGCGGCCCGCTTGCGGCACAATACCCGACGCACTTGCGCGATCGCCGGTTCCCGAGAGGGGCGCGGCCGGTCCCGCCCACGCGACAAGGTGACGGAATCGAATTCTTGGAAAATCAAGCGGTTAAATCGAAGATGCGCATCCTGGTCAGTAACGATGATGGCGTCGACGCCGCAGGCATCCGGATGCTTGCCGCTGTGCTGCGCGAGGCCGGCCATGAAGTGACGGTGGTCGCCCCCGACCGCGATCGTTCCGGTGCCAGCAATTCATTGACGCTGGACCTGCCGATCCGGCTCAAGCGCATCGACCACTACACCGTCTCGGTGGCCGGTACACCGACCGACTGCGTGCACCTGGCACTGACCGGCCTGCTCGAATTCGAGCCCGACATTGTCGTTTCCGGCATCAACAACGCCGCCAACCTTGGCGATGACGTCATCTATTCGGGCACCGTCTCGGCGGCGATGGAAGGTCGCTTCCTTGGCCTGCCGGCGGTGGCCGTGTCGCTGGTCACCCGCAACCACGACCCGAAGCACTTTGAGACCGCCGCGCGTGCCGCGGTGGAGATCGTCGCCCGGCTGAAGGCCGATCCGCTGCCGGCCGACACCATCCTCAACGTCAACGTGCCCGACCTGCCGTGGAGTGAGGTCAAGGGCTTCGAAGTGACCCGCCTGGGCAACCGCCATCGCGCCGAAGGCTGCATCGCGCAGAAGGACCCGCGCGGCAACGAGGTGTACTGGATCGGCCCGGCTGGCCGCGAGCAGGATTCCGGCCCCGGCACCGATTTCCATGCGGTCCGCACCGGCCATATCTCGATCACCCCCATCCAGGTCGACCTTACCCGCTACCAGGCCCTGGAGAAGGTGGCCAGCTGGGTCGGTGGCCTCAGCGCCGCGCTGGACCAGCCGGCATGAGCCCGCGCCTGCGCCTGCAACCGGAAGCCGTCGGCATCGGCATGACTTCGCAGCGCGTGCGCGACCGCCTGGTCGACCGCCTGCGCGAAGCCGGCATCGTCGACGAGTCCACGCTGAACGCGATCCGGGTGGTGCCGCGCCATCTGTTCATCGACGAGGCCCTGGCCTCGCGCGCCTACGAAGACACCGCGCTGCCGATCGGCCATGGCCAGACCATCTCCCAGCCGTGGGTGGTGGCGCGGATGACCGAAGCGGTGCTGCAGGTCGCGCCGAAGAAGGTGCTGGAAGTAGGCACCGGTTCGGGCTACCAGGCCGCCGTGCTCGGCGCCGTGGGCCTGGAGGTCTACACCGTCGAGCGCATCGGCGATCTGCTGCGGCAGGCGCGCAAGCGCTTCCGTGCGCTGGGCATGAACATCCGCACCAAGCATGACGACGGCCGGGTCGGCTGGGCCGAACACGGTCCCTTCGATGCGCTGGTGGTCACTGCCGCGGCACCGGCCCTGGTCGATGCCCTGGTCGAGCAGCTGGCGGTCGGCGGGCGCCTGGTGGCGCCGGTGGGTGGCCCGGGCGGCCAGTCGCTGGTGCAGCTGGACCGCAGGGAAGACGGCAGCATCGAACAACGCGTGCTGGCACCGGTCACGTTCGTGCCGCTGCTGTCTGGCATGCTCGATTGAATCCACGGAGCAGGGTTGCATGAAGATTTTCGGGCCGCTGTACGAGCGGGCGATGAAGTGGGCGGCGCACGAACGCGCGCCGACCTACCTCACGGTATTGAGTTTCTTCGAAGCCATCATCTTCCCGGTCATGCCGGAAGTGATGCTGGCGCCGATGTGCGTGGCCCAGCCCAAGCGCGGCTGGTGGTTCGCCACGCTCAGCCTGGCCGGCTCCATGGTCGGTGCGGTGGTCGGCTATGCGCTGGGTCATTTCGCGTTCGAAGCGATCAAGCCGCTGTTCGAGGCGCTGGGGATGCTGCCGGCCATCGAGCAGGGCATCGCCACGGTGCAGGCCAAGATGGCCGAGTCGCCGTGGGCGGTGTTCACCTTCCTGGTGCTGGGCGGCTTCATGCCCATCCCGATGAAGGTCTTCACGTGGGCTTCGGGTATCGTCGGCGTGCCGATGCCACAGTACCTGCTGAGCATGTTGATCGGCCGCGGCAAGCGCGTGTACGTGCTGGCCGCGGTCATCCGCATCGGCGGTGCGCGTGCCGAAGCGGCGCTGCGTCGCTGGATTGAACCGCTGGGCTGGATCGCCACCGTGCTGGTGGTGGGGCTGGTTGCCTGGCTTGTATGGAGGTCGAAGTTCGCATGAGTGCAGATCGTCTGAGCAAGGGAGTGCGCATCGGCGCGCTGGCGTTGCTGGTATCCACCCTGGCCGCCTGTGGCACCGCCACCGTCGTCCGCCCCGGCGGCAGCAGCGGTGGCAGCACTGTCAGAACGCCGAAGGCCTCGGTGCCCAAGCCCGGGCAGACCGTGGTCGTGCGCAAGGGCGACACGATCTATGCGCTGGCCCGCATCCATGACATCACTCCGGCCGACCTGATCGCCTGGAACCGCCTGGACAACCCGTCGCAGATCTATCCGGGCCAGGTGATCCGCCTGTACCCGGCCGGTGCCACCGGCGGCCGCGCGCCGACCACGGTAGTGACCCCGCCGCGCGGCACCGCAGGCACGGCAACCCCGGCACCTGCGCCGGTGGCGACCGCCCCGGTCGGCCCGGTGAAGAGCAACATCGACTGGCGCTGGCCGGTCGATGGCGCGATCATCGGCCGCTACGTGGCCGGTGACGCGACCAAGCAGGGCGTGGACATCGCCGGCACCAGCGGCGCGGCCGTGCGCGCCACCGCCAACGGCGTGGTGGTGTATTCCGGTGCCGGCCTGGTCGGCTACGGCGAGCTGATCATCATCAAGCACAGCGACCAGTGGCTGTCGGCCTATGGCCACAACCGCAAGCGCCTGGTCAATGAAGGGCAGAACGTCAAGGCGGGCGAGCAGATCGCCGAGATGGGTCGTACCGGCGCCGACCGCGACATGCTGCACTTCGAGATCCGCTACAACGGCAAGCCGGTCGACCCGCAGCAGTATCTGCCTGCGCGCTAGCGCAGGCAGATACGGGTAGCGCCGGGCCACGCCCGGCGGGATGGATTTGCGCCGCGATGCGGCGCCGCCCGAGCATCGGCTCGGGCGCTACAGACAGACTGCAATCCTTCACCTGTAGAGCCGAGCCGATGCTCGGCTGCGCTTCGCGGGCAAACAAAAACGCCCGAGCATCGGCTCGGGCGCTACAGGCAACCTGCAAACCACGGTAGCACCGGGCCACGCCCGGCGGCTATTGTCTCAACCTTCCAGAATGAAGGCGGCGGCGACCTTGCGGCCTTCGCCGGCAAGGATGTTGAACGTGCGCGCGGCGGCCGGGTTGTTCATCACTTCCAGGCCGATGCCACGCGACAGGCAGGCGGCCATCACAGCGGCCGGCGGAAACACCTGGCGGTCGCCGGTGCCCAGTACGATCAGCGCCGGATTCAGCGCAAGAATCGCTTCGATGTCGGCCAGCTGCAGGTCGGCGGCCTGGCGCACCGGCCACTGCGCGACCAGCTGGTCGGGGGTCAGGAAGAAGCTCTGCCCCAGCACCTGGTCGTTGACCTTGGCCGAGCGGCCGTCGGCTGCGCGCAGGCTGTAGGCGTAATCGGGCGGTTCGTGGTTCAGCTGCATGGGGGCAGGGCGATCAGCCGCGCGGCAGCACGATCTGGCGCTGTTCCCTGCTCGGGCGGTACAGCACGGCAACGTGGCCGATGCGCTGCACCAGCGCCGCCTCGGTGGCTTCGACGATCTCGGCGATCATCGCGTCACGGGCGTCGCGGTCCTCGGCGGCAACCTTCACCTTGACCAGTTCGTGGCGTTCCAGGACTTCGTTCAGCTCGGCGATGAAGGCCGGCGTGATGCCCTTGCCGCCGGTCTGCAGCAGGGCCTTGAGGTCGTGGGCGTGGCCGCGCAGGAAACGGGTCTGGGAGGCGGTCAGTGCGATGGACATGCAGTAAAAGGCGGTTGAATGGGGCGATCAGGGTATCATGACGACCCCATCAGCCCCTATTTCCAATGGCCACCCGTAGCAAAAGCAGCCAGCGCTGGCTCAAGGAACACTTCTCCGACCCCTTCGTGAAGAAGGCGCAGGCCGAAGGCATGCGCTCGCGCGCGGCCTACAAGCTCGAGGAGCTGCTCGAACGTGACCGTCTGCTGAAGCCGCACATGGCGGTCGTCGACCTCGGCGCGGCCCCAGGTGGTTGGTCTCAGCAGGTCCGGAGACAGATGGGCGACACCGGCCGCGTGCTCGCGCTGGATATCCTGGACATGCCGCCGTTGGCCGGCGTGGAGTTCCTTCACGGTGACTTCAGGGAAGAAACCGTCCTATCGCAGTTTGAAGCCATGCTCGGGGATCAGCCGGTAGACCTTGTGCTGTCGGACATGGCCCCCAATAAGAGTGGTGTGGGCGCGGTCGACCAGCCGCGGATGATGCACCTGGCCGAGCTTGCGCTGGACTTCGCCGACAACCACCTCAAGACCGGTGGGGCGTTCCTGATCAAGCTGTTCCAGGGTGAAGGCTTTGACGACTACGTGCGCGAGATGCGCCGCCGGTACGACAAGGTTTCCATCCGCAAGCCGGAAGCATCGCGCAAGCGCTCGCCCGAGGTGTATGCCTTGGGACAGGGAAAACGCGCCCACATGAAGTAAGCTCGCCGAGCACGCTCGACCCCAACGCAAGACCCGCACTGAGAGGAACGCCGGAGCCAATGAGGATGAACGACTTGACCAAGAACCTCCTGCTATGGGTGGTCGTCGCCGTCGTGCTGATGGTGGTCTTCCAGAGCTTCTCGCCCAAGTCCTCCGGGGCCGGGGCGCAGGGCGCGACCTATTCGCAGTTCCTGGACCAGGTGGACAGCGGCAACGTGCAGAAGGTCACCTTCGGTGGCGATTCGCGCGGCCTGACCAACCAGCTCACCTACACCACCCGTGGCGGCCAGACGGCCACCATCGCCGCGCCGGCTGATCGCGACCTGATCAACGTGCTGCGCACCAAGAACGTGGACATCGTGCAGGAAGAGCCGTCCAGCGGCATTTCCTTCGCGGCCATCCTGATGAACTTCCTGCCGGTCATCCTGATCATCGGCTTCTGGCTGTTCATCATGCGCCAGATGCAGGGCGGTGGCGGCGGTGCCAAGGGCGCGATGTCCTTCGGCAAGTCGCGCGCCAAGCTGCAGGGCGAGGACCAGATCAAGGTCACCTTCGCCGACGTCGCCGGCTGCGACGAGGCCAAGGAAGAAGTGGGCGAACTGGTCGACTTCCTGCGCGACCCGTCCAAGTTCACCAAGCTGGGTGGCAAGATTCCGCGCGGCGTGCTGATGGTGGGCCCGCCGGGTACCGGCAAGACGCTGCTGGCCAAGGCCATCGCCGGCGAAGCCAAGGTGCCGTTCTTCTCGATCTCCGGTTCGGACTTCGTGGAGATGTTCGTCGGCGTCGGCGCCAGCCGCGTCCGCGACATGTTCGAGCAGGCCAAGAAGCACGCGCCGTGCATCATCTTCATCGACGAAATCGACGCCGTCGGTCGCCACCGTGGCGCCGGCCTGGGCGGCGGTCATGACGAACGCGAGCAGACCCTGAACCAGCTGCTGGTTGAAATGGACGGCTTCGAGGGTGGTGAGGGCGTGATCGTCATCGCCGCGACCAACCGTCCGGACGTGCTGGACCCGGCGCTGCTGCGCCCGGGCCGTTTCGACCGCCAGGTCGTGGTCGGCCTGCCGGACGTGAAGGGCCGCGAGCACATCCTGAAGGTGCACATGCGCAAGCTGCCGCTGGCCGACGACGTCGAGCCGATGGTGATCGCGCGTGGTACGCCGGGCTTCTCCGGCGCCGACCTGGCCAACCTCTGCAACGAGGCGGCCCTGTTCGCCGCGCGTGGCAACGAGAAGGAAGTCCGCATGGACCACTTCGACCGTGCGCGCGACAAGATCCTGATGGGGGCCGAGCGCCGCTCGATGGCCATGAGCGAGGAAGAGAAGACCCTGACCGCTTACCACGAGGCAGGCCACGCCATCGTTGGCCGTCTGGTGCCCGAGCACGACCCGGTTTACAAAGTGACGATCATTCCGCGCGGTCGTGCGCTGGGTGTGACCATGTATCTGCCGGAAGGTGACAAATACTCGATGAACCGCGTGGCGATCAAGTCGCAGCTGTGCTCGCTGTACGGCGGTCGGGTCGCCGAGGAGCTGATCTTCGGCGCTGACAAGGTCACCACCGGTGCGTCCAACGACATCGAGCGTGCCACCAAGATGGCCCGCAACATGGTCACCAAGTGGGGTCTGTCGGATCAGCTCGGCCCGATCGCCTATGGCGAAGAGGATGACGAGGTGTTCCTGGGCCGTTCGGTCACCCAGCACAAGAGCGTGTCCAACGACACCGCGCGCCGCATCGACGAGGAAGTGCGCAACATCCTCGACGAGGCCTACGCACGCACCACCGAGCTGATGACCGCCAACCTGGACAAGCTGCACGCGATGTCGCAGCTGCTGCTGCAGTACGAGACCATCGACGCGCCGCAGATCGACGCCATCATGGAAGGCCGCGATCCGCCGCCGCCGGCGGGCTGGAACAAGTCCAACAAAGACGGTGGTGGCAACGACAAGGGCGGCGACGCCCGCCCGCTGCCGCCCATCGCCGGCCCGGCCGAGTCGCACTGACGGCCCGCCATTGCTGATCGCAGACGAGGCCGGGGAAACCCGGCCTCGTTGTTTGCGGGCCGCGAGGCCCCACTGAATTCACCGCCTTACGCTGGAGCCCGCATGTCCGTTCCCCCGCCGCAACCGATCTCCCATACCGTTGAAATGGTCATCGCGACCATCGTCGGTGTCGCCGTGGGCCTGAGCGTGGACAACCTGCTGCTGGGCTGTGGCGTCGGCATCGCCGTCGGCATCCTGCTGAGCATCATCAAGACGCTGTACGTGGACCGGAAGCGCCGCCGGCTGCGTTGAGGGTTTTCTCTCGGCAAGGCTGCGCCCTGCCTCTGACAGATTCCTGCAACTGTTGGTGGGTGCCGACCGTTGGTCGGCACGGCTTTCGGTAGGTGTCGATCTTGGTCGACACGGTAGATCCACGCCATGCGTGGATGAGGCCTTGCGCGATGCCTCTGTTGCGCGTCAGGATGCGCCACCACGGCCGCCATAGGGGGAGGCCGGGTTTACAGGGGGAACGCCATGAAACTGCTGCTTCCGCTTGCCCTCGCAGGGCTGGCGACCGTTGTCCTGCCCGCTGCCGCCGCTGAGATCCGCGTCGTGCAGCCGGTGCCTTTCGCTGAATCAGCGATCATCGCCGACGCCATCAAGAGCGAATGCACCATCGGTGCCACATTGGCGCAGTCGCTCGCCAGCAATGCCGCCCGCCACGGCAGCACCCTGGTGTCCGGGCCGGTGGGCGCCGACAGCGGCAATGGGCGCTCGTTGAGGCTGGAGCTGGTCGAAGCGCAGAGCGCAGGCAACGCCTTTGTCGGGCACTTCAAGTCTGCCGCGGTGCGTGGTGTCCTGTTCGAGGATGGCCACCAGGTTGCGACGGTCACCGCAAGGCGGATCTCCCGCGGGGGCGCCTTTGCTGGCTTCAAGGGCTCGTGCACGGTGCTCGACCGCACCGTCAATGCGATCGGCGAAGATCTGGCCGCCTGGCTGGCTGCACCGACGGACAACGCGCGCCTGGGCGACTTCTGATCGGGGCGGAACTGCCGTATCCGGTTTCGGTGCCGGCGCCCAGCCGGCACCACCCCTGGATGCAGCGTGCGGCCCTGCGGACTTAAACTAACCGCCGTTGCCCGCAGGATCACCCATGTTCGATATCTCCCCCCAGCTCGACTGCGCCGGCCGCATCCTGCGCCTGGACCGTGCCCGGGTCATGGGCATCCTCAATGTCACCCCGGATTCGTTCTCCGATGGTGGCGCCCATGACAGCACCGACGCGGCCGTGGCCCATGGCCTGAAGCTGGTGGAGGAGGGCGCCGACCTGCTCGACATCGGTGGCGAGTCCACCCGCCCGGGCGCCGCGCCGGTGTCGGTGGAAGAAGAACTGCAGCGCGTGCTGCCGGTGATCGAACAGCTCGCTGCCCGCACCACCGTGCCGATCAGCATCGACACCTTCAAGCCGGAGGTGATGCGCGCGGCCGTGGCGGCCGGCGCCGGCATGATCAACGACATCTTCGGCCTGCGCCAGGACGGCGCGCTCGCCGCGGCTGCCGACACCGGCGTGCCGGTGGTGCTGATGCACATGCAGGGCGAACCGGGACACATGCAGGCCGACCCGCATTACGACGACGTGGTGGCCGAGGTCCATGGCTTCCTCGTGCAGCGCCTGTTCGCCGCCGAAATGGCCGGCATCGCCAGGAAGAATCTGCTGATCGACCTGGGCTTCGGTTTCGGCAAGACAACGGCCCACAACATGACCCTGCTGGCCCGGTCCGAGCGTTTCTTGGAACTGGGCGTGCCGATGCTGGCCGGCCTGTCGCGCAAGCGCAGCTTGGGCGAGCTCACTGGCCGTGCGGTGGCGACCGAGCGCGTGGCGTCGTCGGTGGCTGCGCACCTGATCGCCGTCCAGCGCGGCGCCCGCATCGTGCGCGTGCACGACGTGGCCGCCACAGTCGATGCATTGAAGATCTGGGAGGCCGTGGATGCGGTCCCCGCGCTCCACGCCGATGCCGGCCCGTCGATCCGCTGGCCGGACGAAGACTGATGGCTGTCGACCAGCGTCCGCTGGCGATCGCGGTGATGGGCCCGACCGCCAGTGGCAAGACCGCCACGGCGATCCGCCTGGCCCAGGCGTTGGACGGCGAGATCGTCAGCGTCGATTCGGCGCTGGTCTACCGCGGCCTGGACATCGGTTCGGCCAAGCCCGACGCCGCTGAGCGCGCGCAGGCGCCGCACCATCTGCTGGATCTGCGCGATCCCTGGCAGACCTATTCGGCGGCCGAGTTCGCCGCCGATGCCGGCCGCGTGGTGGCCGACATCGTCGCCCGCGGCAAGACCCCGATCCTGGCTGGCGGCACCGGGCTGTATTTCCGCGCCCTGTTGCAGGGGCTCTCGCCGATGCCTGAGGCCGACCCGGCAATGCGCGAGGTGCTCAGTGCCGAGGCCGCCGAGCGAGGCTGGGCTGCCCTGCACGCCGAGCTGGCCCAGGTCGACCCTGCCGCCGCCGCACGCATCCACGCCACCGACCCGCAGCGGATCCAGCGGGCGCTGGAGGTCTACCGGCTGACCGGCACCCCGATCACCGAATGGCAGCGCCGCCCCGGGGTGGCGCGGTTGCCGGTGCGGACCCTGAAGCTGATCCTGGCGCCGCGCGACCGGGCGGTGCTGCACCAGCGTATCGAGGCCCGCTTCGACGCCATGCTGGGGCAGGGCTTCTTGGACGAGGTGCGCGCCCTGCGGGCGCTGCCGCAGATGGCGGCCGTGCCCGCGCCGTTGGACCTGCCGGCGGTGCGCGCGGTCGGCTACCGCCAGGCCTGGGAATTCCTGGACGCGCAGGGCGACGCCGCCCGCTTCCGTGACAAGGCCATTTTCGCCACCCGGCAGCTGGCCAAGCGCCAGCTGACCTGGCTGCGTGGCGAGCTTGATGCCCGCTGGTTCGACCCCCATATCGACCACGAGCGCCTGGCCAGCGCGGTGTCGACCTTCGTCGCACGCTGAACCACCGCCGGCCGTGTACCATCATGGGTCGGCGGGCGGCTCGGGGGCCGTGGCATCCGTCGGCAACCCAATAAGAACAATAATCAGGAGTTAGCAATGTCCAAGGGGCAATCGCTGCAGGATCCTTTCTTGAACGCACTGCGGCGCGAACGCGTGCCGGTTTCGGTGTACCTGGTCAACGGCATCAAGCTGCAGGGCACGATCGAATCGTTCGATCAGTTCGTGGTCCTGCTGCGCAACACCGTGAGCCAGATGGTCTACAAGCACGCCATTTCCACCGTCGTGCCGGCGCGTAACGTGAAGGTCGGGCCGGGTGGTGGCTACGTGCAGTCAGGTGACAATGATGGTCAGGCGGGTGATGAAGCAGACGAATGATTCCGGAGCGGTGAATGTTTGACCGCTCGAAAAAGGGCGAAAACGCCCTGTTGATCCAGCCCCATTTCGGCAAGCTGGAAGAAGACGTGCTGGAAGAGTTCGGTGATCTGGCCCGCTCGGCAGGGGCCAGCATCGCCGCCACCATCACCGCGCGCCTGGACCGTCCCAACCCGTCGACCCTGATCGGCAGCGGCAAGCTGGACGAGATCAAGGCTGCGGCTGACGCAACCGGCGCGGACCTGATCCTGGTCAACCATTCGCTGAGCCCGGGCCAGGAACGCAACCTGGAACGGTTCCTGGAGCGCCGGGTGATCGACCGTACCGGCCTGATCCTGGACATCTTTGCCCAGCGTGCGCACAGCCACGAAGGCAAGCTGCAGGTCGAGCTGGCGCAGCTGCGCCACCTGGCCACGCGGCTGGTGCGCGGCTGGACCCACCTTGAGCGTCAGCGCGGCGGTTCGATCGGCCTGCGCGGCCCGGGTGAAACCCAGCTGGAAACCGATCGCCGCCTGCTGCAGAAGCGGGTGGAGCAGTTGCAGAAGCGGCTGGAAAAGGTTGAAACGCAGCGCACCCAGATGCGCCGCGCGCGCCTGCGCAGCGAGCTGCCGCGCGTGGCCCTGGTCGGCTATACCAATGCCGGCAAGTCGACCCTGTTCAATGCCCTGACCGGTGCCGAGGCGTACGCTGCCGACCAGCTGTTTGCCACCCTGGACCCGACGGTGCGCCGCATCGCCGTGCCCGGTGGCAGCGTCGTGTTGGCCGATACCGTGGGCTTCGTGCGCGATCTGCCGCATGACCTGGTCGCCGCGTTCCGCTCGACCCTCTCCGAAGCGCGCGAGGCCGACTTCCTGCTGCACCTGGTCGACGCTGCCGATTCGCACCGCGAGGAGCGCATCGCCCAGGTCGACGAAGTCCTGACCGCCGTCGGTGCCGGTGACCTGCCGCAGCTGCTGGTGTTCAACAAGATCGACCGCATCGAGGGTGCTGAAGTGCGCCACGACGGCCAGGACGGCATCCCCGATCCGTCGCGCCGCGAGCGGGTCTGGATCTCCGCCCGTGACGGCGAAGGTCTGGAACTGCTGCAGAGCGTGCTGGGCAAGCGCCTGGGCCTGCAGCACGTCAGCGGCGAACTGCGCCTGCCGCCCAGCGCCGGCCGCCTGCGCGCGCGCCTGCACCAGCTGGAGGTGATCCGCAGCGAAGCGGCCGACGAAGACGGCTGGCTGCTGCAGGTCGACATCCCGATCGCCGAGGCGGAGAAGCTGGCCGCCAGCCCCGACGGCGGCCCGATCCGCGCCCTGCTGCCGGAAAAACTGCCCGAGTGGTAAACCACGACGGGCGGGGCCAGAGCCCTTTGCTGCGCAAAGGGATCTGACCCCGTGCCGACCCCGTGCCGACCAACGGTCGGCACCTACCAAAGCAGAGCGCCTTTCCGACAGCCCGCAGAAATGTGTCGAAGGCGGGGTGGGTCCGGTTGAGGGGGGGTGAGCCGCATGGATGCGGCGACCAAGCCCCCAAGGACGGGTTTACGGCGTCCCCCTCATCCGGGCCCACCCCGCCTCTCGTCAGGAAACCAGCTTCTGCTGTTGCTCTGGCGTCGGCTTCTGCGGGTGCAGGGCTGCAAGCCCTGCTGGAACACTCCATCCCGCACTACCGGCCGATTACCGCACTCCAGCCGCCCGATAGTGCACATCCGCTCACGCCCGCCGGGCGGATGATCCGAGGGTCTGCCCCCACGGCACCCCCGGAGTCCCTTCCATGTCCCACGTCAGCACCGACGCACTCCCCCAGTACACCGCGGCGGAGAAGCGCCACCGCGTGTTCGCCATCATGTCGGCCTCGTCCGGCAACCTGGTGGAGTGGTTCGACTTCTACGTCTACGCGTTCTGCGCCATCTACTTCGCCGGCGCCTTCTTCCCGGCGTCCAACCCGACCGTGCAGCTGCTCAACACCGCCGGCGTGTTCGCCGCCGGCTTCCTGATGCGGCCCATCGGTGGCTGGCTGTTCGGTCGCATCGCTGATCGTCTTGGCCGCAAGAAGTCGCTGCTGATCTCGGTCAGCATGATGTGCGGCGGCTCGCTGATGGTCGCCTGCCTGCCGACCTACGCCAGCATCGGTGCGATGGCGCCGGTCCTGCTGCTGGTCGCGCGCCTGATCCAGGGCCTGTCGGTCGGCGGCGAGTACGGCACCACGGCCACCTACATGAGCGAGGTTGCCCTGCGCGGCCAGCGCGGCTTCTTCTCCTCGTTCCAGTACGTCACCCTCATTGGCGGCCAGCTGCTGGCGGTGCTGGTCATCGTCATCATGGAAGCCCTGCTGAGCGAAGCGGAGATCCGCGCCTGGGGCTGGCGCATCCCGTTCGTGCTTGGTGCCGTCGCCGCCGTGGTCGCGCTGCTGCTGCGCCGTACCCTGCATGAAACGCAGAGCGAGGCCGACCGTGGCGACAAGGATGCCGGCAGCCTGTCGGCGCTGTTCCGTGACCACAAGGCCGCCTTCTTCACCGTGCTCGGCTATACCGCCGGCGGCTCGCTGATCTTCTACACCTTCACCACCTACATGCAGAAGTTCCTGGTCAACACGGTGCACCTGCCCATCAAGACCGCCAGTTACGTGATGACCGGCGCGCTGTTCCTGTACATGTGCATGCAGCCGCTGTTCGGCATGCTGTCCGACCGCATCGGCCGCCGCACCAGCATGATGCTGTTCGGCGCGCTGGGCGCGCTCACCACCGTGCCGATCCTTATCACCCTGCAGCACGTCACCAGCCCGTGGGCGGCCTTCGGGCTGATCGTGCTGGCGCTGGCCATCGTCAGCTTCTACACGTCGATTTCCGGCATCGTGAAGGCCGAGATGTTCCCGCCGCAGGTGCGCGCGCTCGGCGTGGGCCTGGCCTACGCCATCGGCAACGCGATCTTCGGCGGCAGCGCCGAATACGCCGCGCTGGGCCTGAAGAGCCTGGGCCATGAGCAGCTGTTCTTCTGGTACGTCACGGTGATGATGGTGGTGGCGTTCCTGGTCAGCCTGCGCCTGCCGCGCCAGGCCCGTTACCTGCACCACGACCACTGAGGGGCAGGGGAGGACAGCGCCGCTGTTCTGCGGTACAAGATGACCGTTGCTACCTCGATCCATGCCGATGTCCTTCCCCTCCGACGCCGATCTCCATGCCCACGCCGCCGCGCTTGGGCAGCGCCTGCAGCAGGCCTCGCTGCAACTGGTCACCGCTGAAAGCTGCAGCGGTGGCTGGATCGCCAAGTGCATGACCGATATCGCCGGTTCCTCGGCGTTCTTCGACTGCGGCATGGTGGTCTACAGCTATGAAGCCAAGCAGCGCCTGCTGGGCGTGCGCGCGCAGACCCTGGAGCAGTTCGGTGCGGTCAGCCGCGAGGCCGTGCTGGAAATGGTGTCCGGCGCGCTGATCAATTCCGGCGCCGGTATCGCCGTGGCCGTGACCGGCATCGCCGGCCCGGGCGGCGGCAGCCCGGACAAGCCGGTCGGCAGCGTCTGGATTGGCTGGAAGCGCCGCGGCGGCTACGCACGTGCCGAGCTGTTCCAGTTCGACGGCGACCGCGAAGCCATACGGCGGCAGACCGTCGCAGCCGCCCTGCACGGTATCGACGCCCAGCTGTGACATGCTGGCCCGGTACCAAACCGGAGTAGGTAACGATGTGGGAGACGCTGGGTACCGTCCGTGACCTGGGCCGGCTGCAGGAGATCGCCGCCGTCCTGATCCGTTACGGCTTCGGCGACGTGGTCCGGCGCATCGGCCTGGCCACCGTGCTCGAGCGCGCGGGCCGCCTGCTGCACTGGAATGAGGAAAGCCAGCAGATGCTGCGCATGACCGCGCCGGTGCGCGTGCGCAGTGCTCTGCAGGATCTCGGCCCGACCTTCGTGAAGCTGGGCCAGGTGCTGGCCACCCGCGTCGACCTGCTGCCGCCTGAGTGGATTTCCGAGCTGTCCGAGCTGCAGAACGCGGTGCCTGCGCTGCCGTATGCAGCCATCCGCGAGCAGCTGGAATCCGACCTCGGTGCATCGCCATCGCAGGTGTTCGCCTTCCTTGATGAAACCCCGATGGCCGCCGCCTCGCTGGCGCAGGCCCATCGCGCGCGCCTGCATGACGGCCGCGAGGTGGTGCTGAAAGTGCGTCGGCCCGGCATCCGCGACGTGGTGGAAGCCGACCTTCGCCTGCTCGCGCGGCTGGCCGAGATCGTCGAGGCGCGGCTGCCGGACCTGCGCCGCTACCGGCCGGCCGAAGTGGTCCAGCAGTTCACCGTGTCACTGCGCCGCGAGCTGGATTTCGCCGCCGAATGCCGCAACGCCGAGCGCATCAGCCGTAATTTCCAGGCCCGCGACGACATCCTGATTCCCGGAGTGCACTGGCAGTGGACCTGCGAGAGCCTGAACGTCCAGGATTTCGTCGAAGGCATTCCAGGTCGCGATCTGGCGGGGGTGGATGCGGCTGGGCTGGACCGCCGTGAGCTGGCCCGGCGCGGTGCCGACATCGTGCTGAAGATGGTGCTGGAGGACGGCAGCTTCCACGCCGATCCGCACCCCGGCAACATCATCTACCTGCGCGACGGCCGCATCGGCGTCATCGATTTCGGCATGGTCGGCGCGCTGTCCGAAGTGCGCCGCTTCCAGGTCGCACAGCTGCTGCATGGCCTGGTCGAACAGGACCCGCAGGGCGTGGCCGACGTGCTGCTGGACTGGGCCGGTGGCGTGGAGGTCGATGAGAACCGGCTGCAGCACGACATCAGCCAGTTCGTGGACCAGTACCGCGGCGTGCCGCTGAAGGACCTGCGCATCGGCCTGATGCTGGGCGACATCACCCAGCTGCTGCGCAGCTACAGCCTGACCCTGCCTGCCGACCTGGCGCTGATGATCAAGGCGTTCCTGACCCTGGAGGGCATGGGCCGACAACTCGACCCCGATTTCGACATGGCCAGCGTCGCCCGCCCGTTCCTGGAGCGGGTGGTGCTGCAGCGCTACGCCCCACGTGCGCTGCTCAAGCGCGGTCGGCGCAGCCTGTTGGGGATGATCGACTTCGCCGGTGAACTTCCGCGCGACCTGCGCAAGCTGGTCCAGGCCGCGCGCCGCGGACGCCTGCAGCTGAAGGTGGAAACCAGCGCGCTGCAGGGCTTTGGCGACCAGGTGAACCGCGCCGCCAACCGGCTGGTGATGGGCATCGTCACCGCCGCGCTGATCATCGGCTCGTCCATCGTGATGCACAGCGTGGGCGGCATCTCCAGCCGCTGGCTGCTGGCCCTGGGCGTATGCGGCTTCGTCGGCGCCGGCTTCTGCGGCGTGTGGATCCTGTTCTCGATATGGAGAAGCGGTAAGCACGCGTAGGCAGGTGCACGAAGTGCACCTGTCGCGGTTCCGAAGGAAGCGCAGAATTGCGAAGCGATTCTGGTAGCGCCGGGCCATGCCCGGCGACGATTGCCGAGTGCCGAGCATGGGCTCGGCACTACAGCCGGTAGCGCCGGGCCATGCCCGGCGACGATTGCCGAGTGCCGAGCATGGGCTCGGCACTACAGCCGGTAGCGCCGGGCCATGCCCGGCGGCGGTTCCCCGTTCCCCGTGCCGCCCGGGGCACTTGCACACCCACTCGTTAGTAGTAATACTACTAAGCATGGACCTGACCGACACCCAGCAGGCGATCCTGCAGTTGATCGCCGAGCGTATCGAGAGCGAAGGCGCACCGCCGTCGCAGACTGAAATCGCCCGCGCGTTTGGCTTCAAGGGCGTGCGCGCGGCCCAATACCATCTGGAGGCCCTCGAGCAGGCCGGTGCGATCCGTCGCATCCCCGGTCAGGCCCGCGGCATCCGCCTGGTGCAGGCGCCGCCGATCGAGAAGCTGGCCGAGCCGGGCCTGCCCGACAGCGTCCTGCGGCTGCCGGTGCTGGGCCGTGTCGCCGCCGGCCTGCCGATCGGCGCCGACATCGGGTCGGACGATTTCGTGGTGCTGGACCGGGTGTTCTTCTCGCCGGCGCCGGATTACCTGCTGAAGGTGCAGGGCGATTCGATGATCGACGAGGGCATTTTCGACGGTGATCTGATCGGCGTGCACCGCACCCGCGACGCCCACTCCGGGCAGATCGTGGTGGCCCGCATCGACGACGAGATCACCGTCAAGCTGCTGAAGATCGCCAAGGACCGCATCCGCCTGTTGCCGCGCAACCCCGACTACAAGCCGATCGAGGTCCTGCCCGACCAGGATTTCGCGATCGAGGGCCTGTATTGCGGCCTGCTGCGGCCCAACCGCTGAGCCACTGGCAGCAGCCCTGTTCCACCAGCATTACCCCGCGGTCTTTTGTGGCGATTCTCTGGTTCCACTGAGGTTGGTACGGATGTCCGATAATTCTTTTCTGAGCGCCGGGCAGAATCTCAGCCTGTGCGATACATCCGACTTAAAGTGAACCCATGGCAAAGAAGACCCCCAAAGACAGCACCCCCAACGACATGACCTCTGCTAGGAGCAACACGATGGACGAGAACAAAAAGCGCGCATTGGCTGCTGCTCTGGGCCAGATCGAGAAGCAGTTCGGCAAGGGCTCGGTGATGCGGATGGGCGACCGTGTGGTCGAACCCGTCGAAGCCATCCCGACCGGCTCGCTGATGCTCGACATCGCACTGGGCATCGGTGGCCTGCCGAAGGGTCGTGTCGTTGAAATCTACGGTCCGGAGTCGTCGGGCAAGACCACCCTGACCCTGCAGGCCATCGCCGAATGCCAGAAGATGGGCGGCACCGCTGCCTTCATCGACGCCGAGCACGCGCTGGATCCGATCTACGCCGCCAAGCTGGGCGTGAACGTGGACGACCTGCTCCTGTCGCAGCCGGATACCGGTGAGCAGGCGCTGGAAATCGCCGACATGCTGGTTCGTTCGGGTTCGGTGGACATCCTGGTGGTCGACTCGGTCGCCGCACTGACCCCCAAGGCCGAAATCGAAGGCGAAATGGGTGACCAGCTGCCGGGCCTGCAGGCCCGCCTGATGAGCCAGGCCCTGCGCAAGCTGACCGGCAACATCAAGCGCTCCAACACCCTGGTGGTCTTCATCAACCAGCTGCGCATGAAGATCGGCGTGATGATGCCGGGCCAGAGCCCGGAAGTGACCACCGGCGGCAACGCGCTGAAGTTCTACGCCTCGGTGCGCCTGGACATCCGCCGTATCGGCGCGATCAAGAAGGGCGACGAGATCATCGGCAACCAGACCAAGATCAAGGTCGTCAAGAACAAGCTGGCACCGCCGTTCAAGCAGGTCATCACCGAGATCCTGTACGGCGAAGGCATCAGCCGCGAAGGCGAGCTGATCGACATGGGTGTGGAAGCCAAGCTGGTCGAGAAGGCCGGTGCCTGGTACAGCTACGGTGAAGAGCGCATCGGCCAGGGCAAGGACAACGCCCGAGGCTACCTGCGCGACAACCCGACCGTCGCCGCCAAGCTCGAAGCCGAGCTGCGCGAGAAGTTCCAGCCGTCCGAAGCCGCCCGTGAGGAAGGCGACGACGACGGCGACGACGAGTAAGACTTGCTGTGGGGCAGGGCGGCGCCGTCAGTGACGTCGCCCTGTCCCGCAGGTTCGAACCGCCCACGGACGGGCAGGGTGCCAGGGACGGCGCCACCCTTGGAGTAAGCAATGTCCGATGCCGACGCCCCCACCGGCCGCAAGCGCCGGCCGCGCGAACAGACCCCCGTACAGCGTGCCCTGGGCCTGCTGGTGCGGCGTGAGCATTCGCGCAAGGAGCTGACCCGCAAGCTGACCGCCCGTGGCATCGAGGGCGAGGCGGCCGAGGCCGCCGTGGCCAAGCTGACCGAGGCCGGCTGGCAGGACGACACCCGTTTTGCGGAGAATCTCGTCCGGATGCGTGCCAACACCGGCTATGGGCCCATCCACGTCCGTGCCGAGCTCGGCACCCATGGGCTGGACAGCGTGGCGATCGCCGCCGCAATGGACACCTACGAAGGCGACTGGCAGGAAAACGCCCGCGATCTGGTCCGCCGCCGTTTCGGAGAGGACGGCCCGCAGGACCTGGCACAGCGGCGCAAGGCCGCCGATCTGCTGGCCCGGCGGGGCTTCGACGGGGACACCATCCGTCGCGCGACCCGCTTCGACCCGGATGACTGAGACTGACGGCGCCGGGCCTGATACCCTTTAGGTTTTCGGCGGTCCGTTACGACCCTGGCCAGTGAGGCCGGCGGTTCGGGGGCTGCCGGCCCGCACACTGCCAGCCCCCTCAATGAACGCACCCGCCAAATTCACGACCTCCCAGATCCGTAGCGATTTCCTTGAGTTCTTCAAGGGCAAAGGCCACACCATCGTGCCGTCGGCGCCGCTGGTGCCGGGCAATGATCCGACCCTGCTGTTCACCAACTCGGGCATGGTCCAGTTCAAGGACGTGTTCCTGGGCGCGGAAAAGCGCAGCTACGTGCGCGCGGCCGACGTCCAGCGCTGCCTGCGCGCCGGTGGCAAGCACAACGATCTCGACCAGGTCGGCTACACCGCGCGTCACCACACCTTCTTCGAAATGCTGGGCAACTGGTCCTTCGGTGACTACTTCAAGAAGGACGCCATCGCCTGGGCATGGGAACTGCTGACCCAGGTCTGGAAACTGCCGGCCGAGCGCCTGCTGGTCACCGTCTACCAGACCGATGACGAGGCCTACGCGCTGTGGCGCGACATGGTCGGCATCCCGGAAGAGCGCATCGTGCGCATCGGCGACAACAAGGGCGCCCCGTACGCCTCAGACAACTTCTGGCAGATGGCCGACACCGGTCCCTGCGGCCCGTGCACCGAGATCTTCTACGACCACGGCGACCACATCGCAGGCGGCCCCCCTGGTTCGCCGGATGAAGACGGTGACCGCTTCATCGAGATCTGGAACCTGGTGTTCATGCAGTTCGACCGCCAGACCGACGGCACCCTGGTGCCGCTGCCGGCACCGTGCGTGGATACCGGCATGGGCCTGGAGCGCCTGGCGGCGATCCTGCAGCACGTGCACACCAACTACGAGATCGACCTGTTCCAGGCGTTGATCCGCAAGGCGTCCGAGCTGACCGGCATGGCCGATCTGGAGAACAAGTCGCTGCGCGTGATCGCCGATCACATCCGCGCCTGCTCCTTCCTGATCGTCGACGGCGTGCTGCCGTCCAACGAAGGTCGCGGCTACGTGCTGCGCCGTATCATCCGCCGCGCCCTGCGCCACGGCTGGATGCTGGGCGTGCGCCAGCCGTTCTTCAGCAAGCTGGTGCCGACCCTGGTCGAGCTGATGGGCGAGGCCTATCCGGAACTGCCGGCCCAGGCCGATACCGTGGTCCGTGCGCTGCAGGCCGAAGAGGAGCGTTTCGCTGAAACCCTCGACGCCGGCATGAAGATCTTCGAGGACGTGGCAGCCAAGGCCAGCAATGGCGTGATCCCCGGCGTCGACGCGTTCCGCCTGTACGACACCTACGGCTTCCCGCTGGACCTGACCCAGGACATCGCCCGCGAGCGCGAGCTGACCGTTGATACCGACGGTTTCGATGCGGCGATGGAGCAGCAGCGCGAGACCGCGCGTGCCGCCGGCAAGTTCGGTGGCGGCGTGACCCTGCCCGCCGAACTGGTGGCGACCCTGACCCCGACCCTGTTCCTGGGCTACGACCGCCTGCAAGCCGATGGCCTGACCGTACTGGCCCTGCTCAAGGACGGCCGTCCGGTGCAGTCGGCCGAGGCCGGCGACGCCGTGATCGTCATCACCAACCAGACCCCGTTCTACGCCGAATCCGGCGGCCAGGTCGGTGACACCGGCGTGCTTACCGGCAACGGCGTGCGCCTGCCGGTCAGCGATACCCAGAAGTTCGCGGGCCAGTTCCATGGCCACGTCGGCACCCTGTCCGAAGGCGGCCTGAAGGTCGGCGACGTGCTGTCCGGCCAGGTCGATGGCGAGCGCCGCGGCGCCACCATCCTCAACCACTCGGCCACCCACCTGCTGCATGCCGCCCTGCGCGAAGTGCTCGGCACCCACGTGCAGCAGAAGGGTTCGCTGGTCGCACCGGACCGCCTGCGTTTCGACTTCTCGCACTTCCAGTCGATCAGCGCCGAAGAACTGGCCGTGATCGAGCGCAAGGTCAACCAGCAGGTGCGCGCCAACAACGCCGCCGAAGTGCACACCATGGGCATGCAGGAAGCGCTGGATTTCGGCGCGATGGCCCTGTTCGGCGAGAAGTACGGCGAGAACGTGCGCGTGCTGAAGATGGGTGACTACTCCACCGAACTGTGTGGCGGTACCCACGTCAGCCGCACCGGCGACATCGGTCTGTTCAAGATCACCTCCGAAGGCGGTGTCTCGGCCGGCGTGCGCCGCATCGAGGCGGTCACCGGCCAGGGCGCCCTGGACTATGTGGCGGCCGAAGAGGCCCGCCTGGCCGAAGCGGCGGAACTGCTGGGTGGCAGCGCCGCTGACGTGGTCGAGAAGATCCGCGCCCTGGGCCTGCGCCAGAAACAGCTGGAGCGTGAGCTGGAGGCCGTGAAGGCCAAGGTCGCCGCCGGCGCCACCGCCGATCTTTCCGGCCAGGCCGTCGAGGTCGCCGGTGTGAAGGTGCTGGCCGCCCGCCTGGAAGGCTTCGACGCCAAGGCCCTGCGTGATGCCATGGACCGCCTGAAGCAGCAGCTGGGCAACGCCGTGATCCTGCTGGCCGGCACCCAGGACGGCAAGGCCGCCCTGGTCGCGGGCGTGAACGGCAGTGCAATGGGCAAGGTCAAGGCCGGGGAACTGTTGTCCCATATCGCCAGTCAGATCGGGGGCAAGGGCGGCGGACGCCCGGACCTCGCCCAGGGTGGTGGCGAGGACGGGCCCGCCCTTGCTACCGCTCTTGCCGCGGTTGTCGAATGGGTCAGCCCCCGCCTGTGATGTGAACCCCTGCCGTCCCCCTCCTTGTAGGAGCGGGACGGCTGACGGTACCATTGCGAAATCTTTTCCCTTTGTCGTGGGGACGCTTCTTGACGGAGCGTCAAGCCGGTGGGGGATACCCTTCCACACGGTTCCATGGAGACTTACTAAAATGTTGATCTTGACTCGCCGCGTCGGCGAAACCCTGATGATCGGAGACTCGGTGAGCGTCACCGTGCTCGGCGTCAAGGGCAACCAGGTGCGCATCGGTATCACCGCGCCGAAGGACGTTGCTGTGCATCGCGAAGAGATCTACCAGCGCATCCAGCGTGGTGATGAAGCCGGCAGCACCGGAAGTGAAAATTCCGGCGAATAAAAGCTTTACCTTCGCGTCTGATTAACGTTATGATTCACGCCCCGCTGAGGTGCACCGCACCAGACGCGGAGAAAACCCCGGAGCGATGCCCGAGTGGCTGAAGGGGCTCCCCTGCTAAGGGAGTATAGGGTCAAAAGCTCTATCGAGGGTTCGAATCCCTCTCGCTCCGCCAGATACAAGAAAGCGCCCGCAGATCCTGGATTTGCGGGCGTTTTTCGTTGTGCGTGATCGATGCGGAACTGCAGGCGCCGATCAATCGTGGGACGCGGAATATTTCCGTTCGCCAGAAAGCACTGCCAGCCGAACGAGCGTGCGGTCTGCATCCTGCTGCGCGAGCCGGTTCTCCGGCGGTGGCAGAGGGCACGTCGCGAATTCGGTGTACGCGCACGGTGGGTTGTAGGCGCGATTGAAATCGAGCGTGACCGAACCATCCACGGCGACCGCATCGGTGCGCAGGTAGCGGCCCACACCATAGGTCTGCCGGCCCGTCGTCTGATCCTGGAACATCAGGTTCAACCCCTTGGCAGGATCGCCCAATGCTTCCAGCCTCCATTGTCGACCCTCTTTTTCAAAGAGGACGTACCCAGGATTGGGCGTGTCGGTGACCTCGCCGATGACACTGGCGATGGGCAGCGTCCTGCCGGCAGGGTGTGGCACGAAGCGCGCCTGCAGCCGCCAGCCCTCGTCTGCCGGGAAGAAGTGGAGACCGGAAAAGGCCAGGCGAGCGGGCGCATCGGCATGCCGGACCCGCAGCGCAAGGCGTTGGCCACGGCGGATCACACTGATTTTTCCCTTGCCGTCGTCATAGGTGAGCGTGGTGCCGCCGCCAGGGCCTTCCGGTGTCAGGCGAGTGCTGTCCAGCACCGGTGCACCTTCCGTGGTAACGGCCACGCCATCGGCAGGCTGGAAGAACACGGCGTCGCCACGTTGCTCGATCTGGCCCAGGCGAGCGGGTGCAATGGCCAGCCGGATGTCGTTGTCCTCGCTTCCTCCCACGCGTTTTGTCCCGGCTTCCAGCCAGTGCAGCCCGGTGAGGCTGGTCCAGCCATCCGGCTTGCCCAGGTCCGCGGCGCGCCGACGCACCCACTCGGCGTGCTGTGTCTCGAACGCCGACGCTGCCAGCGTTCCAGTCGCGGCCTGCGCATCCACGGGTTGCCGTGGGCTGCACGCGGCAACGCCCAGGGTCGCCGCAAGCAGGAACGCGAGG
This sequence comes from Stenotrophomonas cyclobalanopsidis, assembly GCF_008710035.1. Taxonomy (GTDB): domain Bacteria; phylum Pseudomonadota; class Gammaproteobacteria; order Xanthomonadales; family Xanthomonadaceae; genus Stenotrophomonas; species Stenotrophomonas cyclobalanopsidis. Next base: position 83,025 of record NZ_VYKI01000003.1, on the reverse strand, counting down.
GGCAGTCTCTTCATGCGGTTCACCAGTTCTTTGAAATGCCGAGGTGGATGTAGCGCCCGTAGGCCTCGTGCAGCGCGCTCAGGTAATTGCCGGAGGCGTTGAGGGGCGGGTCTTTGTTGAACACGTTGCGCGCTCCCACTTCCACGGCAGTGCCCTGCAGCAGCCCCACGTGGAACTCTTTTTTCACCGACAATGCCCAGCGCTGCGTGGCAGCGACCACGTACGGCCGGCCATCGGCGTACGCCCCGGCCCTGACACTGTCGATGTAGTCGTCGCGCAGCCGCACGGTCCAGTCCTGCAGGTTCCAGATCAAGGTGGCGCTGGCCCGCCACTCCGGCTTTGCCCCGTTGATGCCGACTTCGTTGGCCGCACCAAGGTCGGGCGCGATGATGTTCAACGCGCCGCGGGCGATCGCCGCGGCGACCTCCTGCACTTCAGCAGGCTTCTGCTGGGTGTACTCCTTCAGCTGGCTGACGCTGACCAGCAGCGCGAAGCGACCCCATGCGGTGTCCGGCAACCGCCAGTTGAAGTTGTAATCCATGCCGGAGGCCGTCAGCGGACTGCGGTTCTGGTAGCGGTTGTAGATGTTGGTGACCACGCCGGCCGGTTCAAGCCCGGTGCCCGCGAACAGGGCGATGTCTTCGGCAGTTGCCTGCGCACGCACGACGTTGGGATTGCTGGTGCCTTCGACGACACGCAGATAGGCGTCGTAGAGCAGTTCCTCGCCCATGGTGCTGATCGGGTTCTCGACCTTCACCCGCCACGTGTCCACGCTCAAGCTGATCGAGCCGAAGCGTTCGGGCAGGAAGCGTGGCTCGAACACGGCGCCCCAGGAAGACTGTCGTGTCGTTTCCGGTTTGACGTCATCGCCGTAGGAGGTCACCGAGCTGACCGATGGCTTGACCGCCGAACCACTGCTGTTAGCGTTGAGGCAGGCGCTGTAGTTCGGCTGTGCACCCTTGGCGATGAGTGCATGGCAGCGGATGGCATCGTTGTTGAAGCCGAACCCGTAGGTGGGAGGTGAATTGACCAGCTCCAGCCCAGGCGCGCGGAAGCCTCCACTGACCGAGCCGCGCAGCAGCAGGCTGTCATTGACCTTCCAGGCAGCGGCCAGCTTCGGCTTGGCGACTTTGCCGGCATCGCTGTAGTCCTCCCAGCGCGCGGCCACCTGCAGGTCCAGCGATTGCACCAGCGGCACGCCCTGCGCGGCTGACACCAGTGGGATGGCCAGTTCGACCAGCGCGGAGGTGACGCTGCGACTGCCATGCACGTCAGGCCGCGGGCTGTGGGTGAAGAAATTGCTGGGCGCCACCGTTCCGGTGTACCAGTCGGTATAGGGGTGGCTGCCATCGATGTTCCCATCGCGGTCATCGCTGCGGCTTTCGTAACGGTACTCCACGCCCGCCGCCGCGCCGATGTCGCCGGCATACCACGTCAGCAGATCGGAACGGTCGATCTTGAAGTCCCACAACGCCAGCTCGCTGGTGCCTACGCGCGTCGCCTCGCCAATGAACGAGGAGGTGTCAGAGGGCGTGGCATCACCAACCCGGATGCTGGCGGGATCACCGCCGCTGAACGGATTGTAGGCACTGGCATCGGTGCGGTTCACCGCCTCGATGAAGGCATCGGTGAGTCCGCCCTGCTGCACATCGGTGCTGCGTGCGCGTGAGTACAGCAGTGCGCTTTCCCAGTTCCAGCCGCCTTCGGTCCAGCCACGCACGCCCAGCAGGACGCGCGACTGCTCGTTGTCGACCGTGACGCGGCGGATCCCCGAATCCGCGAACTGATAATTCAGCAGTCGAATCGCATCGGCACCACGCAGCGCTTCCGGCACCCAGTAGGCATCGGGACGGATATGCAGCAGGAAGCCCTCGCCGCCGAAGCCGGACTCACTGCTCACCCATGACTCGGACCTGGCCCGGTAGTAGGCCAGCTCGCTGAACAGCTGCAGCGAGTCGTTGATGTCGAACCGGCCGCTGGCGAACACATTGCCCTTGCGGATGGCCGGCGCCGAGGTGATGCCCGGCTCGGCGGCCGAGTCATAGTGGTAACGCGTCGGCACCGTACCGGAGACGAGTGCGCCGGTCGCAGGATCGATACTCCAACTGCCGGTGCGCCTGCCGTTGGCATAGGTATCGAAGTGGCCCCACGGCGTCCGCGTGCTGAAGCCGGTGCTGCCGTCCGGATCGGGCACGCTGGTGCCATTTCCCAGCGGCCGACGACCATCGGTCGCCGTGAACCAGGCGTCGGAGTTGCGCTGCGCCGTCCGCGTGGAGAATCCGTACAGCAGCGAGATGTTGCCGCGTCCATCGGCGAAGTCGCTGCCCAGGTAGCCATCCAGCGAGACGTCTTCACGATGGCCATCGGACACCTTGCCGTAGTCCAGGCGGACGCCGCCGCCGTTCTGCAGGTTGGCCGGCGTTACGAGGTCGACCACGCCCGCGACCGCGTCGGAGCCGTAGATGGAGGCTGCGCCGTCAAGCAGCAGGTTGATGCGCTCCAGGCCGAAGGTCGGGATGGCATTGGCGTTGTAGGTCGTATCGTCGCCGCTGTTGCTGATGGGGTGCTGGACGGTGCGCCGGCCGTTGACCAGCAGCAGCGTGTACTTCGCACCGAGGTTGCGCAGATTGATGGAGCCGACGTCGCCACGGGCGACATTCGAATTGCGCCCGGCGTTGGTGGTGCCTTTCTCGGTGACGGCGACGTCGCCAAACTGCGGCAGGCTGCGGAACAGCTCGTTGCCGTTGGTGGCGCCGGTCGATTCGATCTGTTCGCGGTCCACCGCCACCACCGGCAGCGCTGCCTGGGCGCCACCGCCGGCAATCTGCGAGCCGAGTACGGAGACCTTGTCGAGCAGGCGTGCATTGCCCTCATGCGCGTGCGCGGCCGATGTCTGCTTCTCCTCGGCGGCCTCTGCCGCGGGCGCAAGCAGGGTGCACAGCGCCAGTGCCAGGTGGCGGCGGCGCGCTCGCTGCGGGCGCAGGTTGTACCACGGGCGTTGCACGCTCGAATGCGAGCGCAGGGCGAGCTTCATCGAATATCCCCAGAGAGATGCTGACAACCGGAGTGAAGGGGCGTCTCCCGGGCCGCTTCGGGCCGGGGGGGATCGCCACTGCAAGGTCAACCCATGCAGCGTCTGCGGCTACTGCGCGGCGTCTGCATAGGAGCCACGAACGATGCGGCCTTCGAGCTTCTGCTCGTCTTTCACCAGGTTGTAGAGCGGGCAGGTGGCCTCGACCGACTGACGGAGCGCATCGATCTCCTGCGCTGATGCAGGCGATTCGATGCGCACGCGATAGCGGATGCCGCTGTAGCGTGCCGGTGTGGTGACGCCCTTGCCGAAGCGCGGGCTCAGTTGACCATCAACGGTCAGCTCCAGGGAGTCCAGCAACACGTTGCGGGAAGCTGCCTGCACTTCGAAGATGTGGGTCAGGCAGGTGCCGGTGACGCCCAGCAGGTGTTCCTCCACCGTGGGTGCCAGGCCGTAGCCAAGCAGCCCTGGCGCACTGTCATGCAGCTGCTGGTGGTAGCCATCCTTGCCCAGGAAAACGTGGCGCAGGCCGGTGCGGGGTTCGACGTGGGCGCGGGCGACCAGAGTCTCGGGTTCCCTCGGTGCATCCCTCGGATCGCGTGGGGCATGCCGGGCGAGTACCGCCGGGCGCTTTTCCTCGGCGATGAAATCGCGCAGGCCGGGGGGCAGCTTCGGATCGCGCGTGGATGAGCTGTGGACGTAGTCCACGTCGGCGTGGCTGACCTGCTGTGGTCGCGTCACCAGATCGATCGCCGAGGAATTCTCGTGCACCGCGCGCTTCAGCGCCTGCAGCTGTGCATCAGTTGCCGGCGAATCGATGTAGACGACATAGGAGAGGTTGTTGGGATAGGCAAGGCTTGCGCTCTTGCGCTCGGGAATGCTGGTGAACACCACATCCAGCGCATCCAGCGGAATGTCCTGCACCGCCGCCTGCACAACGTACTCGTCAGCCACCGAGCTGGCGAGCGTGCCGACCAGCGAGTCCCAGGAGCCGGCACCCAGGTTGTAGCCGGCGTAGTCCCGGCCGCTGTCACTGATGTACTGGAACTCGCCGGTTGGCCCGATGCGCAAACGCCTGACCCCTGAGCGGCTCTCGGCAGTCACCTTGGCATGGATGGTGGTCGGGACGGCAGGCTGCGCTGACTGCGCTTCGATGGCCGTGCGCTTGGCGGCGACATACGCGCGCAGCTGAGAGGTCGAATCTTCAGCGGCACGCGCGCCGGGCGCGGACAGCAACAGCAGGGAGGACAGCGCGGTGGCGCCAATGAACGTCAACGCGGTCCGGGGGCGGGCGATGGACATGGAAGGAATGGGCTCCAAGGGCAACATGAACGAGTGCCCACTGTTTCACGTCGCATCGCCACCACTAAATAACGCTTGGCCATTCCCATATGCGCGGGATGGCGGGCGCGCGTTTACAGCCGCACGGTCACACCCACCTGGAAGCCACGCCCCGGCAGCGGTGCGATGTACTTCAGCGGCGAGTTGTGCGGGCGCGCCTCTTCGTTGAGCAGGTTGCTGCCATTGATGAAGACTTCCATGCCGGCCACAGCGGTCGTGCGCAGGGGAATCTCCCGGCTCAGCTGCAGGTCGACCAGGGTGAACGCATCCAGCGGTATTTCTTCGCTGACGTTGCGGCCCAGGTACTTCTGCGTGTCGTAGTAGGTGCCCGACAGCTGCGCCTTCCAGCCCTCGCGCTTCCATTGCACGGTGGCGCCGTAGCGGTTGGTCGGCATGTTCGGCAGGTACTCGCCATCGTTGTGGGCGCGCAGCGCATCGGGATGGTCGGCCTTGTTCTTCACCAGGTCGGCAAAGGCGGACAGCTCCAGGCTGCCGAAGCGACCGAGCGTCAGTGACTGCGAGGCGTCGACCTCGAAGCCCTTCACCGTGGTGTCGGTCTGCTTCCAGTACTTCAGCGGCAGGCGGTTGGCGGTCTGCAGGCCGGAGTAGCCCAGGTAGAGGTAGTTTTCGTAACGCATGCGGTAGGCGGTGGCCGACAGCTGGAAGTTGCCCAGGTGGAACAGGCCGGTCAGCTCAAGGTTCTTCGCACGTTCCGGCTCCAGGTTCTGGTCGCCTTCTTCCTGGGTCATCACCGAGTAATGCGCGTTGCTGGCGTAGAGTTCATTGATCTCCGGTGCGCGCTGCGAGGAGGAGTAACGCAGCTTGGCAGCGAACAGGGGGCCGAGTTCAACGTAGGAGCCGATGCTGTAACTGTTGAGTCGGAAGTCGCGGTCCTGCAGCGTGGTGTTGGCCGAATTGCGCGCGGTCTTGAAGCTGCTCGGCCGCAACGTGTGGTCCACGCGTTCATGGCGCACGCCGGCATCGAAGGAGGCCCAGTCGAAGTCCAGTGTCTCCTTCAGGAACACCGCCTGGTTGCGCGTATCGACGTTGGGCAGGTAGCGCAGCGACCCGCTGCCGGTGACCTCGCGCGACTGCTGGCTGAGACCGAGCAGGCCGCTCAGCGGGCCCACGCGGCGGTGGGCCAGCAGCAGTTCGGCCTGGGTGCTTTCGAAGTCGTAATCGTTGGCCTTGCGGGCACCCAGGCGTTCGCCGGAGGTGTTGTCCAGCTGCGAGACGCGCAGCTCGGCGCGCTCGACGCCCGGCACCGGGTCGCGCAGCAGGGCTTCCAGCGCATAGCGCTCCTGCTTGATGACCACGCCCACCGGCAGGCCGTCGGCATAGTTGGAACCGAAGGACAGGTTCTGCATCGAGAAGCCCGGCACCCCGTACTCGCTGTCCTTGGCATCGATGCTGACGCCCACGTAGCCGCGATCAAAGAAGCGTGTGGAACCCAGCGCGACCTGCGAACTGCGTGAGTAGCTGTTGCCCAGGCGGTGGTGGTAGTCCGGGGTGACGTCGTTGTTGATCCGCTTCTGCACATAGGACGGCGTGCCGGCGACGTAATCCGGGTTGACCGGATTGACGTAGGTCTGGCGCTGCCAGACCGAGGTCGGGTTGTTGGTGTAGAAGGAGAACTCGCCATCGGCCCAGTCCGGGTTCTCGGTCATGAACTGGTCGATGTAGGGCTGCGAGGCCTTGTTGTAGACCTGCTGCACGCGGGCTTCCTTCTGGCAGGCATCGGCCAGCGCCGAGTTCACACCACCGGCGGCCGGGAACAGCTGCGTGTTGCAGGCGGCCGCCTTGCTGTGGCCGGGGATGTCGTAGTGCGAGGTGCGCTGCCGCGAGACCTGCAGGTTGGTGGAGACGTTGCGCTGGTTGTTGAAGTTCATGCGGAAGCCCTGCGCATCGGCCGCGTTGAAACCCTTGCGCAGCACCAGTTCCATCGACTGGTCCTGGTCTTCCATCGTGCGCGGGATCAACCCGGAATCGACCTCGACGCTGCCGCCGATGGCGTTGCCGCCGTAGCGCACCGTGTCTGAGGATTTGTTGACGGTAACGCTGCGCACGAACAGCGGGTCGAACGGAATGTTGATGTCGCCGCTGATCGCGTTCATGCCGAGGATGGACTGGCCGTCCTGCAGGATCTGCACGCGGTTGCCGCTGAGGCTGCGGATGACCGGCGCGCCGGCGTTGGGCCCGAAGGCGCTGTTCTGCACGCCGGAGACATGCTCGAGCAGGCCGCCGAGGGTGCGGTTCTGGGCCTGCGGGTTGTCGACGGTGACCCGGCTGTCGATGCGCGAGGGCTGGCTGGCTTCCACCTGCAGGGTGGGAAGGGTCGGCGTGTCCGACGCCCGGGCGGAATGGAGTGCAACGGATTGAAGGGCGAGGGGGATGGCTGCAGCTAGCAGGTGGCGACGCATGACACGCTCCGTAAAGGCAATGTGAAATGTTATAACGTAACTATTAGTAACGACAAACGATTTCTTCGCCGTATCATCGAAGCCATCATCGATGGCGACCGGCCCTGCCTTGGATTCCCTGCAGCACTTCCATCCCGCCACCCGTGACTGGTTCCGTTCCGCGTTCGCAGCATCGACGCCGGTGCAGGATGAGGCGTGGGCGTCGATCGCCGCAGGCCAACACACCCTGGTGGTGGCCCCAACCGGGTCGGGCAAGACGCTGGCCGCGTTCCTGCATGCAATCGACCAGGTGTTTGCCGAGCGCGATGGCGACGCCCGCCGCGACCCGGCGGCCAAGCCGGTGGCGCGCACGCGCGTGCTGTACCTGTCGCCGATCAAGGCGCTGGGCAGCGATGTGCAACGCAATCTGCAGGTACCCCTGCAGGGCATCAGTGCGCGGCGCAGCGAACGTGGGGATACGGCCGTCGCCCTGACCGTGGCCATGCGCACCGGCGATACCAGCAGCAGTGACCGCTCACGCCTGGTGCGGCGCCCGCCGGACATCCTGATCACCACGCCCGAGTCGCTGTACCTGATGCTGACCTCGCAGGCGCGGGAGATCCTGCGCGATGTGCACACGGTGATCCTCGATGAGATCCATGCGGTGGCGGGCGGCAAGCGTGGCTCGCACCTGGCGCTGAGCCTGGAACGGCTCGACGGGCTGCTGCAGGCGCCCGCACAGCGCATCGGCCTGTCGGCCACGGTCCGCCCGGTCGAGGGCGTTGCGGCCTTCCTCGGCGGTGATCGCCCGGTGCAGGTGGTGCAGCCGCCTTCGCAGCGGCAGCTGGAACTGAAGATCGTGGTGCCGGTGGAGGACATGACCGACCTGGCCGTGCACGGCCCAGCGGAAGAACGCGGCGCCGGCGCGCGCACCGGTTCGATCTGGCCGCATGTGGAGGCCAGCATTCTCGACAACGTGATGCGGCATCGCTCCACGATTGTGTTTGCCAATTCGCGCGGGGTGGCGGAACGGCTGACCGCACGACTCAACGAGCTGCATGCCGAGCGCACGGGCGTCGAGCCTGCGGGCGAAGCGGATACCGCGAGTACAGCCGCCTACGGATCGTTCACCGGCAGCACGGTGAACCGTGTCACCGCGCCGGCCTCGGTGATCGCCCGCTCGCACCACGGTTCGGTATCCAAGGAACAGCGCGCCGCCATCGAGCAGGCGCTGAAGTCCGGCGAGCTCCGCTGCGTTGTCGCCACCTCCAGTCTTGAGCTGGGCATCGACATGGGCCTGGTGGATCTGGTGATCCAGGTCGCGGCGCCGCCCTCGGTATCCAGTGCACTGCAGCGGGTGGGCCGTGCCGGCCACCAGGTGGGCGGCCTGTCGCGTGGCCTGCTGTATCCGCGTACGCGCCGTGACCTGGTCGATGCCGCGGTGGTCGTCGACAGCATGCTGGATGGACGCATCGAAGCGCTCGATCCGCCGCGCAATCCGCTCGATGTGCTGGCCCAGCAGACCGTGGCTGCGGTAGCGATGGAGCCACTCGATGTGGAGGCCTGGTTTGCACGCGTGCGCCGGGCTGCGCCGTACCGCACGCTGCCGCGCAGTGCATTCGACGCGGTGCTGGACATGCTGGCCGGCCGCTATCCATCCGATGAGTTCGCCGCTTTCCGCCCGCGCTTGGTGTGGGACAGAAAGGCCGGTACGTTGACTGCGCGTCCTGGTGCCCGCCAGCTGGCGGTGACCAGCGGCGGCACCATTCCCGACCGTGGCATGTATGCCGTTGTCCTGCCCGAGGGTGAAGAACAGGCGGGATCGCGCCGTGTCGGCGAACTGGATGAAGAGATGGTCCACGAGTCGCGCGTGAATGATGTGATCACCCTCGGCGCCACGTCCTGGCGCATCGACCAGATCACCCTTGACCAGGTCGTGGTCACGCCAGCGCCGGGGCGCTCGGCGCGGCTGCCGTTCTGGCGGGGCGAAGGTATCGGCCGCCCGGCCGAGCTGGGGCAGGCCACCGGCGCCTTCCTGGCGGAACTCGAAGCCGATCCGGGCGGCGCTGGCGAGCCGTCGCCGGCACTGCTCGCCCGGCTGCGCGATCGCGGCCTGGATGTAAGCGCGATCAGCAACATGCTGGCGCTTGTGGCCGAACAGCAGCTGGCCACCGGTGTGCTGCCGACCGACCTGCGCCTGGTCGTCGAGCGCTGCCGTGATGAACTCGGCGACTGGCGGGTGATGCTGCATTCGCCCTATGGGCGCCGCGTGCACGATCCCTGGGCGCTGGCAGTGGCCGCGCGCCTGCGCGAGCAGGCCGGCATCGATCCGGCCGTAGTGGCCAGCGACGACGGCATCATCGTCCGCATGCCCGACCGCACCGGCACGCCGCCGGGCGCGGAACTCTTCCTGTTCGATGCGTCCCACCTGCGCCAGGTCATCAACCGCTCGGTCGCCGGTTCTGCGTTGTTCGCCGCACGTTTCCGTGAATGTGCCTCGCGCGCGCTGCTGCTGCCGCGGCGCACGCCGGGCAAGCGCTCGCCGTTGTGGCAGCAGCGCCTGCGTGCGGGGCAGCTGCTGGAGATCGCCCGTGGCCACGATGAGTTCCCGATCCTGGTCGAGACCGCACGCGAGTGCCTCCAGGACGTCTACGACCTGGATGCACTGGATGCACTGATGCTGCGCGTGCAGGCAGGCCGGGTCCAGGTGGTCGAGGTGGATACGGCCGTGCCATCGCCGTTTGCGGCCAACCTGCTGTTCGGCTATGTCGCCGAGTTCATGTACGAAGCCGATGTACCGCTGGCCGAACGGCGCGCATCAGTGTTGTCGCTCGACAGTGGCCTGCTGGCGGAACTGCTCGGCGAGGTGGATCTGGGCGAACTGCTGGACGATGCCGTGGTGACCACCGTGGAGCGCGAGTTGCAACGCCTGGATCCGGCCCGCCACGCACGTGGCAGCGAAGGCGTGGCCGACCTGCTGCGTGAGCTGGGCCCGCTGCCGGCGGTGGAGGTCGCGCAGCGCATCACCGAGCCTGCGCAGGCGGATGCCTGGCTGCTGGCGCTGCGCGCGGCGGGTCGTGCGATCCGCGTCCCCGTTGCAGGGGCCCAGCAGTGGGCGGCGGTGGAGGATGCCGCGCGCCTGCGCGATGCTCTGGGCATCATCCCGCCTGCGGACGTGGCCGAGGTATTCCTGGCCCCGGTGCCGGATCCGTTGGGCGATCTGCTTGGCCGCCACGCGCGCACCCATGGGCCTTTCAGCAGTGGCAGCGTGGCCGCCCGTTTCGGCCTTGGCGTGGCGGTGGTGGATGCTGCGCTGCACGCGCTGCAGGAACAGGATCGGGTCGTACGCGGCCGGTTCGGCCTGGATCGTCGCGCCGCCGACGAGAACGCAGCGGCGGCGCCACCGCGTGCAGGGCATGAGTGGGTAAGCACGGAGGTGCTGCAGCGGCTGCGGTTGCGCTCCTTGCAGGCCGCCCGCGAGGCGACCCGCCCGGTTCCGGTGCAGGCCTATGTCGGTCTGCTGCTGCAGGGGCAGGGTGTGCTGCCTGGGGCCGCGCGCGCCAGCGACAGCGACGGCGTGCTGCAGGTGATCGAACAACTGGCGGGGCTGCCACTGCCGGCATCGCTGTGGGAACAGCAGGTACTGCCCGCGCGCGTGCCCGGCTACACGCCTGCGCTGCTGGATGAACTGCTGGCCACCGGCACGGTGATCTGGCTTGGCCATGGCCGGCTGGGCGACGACGATGGACTGGTGTCGCTGCACCTGCGCGAGCGTGCCGCTGAAACTTTGCCGGTCACACCGGCGCAGGGAGAAGACTCACCGATGCAGCAGGCCATCCTGCAGGTGCTGGCCGACGGTGGTGCGTTCTTCGCCCGGCAACTGGCGATGCAGGTACAGCCACGACTGGTTGGTGTGGACACGACGGGTGAGGATTTCCAGACGGCGCTGTGGCAGCTGGCTTGGCGCGGACAGATCAGCAGTGACCTGTGGGCGCCGCTGCGCGCGCTGGGTGGAGCGCGGCCCGCTCGGGCGCGGCCGACGCCGGTGTCGCGCCGCCGCCGCGGCTTTGCCTTCGTTCCATTGACGACGGGCACCGTCGGACTGGAGCTGGCCAGCAGCACGGGGCCGACGCTGGCGGGACGCTGGTCGCTGCTGCCGCGGGAGCGGGCCAGTGACACGCTGCGCGCGCTGGCGCAGACCGAGGCGCTGCTGGACCGCTACACGGTGGTCACCCGCAGCGCAGCGATGAGCGAAGGCGTGGCCGGTGGATTCCCGGCACTTCGCCCGGTGCTGCGCAGCATGGAAGATGCAGGCCAGCTACTGCGTGGTCGCTTCGTGGAAGGCATGGGCGGCGCCCAGTTCGCCCAGCGCGACGACATCGACCGCCTGCGTGCCAGCGCCGAGCGGGATGGCGGAGATGGCGTCCGGGTTGCGCTGTCGGCGCTGGATCCCGCCAATCCCTTCGGCAGCCTGCTGCCGTGGCCCCAGCCGATCGCCGGGCCGCGTCCGGTGCGCCGGGCCGGTGCGATGGTGGTGATCGGCGAAGGCCGCCTGCAGCTGTATCTGCCGCAGGGCGGCCGCCAGCTGACCAGTTGGATCGACGGCACGGCAGGCGACGCGGCAACGCGCTGGGCAGCGGCGGCGCAGGCGCTAGCCGTGGGCCTGCGGCGTGGCCGGCGGCTGTCCTTCACCTTGGAGCGGATCAACGACGAGCCCGTCCATCGCGGGCCCGCCGTCGATGCGCTGCGCGCGGCGGGATTCAGCAATGAGCCGCGCGGGCTGGGCTGGAACGGCTGACGTCGATTCACGCGCGACCGCCTTTGTAGAGCCGAGCCCACGCTCGGCTGCATGCGTAGAGTCGAGCTTGCTCGACTTAGCCGAGCGTGGGCTCGGCTCTACAGGACCGCGCAGCCGAGCGTGGGCTCGGCTCTACGGGACCGCGCAGCCGAGCGTGGGCTCGGCTCTACAGAATCCCTCAGCCATGCTCGAAGCGCTCGGTAACGTGCGTCCTTCGGCTTCGGGTCGCGCGGCCAGTCTTTGCCCTTGCCGGCGGAATCCGGTCGAGGCTGGTGGATGAAGTAGTCGGCGATGTCCACCGCATCCTGCTCGGGCATCACCTGGTGGGCCAGTGGTGGTTCGCGGCTGGCCGTCATGGCGGGTGCCGCGGCGGACTGCGCGCTCCGGGTCCGGGGTGATGTTGCTGGAATGGATCGTGCCCATCGGCGTCTGCATTCCCAGCCCGCCGGCAAAGGCTTTGCCGACGGGAGCCGTGTGGCAGGCGGCGCAGTCGGCCGCACGCGACAGGTACTGGCCGCGCGCGATCAAGGCTGGATCGTGGATGTCGACCACGGCATGCTGGCGCGGCGCGAACCAGTACGGCGTGCTGTGGGCAATGGCCCAGGCCGCACCGGTCGCGGCGGCCAGGACAAGGATGAACCTGAGCGCGGTGCGCATGGCCGCACTGTCGGCAAACGCGCCGGCGTGTTCCTCGATCCGGATCAATGCTTTGTCCATAGGCGACATCGAACGAAGCTGAATCGATCCCGGCGTGTCATCAACCCGTCATCGATCTGCGATAGATGGCGCCGGTCGCGGCCGCTAACCTGCCACGCTGTCGCACTTTTTCCCCGATTGCCCATGAAGCGCCCGCTAGTGCTGTTGCTGGCGTGCGCCGGCCTGTGGCTGGCTGCATGCTCATCTTCGATCACCGCCTCGTCCACCTCGCTCAGCGACCAGCTGATCGCGCCCGGTGGCGTGTCCACGTTGCTGGACCAGCCGCGCATCGCCGCGGCCATCGCCGAGCTTCCCAACCGCCACGGTTTCCTGCCGGGCCGCGATGGCGTGCCGATCTTCTGGCGTGCGTTCGACCCGGGCGACTACGGCGCCCGCTACCACTACCTGCCGCAGCGCCATGAAAACGGCCAGCCGCTGGATACCGGGCTGAGCCTCACCGTGCCGCAGCCGTTCCGTGCACAGGCGCCGCGCGGCACCGTGGTGCTGCTGCACGGCTGGATGATGAATGGTGATTCGATGCTGCCGTGGTCGCTGCAGCTGGCCGAATCGGGCTACCGCGTGGTCACCCTGGACCTGCGCAACCATGGCCAGTCCGGGCATGGCCCGTCCGGCTACGGCACCTACGAATCGGACGACGTGGTCGATGTGATCGGCGAACTGCGCGCGAGTGGCGAAGTGACCGGGCCGCTGTATCTGTTCGGCGTCTCCTACGGCGCGGCCACCGCAGTGTTCACCGCCGACAAGCTGGGCGACCAGGTGGCCGGCGTGGTGGCGATGGAATCTTTCGCCAATGCCGGCGTGGCGATCCGCACGATGATCCCGCACCTGATGGCGCTGCAGCCGCAAGGCCTGAAGGCGCAGGCGGTCGCGTCCTACGCGCGCTGGCGCTACGGCGGTCAGGACATCAACCAGGTGATCGCCGCGGCCAGCCGCCGCATCGATGTCGACCTGGACCAGGTGGACGTGGCCCGCGCGCTGGCCGACACCCGCGCCTGCGTGCTGCTGCTGCACGGCCAGGGCGACCAGCACATTCCGGTCAGCCAGGGCCGCGAACTGGCCCAGGCCAATCCGCGCGCGCACTACATCGAGATGCGCGGCGAAGACCACATCACCCTGCCGCTGCGCCTGGATCTGCTGGCCGGGGTGGTCGATGACTGGATGGCGCAGGACGAACACCACCCGCGCGCGACCTGCCCGGCACCGCAGCTGCCCGCCCAGGCCGAGTGGCTGGTGCGCGACACCGCTGCGGCTGCGCCCAGCCGCAGCTGACCGTATTCTTCCTGTTTACGGCAGGCGGCGGGCGAGGGCGCGGGCCGAGGCGGCGACGCCGAGCAGCAGCGCGGCCACGCACAGGAACGCGATGCCCAGAGTGGTGAGATGGGCCAGCCCCCCGATGGCCGCCGGGCCGGCGAGGATGCCGGCGTAGCCCAGCGTGGTGACCGCGGTGATGGCGATGCTCTCCGGCATCGCGCGCTGCTGGCCGGCCATCGAGAACAGCGCCGGTACGATGTTGGCGCAGCCTAGGCCGACCATCACGTAGCCGACCAGTGCCACCGCGAAGGAGGGCACCAGCGTGGCCAGCACGAAGCCCGTCGCCGCGGTGATGCCGCCGATGACGATCGTCGGCGTGCGGCCGAGGCGCTCGACGATGCCATCGCCGAACAAGCGCATGGCGGTCATCGCCAGCGTGAATACCGCGAAGCCGGCACCGGCCTGGTCGCGCGGCACCTGCCGCACGTCGGCCAGGAACACCGCGCTCCAGTCGAGCATCGAGCCTTCGGCCAGGAACACGATGAAGGCCAGCACGCTGATGAACAGCACCACGCCATGCGGAATGGCCAGCATCGGGCCGTCATGGGCAATGCGCTGCGCACGCCAGTGCGGTGCCGCCAGAAGCGTCACCACCAGCAGTGCGGCCACCGAGAGCAGGGCCGCCATCCACAGCGGCGTGCCCAGCAACAGCAGGCCGGTCATGCAGCCGGCACCGATGAAGCCGCCGATGCTGTAGAACGCGTGGAAGCCGGACATCATCGCGCGGCCGGCATCGCGTTCGACCGCGACTGCCTGCATGTTCATCGTGCAGTCCATCGCGCCCACACCGGCGCCGAACAGGAACAGCGCCGCGCCCAGTGCCAACGGTGTGGGCGCGAGCGACAGCAGCGGCAGCGCCAGCAGGATCAGCGCGGTGGTGATGACCATCAGGCGGCGGCAGCCCAGGCGTCCGCTCAATGCGCCGGCCAGCGGCATGGCCAGCAGCGAGCCCAGGCCCAGGCACAGCAGCACAGCGCCCAGACTGGCATCGGACAGGCCGGCCTTGGCCTTGGCATAGGGCACCATCGGTGCCCAGGCGGCGGTGGCAAAACCGGGAATGAGGAAGGCGGCGCGGGTGGCGTGCTGCTGGGCACGCGGGGAAGAGGGCGTCATGCGCGGGGGAGGCTCCGGAGAATCCATGCTATGGAAACGTTTTCAGTTGGCTTGGGCAAGTGCCATTCGTGTGATCCCGCAGCGAATACGAATGCAGGCCCGCCCGCCAAACATGCAGAGGCCCGCGATACCGGTGGGCATCGCGGGCCTCGCTGCATGCTACGGCGCAGCGCTTACAGCGGCAGGTCGAACACCAGCACTTCCGCGTCGTTGCCGTTCTCCAGGGTCAGCTGTGCTTCGGCGCTGACCTGCAGTGCATCGCCGGCATCGAGGGTGATGCCGTTGACCTGCAGCTGGCCACGGGCGACCTGCACGTAGGCGCCACGACCGTTGCCGAGGGCGTGGTGCAGCTTCTGGCTGCCATCGAGGATGGTGGCGTAGATGCGGGCATCCTGCTGGATGCGCAGCGAACCGTCGGCACCGTCCGGCGAGGCGATCAGGCGCAGCTGGCCGCGCTTGGTCTCCGGCGCGAAGTGGGTCTCGCGGTAGGAGGGTTCGATGTTCTCGCTGTCCGGGAAGACCCAGATCTGCAGGAAGTGCACCGGATCGGCGGCCGAGTGGTTGAACTCGCTGTGGCTGACGCCGCTGCCGGCGCTCATCACCTGCACGTCGCCGTAGCGCAGCACCGAACCGGTGCCCATCGAGTCCTTGTGCTCCAGCGCACCGCCCAGCACGTAGGAAATGATTTCCATGTTGCTGTGGCTGTGGGTGCCGAAGCCCTGGCCGCCGATGACCTTGTCTTCGTTGATGACGCGCAGCGGGCCGAAGCTGACGTAGCGCGGATCGTAGTAGCCGGCGAAGGAGAAGGTGTGGCGGGAAGACAGCCAGCCATGCTCGGCCAGGCCACGGGTAGCGCTCTTGCGGATCTGCAGCATGATGATTTCTCCTTGTTCGATGGTTTCGATGGGCGGGGTGGGCCGGTGGCAGCTGTGTTTCCGCGTTGGAGAGAAGTATCCGCTTGCCCCCCGGGTTTGAAAAACGGATAGTTCTGAAAGTCATCATCGAAAATTTCGAATGCTCAAGCTCAGCCTCGATGCCCTGCAGATCCTGGATGCCATCGACCGCCGCGGCTCGTTTGCCGCCGCCGGCAAGGCCCTGCACAAGGTGCCCTCGACCATCTCCTACACCGTGGCCAAGCTGGAAGAGGACCTGGGCGTGCAGCTGTTCGACCGGGTCGGCCCCCGCGCCGAGCTGACCGAGGCCGGTCGCGCCCTGTTGGACGAAGGTCGCCACCTGCTGCGCGCCGCCCGCGATCTGGAGCTGCGGGTGCGCCGGGTGGCCTCCGGCTGGGAGGCCGAGCTGAGCCTGGCGGTGGATTCGATGTTCCCGACCTGGCTGCTTGGTCCGGACATTGCTGCGTTCCGTGGCATCGAAGCGCCGACGCGCCTGCGTCTGTTCGGCGAAGCGCTGTCGGGCACCTGGGAGGCGCTGCTGGACCGTCGCGCCGACCTGTTGGTGGCGGCAGCGGGCGAGGGGCCCAGTGGTGGCGGCTATGTGGTGGAGCCGCTGGGCAGCGTCGATTTCGTGTTCGCGGTGGCACCGGATCATCCGCTGGCGCAGGTGCCGGGCGCACTGGGCCGCGAGCAGCTGGCTGAGCACTGCGCCATCGCCGTGTCCGATTCCGCGCGCCGCTTGCTGCCACGCACGGTGGGCCTGTTGATGGGCCAGGAAATGCTGACGGTGCCGGACATGGCCAGCAAGCTGAAGCTGCAGTGCGAGGGTGTTGGATTCGGTTTCCTGCCCGGGCCCTGCGCGCGCGCAGCGGTGGCGCGCGGCCAGCTGGTCATCCGCGAGGTGGAGGAGCCGAAGCCGGAGGAGACGTTCTGGCTGGCGTGGCGCACGGGTGAGGATGGTGCGGCATTGCGCTGGTGGCGCGAGCGGTTGCGCAGGCCGGAGCTGCTGGCGCAGTGGTGGCAGGCGATGGGGTAGATCAACGCCATGCGTGGATGAGGGTCTTGTTTGCAGGGCTTGCAGCCCTGCACCTGCCGGTAGTGCCGGCCGCTGGCCGGCAAAAGCAACAGCAACAGCTGGCATTCCGTGGGATGGCGGGGTGGGTCCAGTTGAGGGGGACGCTGCAAGTCCCCCTCCGGGGCCCGGCCCAGCCGCTGGCGGCTGTGCGTTCGGGCGCTTGCGAAGCAGTGCTTCGCAAGCAAAGCGCCCTCACCCATGTAAGCTCGGTCGCCGCATCCATGCGGCTCACGCCGCCTCAACCGGACCCACCCCGCCTTCGACAGTTTCCTGCGAGTTGTCGGAACGGCGTTCTGCTTTGGTAGGTGTCGACCTTGGTCGACACGTATGAATTCATTCGATATCTGACAGATGTGCCGACCAACGGTCGGCACCCACCGGCAGCCACCGCCCCGCCATCCCAAGGAATGCTGCTCTTGATCGTGAGGTTGCCGGCCAGCGGCCGGCACTACCGCAGGTGCAGGGCTGCAAGCCCTGCAAAAAATACCTGGCCCTTACTACAGCGGCTGCCGCGTCATCCCCACCGGCCGTGCGTTGTCATCCATGTGCAGTGTCACTGCCTTCGCATGCATCAGCTGCTCGGCCAGCGCATCGCTCGCACCCAGTGCGCGGGCGATGTCCTCGCGGCTGGAATCCTCGCGCGGTGCGCGCCGTTCCTTGCCGCCAAACCGGTAGCGGTTGTATTCCGCCCAGGCGATCAGCAGCAGCGAGCAGCAGACCAGGATGACCGGCAGCGCGATCATCACGAACGGATCCACGTGCTGGCTGTGCTGGTATAGCTGCACGTAGGCCAGGTGCCCGCCCAGCAGCCAGGACACCAGGGTCACCAGCGGTGCCCACAGGTAGAAGTAGAAACCCCAGAACGCCAGGGTCACGAAGCCCCAGGCCGTGCGCTGCAGGCGCGGCTGCTGGCGCGACTTCTGGATCAACCGCGAATCAAAGCGGCTGGACGACTTCTTCCCGGTCGTGTCACGTACGGCGTTCATCGGATCCCCCTGTCAGGGCTGACCCAGGTGGCACGCTTGCCGCGGTGCTTGAACAGCGTCTTCGGCAGCGCCACCAGGGTGGTGAACAGGCTGATCAACCAGTACGCCATCGGGTACCAGATGACCCAGAAGTAGTTGCGTCCAATGTGGGTTTCGTAACGGCGGTCGATGATCAGGCTGCTGGCGAACTGCAGCAGGCAGACCAGCGCCAGGATCACGCCGTGCCATTGCGGCAGCAGCGTCTCGATGTACAGCGGGGCCGGCAGCGGCATGAACTTGCCCAGCGCCCACAGCACCACGATCAGCAGCATGGTGTACGCCCAGAACACGCTGAGGATGTACTCCAGCAGCACGCCCCACATGCGTCGCTTGCGCCAGCTGAACAACGATGCGCCGTGCCGCAGCAGCACTTCCACGCCGCCCTGCGCCCAGCGCAGGCGCTGCCGCCACAGTCCCTTCAGCGTTTCCGGCATCAGGATGAAGCACAGCGCGTTGGGTTCGTAGCGGATGTCCCAGTGGTCCAGCTGCAGGCGCCAGCTGATGTCGATGTCCTCGGTCACCATGTCGTCGGCCCAGTAGCCGATGCGGTGCAGGGCCGTGCGGCGGAATGCGGCGATCACCCCGGACACGGTGAAGATGCGCCCGTACACGCGCTGCGCGCGCTTGATCATGCCGATGATCGAGGAGAACTCGGCCACCTGCAGGCGGCCGAGCAGGGTGGAGCGGTTGCGGATGCGCGGGTTGCCGGTCACCGCGCCCACGCGCGGGCCGCTGGTCAGGTGCCAGACCATCCAGTGCATGGCGAACTCTTCCAGCATCGCATCGCCGTCGATGCACACCAGGTACTCCGAGCGAGAGGCGAGGGCGCCCATGCGCAGCGCGTTGGCCTTGCCCAGGTTGCGGTCCAGGTGCACCACGCGCAGGCGCGGGTGCAGGGCGGCCAGCGCGTCCAGGCGGGCGCCGGTGTCGTCGCTGCTGCCATCATTGATGGCGATCACTTCGAAATCCGGATAGCGCTGCGCCAGTGCCGCGCCGATAGTGTCGTCCAGGTTGTCCGTTTCGTTGTGACAGGGAATCAGCAGCGTGGCGAACGGGTAGCTGTCCATCGGCGGCGGATCGTTGCGCGGTCGCGACTTCCGCTCGCGACGGAAGAAGTAGTACAGGCCGCCTGACATCCAGAAGAACGCCATCACCATCGGGTAGAAGAAGGCGAACTGGAACAGGGCATACAGCCAGGGGCTCATGTCCATGTCACTTCTCCGGGTACGGGAAGTTGCGCGCGGACATCGCGGCGCGCGCGTCCGTGGTCGATGGCTTGTCGGCGATGAAATCGTCCGGGTACCACGCGAAATGGCGCACGCCCTGTGCCTGCAGCCGGCGGACCTGCGCGCGCAGGCGCTGGCCGCTGATCGGCGTCTGCGTGCGCCAGTCCACGGTCTGCAGCTCGAACATCGTGTGCTTCAGGTCGGGATCGTGCGCGCGCACCGCCGTGACCAGCCGGTCCAGCCAACGCTCGGGGTGCTTGCTGCCTTCCATCCACGGCATCGCCATCAGCGCGGTGCGGTCATAGGCCTGGTTGAACAGGTCCAGGCGCTGGGCGAACCAGCTGGCGCTCTGCGGCTCCAGTACCGGCTGCGCGTACAGGTTGCGCACGGTGCCCAGCTTCGGCCGCCAGCGCTGGGCGGTGTCGCGCAGCTCCAGGGTGAAGTCGATCAGCGCCTGGGTACGGCCGCCATCGGCGCCTTCCTGCGGCAGCTGGGCCAGTTCGGTGTCGCGCACGTAGGCGTCGTCATGGAACAGCAGGCCTTCGAAGTACGAATTGATCGCCAGGTCTTCGTAGATATCCTTGATGATCTGCCGCGCCTGCGGCTTGGTGAAGTCCAGCCGGTACATGCCGTCGCGTTCCGGGCTGGCGATGCCCAGCGCGGTGCGCTGCGCCGCATCCGGCAGCTCATAGCCGAGCACCGGCAGCCAGGCATAGACCTTCACCCCGGCACGGGTCTTCAGCTGCCAGGCCACGCGGTTGAACAGGTCCGCGCGCATCGGCATGTGCCGGTTGGGGAAGTACAGCGCGTCGGCCGTGTTGTTGCCATCGGGGTCGGCGAAGGCCTGCAGATAGACGTGGGTCGGGCCCACCTTCTTGACGCGGTCGATCAGCCTGTCGAGGTTGCGGGCCAGCTGTGCCGGGTCCGGGTCGTAGACCGCATCCATGTCGATCTGCAGCGCACGCGTGCCATCCAGGCTGACATTGCGGCGCAGTTCGAAGGCCAACGAGCTGACGTTCGGATTGTTCGTCACCAGCAGGCGGGCCAGGCCGTGCAGGTCCGAGGTGACCGGCGTGCTGCGGCCTTCCAGGTCGAACGACACCGGCATGCCCAGTTGTTCGGCGATGTCGTTGCTCAGCTTGTTGTAGGCCGCATACGGCCAAACGATTGCCTTCGGGGTGACGCCGAGTTCCTTCTGGATGCGCTTGACGCTCAGCGCGAGATCGTCGCGCAGGCGCTTTTCGTATTGTTGCGCGGTCTCATAGTGCTGGGTCTGCGGATCGTAGGCGCGGGTGATCACCGCCGGGGTCTGGTTGCCCTGCGGGTTGGACTGCACGCCATGGTGCTGGTTGTCGGTATGGCTGGCCAGTTCGATCAGGCCGCTGGACTGCATCTCCCGCAGCTGGTGCCAGGTCAGGAAATCATCGTGGCCGAACGGGCGGTAGCCGTAGTCGATGGTGCGGCCCGGGGCCATGTCGACGTAGTCGGTGATCACCGCCACCAGCGCCGGGTAGTTGTAGGCGCGCAGCAGCGGGTAGACGCGGCTGTAGACGCTGCGCAGGCCATCATCGAAGGTCAGCAGGACCGGCCGCGGCGGCAGCTGGGCTTCGCCGCGCGAGGCCTTGATCAGCTGCGACAGCGCGATCGGGTGGTAGCCGTGCGCGCTGAGCCAGTCCAGGTGCGCAGCGAAGTTCTGCGTGCTGACCGCGTAGGCATCGGCATCGCCCTTCTCACGCACATCGTCGCGGATGTCGTGGTAGCTCAGCACCAGCAGGCCGTTGTCGGCCGAATCCAGGTCGCGCTCCTGGGCAGCGGCCGGCAGGGCCAGCAGCACCAGCCCCAGCAGCAGCACGGTCATCAGGTTTCGAAGCATCCGTTCCATCTCACTCTCCCCAGCGCAGCGCGGCATCGAAGCCGATGTGACGTTCACGTTGGCCGTCGTAGACCGGCCGCGACCAGCTCACGCCGTATTCGAAGATCCTGCCCTGGCCGAACTGCCACTCGTGGCGATAGGCCACCGTGGGGATGAGCGAACTGCCGAACCCTTCCTGCCAGTAGTCGCCCAGCGACACCGTCAGGCGGTGCCGGAAGTGGCGCTCGTAGTGGCGCCACAGCTGCTGGTCGATGCGCAGGCCGATTTCCACCGAGCGGTCGCGCGAGGGATTGAAGTAGGGCGCATCGTCGAGCGAGCCGCGGCTGGTGTAGAGGCTGCCAAGGCCGTCGACCACCACGCGCGGGCGGGTCAGCAGGCGCTGTTCGATCGCGGTGTTCAGGGTGTCGCGGCGGTTGCCGTCGTCGTAGCGGAACTGGCTGCCACCCAGGCTCCAGTGCGTGCGCTCGTTGCGGGTGTAGTCAACCGCCACCGCCACGCTGTCGGCGGTGATGCCCGACACGCGCGCCTGCATCGAGGCTTCCGGATCGTTGCGCGCGGCGGTCACGCCAGCGTGCCACTGGTCGTTGAACTGCCAGCCGAAGCCGCCGCGCAGGCCGGTGTCGCCGATGCTGTCGTTGGGGCGCAGCACGGCGGCCTCGGCATCGACGCGGCCGAAGCGGTAGCGTGCACCCGCGCCCATCCACAGCGGGTTGATCTTCTGGTCCTGGAAGGTCACCGAACGACGGTCGGCGAAGGCGAACAGGCGCCAGCGGTCGTCGAGGATGGGTGAGGCTACTTCGGTGCCGTAATGCAGGTCGTCGTTGCCCAGCGGCGAACTGCCGCCGCCGCCGGAACTGCGGCCGCCTTCCATCGTGGCCTGCAGTTGCCAGCCGCGGTGCGCGCGCCAGTCGCGGTCCATGCGCTGCACCGAGGGCTGGTTGGGGTAGCGCTCGAGCAGATCGTCGTGCAGCGGCCGCGCGAGGTCGTCGCGCTGCAGCTGCACATAGGATTCGTACATGCCGATCCGCGGCGAGACATCGCGCGGGTCCAGGGTGTAGGCCATCCGGTGGCGCTCCAGCGCCCGTCGCGGCCAGCCGCGCATCTGGTAGACGCTGCCCAGTGCGGTCTGCAGCCCGCCATTGCCGGGTCCGACCTCGACCATCGCTTCCAGCTCGCGCTGCGCGGTGGATAAATCGCCGCTGTAGGCGCGGATCATCGACAGGTTGAGGTCGGCCTCATAGCGCGCCCAGTTCGCGTAGGGGCTCTTGCCGCCGCCCCAGCGCCATGCCGGTTCGTCCTTCTGCCACGTTTCCAGGTAGCCGATGGCCTTCTCGGCCTGCTCGGTCTCGAGGTAGGCGTAGGCCAGTTCGGAACGCGACTGGAACCGCGAAGGATCGTTCTTCACTGCCGCTTCCAGCAGTGGAATCGCCTCGTCCGGGTGCTGGGTGGCCATCATCGAATCGCCCACTGCCGGCAGCACGTAGTCCGGCAGGGCATGGCCCGCCTGCTGCAGGGCGCGCGCTTCATCGCGCACCTGGGCATGGCGGGACAGGCGGTTGAGCAGGATCAGGCGGTCCATGCGGATGCGCAACGGCGCCTGCGCCAGCGGCGTGCCATCGCGCTGCACGTACCGCTCCATTTCCGCCAGCGAGGCTTCGGCTTCGTCCAGGCGGCTGTCCTCGCTCTGGCCGTAGGCCAGGCTCCAGTTCACCCGCTTGGCGATGTAGTTCGCTTCCAGTCGTGCCTTCTGGTCGGCATCGAACAGGTCGGGCCGCGCCTGGTACAGGCGCCAGGCGCGGTCGGCGTTGCCGATATCACCCAGGGTCAGGACCTGCAGCTTGTACAGCAGCGGATCGTTGGGCTCCTGCAGCTGCGAGCGCTCGATGGCGGCCAGGGCATCGACCCAGCGGGCCTGGTCACGGTAGTGGCCGATTTCAGCCAGCCGGTCAGCGCGGCTGGCGGCGGGTGGCGGCGAAGCGGCATGGGCCCCGAACGCCAGCGCGGCGCAGGCCAGGCCGACGCAGAGCGCCAGCGGACGGTGGACAATCATGAAACCCCCTTAGCATCCTTTCATCAATGTGCTGAAAGTGTGACGCACATCACATGCCAACTGTATCCGACCCCACTCCAAGGCGGCCAGTGCCTGTCGTTACAGCCAAGACGCAATAGTCCCGCCAGACCGGTCAAACGAGTCGCAACTTCCTGAAAAAAAAGCACTTTTTGGCGCTTCCAGCAGCGCCTCGGGCGCCGGGCGGTCGCTGCCGCCCGATGGCCTACGGTCTGGCGCCACCAGGAAAGCCAGCCCCTCCGCGTCATGATTGGACACGCTACGTCAGCAGCTGCCGATGCGATGTGTAGAGTCGAGCTAGCTCGACTGGATTCGGTCGGAGCAGTCGAGCAAGCACGACTCTACCGGCAAGGGTCACCAGAGGTCTTCCAGCTTCCGCGGCTTGCATGCCACCCAGGACGCCCCCAGCATCAGCGCCGCGCAGCCAAACAGGAACCCGAACGGCAGCGTCCAGCCCTCGCTCACCGTATGCAGCCAGCCCACCAGGAACGGCCCCAGGCAGCTGAAGCTGTATCCCACGCCCTGCATGAAGCCGGACAACGCCGCCGACCCGGTCGGGGTGCGCGTGCGCAGGTTGATCAGCGTCAGGGCCAGCGGGAACGTCGACGGGCCTACGCCCAGCAGCGCCGCCCACAGCAGCGGCGCCTTCAGCGGTGCCAGCAGCAGGCCGGTGAAGGCGATGACGAAGGCGAAGAAACCGATCAGCACCAGCGGGAACGGATTCGGCAGGCGCACCGCCAGCGACGGAATGACCAGTGACGGCAGCAGGCCCAGCGCCGAGAACACCGCCACCATCACCCCGCCGAACGCCGGCGTGGCACCGGCCTCGACCACGATGCGCGGCAGCCAGGTGAACATCGAATAGGTCATCAGCGAGGTCATGCCGAACATCAGCGTCATGCTCCAGCCCAGCGACGTGCGCCAGACCCTGCCGTGCGGCTGCGCGGTCGGATCGCTGCCGTCCTGCACCGGCTTCGGCGCGCGGCGGGCCAGCATCAGCCAGGGCAGGGCGGCGGCCAGCGCCAGCAGTGCCCACATGCCCAGCGACACGCGCCAGCCCGCGGCATTGGCCACCGGCACCGCCAGCAGCGCCGGGGTCATCGTGCCCAGCTGCAGCACGCTGATGTACAGCGTGCTCATCGTGCCGACCTTGTTGGCGAAGTAGCGCTTCACCAGCGGCGGCACCACCACGTTGCCGATGCCCATGCCGGCCAGCGCGATCACCGAACCCAGCAGCAGCGTGCCGACGTTGCCGGCGCTGGAGCGCAGCAGCAGGCCGGCCATGGCCAACGTCATCGCCAGCAGGGTGGTGCGCTCCAGGCCCAGGTGCCGGGCCACGGCCGGGGTCGCCACCCCGAACAGCGCGAACGAGGCGGTGGGCAGCATGCCGAGCACGCCGGTCATGGTGGTGCCGAAGCCGAAATGGTGGCCGAGCACGTCCAGCAGCGGAGTGATGGAGGTGACCGCGGTACGCAGGTTGACCGCCGCCAGCAGGATGGCGGCGAACGCCAGCAGGCGGCCGTGCAGCAGCGAGGGTGAGGGCGAAGTCGGGGACGTCATGCGGCGGCTCCTTGCAGGTGGCGCACGCGGCGTCTTGGGCGTGCAGCGCCGGCACCGGGCCAGGCCGGTGCAGGGATGGGGGAAAGTGTGTCCATTGTAAGGGGCGGGGCCGAGCGGGATTGCCGCCGGGCGACAGGCATAAAAAAACCCGGAGGACTGTCGTCTTCCAGGCTTCTTGGTGACCACTGAAGTGGTCGGGGAGACAGGATTCGAACCTGCGACCTCTACGTCCCGAACGTAGCGCTCTACCAGACTGAGCTACACCCCGAAGGGAGCCGCCTATTCTATCCATTCACCCCGATGGCGGCAAGGGGTAAACGGTGTTTCTTCACACTGCCGAAGCAATGGAATCCTTCAGGGAACAAAAAAGCCTGGAAGACTTCACCAGGCTTCAATGCGACCACCGAAGTGGTCGGGGAGACAGGATTCGAACCTGCGACCTCTACGTCCCGAACGTAGCGCTCTACCAGACTGAGCTACACCCCGAAGGAGCCGCCTAAGATACCGTGTGAAGGCCAAGGCGGCAAGGTTTTTTTTACGGCTCAGCGACTGTTTTCTTTCTCGAGGCGGTTCCGCTCGCGCGATTCGAACCACATGCCGTTGAGGATGGCCACGGCGGAGGCCAGGCCGGTGCCGAGGATCCAGGCGAAATACCACATGCTCGTATCTCCTTCATTCGGGGCAGGTGCCGACCATTGCTCGGCACCTGTTGCTCGCGGTGGGCGCCGACCGTTGGTCGGCACGGATGCAATCCATCAATACGCGTTCGGGTTGTCACCCATTTCTTCGACCGTCGTCTTGCCTTTCAGCACGCGGTACACCCAGGTGGTGTAGGCGAGGATGATCGGCAGGAAGATGGCCGTGGCCAGCAGCATGATCCACAGCGTCAGGTGGCTGGACGAGCTGTCCCAGACGGTGAGACTGGAGGTGGGCTGGCTGGAGGACGGCAGCAGGAAGGGGAAGATGGCGAAGCCGACGGTCAGGATGATGCCGGCGATGGAGGCGCCCGAGGCGATGAAGGCCAGGCCGCCGCGGCGTGCACGCAGCAGCACCGCACTGGCCAGCGCACCGAGCAGGCCGAGCACCGGGAACACGATCGTGGCCGGCATGCTGCTGTAGTTGCGCAGCCAGCCACCGGCAGCCGTGCCGATCGCCGCCGTCTTCAGCAGCGGGTTGGTCGGGCCGTCGGTCACCACCTGCGAGGTGATCTGGTAGCCCGGCAGGCCGAAGGCCACCCAGGCGCCGGCGGCGGCGAACAGCAGGAAGCTGATGAACGCGGCGATGCTGCCGTAGCGTGCCGCACGTTCGGCCACCGGTCCGTCGGTCTTGATGACCAGCATGGCTGCACCGTGTGAGACCAGCATGGCCACGCTGACCAGTCCGGCGATGAGCGCGAACGGCGTGAGCAGGCCGAAGAACGAACCGGTGTAGGTCACGCGCAGGGTGTCATCGAAGTGGAACGGCACGCCCAGCAGCACGTTGCCCACCGCCACGCCGGCAATCAGGCCCGGCAGCAGGCCACCGACGAACAGCACGCGGTCCCAGTTGTCGCGCCAGCGCCTGGACGGCATCTTGCTGCGGTACTTGAAGCCGACCGGCCGCAGGATCAGGCCGAACAGCATCGCAAACACCGCCAGGTAGAAGCCGGAGAAGCTGACCGCATACAGCGGCGGCCAGGCGGCGAAGATCGCACCGCCGCCCAGCACCAGCCAGACCTGGTTGCCTTCCCAGACCGGGCCGACGGTGTTGATCACCCGCCGGCGTTCCTCATCGGTTTTCGCAACGAACGGCAGCAGCGTGCCGACGCCAAGATCGAAACCGTCCATCACCGCCCAGCCGATCAGCAGGATGCCGAGCAGCAGCCACCAGATCACGCGGAGCGTGGTGTAATCAAGTGCAATGAATTCCATCTGGGTTCTCCTGCCTCAGGCCTGTGCGGCGGCGGCTGCAGTGGGGGAAACAGGGCGGATGTCGGCCTGCAGCGTCGGCAGGATGTCGTCCGGGCCGGTGCGGACCGCCTTCAGCATCAGCTTGATCTCGATGACCAGCAGCACCGTATAGAGCGAGGTGAACACCGCCAGCGTGGTCAGGATTTCATGCAGGGCCAGGCCCGATGCCGCGTAGAAAGTGGGCAGCACGCCATCCACCGCCCACGGCTGGCGGCCGTACTCGGCCACGAACCAGCCGCACTCGATCGCGATCCACGGGGCCGGCAGGCTCCATACAGCTAGCTTCAGGAACCAGCGCTTGTCCTGGAAGTTGTTGCGGCAGGAGAAATAGAACGCCAGGGCGAAGAAGGCGATCAGGTAGAAGCCCAGGCCCGCCATGATGCGGAACGTCCAGAACAGCGGGGCCACGCGCGGCACAGTATCCATCGCGGCCTTGGAAATTTCTTCCGGCGTGGCGTTGAGGATGTCCTCGCGATAACGCTTCAGCAGCAGGCCATGGCCCAGGTCCTGCCAGTGGCGGTCGAACATCTCGCGCGCCTGCAGATCGGTCTTGTCCTTCTTGATGCGTTCCAGTGCGCCATAGGCGAGCTGGCCACCGCGGATGCGGTGCTCGGCGCGGTCCACCAGTTCCAGGATGCCGGGGATCGGCTGGTTCAACGAACGGGTAGCGATCAGGCCCATCAGATACGGGATCTTGATCGCGTAGTCGTTCTGCTGGGTGGTCTGGTTGGGAATGCCGAAAGCGGTGAAGTCGGCCGGCGCGCGTTCGGTTTCCCACATCGCTTCGATCGCGGCCAGCTTCATCTTCTGGTGCTCGCTGGCGGCGTAACCGCTCTCGTCACCCAGCACCACCACCGACAGCGACGACAGCAGGCCGAACGCCGCAGCCACCGCGAACGAGCGACGGGCCATGTCCTTGTGCTTGTTGCGCAGCAGGTACAGGGCGCTGATCGACATCACGAAGATGGCACCGGTTACGTAGCCAGCGCTGACGGTATGCACGAACTTGGCCTGCGCCACCGGATTGAACAGCACCGCGGCGAAGTCCACCACTTCCATGCGCATCGTGTCGGGATTGAACACCGCACCGGTCGGGTTCTGCATCCAGCCGTTGGCGATCAGGATCCACACCGCCGACAGGTTGGTGCCCAGCGCCATCAGCCAGGTGACGGTGAGATGCTTGACCGGGCTCAGGCGTTTCCAGCCGAAGAAGAACAGGCCGATAAAGGTCGCTTCGAGGAAGAAGGCCATCAGGCCCTCGATGGCCAGCGGCGCACCGAAGATATCGCCCACGTAGTGGCTGTAGTACGACCAGTTCATGCCGAACTGGAATTCCATCACCAGGCCGGTGGCCACGCCGATGGCGAAGTTGATGCCGAACAGCGTGCCCCAGAACAGGGTCATCTGCCGCCAGACCTGTCTGCGGGTCATTACGTACACGCTCTCCATGATGGCCACCAGGAAGGACAGGCCAAGCGTGAGCGGTACGAATAGGAAGTGATACATCGCGGTCAGAGCGAATTGCAGCCGCGACAGTTCTACGACTGTCTGATCAATCATGGCCTGGCTACCTCGTGGATAGTGCCGTTGCGGGTGGCGGGAAGGGTGGTCTACGGGTGAATGATGTGACCGACTACTTCAAACAGCCTTGATCCAGATCAATGTATGAATGGGAACCCAAGGGGATGGTATGCCTTTCCGGTGACCACTGCGACCGACCGCCGCAGGGGCTCGCTGTTGCCTGCGCCTACAATGACGAGCATCCCCGTTGCCTGTGAAGACCTTGAGCGCTGCCGAACCGACCGCCGCCGAGCCCCGTACCGCTGACGAAGAATCGACCCTGCAACGGCGTGCCCGCACAGCGTGGCTGGCCGGCCTGGCCCATGCCGCGCGCGGCCGCCAGCGGCTGGCGGCGCTGTGCATCAGCCTGTCCGGCGCCCTGCTGATCGGCCAGGCCGCCGCGATCGCCTGGCTGGTGCAGACGGTGCTGGTGGAGCGCGCGCCGCTGGCCAGCGGCCTGCCGGTGCTGGCAGCGCTGGCGGTCATCCTGGTGCTGCGCACGCTGCTGGGCAGCGCCACCCAGGCCGCCGCCGGGGACGTCGCCGATGCGGCCCGGCTGGCCCTGCGTGAACGCGTATTCGCGCGCCTGCTCGGCCACGGCCCCTTGTGGCTGCGCCAGCGCCGCACCGGCGAACTGGGCGAGCTGATGCTGCACCACGGCGATGCCATCGAAAGCTATTACAGCGGTTTCCTGCCGGTGCGCACCGAAGTGGTGGTGGTACCGCTGCTGATCCTGGCCGCGGTGGCCTGGGTCGACTGGGTGGTGGCGCTGATCCTGCTGTTCACCGCGCCGCTGGTGCCGTTCTTCATGATGCTGGTGGGCTGGGGCGCCGAGGCCGCCGGTCGCGCGCAGCTGGGTGAACTGGCACGCATGAGCGGCCACTTCGCCGACCGTATCAAGGGGCTGGGCCTGCTGCGCCTGTATGGGCGGGGTGAGGCCGAACTGGCCGGCATCGAAGCCGCTGCCGAAGGGGTGCGCGTGCGCACGATGAAGGTACTGCGCATCGCC
This sequence comes from Stenotrophomonas cyclobalanopsidis, assembly GCF_008710035.1. Classification (GTDB taxonomy): domain Bacteria; phylum Pseudomonadota; class Gammaproteobacteria; order Xanthomonadales; family Xanthomonadaceae; genus Stenotrophomonas; species Stenotrophomonas cyclobalanopsidis. The sequence goes on along the minus strand of NZ_VYKI01000003.1, from coordinate 54,077 downwards.
TTCCTGTCCTCCACGGTGCTGGAATTCTTCGCCTCGGTGAGCGTGGCCATGGTCGCGCTGTACCTCGGCCTGAGCTACCTGGGGTTGATGTCCCTGCATGCGACGGTGCCGACGCTGGGTGCGGGCCTGTTCTGCCTGCTGTTGGCGCCGGAGTTCTATGCACCGCTGCGACGGCTGGCTGCGCATTACCACGACCGCGCCAATGCACTGGCCGCCGCTGCCGAAGTCGAGCGCCTGCTGCTGTCGCTGCCCGAGGAACCGATGATGGCCGAGGTGCCGCTGGCACCGCTGGCGGTGGAGCCGGCCGAGGCCGCCTTGCCGCCGCTGCAGGCGCAGGGTCTGGTGCTGCGTCCGCTTGGTGCCCCGCACGATGTACTGCAGGGCGTGGACCTGCGGCTGGAGCCCGGGCAGCGGCTTGCGCTTGTCGGCCCCAGTGGTTCGGGCAAGAGCACGCTGCTGGAAGCGCTGGCCGGGTGGCTGCCGCCGCGTGCGGGGCGGGTACAGCTGCGCCCTGGCGTGCAGGTGGCCTATGCCAGCCAGCGTCCCTACCTGTTCCATGGCTCGATTGCCGACAACCTGCGCCTGGCCGACCCCGCGGCCAGCGATGCACGCCTGCGCGCGGTGGCGGAGGCGGCGCAGGTGCTGCAGTTCGCCCAGCGCCTGCCCGATGGGCTGGACACCGTGATCGGTGAGCGCGGCTTCGGCCTGTCCGGCGGCGAAGCCCGGCGCATCGGCCTGGCCCGGCTGCTGCTGCGCGACCCGCAGGTGCTGCTGCTGGACGAGCCCACCGCCTTCCTCGATGCCGATACCGAAGCCGCGTTGCTGCGCAGCCTGGCCGCCTATGCGCGTGGCCGCAGCGTGGTGGTGGCCACCCACAGCCCGGTGGTGATCGCCTGGGCCGACCGTTGCCTGCTGCTGCCCGAAGGGCGCCTGGTCGACCCGGCACAGGCGGTGCGCGCATGAGCCGTTCGACCGATTCGCTGCGTGCGGTGTTCCTGCGCCACCGGCCGCGCCTGCTGCTGACGGTGCTGCTGCTGTGGATCACCATGCTGGCCGGCACCGCGCTGCTGGGCCTGTCCGGTGGTTTCCTCACCGCCGCCGCGTTGGCCGGTGCGGCAGGGCTGGCGCAGGGTTTCAACTTCTTCTCGCCTTCGGCCGGCATCCGCGGGCTGACCATGGCGCGCATCGTGTCGCGCTATTTCGAAAAGCTGGTCGGCCACGATGCCACCCTGCGCATCGCCCGCGACCTGCGCGTGTGGTTCTTCCGGCGCGCGCTGCCGCTGGCACCAGCGCGGCTGGGGGTCACGCGCACCGGCGACCTGCTGGCGCGTCTGCTGGGCGACATCGGTGAGGTCGACGGCCTGCTGGTGCGCGCCATCGGGCCGCTGGTGGCGCTGGGTGCGCTGTCGCTGGTGGCGATGGGCGCGGCGGCGATGATCCTGCCCTCGGCCGCCGTGTTGCTGGCCGTGCTGGCGCTGCTGATCGGCTTCGGCGTGCCGTGGCTGGGCGTGCGTGGGCATGACAATGAAGAAGCCGATCGTGCCGCGCATCGCGCTGCGCTGCGGACGGCTGCATTCGAAGGCTTGGAGGGTGCGGGCGACCTGGCCGCGCTGCATGCCGACGCCGCGTGGCAGCTGAAGGTGCGGGTGGCAGCCAAGCAGCTGGCCTCGCGCGACCGGCGTCGACGCTGGCGGCTGATCGCCGCCTCGACCCTGCACGGCCTGGTGGCCGGGCTGGGTCTGGTGGCGATGCTGGCGCTGGCCCTGCAGGCCGCCGAACAGCAGCGCATTCCCGCGGAAATGGCCGCCGGCCTGGTGTTCCTGACCGTGGCGATGATCGAGTTGTGGGCGGGCATGGGCCTGGCCTGGCAGTCGCTGCAGTCCGGCCGCATCGCCGCGGATCGCCTGCAGTCCATCGTCGAGCAGACGCCGACGGTGGAGGATCCGGCAGCGCCGCAGGCAGTGTCCAGCGCCGCGGCCGTGCAGTGGGAAAACGTGCATTTCCGTTGGCCGGGCGCAGCGCGGCCGGTACTGGCCGGCCTGCAGCTGAGCCTGGCGCCGGGTGAGCGCATCGCCATCCGCGGCGACAGCGGCAGTGGCAAGACCACGCTGTCGAGCCTGCTGCTGCGCCTGTGGGATCCGCAGCAGGGACGAGTGAGTTATGGTGGTCGTGACCTGCGCGACTTCGCCCAGGAAGACTGGCACCGGCAGCTGGCATGGCTGCCGCAGAACGCGCCGGTATTCGCCGGCACGGTGGCCGAGAACCTGCGGCTGGGTGATCCGGACGCCAGCGATGAAGCGCTGTGGGCAGTGCTGCGCCGCGTGCGCCTGGGTGAGTGGGCCGAGCGCAACGGCGGCCTGCAGACCTGGGTGGGCGAGAACGGCGCGACGATGTCGGCCGGCCAGGCAAGGCGGTTGGCCTTGGCGCGCGCGCTGCTTCGCAACGCACCGATCCTGCTGCTGGACGAACCGACCGAAGGCCTGGACGTGGATACCGCGCATGCGCTGCTGCAGGATCTGGCTGGGTTGCTGGAGGGACGCAGCCTGTTGATGATCACCCACGACGACCTGCCGGACGGCGTGGTCGATGCGCAGTACCGGTTGCGTGACGGCGTGTTGGAGCGGGAAACCTGATCGCGGTGGTGCCGGCCATTGGCCGGTCCATCCACGCATGACGTGGATCACCTGTAGCGCCGAGCCCATGCTCGGCTGCCTTTGTGCACGGAGCCGAGCATGGGCTCGGCTCTACAGGTGTCGTGCCCACGGCGGTTGGTTATCGCGAAAACTCGCGCAGCATCACCGCGATCGACGCCACGTTGGCCAGCACGCACAGCCAGAACACCCACTGGAATTCCGCCTTGCGGTGCTTGTGCCGGAACAGCGCCTGGCCCAGCAGCGCGCCCGGCCAGCCACCGGCAAAGGCCAGCAGCTGCAGCGTACGTTCGGGAATGCGCCACTGCCTGCGCTGTGCCGCCCGCTTGTCATGCCCGTACAGCCCGAACGACAGCGCACTGGCGAGCAGGCACCAGCCACCCAGCCACAGCGGCAGCACGCCGCTGACCGTCAGCGCGATGAGCGCGCCGAACGCGGCAAGCGCCAGGTTGCGCCGCCAGGACACTTAGAGCCCGTCGAGAAAGCCGCGCACGGCCGGGCCGAAGCGATCGAAATCGACGAGGAATGCGTCGTGGCCCTGCGGTGAGTCCAGGCCGATGAACTGCGCATCGGCACCGCCGGCACGCAGACCGTCGGCGACCTGTTGCTGCTGCTGCACCGGGAACAGGATGTCGGTGTTGGCGCCGATGGCCAGCGCCTTTTCAATACGGATCTTCGCCAGCCCGGCCAGCACGTCACCGTCGGCATACTCGGCCAGGTCGAACCAGTCCATCGAACGGCTCAGGTACAGGTAGCAGTTCGGATCGAAGAAGCGCACGAAGCGCCGTGCATGCCCTTCGAGGTAGCTTTCCACCTGGAATTCCAGCCCGAACGGATCATCATCGGTCTGGTCCGAATCCAGTCGCACACGTCCGAAGCGGCCATCCCATTCCAGCGCGGAGCGGTAGGTGATCACGCCCAGCTTGCGTGCCATGCGCATGCCCGATTCCGGATAGTCGGTTTCGGTGTAGCGCCCGCCATTCCACTTGGGGTCGAGGCGGATGGCTTCGCGCTGCAGCGAGCGGATGGCGATGGAGAACGGCAATGCCTGCGCGCTGCCGGAAATGTTGATGTGACTGCGGGCGATGCCCGGCTGCAGCATCAGCACTGCCAGCGCCGTCATGCCGCCCATCGAATTGCCGACCACGCAGGCCAGCTGTTCGATGCCCAGCGCATGCACGACCTCGATGGCCGCGCGTGCACCGTCTTCCACCGACAGTTCCGGGAAGTCGAGGCGATAGAGCTCGCCGGTGGCCGGGTTCAGCGAGGCCGGGCCGGTCGAGCCCTTGCAGCTGCCCAGCGAATTGACGCAGACCACGAACCAGCGGTCGGTGTCGATCGGCTTGCCCGCGCCGACCATCGCTTCCCACCAGCCCGGGGCCGGGTTGTCGGCGTTGGCGGCGGCATGTGCGTCCGGCGACAGGCCGGTGACGATCAGGATCGCGTTGCGGCCATCGGCGGCCAGCGTGCCCCAGGTCTCGTAGGCCACGCGTGCTCCGTGCAGGGCGCCACCGCGCTTGAACGGGAACGGCGAGGGCAGGGCATGGAAGCGGGTGCCGGGCGGGATGAATTCGGTCATGCGGGCATTCTAGCGGGGCCGCCTGTGCAGCAGGCGACACGCTGGTTTCCATTGGGGCCGGTATCCACGCATGGCGTGGATCTACTGTAGAGCCGAGCCCATGCTCGGCTGCAGGTCAAGGGAACCGCAGCTCCACCACGCCGTCATGCGGCAATGTCACCCGCACCACCTCGCTCTGCAGGTCGCCTTCGCTGCGGTTGGCGCTGCCACTGCGCGAAATGCGCGCCAGCACCTCCACGTCGGCATGCGCGGACAGCGGCGCAGTCGGCATCGGGCTGTCGCCGTCACCGAGGCCGACCCTCGCCGGGAAACCGGCCAGCGGCAGCCTGCGTGCGGCCACCGGCATCGGCGGGCCGCCGACGGCGCGCGCGAGTACAAAGACCTGGGTGGTCGCCGGCCAGTCGCCGTGCTTCACCGCGTTGGGCAGCTGCACGCGGACCTGCAGCAGGGCGGGCGATTCTACCGCAGGTGCGTCTGCTGCCCGGCCAGCGGCCTCGCGGGCGATGGCGATCTGCGCCTGCAGCGCCTGCGCGGCACCGGGCTCCACGCGCGGCAGCAGGCTGCTCCAGACATCGGCCGCCTCGGCATCGCGGCCGCGTTGGCGCAGGGCGATGCCGAGCAGCCAGCTGGCGCGTTCGGCATCGGGGGCCAGGCGACGGGCCTGCTGCAGCCAGTCCATCGCGGTGTCATCGAACTGTTTGCCGGCATCGGCCTGCGCGCGTGCCTGCGCGGCTTCCACCAGCACGCCGGCATCATCCGGGGCGAGGGCCACGGCGCGGGCGAAGGCCTCGGCCGCTGCAGCGGTGTTGCCCAGCTCACTCTGCGAACGGCCGAGCAGCGCCCAGCCATCGGCACGCTGCGGATCGCGCTCAAGTGCCTGCTGCAGGGCGCTCACGCCATCACGCAGGGTGGCCACCGACGGTGTTGGCTGCATGCGTGCGGCGCGCGGATCGCCCACCAGCACGTACAGGCAGGCGCCGACCACGCCCAGTGCCAGCACGCCCAGCATGAAACCGCGACGGCCCTGCTGGCGCAGCGGCCACAGCACCAGTGCGGCCATCAGCGCAGCCACCAGACCAGCCAACACCGGCAATGCGTTGCTCACCAGCCATCTCCTTCATCGGCGTTGCAGGCCGGTGCCGGCGCCACGTTGCGGCCACGGCGGCGGACGATGCCCAGCACCACCACGCCACCGGCGCCGAGCAGCAGCAGCGGGCCGCCCCACAGCAGCCAGGTACCCGGCTGCAGGGGCGGCTGGTACAGCACGAACTCGCCGTAGCGTGCCACCAGGAACTGCTTGATCTGCGCGTCGTCGTGGCCCTGCTGCATCAGCTGCAGCACCTCGCGGCGCAGGTCCTGGGCGATCTGTGCGTTGGAATCGGCCAGCGACTGGTTCTGGCACTGCACGCAGCGCAGCTGCGCGGCCAGGTCGTGGAATCGGGCTTCTTCAGCCGCGTCGCGGAACGCCAGAGGGCGCGGGTCGTGCAGCGGCTGCTGGGCCAGTGCCGGCAGCGCTGCGGCCATCAGCAGCGCAAGCAGCAGCCCGCGGCCGCGCTTATGGATTGCCGTGCAGGCCGGCATCGGCATTGCCCTGGGCCTTCTCGATCTTCTGCAGCGCCGGGATCAGCTTTTCGTCCACCACCTGCTGGGTCATCGCGCCGCTGTACTTCCAGCGCACGATGCCACTGCCGTCGACCAGGAAGGTTTCCGGCGCGGCGGTCACGCCCCAGTCGATGGCGGTGCGGCCTTCAACATCGCTCAGCACGACCATGAACGGGTTGCCCAGCGTTTCCAGCCAGTGCAGGGCGTCGGTCGGTTCATCCTTCCAGTTGTAGCCGATCACGCGCACGCGCTTGCTTTCGGCGAAGCGGGTCAGCACCGGGTGTTCCTCACGACAGGCCGCGCACCAGCTGCCCCACACGTTCAGCAGGTAGGGCGCGCCGCGCAGCTCTTCGCTGCGCACGGTCATGCTGGGGTCGTGCAGCACCGGCAGGGCGAAGGCCGGTGCCGGTTTGTCGATCAGCGCCGACGGCAGCACGTCGCGCTGCGGGTCGCCCGATTTCATCACTCCGTAGATCATCAGCCCCAGCAGGCCGAAGAAGAACAGCACGCCGATCACGATGGCTACCGGCGGCAGCGGGCGGGAAGGACGCGGGGCGGGGGACTCGGACATGGAAACTCCTACGGACGGCGGAAACGGCGGTCGGCGGCGGTGATGAATCCGCCCAGGGCCATCAGCAGCGCGCCCAGCCAGATCCAGCGCACGAACGGCTTGATGTGGACCCGTACCGCCCATGCATTGTTGCCCAGCGGCTCGCCCAATGCCACGTAGACATCACCGCTCAGGCGTGCATCGATGCCGGCTTCGGTCATCACCTGGCCACCGCTGGCGTACTGGCGTTTTTCCGGGTGCAGCAGGGCGAGCTCGCGGCCGTCGCGGAATACACGCAGATGGCCACGATCAGCGGTGAAGTTGGGCCCTTCGCGATGGTCGACGCCTTCGAAGCGCACTTCATGGCGGCCGACCACCACCTGCTGGCCCGGCGCCAGCGCGACTTCGCGCTGCACGTTCAGCGCTTCCACCAGCAGCGCGCCGGCCAGGAAGACCGCGATGCCGGCGTGGGCGACGATCATGCCGAGCATCTCGGCCGTGAAGCGGCCATTGCCGCGCAGGCGCTGCCAGACGAAGCGCGCGGTACCCAGCCCGACCCAGGCGGCGGCGGCCACGCCGAGACCGGCTTTCCAGCCGTTCTGCGGTGCCTGCCACCAGGCCAGCGCCCCCAGCAGCACGGCCAGCCCCAACCACGGGGCAAGCAGCGCGAATGCACGCGATGGCTGGTCGCGCTGCCACTTCACCAGCGGGCCGAACGGCAGCAGCAGCACCATCGGTGCCATCAGCAGCAGGAACAGGCTGCCGAAGTATGGCGGGCCGACCGAGATCTTGCCCAGCGACAGCGCGTCGGCCAGCAGCGGGTACAGCGTGCCCAGCAGCACCATCGCACAGGCCGTGGCCAGCAGCAGGTTGTTGGCCAGCAGCAGGGTTTCGCGCGAGGTGGCGGTGAAGCCGCGGCGCGGATCACCAGCGTCCACGCTGAGGCCGCTGGCTCGCAGCACGTACAGCAACAGGCTGCCGCCGACCAGCAGCGAGAGGAAGACGAGGATGAACAGGCCGCGCGAGGGATCGGCGGCGAACGAGTGCACGCTGGTCAGAACGCCCGAGCGCACCAGGAAGGTGCCAAGCAGGGACAGCGCGAAGGCGGCGATGGCCAGCAGCAGGGTCCAGCTGCCGAAAGTGCCGCGCTTTTCAGTGACGGCCTGCGAGTGGATCAGCGCGGCGCCGACCAGCCATGGCATGAAGCTGGCATTTTCCACCGGGTCCCAGAACCACCAGCCGCCCCAGCCCAGCTCGTAGTACGCCCACCAGCTGCCCAGCGCGATGCCCAGGGTCAGGAAGCCCCAGGCCACGTTGGTCCACGGCCGCGTCCAGCGCAGCCAGCGCGCATCCACGCGGCCTTCCAGCAGGGCGGCCACGGCGAAGGCGAACGGCACCGCAAAGCCCACGTAGCCCAGGTACAGCATCGGCGGGTGGATGATCAGCCCCGGGTCCTGCAGCAGCGGGTTGAGGTCGCGGCCCTCCAGCGGTGCCGGGTTCAGGCGCAGGAACGGGTTGGAGGTAAAGATGAGGAAGGCGAGGAAGCCGACGCTGACCACGCCCATCACCGCCAGCACGCGCGCCTGCACCGTGGCCGGCAGGTGCCGCGAGAACAACGCTACGGCACCGGTCCACAGTGCCAGCACCAGCGCCCACATCAGCAGCGAGCCTTCGTGCGCGCCCCAGACCGCCGAACAGCGGTAGATCATCGGCAACAGCGAATTGGAGTTCTCGGCCACGTAGCGCACCGAGAAGTCCTGCTGCACGAAGGCGGCGGTCAGCACCGCGAACGCGCCGGCCACCAGCAGCAGCTGGGCGAAGGCGGCCGGGCGGGCCACTGCCATCCACGCCGCATTGCCGCGCTGCGCGCCCACCAGCGGCAGGCCGGCCTGCAGCAACGACGCCAGCAACGCACACAGCAGCAGGATCTGTCCCAGCTCTGGCAGCACTCAGCGCACCTCGGTGGCCGGTACCGGCACGTCGTGCCTGCGATGGGCATCGCCCATCTTGTCGGCCACTTCCTTCGGCACGTACTTCTCATCGTGCTTGGCCAGCACTTCATCGGCCACGAACACGCCGTCCTGCAGGCGCCCGCTGGCGACCACGGCGGTGCCCTCGGCAAACATGTCCGGCAGGATGCGCGAGGTGAGCACGGCCAGCTGGGCGTCGCCGTCGGTGACCTCGAAACGCGCATCGAGCGAACCGACCGGGCGGTTGAACGAGCCCTTCACCACCATGCCGCCAAGACGGAAGCGGGTCTGCGCATCGACGTCGCCACGCAGCACTTCGGACGGGGTGTAGAGGTAGGCGATGTTGCGTTCCAGTGCCATCGCCACCAGTGCGGTGGCCAGGCCGGAGGCGAGCAGGGCCAGCAGCACCCAGGCCAGGCGGCGGCGTTGTACCGGGGTCATCGTTCCAGCTCCGCCGACAGGGTCGGCGCGGCCTGCTGGGCGGTCTGCCGCGCCTGCTGCCGCTGCTGGCGCGACTGCGCCTGGCGGCGGGCGGCGCGCAGGCGCAGCCACGAGCCGATGGCATCGGCCAGCAAAACCAGCACGAACACCGCATAGGCGCCGATCACGAAGGGCAGGTGGGTCATCGCCGGGTCTCCTCCACGCGCTGGCCGACCCAGGCCTTGCCGGCCTCGCGGTCGAGGTTGTCGGCGCGTGCCTTGGCCAGCGCAGAGCCGGCGAACCAGAATTTGGTGCCGATCACCATCCACCACAGCGGCGCGATCATCGCGCTGCTGATGGCCGAGTCACCGAAGACGCTGATCGACTGGCGCTGGTGCAGGCCGCCCCACCAGTCCACCGAATAGCGGATGACCGGCAGCAGGCTCACGCCGACGATCGCCAGCAGGCCGGCCGCGCGCGCGGCGCTGCGGCGGTCCTCAATGGCGTGGTACAGGCCGATGACGCCCAGGTAGAGGAACAGCAGGACCAGTTCGCTGGTCATGCGCGGGTCCCAGTCCCACCAGGTGCCCCAGGTGCCCTTGCCCCAGATGCTGCCGGTGAGCAGGGTGATGAGGGTGAAGCCGGCGCCCATCGGCGCGCAGGCCATCGCCAGGATCTCGCAGATCTTGATGCGCCAGATCAGCGCGATGGCGGCATACAGCGCCATCAGCGCGAACACGAACAGGCTCATCCAGGCACTGGGCACGTGGATGTAGAGGATGCGGAAGCTGTCCAGCTGGCGTGCCTCCGGCGGCACCACCAGCAGCGCCTGCCACAGGCCCACCAGCAGCACTGGCAGCGCGGCGATGTAGAACACACGCGACCAGCGGGCAGCGAAACGATCGAACGTGGGCGGCGAACCGAGTTGATGGAACCAGCGGACGATCGGATTCATGCGTGACGGCTATCCAGCAAGGGTGGATTGGCTCTCTGCCCGTTCAACTCAGGGAAATACGGATGGCCGCAGCCGTCGCCAGCGGTGCCAGCAGCAACGCGACCACCAGTCCTGCGCCCAGCATCAGCAGCGCACCCACCGGATCCTGCCCGCGACTGGCCGCCGCCAGGCTGCCCGCACCAAACACCAGCACCGGTACGTACAGCGGCAACGACAGCAACGCTACGAGAATACCAGAGCGCCGGATGCCTACGGTCAGCGCGGCGACCACGCCGCCGATCAGGCTCAGCACCGGCGTTCCCAGCAGCAACGATGCCAGCAACATCGGTAGTTGGTCATGTGGCAGATGCAGCATTTCCGCCAGCAGCGGGCTGACCACGATCAGCGGCAGCGCGGTGGTGGCCCAATGCAGCAGCACGCGCACCAGCACCAGCCAAGCCAGCGGCACGGGTGCCAGCAGCCATTGTTCCAGCGATCCATCCTCTGCATCGGAACGGAACAGCGAATCCAGCGCCAGCTGCCCGGCCAGCAGCACCGCCAGCCACAGCACCGCACCGGCAGTGGCGGCCAGTGGCTGCGGGTCGCGGCCCTGTGCCAGGGCGAACAGCACCACCACCAGCAGGGCGAACAGCACCGGCTGCAGCGCATCGCCACGACGGCGCCACAGCAGGCGCAGGTCGCGCGAAAGCAGGGCGCGGGCGGTCTGCCACAGGCCCGGTTCGGTACCCGGGGCGATCATGCCGCAGCTCCCTGCGTGGTGGCGGGAGGTTGCCCGGGCGCGCGCAGTTCCAGCAGGCGCGTGCGGACCGGCGGTGCGGCATAGGCGCCGTGGGTGGTGACCAGGGCGGCACCGCCGCCGCGCAGGTGGGCCGAAATCATCCGGTTGACCAGGTTGATGCCATCCAGATCGAGGTTGGCGTAGGGTTCGTCGAGCAGCCACAGCGGTGCCGGCGACAGCCAGATGCGGGCCAGCGCCAGGCGCCTTTTCTGCCCGGCCGACAGGTGCCGCACCAGCGTGTCTTCATAACCAGCCAGGCCGACGATGGCCAGCGCGCTGCCGGGCATCTGCTTGGCCCGGCGGCCGTGCAGGCCGCAGAGAAAGTGCAGGTTCTCCAGCGTGTCCAGGTCCGGCTTCAGCGCGGGCAGGTGGCTGAGGTAGGCGACATAGCGGGCGCGTTCGGTGTTGCTGGCCTGCTTGCCGTCGATGCGCACCTTGCCGGCGCCGGGGCGGGCCAGGCCGGCCAGCACGCGCAGCAGGGTGGTCTTGCCGGCACCATTGCCGCCCTGCACCAGCAGGGCCTCGCCGGCATCCACGTGGAAGTCCAGCGGGCCGAACACGGGTTCGTCATTGCGGGAGAAGCTCAGGCCGCTGGCGGCCAGCAATGCTGGGGTGTTCAAGGGGCAGGGGTCTTCGTGCCGGAGTGCGACGGCAATTGTAGCGATGAAACCTGCCCTGGTAGCGCCGGGCCATGCCCGGCGGCCGCAGGGAACATGCAAAGAGCCGCCGGGTATGACCCGGCGCTACCGGTTCAGTCCACGGGCAGGGCGTGGATTTCGTACACTTTCAGTCCTTGTCTCCCCATGCCCCAGGCCGATGCAACCCACCACCAAGCTGCCCAAGGTCGGTACCACGATCTTCACCGTGATGTCCCAGCTCGCCGCCGAACACGGCGCGGTCAACCTGGGCCAGGGTTTCCCGGATTTCTCCGCGCCTCAGCGCCTGATCGACGAAACCACCAAGGCGATGGCCGCCGGCCTCAACCAGTACCCGCCGATGACCGGCGTGGCCCCGCTGCGCCAGGCCATCGCGCAGAAGTCGCTGGACCTGTACGACGCCACCATCGACCCGGACACCGAGATCACCGTCACCAGCGGTGCCACCGAGGCGATCTTCAACGCCATCCACGCCGTGGTGCGTGCCGGCGAGGAAGTAATCGTGCTGGACCCGGCCTACGACTGCTATGAACCGGCCATCGAGCTGGCCGGCGCCATCGCCGTGCACGTGCCGCTGGACCCGCAGACCTTTGCCGTGGACTGGGACCGCGTGCGTGCGGCGATCACCCCGCGCACCCGCATGCTGATGGTCAACACCCCGCACAACCCGTCCGGTGCGATGCTGGACGAGGCCGACATGCAGGCGTTGGCCGACCTGCTGCGTGGCACGCAGATCTACCTGATTTCCGATGAGGTGTACGAACACATCATCTACGACGGCCGCCGCCACGAATCGGCGCTGCGCTACCCGGAACTGCGCGAGCGCACTTTCGTCATCTCGAGCTTCGGCAAGACCTACCACTGCACCGGCTGGAAGATCGGCTACGCAGTGGCGCCGCCGCTGCTGACCGCTGAATTCCGCAAGGTGCACCAGTACAACACCTTCACCAGCTTCGGCCCGGCGCAGTATGGTTTCGCCGCGATGATCCGCGACGAACCGGAGCACCACCTGGAGCTGGGTGCGTTCTACCAGGCCAAGCGCGATCGTTTCCGCGAGCAGCTGGCCAGCACGCGCCTGAAGCCGCTGCCGGTACCGGGTGGCTATTTCCAGCTGGTCGACTACTCGGCCATCAGCGATCTGCCCGACCATGAATTCGTGAAGTGGCTGACCATCGAGAAGGGCGTCACTGCCATCCCGCTGTCGCCGTTCTACGAAACCGCGCCGGTCGGCCAGCGCCTGGTGCGCCTGTGCTTCGCCAAGAACGAAGCGACCCTGGACGCGGCGATCGAACGCCTGCGCCTGCTCTGAGGACGTGACGACCATGCAGGACCTGCGCATTTCCCTCGCCCAGGGCGACACCCGCTGGCACGACCCGGCGGGCAACCGTGACTACTACGGCGCGCTGATGGCGGCGCTGGCCGGCAGCACCGACCTGGTGATCCTGCCGGAGACCTTCACCAGCGGCTTCTCCAACGAGGCCATCGCCCAGGCCGAAGGCATGGATGGCCCGACCGTCGCCTGGGTACGCGAGCAGGCCAAGGCCTTGAACGCCGCGGTGATCGGCAGCGTGCAGCTGCGCGACGGCGAGGGGGTCTACAACCGCCTGCTGTTCGCCACGCCGGACGGCGCGCTGCAGTACTACGACAAGCGCCACCTGTTCCGTTACGGCGGCGAGCACGAGCGCTACGCCGCTGGTCGCGACCGCCTGAGCGTGGAATGGAAGGGCTGGCGGATCAATCCGCAGGTCTGCTACGACCTGCGTTTCCCGGTCTTCTGCCGCAACCGTTACAACGTGGAGCGGGCAGGGCAGATGGATTTCGACCTGCAGATCTTCGTGGCCAACTGGCCGTCGGCGCGTGCCTACGCGTGGAAGACCCTGCTGCGCGCGCGGGCGATCGAGAACCTGTGCTTCGTGGCGGCGGTCAACCGCATCGGCGCGGACGGCAACCAGCTGCACTACGCCGGCGACAGCGCGGTGATCGACTTCCTCGGCCAGCCGCAGGTGGAGATCCGCGAACGCGAGCAGGTGGTCACCACCACCATCTCGGCCGAGGCCTTGGCCGCGCACCGCGCGCGCTTCCCGGCGATGCTCGACGCCGACGCGTTCCACCTGGACGAACGGGCCTGAGAACGGCCTCGGTGTGGCGGCTGAACGCTTGCCACACCGCCTCGCGCGCCTGCATCCACCGTGCACGCGCGCGCTGCTAGATTCGCGGCCAGTCCGACCTGAAGTGGAAGTCCTGCCGATGAACAAGCCCCTAGTCCTGCTGCTGGCGCTGGCCGCAGCCTCCCTGGCCCCGGCGGCACACGCAGGTGGCAACCTCGACTGCCAGCTGCGCTACACCCTGTCCGGCTGGTCGCTGATCTACAAGACCGCCTCGGGCAACGGCACCCTCCAGTGCAGCAACGGTGCGACCATGCCGGTACGCATCCAGCTCAAGGGCGGCGGCCTGACCGTGGGCAAGTCGAAGATCACCAACGGCCGCGGCAGCTTCACCGGCGCGGTGGGCATCGACGAACTGCTGGGCACCTATGCCTCGGTGGGCGCCCACGCAGGCGCGGTGAAATCCAGCAACGCCCAGGTGATGACCAAGGGCGACGTCTCGCTGGCCCTGTCCGGCACCGGCAAGGGTTGGGACCTGGGCGTGGACGGCACCGCCTTCACCATCAGCCGCCGTTGACCACAAAAAAGGGGGACGGAGGGGATCAAGTCGTTTGAGGCACAAACGACTTGATCCCCTCCGTCCCTTTTTCTGTATCAGCCGACCGGGGCGTTGGTACGCACGTTCAGTATCCAGCAGATGCGGCTTTGCCCCGGCAGGTGCGGGTGGTGCGATGGCGGTGGGAATGCCTCGCCCTGGTTGCGGGTGATCTCGCACTTGCAGCCCTTGCAGCGGTAGATGCCGCAGACCGGTGCTTTGGCACCGGGCTCGTAGATCGCCGTCCACCAGCTGTTGCTGGGGTCGACGACCGTCAGGACGGAAGTGCTCGTGTGCCAGGCCATCAACGGTGCCTCGGGTGGGGGGAGGCCTTACCTTAGATGGGTGAAAACGTCACTGAGTTGAACTGCGGCACGAACCGCCCGTTTTCGGACAATTCCTAATCGCGTTGCACCGCAGCGAAGGCACGCCGGGCAAGGTGGGCCTCGGGTGTCAGTCCGCAAGATGCGCGATCTACTGCTGCGCCAACATCCACGCTAGGGTACTGCGGTGCGGCCGGGCAGCGTGGCCACCGTGTCGAACATTGTGTTCGATGCCTTGTGCGCGGTTTAACTCCCTCTGTCCCCTTTTCACCTTATTCATTGTTTCCACTCAGTGGACTTGTGATCCACGGACGCGCGAGGTTGTTCTGCAGTGGACCGTACGAGATCGATGATCGCCTCGATCTCCATGCCCCGTTGATTGGGCTCATCGTCAGAGTCCAGGCCAGTCTCGGAAAGCTCTTGCAGCAATGCATCGATCAGCGATTCACAGTCTTGCTCTTCAAGATATTTGAAGCCATCTTCAGGCAGCCGAAAGCCGTGCTTTGTTGCTATCTCCGCCAAGAGCGGATGCAGGCGGGATGAGGTGGGGCCTTTCATCTCATTTCACCTTTGGGTTTCTCAACCCCTCGTTGTTCCTTGGAATGACTGTTATGACCTTCCCTTCGCTGTTTAGTACTACTTTTGCATTATTTCCGGTATACGCAGTCTTGCCTCCGGCCTGTTCGGCAACCTTCACGGGCTCTCTCACCGCCGAAAGTATTGCCTTTGCAGAGACTCCCCTCCCCCCATCGCGGGAGATCGCCTGATTCAAGCCATGCTTCGTGTATCCCGTGATCTTTCCGGCTACCGCGCCACCTGTACCCGTGACTCCGGTCGCTCCTGCGCCAATCTCGGCCACTGTGGCAACGGTGCCAGGATTCGCCAGTGCGGCCATCCCTATTTCTACCATCACCGGCGCAAGCATTACAAAATTGCAATGACGAGTCTGATGGCGTCAATCCATGCCGGAATCTGCGCAGAATGCGGAGAGGGAATGCAGCGATAGGAGGCCCGGCTACGTGGATCCATGATGCCGGGCTGAATACTGCGGGCTGGCGCCATCACAGGCCAGGGAACACAGCGATTCTCAAGGGTCCAACGCGGCTCGCCTGAGCTTCTCGGCATCAGCCGCCTGGCCTTAACCTGCCAGGACTTGGCCTACTACGGAGTCCGCTGGATGCGCTTCGTTGAGTTGGCGTCAACAAAGCAAAACGCCGCGATCCTGTTAGGATCGCGGCGTTTTTTCCCTAGATAGCAAGGATTACGGACTTTGCCGGGATACTTCTACAGGCACCGTCAGTAATCAACCGCCGCGCGGGCCGCTGCGGCGCGGGCCGCCCGGACCACGGTTGCCGCCGGGGCCGCCCGGGCCACGGTTGCCACCCGGGCCGCCGGGACCACGGTTGCCACCGGGACCACCCGGGCCACGGTTGCCGCCCGGACCGCGATTGCCGCCCGGACGACCGTTGCCTGCCGGACGCGTGCTGCCGTACGGGCTGAAGCCCGGATTGGCATGATCGGACGGGAAGCTCGGGGCGTTGCCCGGATGGCCGTAGGGGTGCTTGTTGCCCTGGCCCTGCGAGCGGTTGCCCGCACCGGCCGGACGACCCTGGCCACCACCGGCGCCACCACGGCCTTCACCGCCGAAGCCGCCGCGACCCTGGCCGCCACCTGCACCGGCACCCGGACCCTTCGGCTTGCCGTACGGACGGCCCTGGCCACCCGCGCCAGCGCCCGGACCACGGGCACCCGGGCCACGCGCGCCCGGACCGGCGTTGCGGTGGCCGCTCGGGCCGGTGCTGACACCGTCCGGCACGTACCAGGTACGGAACGCGGCCGGGTTGCCTTCCGGCAGCGAACGGTCATTCTTCGGCGCACGCTGCTTGAACGGCTTCTGCGACTGCTTGGCGGCTGCTTCGCCGCTGACGGTCAGGCCGCCCTTGAAGCCGCCACCCTTGCCGCCGCGACCACGGCCGCGGTCTTCGCGCACATTGTCGAAGCGACGCAGTTCGCGACCTTCATCGGCGGTGCTGTGGCCGTTGACGTAGGCATTGCCACGACCGCCTTCGCGCACGCGCACGGTGGTCTTGGCAGCGCGACGCTGGCCGATCACCGGCTGCAGGGTCAGTGCCGACGGCGCGCCTTCTTCCAGCTTCAGCTGCGCGCGCAGGGCTTCGACCTGGGCGGTGGGCAGTTCGACCGAATGGCCACGCACCAGTTCGCGCGGCAGGCTGACCTTGCCGTAGCGGGTGCGCTTCAGGCGGCTGACCTGGCAACCCTGCGATTCCCACAGGCGGCGCACTTCGCGGTTGCGGCCTTCCTTCACCACGACGCGGAACCAGTCGTGCGAATCGGTGCCGCCGATGCGTTCGATCTCGTCGAACTTGGCCGGGCCGTCTTCCAGTGCCACGCCACGGGCGAGGCGGTCGACGATGGCGTCGGAGACCTTCTCTTCGCCTTCCGGGGCACGCACGCGCACCACGTACTCGCGCTCGACCTCGAACGACGGGTGCATCATGGCGTTGGCCAGTTCACCGTCGGTGGTGGCCAGCAGCAGGCCGGTGGTGTTGATGTCCAGGCGGCCGATGGCGATCCAGCGCGCGCCCTTCAGCGGCGGCAGGGATTCGAACACGGTCGGGCGGCCTTCGGGATCTTCGCGGGTGGTCACTTCGCCTTCCGGCTTGTTGTAGACCAGCACCCGCGACGGCTCGGCCAGGGCGGTGGCGACGAAGCCACGGCCATCCAGCTCGATCTTGTCGCCGCTCTTGACCGACATGCCGGTCTGCGCGACTTCGCCGTTGACCTTGACCAGGCCTTCGGCGATGCGCTGTTCCAGCGCGCGGCGCGAGCCGAGGCCGGCCTGGGCCAGCACCTTGTGCAGGCGCTCTTCCAGCTTGAACTGTTCGGAGGTGGCTTCGCGCTTCAGCGAGAGCTTGTTACGGGGGGTGTCACTCATCAGTTTTGCTCCGGCCGACGGTTTGGAGGTCGGCCTCTGGTTCGGAATCGGCTTGGTCAACAGCCACGGTCGTCGTCGCGACGGCGTTGTCTTCGCGTTCGTTCACTGGCACCGCGCGCTCGCCCGGCGCGGAATCGGGGTGCCCATCATCGTGGGGCGAAGGTGCTTGCTCATCGGTGGCCGGCGCAGCAGCTGCCGCGTCGACGGAATTCTCGGTGTTGCCATCGCCGCCCTGCAGGCCGGCGTGATCCTTGCCGGCCGCATCGGGGTCGGCGCTGATGTCCGGGCCGGCGGCACCAGCAACGGCGGGACCATCACGGTCCAGCGCCAGCTGCGGTTCCAGCTCGCCCAGGTCTTTCAGTTCCGACAGCGGCGGCAGTTCGTCCAGGCGCTTCAGGCCGAAATAGTCCAGGAAGCCCTTGGTAGTGCCAAACAGCGCCGGCTTGCCGGGCACGTCGCGGTGGCCGACCACGCGGATCCACTCGCGCTCTTCCAGTGCCTGGATGATGTTGCTGCTGACCGCCACGCCGCGCACCTGCTCGATCTCGCCACGGGTGATCGGCTGCCGGTAGGCGATCAGCGCCAGGGTTTCCAGGGTGGCGCGGGTGTAGCGGGTCTTGCGTTCGGTCCACAACCGGCTGATCCAGCCGTGCACTTCGCCGGTCACCTGGTAGCGGAAGCCGGAGGCGACCTCGACCAGCTCCACGCCGCGGCCTTCGCAGCCCTCGCGCAGGCGCTCCAGCGCACGTTCGATGCTGCCCGGCGGTGCCGGTTCCTCTTCCGGGAACAGGTCTTTCAGCTGGGCCAGGGTGAGCGGCTGGCTGGAGGCCAGCAGGGCACCTTCGACAATGCGGTTGATCAGCGTCTGGTCCATCGGCAGTCAGCGCTCACTCGTTTTCATTGGCGGCGTCGTTGTCGTCGAACTCGCTGCTGAACTGCAGCGGGGCGTTGGTGTTGCCGGCGGCCAGGGACTTCACGTAGATCGGCGCCAGCGGTTCTTCCTGGACCAGGTCCAGCAGCTGCTCCTTGGCCAGTTCCAGCACGGCCAGGAACGTGACCAGCACGCCCAGCTTGCCTTCTTCGGCGGTGAACAGCCCTTCAAAGCGGTAGAACCTGCCGTCTTCAAGCCGGCCGAGCACTTCGCCCATGCGCTGCCGCACGCTCAGTGCCTCGCGCTTGATGGCGTGGCCGCTGAACAGCTCGGCGCGCTTGAGCACGTCGTGCAGGGCCAGCAGCATCTCCTTCAGGTCCACCGGCGGCGGCAGCTTCACCGTCGCCCGCTCGGGCATGAAGGCATGCGCCACCGTGGTGTCGCGGTCCTGGCGGGGCAGGGCGTCGATATCCTCGGCAGCCTGCTTGAAACGTTCGTACTCCTGCAGCCGGCGCACCAGCTCGGCACGCGGGTCGGCCTCGTCGCCTTCCTCGCTGACCGGGCGCGGCAGCAGCATGCGCGACTTCACCTCGGCCAGGATGGCGGCCATCACCAGGTACTCGGCGGCCAGCTCGAAACGCAGCTCGCGCATCACGGTGATGTATTCCACGTACTGCCGGGTGATCTCGGCCACGGGGATGTCCAGCACGTCCAGGTTCTGCCGGCGGATCAGATACAGCAGCAGGTCCAGCGGACCTTCAAAGGCATCCAGGATGACTTCCAGCGCATCCGGCGGGATGTACAGGTCCTGCGGAATCTGCAGGACCGGTTGCCCATGCACCACGGCCAGCGGCATTTCCTGCTGCTGGGGGGCGGGCGGCCGGGTTGGCGGGTTCGCGTCGAGCGCGAGTTCGGAAGTCATCTAATGGACAATAGGATTGCAACGGACCAGTCGCGGTGCCGGTTCTGCCGGGCCTTCGCCACGGCGCCGCAGGCACCAGACACGCCGGGATCGGCGCGATTCCACACATATCAAACAGCAGGACGCGCCGCAGGAAAACGGCGGCGACGGAACTACGGGGAGGTCGTCTACGTGGCCCGGCCGGTTGGCCCGGTTCGAAGCAGCGGTACGGTCGTCGGGGGCTGCGGTAGCCGCAAAAACCGACGGGCTGCTGCATCACGCCACGTGCAATGGTGTCTAGGGTACGGCTTTGCCTGGCCAGTGTCCAGCCGGGCCGGTATCGGCGGCCCATTGGCTAGAATCGACGCACCGCAACATGAACGAGGAATGCCCGTGTTCTATGTGATTGAAGGTTACGACGACCAGGATGTGCTGGCGCAGCGGCTGCAGGCCCGGCCCGAGCACCTGGCGCGGCTGCACGCGCTGCGCGACGAGGGACGCCTGCTGCTGGCCGGGCCGTGCCCGGCGATCGACAGCGAGGATCCGGGTCCGGCTGGCTTCAGTGGCTCGGTGGTGATTGCCGCGTTCGACTCGCTGGCGCAGGCCCGCGAGTGGGCCGATGCCGATCCGTATGTGGCCGCGGGCGTCTACACCCGCGTCGAGGTCCGGCCCTTCCGCAAGGTGCTGCCATGAGCGCGCAGCGCATCGATCTAATACGTGTTGCATTGCAGCAAGCGCTGGCGCCGAGCACACTGGAGATCGAAGACGACAGCCATCGCCATGCCGGCCATGCCGGAGCGCGCGACGGACGCGGTCATTTCAACGTGCTGGTGGTGAGCGAGCAGTTCGCCGGCATGGGCCAATTGGCGCGCCATCGCGCCGTGTATGCCGCGCTGGGCGGGCTGATGGAGTCCGATATCCATGCGCTGTCCATCCGCGCCTACACCCTGTCTGAGCAGGGCTGATGGCCTGTCCTGCAAAGTCCTGCCAAGTCCAGGGACAGACCTGTCCACGTCAGATTTCTGTGTCCATCCGGGGACATTCGTCTAACGGAGTGTTTACAAGCGCAGATGGAAACGCTTACATTCCGCGCCAAGCTGGTAGGTCCAAGCCGTGGAGGGCGGCTTCGTGAACAAGGCAGCCATAACAATCAAAGACGTCGCACGAGAAGCCCGGGTCTCCGTGGCCACGGTTTCCCGCGCGCTGAACGGGCATGAGAATGTCGCCGAACCGGTCCGCCAGCTTGTGCTGGAGGTCGCCGCGAGGCTGCGTTACACCCCGCACGCCGCCGCACGCAGCCTGAGCAGCCGCCGTACCAATACGGTGGGCGTGGTGCTGCCTGACCTGTACGGCGAATTCTTCTCCGAGCTGATGCGCGGCATCGACAACGTTGCCCGCAACCGTCGCCAGCACCTGCTGGTGTCCAGCTACCACGGCGATCAGGTACAGCAGGGCGCCGCCCTGCGTGCCATGCGCGGCCGCGTCGATGGCCTGCTGGTGCTCTCGCCCTATGCCGAGAGCCCTGGCTTCCTCACCGACAACCTGCCGCAGTCGCTGCCCACGGTCCTGATCAACACCTATCTGCCGGGGCAGGATCACCCGGTCCTGAGCATCGACGATCACGCCGGTGCGATGGCCATGACCCGCCACCTGCTCGATGCCGGCCACCGCCGCATCGCGTTCATTTCTGGCCCGGACCTCAACTTCGACGCGCGCGAGCGCCTGCGTGGCTTCCGCGACGCGCTGGCGGCTTTTGGCAAGGGCGCCGAAGGCATCGAGTTGCCCGGTGATTTCGACGAAGCTTCCGGCCATCGCGCCGGTCAGGAGATGCTGGCAGCCGGCGCGCTGCCCGATGCCGTATTCGCCGCCAACGACATGATGGCCCTGGGTTGCCTGTATGCCTTCGCGCAGGCAGGCATCCACGTGCCCACCGATGTCGCCCTGGCGGGTTTCGATGACATTCCACTGGCGCGGTTTGTACACCCCTCGTTGACCACCATGCAGGTCAGTATCGCCGAGTTGGGCGATAGGGCGATGACGCGTCTGATGCAGTTGATGGACGGCAACACCCCCGATTCGGCAGGTGACAAGCAGACGCTTGTTCCCCGCCTCATCGTTCGCGATTCCACTACTCCGCCATCGGGCCATTGAAGCCAGAGGCGTTCCTTCTTTTGATTGATCGCAGGTACCGCATCCGCGGATACCGCCACCCGGAGATTGAGTTGATGATGCATTCCACGATCCGCATGCCGGCCCGCCGGCTGCTGAGCACCGCCCTGGTCAGCTGCCTGATGCTGGCCGCCGCCCCGAACGTCATGGCGCAGTCGGCCAACGCCAGCCTGCGCGGCCAGGTGGCCGGCGCCCAGGCCGGTTCGGAAGTCACCGCGACCAACGTTGCCACCGGTACCGTCCGTCGCGGCACCGTGCGCGCCGATGGCACCTATTCGCTGATGGGCCTGGATCCGGGCACCTATGACGTGGCTGCCAACGGCCAGACCCAGAAGGTCACCGTCACCGTCGCCTCGACCTCCACGCTGAACTTCAGCGAGGCCGCTGCCGGCGGTACGTCGGGTGGCAGCGCCGCGACCAACCTGGATACCGTCAACGTCGTTGCGCCGACCCTGCTGCAGGAAGTGCGCACCTCCGAAGTCGGCAAGACCGTCAGCCTGCAGCAGATCCAGACCACCCCGCAGGTGTCGCGCAACTTCCTGGAGTTCGCCGATGCGGTGCCGGGCCTGATCTTCACCCGTGATGCCAAGGGCAACACCTCGCTGCGCGGCGGCGCCACCAACTCCGATGGCACCAACGTCTACATCGACGGCGTGGGCCAGAAGAGCTACGTCAAGGGTGGCGGCGTGGCCGGACAGTCCGGCAGCGCCGGCAACCCGTTCCCGCAGCTGGCGATCGGCGAATACAAGGTCATCAGCGGCAACTACAAGGCCGAGTACGGCCAGGTGTCGAGCGCCGCAGTGACCGCTGCAACCAAGTCCGGTACCAATGAATTCAAGGGTGAGGCGTTCTACCGCTACACCGACGAAGACATGCGCGCCAAGACCCCGGCCGAGCGCCAGGGCGGCAAGGACAAGATGGTCTCGGCCGAGAAGGAATACGGCTTCGCCCTGGGCGGCCCGATCATCCAGGACAAGGCGCACTTCTTCGTGACCTACGAAGCCAAGCGCTTCGACCTGCCGGTCACCATCGCGCCGGACGGTGCCGTCACCGGCGCCGCCAGCCTGCTGCCGCCGGCCGGCGCCGCCGGCCTCGGCCCGGCCAGCCAGCCGTTCCAGCAGGACCTGATCTTCGGCAAGATCGACTTCGAGCCGACCGACAACGACCGCATCGAGCTGACCTTCCAGGACCGCGACGAAACCCAGTCGCAGTTCAGTGGCCAGACCTCGCCGGAAGCCGGCCGTGAAGTGGTCAACACCGACCGTCGTTACGCCCTGCGCTGGAACCACAGCGGCGAGCGTTTCTACAACGAAATGATGGTCACCCACGAGGACTCGTTCAACAACCCGACCCCGCTGACCCTGGCCAACGGCATCACCTACACCGCACCGGACGGCACTGAAGACCGCACCATCGTCAAGATCGGTGGCGCCTCTGCGCTGGATTCGCAGGTGAAGGGCCAGAAGGGCTGGTCGATCGAAGACAACCTGACCCTGGACGGCATCCAGTGGGCCGGCGACCACACCATCAAGATGGGCGTGAAGTACAAGGCGATCGACCTGTACGCCTCCGATGCGGCGCAGATCAACCCGACCTTCACCTACAGCCTGGGCGATCCGGACTTCCCGGATTCCATCCCGTACAAGGCGCAGTTCGTCAAGCCGGTGACCGGCGTGTCGGGCGTGTCCGGTGAAGTGCGTTCGAAGTCCAAGCAGTACGGCGTGTTCATCCAGGACGACTGGCAGGTCAACGACCACCTGCAGGTCAACCTCGGCCTGCGCTGGGATTACGAGAAGACCCCGTCCTACCTCGATTTCGTGACCCCGCAGCAGGTGGTCGACGCGATCTACTCGCAGGATCCGCGCGCCCCCGCCGGCCAGACCTACGCCGATTCGCTGGCACTGGGCGGCCTGGACATCAGCGATTACATCAGCAACGGCCACAACCGCAAGGCGTTCAAGGACGCCTGGCAGCCGCGCCTGGGCTTCTCGTATGACATCAACGCCGACGAGCAGCACGTGATCCACGGTGGTGCCGGCCGTTCGTACGACCGCGATCTGTTCGACAATCTGCAGCTGGAAACCACCAAGCTGGCCCTGCCGCAGCCGACCATCTACTTCCGCAACCCGGCCACCGGCACCTGCATCAACGGCCAGGCCGCCTGCTATGACTGGAACCCGAACCTGCTCAACGGCATCGGCAACCTGCAGGCCCTGGTCGGTTCGACCAGCAATGCCGGCCTGGAAGTCGACCTGCTCAACAACAAGCTGAAGGCGCCGTACTCGGACCAGTTCAGCCTGGGCATGAGCAACCAGATCGGTGACTGGCTGACCGACGCCACCATCGCCCGCACCCTGAGCTACGACGGCTTCGCCTTCACCCTGGGCAACCGTTACCCGACCGGCCAGTTCTTCGATGACCCGCGCCTGTGCGGTGGCACCGAGCCGGGCCTGAGCCAGGCCTGGAGCTGCAACGTGCCGGGCTTCGGCAGCCTGATCATCGGCCAGCAGGGCATCAAGACCCGTGCGACCCAGGTCCTGCTGTCGGCGCAGAAGCCGTTCACCAAGGAAAGCGGCTGGGGCACCTCGATCGCCTACACCTGGACGACCGCGCGCCACAACCGCGACATCAACGAGAAGTACGCCTTCGATCGCGGCCTGATCGAGGATTACCCGACCATCCGTTCCAACGGTGCACCGCGCCACCGCCTGGTGGTGACCGGTTCGTACGCTGGCTTCTGGGGCATCACCTTCGGTGGCAAGATCACCCTGGCCACCCCGACCGCCGTCAACGACTGGTACCCGGTGCCGCAGGCCAGTGGCTACGACCTGCCGACCCCGCAGGCCGCCGTGCCGAACGCCAACGGCAAGTTCCTGCTGGGTGGCAAGATCTTCGGCTACCGTTCGGTCGACCTGCAGGCGACCAAGACGTTCAAGATGCCGGGTGACACCGAGATGTACGCGCGTATCGACATCATCAACGTGTTCAACTTCGACAACTTCTCCACCTACAACTACGTCAAGACCAACGGCAAGCTGCAGGCCAGCTACAACGAGACCGGCGACATCATCGGTACTCCGCGCCAGGTCAAGGCCGAAGTGGGCTTCCGCTTCTAAGCCGTGATGTAGGCAACACCCCGATGCCAGTGGTCCGCCGCTGGCATCGGGGCCTGGCAATGGCCGGTCCCTGCGGCCGGTCCATTGTCCAGCCCCCTGCGCCGTAACGATGACGGGGCAGGGGACTGGGCAATGGCAGCAGTTCCGCGACCACGCTGCGTGGTTTTTTTTGAGTTCGGTTTGTAAACGATTTCAGGCTATTGGACGTTATGCTTTCCGATCGATCAGTTTTCCGGAGGACCCGCGCCATGCAGGCACGCCACCTGTTGACCGCCGCTGCGATGACCCTGGCCATTGCCGCCTGCAAACCGGCCCAGCAGGAGCCTGCCAAGCCGAAGCCGCCGGTGATCCTGCTGGAAGCCGATGCGCCGCCGCGGCCGATGAAGCCGGAACTGCCGCCGCTGTTCGATGACATCGAGCGCCGCACGTTCCAGTTCTTCTGGGACACCACCAACGAACTCAACGGCTTGACCCCGGACCGCTTCCCGTCGCGTCCCTTCGCCAGCATCGCCTCGGTCGGCTTCGCCCTGACCGCGTACCCGATCGGCATCGAGAACGGCTGGGTCAGCCGCAACCAGGCGATCGACCGCACCCTGACCACGCTGAAGTTCTTCCGCGACGTGCCGATGGGCCCGCAGCGCACCGGCAAGGCCGGCTACAAGGGCTTCTATTACCACTTCCTGGACATGCAGGAAGGCCGTCGCTACGACAGCTGGGTCGAGCTGTCCTCGGTCGACACCGCGCTGCTGATGATGGGCGTGCTGTTCGCCCAGTCGTACTACGACGGCGATGACCCGCGCGAGAAGGAAATCCGGCAGATCGCCGACCAGCTGTACAAGCAGGTCGACTGGCCGTGGCTGCAGCAGCGTGCGCCGCTGGTCTCGATGGGCTGGTTCCCCGAGAGCGGCTTCATCGACCACGACTGGATGGGCTACAACGAGGCGATGATGGTCTACATCCTCGCCCTGGGCTCGCCCAGCCATCCGGTCAGCCCGGATGCGTGGACGGTGTGGACGCGTACCTACGACAACGACTGGGGCGTCTACCAGGGCCAGGAATACCTGTCCTTCGGGCCGCTGTTCGGCCACCAGTACAGCCACGTCTGGATCGATTTCCGCGACATCCAGGATGCCTACATGCGCGAGCGTGGCAGCACTTACTTCCTCAACAGCCGCTCGGCCGCGCTGGCACACCGCGAGTACGCCATCGCCAACCCGATGCAGTGGAAGGACTACGGCGAGAACGTGTGGGGCCTGACCGCCAGCGACGGCCCGCAGAACACCACCCAGGAGTACCGCGGCGAGCAGCGCCAGTTCCGCCATTACTCCTCGCGCGGCGCCGGCCTGCGCGAGAACTTCGATGACGGCACCATCGCCCCGACCGCGGCGATCTCCTCGATCGTGTTCGCGCCCGAGGAAGTGATCCCGGCCACGCTGGAGATGCACAAGCGCTACGGCGACTACATCTATTCCAGCTACGGTTTCCTGGATTCGTTCAACCCGAGCTTCAACTACGACATCCCGATCAAGACCGGCCGCATGGTGCCGGACCGCGGCTGGGTGGCCAGCGATTACATCGCCATCGACCAGGGCCCGATCCTGACGATGATCGCCAACTACCGCAACGACTTCGTCTGGGAAGTGATGAAGAAGAACCCGTACATCCGCAAGGGCCTGGAACGGGCCGGTTTCAGCGGTGGCTGGCTGGCCCCGGAAGGGTCGTTCCAGCCGCTGGTGCTGGAGAAGGATGAGAAGGCCGCGGCGGCACGTGCGGTCGGTATCGCAGAATCACGCGCGGCTGCCGCGCAGGAACAGAAGAACAATGCCAACCGCAACTCGGGCCAGGGGAAGTAACAAGGTGCACGATTGGATTGACCGCCTGCGACGCTGGGCCCTGCCTGCGATGGCCGCACTGGCCATGGTCGGCTGCGCGCGCACCGAGCAGGGCACCACCACGGTCCGCTTCTGGGCGATGGGCCGCGAAGCCGAAGTGGTCAGCGAACTCATCCATGAATTCGAGGCCGAGAACCCCGGCATCAAGGTGGATGTGCAGAACATCCCCTGGACGGCCGCGCACGAGAAGCTGCTGACCGCGTTCGCCGCCGACGGCCTGCCCGATGTCTGCCAGCTCGGCAACACCTGGGTGCCCGAGTTCGCCGAGCTCAACGCGCTGACCCCGCTGCAGCCTTTCGTGCAGCATTCGTCCGTCGTCGATCCGCAGGACTATTTCCAGGGCATCTGGGATACCAACGTGATCCATGGCGAGCTGGTGGGCGTGCCGTGGTACGTCGATACCCGCCTGATCTACTACCGCAAGGACCTGCTGGCGCAGGCCGGCTTCGACCATCCGCCGCGTACCTGGGCGGAGTGGGACGCGCAGATGGCCGCGATCAAGAAGATGCAGGGGCCGAACCGCTATGCGGTGCTGATGCCGATCAACGAGTTCGAGCAGCAGCTGTCGCTGGCCCTGCAGCAGCCCGATCCGCTGCTGCGCGACGACGACACCCGCGGCAACTTCTCCAGCCCCGGCTTCCGTCGCACCCTGGCCTTCTACGGCAACATGTTCGAGCAGGGCTGGGCGCCGAAGATGTCCGAGACGCAGATCTCCAACGTGTGGGATGAGTTCTTCCGCGGCTTCAACGTGTTCTACATCTCCGGTCCCTGGAACATCCGCGAGTTCAAGAAGCTGCAGCCCAGGGAACTGGAAGGGAAGTGGGGCACGGCCGCCCTGCCGGGCCCGGACGGTCCGGGCGCTGGCATCGCCGGTGGCACCAGCCTGGTGATCTTCCGCAAGTCGCAGCAGAAGGAAGCCTCGTGGAAGCTGATCGAGTTCCTGTCGCGCCCGGAAATCCAGGCCCGCTTCCATTCCATCATCGGTGACCTGCCGCCGCGTCGCAGCACCTGGAACGCCCCGTCGCTGGCCAACGATCCGCTGGCCGCTGCGTTCCGTGACCAGCTGGAGCGCGTCAAGCCGACGCCGAAGGTGCTCGAATGGGAGCGCATCGTGCAGGAAATGCGCATCGTCACCGAAAAGGTGGTGCGTGGCGGCATGCCGCAGGACAAGGCCGTGGAAGAGCTGGACCAGCGCGTGGACAAGGTGCTGGCCAAGCGCCGCTGGATGCATGAACAACAACGCCTGCAGCGCAGCGATGCCCCTTCGGCCTCGACCAGTGCAGTCGCGGCCGGGAGCCCGCAATGAAACGTTCGTCCCTCGCCGGCTGGATCTTCGCCGGCCCCTCGCTGCTCGTGCTGGGCGTGTTCTTCGGCCTGCCGGTCGCCTCGGCGCTCGCCCTGAGCGTGACCGACTTCGACCTGTATGCGCTGGCTGACGGCGCCAACCTGCGCTTCGTCGGGCTGGGCAACTACATCGACCTGCTGCAGACGCCGATGTTCTGGAAGTCGCTGTGGAACACCACGTACTTCGTGGTGATCGGCGTCCCGCTGTCGATCAGCGTGTCGCTGGGCGCGGCGATGCTGCTCAATGCGCCGGCCGCCCGCTTCAAGGCGCTGTTCCGCACCGCGCTGTTCGCCCCGGTGGTGACCACCCTGGTGGCGGTGGCGGTGATCTGGCGCTACCTGTTCCACACCAGCTATGGCCTGGTGAACTACGGCCTGGGCCACATCGGCATCAGCCCGATCGACTGGCTGGGCGACCCGAACTGGGCGATGCCCACCATCATGCTGTTCGCCGTGTGGAAGAACTTCGGCTACAACATGGTGATCTTCCTGGCCGGCCTGCAGGCCATCCCGCATGACCTGTACGAGGCCGCGCGCATCGACGGCGCCTCGCGCTGGAAGCAGTTCCTGCACATCACCCTGCCGATGCTCGGCCCGGTGCTGCTGGTGGTCGGCGTCATTACCGTGTCCGGCTACTTCCAGCTGTTCGCCGAGCCGTACGTCATGACCCGCGGCGACCCACTGCAGAGCACCGTCAGCGTGCTGTATTTCATGTTCGAGGAAGGCTTCAAGTGGTGGAACCTTGGACGCGCCTCTGCCGTGGCGTTCCTGCTGTTCCTGATCATCCTGGCGGTGACCACCGTGATGCTGCGTTTCGGCCGCAAGAGGCAGTTGGTATGAGTCGTGAGATCGGCCAGTCGCGCTGGCACCCGTGGATGATCAATGGCGCGTTGCTGGTGCTGGCCCTGGTCAGCCTGGCACCGCTGTTGTGGATGCTCTCGGTGTCGTTCATGCCGCAGGGTGAGGCGACCCATTTCCCGCCTCCGCTGCTGCCTTCGCACGTCACCACCCACAACTACACCGAGCTGTTCGCACGCACCGGCATGGGCGGCAACTTCGCCAACAGCCTGCTGGTGTCGGTGGCGATCACCTTCGGTTCGCTGCTGCTCAACACCATGGCCGGCTATGCCTTCGCCAAGCTGAACTTCGTCGGCCGTGAACGCCTGTTCCAGGTGCTGATGGCCGCGCTGGTGATCCCGGCGCAGGTGGCGATGCTGCCGCTGTTCCTGCTGATGAAGCAGCTGGGCCTGGTCAACAGCTTCGGCGGCGTGATCGTGCCGGCGCTGGCCAGCGTGTTCGGCATCTTCCTGGTCCGCCAGTACGCCCGTTCCATCCCTGACGAGCTGCTGGAAGCAGCCCGCATCGACGGGGCAGGGGAGCTGCGCATCTTCTTCCAGATCGTGCTGCCGATGCTCAAGCCGGTGCTGGTGACCCTGGCGATCTTTACTTTCATGGGCGCGTGGAACGATTTCATGTGGCCGTTGATCGTCCTGACCGACCAGGAGCACTACACTTTGCCGGTGGCGCTGGCCACCCTCTCGCGCGAACACATCATGGACGTGGAAATGATGATGGCCGGCGCGGTGGTCACCGTGGTCCCGGTGCTGGCCCTGTTCCTGGTCCTGCAGCGGTACTACATCCAAGGTCTGTTGCTGGGGAGTGTCAAGGGATGAAGCGTGCGATCGCCGTTGGATTGGGCCTGTTGTGGACCTCCCTGGCGATTGCCGCACCACCGGCGCTGCCGGCGCCCAAGGTGCTGGATGACTTCGATGACATCAATGCATGGAAGCTTGTGCTGTCCGACCAGGTCAGCGGTTCGCTGCGGTCGGTCAGCGGCGCCGGCGGCGGCCGCGCGCTGTGCCTGGATTACGACTTCCACAAGGTCTCAGGCTATGTGGGCATCCGTCGTGCGCTGAACATCGAGTACCCGGCCAATTACCGCTTCGGATTCCAGCTGCGCGGTGATTCCCCGCGTAACGACCTGCAGTTCAAGCTGATCGATGCCAGCGGCGACAACGTCTGGTGGGTCAACCGCCCCGGCTACAGCTTCAACAAGCCCTGGACGCCGGTGGAATACCGCCGCCGGCAGATCGACAAGGCCTGGGGCCCCTCGGCCGAAAAGGAGATGGCGCGCAGCGCGGCGGTCGAGTTCACGATCTACAGCAAGGTCGGTGGCCGCGGCACCGTGTGCTTCGACAAGCTGACCCTGCAGGGCCTGCCGCCGCAGGACGACTCGGCGCTGATGCCGTCGGTGATCGCCGATACGGCCACCGCGCTGCAGGACCGCATGATCGACGGCAAGAGCGATACGTTCTGGGTCAGCGGCGGGGTCAAGCAGCAGACCATCAGCCTGGACCTGCACAAGAGCCGCGAGATCGGCGGCGCGGTGATCGACTGGCTGCCCAACCTGGAGGCGACCCGCTATACGGTGCGTACCTCCGAGGACGGCCGCGACTGGCGTACGGTGCGTGAAGTCACCGGCGGCGCGGGCGGCCGCGACTGGCTGGCGCTGCCCGATACCGATGCGCGCTACGTGCGCTTCGACCTGGAAGACGGGCCGAACTGGCGCTATGCGATCCGCGATATCGCGCTGAAGCCGCTGGCGTTCGCGGCCACGCCCAATGCCTTCCTGTCCTCGGTCGCCGCCGACCTGCCGCGCGGTGCGCTGCCGCGGGCCTACGTGGGCGAGCAGCCGTACTGGACCCTGCTTGGCCTCGATGGCGGCCAGGAACAGGCCCTCATCAGCGAGGATGGTGCGCTGGAGCCGGCCAAGGGCAGCTTCAGCATCGAGCCGTTCATCCGCCTGGACGGCAAGCTGCTGGACTGGTCCAGCGTGGCCACCACGCAGTCGCTGCAGGACCGTTACCTGCCCATCGCCACGGTCGACTGGGTGCATGAGAAGGCCGGCCTGTCGGTGACCAGTTTCGTGCAGGGCACGCCCGAGCGCGCCCAGCTGATCGGCCGCTACCGCCTGAGCAACCCGGACAAGGTCGCCCACGAATACACCCTGGCGCTGGCGATCCGGCCCTGGCAGGTCAACCCACCGACCCAGTTCCTCAACACCACTGGTGGCTTCAGCCGCATCGAAGCGCTGGACGTGGGCGAGCAGCTGGTGCGCGTCAACGGCGAACCGCGCATCTACCCGTTGCAGGCTCCGGACGCACGCTTCGCCACCACGTTCGACGGCAAGCTGGATGCGATGCACCTGGCCTCGGGCAAGTTCCCGGCGACCACGGCGGTGAAGGATTCCACGGGCCTGGCCTCCGGCGCCCTGCTGTACACGATCAAGCTCGAACCCGGGCAGAGCCGCGAGGTGGCCGTGGTGCTGCCGCAGACCGGCGGCTGGAAGCCGCAGGCGCTGGACGTGGCCAAGGCACAGCAGCAGGTCGCGGCGATGTGGCGCGACAAGCTGGGCGTGGTCAGCCTGCAGGTGCCTGCGGCGGGCCAGCCGCTGGTGGAAACCCTGCGGACCGCGGTCGCGCACATGCTGATGTCGCGCGTCGGCCCGCGCCTGCAGCCGGGTACGCGTTCATATGCACGCAGCTGGATCCGCGATGGCGCGATGATTTCCGAAGGCCTGTTGCGCATGGGCCGCAGCGATGCCGTACGCGATTACGTGACCTGGTATGCGCCGTTCCAGTTCGACAACGGCAAGGTGCCATGCTGCGTCGATGCTCGCGGCAGCGACCCGGTGCCGGAGAACGACAGTCATGGCGAGCTGATCTACAACATCGCCGAGTACTGGCGGTACACCGGCGACGGCACCTTCCTGGAGCTGATGTGGCCGCACGTGCAGGGTGCCTACAACTACATGGAGCAGCTGCGCGCCAGCGAGCGCACCGAAGAGAACCGCGCGCGCAATCCCGCCTTCTACGGGATGATGCCGGCCTCGATCAGCCACGAAGGCTATTCGGCCAAGCCGATGCACTCGTACTGGGACAACTTCTGGGCGCTGCGCGGCTACAAGGATGCCGCGCAGGTGGCTGCCCAGCTGGGCAAGCTTGAAGCCATGCAGATCAGCGGGTCGCGCGACCAGTTCCGCGACGACCTGCAGGCTTCGCTGCTGTCGGCCATGCAGCAGCACAGGATCGACTACCTGCCGGGCTCGGCCGAGCTGGGTGATTTCGATGCCACCTCCACCACCATCGCGCTGGCGCCGGGCGGCGAACAGGGCCGGTTGCCGCAGGAAGCGCTTGAGGCGACCTTCGAGCGCTACTGGACCGAGTTCGTCGCGCGCCGTGATGGCAAGCGCGAATGGAAGGATTACACGCCCTACGAGTGGCGCAACGTGGCGGCCTTCGTGCGCCTGGGCTGGCGCGACCGTGCCTGGCAGGCCACCCAGTTCTTCTTCAAGGACCGCGCGCCGCAGGCCTGGAACCAATGGGCCGAAGTGGTCTCGCGCACGCCGCGCAAGCCGTTCTTCGTCGGTGACCTTCCGCATGCCTGGGTGGCGTCCGACTTCGTTCGCTCGGCACTGGACATGTTCGCCTACAACCGCGACGCCGATGAGGCGCTGGTGCTGGCTGCGGGTATTCCCACCGCCTGGTTCCAGGGGGATGGCATCGCGGTACAGGGCCTGCGCACGCCGCAGGGCCAACTTAATTACCGCCTGCAGCGCAGTGACAAGCAGCTGGTGCTGGACCTGCAGCCGGGCCTGGTGCCGCCGCCGGGTGGCGTCGTGCTGCCGTGGCCGTACAGCGGCGAACCGGGTGCGGCCACCATCAATGGCGAGCCGGCCGAGTGGAGCAACCGCGAGCTGCGCGTGCACCAGCTGCCGGCGCGGATCGAGATCGACGTGCCAAGCGCGGTGCGTCGCGCAGAACGCAAGGGGCAGTAAGCATGGCGTTGAAGCAGGGGAGGGCGCGCGTGGCAGTGCGCGCCCTGGGGCTGGCCATCGCGTTGGCGTTGCCGGGGTTGGCCATGGCGCAGCCATCGGGTGAACCCGCCGTTGCGGAGGTATCGACCGAGCCCGGCATGGGCATGGTGACCTTCAACCTCCACCATGACCGCGAGGACTGGCCGACCCGGCGGCGCACGATCGTCGCTGAGCTCAAGCGCCTGCAGCCCGATGCCATCGCCCTGCAGGAAGTGATCCAGCGCCGCGACGTGCGCAACCAGGCACAGTGGCTGGCCAGCCAGCTCGGCTACAAGTACGTCTTCGTTTCCACCGATCCGGTGGGTGCGCCAAAGCGCTACGGCAACGCGCTGCTGACCCGGCGCCCGATCCTGGCCCACGGCGAGCACCTGCTGCAGCCGCTGGATGACTACCGCACCGTGGCCCATCTGCGCATCGACGTGGACGGGCAGCCGGTGAACGTCTATGCCACGCATCTGAACGAGCGCAGCGACGAGCAAGGCCAGGGAATCCGCCGCAGCCAGGTGGAAGACCTGCTGCGCTACATCACCGAAACCTCGGCCGGTGCGCCGGTGGTGATCGCCGGTGACTTCAACGCACTGGTGGATGCAGGCGACCTCAGCGAGCTGCGCAGCCATTACGGCGACAGCTACGGCAGCGTGCACGTGAACACCGACCTCGCCGGCGTCAGCACCTTGAACCGGCACTATTACCAGGCGCCCTCGCGCATCGACCACATCTTCTTCCAGCAGGACCGGATGGTCGCGCGCGAAGCGAAGATCCTGTTCGACCAGCCCGACGACAGCGGTCGCTGGGCGTCCGATCATTACGGGGTTTGGACCCGCCTGCAGTTCGCCCCGGCCGAGCGCCGTTAGCCGCCAACCTTGGTTGGCGCGGGCGCGTCCGCGTGCGTTGAATCAACGGCGCTCTGGTAGGTGCCAACCTTGGTTGGCACGGCGTGTCCGCGCGCGTTGATTCGACGGCGCCAACCAAGGTTGGCATCTACCGGGGCGGTGCCCGTGCTCCGGCCAGGCCTGCGTGCATTGAATCGACGGTGTTATGGTAGGTGCCAACCTTGGTTGGCACGGGCGTGTCCGCGTGCGTTGAATCAACGGCGCCAACCAAGGTTGGCATCTACCGGGGCGGTGCCCGTGCTCCGGCCAGGCCTGCGTGCATTGAATCAACGGTGGTATGGTAGGTGCCAACCTTGGTTGGCACGGGCGTGTCCGCGTGCGTTGATTCGACGGCGCCAACCAAGGTTGGCATCTACCGGGGCGGTGCCCGTGCTCCGGCCAGGCCTGCGTGCATTGAATCGACGGTGTTATGGTAGGTGCTAACCTTGGTTGGCACGGGCGTGTCCGCGTGCGTTGAATCAACGGCGCCAACCAAGGTTGGCATCTACCGGGGCGGTGCCCGTGCTCCGGCCAGGCCTGCGTGCATTGAATCAACGGTGTTATGGTAGGTGCCAACCTTGGTTGGCACGGGCGTGTCCGCGTGCGTTGAATCAACGGCGCCAACCAAGGTTGGCATCTACCGGGGCGTGTCCGCGTGCGCTGAGTCAACGTGGCAATTACCAACGCGGCGGCAGACGCATAAACAAAAACGGCGGGGATCATCGATCCCCGCCGTTTCGTTCTACGCGATCAAAGAACGATCAGTTCGCCGACGGCGTGCGCTTGGCGGCTTCTTCGTCTTCGTCCGATGCCTGGGCATCAGCGGCCTGGCTCGCCGAATCGGCATGGCCATCGGCCACCGGGTCGATCGACGGCGTCACCACGGCTTCAGCCACCGGTGCGGCGGCTTCGACCGGCGCGGCTTCGACGGCCACCGGCGCTGCCGGCTGCTCGACGACCGCTGCGGTTTCGACCACCGGAGCCACGTCCACCACCGGAGCGGCTTCGACGACCCGCGGTGCCGGCGCGGCCACCGGGGCAGTTTCCTCGACAAACGGCTTGGCGTCAGCCACCGGAGCGACCGGTGCTTCCGGCTGGGCCGGGGTTGCAGCGTCGATCTGATCCAGCATGCTGGTCTGCACCGGCTGCGGGGCCGGCTCGGCCTTGACCACCGGTGCCGGGGCTGCCGCTTCCTGCGGAGCGACGGCTTCGACCACGGCGCTGCTCACGGCAACGACCGGGGCGGCAGCGGCAACGGCAACCGGGGCACGGGCGGGCTTTTCAGTTTCCACGGCCAGCGGCTCGACTTCGTCATCGAAATCGAATTCCGGCTGCGAGCGCGACGGCTGCGCGGCGGCGACCGGCGCGGCCTCGGCGGCAGTGTCGGCAGCCTGGTCAGCGCTGTCGTTGTCATCGGCTTCGTCACCGTCGTCCTGGTCATCGCCCAGGGCATCGGTACCGGCGGCATTCTCGGCGCCACCACGGCGGCGACGACGGCCACCGCGACGGCCACGACGGCGGCGGGTCGCGCCTTCGCCGGCCTGTTCGCCTGCGGCGTCGGTCGCGGCATCTTCGCCGGACACGGCAACCGCGTCGGCGTCAGTGCCTGCGTCAACGCTGGCATCGGCCACCGGTGCAGCATCAGTCGCCACCACGGCGGCGACCGGTGCAGCCGGTGCCACCGGAGCGGCCGGTGCAGTGCCTTCCTGCGCGGTCACTGCGTTGGCCGCGACGACGGTCGCGGCCACGGCGGCAGCCGCGGTTGCGGTGTCGACCGGTGCTTCGGCGGCGGCGCGCTGCGGCTTCTCGGCCGGCTTCTCGCCGTCCTGCTGCGGACGCGGCTGCTTCGGCTGCTTCAGCTTCGGCTGCTGCTGCGGGTTCTGGCCCTGCTGCTCGTTGCGCGGCTGCTTCTGCTGCTGCGGCTGCTGCTGGCCGTCCTTCTGCTGGGCGTCCTTCTGCTTGCCCTGCTGCGGCTGCTGCTGGGCATTGCCGTTGTTGTTGCCGCCCTGGCGGCCGTCCTTGCGCTGCTCGCCGCGGTCCTTGCGGTTGCCGCCGTCCTTCTGCTGCTGCGCATTGCCGTTGCCGCCGTTGCTACGGCTGTCGTCGCGACGGTCCTTGCGGTCCTTGTTGCGATCCCTGTTGCGGTCCTTGCGGCCGCCATCCTGCTGCGGCTGGCGGGCAGCCGGGGCCGGAGCGGGGGCCGGAGCGGACTCGCCACCGAAGATGCGCTTCAGCCAGCCGACCACGCCGCCACTGGCGGCCGGTGCCGGGGCAGCGGCCACCGGTGCCGGGGCCGGAGCGGCCACCGGTTCGGCTTCGGCACGCACCGGGGCCGGTGCGGTGTGCTTGACCTGGGTCACGGCCGGCGGCGGGATGTTCAGCTGGCCCTTGGTCAGGGCGTGCACCGGCAGCTTGCGCGGGGTGCCACGCTGGTAGCTCGGCTTGTTGCTGTCTTCACCCAGCTCGTTCTCGCGCAGGCGGGTCACATTGTAGTGCGGGGTGTGCAGCTGCTCGTCGGCGACGATCACGATCGGCGCTTCGTGGCGCTGCTCGATCTCGCGCAGGGCGCTGCGCTTCTCGTTCAGCAGGTAATTGGCGATCTCCACCGGCGCCTGGACCAGCACCTGCCCGGTGTTCTCCTTCATCGCATGCTCTTCGGCGACGCGGATGATCGACAGTGACAGCGACTCGACGCTGCGCATGCGGCCGTGGCCGTCACAACGCGGGCAGACGATCTGGCTGGACTCACCCAGGCTCGGGCGCAGGCGCTGGCGGCTCATTTCGAGCAGGCCGAAGCGCGAGATGCGGCCGACCTGGACGCGCGCGCGGTCGTACTTCAGCGCGTTGGCCAGGCGGTTCTCGACTTCACGCTGGTGCTTGTTGGAGGCCATGTCGATGAAATCGATGACCACCAGGCCGCCCAGGTCGCGCAGGCGCAGCTGGCGGGCCACTTCCTCGGCCGCTTCCAGATTGGTCTGGAAGGCGGTGTCCTCGATGTCGCTGCCCTTGGTGGCGCGCGAGGAGTTGACGTCGACGGCGGTCAGCGCTTCGGTCTGGTCGACCACGATCGATCCGCCCGACGGCAGGCGCACGTTGCGCTCGTAGGCGCCTTCGATCTGCGATTCGATCTGGAAGCGGTTGAACAGCGGGATGTCGTCCTTGTAATGCTTGAGCTTGCGCAGGGTCTGCGGCATCACCTGCTGCATGAACTCGCGGGCGTGCTCGTACATCTCCTCGGTGTCCACCAGGATCTCGCCGATGTCGGCGCGCAGGTAGTCACGCAGGGCGCGCACGATCAGGCGCGATTCCTGGTAGATCAGGAACGGGGCCGGCTTGCTCAAGGCAGCTTCGGCGATGGCGCGCCAGACGTTCAGCAGGTAATCCAGATCCCACTGCAGCTCTTCGGCATCGCGGCCGACGCCGGCGGTGCGGATGATCACGCCCATGTCGTCGGGGATGTTCAGCTTGTCCAGGGCGTCCTTCAGGGCGGCCCGGTCTTCGCCTTCGATGCGACGGGAGACACCGCCCGCGCTCGGCGAGTTCGGCATCAGCACCATGTAACGGCCGGCCAGGGAGATGAACGTGGTCAGGGCGGCGCCCTTGTTGCCGCGCTCTTCCTTGTCCACCTGGACGACGATTTCCTGGCCTTCCTTCAGCAGCTCGCGGATGCCGGCCTTGTTGTGGTCGACGCCGGCCTGGAAGTAGTCGCGGGAAATTTCCTTCAGTGGCAGGAAGCCATGGCGGCCACCACCGTATTCGACGAAGGCCGCTTCCAGCGAGGGCTCGATGCGGAAGATCCGGCCCTTGTAGATGTTGGACTTCTTCTGTTCCTTCGCCGGCTGCTCGATATCGATGTCATACAACGACTGGCCATCGACGATGGCAACACGCAGCTCTTCGGCCTGCGTGGCGTTGATCAGCATTCGCTTCATTGTTGCGTTCCTCGCAAGCGGCTACCGCGCGGAACGCCATGGGGTTTCGCCTCTGGACACGGTTCACCGCCCATTCGCGCATGCGCGGGGAGGACGGCTTGGGTTTCCAGCGCTACGACACCACGGCAGGCCGCGGGAGCGCTTCACTTTTCTGGTTTTTGGGGTGTTGCAGGGCCGGCGGCAGCTGTCAGCCAGGCTGGAGCGCCGCGCGGGACATGTTCAGCACGGTTGCGTGTCAGGCATCCGGCGATGGCCGGGAAGGCCGGTGAGCCGCTAACATGGCCGCCCCGCGGGCGGTGGTCGCGCACTGTGCCGGATTCGTCGGAAGCTGGGCTTCTGGCCCTGAGTAACTTCCAGCAAAATCAATCCCTTATCTCGCCCCCCGAGTGTAACAGAATAAACAGCCAGATGACTGCCCCAGACCCCACCAAGCCCGCCGGCGACAAGCCTTCCGTGCGCATGATCACCGTTCCCGAGGACCGTGCAGGCCAGCGCCTGGACAATTTCCTGCTGGGCCAGCTCAAGGGCGCCCCGCGCAGCCTGGTCTACAAGCTGGTGCGCAGCGGCCAGGTCCGCGTGAATGGCGGCCGCGCCAAGGCCGAACGCAAGCTGGAGGCGGGCGACGAGGTGCGTGTGCCACCGGTTCGTCTCACCGACGAAGGAGACAAGGCCGGTCCGCCCGAGTCCTTCATGCGCCGCCTGGAACAGGCCATCGTCTTCGAAGATGCACGTTTGCTGGCCCTGAACAAGCCGACCGGCGTGGCGAGCCACGGTGGTAGCGGCATCAGCTTCGGCGCCATCGAGACCCTGCGTGCCCTGCGCCCGGGGCAGACCCTGGAGCTGGTCCACCGGTTGGATCGCGACACCTCGGGCCTGCTGATCGTGGCCAAGAAGCGTTCGGCGCTGAGCGAGCTGCAGGCGCTGCTGCGTGAAGACCACGGTGCCGGCATCCGCAAGCGCTACCTGACCCTGCTGGCCGGGCGCATGCCCGACGGCGTGATGACGGTCGACGCGCCGCTGCACGTGGGCCTGCGCCAGGGTGGCGAGCGCCACGTGCAGGTCAACGCGATCGGCAAGGAATCGATCAGCCACTTCCGGGTGCTGGAGCGCAAGGGCGGCCATTCGTACTGCGAAGTGCGCATCGAGACCGGCCGTACCCACCAGATCCGCGTGCATGCCCAGCATCTGGGTCATCCGGTGGCCGGTGATGACAAATACGGCGATCCGGCAGTCAACAAGCGGCTTCGTGAGCAGATCGGGCTGAAGCGCCTGTTCCTGCACGCGGCCTCGCTGGAGTTCGCGCTGGACGCCGGCAAGACCCCGTACGTGCTGAACGCACCGCTGGCCGACGAGCTGGTGGAAGCGCTGGACCGGCTGAAGTAAGCGAGCCTTGTAGAGTCGAGCCGTGCTCGACTGCTCTTCGGCCGGGCGCGGCTGAAAGCCAGTCGAGCAAGCTCGACTCTACGGGGCGGGATGGCGCGGAAAGCCAGTCGAGCACGGCTCGACTCTACAGGGCGGCGCGCAAACCGATCACCACTTGAACAGCACCAGGCTGATCGCCAGCGTGCCCATGCCCGCCACCAGTCCGTACACGGTCTCGTGGCCCTTGGCATAGCGCTTGGCTGCCGGCAGCAGCTCATCCAGCGCCAGGAACACCATCACCCCGGCAATCAGCCCGAACACCCAGCCGAACGTGGCGTGCGACAGCGAGCCCTTCAGCAGGAGGTAGCCGAGCACCGCGCCCACCGGCTCGGCCAAGCCTGACAGCAGGCTGGCCATGAAGGCGTGCAGCTTGCTCTGGGTGGCGAAGTACACCGGCACCGCGATGGCGATGCCTTCGGGAATGTTGTGGATTGCAATGGCGAAGGCCAGCGGCATGCCCACCGACGGGCTTTCCACCGTCGCGAAGAAGGTAGCCAGGCCTTCCGGGAAGTTATGCGCGGTGATCGCCACGGCCGTCAGCAGGCCGACGCGCTTGATGTAGGCCTTGTTGTTGTCGCGGAAGGCCGGTTCCTTCGAATCCAGCGTCTCGTGCGGGTTCGGGATCAGGTGGTCGATGGCCACGATCGCCAGCACGCCCAGCAGGAAGGCGATGGTGCCCCAAGTGAAACCGCCGCGTGCGCCGTAGGCCAGGGCGAACGATTCGATCGACTTGTTCAGGATTTCCGACAGCGAGACATACACCATCGCGCCGCCGGCAAACGCCAGACCGAACGCCAGCAGGCGGGGGCTGGGCCGGCGCGAGAACAGGACCAGCAGGCTGCCGATGGCGGTCGCCAGGCCAGCGGCGAGGGTAACCGCGAGTGCGATCCAGAAGTTTTCCGGGGAGATCTGCAGCATTTACCGACGCGTTCCTGATCGTTCAGCAGCCGCCCCGGGTCAGGCCGGGACGGCGGGGGGCAAGGCGGGCGTCGGCTGGCCTGGTCGCTACGGCGGCCTTCAGCCGCCGCGGCGCATCCGCTCTTCAATGGCGAAGCACTGGTCCGGCTTCGGCTGCGGCGGGTTGAAGCTGACCGGCACCTGGATGGTGGCGGGCACGGCCTGGCCGTTGCGGGTGGCGGCCTTGAATT
Source organism: Stenotrophomonas cyclobalanopsidis (assembly GCF_008710035.1). Classification (GTDB taxonomy): domain Bacteria; phylum Pseudomonadota; class Gammaproteobacteria; order Xanthomonadales; family Xanthomonadaceae; genus Stenotrophomonas; species Stenotrophomonas cyclobalanopsidis. The sequence goes on along the minus strand of NZ_VYKI01000003.1, from coordinate 14,394 downwards.
CCCACGCCTGGACTGCGGTTTTGGCCAGGTCATCCAACTGCGCGTTGCCGGCGCCGGTCAGCAGCAGGACCTCGCTGGGGCGGCCATCGGTGCCGATGGTGACCTTGAAAGTACTGGTACCGCCCACGCCGGTGCAGGCCAGCTCCATCGGGTACTGCGGCGGCGGGGTCTTCACCGCGGCCACCTCGGTCGGCGGCGCGGCCGGCGGCGCCGGCGGCTCGGACGAACCACAGCCGGCCAGGCCGGTGGCGGCGAGCAGGGACAGGCTCAGCAGTCGAACATTCATTTCACGTGCTCCGTCAGGGCCGAGGTCTTGGTCGCGCAGATGAAGTCGTTCTCGCTCAGCCCGCCCACGTCGTGGGTGGAGTAGCGCACGACGGCGCGGTCGTAGTGCACGCCCAGGTCCGGGTGGTGGTCCTCGTGGTGGGCGATCCAGGCCAGCGCGTTCACGAAGGCCATGGTGGCGTAGTAATCCTTGAAGCGGAACGTGCGCACCAGCGCCTGGCCGGCCTCGGCCAGTTCCCAGCCCGGCACCTGCGGCAGCAGTTCGGCCAGGCGCGCTTCGCCCAGCTTGTGGTCGCTGCCCTTGCGCGGCACGCAACGCGCCTGTGCCAGCGGAATCAGGTCGGACATGGGTTCCTCCACCTCGAATTGACTGAACAATGCGCCGGCCGGTGTATAAACCGAATGAGCGACCGGCGCTGACTTGGCTAGAATAGCCTGATGATCCAGATCTCCGACACTGCCCAGACCCACTTCCGCAAGCTGATCGAACGCGAGGGCGTGCCCGGCATGGGCGTGCGCCTGAGCGCCGTCGATCCCGGCACGCCGCGCGCAGACGCCCGCCTGGAGTTCGCCGAACCCAGCGACCTGCTCGGTGACGAATGGGCCGTGGACTGCGATGGCTTCACCCTGTATGTCGACGCGCTCAGCGTGGGCTGGCTAGACGGTGCCGAGATCGACATCGTTCCCGGCACCGCCGGCACCCAGCAGCTGACCATCAAGGCCCCGCGCATCAAGGGCGAAGCGCCCGGCGAGGCCGCCTCGCTGGTCGAGCGCGTGCATTGGGTGGTGGAAAACGAAGTCAACCCGCAGCTTGCCTCGCATGGCGGCAAGGTCGCCGTGCAGGAAGTCTCGGCCGATGGCGTGGTGCTGCTGCGCTTCGGCGGCGGCTGCCAGGGCTGTGGCATGGCCGACGTCACGCTCAAGCAGGGCATCGAAAAGACCCTGATGGGCCGCGTGCCGGGCGTGACCGCCGTGCGCGACGCGACCGACCATGACAGCGGCCACGCGCCGTACATCCCCCGCGGCAACGCCGCCTGATCGCCAACGCGTGCCTCTGCCCAGAGCCGAGCAACTGATCGATCTGCTGCTGGCGCGCCAGCAGCACCCCCTCATCCTCGAAAAGCGCACGCGCCTGCCGTATGGCTGGGCGATCTGGCTGCGCTCGCTGAAACCGATCGCGCGGCCGTTCCACGCCAGCGACGTGATCGCGGTGCTGCTGCCACGACCGCTGCCCGGTCGTCCCGGCGTGGTGCCGGCGCTAGGCCCATGGGGCGCCGCGCGGCGCCTGCTGTGGCAGGACTGGGAGCCGGCCCCGCGCGACCAGCGCTGGATGCGCTGGACCTCGGCCGTTGCCAGTGCGCTGCTGCACCTGCTGTTCTTCCTGTTGCTGCTGTGGGTGGCGGTGATCCGCACCACCGCGCCGGACGATGCCGGTGCCGAAGGCGAGCGCGTGCAGATTGAATTTGTCGGCCGCGGCGCGCAGGAAGGCGGCGGCGACCAGCCCGGCGCCGAGGCGGCGGCTGCCGAAGCCGCTGCGGTGGCCAGTGGCCAGCCGGCCGGCGAGGCCAGCGCGCCGCGTCCGCAACCGCCTGCGCCTGCTGCCACCGCGCCTGCCGAGGCGGGGAGCGCCGCAGTGACGCCGCCACCGCCGGTGCAGAGCGAACCCGCGCCGCAGGCTGCGCCTCCGCCGACACCGGTGCAGGCCACCGCAGTGGCCGAGGCGACCACTGATTTCGTGGTGCCGCCGGTCAGTGTGCCGCGCACCGAAGTGAACATTGTGCCGCGTGACAGCACGCCCGCCGTGCGCGAGCGCAGCGTGCAGACGGTGCAGGCGCCAGCCGTATCGATGCGGGTGCGGCAGGTGCCGCTGGCCGTGCCTGCCCCTGCGGTTCGCGAGGTGCAGGTGCAGGAGCGCGAGGTCGCCACGGTGGAAGCGCCGGTAGTGCCGCAACCGCTGCGCAGCGCTGAGGTGCAGGTGCGCCCGCCGCAGCAGCGCGAGGTTCAGGTGCGCGAGCGCGAAGTGCAGGCGGTGGTCGACCCGCAGGTGCGGATGGCGGCCGTGCCTGGGCGCGAACCCAGCGTGCGTGCACCGACCGGTCGTGACGTGCAGGTGCGCGAACGCAGCGTGGCCAACGCGCCGGTCGCTGCGCCGTCTCCCGCCAGTGGTGCCAGCAGTACACCTGCGTCGGCACCGGCGGGGAGCGCGGCCAGTCCGTCCACCGCGAGTGCATCACGCCCGGCCGCCAGCGCGGGGACGCCGGCACAGGCCGGTGCGCGTCCCGCGCCGACGCCGGGCAACTGGGCCACACCGGCCAAGGGCGACGACTGGGGTGCCTCGGACCGCAACCGTGATGGTGCGCGCAGCGGTGCAGCGCAGGCCAGCTCGCAGGGTGCGGGGCAGGGGCTGTTCAATGCCGACGGCAGCGTCAAGGTGCCCGGCCAGGATGCCAAGGGTGCTGCCGAGCGCGGCGCGCCGGGCGGGGCCAACGATGGCTGGACGAAGGAACGCATCGCCGAATCGGGCCGCTGGCTGAAGCGACCGCCCTACGACTACACGCCGACCTCGTTCGACAAATACTGGGTGCCGCAGGAATCGCTGCTGGCCGAATGGGTGCGCAAGGGCGTCAAGGCAATGGAGATTCCGTTGCCGGGTACCAGCACGAAGATCTCCTGCGTGATCTCGATCCTGCAGGCCGGTGGCGGCTGCGGCCTGAGCGACCCGAACATGCAGGACCAGCCCGCCGTGGCAAGGCCGCCCCCGGACATCCCGTTCAAGAAAGAGCTGCAGGAAGATAACGGCAGCCGGTAACGGGTGGTGTTTTGGTGGATGCCAGCCTTGGCTGGCAGAAGCGTGCTTTGGTAGATGCCAACCTTGGTTGGCAAGAGCGCCGACCAAGGTCGGCCTCTACCAGGGCAGTAGCGCCGCCCCGTTTACTCGCTCTGCGAGAGGAACACCCAGAACGGCACGTCGCGGCCGACCCAGTCGCGGCTGGCTTCGTCCATCACATCCAGCAGCGTGTCGAAGTCCTTTGCCGCGCCCGCGCGCAGCGCATCCACATCGGCCAGGAACAGGGCATAGCCCGGTGCCGGCAGCCACTGCAGGTCGCGCAGGTTGTCGGTAAGTGCATCCCAGTTGCCGCCGAAGCCAGCCGGGAAATCGAGCTGTGCGGCCAGCCGCGCCAGCAGGGTGCGCTTGTCGGCCACACCGTGCAGGTCGATGCGGATCACCTTCAGCGAAGCATCGCGCATGGCCGCCGCCAGGTCACTGATGTCGCCGGTATCGATGGCATAGACGCCAGCGTTGTTGATGTCATGCAGGCCGAGGCCGAAATCGTCGTGGCTCATGGGCGTTCTCCCGGGGCCGGTACGGTGAAGCTGCGGAACGAATCGTAGTGATCGTCGGTGTAATACCACGCCTGCGGCGGGTCGCCGCCGGTGATGATGCGGCGCGCGCCGCGGTTGGAGGCACCGGGGGTATCGACCGTGTACTCACGGTAGTAACCGCGCGGCCGCTGCGGCAGGCGCTGCTCGCGGTTGCCGAAGGTGGTGCCGTCCTGGCGGTGCGGGAAGGGGCCGCCGCGCTGGATGAGGGCGATGGTCCGACGCGCCTCGGCAGGCAGGAAGCCGGGCAGGCCATCACCGCGGTCGCTGCCGGCGGCGCGCACGGCCGGCGCGTTGCGGTTGCTGGCGCCCTGCAGGTCCGGCGCGAACTGCGGTGCCGGCGGCCGCTGCAGGAAATGGTTGGCAACCAGCCCAAGCAGCAGCAGGGCGATGGCGGTGATCAACAGCCGGGGATTGCGCATGGGCCGTGGTGGGCGAGGGAAGTGCGTGCACTGTAGCGCCTGTGCGCTGCATCGTGCATGAGGAGCGGTGGCCGCGTCACTGCTGCGTAACAATTGCCAATGCAATCACCTGCAGGACGCAATTTCCTTTACATCCCTCTTGGTAATGTGGCGGTCTGTCCCCATCATTCAACGCGCACCGCCCGACGACGCCGTCGGGTGCCCTCGCTATCAGGAGATGCATCATGGCCTACACCCTGCCCAAGCTGTCCTACGCCTACGACGCTCTGGAACCGAACATCGATGCGGCAACGATGGAAATCCATCACACCAAGCATCACCAGACCTACATCAACAACGTCAACGCGGCGCTGGAAGGCACCGAGTACGCTGACCTGCCGGTCGAAGAGCTGGTGAAGAAGCTGAAGTCGCTGCCGGAGAACCTGCAGGGTCCGGTGCGCAACAACGGTGGTGGTCACGCCAACCACTCGCTGTTCTGGACCGTGATGGCCCCCAACGCCGGCGGCAACCCGGTCGGTGACGTGGCCAAGGCCATCGACAAGGACCTGGGCGGTTTCGACAAGTTCAAGGACGCCTTCACCAAGGCTGCGCTGACCCGCTTCGGCAGCGGCTGGGCCTGGCTGAGCGTGACCCCGGACAAGAAGGTCGTCGTCGAGAGCACCGGCAACCAGGACAGCCCGCTGATGGAAGGCAACACGCCGATCCTCGGCCTGGACGTGTGGGAACACGCCTACTACCTGAAGTACCAGAACCGTCGACCGGAATACATCGGCGCGTTCTTCAACGTCATCGACTGGAACGAAGTCGAGCGTCGTTACCAGGAAGCCATTGCCTGAGTGCGGTGACTGCATGAAACGAAGAGGCCGGGGCAAACCCCGGCCTTTTTGTTTTCGCACGACCGCATCCGCCGGGCGTGGCCCGGCGCTACCGGAAACGGCGCGCGGTGCCGGAAACGGGGTAGTGCCGGGCCATGCCCGGCGAGCGCAGCGGTACGTCTATTCGGTGGTAGCCGGCACACCCTGCAGCCGCAGCGTGGCCATCACGCCCAGGCGCAGCCCGGGCAGGTCGCCGTCGGCGGGCAGCAGGATCGCCTGCTGGCGGATGCCGCCGAAATGCTTGACCTGGAACAGCACGTCCAGGCCGTGGCCGCTGGCCCCACCACCGCTGGCGGCAGGGGCGTCCGGCCTGCCCCCGGGGTTGCGCCGCGCCGGCTGGAAGCCGGGCGTGCTGCGTACCAGTTCGGGGGTCGCTGCGGCGAAATCACCGGCGATCAGGCTGGGCATGCCATCGGACGTGGCGCCGATCCAGGTCATCAGGTCGCTGGTCTGGTGCTGGCGTGCCGTGGCCTCGTCCGGGTCCGGGCGCAGGCGGGCCACATAGACGTTGAGCAGGGCCTCGCCCATCCGCAGGCGCATCATGCCGGCCGCGCTGAAGGTGCCGGGCGGATGCAGCAGGGTCACTCCGTCCTCGCTCACCGGCAGCCGGGTCAGCATCGCATTGCCGTGCCGCAGCGGCTGGCTCGGCGGGTCGGCGGTGACGAAATCGCAGCTGTAGCGCAGCCGGCTGGCCAGCCAGCAGGCGGGATTGCGGCCCTGCTGCTGCAGTACCTGCTGCACGGAGATCACATCCGGCTGCAGTTCGGTCAGCAGCTGCAGCACCTGTTCGCGGCGCTGCTTCCACTGCGCGTCATCGCGGCTGGGCAGTTCCAGCGCGGCCACGGTCAGCTGCCGGCCCTCGTCAGCGACGGCGCCCGCCAGCGGCGTGGCCTGCGGTCGCGCCCAGGCGGGCGCAGCCAGCAGCAGCACGAGGCAACCAAGCAGGAGGCGGGCAGGGGGGCGGTGGCGCATAACGATAAGTTTACGCTTTTGCCGTGCAGGTGCCGTGACTTCCGGCAGGGTCGCGACCACCTGCCATGGATCGGCGCCGCTGTCATGCAGCCGTGCAGCGTGCTTAGCAGCCACTGCTTCCGTAAACTGCGACTCTCGCTTTGCAGGAATGCCTTACAGGATGAGCCACGACGCAGTCGCCCCCATTGCCGGCCAGGGAAAGATGCCGCGCCAGATCCCCTACATCATCGGCAATGAGGCCTGCGAACGGTTCAGCTTCTACGGGATGCGCAACATCCTGGTGCAGTTCCTGATCACCTCGCTGCTGCTGCAGGAAATCACTGCAGAAGGCCGCGCCGGTGAAGCCAAGGACATCATGCACAGCTTCATGATCGGCGTGTACTTCTTCCCGCTGCTCGGCGGCTGGCTGGCCGACAGGTTCTTCGGCAAGTACCACACCATCCTCTGGTTCAGCCTGGTCTACTGCGCCGGCCATCTCTGCCTGGCGCTGTTCGAGAACAGCCGCGAAGGCTTCTTCCTCGGCCTGGGTCTGATCGCGCTGGGTGCCGGTGGCATCAAGCCGCTGGTGGCCTCGTTCATGGGTGACCAGTTCGACCAGAGCAACAAGCACCTGGCCAAGTTCGTCTTCGATGCCTTCTACTGGATCATCAACTTCGGCTCGCTGTTCGCCTCGCTGCTGATCCCGCTGGTGCTGAAGAACTGGGGCCCGCAGTGGGCGTTCGGCATCCCGGGCATCCTGATGTTCATCGCCACCTTCGTGTTCTGGCTGGGCCGCAGGCGCTACGTGCTGGTGCCGCTGCCGCCGAAGGATCCGCATTCGTTCGCCAACGTGGTGCGCACCGCGCTGACCACGCGCGTGGCCGGGCAGGGCCGTCCGGGCCTGGCCATCGCCGTGGCCGGCGTAGTGCTGGCGGTGGCCTCGCTGGGCCTGGTCGGCAGCCTGGGCATCGTCATCTGCCTGTGCATCGCGCTGGTGCTGGTCCTGGCCGGCATCGGCGGCGGCACCTGGATGCAGCTGGACCGCGCCCGTGGCCAGCACCCGGCCGAAGCCGTGGAAGGCGTGCGCTCGGTGCTGCGCGTGCTGGTCATCTTCGCCCTGACCACCCCGTTCTTCTCGCTGTTCGACCAGAAGGCGTCGACCTGGGTCTTGCAGGGCCAGCAGATGCAGATGCCGAGCTGGTTCACTGCCTCGCAGATGCAGGCACTGAACCCGCTGCTGGTGATGATCCTGATTCCGTTCAACAACCTGGTGCTGTACCCGGCCCTGCGCCGCTTCGGCTTCGAGCCGACCGCGCTGCGCCGGATGACCGCCGGCATCGCCTTCAGCGGCCTGGCCTGGATCGTGGTCGGTGGCATCCAGGTGGTGATGGACGGCGGCAACGCCATGTCCATCTTCTGGCAGATGCTGCCGTACGCGCTGCTGACCTTCGGTGAGGTGCTGGTCTCGGCCACCGGCCTGGAGTTCGCCTACAGCCAGGCGCCGCAGGCCATGAAGGGCGTGGTGATGAGCTTCTGGAACCTGACCACCACCATCGGCAACCTGTGGGTGCTGCTGTCCAATGCAGCGGTGCGCAACCATACGGTGACCGAGAAGATCGCCGGGACCGGGCTCAGCGAGGCGGCGTTCCTGATGTTCTTCTTCGCCGGTTTCGCGTTCGTTGCGGCGTTGGCCTTCGGTTGGTATGCAAAACGCTATCGTATGGTCGACAACTACCGCACTGCCTGAGCCTGAGCCGACATGACCCCCGTCAACCTGCTGTTGATCGCCATCACCGCCCTCCTGTCGTGGATGGCGTTCAACAACCGCAAGCTGGCCGACCGCCTGATCCTGTGGCCGCCGGCGGTGGACCGCCACCGCCAGTACGACCGCCTGATCACCTACGGCTTCGTCCATGCCGACTGGTCGCACCTGATCTTCAACATGATCACGCTGTTCTTCTTCGGCGGGCAGATCGAGAAGGTGATGCTGTTGTTGACCGGCAGCTGGCTGACCTACCCGGCGTTCTACCTGGGCGCGCTGCTGGTCTCGATCCTGCCGAGCTACCTGAAGAACCAGAAGAACCCGAACTACCTGAGCCTGGGCGCGTCAGGCGCGGTGTCGGCGGTGCTGTTCGCCTTCATCCTGCTCAGCCCGTGGACGATCATCCTGGTGTTCTTCATTCCGGCGCCGGCGATCATCTACGCCGTGTTCTACGTTGGCTACAGCATCTGGATGGACAAGCGCGGCGGCGACCGCATCAACCACAGCGCGCACCTGGCCGGTGCCGCGTTCGGCGTGATCTTCATGCTGGCCATGCAGCCGGCCATCTTCGGCCACTTCCTGGCCCAGCTGTCGAACCCGACCTTCGGATTCGGCCGCTGAGGGGCGAGGGTCGGATCCCCCGGGATCCGACCCGCAGGGCGGCTCAGGCCGCCCGGATGTTCTGGCCGTAGGTGTCGAGCAGGCGCGAGAACACTTCCTCGCCGATCCGCTGGAAATCCTGGTCGTCGGTCTGACCTTCCACTGCCAGCTGCAGCAGGCCCTCCAGCAGGGCGTGGTCGGTATCGGTATGGGAATCGCTGGGGTGCATGGCGGGCCTCCAAAGGCATGACACAGGGGCAACATTCGCAAGGGGCGTGCCAATCGGGCCGTATCCCTCCAGAGGGGTTAGCGGCCGCCATTGCTGCAGCTTGAGGGCGGGATATGACGCAAACCGTCCAGACCTGCCCCTGTTCAGGCTTCACGCGGTCATGGCGCCCCGCTGCGCACCATGCGCGCAGTCGTCGCAGGAGACAGTCCCATGGCTTCGGTCACGCCCCCCGGTCTGGCCTACGAGGTCGAGCACGACCAGGCCAACCACCGTTTCATCGCCCATGTGCGTGGACAGCGGGCGCTGCTGGACTACCAGATCAAGCGGCGACGCATGGTCATCACCCATACCGAGGTGCCCGAGCCGATCGCCGGCCGCGGCATCGCCGGTGAGCTGACCCGCGTCGCGCTGCGCTTCGCCCGTGAGCACAAGTACAAGGTGGTGCCGGCCTGCGCCTACGCCGAGGCCTTCCTGCAGCGCCACGAGGAGTTTCACGACCTGCTGGTAGGCTGAATGCAGCGGGCCACGCTTCAGCCATCGCAGGCGATGATGTACGAACATGAACAGGGGATCCCGATGAAGACTGGAAACAACCGGCCACTGCGTGCGAGCGCGCTGGCCGGCGCAATGGGCGTGCTGCTGCTGGCCGGTTGCCAGCGTGGCGAAGAGGCGGCTCCGGCCCCCGAGGCGGCGCCGGCGGCAGAAGCCACAGCGGCCGAACCCACGCCTGCCACTGAAGCACCGCTGGATCTGCGCGATGTGGTGGAGAACAACGAACGCGAAGTCGTCGGCATCAGCTACCCGGCCGGCATCGACCGCTACCCGGGCCTGGCGCGCGCGCTGCAGGAATACGCCACCTCCGCCCGCGGCGATCTGCAGCAGGCGCTGGACGGCCTGGGCAACGACAAGCCGACCATGCCCTACGAGCTGTCGCTGAGCTTCGAAAAGGTGCTGGAGACCCCGCAGCTAGTGGTGGTCAGTGCCGATGGCAGCCGCTATACCGGTGGCGCCCACGGCGAGCCGCTGGTGGCGCGCTTCGTGTGGCTGCCGCAGCAGCAGCAGATGCTGAGCGCCAGCACGCTGGTGGCCGATGACAAGGGCTGGAAGGCGATCAGCGATTTCGTTGCCGACCAGTTGCGCGAGCGCGTGGCCACCCGCCTCAGCGGCGAGGACATGGAGCCGGCGGACCTGCAGGAATCGCTGCGCAACGCTTCGCGGATGATTGCCGAGGGCACCGGCCCGCAGGCCGAGAACTTCAGCCAGTTCCAGCCGCTGACCGACGACAAGGGCCAGATCACGGCACTGCGTTTTGTGTTCCCGCCCTACCAGGTCGGCCCGTATTCGGATGGCACGCAGACGGCCGATGTGCCGGCCGCAGTGCTGCTGCCGCACGTGGCCAAGGATTACGTGGCGCTGTTCGCACGCGGGTAACCGCAGACGGAGGATGCGTGGATACAGGGTTGCAGGAGCGGGTTGCCGACCTGCTCCAGGAAGCCGGGGTCCGCATCGGCGGCACCCAGCCACAGGATATCCAGGTGCATGACCCGCGCTTCTTCGCGCGGGTCATGGGCCACGGCTCGCTCGGCCTGGGCGAGAGCTACATGGACGGCTGGTGGGATGCCAACGTCCTGGATGACTTCCTGGTCCACCTGATATCGGCGCACCTGGACGAGCGCGTGCATGGCTGGCGCGAGGTGGCCGATGCGCTGAAGGCGCGGCTGTTCAACCTGCAGGCCGGGCAGGGCAGCTATGAAGTCGGCCGCCGCCATTACGACCTCGGCAACGACCTGTACCAGGCCATGCTGGGCCAGCGCCTGGTCTACAGCTGCGGCTACTGGCGCAACGCCGTCGACCTGGATGCCGCGCAGGAGGCCAAGCTCGACCTGGTCTGCCGCAAGCTGGGCCTGCGGCCGGGCCAGCGCGTGCTCGACATCGGCTGTGGCTGGGGCGAGGCGTTGAAATTTGCCGCCGAGCGCCATGGCGTCAGTGGCGTGGGCGTGACCATTTCGCAGGAGCAGGCGGCCTACGCGCGCGAGCTGTGCGCTGGCCTGCCGATCGAGATCCGCCTGCAGGATTACCGCGAACTGGACGAGCCGTTCGACGCGGTGTTTTCCATCGGCATGTTCGAGCATGTGGGCGACAAGAACTACGACCGCTTCTTCGAGGTGGCGCGGCGCTGCCTGTCACCGCGCGGGCTGCTGCTGTTGCAAAGCATCGGCAGCAACGTGTCCCGGCACCGCACCGATCCGTGGATCGCACGTTACATCTTCCCCAATTCGATGCTGCCCTCGGCCGCGCAGATCACCCGCGCCTTCGAGGGGCGCTTCGTGCTGGAGGACTGGCACAACTTCGGCACCGATTACGACCTGACCCTGCAGGCGTGGCGGCGCAACGTGGAGGCGGCGTGGCCGCAGCTGGACGCGCGCTACGACGAGCATTTCCGCCGCATGTGGCGGTTCTACCTGGCCGGGTCAATGGCCACGTTCCGCTACCGGCATGCGCAGCTGTGGCAGCTGGTGCTGTCGCCGGAAGGCGTGCGCGGCGGGTACGTGGCACCGCGTTAGTCGGAACGGACGATTTCCGTAGTGGATCCACGCCATGCGTGGATGGCCCCAACAAAAAAACCGCCCGGTTTCCCGGGCGGTTTTCATTTCACGCTACCGGGCGGGCGATCAGTCGCCGGCGCCGGTCAGGCCACGCTTTTCCAGCAGCGGTTCGATCTGCGGCTCGTGGCCGGCGAAATCGCGGAACAGCTGCATGGCATCCACGCTGCCGCCCTTGGACAGCAGGGTGGCGCGGAAGTGGTCGCCGTTCTTGCGGCTCAGGCCACCGTTGTCCTTGAACCACTTCTGGGTGTTGGCGTCCAGTACTTCCGACCAGATGTAGGCGTAGTAGCCAGCCGAGTAGCCGCCCATGATGTGGCTGAAGTACGGGGTACGGTAGCGCGGCGGAACCGGCGCGTAGTAGATGCCGTCCTTCTCCAGCGCGGCGCGCTCGAAGGCCATCACGTCCTTGGCCGCCGGCACCTTGTCGGCCGCCAGCTGGTGCCAGTTCTGGTCCAGCATCGCTGCACCCAGGTACTCGGTGGTGGCGAAGCCCTGGTTGAACTTGGCCGCGGCCTGCACCTTGTCCAGCAGCGCCTGCGGCATCGCCGAACCGTTCTGGTAGTGCTTGGCGTAGTTCTTCAGGATGGCCGGGTTGTCGGCCCACATTTCGTTGACCTGCGAGGGGAACTCGACGAAGTCGCGCGGCACGGCGGTGCCCGAGAAGTACGGGTACTTCACGTTGGAGAACATGCCGTGCAGGGCATGGCCGAATTCGTGGAAGGTGGTGCTCACCTCATCCCAGGTCAGCAGGGTCGGCTGGCCGGCCGGCGGCTTGGGGATGTTGAGGTGGTTGGCGACCACCGGCTTGAAGCCGGTCAGCTTGGACTGCGACACGTAGGAGTTCATCCAGGCGCCACCGCGCTTGGACGCACGCGCGTACGGGTCGAAGATGAAGATCGCCAGCTGGCTGCCGTCGGCATCGAACACGTCATAGACGGTGACGTCATCGTGGTACACCGGCAGATCGGTGCGCTGCTTGAAGGTCAGGCCGAATTCCTGGTTGGCGGCGAAGAACACGCCGTTCTCCAGCACGTTCTTCATTTCGAAGTACGGCTTGAGCTGGGATTCGTCGAAGTTGTACTTGGCCTGGCGCACCTTCTCGCTGTAGAACGCCCAGTCCCAGGGCTCCAAGGCGAAGGTCTTTTTGCCGGCGGCCTTCTGTTCCTTGTCGATCATTGCCTGCAGGTCGGCGGCTTCGCGCTTGGCGTTGGCCACGGCGGCCGGGGCCAGCTTGCCCAGCATCGCGTTGACGGCTTCGGGGTTCTTCGCGGTCTGGTTGGTCAGGTTGTAGGCGGCGAAGTTCGGGAAGCCCATCAGCTTCGCCTTGTCGGCACGCAGCTGCATGATGCGCGAGACCAGGGCGGTGTTGTCGAACTCACCACCGCGGCTGCCACGGGTGATCGAGGCTTCGTAGATCTTCTGGCGCAGGTCGCGGTTGGCCAGGTTGGTCAGCGGCGGCTGGCCGGTCGTGTTGAGCAGGGTGATCACATACTTGCCGTCCAGGCCGCGGGCCTTGGCGGCTTCGGCGGCGGCGGCGATCTGTTCCTGGGACAGGCCGTCGAGCTGCTTGACGTCGTCGACGGTGATCGCCGAGGCGTTCACTTCCGACTGCACGTTCTGGCTGAACTTGGTGCCCAGGTTGGCCAGCTCGGCGTTCATGGTCTTCAGCGTGGCCTTGTCGGCCTCGGACAGCTTGGCGCCGGAGCGAACGTAGTTGTCGTAGTACTTCTCGACCAGGCGCACGCCTTCGGCGTCCAGGCCCAGCTGGCTGCGGGTGTCATACAGCGCCTGGATGCGGGCGAACAGCTTGCCGTTCAGCGCGATCGCATCGCTGTGCGCGGCGAACTTCGCCGAGTAGTCGGCCTGCAGCTTCTTGCGCGCATCGTTGGTATCGGCGCCGACCAGGCTGAAGAACACGGTAGTCGCACGGTCCAGCACGTCACCGCTCTTCTCCAGGGCGATGATGGTGTTGTCGAAGGTCGGCTTGGCCTTGGTGTTGGCGATCGCCTCCACTTCCTTCAGCTGCTGCGCCATGCCGGCGTCGAAGGCCGGGGCGAAGTCGCTGTCCTTGATCTTGTCGAACTGCGGAAAGTGCAGCGGCAGCGGGCTGTCGGCGAAGAACGGGTTGGCCTGCTGGGCATTGGCGGCAGCGGCCGGGGTGGCAGCGCTGGCCGAATAGGCGGGCAGGGCAAGGCCGAGGGTCATGGCCACGGCAAGGGCAAGGCGGGTGGTCAAGGCGGTACTCCGGTAAGACAGACAAGTGCCCGAGGTTAACCCGCCCGGCCCGGGCGCCACTTGTGTCAAAAGGCATGCCCGACGGCGCAAACCGGCGCAGCCTGCGATTACCATGGGGCTCTCCCCCTGGACGGTACGCCATGCCCAACGCCTTCGACTTCGGTTTCGTGGACCTGGATGGCCAGCCGCAGGCATTGGCGCAGTACCAGGGCCGTCCGCTGCTGCTGGTCAACGTCGCCAGTCGCTGCGGCTTCACCCCGCAGTACGCCGGCCTGGAGCAGCTGTGGCAGGACTACCGCGACCGTGGCCTGGTGGTGGTCGGCTTCCCCTGCAACCAGTTCGGTGGGCAGGAGCCTGGCGACGCGGCGCAGATCCGCCAGTTCTGTTCGCTGGATTACCCGGTCAGCTTCCCGCTCTCGCAGAAGATCGAGGTCAACGGCGAGGGCGCCGACCCGCTGTGGCACTGGCTGTCGCACGAGAAGCGCGGCCTGCTGGGCATCGCCCGCATCAAATGGAACTTCAGCAAGTTCCTGCTCGACCGGCAGGGCCAGGTGGTGGCGCGCTATGCACCGACCACCGCACCGGAGCAGCTGCGCAGCGCGATCGAAACGCTGCTCTGACCGTCATCCGCCGGGCATGGCCCGGCGCTACCAAAAGAAGCGCTCTTGTAGAGCCGAGTCCACGCTCGGCTGCTGTTTGGCGAGCGATGCAGGCGCGCTGCGCGCGCAAGCCGAGCGTAGGCTCGGCTCTACCCAGCTCTCCGCCGGGCATGGCCCGGCGCTGCCGATGAAGCGCTCTTGTAGAGCCGAGCCCATGCTCGGCTGTTCTTCGGCGAGCGATGCAGGCGCGCCGCGCGCGCAAGCCGAGCGTAGGCTCGGCTCTACCCAGCCCTCCGCCGGGCATGGCCCGGCGCTACCGATGAAGCGCTCTTGTAGAGCCGAGATCCTATGTTCGTGGTCAAGCCTGTTGGAAGCAGGCTTGGCCTACCTTCAGCATGGCTGGGTCGAATTCCTTGCCACTCTTGAATACGCCCCACGCAATCCTGGCC
>NZ_VYKI01000029.1 GCF_008710035.1 Stenotrophomonas cyclobalanopsidis | reverse complement strand
TGTGCGGGATGGGGATCGCTCGGCTCGTCTGTCGGCGCTATCCGCAGATCCATGCTTGTCGGTCCCTCCACCCTGGCTCCTACATACCTCGTAGGAGCCGGGAGGAACATACAAGCCATGCTCGGCTCATTTCATTTCACCGCGCTGACCACCGTCGGCAGCTGCCAATGCCCACCCGCCACGCCGCGGCACTGGCCGGTGGTGAACTCGCTGCTCTTCACGAATCGCGCGCCATCCCAGGTCCAGTCGTGGCCGGAGAAGCAGTCGCCGATCCCGCGCCCACGGAAGCGCCCGCGCAGCGTGGCGTCATCGCGATCGAAGTCCTCCGCATCGGAGGTCACGAACTTCGCCTGGTACGGCGCCTTGTCCTGCACCACCCAGTAGCCGCTGCTGAAGTTGTAGGCCCCCATGAAGCAGCGGGTGCTGGCCAGCACGTGGCCGGCATCCAGTCGCTGGATCTCGATCTCATCCTTTTCGCCCTCGGTCAGGCGTGTGCACTCGTCGGCGTTCGGCAGGCTGGCGATCATCGCCTTGCGCAACGCCGGCACCTTGGCCAGCGCCGCATCCGTACCGCGCGGCGCCACCAGTTTGCCGCGTACGATCACCGGCACCGGCAGTGCCGCCGGCACGCTCGCTTCGGCCTTGTCGCCGCGTCGCACCAGCGCGCCGGGCGTGCCCAGCCGGCCCTGCGCCTCGTCCATCTTCAGCAGCACGGCCGTAGCGCCGCTGTCCGAGATCGGCCACGCCTTGCCCTTGCCATCGACAATCTCGATACGTGCCTTGCGGGGCAGGGCGGCGAGCAGGGCATCGGTCTGCGCCTGCTTCAACAGCACCTTTTCCGCCTCGCCGGTGTCCTGCACCGGGCCCAGGTCCTTGCCATTCAGGCGCAGGCGCAGCACGCCGATTGGTATCGGGCTCTCACCATCCTCGCCGTTGCGCAGGCGCGCAATTACCTGGGCATTGGGGCCACCGGCACGTTCCAGCATCAGGCTCAGCAGGTTGGCGGGTTCTTCCGGGCTGTAACCCGCGGCACGGCAGGTGCGGGTGTTGTCGCAGGCCAGCGACCAGTCGTTGTGCTGGAATTCGACACCGGCCTTCGGCTCGGGCGTAGCGCCGTGGGCGGCCGGGGCGAGGGCGAGGGCCAGGAAAAAACTGTGGCGCATGGGCAGACATCCGTCTCGGGGCCGGCAAGCATGGAAGATGTGGCGGCGAAATCCAAATGTCTGACCCCGTCTCCGGCCCCGCGCTATCATGGTCACGTCTTCCGCAACCCGGCGATGCCGATGTCCCTTGCCGCCGATGCTGCGCTGCCCGTGTCCGATACCCCGATGATCCTGCGCCGCGAGCCGGTGCAGCCTGGTACGTGGCCCGACGACACGCTGCCGCTGCTGGCCCGCCTGTACGCCAGCCGCGGCGCGACCACGCCGGACCTTGCGCTGCCACGGCTGGGCAACCTGCACGCGCCCGAGCTGCTGACCGGCATCGATGCGGCCGTCGCGCTGCTGGTTGAGGCCATCGCCAACGACAAGCGCATCCTGGTGGTGGGCGATTTCGACTGCGATGGCGCGACCGCCTGTGCGGTCGGCGTGCGCGGCCTGCGCATGCTCGGCGCGCAGCACGTGTTCCATGCCGTGCCCAACCGCATGGTGCACGGCTACGGCCTGTCGCCCTCGCTGGTGGAGGAGCTGGCCGAACTGCAGCCGGACCTGCTGGTCACCGTCGATCACGGCATTGCCTGCCATGCCGGCGTCAACGCCGCCAAGGCGCGCGGGTGGCAGGTGCTGGTCACCGACCACCATCTGCCGGGACCGCAGCTGCCGCCGGCCGATGTCATCGTCGACCCGAATCTGGAAGGCGACGGTTTCCCCAGCAAGTCGCTGGCCGGTGTCGGCGTCATCTTCTACGTGCTGATGGCCCTGCGCCGACAGATGCGCGAGGCTGGTGTGTTTGCCGATGGCAAGGGCCCTGACCTGACCACGCTGCTGGATCTGGTGGCAGTCGGTACCGTCGCCGATCTGGTGGTGCTGGATGCAAACAACCGCGCCCTGGTCAGCGCTGGCCTGCGTCGGCTGCGTGCCGGCCATGCCTGCGTTGGCCTGAAGGCGCTGATCGAAGCCAGCGGTCGCGATGCCGCACGGCTGACCGCCACCGACATCGGTTTCGCGCTCGGCCCGCGCCTCAATGCGGCCGGCCGTCTGGAGGACATGGCCTTGGGCATCGCCCTGCTGCTGACCGAAGACCCGCGGCAGGCGCGCGACATCGCCCAGACCCTGGAGCAGATCAACGCCGAACGCCGCGCCGTGCAGCAGTCGATGACCGACGACGCCGAGCAGGCACTGTCGCGCGTGGTGCTGCAGTCCGAGGGCGACCGCCCGGTGGCGGCCTGCCTGTTCGATGCCGACTGGCATCCCGGCGTGGTCGGCCTGGTCGCATCAAAGATGAAGGACCGCCTGCACCGCCCGGTGATCGCCTTCGCACCCGCCGAGCCCGGCGCCGACACCCTGCGCGGATCGGCCCGTTCCATTCCGGGTCTGCATATCCGTGATGCGCTGGCGCTGG
Source organism: Stenotrophomonas cyclobalanopsidis (assembly GCF_008710035.1). Taxonomy (GTDB): domain Bacteria; phylum Pseudomonadota; class Gammaproteobacteria; order Xanthomonadales; family Xanthomonadaceae; genus Stenotrophomonas; species Stenotrophomonas cyclobalanopsidis. The sequence goes on along the minus strand of NZ_VYKI01000029.1, from coordinate 40,401 downwards.
TCGATGCGCGCCATCCCGGCCTGGTCGAACGCTTCGGCGGTCACGCGATGGCCGCCGGCCTGAGCATGCGCCTGGAACATCTGCCCGCGTTCGAGGCCGCCTTCGTCGCCATCGTGCAGGAAGTGCTGGATCCGGCCGCGCTGCAGCAGCACGTGCTCAGCGATGGCGAACTGGCCGCGCACGAACTCGACCACCGCCATGCCGACGCCCTGCGCCTCGCCGGCCCCTGGGGGCAGGGCTTCCCGGAACCGCTGTTCGATGGTCATTTCGAAGTGGCCAACTGGCGCGTGCTGAAGGAGCGCCACCTGAAGCTGGAACTGCGCCTGCCCGGCCTGCCGGGCACGGTCAACGCCATCCACTTCGGCGGCTGGCACGGCAATGCACCCAGCCGCCACGTACACCTGGCCTACCGCCTGGCCTGCGATGATTACCGCGGCGGCACCGCGATCCAGCTGATCGTCGAGCACTGCCTGCCGGCCTGACGGAGCTCCGTGCTTCGCGCTCGCCGGGCATGGCCCGGCGCTACCAGAGGCCCCGCATGCTGCGGTAGCGCCGGGCCATGCCCGGCGGAATGCATCCACGTTCGATCCGTAACCCGAGCGTGCTGCGGTAGCGCCGGGCCATGCCCGGCGGAATGCATCCACGTTCGACCCGTAACCCGAGCGTGCTGCGGTAGCGCCGGGCCATGCCCGGCGGAATGCATCCACGTTCGACCCGTAACCCGAGCACGCTGCGGTGGCGCCGGGCCATGCCCGGCGGAATGCATCCACGTTCGATCCGTAACCCGAGCGTGCTGCGGTAGCGCCGGGCCATGCCCGGCGGAATGCATCCACGTTCGATCCGTAACCCCACCTGCCGTGCTTGTGCGTTGAACCGTCCACGATCTTATTGGAGCCGTGCCATGGTTTTTGCCCGCTGTGCCCCCCTGATCCTGCTGGTGCTGGCGGCCTGGCCCGTTGACGCGCAGTCGCCACGTCACGTACGGCCGCAGGCCAGCACGCCGCTGCTGATCGCGCCGGCCGCCGAACAGCCGATCCAGCTGCGCGAGGTGCGCATCGAAGGCGAGGTCCAGGCCGGCATCGCGCAGACCCGCATCACCCTGGAATTCCACAATCCCAACAACCGCGTGCTGGAAGGCGAGCTGCAGTTCCCGTTGGGGGATGGCCAGCAGATCAGCGGCTTCGCGCTGGACATCAATGGCGAGCTGCGCGAGGCGGTGCCGGTGCCGAAGGATCGCGGCCGCCAGGTCTTCGAGGAGATCGCGCGCCACGGCGTCGACCCGGGCCTGCTGGAACAGACGGCGGGCAACCAGTTCCGCCTGCGCGTGTATCCGCTGCCGGCCGGCGGCAGCCGCCGCGTGCAGCTGGTGGTGCGTGAGCCGCTGGCCTACGCCGATAACGGCTGGCAATGGTCGCTGCCGCTGCAGTTCGCTGCAGGCGCGGCCTCGGTGAAGCTGGATCTGCAGACAGCAGGCGCTGCGACTACCGCCAAGGCGCCATTCGCCCTGCAGGGCGGTCAGCTGCACTGGCAGGGGCGTGGCGCACAACTGCCGGCACAGCTGCAGTGGACCCTGCCTGCGGTGCGCCAGTCGCAGGTGCAGGTGGCGAAGTGGCAGGACGGTCACTACCTGCTGGCCCAGCTACCGGTGCCCGCCGACCGCACGCCGCGTACGCCGCCGGCCGAAGTGGGCCTGCTCTGGGATGGCTCCGGTTCGGCTGGACAGCGCGACCGCACCCGCGAGTTCGCGCTGCTGGACCGCTACTTCGCGGCGATGGGCGAGGGCAATGTCGTGCTGACCGTGCTGCGCGACCGCCCTGAGGCCGAGCGAAAGTTCCGTATCCGCAAGGGCGACTGGAGCGCGCTGCGCCAGGCGCTGCAGCAGGTGCGTCCGGATGGCGCCAGCGCGCTGGCCAACTGGCAGCCGCAGCCCGGCATAAAGGAGTACCTGCTGGTCAGTGATGGCCTGCTGACCTACGGCCCGGAAGCATTGCCGACGCTTGCCGCTGGCCAGCGCCTGTTCGCGGTCAGCAGTGCCGGTGCACGCACCGATGTCACCCGTCTGCGTGGCTGGAGCGAAGCCCACGGCGGCCGTTTCGTGGCGCTGGGCAATGACGTGCGGGCTGCCGCGCGGGAACTCCTGACGGGACCGCTGGACATCCAGATCGACGCCGGGCGTGGCGTGCAGGACGTGGTGATCGATCGCCGCAGCGAAGCGCAGGGATGGCTGTGGTTCCATGCGCGCCTGGCGGCCGAAGGCGTGCCGATGCGCGTGCGCGTCAATGGGGGTGAATGGCAGGCCCTACCGCCGACCACCCGCAGCGACGATGGCGACCTGCTGGCTGGCCTGTGGGCGCAGGCGCGCCTGCAGCAGCTGGCGGTGGACCGGCGCAGCAACCGTGAAGCGATGCAGCGCCTGTCGCAGCAGTTCGGGCTGGTTGGCCCGGATACCTCTCTGATCGTGCTGGAAACCCTGCAGGACTACCTGCGCTACGCGATCCGCCCGGCCGGTGCGCTGCGCGCCGACTATGACCGCGGCTATGCGCGCCAGGTCGCCGACCGTGCAGCCGAAGACCGCCGCAGGCTCGACAAGGTGGCCGCGCAGTGGAAGGAGCGCCAGCAGTGGTGGAACCGCAGCTGGCCGAAGCAGGCGCCGCCGTCTGCGGCAAAGGAGATTCTCCACGACCAATCGGCCGCCAGCGCCCCGATGGCCTTGCTCGCCGCGCCCGCACCGGCTGCACCTGCGCCGCCGGCCGCCACATCCCTGGATGCCATCGCGGTGACCGGGTCGGCGATCGAGGATGCGGCGGCGCCGGCGAACAACGGCCAGCTCGGCATCCAGCTGGCCGCCTGGCAGCCCGACTCGCCGGTGGCGCGCCGCCTGCGCCAGGGGCCTCCGGCCCAGCTGTACGACCGCTACCTGGCCGAACGCACCGCCCATGCCGACAGCAGCGCGTTCTTCCTGGACGTCGCCGATCTGCTGCTGCAGCAGGACCAGCGCGAGCTGGCGCTGCGCGTGCTGTCCAACCTGGCCGAGATGGATCTGGACAACCGCCACCTGCTGCGCGTGCTCGGCTACCGGTTGCTGCAGGCCGACGCGCCCGCGCTGGCCGTGCCGGTGTTCGAGCAGGTGCTGGCGATGGGCCAGGAAGAGCCACAGAGCTTCCGCGATCTCGGCCTCGCGCTGGCCGCGGCGGGCACGCCGCAGCAGGCGCTGGAGCCGCTGTACCAGGTGGTGGTGCGTCCGTGGGATGGCCGCTTCGATGGCATCGCGCTGATCGCGCTGGATGAGCTGACCAACCTGGTGTCACGCAGCCGGCCGCAGCTCGATACCCGCGGCATCGACCCACGCCTGCTGCAGGCCATGCCGCTCGACCTGCGCGTGGTGCTGGCCTGGGATGCCGACAACAGCGACATGGACCTGTGGGTGACCGACCCCAACGGCGAGCGCGCGTACTACGGCAACCGGCTGACCTACCAGGGTGGGCAGATGTCGCAGGACTTCACCGGCGGCTATGGACCGGAGCAGTTCTCGCTGCGCGATGCCAAGCCCGGCAAGTACAAGGTGGAGGCCAACTACTTCGGCAGCCGCCAGCAGCTGGTGACCGGCGCGACCACCCTGATGCTGCGGCTGACCACCCATTGGGGCACGCCGCAGCAGAAGGATCAGATGGTCACCATGCGATTGAAGGATCGCGCGGAGACCGTGCTGGTGGGCGAGTTCGAAGTGCGGTAGCGCTGGGCCATGCCCAGCGAAGGAGAGCCCCGCCATGCGTGGCTGCGTGGAATCCTCCGCGTCCGCCGGGCATGGCCCGGCGCTACCTCAGCCGGTTCATCCACGCATGGCGTGGATCTACTGGGCGGCATTGCGCTGGCGCGGAATCCACCGCGCCAGCGCAATGCCACCGCCAAGGATCAACAACGTGCCGACGGTGTGCCACAGCAGCTCGGTGATCGGCGCATCCGGCAGAGGAATTCTGTAGGCCAGCCATTCGATGGCCGGCCGCGCCAGCAGATAGACCACCACCACGCCTAGCACTCTCAGTACCCGTTGCACCACGCCCTGCGGATCGACCGGCCAGCCGCGCCACTGCAGCCAGCCCACCAGGAGGGCCAGTGCCAGCAGGCGCGAGGCTTCACCCAACGGCACCAGGGGCGTCCACAACGAGGCCCACGACAACGCCACGCCCAGGCCCAGCAGCACCGGCAGCTTCCAGCGCCGTTTTCCACGCAGCCCAGGCATCAACTGCCACGCCAGCAGAGCGACGCCGAGACCTATCAACCAACCGGCCAGTACATCGGCCAGGAAATGCCGACCCAGATACATGCGCGAGATCGCCATCAGCAGGGGCCAGCCAAGCACCAGTGTCCAGCGCAGCCCGCTGCGGCGGATGCCGAACGCCAGCAGCAGGGCAACGCCCGCCGCCGTGGTGATGCCGACGTGGCCGCTGTTGAAGCCATAGTCGGCGTGCGGCTGCGCCCGCAGCATCGCGGTGGCCTGCGCATCGGGCAATGCCCAGAACGTGTGGCCGCCACCATCGACCACGAACGGGTGCGACGGCTCGCCCTTGTCCAGCACCGCTGCATCCACATCGGAGGGGCGGGGCAGGGCGGCGCTCTGCTTGATCGGATGGGTGGCGCAGGCCATCAGCAGCCAGGTAGAGCCGAGCCCATGCTCGGCTCACGACCGGAGCAGCCGAGCATGGGCTCGGCTCTACAGGACCGGGCCAAAGCAGCCGAGTGTGGACTCGGCTCTACACCGGTGCAACACGTGCCACGGGCAGCGATGACGCGTCGTTGCGCAGGCCGAACAGCGGGCGCAGCCAGCGCACGCGACGGATGAGCAGTTCGTGGATGAGCAGGCAGCCGCCAACGGTGCCGGCCACCAGCAGGGAAGGTTCCAGCCATGGGCCGAGTTGCAGTGGGCGCAGTGCATACAGCAGCGCGATCAGCACGGTCTGGTGCAGGATGTACCAGCTGAACACCGCCTCCCGGCAATAGCCCAGGCCTGGCCACGGGCGGGACAGCAGCACCCGGGCCCAGCCGAACAGCGCCAGCAGCATGCACCAGGTATAGAGCGCGCGGCCGACGCGTTCGGTCTGGGCCCACGGCAGTGCCAGTACCCAGGCGTCGAGATCGCCCACGTGCGGCAGCCGGGCCAGTGCGCGGATGCCCAGTTCCAGGCACAGCCCCAGCACGGCCAGCGCCAGGGTCAGTCGGCGCCCGCGCACCAGCAGCTCCCAGCCACGCTGCCAGCGTGCCGCCAGGAAGCCGCCCAGGAACAGCGGCAGCGACTCGGCATGCACATAGGCGTCGTTCACCAGTGCATGGGTCGGCGGCCAGCGCGGCAGCACGACCAGCACTGCCCAAGACAGCCAGGTCACCGGCAGTACCACCAGCATCCCGCCCAGCAGGCGGTCACTCAGCTGCCACGTGGGCAGCACCTTGCGCATCGGGCGCAGCAGGCTGGCCAGCACCACCGCCAGCACGGTGTAGGGCAGCAGGTAGGCCAGGTACCAGAGGTGGTTCCAGGTAAAGCCGAACTCGGCGCCGGTGAAATGTGCGCCAGGCCAAGGTTTGAACTGCCAGTAGCGCCACAGGAACTGGGCCAGCCCCGGTGCTACATCGCCCTTGTCCAGAGCTTCGTAGTAGGCCTGCAGGGACACCACCGCGACGATGCCGAACAGCAGTGGCAACAACAGGCGCCAGCAGCGGCGCAGCGTGCTGCGCACTCGTCCATGCTCGGGCAGTGACAGGCCCAGGGCGATGCCGCTGATGGCGAACAGCAGCGGCATCCGCCAGCGGTTCATCGCGATCATCGGCCATTGCAGCCATTCGGCGGTGTAAGCGCTCTTGAGGTGGAAATCCCAGCCGGCCACATAAGCCATGGCGGCGTGGTAGAGGATCAGCAGCGCAAAGGCGGCGATGCGAAGGGTGTCCAGATCGTGGCGACGGTGCATGGGCGGCGGGCATCGGAAAGAAGCTGCAGCCTCCGCCTGCCAGGCCCTGGACGCCAGCGGGAGGGGCGCAATGGTGGCCGCGTTGGGGCCAATGGTGGGGTGGCAGGGACCAATGGCGGATGCGCGCGGGGCCGGATGGGCAACAATGGCGGGATGGAAAATGAAGATACGGCGGCGTTGTCCGCCCCTGTTGCAGAGCGGCCCCATCGCCCTGTGCTGACCGCTGCGTTCTGGGCAGCGCTGTTCCTGGGCACTGCGGTCGCCAATGTGCTGGTCAAGTGGATGCGGGCGGTGCGGGACGGCGAGGCCTTCCTGGCGGGGCGACCTCGGTTGAGGAGTTCAGCAGTGCGCTGGCCAGCCTCGGCCTGCTGGCGCTGTTGCATGCGGCCGCACGGCGCTGGCCACTCCATGCCGACACCTGGCGCCGCCGGATCGGTGTCTATGTGCTGGGTGGCATTGCCTGGTGGCTGCTGCACGTCAGCGCCATGGTCCTGCTGCGCAAGCTGGCCTTTTCCTTGATTGGTCAGCACTACACCTATGGCGACTGGCCGGCGCAGTGGTTCTACGAGTTCTTCAAGGACGTGCAGACCTACAGCCTGCTGGTGATTGCCGTGCATGCGGTGGCCTGGTTTGGCCGCCAGCGCCAGGGTGAGGCGCACCTGCTGGCAACGCCCGACGACGGTCCTCCGGTTGAACCGGTCGAGCGCCCGCAGCACTTCCTGGTGCGCAAGCTGGGCAAGGAGTTCCTGGTCGCCACCGGCGATGTGGAGTACGCCCAGGCCGCCGGCAACTACGTGAACCTGCGGGTTCGCGGCCACGACTACCCGCTGCGCATCACCATGGCGGTGCTGGAGCAGCGGCTGGATCCGGCCGTGTTCCTGCGTCCGCACCGCAGCTGGCTGATCCACCGCGGCCAGCTGCGTTCGATCGAGCCGCTGGACGGCGGCGAGGCCCTGCTGCACATGGCTGACGGCGCGAAGGTGCCGTGCAGCCGGCGGCAGTTGCCGCTGCTGCGGCAGGCGCTGGGCGGATCCTGAGCGGGCGGGCCTGGAGGCCCGCCCGCCTGCGGATTACTTCCTGTCCTTCTTGATCATCGACTCGATACGCGCGGCGCGGGCATCCGACCCGGGATGCGAGGACATCAGGCCGCCCTTGCTGGACAGCTTGCGGAACATGCTGGCCAGGGCAGCCGGGTCGTAGCTGTGGCGCTTCATGAACTGATAGCCGTACTCGTCGGCAGCGCTCTCTTCCTTCTGCGAGAACTGGGCGTTGATGAAGCTCTCGCCCAGTTCACCGAGCTGGCCCTGGCTGAGCTGGGTCAGGTTGCCGTTGCCGGACGCGGCCAGTCCCTCGCGACCCGCCGAAGCGAGCAGGGCGGTGCGCATCTTGGACTTGCTGTGGCCGAGCTTCACATGGCCGATTTCATGGCCGATCACGCCTCGGATCTCGTCGTCGCTGGCCATGTCCATCAGGCCGGTGTAGACGCGCACGCAGCCGTTGGCCATGGCCCAGGCGTTGACGTCGGCGGTGTGGTAGACCTTGAAGTCCAGGTTCAGCCCGTCTTCGTTGGCCAGGCCCTGGGTGATCTTGGCCAGGCGCTGGGCATAGGGATCGTTGCCGGTCACCACCTGGTTTTCCTTGTCCATGTAGGCGCACGCCTGATCGGCCGCCTGGGAGACCTCGGCGTCGGACAGGGTCAGCGCCTTGCCTGCCTTCAGGCCGGTGCTGCTCAGGCTCTTCAGGTCGATGGCCGAGGCGTTGGCGGCGAGCAGGCAGGCGGCCAGGCACAGGGTGGAACGGAGGCTCGTCATTGAATTGGTGCTCCTTGGGGTTGGGATGGTCCGCGTGGCCCCTGTTCCCGCGGCGGTCGGGAAGTCTACCGGGATGATGTGGACGGATGTGAAGCGGTGCCACAGGACCCGTCCTGCCTCGCGCGGGGGAGGGAGCCTGCGGTATCATTGGCAGTCATCTATCTAGTGCATGACCGCCGACATGATCGAACTGAATCCTGTCCGCCAGCGCATCACCGATCTGACCGATCGTGTGGTGTCGCTCAGGGGGTATCTTTGACTACGACGCCAAGAAAGAGCGTCTCGAGGAAGTAACGCGGGAGCTGGAAAGCCCCGACGTCTGGAACAATGCCGAATACGCGCAGAACCTGGGCCGTGAACGCTCCAGCCTGGAGAAGACCGTGGGCGGCATCGCCGCGGTGCTCGACGGCCTGACCGATGCGACCGAACTGCTGGAACTGGCTGAATCCGAACAGGACGAAGATACCGCCCTGGCCGTGGTCGCCGATCTGGACAAGCACCAGGCGCACGTCGAGAAGCTGGAATTCCAGCGCATGTTTTCCGGCGAAATGGACAATGCCGCCGCGTTCGTCGACATCCAGGCCGGTGCCGGTGGTACCGAAGCCCAGGACTGGGCGGAAATCCTGCTGCGCATGTACCTGCGCTGGTGCGAATCGCGCGGTTGGAAGACCGAGCTGATGGAAGTTTCCGGCGGCGACGTGGCCGGCATCAAGTCGGCGACGCTGCGCGTGGAAGGCGATTACGCCTATGGCTGGCTGAAGACCGAGACCGGCGTGCACCGCCTGGTGCGCAAGTCGCCGTTCGACTCGGACAACCGCCGCCACACCAGCTTCACCTCGGTGTTCGTGTCGCCGGAAATCGATGACAACATCGATATCACCATCAACCCAGCCGACCTGCGTACCGACGTGTACCGTTCGTCCGGTGCCGGTGGCCAGCACGTGAACAAGACCGAATCGGCGGTGCGTATCACCCACATCCCGACCAACATCGTCGTGGCATGCCAGACCGGCCGCAGCCAGCACCAGAACCGCGACAACGCGATGAAGATGCTGGCCGCCAAGCTGTACGAGCTGGAGATCCAGAAGCGCAACGCCGAGAAGGACGCGGTGGAAGCCACCAAGTCCGACATCGGCTGGGGCAGCCAGATCCGCAACTACGTGCTCGACCAGAGCCGTATCAAGGACCTGCGCACCGGCATCGAGCGTTCAGACACGCAGAAGGTGCTCGACGGTGACCTGGACGAGTTCGTCGAGGCCAGCCTGAAGGCCGGCCTGGCCGTGGGTTCCAAGCGCATCGATGCCTGATCCAGGCGCCTGCGCGGATGTCATCGCCCTTGTGCGCAATGCCGAGGGTGGCTAACCACGCTTCCGGTAGAGCCGAGCCCATGCTCGGCTGCTGTTGGCGCAGTAGCAGATCCGTCGAGCATGGCTCGACGCTACAACACGTGCGGCGGTAGCGATGATGCGCAGCGAGAGTGAACGCAAGGAACTGGGCGGCTTCCTGAAAGCCTGCCGCGCCCGTGTCGACCCCGCCACGCTTGGCCTGCCGGCCGGGCGTCGGCGCACCCCGGGCCTCAAGCGCGAGGAAGTGGCGCTGGCCATCGGGGTCAGTGTCAGCTGGTACACCTGGATCGAGCAGGGCCGCGAAGTACGTGCCTCGCCCGAAGTGCTTGAGCGCCTGGCCAAGGTGCTGCGCCTGAGCGATGACGAGCGCGCGTATGCCTTCGCGTTGTCCGGTTACGGGGTGCCGCTGGAATCGCCGGACGAAAGCGTGACCGACGGCCTGCGCCAGCTGGTGGAGGCGATGCAGTCGATCCCGGCCTACGTACGCAACACGCGCTTCGACATCCTGGCCTGGAACGAGGCCATCGCCGACCTGTTCGTGGATTACAGCCAGTTCCCGTCGAACCAGCGGAACACGCTGTGGCTGATGTTCCTGTACGCGCCTTACCGCGAACGCATCCTCAACTGGGAAGAAATGAGCCGCGGTCTGCTGGCCGGGTTCCGTGCGGCGATGGCGCAGGCGCCGGACAAGGCGCCGTTCCTGGCGCTGGCCGAGGACATTTCGGCGCAGAGCGAGCAGTTCCGCCTGTGGTGGCCGGAGCATGACGTCCGTCGTTTCGACGAGGGGGCGAAGAAGCTGATGCATCCCACGCGCGGGTTGCTGGACCTGCAGTACGTGGCGCTGGTGCCGGAGAGCCGGCACGATCTTTCGCTGGTGACTTACCTGCCGCGGAAGTAGGTGGGGTGTTCGGCAGGGCTTGCAGCCCTGCACCTGGAAAAGCCGAAGCAACAGCAACAGCAACAGCGGGCATTCCGTGGGATGGCGGGGCACTGTGGGTTTGCGGGGACGCCGTAAATACGTCCTTGTAGGCTTGGTCGCCGCATCCATGCGGCTCACACCCCGCAAACCCACAGTGCCCCGCCTTCGACAGTTGACCGGCGGCCGTTGGTAGGTGCCGACCGTTGATCGGCACCTCTGTCGGATATCGAATGAGTCATCCACGCATGGCGTGGATCTACTGGCAGTAGCGGCTTTTGGTAGGTGTCGACCTTGGTCGACACGATTTTTACATCCGATATCAATTGAGTTCATCCGTGCCGACCAATGGTCGCCACCCACCAAAGCAGAACGCCGTTCCAACAGATCGCGGAGAACTGTCGAAGGCGGGGTGGGTCCGGTTGAGGGGGCGTGAGCCGCATGGGCCCGAGGCATGCCTCGGGCGGGTTGGGCAGGACGCCCAACCCAGGTCTTGCCGTGTGCGCAGGACAGCGCACACGAGCAAGCGGCGACCGAGCTTACATGGACGTACTTGCAGCGTCCCCCTCAACCGGACCCGCCCCGCCAACCCACGGAATGCACGCGTTTGACGTTGACGTTGCATTGAGCGGGTGCAGGGCGCAGCCCTGCCATAACCCCCTCCCTATACAGGTAAGTGCAGGTCACAGGATGAGCAGACGCCTTGTTGCTGCCATCGAACAGGTCCACATTCCTGTCCAGGACACGGGCCGCCGGCCCGTTGTCGAGACAACAGGAGACCTGCATGTCCGCTGCCCCCACCACCGCCATCTCCCGCGATCCGGCCACCGGCCAGCAGATCGCCAGCCACCCCTTCGCCACCGCCGCTGAACTGGAAGACCTCCTGCAGCGCGGCCAGGCCGGCTTCGCCGCCTGGAGCACGCAGCCGCTGGACGCGCGCGCTGCCGTGCTGCGCGCCATGGCCGCCGTCCTGCGCCGCGACCGCGAGCCGCTGGCCGCGATGGCCACCGCCGAGATGGGCAAGGTCCACGCCGAATCGCTGGCCGAGATCGAGAAGTGCGCGCTGCTGTGCGACTGGTACGCCGACAACGGTGCGCAGTTCCTGCGCGACGAGCCCACCCAGGTGCCCGACGACAAGGCCTACGTGTCCTACCTGCCGCTGGGCGTGGTGCTGGGCATCATGCCGTGGAATTTCCCGTACTGGCAGGTGATGCGCGCGGCCGTGCCGATCCTGATGGGCGGCAACGGCTTCCTGCTGAAGCCGGCAGAGAACATCGTCGGCACCGCGCAGCTGCTGGATGCCGCCTGGCGCGAAGCCGGCCTGCCGGACGGCACCTTCATCGCCGCCAACATCAGCCGCGAGGGCACCAGTGCCGCCATCGCCGATGACCGCATCGCCGCCGTCACCCTTACCGGCAGCGTCGCCGCCGGTCGCAGCATCGCCGCCCAGGCCGGGCAGGCGCTGAAGAAGGTGGTGCTGGAACTGGGCGGCTCCGACCCCTTCATCGTGCTCGCCGATGCTGATCTCGACGCCGCCGTCGATGCGGCCGTGGCCTCGCGCTTCCAGAACACCGGGCAGGTGTGCATCGCTGGCAAGCGGATCATCGTCGAAGAGGCTGTCTACGAGCGGTTCGTGGCGCAGTTCTGCCGGAAGGTGCAGGCGCTGACCATCGGTGATGGCCGCGAAGCCGGCAACCGCATCGGCCCGATGGCCCGCCAGGACCTGCTCGAGCAGCTCGATGCGCAGGTACGCGCCTCGGTCGATGCCGGCGCGCAGCTGCTGGTCGGTGGCCATCAGCTGGATCGCCCGGGAAGCTTCTACGCGCCCACCGTGTTGGCCGGGGTCGAGCCGGGCATGCAGGCCTTCGATACCGAGACCTTCGGGCCGGTGGCCTCGATCAGCCGCGCCCGCGACGCCGACCATGCGGTGGAGCTGGCCAACCAGAGCGAGTTCGGCCTCAGCGGCAATCTGTGGACCGGCAACCATGAACGGGCCATGCAGCTGGCGCGGCAGCTGCAGACCGGCGGCGTGTTCGTCAACGGTTTCTCGGCCTCCGACCCGCGCGTGCCGATCGGCGGCGTGAAGAAGAGCGGCTTCGGCCGCGAGCTCTCGCACTTCGGCATCCGTGAATTCGTCAACGCGCAGACGGTCTGGTTCGACAAGCGTTGACGCGCGGCTTCCACCCTTCCTGCAACGATCCACCATCAGTCCAGCGAAAAGGACGGCACTCCAATGTCCAAGGGTTCAGATCTGCTTGTCGCCGCACTTGAGAACGAAGGCGTCGAGCGCATTTTCGGTATTCCCGGCGAAGAAAACCTCGACGTGGTCGAGTCGCTGCGCCATTCCAGCATCGAGCTGGTCATCACCCGCCACGAGCAGGCGGCGGTGTTCATGGCCGCCACCTACGGGCGCCTGACCGGCAAGCCGGGCGTGTGCCTGGCCACGCTCGGCCCGGGCGCGCTGAACTTCACCACCGGCGCGGCCTATGCGCTGCTGGGGGCGTGGCCGGTCATCATGATCACAGGCCAGAAGGGCATCGTCGCCAGCAAGCAGGCGCGCTTTCAGATCGTGGACATCGTCAGCACGATGAAGCCGCTGACCAAGCTGGCCCGGCAGATCGTCTCGGCGCGCACCATCCCGATCATCGTCCGCGAGGCCTTCCGAGTGGCCCAGGAGGAGCGCCCGGGCCCGGTGCTGCTGGAGCTGCCCGAGGACATCGCCGCCAGCGAGGTGGAGGGCGTTTCCCTCATTCCCACCCACGCGGTGGACCGGCCGATTGCCAGCCCCGAAGCGCAGGACCGCGCGGCGGAGATCATCCGCGGTGCCAAGCGGCCGCTGCTGATGATCGCCTCGGCGGCATCGCGCCCGCAGTCCAGCGAAGCACTGTCCGCGTTCGTGCAGCGCGCCGGCATCCCGTTCTTCACCACGCAGATGGGCAAGGGCGCGGTGGCGGGCGGCTCGGGCCTGTACATGGGTACTGCGGCGCTGACCGAGCGCGACTACGTGCACATGGCCATCGACCAGGCCGACGTGATCGTGACCATCGGCCACGAAGTGACCGAGAAGCCGCCCTTCGTGATGCGTCCGGGCGGCCCGACCGTCATCCATATCGGCTATTCGCAGGCCGCGGTGGAGCAGGTGTATTTCCCACAGGTGGAGGTGATCGGCGATATCGGCCGCTCGCTGACCCAGCTGGCCGACCGCATCGAAGGCGCCGTGCCGCATGCCGATGCGCTGCTGCCGCTGCGCACGACCATCCTCGAGCACCTTGCCGACCGTGCCGAGGAAGCGGGATTCACCCCGCAGCGACTGGTACATGACGTGCGCCAGGTGATGCCGCCGGACGGCATCGTGGCGTTGGACAATGGCATGTACAAGATCTGGTTTGCGCGCAATTACCGCACCCAGGTGGCCAATACGCTGCTGCTGGACAACGCGCTGGCGACGATGGGCGCGGGCCTGCCGTCGGCGATCATGGCCTCGATCCTCTATCCCGAGCGGCGGGTGCTGGCGGTCTGTGGCGATGGCGGCTTCATGATGAACAGCCAGGAGCTGGAGACGGCGCGGCGGCTGGGCCTGAACCTGGTGGTGCTGATCCTCAACGACGGTGCCTACGGCATGATCCGCTGGAAGCAGGCGGTGGATGGTTTCACCGACTACGGCATGACCTTCAGCAACCCGGACTTCGTGAAGTACGCCGAGGCGTATGGCTGCAAGGGGCATGAGGTGACGGCCATCGAGCAGTTCATCCCGACCCTGGAAGCGGCGTTCAACGAGGGCGGGGTGCATCTGGTCTCGGTGCCGGTGGACTACTCGGAGAACCAGCGGGTGCTGGTGGAGGAGCTGCGGCAGGCGTTCCCCGGGAATGCCTGAGACTTACCCCGCGCGCGCCCTGGTAGGTGTCGACCTTGGTCGACACAGGGACCGCCGACCAAGGTTGGCGACTACCAGAGCAGGGGAGGCCGGCGGGGCCCGGGGAGGGCGGTTTTGGTATGCTGTCCAACCGGCTGCGCCGGGCGCTGTACCCCCCTCCCACTACACGATTCCCGCAGATCCATGAGCGAAGCTACCGATACCCCCCCCGTCGACGAAAACAAGTTGATCGCCGAGCGCCGTGAGAAACTCAAAGCGCTGCGTGGGCAGGGCATCGCGTACCCGAACGACTTCCGTCGCGAGGACTTCGCCGGGCAGCTGCAGGCCGAATTCGCCGATGCCGGGACCTGGACCGCCGAGGCCCTGGAAGGCAATGGCCGCCAGGTGAAGATGGCCGGCCGCCTGATGGCCAAGCGCATCATGGGCAAGGCCAGCTTCGCCCAGATCCAGGACGAATCCGGCCGCATCCAGCTGTTCCTGCAGGGCGGCGCCCTGGGCGACGCCTACACCGCTTTCAAGGGCTGGGACGTGGGCGACATCATCGCCGTCGAAGGCGCCCTGACCCGTACCAAGACCGGCGAGCTGTCGGTCAAGGCCGAATCGATCCGTCTGCTGACCAAGTCGCTGCGCCCGCTGCCGGACAAGTGGCACGGCCTGGCCGACGTCGAGCAGCGCTACCGCCAGCGTTACGTCGACCTGATCGTGACGCCGGAGTCGCGCGCGGTCTTCATCAAGCGCTCCAAGATCATCCGCGCCATGCGTGCGTGGCTGGACAACCGCGACTTCCTCGAAGTCGAGACGCCGATGATGCATTACATCCCCGGCGGCGCGGCGGCCAAGCCGTTCACCACCCACCACAACGCGCTGGACCTGGACCTGTACCTGCGCGTGGCGCCGGAGCTGTACCTCAAGCGCCTGACCGTGGGTGGCCTGGAGCGCGTCTACGAGATCAACCGCAACTTCCGCAACGAAGGCGTCAGCACCCGCCATAACCCGGAATTCACCATGATGGAGCTGTACGAGGCCTATGCCACGTACAACGAGATCATGGACCTGACCGAAGGCGTGATCCGTGACGTGGCCACCACCGTCAACGGTGGCACCGAAGTGGAGTGGGACGGCGCGAAGATCGACCTGGGCCCGGCCTTCCGCCGCTGGCGCATGGACGAGGCGGTGCGTCACCACAACCCGGAAATCTCGGCCGCCGACTGCACCGACCGCGAGGCGCTGCTGCGCCATTGCGAGCGCCTGAATATCCGCGTCAAGCCGTCCTACGGCTGGGGCAAGCTGCTGCTGGAGATCTTCGAAGCGACCGTCGAGCACACCCTGATCCAACCGACCTTCATCACCGACCACCCGGTGGAGGTCTCGCCGCTGGCCCGTGCCAGCGACAACGATCCGGGCTATACCGACCGCTTCGAGCTGTTCGTCAACGGCAAGGAGCTGGCCAACGGCTTCTCCGAGCTGAACGACCCCGAAGACCAGGCGCAGCGCTTCCAGGCCCAGGTGGCCGCGAAGGAAGGCGGCGACGACGAGGCCATGCATTACGACGCCGATTACATCCGTGCGCTGGAGTACGGCATGGCGCCGACCGGCGGCCTGGGCATCGGCGTGGACCGCCTGGTGATGCTGCTGACCGGCAGCAGTTCGATCCGCGACGTCCTGCTGTTCCCCTACATGCGTCCCGAGCAGTAAGACGCAGTTCCGCTCCCACTGTGCGCGCCGTCCCGGATCCGGGCGGCGCCATTGACGCGATCCGCCTTCGGCGTATGGTTGTTGCACGGCCTTGACACCCGCTATCGCTCGATGGGGTTAGTGAGGGTCGATGTAGAGAAGCGTCGATGTGGAGAACCCGCTTCACATTGTGACGACGATCATGAACCGGGGAGCTCGTGACGGGAGTCGTGCCGATGCAGGGTGCCAGTGTGCACAGCGGCGGGGTATCCTCGCTGGCTGATCTTCCAGCGTGGTCGAGAAGGCAGGCAGAGAACGCCTTGAACATCGTCATTGTCGACGACCAGACGTCCGCAAGGACGATGCTGCGCCATGTCATTGAAGACATCGCGCCCGAATTGAGCGTGCACGACTTCGGTGATCCGCTCACCGCGCTTGCGTGGTGCGAGTCGTACCCGGTCGATCTGCTGCTGCTGGATTACCGCATGCCGGAGATGGACGGGCTGGAGTTCGCCCGCCGTTTCCGCCGGCTGCCCAAGCACCGCGACATCCCGGTGATCCTGATCACCGTGGTCGGCGACGAGCCGATCCGGCAGGCCGCGCTGGAGGCGGGCGTGATCGATTTCCTGGTCAAGCCGATCCGGCCGCGCGAACTGCGTGCGCGCTGCTACAACCTGCTGCAGCTGCGCCAGCAATCCGAGAACGTGAAGCAACGAGCGCTGTCGCTGGAACAGCGGCTGCTGGCCAGCATGCACGAGGTGGAAGAGCGCGAACGCGAGACCCTTTCGCGGCTGGCGCGCGCCATCGAGTTCCGTGATGCCGGCACCAGTGCCTACCTCGAGCGCATGGCGCGCGTGGCCGGGCTGATCGCCGAGCAGTTGGGCCTGCCCGAGGAAGAGGTCAAGCTGATCGAGATGGCCGCCCCCTTGCATGACATGGGCAAGATCGCCATTCCCGATGCGGTGCTGCTCAAGCAGGGCAAGCTCAACGACGAGGAGCTGGCGATCATGCGCCGGCACCCGCGCATCGGCCACGAACTGCTCAGTGGCAGCCAGAACCGCTTCATCCAGGTCGGCGCGCTGATCGCGCTGCGCCACCACGAACGCTATGACGGCAGCGGCTATCCCGATGGCCTGGTCGGCGACGCGATTCCGCTGGAAGCGCGTATCGTTGCGGTCGCCGATGTGTTCGACGCGCTCATCTCACCACGTCCCTACAAGGAAGCATGGACCATGGAAGCTACCCTGGCTTATCTGTACGCCCAGCGCGGTCGTCTGTTCGACCCGCGTTGTGTCGACGCGCTGATGCGTGGGCGCAAGCAGCTGGCGGACATCTGCGCCCAGCACTCGACGGCATCCGCCCGACCGGTCGGGTGACATGCAGGGCCTGCGTCCACGGTTGAAACACCGGCCGGCGCAGGAACCTGCGGGGGCCGCCTGCCAGTACCACATGCCGCGTACGTGGCAGGTACGGCACCGGCTGCCCGGTGCCGCTTTCCACTGATGTGCCGACGGATGCCCCCCTTACGCCCATGGATACCTCCGCAACCTCGCCCCTGCCATCCCCTTCGCTGCTGCGCCGGCTGAAACAGCGCCTTGCCGGCCGCGAGGACAGCGAGCATGCGCAGAACTTGATCCGCATCGTCATCACCGCGTTGTTCATCAGCTACCTCGGCTGGCGCTCCTTCAGCGGGGGCGGTGACACGCTGACGGCGACCTGGCTGATCCTGGCGTTCGAACTGACGATCTCCGCTGGCCTGCTGGCGGCGATCCTGCTGCAGCCGCGTGCGTCGCATGTACGCCGGGTGATCGGCATGCTCACCGACTACACCTGCATGGCCTGGATCATGACCATCCAGGGCGAGCCTGCCGCGCCGCTGTATGCCGTCATGCTGTGGGTGACCATCGGCAACGGCATGCGCTATGGCAGCACCTATCTGCGCGTGGCCACGGCGATGGGCTTTGTGGCCTTCCTGTGCACGGTGGTGCTGTCGCCTTACTGGCGCGCTCACGAGTACCTGGGCTGGGGCCTGCTGCTGGGCCTGGGTGCCATCCCGCTGTACTTCGATTCGCTGCTGCGCGCGCTGACCCGCGCGGTGGCCGAGGCGCGCCAGGCCAACGAAGCCAAGAGCCGCTTCCTGGCCAACATGAGCCATGAGTTCCGCACGCCGCTGAACGGCCTGGCCGGCATGACCGAGGTACTGGCCACCACCCGCCTGGACGATGAGCAGCGCGAATGCCTGAGCACCATCCAGGCCTCGACCCGCAGCCTGCTGGTGCTGGTGGAGGAGGTGCTGGACATTTCGGCCATTGAAGCGGGCAAGGTGCGCGTGGAGCGCAACGAGTTCGAACTGGCCAATGTGCTGCAGGCGATCAATCTGATCCTGGCCCCGCAGACCCGCTCCAAATCCCTGGAGTACCGGGTGATGGTGGACGAGAACGTTCCGCTGCGCCTGTACGGCGATGCGGGCCATCTGCAGCAGATCCTGCTCAACCTGATGGGCAACGCGGTCAAGTTCACCGACAGCGGTTTCGTCCATCTGCGGGTGATGGGGCAACCGGCGCCCGGTGGCGGCAACCGCATGCGTCTGCGGTTCGAGATCCTCGACAGCGGCATTGGCGTGCCGGTTGCGATGCGCGGCCGGTTGTTCGAGCCCTTCGAGCAGGCCGACGTCGGCCTGGCCCGGCGCCACGAAGGCACCGGCCTGGGCACGACCATCGCCAAGGGCCTGGTGGAATCCATGGGCGGCCAGGTGGGGTATGCGCCCAATCTGCCACGCGGCAGCCTGTTCTGGGTGGAACTGGAGCTGGAGCCGGCCAGCGTGACCGAGGACGTGGCCACGCCTTCCGAGGAGGGCGGCAATGTCATCGCCTTCTCCAATCCGTTCCTGCGCCACCGCGCGCGGGTCCGCAGCCTGCGCGTGCTGGTGGCCGATGACCACGAAGCCAACCGCATGGTCCTGCAGCGCCTGCTGGAGAAAGCCGGGCACAAGGTGACCTGCGTGAACGGCGGTGAGCAGGTGCTGGACACGCTGGAACAGGCCAGTTTCGATGCGGCCATCGTCGATCTGCACATGCCCGGCATGAGTGGCCTGGATCTGCTCAAGCAGCTGCGGGTGATGCATGCCAGCGGCATGCCGTATGTGCCGGTGATGGTCCTCAGTGCCGATGTCACGCCCGAATCCATCCGCAGCTGCGAGCAGGCCGGCGCGCGCGCCTTCCTGGCCAAGCCGGTGGTGGCCACGCGCCTGCTCGATGTCCTGGCGGACGTTGCGGCCAACGTCCGCGCCGGTACCAGCCTGGAAGCAGTGCCACCGCAGGTGGTCAGCAACGGCGTGTTCGATCCGGCCGTGCTGGACGAACTCGCTTCATTGGGCATGGGCGATGGCTTCGAGCGCAAGTTCATCGACCAGTGCCTGGCCGACGTCGATCTGTGCATGAAGCATATCCAGAGCAGTGCCGAGCAGCAGGACTGGGAAGAGTTCCGTGAGCGAGCCCATGCCCTGCGCGGGGTCACCAGCAACCTGGGTCTGGTGCAGGTGGCGGCCACCAGTGGTGAACTGATGCGGATGGCCGATTGGCAGCTCAAGGCCGAGTGGAGCGTCCGTGTCTCCGGTCTGGCCGCTGCATTGCGCAGCGGCAGGAAGGCGCTCGACGCACGTATTGCCGGCGTTGTCCGGCAGGACGGTGGCGAGCGATCGCCTTCCTGATCCGCGCGGGGTTCAGGCCCCATCCCCATTGCGGCGTGCCTGCGCCCGCACCAGTCGATCCATCGTGCGCAGGGACTTCTCGCCGAGCTGCATGGCGGTGTCCACCCAGATTTCGGTGATCCGCATCATTTCGTGCAGGGGCACCTGGGTGGCGATCTCGTTGACCTGGCGCATGGCGGCCCAGGCATGCGGGATGCGCTTGCTGTCCTTGATGACCTGTTCCACGGCCGCAACGCCTTCGCCGACCGGCACCACCACGTCGACCAGGCCCATCTGCTTCAGTTCGCTGGCCGTGTAGAGGTTGCCCTCCAGCATGATCTTCTCAGCCAGGCGCGGGCTGATGCGCTGGCACAGGAACGAGTAGGCTCCCATGCCGGGGAACAGGTCGAACAGCACCTCTGGCAGGCCCATCAGCACCCCTTCCTCGGCCACGATGGTGTGGCAGCTCAGCGCAGCTTCGAAGCCGCCGCCCAGGGCGTTGCCCTGCACCAGGGCAATGCTGTGGGCGCGTGCGCCCAGCCCGGCGTGGAAGGCGTGCACGCCCCGCACGCAGCGCTGCGCGTAGTCGAGCAGGCGGGCACGGTCGCCTTCGCGGATCAGGCGGCAGAACAGCTCCAGGTCGCCGCCCAGGTTGAAGACATCGCTGTCCGACGCCAGTACCACATGCGGCGACAGGACATGCGACGCCGAGAGTCGTTCGCCCAGGTCACGCTGGTAGTCGACGATATCGTTCACCAGGCGCGAGGCGAAGCAGGGGCGACCCGGCTGTTCGGCAAGGTGCGCGTGCATGTGGATCCAGTAGACGTTTCGTTCCGGCTCCTCGCTCACGCGCAGGGTGGGGTGGCGCGAGGGACGGGCGATGAAGGGATGGACTGCAGACATGGGTGTTCTCCGTATGACCGTCCGGCCGACCGCAGAGCGGACGGAGAATAGTGAGGGGGCAAGCTGAACGTGCGGCGGCGAGTGATTCTATGCACTCCCTGTGAACCGCCCGCAAGCGGCGGGAAACCCGCCCCCGCGCAAACAGAAGACCCGGGTCGTCGCCGACCCGGGCCTGTTCTTCACCTCTGTCCGAGAACCCTTACGGGGCGGGCGTATCGCGAAGTTCACGACGCAGGATCTTGCCCACGTTGGTCTTCGGCAGCTCTTTTCGGAATTCTACGATTCTGGGGTGCTTGTAACCGGTGAGGTTGGCCCGCGCATGTTCCTTGACCATTTCCGCGGTCAGGTTCGGGTCCTTCTTCACGATGACCACCTTCACCACTTCACCGGACTTCTCGTCCGGCACGCCGACAGCGGCCACTTCCAGCACGCCCGGCATCATCGCGATGACGTCCTCGACTTCGTTAGGGTACACGTTGAAGCCGGACACCAGGATCATGTCCTTCTTGCGGTCGACGATGTAGAAGAAACCCTGCTCATCCATCTTCGCCATGTCGCCCGTGTGCAGCCACTGGTCGGCATCGATGGCGGTGGCGGTTTCATCAGGGCGCTGCCAGTAGCCCTTCATCACCTGCGGGCCGCGGATGCACAGCTCGCCCACTTCGCCCATGGCCAGGGTGTTGCCGTTGTCGTCCTTGATGCAGGCATCGGTGGACGGGATCGGCAGGCCGATGGCGCCGTTGTATTCCTTCAGGTCCAGCGGGTTGATGCAGGCCGCCGGCGAGGTCTCGGTCAGGCCGTAGGCCTCGACCAGGGTCACCCCGGTCACCTTCTTCCAGCGCTCGGCCACCGCACGCTGCACGGCCATGCCACCGCCCAGGGTGACCTTCAGCGAGGAGAAATCGACGGTGTCGAAGCCGGGCGTGTTGAGCAGGCCGTTGAACAGGGTGTTGACGCCGGTGATGGCGGTGAAGCGCACCGACTTGAGCTCCTTGACGAAACCCTTCATGTCGCGCGGGTTGGTGATCAGGTGGTTGCAGCCACCGAACTTCATGAAGACCAGACCGTTCGCGGTCAACGCGAAGATGTGGTACAGCGGCAGGGCGGTGATGATCCACTCCTTGCCCGGCTCGATGCCCGATGCGCCGATCCAGGCCGAGGCCTGCTGCATGTTGGCGATCAGGTTGCGGTTGGTCAGCATCGCGCCCTTGGCCACGCCGGTGGTGCCGCCGGTGTACTGCAGGAAGGCGACGTCGTCGTGGTCGATCTCGACCTTGGGCAGGGTGTGGCGGCTGCCGAGCTTGAGCGCCTGGCGGAAGCGCACCGCGCCCTTCAGATGGTAGTTGGGCACCATCTTCTTGACGTACTTGAGCACGAAATTGACGATCGTGCCCTTCAGGCCGAGCAGGTCGCCCAGGCCGGTGGTGATGACGTGCTTGACCGGGGTGTCGGCGATGACCTGCTGGACGGTGTCGCCGAAGTTGTCGACCACCACCAGCGCGCTGACGCCGGCATCGACCAGCTGGTGCTTCAGCTCGCGCGCGGTGTACAGCGGGTTGACGTTGACCACGGTCAGGCCGGCGCGCAGCACGCCGAAGGTGGCGATCGGGTACTGCAGGCAGTTGGGCATCATCAGGGCGACGCGGTCACCCTTCTTGAGCTTGAGCTCACCCAGCAGGTAGGCGGCGAACTGCTCGACCAGTGCGTCGGTTTCGCCGTAGGTGAGGACCTTGCCGAAACTGGAGTAGGCGGGCCGGTCGCGGAATTTCGCGACGGAAGCGTCGAAGACCGAAGCTACCGAATGGAACTCATTGATGTCGATGTCGGCGGGAACGCCTTTCGGATAGCTCTGCAGCCAGGGACGATCCAGACTCATATTCCCCCTCCAGGAATCGTTTTGATGGGTGCGGCGCGGACAGTATCCGCCAGAACCGCTCGCAGCAGCATACCGTTCCGTAGGGGAAACGCGAAGGGGGCCTTGCGGCGCGGATTGGTCAAATGCGTCAGGTGCCGCCGGGCATGGCCCGGCGCTACCGATCAGGGTGCGGAAACCGGTAGCGCCGGGCCGTGCCCGGCGGGTTTTATGCGTCAGCCGCGGCTGCGCGCCGGGGCACCGTTGGCCTTGTAGTACGGCGCGGTGCTGCGAGCCAGCGGGGTGCGGCCGCGGATCACGTCGGCCAGCTTCTCGGCGATCATGATGGTCGGCGCGTTGAGGTTGCCCGTGACCACCTGCGGCATGATCGAGGCGTCGACAATGCGCAGGCCGTCCAGCCCGTGCACGCGGCCCTGGCCATCGACCACCGCCATCGGGTCATCGGCGTGGCCCATCTTGTTGGTGCACGAGGGGTGGTAAGCGGTTTCGGCGTGTTCGCGCACGAAGCCATCGATCTGCGCATCGGTCTGCAGCTCGCGGCCGGGCGAGATCTCGCGGCCGCTGTACGGTGCCAGCGCCGGCTGCGCGAAGATCTCGCGCGTGATGCGGATGGCCGCGCGGAACTCGCGCCAGTCCTGCTCGTGCGACATGTAGTTGAACAGGATGCTGGGGTGCACGCGCGGATCCTTGGAGACGACCTGGACGCGGCCACGGCTGGGCGAGCGCATCGAGCCGACGTGCATCTGGAAGCTGTGCGCCTTGATCGGGTTGGAGCCGTTGTAATTGATGGCCACCGGCAGGAAGTGGTACTGCAGGTTCGGCCAGTCGAAGGCCTCGTCGCTGCGGATGAAGCCGCCGGCCTCGAACTGGTTGCTGGCGCCGATGCCGGTGCCCAGGAACAGCCATTCGGCGCCGATGGCCGGCTGGTTGTGCAGTTTCAACGCCGGGGCCAGCGATACCGGCTTCTTGCATTCGTACTGCAGGTACATCTCCAGGTGATCCTGCAGGTTGGCGCCGACGCCGGGCAGGTGGTGCACCAGATCGATGTCCAGGCTGCGCAGCAGTTCGGCCGGGCCGACGCCGGAGCGCTGCAGGATCTGCGGCGAGGCAATGGCGCCGCCGCACAGCAGCACTTCGCGGCGGGCGGTGGCGCGCCGCGGCTGGTCGTTGTGCAGCCACTGCACGCCCACCGCGCGCTTGCCCGAGAACAGGATGCGGTCGGTAAGGGCGTGAGTGACGATGGTCAGGTTCGGGCGCGGCCTGGCCAGGTCCAGGTAGCCGCGGGCGGTGCTGGAGCGGCGGCCCTTCGGCGTGACCGTGCGGTCCATCGGGCCGAAGCCTTCCTGCTGGTAGCCGTTGAGGTCATCGGTGCGCGGGTAGCCGGCCTGCACGCCGGCTTCGACCATGGCGGCGAACAGTTCGTTGTTGCCGGCCTTGGGCGTGGTCACGCGCAGCGGGCCGTCGCCGCCGTGGTAATCGTTGGCGCCGATGTCGCGGGTTTCGGCCTTGCGGAAGTACGGCAGGCAATCCAGGTAGGTCCAGTCTTCCAGGCCCGGCATGCCGGCCCAGTTGTCGTAGTCCATGGCGTTGCCGCGGATGTAGCACATGCCGTTGATCAGCGACGAGCCGCCCAGGCCCTTGCCGCGGCCGCAATCCATGCGCCGGTTGTTCATGAAGGGCTCCGGGTCGGTCTTGTACGCCCAGTTGTAGCGCTTGCCCTGCAGCGGGTAGGCCAGTGCCGCCGGCATCTGGGTGCGGAAGTCGAGGCGGTAGTCCGGGCCACCGGCTTCCAGCAGCAGCACGCTGACGTCGGCATCCTCGGTGAGGCGGGTGGCCAGTACGTTGCCGGCCGAACCGGCGCCGATGATGATGTAGTCGTACTCGTTGGGGGTGCTCATGATGGTTCTCCTGCGGGCCGGAATGCGCGCGCGTTGCGCAACTCTCCCGGCAGAATGTCGATCCGGCGTTCGCGCCGGGCGGCTGGCTCAGGGCACGCTGATCAGAACACGCTGGCGTAGTCACCCAGTTCGACCTGCACCGACTTGATGCGGGTGTAGTGGCCCAGCGTGGACAGGCCGTTCTCGCGGCCGACGCCGGACTGCTTGTAGCCACCGACCGGCATTTCCGCAGGCGATTCGCCCCAGGTGTTGATCCAGCAGATACCGGCTTCGAGGCGGTGGATGATGCGGTGGGCGCGGCTGATGTCACGGCTCACCACGCCGGCGGCCAGGCCGAAGGTGGTGTCGTTGGCGCGGCGCACGGCTTCGTCCTCGTCGTCGTAGGCGAGGATGCTCATGACCGGCCCGAAGATCTCCTCGCGGACGATGGTCATGTCATCGCGGCAGTCGGAGAACACGGTGGGCAGCACGTAGGCGCCATCGGCCAGCGCGCCTTCCTCCGCACGGCCACCGCCGGTCAGCAGGCGTGCGCCTTCGGCCTTGCCGCTGTCTATGTGGCGCAGCACGTTCTGCATGTGCGGGAAGCTGACCATCGGGCCGAAGTTGGTCTCGGCGGCCTGCGGATCGCCGATGCGGATGCGCTTGACCCGCTCGATCACCGCGGCCTCGAACGCGGCCAGCATGCTGCGCGGCACGAACACGCGGGTGCCGTTGGTGCAGACCTGGCCGGAGCTGAAGAAGTTGGCCATCACCGCGATGTCGGCGGCGCGGTCCAGATCGGCGTCATCGCAGATGACCAGCGGCGACTTGCCGCCCAGCTCCATGGTCACTTCCTTCAGTGATGACGACGCGGCGGCGGCCATGACCTTCTTGCCAGTGGCCACGCCGCCGGTGAAGGAAATCTTCTCGATCACCGGGTGTTCGGTGAGCCAGTTGCCGATCTCGCCGCCCGGACCCTGCACGACGTTGAACACGCCGTCCGGCACACCGGCTTCGCTGTAGATCTCGGCCAGCTTCAACGCGGTCAGCGGGGTTACTTCCGAGGGCTTGAACACCATGGCGTTGCCGGCGGCCAGCGCGGGTGCCGACTTCCACAGCGCGATCTGGATCGGGTAGTTCCAGGCACCGATGCCAGCGACCACGCCCAGCGGTTCGCGGCGGGTATAGAAGAAGCTCGACTCACGCAGCGGCAGCTGGGTGCCCTCGATAGCGGTGGCCAGGCCGGCGTAGTACTCCAGCACGTCGGCGCCGGTGACGATATCCACGGTGGTGGTTTCAGACAGGGCCTTGCCGGTGTCCAGGGTTTCCAGCCGGGCCAGCTCATCGTTGCGCTCGCGCAGGATATCGACGGCGCGGCGCAGGATGCGCGAGCGTTCCATCGCGGTCATTGCCGCCCACACCTTCTGGCCTTCGGCTGCGCTCTGCACCGCGCGCTCGACGTCGGCCTGGCTGGCGATCTGCACCTCGGCCAGGACCTGGCCATTGGCCGGGTTGATGGACTGGAAGGTCTTGCCGCTGGTGGCGTCGACGCGTCGGCCGTGGATGTAGAGCTGTTGGACGGGCAGGGCGGTCATGGGGGCACTCCTGGAGACAAAGGGGGAAGGGCTTGAAGCTGCTTATACGCCCTCGGGCTGCAGCTGGAAGTCGATGTAGGCGTAGGCCAGCGTGCGGGCGGCGCCGGTGTCGAACGGACCACCGACCAGGCTGCCGCGCAGCCAGAGGCCGTCGATCATCGCGGCCAGGCCACGGGCGGCGTCGCGAGCGCGTCCGGCGGGCAGCGCACGGTGGAACTGATGGGCCAGGTTGGAATACAGCCGCTGGTCGTTGATGCGCTGCAGGCGGGCCAGTTCCGGCTGGTGCATGCTCGCCGCCCAGAAGGTCAGCCAGACACGCATGGCCGGGCCGCTGGTCTGGGTCTGGTCGAAGTTGCCATCGACCAGCGCGCGCAGCTGGGCCCGCGGGTCTGCATCGGCTTTGGTGCGGTACTGGGCGAAGGCGTCTTTCAGCTCGTTGAGGATCTGCCGCATCGCGGCGTTGAGCAGGCCGGCCTTGTCGCCGAAGTAGTGGGCGACGATGCCGGTGGACAGGCCGGCCTGGCGGGCGATGGTGGCCACGGTGGCGTCGGCCAGGCCGATATCGTGGATCACCTGGAAGGTGGCCTGGATCAGCTGCTCGCGGCGGATCAGTTCGATGCCTTTCTTCGGCACGGCTCACCTGGGGCATGGGCGTTGGCCCGAGGTGGACAGTATCGCGTTTGTTGATTGAACGTTCAATCAACAAAAAGTGAAGGCGGTGTGTGAGTGGGGATTCGGGGTCAGAGCCCTTTCCTGCGGAAAGGGATCCGACCCCGGGTTTATAGACGGAGGGCGGCTTCCAGCAGCGGGGCGGCCCAGGCGGGCGTGGCCGCCAGCTGGGCGAGGTCGTCGGGCTCGGGGTACAGCACCTGGCCGCCTTCCATCTGCAGCAGCAGCTGCGGATCGGGCACGGCCTCGCCGGGGGCGGCGTCGGCGCTGTTGTCGTAGACCTGCAGCTGGGCCAGGACCGGCATCAGCCGCACCAGGTTCTGCTGGGCCAGCGGCCAGCGCCGGCGGATGTCGGCTTCGTTGATCGGATGGCCGCCGCTGCGCACCCGCGCCTGCACGCGTGCGATGTGCTGCTCGGGGCTGGACAGACCGCAGAACCACATCAGGACGTCGTGGCTGTGGCTGGCTTCATGCAGCAGGGCGGCGATGGAATTGCCGCCCAGCGTGGTCTCGAAAGCGTGGTTGCGGCCCTGGTCCAGGGCATCGCGGATGCGGTTGACGCCTTCCTGCCAGGCCTGGCCGTTGGCCTCGGCCTGCGACAGGCCCGACAGTTCACGCAGGCCACGGGCGAAGGTATCCGGGTTGAACCAGTCCAGCCCGGCCTCGCGCAGTACGTGGCCGCCCACCGAACTCTTGCCGGCGCCATTGACGCCGGCAAGGACATACAGGAACGGTCGCGACATCAGTGCCCCGTGCCGGCCTTGACCTGACCCTTCAGGCGGGCCGGGCGGCGCAGCAGGGCGCGCGCGGTGTCACCGGCCTGGGCCTGCTGCAGCACGGCCAAGCGCTGGTCGAAGCCGGCACGCAGTTCGGCCAGGCCCGGGGCCTGCCCGCGCAGTTCCTCCAGCGAGGATTCCAGTGCCTCCACCCGTGCCTGCAGGGCGCGGTACTGCTCGATGGAGACGATGACCGCCTGCGGCTCGTTGTGGTTGGTGACCACCACCATGCGCTGGTCGCGGACCTCCTGCATGACCTTGCGCCAGTGCTCCTTGACCGACGAGGCGGTGGTGTGGGTCAACTCGTTGATCGGGTCGAAGCGGACGGGGAGGTGAAGCATGGCGGGGCTCCAGCGGGGCTATGGGCCCACCTTACGCCTGTTTCGTGCGAATTGCATGAATCGGGAAAAATATGAAAACAGGATAAATTGCGTAAACGGCCGGATCAACGTCGATCCGGCCGTTGTCCACGTCAACCGCCGCCGGGCATGGCCCGGCGCTACCAGCTTATTTGCTGGCCAGCTGGCGCAGCACGTACTGCAGCAGGCCGCCGTGGCGGAAGTACTCGACTTCCTTCGGGGTCAGCAGCATCACCGACACCTCGAAGGTCTTCTTCGTGCCGTCGGCCTTGGTCGCGGTCACCGTGGCGCGCTTGCTGGCGCCGTCTTCCAGGCCGGTGATGTCGATCGTCTCCGAGCCGTCCAGGCCCAGTGACTGCGCGTTCTCACCGTTGCGGAACTGCAGCGGCAGCACGCCCATGCCGACCAGGTTGGAGCGGTGGATGCGCTCGAAGCTCTCGGCCACGACTGCCTTCACGCCCAGCAGCAGAGTGCCCTTGGCCGCCCAGTCGCGCGACGAGCCGGTGCCGTATTCCTTGCCGGCCAGGACCACCAGCGGCACGTTGTCGGCCTTGTACTTCATGGCGGCGTCGTAGATCGCCAGCTTTTCCGGCTGGCCACCGTTGGCCGGGTAGTACAGGGTGTTGCCGCCTTCCTCGCCACCGAACATCAGGTTCTTGATGCGGATGTTGGCGAAGGTGCCGCGGACCATGACGTCATCGTTGCCGCGGCGGCTGCCGTAGCTGTTGAAGTCGGCCGGCTGCACGCCGCGTTCCTGCAGGAACCGGCCCGCCGGCGAATCCTTCTTGATGTTGCCGGCCGGGGAGATGTGGTCGGTAGTGATCGAATCGCCGAACAGTCCCATCACGCGTGCGCCGTGCACGTCGTCGATGCTGCCGGTCTGCATGGTCATGCCATCGAAGTACGGCGGGTTCTTGATGTAGGTGGAGGCGTCGCTCCACTCGTACAGGTTGCCGTCCGGCGAGGCGATGGTGTTCCAGCGGGTATCGCCCTTGAACACGTCGGCGTAGTTCTGCTTGAACATCTCCGGGCCGATGGTCGCGGCGATGACGTCGCCGATTTCCTTGTTGCTCGGCCAGATGTCGCGCAGGAACACCGGCTGGCCATCGCTGCCGGTGCCCAGCGGCTGGGTGGTCAGGTCGATGTCGGTGGTGCCGGCGATGGCATAAGCCACCACCAGCGGCGGGCTGGCCAGGTAGTTCATCTTCACTTCGGGGTGCACGCGGCCCTCGAAGTTGCGGTTGCCCGACAGTACCGAGGTGACCACCAGGTCGCCCGTGGCGATGCCGGCACTGACTTCGGCCGGCAGCGGGCCGGAATTGCCGATGCAGGTGGTGCAGCCGTAGCCGACCACGTAGAAGCCGATCTTCTCCAGCTCCTTCAGCACGCCGGCTTTTTCCAGGTAATCGGTGACCACGCGCGAGCCTGGGCCGAGCGAGGTCTTGACCCACGGCTGGCGGTTCAGGCCCTTGGCCGCGGCATTGCGGGCCAGCAGGCCGGCGCCGATCATCACCGCCGGGTTGGAGGTATTGGTGCAGGAGGTGATGGCGGCGATGACCACCGCGCCATCCTTCAGGCGCAGCTTGCGGCCTTCGATCTCGATGTCGGCCTGGCCCTTGGCCAGTTGCTCGTTGCCGACTGCCGTGCCGCCACCTTCGTTGGTGAAGTTGGCGATGGCCGGGTCCTTGCGGTCGCGGTTGGCGGTCAGGCCAACCAGCGATTCGCGGTAGTTCTTCTGCACGTCTTCCAGCAGCACGCGGTCCTGCGGGCGCTTGGGACCGGCCAGCGAGGGCTTCACGGTTCCCATGTCCAGTTCCAGCGTGCTGCTGTACTGGGCCGGCGCGCTGCCCGGTTCGTGCCACAGGCCCTGGGCCTTGGCGTAGGCCTCGACCAGGTTGATCTGCTCGTCGCTGCGGCCGGACAGGCGCAGGTAGTTCAGCGATTCGTGATCGATCGGGAAAATGCCGCAGGTGGCGCCGTATTCGGGCGCCATGTTGCCGATCGTGGCGCGGTCGGCCAGCGGCAGGTGCTGCAGGCCGTCGCCGTAGAACTCGACGAACTTGCCGACCACGCCGAGCTTGCGCAGCATCTGGGTGACGGTCAGCACCAGGTCGGTGGCGGTGGCGCCCTCGGGCAGCTTGCCGGTCAGCTTGAAGCCGACCACCTGCGGAATCAGCATCGAGGAGGGCTGGCCGAGCATGGCCGCCTCGGCCTCGATACCACCCACGCCCCAGCCAAGCACGCCGATGCCGTTGATCATCGTGGTGTGGCTGTCGGTACCGAACACGGTATCGGGGTAGGCCACGGCGCGGCCATCCTTGTCGGCGGTCATCACCACGCGGGCCAGGTTTTCCAGGTTCACCTGATGGACGATGCCGGTGTTGGGCGGCACCACCTTGAAGTTGTCGAAGGCCTTCTGGCCCCAGCGCAGGAAGCCGTAGCGTTCCTGGTTGCGCTGGAATTCGATCTTGCCGTTGAGGTCCAGTGCGTCGGGCTTGCCGAACACATCGACCTGCACCGAGTGGTCGATGACCAGTTCGGAGGGGATCTGCGGGTTGATCTGCTCGGGCTTGCCGCCCAGCTTGACCACCGCATCGCGCATGGCGGCCAGGTCGACCACGCAGGGCACGCCGGTGAAATCCTGCAGGACCACGCGCGCGGGCATGAAGGCGATTTCGGTATCCGGCTCGGCGCTGGGCTGCCAACGCGCCACCGCTTCGATGTGGTCGGGGCCGACGGTGGCGCCGCCGTCCTCGTGCCGGAGCAGGTTCTCCAGCAGGATCTTCATCGAGTAGGGCAGGTGGGAGATGTCGAAGCGCTTGCCGAGCGTGGGAAGGCTGAAGTAGTCGTAGGTCTTGCCGCGGACGTCCAGCTGGCTGCGGGTGGAGAACGAATCGCTCATGCGGGATGACTCCTCTTGCGGATGGCTTGCTCTGGCCCGCCGTGGCAGGCCTGCTTGCATTTGACGGTGGCGTCGCGGCCGCCGGATCCCCGTCAGTATGGCCGAGCGGGGAGGGGCCGGGACGCCCTTGGCGCAGGACGCAAGGTTACAGGGCTGTATGTAGTGCCGATGTCACGGCTTGCCGCGCCACTGGCTCATCAGCATCTGCAGGAAGCGCTCGGCGGTGGGCGAGAGCAGGGCGCCGCGGCGACGCACGATGCCGATGGTGCGTGAGACGACCGGGTTGCCGATCGGGCGGGTCACCAGGATCGGGTGGTCGCCATCGGGGGTGGCCATCTTCGGCAGCACCGACACGCCGATGCCCGCTTCGACCATGCCCAGTGACGTGGACAGGTGGGTGACCTCGTAGTGCCAGCTCAGTTTCAGGTTCTCGCGCGCCAGTGCGCCATCGAGCAGGGTGCGGTTGCCACTGGTGCGGTGCACGGTGATCAGCTGGTGCTGGGCCAGGTCCGCCCATTCGACCTTGCGTTTGCGGGCCAGCGGATGGTCGCGGCGGCAGGCGAGCACGAAAGGGTCTTCGGCCAGCACGTCGAAATCCAGGTTGGGGTCGTTGGCCCCCATGAAGTTGATGCCGAATTCCACTTCGCCACGTTCCACCGCCTGCAGGCCCTCGGTGGCCGGAATATCCAGGATGCGGAACCGCACGTTGGGATGCGCTTCGTGGAAGCGCGCCATCACGCTTGGCAGGAAGTAGAACGCGGCCGTCGGCAGGCAGGCGATGGTCACCGTGGCGCCACGGGTGTCCTCGCGGCCGCGCAATGAGAACAGCGAGCCGTCGAATTCCTCCAGCATGCGCCGCACCAGTGGCAGCAGGTTCTCGCCGACGGCGGTGGTGCTGACGCTGCGCGTGGTGCGCTCCAGCAGCGGTGAGCCGACGGCCTGTTCCAGCTTCTGGATGCGGCGGCTGAGTGCCGGCTGCGACACATGCAGGCTTTCAGCGGCACGGTGGAAGCTGCGTGTCTCGGCAACGAGGAGGAAGGCGCGAAGGTCCAGAATCTCGCAATTGATGCTCATGGGGTATCAATCATCCAAAAATCAGCAATTCACAGATCAATCTTGGTCATGCCAGTATCGAATCACAGAGGGGGTATTCATCCCCTATACGCATCAATCTAGCACACGTATGTCCAACGATCTGCTCAGCATTCCCTGCGTGCTCATGCGCGGCGGCACCTCCAAGGGTCCCTTCTTCCTGGCATCCGATCTGCCGGCGGACAGCGCCCAGCGCGACCGCCTGCTGCTGGAAGTCATGGGTTCGGGCCACCCGCTGCAGATCGACGGCATCGGTGGGGGCAACGCCCTGACCAGCAAGGTGGCGATCATCGACCGGTCCAGCCGCGCCGACGCGGACGTGGACTATCTGTTCGCCCAGGTGAGGGTGGAGCAGCAGGTGGTCGACACCTCGCCGAACTGCGGCAACATGCTGGCCGCTGTCGGGCCCTATGCCATCGAGCGTGGGCTGGTGCAGGCGCAGGACCCGCAGACCCGGGTACGGATATTCAACGTCAATACCGGCAAGCTGATCGTGGCCACGGTGGAAACGCCGGGCGGTGAGGTGGTCTACCGCGGTGATACGCGGATCGCCGGTGCGCCGGGCTCGGCCTCGCCGGTGCGGCTGTCCTTCCTGGATGCCGCCGGCGCCCGTACCGGCAAGCTGCTCCCCAGCGGGCATGCGCAGGAAACGATCGACGGCGTGGCGGTGAGCCTGGTCGACTGTGCGATGCCGATGATGCTGGTGCGCGCCGAGGACATGGGCGTGCGCGGCGATGCCTCGCCGGGCGAACTGAATGCGGATGCGGGCTTCCTCGCCCGTCTTGAAGCGCTGCGCATCGAAGCTGGCGCCCGTATGGGCATCGCCGACGCCGGCAACAAGGTCATCCCCAAGCCGGTGCTGCTTTCTGCACCGCAGCACGGCGGCCACCTGCAGGTGCGATATTTCATGCCCCATCAATGCCACACCGCGCTGGCGATCACCGGCGGCGTTGGCCTGGCGACGGCGGCCGTCACCCCCGGCACGCTGGCCAACACTTTTGTCGGATGCCTGGGCCTGCCCGGCAGCATTACCCTCGAACATCCGAGCGGGGCCCTGGACGTGGGCCTGAGCCGAAGCTCGGACGATGCGCCGGTGGTTGCCAGCGTGGTCCGTACCGCCCGCCGCCTGTTCGAAGGCCGCGTGTTCGCGACCTCGCCCGCAACCACCGAGACCTGTTCCACCCAAGCCCGCCAATGGACTTCAGCGGCATGACCTGAAACCGGTCGGGCCCGCGCAGCAGCGCGTGGCCGGCCACCACAACGTAGATGCTTCACTCCTGGGAGGGATGATGTACAAGCAGATGTTCATGGCCGCGCTGTGCGCGGCTGGCCTGGCCATGGCCGGGTGCAGCAGGAATGGGGCCGATGCGCAGGGCACGGCCGCCGGCAGCGCAGACACCACGCCGGTGCGGATCAGCGTGGGGTCCTACAACCTCAACAACCTGCCGTTCTTCATTGCCGATTCCAAGGGCTACTTCAAGGACGTCGGCCTGGAGGTGAAGACCGAGAACTTCGCCCAGGGCGGTTCGAAGGTGCTGCAGGCGCTGGTGGCCAACTCCACCGACGTGGCCGTGGGCTTCTATGACCACACCATCCAGATGCAGGCCAAGCGCAAGGACGTGGTGGGCTTCGTACTGCTGTCGCGCAACTCCGGCCTGGTGATGGCCGGCCGCGATGACGCGACCTTCGACCCGGCCCGCCCGGACACGATCAAGGGCCAGAAGGTCGGCATCACCGCGCCGGGCTCCTCGTCCGACTTCTTCGTCCGCCACTTCCTGGCCCAGCATGACATTCCGGTGGACAGCATCTCGCTGATCGGCGTCGGTTCGGGAGCGGCAGCGGTGGCTGCACTGGAGCAGGGCAAGATCGACCTGCTGGTGAACTA
This sequence comes from Stenotrophomonas cyclobalanopsidis, assembly GCF_008710035.1. Lineage (GTDB taxonomy): Bacteria > Pseudomonadota > Gammaproteobacteria > Xanthomonadales > Xanthomonadaceae > Stenotrophomonas > Stenotrophomonas cyclobalanopsidis. The sequence continues at coordinate 7,204 of NZ_VYKI01000029.1, read as the reverse complement.
CGACCCCGCCGCCACCCTGATCACCGAGCGCAAGGTCGGGAAGATCATCATCGATGCACGCAGTGACGAGGGCGCACGCCAGGTCTACGGTGGCCTGTACCCGACCTCGGTGATGTACGCCAACCGCAGCTTCCTGGAGCAGCGCCCGGAAGCGGCCGAGAAGATCGCCCGTGCCGAGCAGATGGCCCTGAAGTTCATCGCCGACAACAGTGCCGAGGACATCGTCGCCGCACTGCCGGACAGCTACGTCTCCGGCGACCGCGCCACCTATGCGCGTGCCGTGGAGAACGCCCGCGCGATCTTCACCACCGACGGTCACTTCACTGCGGCCGATCTGGAGACGCCGCTGAAGGTGCTGCGCGAGTTCAACAAGGATGTCGCCAACGCTGACATCGACCTGTCCAGGACCTACACCAATGCCTTCGTCGAGCGTGCCCACGCTGCGGCGCCGGCTGCCCAACGTTAAGCGGAGGTAACCCCATGGCCCTCAATGCCACCGTGCGCCAGCTCAATGGCGCGCCGCAGCTGGAGCCTGCACAGACCATGGTCGCCATCAACAAGGTGACCATGTCCTTCGGCGAGTTCACCGCCGTGCGTGATGTCGATATCCAGGTGGGCGACGGCGAGTTCCTCGCCATCGTCGGTCCCACCGGCTGCGGCAAGAGCACCATCCTCAATTCCGTGGCGGGGCTGCTGAAGCCCTCGTCCGGTGACGTGGCCATCGACGGCCGCACGGTCAGCGGCGTGCAGGAGTCGGTCGGCTACCTGTTCCAGCAGGACGCACTGCTGCCGTGGAAGACTGCGTACCAGAACGTCGAACTCGGCCTGCGCTTCCGTGGCGTGCCCGAGGCAGAGCGCAAGGCCAAGGCCAATGCGTGGCTGGCCAAGGTCGGCCTGACCGGCTTCGAGCACCGTTACCCGCACCAGCTGTCCGGTGGCCAGCGCAAGCGCGTGCAGATGGCGCAAGCGCTGATCGTCGAGCCGAAGGTGATCCTGATGGACGAGCCGTTCTCGGCGCTGGACATCCACACCCGCCACCTGATGCAGAACGAGCTGCTGCGCCTTTGGCAGGAGGATCGCCGCTCGGTGATCCTGATCACCCACGATCTGGAAGAAGCCATCGCCCTGGGTGACCGCGTGGTGGTGCTGTCCTCCGGTCCGGCCAGCCGCGTCGTGCGCAGCTTCGACGTGGATCTGGAACGGCCGCGCAATGTCGCCGAAATCAAGCTGGACGAACGTTTCACCGACCTGTACCGCGACATCTGGGCCTGCCTGCGCGGCGAAGTGGAGAAGAGCTATGCACGCCAAGACTGACCGTTTCATCCAGATCGCACTGGTCATCGCCGTGTTCGGTGGCTGGGAAGGCGGCATCGCGCTGGGCTGGATCGACCCGTTCTTCTTCCCCGCGCCCACGGCCATCGCCCAGCAGGCGTGGAACTGGTTGTCGGATACCTCGTTCTACCAGCACGTCTACATCACCCTGACCGAGACCGCGCTGGGCTACCTGATCGGTACCGGCCTGGGCGTGGCCGGCGGTGTCTGGCTCGGCCTCAGCCGCCGCTCGGCGCGCATCCTGGATCCCTTCATCAAGGGCTTCAATGCAATCCCGCGCGTCGTGCTGGCACCGATCTTCGTGCTTTGGCTGGGCCTGGGCCTGTGGTCGAAGGTGGCCCTGGCGGTGACCCTGGTGTTCTTCACCACGTTCTTCAACGCCATGCAGGGCGTGCGCGAAGTGAACCCGGTGGTGCTGGCCAATGCGCGCATCCTCGGTGCGGGCCGCAGCGACCTGCTGCGCCACGTCTACTTCCCCGCGGCTGCCAGCTGGATCCTGTCTTCGCTGCGTACCTCGGTCGGCTTCGCCGTGGTCGGCGCCATCATCGGCGAGTATCTGGGCGCTTCGGCAGGCCTGGGCTACCTGATCGCGCAGGCCGAAGGCAACTTCAATGCCGTGGGTGTGTTTGCCGGCATCATCATCCTGGCCGCCTTCGTGCTGGTCATCGATGCCCTGCTCGACGTGGTCGAGAACAAGCTGATCACCTGGCGTCCCAACGCCCAGGCACAGGCCACCAGCTGACCACGCTGCGCTGAGCCCGCATGCCGTGCCGCCGGGCTGATCCGGCGGCGCGCGCTGCCTCCCCCGATCTTCCCCCGCACCACCGCAACAGGCCAGCGCCAGGCCAGGGGGCCGGCTGGCCGGAGAGAGAATCCATGAACACGCACACCGTGCTGCCCCGCGCAGCGCTGTCGGTCGCGCTCGGCCTGCTGTTGGCCAGCGGCCATGCCGGGGCACAGTCCGCCCCGGCCCCGTTGAGCCAGGCCGAACTGTCGGCGCTGGTGCAGCAGCAGGCACTGCAGATCCAGCAGCTTGAAGCCCGCCTGCGTGCGGTTGAAGGCGGGCACGGGGCCGCCGCTGCCCCGACTGCGGCACCGGCACCTGCGCTGGAAACGCGGGTGGCCGCGCTGGAGTCGAGCCAGTCCAAGGCACCGAAGGTGTCCTGGGCGAAGGGGGCGCCCGATTTCAGCAGCGCCGATGGCAAGGTCGCCTTCCGCCCGCGCGGCCGCCTGTTCGTCGATGGCTCCAGTACCGACGGTTCGTCGGTGGCCGACCGCAACATTTCCGGCACCGAGATCCGCTCGGTGCGCCTGGGCGCCGAGGGCCGCTACGGCATCCTGGGCTGGGCGGTGGAGGGTGACTTCGCCGACAACGCGGTCGCCTGGAAATCGGTCTATGCGACCGTGGACCACACCCTGTTCGGCCTGCCGGCCGACCTGACCGTGGGCAACCGGCTGAACGACCGTGGCATCGACGGCTCCAGCAGCACCTCCAACACGCCGTTCCCGGACCGCAACGTCGTGGGTACGCTGATGCTGCCGCAGCGTGGGCTGTTCGGCGTGGGCCTGACCGAGCGCGTGTACGGCAAGGGTTGGCACGCCAGCCTGTCGGTGGCGGGCAACGACCTGAACAACGCCGGCAACGACAACGACAGCCAGACCTGGGCCACGCGCGTGCACTGGAATCCGGTGGCCAGCAAGGCCGCCACCGTGCACCTGGGGGCCTGGGCGTTCCACGAGGAGATCGCCGCCGGTGCCAGCGGCGTGCTGCGCAGCTCGGCCATCGCCGGGCACTTCAACGATCTGGTGAAGATCGCCCCGGGCACCCTGGTGGGGGCCGAGCGCAGCACGGCCTATGGCCTGGAAGCGGCCGGGTTCTTCGGCCCGGCATGGGCCACCGGCGAGTGGGGCACGCGCAACCTGCGCGGGATCGACGCCAGCGGCCGCTACGACCTGGACCACCAGGCTTGGGCGGTTTCGGCCGGCTGGTTCCTGGCAGGCGCGGTTCCGGCTTACTCCGGCAAGGCGGGCACCTGGGGCAAGGTAAAGGTGGCCGACCCGGTGACCGACGGCGGCGCCGGTGCCTGGGAGCTGAAAGCGCGGTATGAGGACGTGGACTACGCCGAGCTGCCCACCGGCGGCACCGGCCACGCCTGGACGCTGGGAACGAACTGGTACCTGAACGACTACAGCCGGGTGATGTTCGAGGCGATCCGCTGGCAGACCTACAACCGCACCGGCAGTGGGCAGGGCAGGGACGAGGGCACCACCTTCAATACCCGCCTGCAGGTCGCGTTCTAAGTACGCGGCTGGCGGTATGGCCCCTTCGGTATGTATAATTCGTGCATACCGAAGAGGGCCTACCCATGGAAGCCACCGTTGCAGAGCGCGGACAGATCACCCTGCCCAAGGCAGTGCGTGACGCGCTGGGCCTGACCAAGGGCACCCAGCTGAAGGTCGAGCTGGACGGCAGCCGGATCATCCTGCGCAAGAGTGTTGACGATGCCATTTCGCGGGCGCGCGGCAAGTTCGCGCTCGATGGCTTCGATTCGGCCGAAGCGGCCGTGCGCTCGGTGCGCGATGAGGAATAAGCCGTGATGATCGCCGTCGATTCCCCGGTCCTGGTCGAACTGCTCAGCAACGGCCCACAGGCCGATGCGGTGGAAGCCATCCTGCGGCAGAGCCTGGTCGGCGGCCGCGTGGTGGTCTGCGGCGCAACCCTGGCCGAAGTCTGCGCCTCGCTGCGCGGCGGCGCCGAGGTGCTGGAAGCACTGGAAGAAATGGGCGTGCACTTCAACGCGCTGGAGGCCAAGTCGGCCCTGCGCGCCGGCGAGATGCACCGCCGCCACCGCCAGCGCGGCGGCAGCCGGCGCAGCCTGGACGAATTCATGGTCGGCGCCCACGCACTGCTTCAGTGCGATGGCCTGATCACCTGGAACGACACGTTTTACCGCGACTACTTCAAGGGCCTGAAGCTGATCGTGCCGCAAGCCTGAGCCCATCTTTTTTTCAATCTACGCATTACCCGGGAGTTGTCATGTTGGAAGCCTACCGCCACCACGTCGCCGAGCGCGCTGCGCTTGGCATCCCGCCGCTGCCGCTGAGCGCGCAGCAGACGGCCGATGTCATCGAACTGCTGAAGAACCCGCCGCAGGGCGAGGCCGAGTTCCTGCTCGACCTGCTGACCCACCGCGTGCCGGCCGGCGTCGACGATGCTGCCAAAGTCAAAGCCTCGTACCTGGCGGCCATCGCCCTGGGCAGCGAGCAGAACCCGCTGATCAGCCGCGAGCGCGCCACCGAACTGCTGGGCACCATGCTCGGCGGTTATAACGTCGCACCGCTGGTGCAGCTGCTGGACGATGCGACCATCGGCACCATCGCCGCTGACGGCCTGAAGAAGACGCTGCTGGTCTTCGATGCCTTCCATGACGTGCAGGAAAAGGCCAAGGCGGGCAACGCCAACGCCCAGTCCGTGCTGCAGAGCTGGGCCGATGCCGAATGGTTCACCAGCAACCCGGAAGTGCCGCAGAGCCTGACCGTCACCGTGTTCAAGGTGCCGGGCGAAACCAATACCGACGACCTGTCGCCGGCCCCGGACGCGACTACCCGCCCTGACATTCCGATGCATGCCCTGGCGATGCTGAAGAACAAGCGCGACGACGCGGCGTTCACCCCGGAAGAAGACGGCAAGCGCGGTCCGATCCAGCAGATCCTGTCGCTGAAGGACAAGGGCCACCTGGTCGCCTACGTCGGCGACGTGGTCGGCACCGGTTCCTCGCGCAAGTCGGCCACCAACAGCGTGCTGTGGTGGACCGGCGATGACATTCCGTTCATCCCGAACAAGCGCGCCGGCGGCGTCTGCCTGGGCGGCAAGATCGCCCCGATCTTCTACAACACCATGGAAGATGCCGGCGCCCTGCCGATCGAGCTGGACGTTTCGCAGATGGAGCACGGCGACGTGGTCGAGCTGCGTCCGTACGACGGCAAGGCACTGAAGAACGGCGAAGTGATTGCCGAGTTCGAAGTGAAGAGCGAAGTGCTGTTCGACGAAGTGCGCGCCGGTGGCCGCATTCCGCTGATCATCGGCCGCGGCCTGACCGGCAAGGCGCGTGAAGCGCTGGGCCTGGCCCCGACCGACATGTTCCGCCTGCCGGTGCAGCCGGCCGACAACGGCAAGGGCTTCTCGCTGGCGCAGAAGATGGTCGGCCGCGCCTGTGGCCTGCCGGAAGGCCAGGGCATGCGTCCGGGCACCTACTGCGAACCGAAGATGACCTCGGTCGGCTCGCAGGACACCACCGGCCCGATGACCCGTGACGAGCTGAAGGACCTGGCCTGCCTGGGCTTCTCGGCCGACCTGGTGATGCAGTCGTTCTGCCACACCGCTGCGTACCCGAAGCCGGTGGACGTCAAGACCCACCACACCCTGCCGGAGTTCATCTCCACCCGTGGCGGCGTTTCGCTGCGTCCGGGCGACGGCGTGATCCACAGCTGGCTCAACCGCATGCTGCTGCCGGATACCGTCGGTACCGGTGGTGACTCGCACACCCGTTTCCCCGTGGGCATTTCGTTCCCGGCCGGTTCGGGCCTGGTTGCCTTCGCTGCGGCCACTGGCGTCATGCCGCTGGACATGCCCGAATCGGTGCTGGTGCGCTTCAAGGGCCAGATGCAGCCGGGCGTGACCCTGCGTGACCTGGTCAACGCGATCCCGCTGTACGCCATCAAGTCGGGCCTGCTGACCGTGGCCAAGGCCGGCAAGAAGAACATCTTCTCCGGCCGCATCCTGGAAATCGAAGGCCTGCCGGAGCTGAAGGTCGAACAGGCGTTCGAGCTGTCCGACGCCTCGGCCGAGCGTTCGGCGGCCGGTTGCTCGGTGCGCCTGAACAAGGAACCGATCATCGAGTACCTGACCAGCAACATCACCCTGCTGAAGTGGATGATTGCCGAGGGTTACCAGGATCCGCGTTCGCTGCAGCGCCGTATCGAGAAGATGGAAGCGTGGCTGGCCAACCCGGAGCTGCTGGAGCCGGATGCCGACGCCGAATACGCTGCCGTCATCGAGATCGACCTGGCCGACATCCACGAGCCGATCGTGGCGTGCCCGAACGACCCGGACGATGTGAAGACCCTGTCTGAAGTCGCTGGCGCCAAGATCGACGAAGTGTTCATCGGTTCGTGCATGACCAACATCGGTCACTTCCGTGCCGCTGCGAAGCTGCTGGAAGGCAAGCGCGACCTGCCGACCCGCCTGTGGGTGGCCCCGCCGACCAAGATGGACGCTTCGGAGCTGACCAAGGAAGGCGTGTACGGCACCTTCGGCGCCACCGGCGCACGCATGGAAATGCCGGGCTGCTCGCTGTGCATGGGCAACCAGGCGCAGATCCGCGAAGGCTCCACCGCGATGTCGACATCGACCCGCAACTTCCCCAACCGTCTGGGCCGCAACACCAACGTGTACCTGGGTTCGGCCGAGCTGGCCGCGATCTGCTCGCGTCTGGGCCGCATCCCGACCAAGGAAGAGTACATGGCCGATGTGGGCGTGATCGCCCAGAGCGGTGCGGAGATCTACCGCTACATGAACTTCGACCAGATCGAGGAATACCAGGACGTGGCCAAGACGGTCGCTGCCTGATCCTGCTGACTGGTTGATGCGGTAAACGAAGAGCCCCCGGTGCAAGCCGGGGGTTTTTTGTGTGCGGCTGCCGGCTGTAGAGCCGAGCCGATGCTCGGCTGCTGTTCGCGACTGCCCAGCCGAGCATGGGCTTGTATGTTCCTCCCGGCTCCTACGAGGTATGTAGGAGCCAGGGTGGAGGGACCGACAAGCATGGATCTGCGGATAGCGCCGACAGACGAGCCGAGCGATCCCCATCCCGCA
>NZ_VYKI01000028.1:5134-45659 GCF_008710035.1 Stenotrophomonas cyclobalanopsidis | reverse complement strand
CGGGATGGGGATCGCTCGGCTCGTCTGTCGGCGCTATCCGCAGATCCATGCTTGTCGGTCCCTCCACCCTGGCTCCTACATACCTCGTAGGAGCCGGGAGGAACATACAAGCCCATGCTCGGCTGCCTTGGCCGCTGCATCTGTAGAGTCGAGCCGTGCTCGACTGCTTTTGAGAGAAGCAGTCGAGCAAGCTCGACTCTACAAAAAGCGAGAAGCAGTCGAGCAAGCTCGACTCTACCAACGGCCAGCACGCGTTTACACAGACGCGCTGCCACCCCGCAGCCCACTGAACACCGATTCCGCCGCAAACCCCACCCCGCCCAACAGCACGCCGAAGTACACCACCGTGGCCACCACGCCATCGCGCTGGATGAACCCGACCGCAAACGACATCAGCGCAAACGCAGGCAGGGTGTTGCTCCAAGGATGAAAAGACCCTGATGGGCGCACCGGTAGGCATGGCGATGGACGCCGACGGCGCGCTGCTGGTGGCCAACGACGTAGGCGATGTCGTCTGGCGGGTCTCGGCAAAGTGACGGAAGTGTAGAGTCGAGCTTGCTCGACTGCTGTTGGCTTTGGTTGTTGTAGAGCCGAGCCCATGCTCGGCTGCCTTGACCGTTGCATCTGTAGAGTCGAGCCGTGCTCGACTGCTTTTGAGAGAAGCAGTCGAGCAAGCTCGACTCTACCAACGGCCAGCACGCGTTTACACAGACGCGCTGCCACCCCGCAGCCCACTGAACACCGATTCCGCCGCAAACCCCACCCCGCCCAACAGCACGCCGAAGTACACCACCGTGAGCACCACGAACGCATAACCCGCCGCCACCGCCGCGCCATCGCGCTGGATGAACCCGATCGCGAACGACATCAGCGCCAGCGCAGGCAGGGTGTTGCTGAAGGGAATCGGCCCCGCCGGCGCCATCAACAACAGCGTGGCAAACACCAGCGCCAGGTTGTTCAACCGCATCGTCTTCTTCGAGCGCACCATCACCGCCAGCCGCATCGGCTGCGACAGCCGCTCCATGCGGTGCACCCACTTCAGGGCCCGGCCCAGGTTGGCCTTCAACTTTTCGGTCGCCACCTCGCGCTCGGCCAGGCGGCGCGGCACCCACAGCGGGCGGTCGCGTACGCGGCTCAGGCTGATGAGCAGGATGGACGCACCGAACACCGTGCTCAGGCCGGGAATCGACACCGGAATCAGGAAGATCGCCGAGAGCAGGATCACGATCAGCATCAGCCCCTCGTCGCCCAGCGCCTGCAGCAGCGTGCCCACGCGGATCTGCTCGCCGGGCAGGCCGTGGATCAGGTCTTCGATCTGCTCGGCCAGCGGTGCGGTGTCGGTAGCCTCGGGGGCGCGGTAGGTCATGCGTCTGGATCTCCAGGGTAGGGCGGTCATGGGGGCCGTCCTGCGGTGGGGGCGCACAGGCTTGCTGAGTATCCCTGCAGCCGCGCCCGGCGGTATGAACCGCGCATGAGGCGGGCAGGTGCACGACTGACCTAAAATGGCGGTCCCCACATGCACGGTTGGACGTTGATGGACATGGGCCGCAGGCAATCGACCATCGCACTGGTCGCCATCGACATGGATGGCACCCTGCTGGACCCCGCCCATAAGCTCACCGAGCGGGCCAAGGCGGCCATCGCGCAGGCGCGCGCGCTGGGCGTGCATATCGTGCTGACCAGCGGCCGCCCCGTGTCCGGCCTGGCGCCGTTCCTGCAGGAACTGGGCATCAACGGTGACGACGACTACTGCATCGCCTGCAACGGCGGCCTGGTGCGGCGCCTGGGCACCGGCGAGAACGTGGCCGAGTTCCCGCTCAGCTTCGAGGACTTCCGCTACTGCGAACAGGTCGCGCGCGATATCGGCGTGCACTTCCAGGCCCTCGATGGCCAGCGCCTGTACACGCCCAACCAGGACATCAGCCGCTACACCGTCATCGACTCCCACCTCTCGCACGTGCCGCTGTCGTACCGCCGCGTGGAGGACATGGACCCGTCGATGTCTTTCATCAAGCTGATGATGATTGACGAGCCCGAGGTGCTGGACGCGGCCATCGGCCGCCTGCCGGCCGAACTGACCGAACGCTTCGCCGTGCTGAAGAGCGCGCCGTTCTTCCTGGAAGTGTTCGACCACCGCGCAGGCAAGGGGCCGAGCCTGCAGAAGCTGGCCGAGCACCTGGGCATCGACCGCGCCAACGTCATGGCCATCGGCGATCAGGAAAACGACCTGACCATGCTGCAGTTCGCCGGCACCAGCGTAGCGATGGGCAACGCCATCGACGCAGTGAAGGCCGTGGCGCGTTTTGAAACCTCGACCAATTGTGACAATGGCGTGGCCAAGGCCATCGAACGTTTCGTGTTGCAGTAACCCGCTGCACTGACACGTGCCAACGTCTGTTGGCACAACCGCCGCAGAGCCTTCAGCTCCGGTAGATGCCAACCTTGGTTGGCACACGCAGCCGCAAAGCGCAGACCAAGGTCGGCCTCTACCAAGCCCGCACGATACCCGGGTATAACCGCGCTGTACCACGGTGCAATGGCGCGCGCGGCACGGCAGTGCAACACTGCCGCCCGTCGAAACCACCCCATCGCATTACCCGGCAGTTGACCGTCTTCCACTGCCCCTGATCGGCGCGATCCGCGCCGCTCCCCCTTCAACGCAATCGCATTCCAGCCACTGCATCGCCGCCGGTGCTGCCACGCGCTGGGCGTGTGCCTGCGTCCTCTTCCCCCTGCACCTGGATCTGGCCATGAACACTCCACCCACGACCCTGCTCGCCCTGGCACTCAGCGCCGCCCTCGCTGCACCGGCCTACGCCGCCGAAGCCAACGACGCCCCCACTACCCTCAACGCCCTGCAGGTCATCGCCACGCCGCGCGGCGCCGCCGTCGCGCCCACGCAGGTGGTCGGCCCCAACCGCTACATCATCAACGCCAGCGATCTCGACGGCATGGTCACCGGCAACAACGGGCTGGCCATGCTCAAGGCCGTGCCCGGCGCCAGCTATACCGCCACCGATGGCCTGGGCCTGGATATTTCTGCCACCAGCCTGTTCGTGCGCGGCTTCCGCATGAATGAAATGGGCATCACCTTCGAAGGCGTGCCGTTGAACGACAGCGGCTTCCTCTCGCTCACCGGCACCAGCGTGGTGAACGTGGGTGTGCCCGATGGTATCGGCGCGATCACCGTCAGCCCGGGTGGCGCGCCGGTCAGCGTGTTTTCCAGCAGCGCCAACGGCGGCAGCCTGGAATATCGCCTGCGCGACCTGCAGGACACGCCAAGCCTGCGCATCAAGCAGGGCGTGGGCAGCAACCGCACGCTGGTCACCACGGTGTCCGCGCAGACGGGCCAGGTGGGCGAGCACGGCCCGAAAGTGCTGGTCGACCTGCAGCGCGTCTCGGCAGACAAGTACCAGGGTGCTGGCACGCAGGATTTCCTGCGCGGCAACCTGAAAGCGCAGCAGGATGTGGCCTGGGGTGACTTCACCGTGTTCGCCTCTGACAGCAAGGCCAAGGTCTGGGGCTACAACAACATCTCCTTCGACATGATCCGCAAGCTGGGCTGGAAGGCCGACAGCTTCTACCCCGATTACGCATGGGCGTACTACGTGGCCTCGCCGGAGAACACAGACAAGTCCTGCGGTGCCTATACCTGTGGCGAGCTGTCCGAACTGATTCCCTACGACACCGGCCAGATCACCCGCGACCGCGTGGCGTCCATCAACCACCGTTTCCAGATTACGCCCGCACTCAGCGGCAACGTGCAGCTGTACAACGCCAACAGCCACACCCAGGCCACGCTGACCGACCCCACCGTGCCGTCGCCCAACGGCGCGCCGTTTTCCGAACAGGTGCAGACCCCGCGGGTGAACCGTCTGGGCGGCATGGCCAACCTGCAGTTCGAGGCGGGCGCGCATACGCTCAGCGCAGGCGCCTGGCAGGAACAGAGCAAGGCCGCCGCCCGCACCGACTGGTACCAGCAGCCACTGCTGGGGCAGGGCAAGCCACTGAAGGCCACTGGCCCGTTCGATGGGTACGGCCCGGCCTTCCTCACCGACAACGCCTCGCGCTGGGTCACCCGCTCGCAGCAGTTCTATCTGCACGATGACATCGCGCTGAGCGACACGTTGAAACTGGGCGTCGGCTTCAAGGCCGTGGATTTCCGCACCGAAGGCGGCGGCCTGGGCGATGCGCCGGATCGCCCGGTATATGGGGCGCTGCGTGCCAAGGACAACTTCCTGCCGCACGTCTCGCTGTTCTGGAGCCCCAGCGACGCCACCGATGCCTTCATCGACATCGCCAACACCATGAACGGCTATCGCGTGGCCCAGCGCGGCAACATCGGTTACACCGCATCAGCGTGGACGATCAGCGACCAGGAGGAGTTCGACCGCGTGGCCGGCACGCTGCGGCCGGAAAAGAACTGGAACGTCACCGTGGGCGCAACGCATCGCTTCGAGCGGCTGACGCTGACGGGTGATGTGTTTTACAACGATATCCGCAACCGGTTGCTGTCGGCGGCTATCGGTACCCAGTTCGCGCAGATCAATACCGTGCGGCTGATGCCGAAGATGCACGTGATCGGTGCCGACCTGGGCATTACCGCAGACCTGAGTGAGCGCGTGCAGTTCTACCAGGGCGTGGCCGTGGCTCGCTCGTACTACGGCAGCGATTTCGTGGTGGGCGATACCGTGTACCCCATCAAGGGCAATGCCCAGCCCGGCTACCCGCAGGTCTCGCTGGTGAGCGATCTGTCCGCGCATTTTGGTGAGTGGCGTTTTGGTGCCACCAGCACCTCGTACCTGCGCCAGCCGTTTACGTACGAGAACGATATCCGCGTGCCCACGTTCTGGCAGGTGAACACCTATGCCGCGTACACGCTGGGGGAGGGCAGTGTGCTGCCCGGGCTGGAACTGCGGCTGGATGTAAGCAACCTGTTCAACCGCAACAACATCGGCACCGCAACGATTGCTGGCTCCTCGTTCTCCGGCGACTACCAGACGCTGCAGCGCAGCGCCCCACGGCAGGTGATGTTCAGTACGTCGATAAGCTTCTAAGTAGATCCACGCCATGCGTGGATGCTCTTCGCGCAATCCGGTAGCGCCGGGCCATGCCCGGCGGAATGTTCCCGGCGTACATAAACCCTGCTAACCAAGGTTGGCATCTACCAAAACGGCGCACGCATCACCCCATTACCGCGAATCCTGCCAACCGGCTCGCGCACGCCCCAGTAGATCTACGCCATGCGTGGATGCTCTTCGCAACCGGGGTCAGAGCCCTTTGCTTCGCAAAGGGATCCGACCCCTCGCCCTGCGCCCGCCATCCGGTAGCGCCGGGCCATGCCCGGCGGAATGTCTCCGGCGCCAGGAAAAACCTGCCAACCAAGGTTGGCATCTACCAAGGCGGGCCCTACCGCCGCACTTTGCACAACCCGCACTGATATTCCGGCACCAACGCAAGGTTCCCACAATGTTGCTGGGGCATGCTGTCCACTATGGCCCAGCCCGACCCCGTCTACCTGCCCACCCGCCCGCGTGCCCACGGGCGCCCACGCCCGGTGCCCTACGCGGCGCCGACGGTCGATCTGCAGGCCGAATACCAGTTCTGGCAGGCCTACGAGCGCTTCGTGCGCCCCCTCCCCGGCGGCGGCCTTCGCCTCGCCTGGCTGGTCTTCCAGAACGTCTACCGCGCCCGCGAACGCTTTCCCGAAGACACACACGAAGCCGCACTTGCACGCGTCCTCTTCGGCAGCAACATGACGCCGCAGCGTGCTGCCGAACTGCAGGACCTCTACGGCCTCGTCAGCCGCCGCCTCGCCACCGTCGCCGCGCGGGCCCCTAGGCCGTAGGTAGAGTCGAGCTTGCTCGACTGCTTCCCGCAGCAAGGCGCTGCGACCCCACAACTTCGCGCGGCACCACCATGTGCCCGGCCAGCGCCCGCCAGAACAGCGATTCATCGTACGCCTCGAACTCGGCCGGCACCACGATCGGCGGCGGCAGCCCGTGCTGTCGAAGCTGGCGGCGGATGCGTGCCACCTCATCGCCGCACTCCGCACCGAACAGCACCAGCTGCACGTGCGCATCGCGCAGCACGTAGGTGCGTTCAAGCCGCCGGGCAAGCCCTTGCAGCAGGAACGTGCCCACCAGGTCGTAGCGGCGCCATTCCAGTATCGATAGGCCGCTTTCCACGCTGCAGACCGATTCGGTACAGATCAACCGGCGCCGACCGATGGCGCGTGCGATGTGGTGACGGGCGGCCTGTTGGCCGCCGATGATGAGCATTCTGATCAAACCCCATGTCCTTCTGGCGGAACCCGAAGGCATGGTCAGCCGCGTGAGCACTGCAGGAAATGAGACAAGTCCGAAACCTCGCCTTCAGCTCCACCGATCACCCCCGAACTCACACCGCTCCCTCTGCGGCACACCCTCCACAGCGCGCCGCAACCGCGCCTCCAGCCACGACGGCTCACCGCGCTCCCCCACCGATCGCGCATGGCCAGGCTCCTCCACCAGCCACTGCTGGAAGCTCTGCAGCAGCCGCGCAACTTCCGGCGCACGCGTAAGCGCATCCGATGGCATCCGCAGCAACACACGCGCGGGCGCGTTCTCCACCTCCATCACCGGCACGCCCTTGCAGCGAATCTCGAACGAGCCCGCGCCATCAGGCCGCGCATGGAACGAAAGCCCCTGCAGTGCCTGGCTCGACGCATAACCCATCGCCTCGCCGCGCAGCAGCCCGTACTCAACCACAGGCAACTTCCGGTAAGCCGACACCTCATCGCCTGCGCGCGCGGGCCATTGCATCCACACCTCTCCGGCCAACCCCACGCACAGCACTGCCAAGGCGAAATACCACTGCTTCATCCCACATCTCCGTCAATCCGGCCACCGGGCTCTGACCCCAACCGGCCACCGGGGTCGGATCCTTCCGCCCCGCGGAGGGCTCTGACCCCACCACCACCGGGCTCTGACCTCAAGTAGATCCACGCCACGCGTGGATGCCCTTCGCGGCCAACCCAAAAACCCTCACTCCTCCGGCCGCACCCGCTCCTGGATAAATGCCGTAAGCGCAAGCGAAGCCATCGCCAACCCCTCCAACACGCGATCCCCCACGTACTGGTCAGAGTCGCCGTTCTGATGCGCGCGAATCGCCGCAAGCAGAATCTCCTGCACTACGCGCTGACCCGCCAACGCGCAGTCCGCATCGGCCATGGCGATCTGTCGGCCACGAAGGTGATGGCGCTCGGGCCAAGGCTGTCCATCGGACGCCGCGCCCGCACCAATGCTGTGCAGGAGGGCGATGAGAGTGTTGGCGTCCAGGCCAGGCGAGGGGGCTTCCTGGATGGAACGCGGGGGAGGGGAATGCGGCTTGTTCATGGCAGGCTCCGTGCAAGCAGGCAGAAGCCGCCACCGATAGAGGTGGCGGACGATGCGTGGCTCGAAAACCGGGCTGCAAGGAAACCGGCGGGTACAAGACCCCCACGCACCGTCCGCCATAGCCGGCAGACGGATTGCCAGCCGGCACCACACGCGGTGGTGCCGGCTGACAAGCGTAAACAACTTCCTTGCAGCTCGGGTTTTCGACGCCCGGCCACCCGTTGTCGGTGGCAGTGCCAGAGTTGCCTGATGCGGTTGGGATTGCCAAGAGGTTAGGGGCAATGACGCCACAACCCAATGCTCTTTCGTACTTTTCTTATAGGGTGTAGCGCAAGCAGGCCATTGGCAGACAAGGGCTTTGGCGTTTTTGCGACGAGTGCTTCAAATTGCCAATCAGCACGCATGGATATGGCAAGTGCGACAAGGTAATGGGGGGGGGGGAAGGCTGGGGCTGCCGACATTTCATAGCTGGGTCGGGACGCTTCTGGCTGCTAGACACATGCGCAATGGCTGGGACAGGAGGGCTGGCAACAGGAAGCCATCGTTCTATTTCTCGAGGCTGGGCACGCACCATCATTCATCGCGCGG
Organism: Stenotrophomonas cyclobalanopsidis; assembly: GCF_008710035.1. GTDB lineage: Bacteria > Pseudomonadota > Gammaproteobacteria > Xanthomonadales > Xanthomonadaceae > Stenotrophomonas > Stenotrophomonas cyclobalanopsidis. The sequence continues at coordinate 37,695 of NZ_VYKI01000028.1, read as the reverse complement.
TCCTGATTTCCGATTCCGCGCTGGTCATCAACGCTGTGATGACCCATGCATCGGTGGAAGAACTGCCGTTTGGTGGCGTGGGCGCGTCGGCCATGGGCGCTCCCACGGCGTGCATGGCCCCCGTCAGTTCAGCCATTGCAAGGCGGTGGTGGTGCAGCCCAAGGATGGGGCGTCGAACCTGCGGCTGCGTGCGCCGTATGGAGAGAAGCTCGGGTCTTTGGACGAGGCGCTGGGGAATGCCCTGAAGCGCTGACCTCGGCAGCTCAGCGGTGCGAAGCTTGCCCGTACACACCGGGCTGTCCCTGCCTTGACAGGCCCTTGGCGCACGCCGTAGATACTTCGGTCGTCGCCATCCTGCAGGAGCTCCCCGCCATGAGTGCCCGGTTACATGCAGCGCCAAACGTCGTCCGTCTGGAGGCTCTGCCGCTGGATTGCGGCGAGTCGGTGGTGGTGGTGGAACTGGACTGCGTGCCGGGGCGCGGCTGGGCCAAGGCATTGAAGCGGGTCCTGGCGGACACGGAAGGTCTCGAGTCCACGCAGTTGCGATGCGATGGCCGCTTCGCCTACCTCATCGGCGTGGACCTGGACCAGCGTGGCACAACGCACCGCATCAACCAGGCCCTGGCCGCCGCCAGCGAGCGGATGGGGGCTGGCACGCCGACGATGGCGCCTGCCGCTGCCATGCCCGCTGCGGCCATGGCCGCTCCGCCGGCCTGAGCGGACGTCCGTTGCCCGCGCCCGAGCGCAACAGCCGTCATCTGGTATCGCTGACACAATGGATGAAGCGTCGGGCTGGTTGTGGCGCAGCGCGGACTAGAGCCTGCTGCTGTTGCTGCTGGTCACATTACTGGTGAAGTAAGGGTTTGAGTTGGCGCTTGCGGTGGCGCCTGCGATAAGTGCCAACGGCAACTTCAGCGCTGCTTATGTGCTGATGTCCGGCGGATTCACCGGCATGTTTGTTGGCAAGTACTTCCGGGATCTGTCGGTGCTGCGCAAGGGCATGTCCGGCAATCTTGGCCCGGCGCACTGATCAAAGCTTTGGAAAAGCCGAAGCTTGTCCATTGAGCCTGCTGGGTCTGGTTGTACGCTGGCTTGTCAGCCGGACCCGGCCGCCGTACGATCAAGCTGTATCAAGGGAGAAGGCCACCATACGCAGCTCTGTGGGTAAGTTGTATGCCCCGACCACGGGCCGTCTACCAGGCAGTTGGACCGCTAAGGATTGCTCAGTGAACGCTTTGGTCTCTGCTTTTCAGATTGAATTTCTAGTGACAGCGCTATGTGCATTTGTAATTCTTTACATGCAGGCGCGTGGCTATCGCAAACACAGGAAGCAGTTCTTCCTCACCTTGGCAATATCAACAGTATTCGCGATAGCCGCCTTCGTTATGAGGGCGCTCCCGTATTTTCTTCAGATGGCTGAAAGCCAATCGATCATGCTGTACTGGCTATCTGTCCCGCTAGCTATTCTTGCCACTGCACTTGGCACATGGGGCAGCGTCCAATTCTTTCAGGCATTCGATGCTAAATAGCATGTTGGCATTGCGGTCTAACCGGCCGTCGCGGCTCCGCCGGCCTGAGCGGACGTCCGTTGCCCGCGCCCGGGCGCAACAGCCGTCATCTGGTATCGCTGACACCTGTCACTTGTTCAGGTAGCCCGGTCCGTCAATAGTGAGCGCCACGCACCGCCCTCCGTGCGGCCACTCACTGAAAGGACCTCCCGTGACCCAGCTGCAGCCCATCCTCTCGCACACCCCGATCTGGGTCTGGGTGATCCTGGCGTACCTCATCACGCGCGGCGTCGCGGCCATGCGGCCGGGACAGACCTCGCTGCGCAGGCTGGCGATCGTCCCAGCCCTGTTCACGGTGTGGGGCATCTGGTCGATCAGCCACCGCTACGGCGGCTCGCTGGTGGCGTGGAGCGAGTGGCTGGCCGGCATCTGTGCAGGTGCGATGCTGGGCTGGGCGCTGCTGCGCCGGGCGACGCTGACCGTGGATGAAGCGACGGGCCGGTTGTGGCGCAGTGCAGATTACAGCCTGCTGCCGCTGCTGCTGGTTACGTTCCTGGTGAAGTACGGGTTCGAGGTGGCCCTTGCGGTGTCGCCTGCGCTGAGTGCCAACGGCAACTTCAGTGCTGCGTATCTGCTGCTGTCCGGCGGATTCACCGGCATCTTCGTTGGCAAGTATTTGCGTTATCTGTCGGTGCTGCGCAAGGGCATGCCCGGCAATCTGGGCCCGGTGCATTGAGGCATGCGGGGTGCCTGACATTTCTGCCAGGCACCCTCGGTCTGTTCGCTCTACTTCAGCGGCGGTACGGATTGTCGGTAAGTACCGACCGTCTCCCCCACGCCAAGAATATGGCCCTTCGCGGCCTTGAGCACCTCGTCCCGCGTGGCGCCCGGCTTCAGGTCAAGTACCGTGTCCAGCGCCAGTACCTGGAAATGGTAGTGGTGCGGAGAATCCCCAACCGGCGGTTTGGGACCGTAGTAGCCCACGGAGCCACGGCTGTTGGCGCCCTGCAGCATCCCTTCCGGTTTCAGCAGTCTTGGGTCAACCGGCAACCCCTCCGGCAACGCCAGGGTGCTGGCAGGGATGTTGTAGGCGACCCAGTGAACAAACGGTTTGACGTTGGCAGCGTCGGGATCCTCCATGATCAGCGCGTAAGAACGCGCGTTGGGCACACCGCCGCGTCGCACCGGCGAGGGTGTTCGGCCCTTTTCGACCCGAGGTTGTTCCTGTGAGGGGTCCAGTGGCCGGGACTCCGCCGAGCCCCGTTGCCGCAGGCGTACGGTCAGCAGCACATACATGCCCATCTGCAGGAACTCGCTTTCCCAGTTTTCAAAGGTGGCGCTGCTGAAGTGGCCGGTGGCCAGGTAAGGAAGCAAACCAAGGGTGTGGGCCCCGTGCTGGGACAGCGCTTCGTTGTGGACCTGCCATCCGGTCAGCGCTTGGGCGACCAGAAAAACAGCCATCAATGCCAGCAGCACCAGGGACAAGCCATTGCGACGCCACATCTCTCCGCTCCTGAGAGGCGGGCCCGAAGGCCCGCTCCAACTACGGGGCCTGTCAGGCAGCCTCTGCCGCGTCTTGGTTGCCACCCTGTTCCGCCAGCAGGGTCAGCTTTTCGTCGGTGGCTTTTTCTTCGTCCAGGGTTTCCAGCAGATACGGCAGGGCGTCCTTGTAACCGAGCTGCTTGGCCAGTGCCGCGATGGTGCCGTAGGAGGCAATTTCGTAATGCTCCACTTTCTGCGCGCCGCCAATCAGCGCGGCGTCCCGGACGGGACCCTTTTCAATGGAATCGATGACTTCCTTTCCTTCCTCGACCAGTCCTTCCATGGCCGCGCACTTGATCCGCTTCAGGCGGATGCCCAGGACTTCCACGACTTGATCGATGCGTTCGATCTGGCCCTGGGTTTCTTCCAGATGTGTTTCGAAAGCAGCTGCGAGATCCGGGTTGGCTGCAGCCCGGGCGAGACGAGGGAGTGCCTTGGTCAGCTGTTTTTCGGCACTGTAGATGTCCGAGAGCTCATGGATGAACAGTTCTTCTGCGGTCTTGATGGCCATCTTTCACTCCTTTCGGCGATTGGTCTGGGGAGCTTCACCATGCATCCAGATCCGTCAATGCAAGTGTCAAGGTCTCGCCGAAGCAATGTGATCCCGCGTGATGGTAGCGTTTGAGAATGACCGGTTAAGCGAATCGCCGGGGCAGGCCGGGAGCGCCGTCACCCTGTGCTTCCCACGGGTGGACTATGGTGCTGACTCCTGAGGAGAACAGCGTGCCCTTTCGAGCAATCGGCTACATGAGCCAGGCGAGGCAGCCCTGGAACCGCGAAGATCTGGACGCGCTGGTTCAGCGCGCGGCCACCTTCAACCTGCAGGCCGGGGTAACCGGGGTGCTCCTCTTTGATGGCGTCAGCTTCCTGCAGTACATCGAGGGGCCGGGGGACGGGGTGGATCTGGCCTACAGACGTATTCTTTCGTCGGCATTCCATTCGGAGATCGTGGAACTGGGGCGCGGGACCGTTGGCAGCAGGCTTCTGCCCTACTGGTCCATGCACTGGCTCCTGGCCGATCCCAGTCAGCTGCGCTCGGTAGCCCGTGCTGACTGGACAGGGTTCGTCAGATCAACCCGTCCGTCTTCCCGAAGGTCCACCGCGATGGACCGTCTTCACGTGTACCTGCACCCCTATCTCGCGCGGCCTCAGTAGTACCTCCCCACTGGCACGCGGTTTGCCGCTGGTCGGTTCGAACGTGGTCCATCCATCGAATGCACGCCACCGGAACACGCCGGCCTCGGATCAGGACTATCCTCTGGAGGATTCCGGGGGGATTCGCAGAAAACGGAGCAGCCGATGCCTATCAGGGCAGTTGCATACATCAGCGAAGCGGGTCCAGCCGTTGCGGGTGACACGTTGGACCTGGGCAGTGGAAAGCTGAACGAACTGGTTGACGACGCCGCACGGTTCAATCGCGATGCCGGGGTCACCGGAGTACTGCTGTTCGATGGCCTCCGATTCCTACAGTACATGGAAGGACCCGAAGACGGCTTGAGTGTGGCGTACTCGCGGGTACAGGGGGCCTCCAGCCACACAGGGCTGATCGAACTGCACCGCGGCAGGGTGGGAAGCCGGCGCCTGCCGTTCTGGCCGATGCGCTGGCTCCCGATGCAGCCCGATGAGCTGGCGCTGCTGGCCCGTGCTGACTGGACCGGCTTCGCGCAGCGCAGCGGGGATGCGGAGACGGCCGAAGCAGCAATGGATATTCTGACGTCGTGGGTTGAGCCGTATACATCGGCCACGTAACTCGACGTGCTCTTCAGGGGCGGATAGCCGGGTCGCCTTCGCAAGGCATGCAGCGCTCCTTCTTCGACTTGATATCCGCCGCCGTCTTCGCCAGCGCCTCGTAACGCTGGCGGATCTCCTCAAGGTGAGCCGGCTCCATCGACTCCAGATTCAACAGCTCCTGGTTGGCATCCTTGCTGACCCGGATCAGCTCATCCAGTTTGATGTGCAACGCGGCGGTATCGGCGTTCTGCGTATGCTGGATCAGGAACACCATCAGGAAGGTGACGATGGTGGTACCCGTATTTACTACCAGCTGCCAGGTGTCGTTGAAGTGGAATGCAGGCCCGCTGGCGGCCCAGGTGATGATCACGCCCAGCGCGGCGACGAACGCACCCAGGCTGCCGGACAACCGTGCCGTTGCGGCCGCGACTCGGGCAAAACGGGGGCGGATCACTGGTCACCTCCCGCGGCCTCCTCATCCTTGCGCCGGTCCGGCAACTTCACCCGCTCATCCAGGCGCTTCTGCTGCTCTTCCGGCGTTGGCGCGGCAACGAACGGAGAGATGGGGTCGCTGGCGGGGAAAGTCTCCTTCAGTGCTTCATCATGATTGCGGTGGTTATGCAGTTTCGCCCGCAGCGGGCTGACAGGATCGGCAGCCTGCACTTCCGGGTCCGGGTGAGGAAGGTCTTTCTGATCACGTTGCATGGGTGCGTCTCCAGTGGGGGCGCCATTGTTCCGATGGCGACCCCAGCATAGAAACTGCACCGTGATCGACTCCATCAAGACCGAGGCAAAGAGGTGTCAATCTTTCAGCCAGCAATCGTTAACACCTCTGCTGTGTTCACGACAGCGCGCGCCACACCGTTTCATCTCCCCCGTAGTCAATCGCCGCACAGGACGCTCTGGGCGGGTTGATCGCCCGGGACAGATCACCCAGCGTGTAGGGTTTGCGCAGCAGCGCGAAGCTGTGATCGGTCTCGCCTGCCAGCAGCTCGCTGTAGCCACTGGTCAGCACCACATGCAGATCGGGATAGCGCTCGCGAAGCGTCTTGGCCAGCTCTAGGCCGCTGATGCCCGGCTTCTGGCCGAAAGCAAACGCTCAGGGGAGGAGGGAGGCGCCGACCGCTGGTAGTGTCCACATCCGACGGCGGTTTCAGCTGCTCAATGCAACAGTTTGGTGATGTCGCTCGATCGGCGTCTGGAGGTCCAGGATCTTGCGTGGTCCCTCGTCTGGTAACCTGGCCACGCCGTTGAACTTGGTTTGGGAGAAGCTCGGCAGATCAACGCCCTTCGGGAAACAGTGACGCAGCAGATCAGTGCCCTTTCGTCGGCGATCCAGGTGATTGATCGGCGGCTTCTGGGGCTTGATCGCAAACGGGTTGCCACGTCCCCGCGCGAATGGCAACGTGCAGCGGCGATCACGTCCACCTTGAGCCCAGCATGACTCCCGTTGCCCTGTATTCGCCCGATCCGGCCCGCGGCTGGCTGCCCTGGGTCTGGCTGACACCGATTCTGATGATCCTGTTCAACGCGGTACCGGTGATCGCGCTGGACGGGTGGATGCAGTCCCAGCATTGGTCGACGCCGCGCGGCGATCCAATCGGGCTCGCTGGTTTGCATGCGCTGCTGTGGATCGGCTTTGCGCCAACGCTGGCGGCCGTGCTCGCCTGGGCACGCTTGGTCGAAGGGAGCTCGCTGGCGAGTATTGGGCTGACTGGTCCGGCGCCGCTGAAAACCTTCCTGCGCGGACTGGCCGTTGGATTCGGCACAGTCGCGCTGGTCGTAGTCACGATCTGGATGGCAGGCGGCATGCAGGCCGCGGGCTTGGGGCAGGCCTGGCGCTCGCCCGTCAGTCTGCTGCACATCGGTCTGCTGCTAGCAAGTTTCATGTTCCAAGCGAGCGTGGAGGAAGTCATCTTCCGTGGCTGGATGCTGTCGGTGGTGGCGCGCAAGACCAATGTCGCCGTGGCAGTGCTACTGGTGTCGCTCGTTTTCTGCTTCCTGCATTTCAGTCCGCACCAGCCGCCTATGGTCATGCTCAGCACGTTCCTGTTCTCGCTGTTCGCCTGCGCCTGGGCACGGTGGACCGGCAATATCTGGGGCGTGATGGGCTGGCACGCGGGGTGGAACTGGTTGCTCGCTACCGGCTTCGAACTGCCAGTCACCGGGATGGATGCGCATTTGCCGGCGCTGCTGGTGGCGCTGCGTCCACAAGGTCTGGACACCCTCACCGGTGGCGCGCAAGGGCCGGAGGGTAGTTACCTGTGCAGCGTTTTCTTCGTCGCCGCGATCGTGTGGATCCAGTGGCGAAAGACGCGCGTACCTCACAACGTCTCGCTGACCAGCAGGTAACGCCACTGCCGGGGCGTCATCTCTCCGATCCGGCCCTTGCCGATCGGTTGCTGGTTTGCGCCGCACCGGCGACGACCAAATACGTACTATCCATTGCATTGGTCATCCTGGTGCTGTATCAGAGTCACAGCCACCAGGCACGGAACGAGGTCGGCTAGGCGCAAGCGAGGGCGTTCAAGAGCGCGCCTGCAGCATTTCAGCGCCAGGCCTCATCAATGGTGGCCATCGCGTCTGCGGCCGGACCCGGGCGGCCGAAATTCCACCCCTGCCCAACGGCATACGGAGCAATCTGAGACAGCACGCGCGTCTGCTCCTCGGTCTCCACGCCTTCTACAATGACATCCAGCCCCAGTTCCAGCGCGATGCGACACATTCCTGGCAGGACAGGCCGCAGCGGCGAATCCTCAGTAATGGCTGCCACGAACATGCGATCCAGCTTTACTCCTCCAAACGGAGATTGCGCCAACTGGGAGAAGTTCGCGGCACCTGTTCCAAAGTCGTCGATCAGAAACTGGTAGCCCAGACGCGAAAGCGCGCGCATGTTGTCCTTGGCAGTCTCGGAAACGAGTTCTTCCCGCTCGGTAATCTCGATGCGAAGCTGATGGGGGCGAACGCCAGAATCTCTGGTGATGCTGGTGATATAGCGAACAATGCAGTCCTGGGCCATGTCTGCCGGCTCGGCATTGACGCTCACGTAGAGATTATCGTGCTGACGGAGTGCGGGAGACAGCTCATCCATCGCCGTGGAAAGGACGTACCGGAAGAGGTCAGCCGTCAGCCCAAACCTGTGGGCGATCGGCACGAAGAAGCTGGGCGGAATTTCGTCCTCGCCGGGTGGTCGCCAGCGACTGAGTGCTTCAAATCCCACCAGCTCACCCGTGGCGATGCGACGCAGCGGTTGATACGCCAACTCGATCTCACCCTGTTTCAGTGCGAGCAGCAGGCGTCGCTCGATCGTCTGCCGCGCTGTGACGTGATGCCTGATCAGAAGCAGCGCGAGGAGCAGGCCGACGCAGGCTCCCACCGCAAGAATGGCGGCAAGCAGCACCAACGGCAGTTCCCACACGCCACTCCTGGGGCTGGTGACGAACGCACAGATATCTGTCACCCGGCTGCATTGCTGGGCGTGCACTGCGGTTCGACCCTCATCACCGCGTAGCGCAGGCAGGTTGCGGAAGGCGAAGGATCGGTCCTTCTTCTCCACGCTGATGGAGCTGGTGCGTGCAGGGTCCAAGCTCTCAAAAGCTGTAGGGGAAGACACGGTGAACGTGTCACCTTGAGCAATCAGATTCGTACCACGGTAAGGCGAGCCCGCGATATCCGATGAGTACCAGAGGCGGATCGAGCCGCTGGCGAACCGTGGAGGCGGCAGGCTGAATGGGCGCGACAATCCCCATAATGCGCTGCAGAGCACCCGGCCGCCTCGAATGCGCCCTATATCGCTGATGTAGCTGGAGCTGAAAGCGATCTCTTTCAACGCGTCGATGTCTTCGGCAGAGCAGCTTGGCCGCTCGAGGCGAGAGGCTTGACTGGACGCGATACGCCTCGCCTCGGAAATGGCCTCCGCGCGCGCCAACGCAGCGTCGGCAAGTCTCTCCGATTCCTCCATGTCGCGGACGTAAAGCACTGCCTGGGCGACGACGAGTACCACGAGTATGCAGGTCGTCATTGCTCCAACGACCGTCAACATAATGGGAACGCGATCTACTGGAACCTTCAAGGCAACCCCCGATCTGAATTGCGCCATCGCTTCGCTGGGCCCATTGCCTTCCATCCCTTATCACTGGGTTATCGGCGAGCCTGGCGAAGTCTTCAGCGCTAACTTACAGGGCCTTTGGACGCGCGGGTAACGCGGGCGCGGCCGACCCTGAACCGTATAACTGAGTCCGTGTTCTGCGCTGCCCGGGCTCTATGGCAACGCTATTGCAGGACTTGGGCGAGCTTGTTGTGGCCTGCCGGAGGCGCGTCCGGCCTCAGCAAGGTAAAGCAGGCCGAGGCCGTCACCACCCAAAGCAAGTGGACAGGATCGCTGAGCTGATTGAAACGGCTTGCCGCATTCAGCGAGACAATATCAAGACTCGCCAGATACTCACCCTTGGCGCTGGGGTGAACGGACGGTCAGTTCATCAGCTGGATAAGGTTGCATCAGCAGCTGGTCTCTCGAGCGTCCACATGGGCGACAGCAGTGCACCGGGCTGTCTTTGCGCATCTTCTGGCAAACGGCCTGTCCGCTGCTGGCCGGAGGTAGACATCAGCACTGCGCCGGCGTTGGTCCGGTGTTACTCTCCGCTTTCGGCCCCAAACACACATTTTCCTCCGATGCCGCGAGCTGTCTTCACTGTCCCGTCAGGTGCGGGTGACGACGCCGGTCTCTTGACCGGCACTTGGTAGCCAACGACCAGCGTCCGCCTCTGGCCGAAAGCGGACACTCATGCCTGCCCGCATAGATCCCTGCGCAGCGGTAAGCGCGCCGGCTGCCGCGGTGGTTTCATGGGATGATGCGCCACCGCGCCCGACTGCCCATACATGCATACCCTGACCGACCCCAATCTGCTGAACGACATCGCTGAGATTGGTCGTATCGAGGCGGTGCCGCGCATCCTTGAAACCGTGGCCCATATCACCGGCTCGAGATTTACGGCGATTGCCCGAGTGACCGAGACGAGCTGGACGGCCTGCGCCACCTTGGACACCCTGGGGTTTGGCCTCGTTCCAGGCGGGCAACTGGTCCTGGAAACCACCATCTGCGACGAGATCAGGCAGTCGCCCACCTCGGTCGTATTCGCGCACGCCAGTGCCCACCCGCTGTATTCCAAGCACCACACCCCGCGGATCTACGGGCTGGAGAGTTACGCGTCCGTGCCAATCCATCGCCCGGACGGCAGCTTCTTCGGTACCCTCTGCGCGATTGATTCGACGCCGGGCAACTTCGATGAAGCCCATGTCCGGCGCTCCATGGAGCTGCTTGCCGACCTTGTTGGGAACTACCTCGACAAGGAGGATCGCCTGCTGGAAGCGGAGACCGCGCTGTCCGACGCACAGCGGGTTTCAGATCTGCGAGATCAGTTCATTGCAGTGCTGGGCCATGACCTCCGCAGCCCACTGCAGGCGATCAGTGTGGCCGCCGATTCGCTGGAAATGGAGGCGACTTCCGAGCGTCAGCGGCGGATGCTCGCGCACATCGCATCGGGTGTCACCCGCATGGATGGGCTGATCAGCGATGTGCTCGATTTTGCCCGGGGCCGGTTGGGCGGCGGCATTCCGATCTCGCTCCGCGAAAGCCATTCGCTGCAGGCCGACCTTGAACGCGTTGCGGCGGAGGTCGCGATCGCGACTGGTCGCCAGGACATCAGTGTTCAGATGCAGATCGAGGGCACCGTGGTGTGCGACCCCAGCAGGCTTTCGCAGCTGCTGGCCAACCTGCTGACCAACGCTGCCCAGCACGGAGAACGCTCTACGCCTGTCACGCTGAGGGTTCACGCCGCATCCAATCGTCTTACGTTGGATGTGCACAATGCAGGCTGCATTCCGTCCGAGCGGCTGGGCAACATTTTCAGCCCGTTTTCGCGCGAGCAGGGCGAGCTGCCCAGGCCCGGCCTGGGTCTGGGCATCTACATCGCATCGGAAATTGCCAGGTCTCACGGCGGGATGCTTGATGTGGCGTCTAGTGAAGGCGCGGGAACCTTATTTACATTCCAGATGCCGGGCGCGAGACGTTCGTAGGGACCGGTAGACGGCTGGAGTTGGTTGGTTGGGCTCTGGGCGTAAGCGAGAGCGCTCTCAGGCCCCTGCCTTGCCGCGATCCAGCTGCCGATATCCAATTGCTTCCGCCAGGTGTGCGGTCCCGACCCGCTCGCACGCTTCCAGATCCGCAATCGTGCGAGCCACCCGCAGAATCCGGTGCATCGCCCTCGCCGAAAGCTGCAAGCGTTCGATCGCCTGCTCCAGCAGATCCTGATCGCCCTCGCTCAACCGCGTACACGCTCTCAGTGCTGCCGGTGGCAGATGCGCATTCAACCCACCCCGCGCGCGCTGCCGTGCATGCGCTGCTTCGACCCGTGCCCGCACCACCGCACTCGGTTCGCCCAGCGGCGTGCTTTCCCGCAGCTCCACCGCATCCATCCTGGCCACGCTGATGTGCAGGTCGATGCGGTCCAGCAAGGGCCCGGAGACCCGCGCGCGGTAGCGGGTGATGCGCTCATCGGTACACAGGCAGCGATTGCTGCGGTCCCCCGCCCATCCGCACGGGCACGGATTCATTGCCGCCACCAGCTGGAACCGCGCCGGGTACTGCACGCTGCGCGCCGCACGCGCGATGCGGATATGCCCGGACTCCAGCGGCTCACGCAACGTCTCCAGGGCGCTGCGGTTCCACTCCGGCAGCTCGTCCAGGAACAGCACGCCGTGATGCGCCAGCGAGATCTCGCCGGGGCAGGGTGGATTGCCCCCGCCCACGAGTGCTGCGGCGCTGGCGCTGTGGTGCGGCGCGCGAAACGGCCGTTGCCGCCAGCGCCTAGGGTCCAGCCCTTCGCCACTCACTGATGCAATCGCGGCCAGCTGCAGCGCTTCGTCCTGCTCGGTGTCCGGCAGCAGGCTGGGCAGTCGCGAGGCCAGCAGCGTCTTGCCGCAGCCGGGGCTGCCGATCAGCAGCAGATGGTGGCCACCGGCGGCGGCCACTTCCAATGCGCGCCGCGCGTGTGCCTGCCCGCGCACGTCGGCCAAGTCGGGCAGGGGCAGCGGCGTGGTGTCCACGCGCTGCGCCGGCGGCAGCAGGCGTGGATTGCTCAGCCCGGCGCAGCATTCCAGCAGGGTGCGGGCCACGCGCACGTCGGCATGCTCGGCCAGCGCAGCCTCGGCCGCATTGCCCGGCGGTACCACCAGGATGCGCCCGGCTTCGGCGGCGGCAATCGCCGCAGGCAGCGCACCGCTGACCGGCCGCAGTTCGCCGGTCAGGCCCAGCTCGCCGAGAAACTCGTAACCCAGCAGCGACTGCGGTTCGACCTGGCCGCTGGCGGCGAGGATGCCCAGCGCGATGGCCAGATCGTAGCGCCCGCCTTCCTTGGGCAGGTCGGCCGGGGCGAGGTTCAAGGTGATGCGCCGCTGCGGGAAATCGAAGCGCGCGCAGAGCAGGGCGGCACGCACGCGCTCGCGCGACTCGCGCACGCTGGCTTCGGCCAGGCCGACGATCTGGGTGACCGGCAGGCCGCCGGAGAGATGCACTTCCACCCGCACCAGCGGGGCATCGACCCCGGCGCGGGCACGGCTGTAGACCAGCGCCAGGCTCATAGGTGGTTTCCTGCGGAGAGGTGCTTGATGGTGCGATGAGGGTGCAACCGACCGCCATCAGGGTTTTCAGAGCGCGAGGCTAGGGGATCGCCCACAGCTGACAGCCATGACTTCTGGCAGGGGTTAATGGTGTTGTAGGTAACTACAGTACCAGCACGACTTGCCGCGAGTCGCGGTTCGGCGCATCGGCGCCAACCTCCTCATCCTACGGGTCTGCGTGCACCCGACAGGGGGATTTTCATGGGCAAGGCAATGACGATGTGGGCAACCGCCATCCTGCTGGCGACCGCCGGGATGGCGCACGCGGGCGAGATTTCGGCCAAGCGCGAGGGCTACACGCTGCAGGGCGAGGAAACGGGGTCGGGCAAAACCACGGTGGTTTTCGAGGCTGGCTTCGGCCAGGGCCCGGGAGCGTGGAAGCAGGTGATCGCCGGTCTGGGGGCCGACTACCGGAGCGTCGCCTATGCACGGGCGGGTTTGGGCAAGTCAGGCAGCGATGGCGTAACCAAGCGCATTGATGACCACCTGAATGATCTGAGCGCGCTGATCGAGACCGTCGCACCGGACCAGCAGGTGATTCTGGTGGGTCATTCCTACGGCGGGCTGCTGGTGACGGAGTTCGCGCGGCGCCATCCGCAGCGCGTGCGCGGCATCGTGCTGGTGGACCCGGCCACGATGGGCCAGCGCCTCGCCTACAGGAAGGCGGATGCGGCGCGGGTGCAGGCCGATGATGCCGCGCTGCTGGCGATGCTGCCGCCGTCGATGGCCGCAGACTACCGCGTGCTGGTCGAGCAGCTTGATGCGGCAGATGCGGCGAGCGAGCGTGCGATGCCGGACGTGCCGGTGGCACTGCTGACTGCAACCCAGGTGGCCGACGAGCCGTTGGTCTTCGAAGAAACTGCGGCGGGCAAGGTGATCTGGAAGGCGCAGCACGCGCTGCTGTTCTCGACCTTCGCGCGCGGCGTGCATCGCTATGTGGCTACCGGCCACAGCATCGCGAAGGAGGATCCGGCGGCGGTGGTGCAGGCCATCGGTGAGATGGCCGCGATACCGGACATTGCGGACCGCTGACCCAGCGAGGCCGGCGGAGCAGGCTGCCGGCCGACTTACCGGATGCGCAGGTCAACCGTTGTCGCGGAACTCCGGATACAGCGTCATACCGCCGTCGACAAACAGCGTAGTGCCGGTGATGTAGTCAGCCATGTCCGAGGCCAACCAGACCACGGCGCGTGCGACGTCTTCCGGCTCGCCGATGCGCCCATAGGGAATCAGCTTGAGCAGCTTGGTCAGCGCTTCCTCGCTGTCCCAGGCATCGCGATTGATGGGGGTGCGGATGGCACCGGGCGCCACTGCATTGACGCGGATACGGTCTGCAGCGAGTTCCTGCGCCAACGACCGCGTCAGCATGCGGATACCGCCCTTGGCCGAGGCGTAGTTCACATGCCCAGCCCAGGGGATGACTTCGTGGACGGAACTGAGGGTAATGATTGAACCGGCGCTGCGGGCGGGGCGATGCGCTTCAGGCTGCGAGCGGAAGCGCTTTACCGCCTCGCGCGCGCAAAGGAACTGGCCGGTGAGATTGACGTCGATCACCGCGTTCCAGTCATCCAGCGACATCTCCGCGATTGGGGCGTCTTTCTGGATACCCGAATTGGCAACCACCACATCGATGCGTCCGAAGGCGGAGGTCGCCTCATCAAACAGGCGGACGACCTCGGCTTCCTTCGCGACGTCGGCCTGTACTGCGATCGCACGCCCGCCCTCGGCAACGATGCGATCCACCAGCTCGCGTGCCGGCTCCTCGTGCGAGTGGTAGTTCACCGCCACCGACGCACCGGCCTGCGCCAGCGCCTCTGCAACGCCCAGGCCGATGCCGGAGCTGGCCCCGGTGACGAGGGCGGCATGACCTTGAAGTGGTAGTGCTTGCTTCACGGAATTACTCCAGGCCCGAAGGTTGAGATCGATCAACATGCACGGGCGCACGTTAGGACCGGTTACGTCAGGTAGCGGATGCGCGTCGTATGTCGTAAATGACTCTTCAGCGCCGCAGTGGAGTATGGGCTTACCTCGTGCCAACGATAGGTGAGGAAAGGCAGGGTGTACCGCATGTACCTAACCCGCGATGCGCCAGATACTGGTGCGTGCATCGCCGCTGCTGATCCAATCCGGTTACGTGTGTGTAACGGGTAGACGAGGAGCTTCGTGACGTTAGAGGCACGCAGCGTAAGCCCGAGGATAGGCGCAACGCGAAGGCTGCCAGCTCGTCACCTAGTTCTCGAAACGGCTGTGCGCCAGTCACTCCCATCGATTGCGACAAGTTTGAAAGCCGTCGATAGCAAGAATCTATTGGCACTGCGAAGGGTGGAGTGGAAGAAACGAACTCAACCCGCATGAGGCCGCGGGCATCGAATCTGCCATACATCGGCAGATCCCCCGAGCCGATGGGCTTGTCGGGGCACATCGCAGCGCCAAGGAGAGGTTATGGAAGAGATCAGACAGACCGCTGAAACCAATCACCCGTTCGTCTATGACGAGAACGGCCTTTGCGAAGTGCGTGATCCGCGCGCGCTGGAAATGCTGGGCGCCGGGGGCGTCCAAGCTGCCGGCGCGGTCTGCAAGGTAAACAGCGGGAACTGCGTTTCCGGCTGTGCATGCAAGTCCTCTTGAGAATTGCACATGATGCGCCGTCCTCGTGGCGGCGCATCTCTTTCAGCGTACCAAGGAGAGGAGCGCATGCGATACGCGTTGGAACTCGCACTGTCCGGCATCCACAGGTCGAAACTTCTCAGCGTGCTGATCGTGCTCGCCGTAGCGACAGGCATAAGCGCGTTTGCCACGATGCTGATGATCCGGATCGGCCTCGGGGGCGATCCTGCACCCAGCATCAGCCAGTCTCTCTATCACGTGGAGCTTGATCTGCGGGATGATGCCGCCCGATCCAGCTCTGCCCGGCCGCTGTCTGTGCTGTCGCTGCACGATGTGCAGGAAATTTCCCGCCTCACCGGCGTACCGAGCGTAGCAACGTCGTCATCCTGGCTTCCCTACAGGCCCGTGGGAACGGATCGGCCGCTCGGCATGATTGCCGTTCGAGGCTTTACGTCCGGTGCGCAATCCCTGCTCGATCTGAAGCTGCTTTCCGGGGCCTTCTGGCGATCCGATGATGACCAGAATGAAGCGCGCGTTGCAGTGATCTCGCGATCACTCTCAAGAGAGCTGTTCGGATCGCAATCTGCGGTGGGCAGACAGATCGAGCTGGCCACGCGGAGCTTCGCCATCGTCGGCGTGGTGGAGGACTGGAATCCCATTCCACGATTCCACGATCTTCGAGGCGGTGCTTACGCGGAGAGCGAACGTCTCTACATCCCGCTGGCGGCATGGCGTGCGCTGCCAAAGGACTACGGCATGGGCGCGATGTCCTGTCGCGACGGCGTCCCTGAGGATCCGGATAGCCCATCGTGCGCGTGGCTGCAGCTATGGGTCCAGCTGAACGACACGCAGGCGCTCGGCACATTCAGCAGTGCGCTGCACCGCTATGGGCTGGCGCAGGTCAATTCAGGCAGAGCCACTGACGTGTTCTCCCGCGTGGCACCGCTCAAGGAGTGGCTGGCGATCAATGACGTACTTCCCGATGAAGTCAGTACACAGCTGTGGTTCGCAGCCGGTGTCCTGGTCATCTGCCTCGTGAATGCCGCCGGACTCTTCCTGGCTGGCTTTGTGGGTCAGTCCAGGGAGATCGCCATTCGCCGGTCGCTTGGCGCAACCCGAGGAGACATCGTCAGGCAGCTCGCCGTTCATTCAGCCGTGCTGGGGGCCGCCGGAGGACTCGTCTCCATTCCAATGGCCCTCCTTGGATTCCGGGTCGTGCAGGATCTCTCCAGCGCGTATGCGTCGCACCTTTCCATTGCGTGGTGGTACGTGGCCCTGTGCCCCCTGATCGCGGCGATGTCTGCACTTCTGTCGGCATCAATTCCGCTGTGGAGAGCCAGCCAGCGGTTCGTATCGTTGCGCATGGGGGACGTGTCATGAAGGTGGTTCACGCGATGGTGACGACGCTGAGAACGGTGTCGAAGCACCTAACGGTCGTTGGCCTCATGGTGCTTCAGATCTCAGTTTCCATGGCGGTGCTTGCAAACATATCCACGATCGTGCTGGAGGCTTCGGAGCGCATCGATGCCGAGTCCGGCCTGAGCGAGGCCCGTATCGCCGTGGTGCAGAACATAGGCGTCATCGGCTTCGACGATGCCGCAACCAGTTCGGGCGCTGGGCTGCGTGCACTGCGGGACGTACCAGGTATCAGCGCCGCGGCACTCGGCCCGGTGCCTTTCGCGGTGGAGCGTGGGTCGGTGCGGCTGGAGAAGTCCAACCGCGATGCGTCAGGGCACCCGTATATCTACTTTGGAAGCGAGCAGCTCGCAAGCGTACTGGGTACATCAGTTGTCCAGGGCGTTGCGCTGGATAGCCTGCAGGCACCTGCCGTAGAGGACGTACTTGAATCCAACAGCACGTTGGCCGTACCTGCGGTCGTCACCCGAAGTCTCGCCAAGCGCCTTTTCCCTGCGGGCGACGCTCTGGGAAAGATGATCCATACCGAGGTGTGGGGCAGCTATCCTCTGACCCTGCGGGTCGTGGGTATCACGGAAGACTTCAGGAGCGCATCGACCGGTGATGCCAGCGACTACGAGGCCGTGATCTCGGAAGTGAAGATCGACACCCAGAGTGTCGGGGGGCTGTATGCCGTCCGGCGGAGCGTACCATTTGATCTGGAGGCGAAGCGGGCCGTGATTCGCGCCCTGTCCTCGTCCATGCCTGGCTTTGTACAGGAGCCGGTTCGCTCCGTGGCCGAGCTCAGGACAGCGCATTTCGCAAAGGACGCATCCAGGTCAAGTGTGTTGCTGGCGGTGATTGTTGTTGTGACCGCTTCGTCAGCGCTGGGGGTATTCGGAATGAGCCATTACTGGGTCTGTGCCAGACACCGGTCGATTGCCATCCGGCGCGCGCTTGGGGCATCCCGACGTGACGTTGTGGCTCTCTTCGCCGTGGAGAGCGCCGTTGTTGCCGGGCTCGGCGTGATCGTGGGTGCAGGGTTGGCCGTAGTGGCGAACCGTCTTCTCGCGCTCCAGCTGGAGATGCCTGCAGTAAGCGCCGCTTCGGTTGCACTGGGCGCGGGGCTGACGTTGCTGAGTTGCCAGATCGCCGCTCTGATTCCCGCCTTGGGCGCGGCCAAGGTTGATCCCGCCCTGGCGTTTCGCCAGCGATGACCGCGTGTCCAGGAGAAGAGCATGGTGCTTGGGCTGTGGAATCGCTGGATGCTTCGGAGTCGGGACGTCGTCCTTCAGTCCGAGTCCACAGAGTGTGGTTTGGCGTGCTTGGCGATGATCGCTGCCAGATACGATCGGCGGGTAACCCTTCGCTGGCTGCGGCGTCGATACCCGGTTTCACTTCGAGGTACGACGGTTGCTCGTCTTTCGGAGATTGCCCGCGACCTTGGCTTGCAGCACCGCGTGTTTGCCGGAACCGGGTCAGCGCTGAGAAAGCTTGATGCGACCTGCATTATTCTGGTTGATGACTGCCACTTCGTGGTCGTCGAGCGATGTGGAGCCGAGCAGTTTCTTGTGCTCGACCCGGCTGTCGGCGAGCTGGTTCTCTCCTGTGCCGAATTGGAGAGACGATTCTCCGGTGCATTGCTTCGGTTTACTGGCGGTGGCAGACAGTGTGAAGACATGCCGGTGGAGCCAAGCCCCTGGTCGGCACTGACGTCGCAGATGCGTCCACGCAGGCTCCGGTATCTCCCGATACTGCTTCTAGCTTTAGTGGCGGAGCTGCTTACGGTCGTAGCGCCTTTGTACATCCAGTCCGCGGTAGATGGTCTAGGGGGCACTGGAGTATTAAGTGCGGAAGGCCTGTTGCTCGTATTCGCTTTCATTGCGATTGCGAGAGTATGGGCTAGTTCCATCCGCGCTCTGCTCACTGCAGATCTGGGTGCTTCGATCATTGGCGCGCTTTCGAACAGTGTGTTTGGCCGGGTACTGGAGCTTCCTCCGTCCTACTTCCTGCGCAGGCATCCAGCAGATGTCATCTCGCGGCTGGGATCGGTGCACGAAGTTCAGGAGCTTGCATCGTCACGGATCGTGGAATGCGCGGTCGATGCGCTTGCGCTGTTCATCCTGCTTGCGGCGTGCTGTACCTATAGCCTCCCGCTTGCGGTGATGGCCGCTTCTGGAGCGGCTTTGTGCATGGCTGTTCGGGTATCCATGTCAGGACGAGTAGGCGTCGCGTGCAACGTGCTCGCAAACAGGCTTGCATCGCAGGACCGTGAGGTGATCGAGACCGTGCGCGCAGCGCAGACGGTCAAGCTGAACGGAATGGAGCGGCTCAGGGGTGACCGGTTTCGCAGGGGCAACGCGTCACTTATCAGAGCGAGTCTTTCTCTTCAGCGCATGGCTATCTTTTCGCAGTCTGGAAGCGACTTGATTCTCGGTCTCTTGAGGGTCCTCGTGGTCTACGCGGGCGTGTTGGCGGTTGACGGCGGAGCTCTATCCGTCGGTGCTCTTGTCGCCGTGACCATCTATGCCGAAATGATCTGCCAGCGCGCAAATGCGCTCGTACCGAAAGTGATGGACGTAAAGATGGCGCAGGTGCATCTGCAGAGAATTTCGGAGGTGCTCTCCGAGCCGGTAGAGGAGTGTGCGGACTGGGCCGGCGCGGGCCACAGAGGTCCCGCGCCGTCCGTTGTCTGTCGTGGCATCCACTTCCGGTACTCCATCGATGATCCTTGGGTACTGAAGGATGTAAGCCTCAACATTCGACCGGGTGAGATGGTAGCCATCGTTGGTCCCTCGGGTGTGGGCAAGTCAACGCTGTTGAGCATTCTGGCTGGCTTGGTGGCTCCGACAGACGGCGTGCTTGAAGTGGATGGTTGTGAGGTAAGGGCCTGTCACTTGCCATTGCTGCGCCGCCAGATTGGAACGGTCCTCCAGCAGGACACGCTGCTGTCAGGGGCTGTGCTTGAGAACATCACGCTTGGGGAGGTGGCCGATATCCCGCGCGTCTGGCATTGCCTCGCTGCTGCGGGACTCGACGACTTTGCATCGTCCCAGCCGATGGCGCTTGCGACCCAGGTGGGGGATGAAGGGCGGTTGCTGTCCGGTGGCCAGCAGAAGCGCCTTCTGTTGGCGCGCGCTCTCTATCGGGCGCCAAGAATCCTGGTTCTGGACGAAACGCTGAGCCAGCTCGACTACGAGGCGGAGCAGCAGATCATGAGTGTCCTTTTGGGACTGCAGATGACGAGGATCATTGTGACGCACCGGGTTTCCACTCTACCGGAGGGGGTGCGTGTGATCAGGGTGGGGAGCAACTACAAGGAGAGGTAGGTGGAGAACTTTCAGGAACGATTGAACAGGCGGTTGGAGCTGACGATCATGCCGACCGAGAAGTGCAATTTCCGGTGTGTCTACTGCTACGAGGATTTCGAGATTGGTCGGATGCGTGCGCCAACCATTGCCGGAATCAAGGCGCTGGTGCGCAGGCGTGTGGAGCAGCATGGGCTGAAAGAGCTGCGTGTGGAATGGTTTGGCGGTGAGCCGCTTCTAGCACAGGGTGTTGTCCTGGAATTGTCTCGGAACTTCCACGCGCATTCTTCGTCTGGGGCTCTCGAGGTGCTGGATTGCAGCATGACCACGAACGGTTTTGAGCTGACTCCGCCGTTGTTGAGTGAACTGGTAGCACTTGGCGTGAACTTCTTCCAGATATCGCTGGATGGCGATTCGGATGCTCACAATCTGACGCGACGGTATGCCTCTGGGGCTGGCACGTTTCATCGGATCTACGAGAACCTGCTTGCCATGAAGGCCACCAGCTTCAACTTCACGGTGATGATGCGGCTGCACATCATGCCGGGCAATGAAGAGAGCCTGATGCGGCTTTCGCGCCGGCTGTGTGGTGACTTCAAGGGAGATGCACGCTTCACGGTGTTTCTGCGCGACATATCCAATCTTGGCGGGAAGGGCGAGTCTCTGCAGATGATTACACACGCCGAGGCCGTCCGGATATCGAAGCTCCTGCAGGCGCACTTTGAAGCTGAAGGCTTTTCTGTGGAGAACGGAGTGGAGGCTGAGTTTGAAAGCCAGATTTCGGTGTCAGGGCTTTCCGAGTCGAACCAGGCGTTCCAGTCATTGAAGGAGTCGGGTCTCCGTGTCAGTCACGTGTGCTACGCAGCCAAACCCAACCATATGCTGATCCGTGCGGATGGGCGAATTGGAAAGTGCACCGTAGCGCTGGGCAGCGAGGGCAATGTGGTTGGGGCTTTGGCTGAAGACGGGACGGTAGCCTTGGACCCCGAGAAGATGAAGTTCTGGACGCGAGGTTTTCTGTCAGGTGACGCATCAGAACTTGGGTGTCCGCTGATCACCCGCACTGGCTAGTCACTGCTATGGGCGCGACCTCTGCTGTGCCCGGGGGTCGCATCCCTGTCACATCTACTGGGGGCAGCGCTCAGCCCTGGGCTGAATCCCGCCCCTCAAGCTCACGCACAGTCGCTTCCAGCGCATCCAGCTTCTCGCGCGTCTTCAACAGCACCGCGCGCTGCACTTCAAATTCCTCGCGCGTCACCAGGTCCAGCTTGGCCAGGCCGGCCTGCAGCGCGGTCTTGAAGGTGGCCTGCAGTTCCTCGCGCGATTCGCGCAGGCCCGGCGGGACCAGGTCGCTCAGGCGGCGGGCGAGGTCATCGAGGTGGTTCAGGTCGATCATGGGGGACTCCGTGGCCTGGCAGGCCGTTCTGCGCATAAGGATACTTGCGGGCCGCGCGCCCGCACAGGCGGCGGCGGTTTAGCGCCGGGCGCGTTCAGGCGCTATCCTCCACGCCGGGATACAGGAGATCGACGATGAAGATGGTCATGGCGGTGGTCAAGCCGTTCAAGCTCGACGACGTGCGCGAAGCGCTGGCCGAGCGTGGGGTTACCGGTATCACGGTGACCGAGGTGAAGGGCTTTGGCCGGCAGAAGGGCCATACCGAGCTGTACCGTGGCGCCGAGTACGTGGTCGACTTCCTGCCGAAGGTGAAGCTGGAAGTGGCGGTGACTGATGACCAGGTGGAACTGGTGGTCGAGGCGATCGTGAAGGCGGCGGGCACCGGCAAGATCGGCGACGGCAAGGTGTTCGTGTACGACCTGGGCAGCGTGGTGCGCATTCGTACCGGCGAGCTGGACGCGGACGCGCTGTAAGCGCGTCAGCTGGGTAGAGTCGACTGTCAGCCGACTATCGCGCGCAGCGCGGGCATTTCTGGCGCGGACGGGAAGAGCAGTCGACCAACGGTCGACTCTACCGCTTCGCCCACCTGCTGTAAGCGCGCCGGGGAGCGTCGGAAAACGACGGGGGTAGAGTCGACTGTCAGTCGACTATCGCGCGCAGCGCGGGCATTTCGGGTGCGGATGGAAGAGCAGTCGACCAACGGCCGACTCTACCGCTTCGCCCACCTGTGTAAGCGCGCCGGGGGGCGACGGGACACGACGGGGTGGAGTCGACCGTTGGTCGACGATCGCGCGCAGCGCGGGCATTTCGGGTGCGGATGGAAGGGCAGTCGACCAACGGTCGACTCTACCGCTTCGCCCACTTGTAGAACCGCTTCCAGCCCTGGCGCACGGCGGCGACCCAGCCCGGGTCGGCCACCAGGGCGGCTTGCGCGGCGCTCGGCGCCTGGCCGGTCACGCGCTGGCGGATCTTCAGCAGGTTCTTCATGTCGCTGCGGCGCATCTGCCGGCTGAGCGGGTTGCGGCGCAGCCAGCGCGGTGCGCGCCAGGCCGAGGTGAAGTCCAGCAGCACCGGCACGCCACCACTCACCACCACGTTGGTGCCGTGCAGGTCGTTGTGGGTGATGCCGGCCGCGTGCAGGCGGCTGAGCGCGTGCTGCAGCTGGTCGAACACTTCATTGCCCACCGCCTGCGCGGTGCTGAGCGTCTGCCCCGGAATGAATTCCATGCCCAGAGCGAGGCCGCCGAGGGTGCCGAGCAGGGCCGGGGCGTGCTTCCAGCCGCCCAGGCGCTGCAGGATGCGGGCTTCGCGGCGCACCATGAGGCGCGCGATCAGCGAAACGGGGGTTCCGCGGTAGCGGGAATAGTCCTTGACCACCGCCGGACGGCCGTCCAGGCAGGTGCGGTAGACATCGGGGGCGAGGAAGCGTTCACCGCGCTTGAGCAGCAGCGGGGCCACGGCATCATCGCCGCAGGATGGGGAAGGGGAAACAGGGGAAGTCATGGCGGGGTCTCGGACGACCCGGTGGGTGGCGCTGCAGCGTCAAGCGAACCGGTACGACTTGGGGGGAGGTAGCTAAACTCTCGTTAAGCGAATTTTAGTACCGCCGAGTTTGCTAATCCACGTTTTGTCGGAGAAATGTCGGGGCCGTGGCTGGAACAGTTCGTCGCACCTGATCGGACAATTTCGTCTCACTAAGCGCTTCAGGCCTTTGCAATCAATGGTTTGCCATCCAAGTGCCCTGCAATGCGTTGCACGAACGGCAGTAGTGCATCGCGCAGCTGGTCCAGGCCGGGCTGCTCGATGGGGAAGTGGCCGCACGCTTCCAGCAGCACCCGCTGCCTGGGCGCGGCTAGGCGCTGGAAGAAGCGGTCGCTGATCGCCACCGGGGTCCAGTCGTCGCAGGCCGGGTGCAGCATCAGTACCGGGCAGCGCTGGAACTGCTCGGGCTCCAGCGCCGGGGCGGTGTCGAACAGCGAGGCCAGCAGCCCCAGCGGCACGCGGTTGCCGCCACCCAGCGGGTCGGCGCAGACCAGCGCGTTCAGGGCCGGGTCGCGCGACATGCGCTGCATGTGGGTGAACCAGCGCACCGGCACGCGCAGGCCGCGGGTGAGGCGGCTGAGGGGCCGCAGCGTGGGCAGCAGGGCGCGCATCCACGGCTGGCGCACCAGCGCGGCCTGCACCACGGGATCGCGCGGGTCGGCCAGGGTGGTCGCCACCAGCCCCCGCACCCACGGTGATTCGGCCGCCACCAGGTAAGCCAGGTAGCCCCCGATGCTGGCGCCGAGCAGCACGACCGGGCGCGGCCGGCGCTGGTGTTCGGCGTCGATCAGGGCCAGCAGGGCTTGCTTCCATGCGCCGTAGTCGATGGTTTGCCAAGGGGCGGTGCTCAGACCATAGCCCGGCAGGTCCGGCGCCAGCACTTCATGCCCGGCGTCGGCCAGGCCAGCCGCCAGCGGGGCGAACATGCGCCCATAGCCGCCGGCGCCGTGCACCAGCATCACGGTCGCGTCGGCATCGGTCGGGCCGTGGCGGTCCAGCTGCAGCGAACCACCTGCCCAGCGGAAGGTTTCGCTGCGCGGGGTGGCGGCTGGCTGGTCCGGAAAGAAATCCGCATAGCGGGCGCTGAGGGCAGGGTAGGTAGCAGGGTCGCGGGCAGGCATCGGGGCCAGTGTAGGACTGTTGTTCAGCTACATGATGCTGAACAGGGTGCACGAGCAGCTTGACCCCGGCACAGCGCCTGCGGACCATAAGCTGTTAACCCGCGACATCGGCGGCCGCCCCCCACCCGGCACGTCCCCGTCCCCTGCCGCGTCCCCCCCTTGGTGCAGGCCGCGCGGCCGCATCGTTCGTTTCCCTGTCCGGCGCCTGCTGGAGGAAAGTGTTTTGATCATCAAGATTGTCCTGGCAGCGCTGTTCGTGGCCTGCGTGCTGTACATCCATTACCGCGGCAAAGTCCGCGCGCGCTGGTCGCGCCAGCTGCTGGACCACTCCAGCTTCATGGCTCCGATCAACGTGATCATGTATCTGTTCTCGAAGGTGCCGACCACGCCGTTCCTGGACCCGGGCAAGGAGCTGCCGCAGCTGGAGCCGCTGCGGCAGAACTGGCAGGTGATCCGCGACGAGGCGCTGGCCCTGCGCGATGCGCAGAAGATCGCCGCCTCCAGCAGCTACAACGATGCCGGCTTCAATTCGTTCTTCCGCCGTGGCTGGAAGCGCTTCTACCTGAAGTGGTACGGCCCGTCGCATCCGTCGGCCAAGGCCATGTGCCCGAAGACCGTGGCGCTCATCGAATCGATTCCCGACGTGCGCGCGGCGATGTTCGCGCAGCTGCCGCCGGGCAGCGAACTGCGCCCGCACCGCGACCCGTTCGCCGGTTCGCTGCGCCTGCACCTGGGCCTTAGCACGCCCAACGACGATGGCTGCTACATCGTGGTGGACGGGGTGAAGAAGAGCTGGCGCGATGGCGAGTGGATGATGTTCGACGAGACCTACATCCACCACGCGCACAACGAGACCGACCAGGACCGCGTGATCCTGTTCTGCGATATCGCCCGCCCGTTGCGCTTCGGCCTGCCGGGCCTGTTCAACCGCGCGGTGGCGTCGACGCTGCTTGCCGGCGGTGCCTCGCCGAACCTGCCGGGTGACCCGACCGGTGGCGTCAACAAGGCCTTCGGTGGCGTGTACAAGGTGCGCCTGAAGGCCAAGGCCCTGCGCGAGCGCAGCGTGGTGGCCTACCAGGTCATCAAGTGGGGCCTGGTGGTGGCGGTGATCGCGGGTATCTGGGCGATCTGAATTGTGGAGCCGAGCCCCTGCTCGGCTGGATTCCTGATACAGGCAGCCGAGCATGGGCTCGGCTCTACAGAAGCAAAAAACCCGCGCTGTCGCCAGCGCGGGTTTTTATTGGGTACGCCTTACTTCAACGCCGCCTGGACGAACGGCGGGGTCACCAGCACGCCGGTGTGCAGCGCGGCGGTGTAGTACAGGGTGTTGAAGGTCTTGGCAGCCGAGTCGGCCTGGCGGAAATCGAAGCCGCTCTCGCCCTTGCGCGCCATGGTCACGCTCCACCAGCCGGTGGGGTAGCACGGCTGCGGGAACGGCAGGGTCTTGAACGAGCCGAAGCCAGCCTTGCCCATCTCGGTGCGCATCTCGTTGATCAGCTCCAGCTGCATCAGCGGCGATTCGGACTGCTGCACCAGGATGCCGTCGTCTTTCAGGGCCTTGAAGCAGCTCTCGTAGAAGGCCTTGTTGAACAGGCCTTCGCCCGGGCCGACCGGGTCGGTCGAATCGACGATCACCACGTCCACGCTGCCGGCCGGGCAGTTGGCCATGTAGGCCACGCCGTCGTCGAACAGCAGTTCTGCGCGGGCGTCATCGTTGGAATCGCACAGTTCCGGGAAGTGCTTGCGCGCCATCACGGTGACCTGTTCGTCGATATCGCACTGGGTCACGCTCTCCACGCCCTTGTGCTTGAGCACTTCGCGCAGGGTGCCGCAGTCGCCGCCACCGATGATGACCACGCGCTTGGGCGCGGCGTGGGTGAACAGCACCGGGTGGCTGATCATCTCGTGGTAGAAGAAGTTGTCCTTGCTGGTCAGCATGATGGCCCCGTCGATGGTCATCAGGTTGCCCCAGTCGGTGGTCTGGAAGATTTCGATCTTCTGGAACGGCGACTGCACCTCGTCCAGCTTGCCGGTGATGCGGAAGCCGATGGCCGAGCCCGTGCGTTCGAAGTGTTCGATGTACCAGTTGCTGCTGTCAGTCATTGGATTGCGGTCCTGTTCGGAGGGTTGAAGCCGGGCTGGCGGGCGGGGCCGCGTGGCACAGATGCCACATCCGGACGGATCGGCCCGTTCAGGTTCAGACCTGCCACGGGCGCGTGGCGCGCATGATAACGAACCTGTGGGCATATAGGCGTTATCATGCCCCCCCTTTTATTGCCAACAAGGCCGACTGCAATGACCGATTGGTCCCTCGACCAAGCCCGCAAGACCTACTCGATCCCGCATTGGGCGGATGGTTATTTCGATGTGGATCAGGCTGGGCACATGGTGGTGAGACCGACCGGGGCAAAGGGCCCGGTGGTGTCGCTGCCCAAGGTGGTGGACGCAGCACGTGCCGGCGGCGCCAAGCTGCCGCTGCTGGTGCGCTTCCCGGACATCCTCGGCCAGCGCCTGGGCAAGCTGCAGGCGGCGTTCGCCCAGGCCCAGCAGGACTGGGATTACCCGGGCGGCTACACCGCCGTGTACCCGATCAAGGTGAACCAGCACCGCGGCGTGGCCGGTACCCTGGCCAGCCACCACGGTGAAGGCTTCGGCCTGGAAGCGGGCAGCAAGCCCGAGCTGATGGCCGTGCTGGCACTGTCGCGCCCGGGTGGCCTGATCGTCTGCAACGGCTACAAGGACCGCGAGTACATCCGCCTGGCCCTGATCGGCCGCAAGCTGGGCCTGCAGACCTTCATCGTCATCGAGAAGCCGTCCGAGCTGAAGCTGGTGCTGGAGGAATCCAAGGCGCTGGACGTGAAGCCGGGCCTGGGCGTGCGCATGCGCCTGGCCTCGCTGGGCGCCGGCAAGTGGCAGAACAGCGGTGGCGACAAGGCCAAGTTCGGCCTGTCCCCGCGCCAGCTGCTGGACCTGTGGAAGTCGCTGCGCGATACCGAATACGCCGACTGCCTGAACCTGCTGCACTTCCACATGGGGTCGCAGATCTCCAACGTGCGCGACATCGCCAACGGCATGCGTGAAGCCACCCGCTATTTCGTCGAGCTGTCACAGCTGGGCGCGAAGATCACCCACGTGGACGTGGGCGGCGGCCTGGGCGTGGATTACGAAGGCACCCGTTCGCGCAGCTTCTGCTCGATCAACTACGGGCTCAATTCGTACGCCAGCAACATCGTGCAGCCGCTGGCCAACGCCTGCGAAGAACACGGTCTGACCCCGCCGCGCATCGTCACCGAGTGCGGCCGCGCGATGACCGCGCACCACGCGGTGCTGATCGCCAACGTCTCTGAAGTGGAGCAGGCGCAGGAAGGTCGCGTGCCGGACCAGCACGACGACGAGCCGGCCTCGATCCGCCACCTGCGCGAGATCCACGAGGAACTGGACACGCGTCCGGCGGTGGAACTGTTCCAGGAAGCGCAGCATTTCCACGCCGAAGGCCTGGCCAGCTACGCGCTGGGCCAGATCGACCTGCCGCAGCGTGCGCGCATCGACGATCTGTTCTATGCCATCGCCCACGGCGTGCGTGCGCGCCTGAGCTACGACGAAAAGAGCCACCGCCCGGCGCTGGATGAACTGAACGAGCGCCTGGTCGACAAGTACTTCGTCAACTTCAGCGTGTTCGAATCGATTCCCGATGCGTGGGCGATCGACCAGGTGTTCCCGATCGTGCCGATCGAGCGCCTGAACGAGACCCCTGACCGCCGCGGCATCATCGCCGACATGACCTGCGACTCGGACGGCATGGTGAAGACCTATGTCGAGAACGAGAGCCTGGACACCTCGCTGCCGCTGCACGCGATGAAGCACGGCGAGAGCTACCGCATCGGTTTCTTCATGGTCGGCGCCTACCAGGAAATCCTGGGCGACATCCACAACCTGTTCGGCGATACCGATGCCGTGGAAGTGGTGGCCGATGCCGATGGCTACGCGATCACCCAGCAGCGCCGCGGTGACACCACCGACGTGATGCTGGATTACGTGGGCTACAAGCTGGACGACCTGCGCGCGGCCTATGCCGAGCGTGTGGCCGCGGCCGAGCTGTCGCCGGAACGTGCGCAGGAACTGTCGCAGGCGCTGGAAGCCGGCCTGACCGGTTACACCTACCTGTCCGACGAACCGCTGGCATGATGTCTGCGGTGCGCCGGGGATGACCCGGCGCGACCGACGCCGATGAGCGCGCGCGCGATCTTCCATCTGTTCCTGCATGCCGCCGTGCCAGCCCTGCTGGCATGGCTGTTCTGGCGCAAGCGGTTTGCCTCGGCCTGGCTGCTGTTGCTGCTGGGCTGGATCATCGACCTGGACCATCTGCTGGCCGACCCGATCTACGCGCCGAACCGCTGCAGCATCGGCTTCCACCCCTTGCACACCGCACCGGCGATTGGCGTGTATGCGGGGCTGTGCGTGCCGAAGAAAACGCGGCTGGTGGGCATTGGTCTGATGATCCACATCGCGCTGGATGCCATCGACTGCTGGTGGATGCATCACCGCTGACGGCGGATATCGTGCGCCGCCGGCAACCACACCGTCGCGCGCAACCCCGGCGCGGCGTTCTCCAGCACCAGCCGCCCGCCGTAGCTGGCGGCGATGTCTTCCACGATCGCAAGGCCCAGCCCGCTGCTGCCTTCGCGCTCATCCAGGCGCACACCGCGGCCAGTAACCTGCTCCAGCGCATCGGCGGCCAGGCCGGGGCCGTCGTCGCGCACATCAATGCGCAGCTGCCCACCGTCATTTGCCGCGCTGATCGACACGCGCTGTCGTGCCCACTTGCCGGCGTTGTCCAGCAGGTTGCCCAGCATTTCTTCAAGATCCGCACGTGCACCGGCAAACTGCAGCGCCTCGTCGATGCCCTCCGCACCGAACACCACGCCGCGCTCGCCGTGCACACGGGCCATCAGCCCACACAGCGCCTGCACCACCGGCGCCACGCCGGTGCGCTGGCGATGGTCCGCGGCCAGGCCCACCGCCAGGTAGCGGTCGACACTGGCCTGCATGCGCGCACCCTGTTCGCGCACGGCCGTGCGCCAGTCCGTCCCGTCGCCATCGGCCTCGGCGGCCAGCACGCTCAGCGGCGTCTTCAAAGCATGGGCGAGGTCTTCGGCACTGGTGCGCGCACGCGCGACCATCCGCTGCTGGTGCTCGAGCAGGGCGTTGAGCTCCTCGCCCAGCGGCACGATCTCGCTGCCCAGGCCATCGGTGTCGATGCGCTGGGCCTGCCCGCGCCGCACGCGTTCCAGCTGATGGGCCAGGCGCCGCAGCGGGCGCAGGCCGAACTGCACCTGGCTGGCCAGCACCGCCAGCCAGACTGCCGCCAGCACGCCCAGCGCCAGCGCGGTGCGCTGGCGGAAGGCCGCCACATCGGCATCCAGCGCGCTGCGGTCGGTGGCCACGCTCACCCGATAGGCCTCGGTGGCGCGTGGCAGGCGCACTTCCTGCACGCGCGCACGCAGCGCCTGTTGCAGCGGGCCGGGCAGGTTGCGGGTAGTCTCGCCGGCTGCCGCGGACGGCAGGGTTTCATCCCACAGCGAACGCGACTGCAGCAGCACCTCGCCGTGGCGGTTGGCGATCTGCCAGTACGCACCGGAAAACACCCGCTGGAAGCGCGCATCGTTGGGCTCCTGACGCAGCTGCAGCTGTCCGTCAGGCGTGGTTTCCATCTGTGCCACCAGGGTCAGCAGGTCCTGCTGCAGCTCATGGTCCAGGCGGTCGCGGGCGCTGCGTTTGAACAGTTCGCCCAGCAGCGCGCTGGCCAGCAGCGAGACCAGCAGCAGGCCGAGGCCACCGGCCAGCAGCAGGCGGCGGCGCAGCGAGGGTTGCCCGCTCACGGTGCGGCCAGCCGCCAGCCCTGGCCCCGCACGGTCTGGATCAGGTCGCTGCCGAGCTTGCGGCGCACGCGCCCGAGCAGGACGTCCAGCGCGTTCGAATCCGGGTCCAAGCCGCCATCGAACACCTGTTCGCCCAGCCGGTCGCGGCCGATCACCTGGCCGCTGTGGTGGATGAAACAGCTGAGCAGGCGGAATTCCTGCGGGCTGAGTGCCAGGGCCTGGCCGTCCAGTTCGAAGCGCCCGGCGTTGACGTCCAGCTGCAAAGGGCCGCACTGCAGGCGTGGGCTGGCATGGCCATGGCTGCGACGGATCAGGGCGCGCAGGCGCAGCACCAGTTCATCGGCCTGGAAGGGTTTGGTCAGGTAGTCATCGGCGCCGGCATCGAACCCGGCCAGTTTGTCGTGCCAGCGCCCGCGCGCGGTCAGCACCAGCACCGGGAAGCTGCGGCCGTTGCTGCGCCAGCGCTCGATCACGCTCAGGCCGTCCAGCCCGGGCAGGCCGAGGTCGACGATGGCGGCCTGCAGATCCTCGATCTGGCCGATCTCTTCGGCCTGGCGGCCATCGGCCACGGTCTGCACCACGTAACCGGCCTGTTCCAGCAGCGGCTGCAGGCGCTGTGCCAGCGCCGCATCGTCCTCGGCCAGCAGGATGCGCATCAGTCGTCCAGCTCCGTCTTCAGCAGCCTGCCGTTGCGCGCATCATAGTCCAGCTCCACCACCACCCCGTCGGCGCGCAGGATCTCCACTTCATACACGCCATCGTCCAGTTCCACTTCCAGCAGCTGGCCGGGGTGGCGCTTGAGCGCGTCGCGCACCACGCCTTCCAGTGCGACGTAGCGTCCCTGCTGCACGGCCCGGCGCGCGACATCCTGCGCCGGATCCTGTGCAGGCCGGGCGGCGGTCGCGGGGCTGGCCAGGGCCAGCAGCAGGGGCAGGGCGAACAGCAGCGTCACGGGGGAGGGCAGCCATGCGGGGAGGATGGCGCGAGTGTGCCGGTTGCGGCTAACCATTGGCTAACAGCGCCGGCTAAGGGGCTGTTAACCGCGCTCGGCATCATGGCGGTGCCGGGATGGTCCGGCATCGAACAGGAGAACCCCCATGTTGAAGTCGCTCACCCTCGCCACCGTCGCCGCCCTGGCCTTCGCCCCCGCCGTGCAGGCGGCCCCGCTGGGCATGGCCCAAGTCGAGCAGACCCTGCGCAAGGCCGGCTACACCCAGATCCACGAGATCGAGCGCGATGATGGTTTGTGGGAAGCCGATGTCAGCCGTGCCGATGGTCGCTTCAGCGAGGTGTATGTCGACCCGAAGACCGGCGAGATCTTCGACGAGCACGATGGCCGCGCGCTGCTGGGTACCGAGCAGGTGCTGGCCAAGGCGCAGGCGCACGGTCTGCGCGAGATCCATTCGCTGGAACGCGATGGCGCGACCTGGTCGCTGGAAGCGCGCAACGTCCGCAACCAGCGCGTGGAGGTGCGCCTGAGCGGCCATGACGGGCGGATCCTGCACAGCGAGCGCGATGGCTGGCTGGATTAAGGTCGGTAGCGCCGGGCCATGCCCGGCGGACACAGTGCTCAGCCGAGCGTGGGCTCGGCCCTACAAGGCAGGCGGTAGCGCCGGGCCATGCCCGGCGGACACAGTGCGCAGCCGAGCGTGGGCTCGGACCTACAAGGCAGGCGGTAGTGCCGGGCCAAGCCCGGCGGACGCAATGCGCAGCCGAGCGTGGGCTCGGCTCTACAAGGCAGGCGGTAGCGCCGGGCCATGCCCGGCGGACGCAGTGCGCAGCCGAGCGTGGGCTCGGCTCTACAAGGCAGGCGGTAGCGCCGGGCCATGCCCGGCGGACACAGTGCGCAGCCGAGCGAGGGCTCGGCTCTACAAGGCAGGCGGTAGCGCCGGGCCATGCCCGGCGGACGCAGTGCGCAGCCGAGCGTGGGCTCGGCCCTACAAGGCAGGCGGTAGCGCCGGGCCATGCCCGGCGGACGCAGTGCGCAGCCGAGCGTGGGCTCGGCCCTACAAGGCAGGCGGTAGCGCCGGGCCATGCCCGGCGGACACAGTGCGCAGCCGAGCGAGGGCTCGGCTCTACAAGGCAGGCGGTAGCGCCGGGCCATGCCCGGCGGACGCAATGCGCAGCCGAGCGTGGACTCGGCTCTACAAGGCAGGCGGTAGCGCCGGGCCATGCCCGGCGAGCGCAGCGGGAGCTGCTTACCAGCCGTACGGCGGCGGGTAATCCCAGTAACCCGGGCCACCGCCGCCATAGAAACCACCACCGTAGGGGCCGAAGCCCGGGCCCTTGCCTTCGCTGACATGGATGTTGACGTTGACCCCGTGGGTCTTGCCCTCATCGGTGGTGTAGTTCTTGCTGAGGTTGAGCGTGGCGGCGTTGTAGTGCGAGTTGCCGTAGCCCTTCGAATAACCGATGCCGGTGGTGAAGCTGCCAGACACCTTCAGCTTGTCGTCGGTCACGTCGGCGATGCGGGCGTCGTCGTGCACGCGCGGGCCGCTCTTGTCGCCGTAGTAGGTGCCCGGCGGGTCCTGCTGCACGGTCGGGTCGTTGAGATAGCGCATCGGTGCCTGCGGCACGGACAGGTCCAGGCCGGGCGACTGTGGCGCCGTGGCGCCCGCAGCGGACTGGGCAAGCACGGTCCCGGGCAGGCTGGCCAGGCACAGCAGCAGGGTCAGGGGACGGATCATCGCGATGCTCCAACGGGCAGGGACCGCGCCACGCGCGGCGGTACAGGCCGACGCTAGCAGGCGTTGCTTGAATGATGCCTGTCGCTGGCCCGTAGAGTCGAGGGTGGGGGGCGGGGCGCCAAACCCAACAGACACCGCGACACATCCACAACCCCCCCCACCCCCCAA
>NZ_VYKI01000028.1:0-5124 GCF_008710035.1 Stenotrophomonas cyclobalanopsidis | reverse complement strand
GCCCGGCGGCGGCCCTGTCGTGCCCTCTCGGCCCCCCGGCCCCCCCCCCCCCCCCCCCCCCTCGACTCTACGACACCCGGCCGAACCCGAAAAGATCCTGCAGCGGGTGCCGGCGCCGCTCGATCCGCGCCTGCAGCAGCCCGGCACCGATCATCGAGTAGGTGATGCCGTTGCCGCCATAGGCCATGGCGAGGTGCACGCGCGGCCCCCACTGCGGGTGCGGGCCGAAGAACGGCAGGCCGTCGGCGGTCTCGGCAAAGGTGCCCGCCCAGGAAAACGCCGGGGTCGGGTCCAGCTGCGGGAACCAGTGCTGCAGCTGCTTCATCAGCTGCTTCGCCTTGCCCTCCACCCGCCGGTCGCGGCGCGCGGGGATGTCGATGGCATCGTCCAGCCCGCCCACCAGCAGCCGGCCCTCGCCGGTGGCCCGCAGGTATAGGTAGGGCCGCGCGCTTTCCCACACCATCGTGCGCTGCAGCTTGCCCAGCACGTCGGCATCGATGGGGTCGGTGATGAACGCGTAGCTGCTGCGGTTGCGCGCCACCCGCTGGTTGATCCAGCGCTGGTTGGCGTAGCCCATCGCGAGCACGACGTGGCGCGCGCGGATGGTGGCCCCCGCCTCGGTACGTGCGGTCACGCCCCGTGAGGTGGCCTCCAGGCTGTGCAGCACGGTGCGGTCATGCACATGGCCGCCGCGGCGGCGCACGCGTTTGAGCAGGCCATAAGTGAGGCAGTAGGGATCGACCCGCGCGGCTTGGCGGGTCAGCAGCGCGCCACCGGCGTCCACGCCGAAGCGCTGCTGCAGGTCGTCCGGCTGCAGCCAGCGGGCGTCCAGTCCGGCCTGGCGGCGTGCGGCACCCTCGGCCATCAGTACCGGCACGTCGCGGTGGCGGCTGGCCAGATAGAGGCTGTCCATGCGCTGGAAATCGACGTTCTTCAGGCCGCGCGCCACTTCGCCCAGGGCTGGGATGGCCTCGGCGCAGGCGCGGTAGGCCAGTTCCGCGGCATCAGTGCCGTACTGGCGGGCCAGGTCCAGCAGGTGGGTGTCGATCTCGTACTGCAGCAGGGCGGTGCTGGCTGCGGTGCTGCCCCAGCCGATGTCGCGCTGCTCGATCACCGCGACCTCGTGGCCGTGGCCGGACAGTTCATCGGCGATCAGCGAGCCGGTGACACCGCCGCCCACCACCAGCACATCACAGCGCAGGTCCTGCTGCAGCGGCGGGAAGGCCTGGATCAGCCCATTGCTCACGGCCCACCACGGGTAACCGCTCTTCAGGTCCATGGGGCTACCTTTCGATCAGGCAGTGGGGCGGCCGGTGTGGGGCGTCTGGATCAGTTCGGACAGATCGAAGCCCTGCAGGCGGGCCGCTGCCAGATAATGTTCCTGCACGGTGGTGTCCAGCTTCGGCTCCCGCGCCAGCAGCCAGAGGTACTTGCGGTCAGGACTGCCCACCAGCGCCACGCTGTAATCGGGGGCCACCTGGATCACCCAGTAGTCCCCCTTGGCGAAGGGCAGCCAGCGCAGGCCCTTGGGCAGGAAGCTGACCTCCAGGCGAGCCACGTCGTTATCCACGGCGCATGCCTCGCCGGTGGCTTCCTCGACCTCGCCGTCCATGCGGCAGCGGTTGGTGACGCCCAGGTTGCCGTTTTCCAGCAGTTCGTAGTGTGCGGTCACGTCGGTGCAGCCTTCCGGTTCGTGGCGCATGGGCAGGCGGGCGATCTCGTACCAGGTGCCCAGGTAACGGGGCAGCTTGAGGTCGGCAACGGTCTTCAGCGGCGGGTGGTCGGTCATCGGGTTCAGCGTCGTGGAAAGGGTGTCCCACCATGCCGTCGGGCTCGCCATGGGCAGGTGAAGCCGCGGCGAGGCCCACGTCCAGAACAATGCGTCGCCCGCGCGGCGGCGCAGCGGTCACCGGCGCAGCGCTATCCTTGCGTCAGCGCCGGGTTTTATTCCCCATACAAGCGAAGTGGAGGTGCCGATGTACCAGGTGATCCTGTTGAAGAGTGAAACCGCGTATGCCCGCGAGCAGTGGCCGCAGGTGGACGACGTGGTGGATTACGAGGGCGTCAGCTACAGCCTGCGCGCGGGCCCGCGCCAGCCGCTGCCGACCGACCACGACTGGCACCCCATCGCGGTGTACGCGCCGGATGAGATCAGCGAAGAGGAATTCCAGGACTGGTACGCGCTGCAGCAGCCGCAGGTGGAAGAGCTGCGGTTGAAGTACTGAGGGTTTGGGTCGCGTCGACCGTTGGTCGACTGCTCTTTGCGGCAAACCCTGAAAGCCCCGCGCTGCGCGCGATGGTCGACCAACGGTCGACTCTACCGGGTTGGCTGGGACGGGGGAGAGTCGACCGTTGGTCGACTGCTCCCGGCGGGACGCGCCGAAAATCCCGCGCTGTGCGCGATGGTCGACCAACGGTCGACTCTACCCCGGCCGGTGTTGGCGTGGCCGTCCATCCGGCCTTTACCAGCCGTGCCGTATAGTCGCGCGCAGGCGCGGTGGTCCGCGCGAACCGGTGTGGCTGGCTTGCTTTCCTTCTTCCGAACGATCCTGATGCGTGGCCCGTCACTGGCGCTGCTGTTGTGTGGTGCGCTGCTGCTGGCCGCGCCGGTGCTGGCCCAGGACGACGACCCGACGCCGAAGCAGCAGCTGGCCCAGTTCGATGCCAGCCTGAAGGAGGTGGAGCGCAAGCGCGATTCGGCCGAAGCCACCGAAACGCTGGCGATGCTGTCCGAGACCGCATCGCAGGTGCGCCGCGATGCCGAGGCGCTGGACAAGAGCCTGCAGCCGCAGCTGGACCAGTTGACCGAGCAGCTGGCCCAGCTGGGCCCGGCGCCCGATGGCACTACTGAACTGCCCGAGCTGGCGACGCAGCGCCGCAACCTCACCCGCCAGCGTGATGCGCTGGCGTCTTCGGTCGCGCAGGCCAAGGCCAGTGCCGTGCGCGCCGGCCAGCTTGCCAACGATATCGAGAAGCAGCGCACCGCACAGCGCACCGAGGAACTGGGCCAGAAAGTCGATTCGCCGCTGTCGCCCGCGCTTTGGCGCAAGGTCGCCAAGCAGCTGCCGGTGGATATCGCCCGGGTTACGCCGCTGGCCGCGCAGGGCCGCGATGCCCTGGTGGCCGCCTTGGACAAGGAAGGCTGGGGCACGCCGCTGCTGGGCCTGCTGGCCGCGCTGGTGATGATGTTCCCGCTGCGCCTGTGGCTGCGCGCGCTGGGCCGCCGCTTCGCCGCCTCCGACCGTGCACCCGATGGTCGCCTGCGCCGCTCCGGCCTGGCCATGTGGCTGCTGCTGGTCGGTACTCTGCTGCCGGGCTACGCGGTGGTGGT
Organism: Stenotrophomonas cyclobalanopsidis; assembly: GCF_008710035.1. Lineage (GTDB taxonomy): Bacteria > Pseudomonadota > Gammaproteobacteria > Xanthomonadales > Xanthomonadaceae > Stenotrophomonas > Stenotrophomonas cyclobalanopsidis. Next base: position 1,793 of record NZ_VYKI01000028.1, on the reverse strand, counting down.
GTTCATCGCCTCGCTCAATGCCATCGGCGGTATCGCGCCGCGCCTGCAGACCGTGGCGGAAGGCGTGCAGCAGGCCACGTTCGCCGCCGCCTTCATCGCCGCGCTCAGCGCCTGCCTGCTGGTGCCCACGCGGCCCTCGTGGCGCCTGTTGAACCTGGATGACACCGCCGCGCTGAAGCTGCGCAAGTACGCCTGGGGCGCGGCCGCGCTGGCCTGGTTCAGCACGGTGCTGGTGGCCATCGACCGGGCCACGCGCACCAGCGATGTGACTACGGTGGCGCTGGACGGCGTGATCGCGCTGACCTACCTCGGCCTGATCATGGCGATGCTGGTCACCTTGTCGCGCCTGCACCGCCGGCAGACTGCCGAAGCCGAGGCCAAGCTGGAGGCGCAGGCCGACGGCGTTGGCGCGGCGGTGCCGGTACGTCGCAGCAGCTGGCTGGTGCTGGCCCGCGTGGCCGGCAACCTCGCGGTCACTGCGGCGATCATCGCCACCCTGCTGGGCTACGTGAACTTCGCCAAGTTCGTGAACCAGCAGCTGATCGGCGGCAGCATCGTGGTGCTGGCGGCGCTGCTGCTGTTCAAGTTCGTCGATGACCTCTGCACCTGGCTGCTCAACGCCGACAGCAAGGTCGGCCAGACCATCCTGCTGAGCACCGGCCTGAGCGTGTCGCGGCTGGAGCAGGCCGGCGTGCTGCTGTCGGCGATGTTGCGTACCTTGGTTGTGCTGATCGCGCTGCTGGCCCTGGCCGCGCCGTTCGGCAACGTCGGCACCATCGTCGAGCGCATCGCCGCGCTGGCCAATGGCATCACGATCAACAAGGACCTGACGCTGCAGCCCGGCCGCATTGCCACCGGCGTGCTGGTGCTGCTGATCGGCGTGGGCCTGACCCAGCTGATGCAGCGCTGGCTGACCGACACCTACCTGCCCAAGACCGAGCTGGACCTGGGCGCGCGCAACTCGATCAGCACCATCTCCGGCTACGTCGGCATCATCCTGGTGGGCCTGTGGGCGCTGACCGCGATGGGCCTGGACATGAAGAACCTGGCGCTGCTGGCCAGCGCGTTGTCGGTGGGTATTGGTTTCGGCCTGCAGGCGATCATCCAGAACTTCGTCTCGGGCCTGATCCTGCTGGCCGAGCGGCCGGTGAAGATCGGCGACTGGGTGAAACTGGGCGACCAGGAGGGCGACATCCGCCGCATCAACGTGCGTTCGACCGAGATCCAGGTGGGCGACAAGTCGACGCTGATCGTGCCGAACTCGGAGCTGATCACCAAGACCATCCGTAACATGACGATGGGCAACAACCAGGGCCGCATTCAGATCCAGTTCGCGGTGCCGACCAGCACCGACGTGGCGGGCCTGAAACAGGCGCTGCTGGATGCCTATGGCGCGCACCAGGCCGTGCTGCAGCAGCCGGCGCCGTCGGTGTTCATCGACAGCATAGGCGGCGGCCAGATCACGTTCAACAGCTTCGCCTACGTGGCGAGCCCGCGGCAGGTGTATGGCACGCGCAGCGATCTGTATTTCAGCCTGCTGCAGATACTGGCCGAGCGGGAGATCCCGCTGTCGACCCCGACCGACATCCATCTGGTACGCGACACCCCTCCGGAGTAATTGAGTTTTTCTGCAGGGCTTGCAGCCCTGCACCTGCAGAATCAACGTCAACGGCAGAAGCGGGCTATCCGTGGAATAGCGGGGTGGGTCCGGTTGAGGGGGACGCCGTAAATACGTCCATGTAGGCTTGGTCGCGCCATCCATGGCGCTCACACCCCCTCAACCGGACCCACCC
>NZ_VYKI01000027.1:34491-47792 GCF_008710035.1 Stenotrophomonas cyclobalanopsidis | reverse complement strand
CAGAAAACTGGCCAGGATTGCGTGGGGCGTATTCAAGAGTGGCAAGGAATTCGACCCAGCCATGCTGAAGGTAGGCCAAGCCTGCTTCCAACAGGCTTGACCACGAACATAGGATCTCGGCTCTACATTCGCGCGATCACCGCGCCCGCCGGGCATGGCCCGGCGCTACCGTGGGTGCCGACCGTTGGTCGGCACGCCTTTCAATCAAACGCGGCCGAACACCAGCGCTGCGTTCGTACCACCGAAACCGAAGCTGTTGGACATCACCGTGTCCAGCTTCTGCTCGCGGCTCTCGCGCAGGATCGGGAAGCCTTCCACCGCCGGGTCCAGCTCGGTGATGTTGGCCGAACCGGCCACGAAACCATCGCGCATCATCAGCAGGCAGTAGATCGCCTCGTGCACGCTGGCCGCGCCGAGCGAGTGGCCCGACAGCGCCTTGGTCGACGACAGCGGCGGCACCGCATCGCCGAACACTTCGCGGATCGCACCCAGCTCGGTCACGTCGCCCAGCGGCGTCGAGGTGCCGTGGGTGTTGAGGTAATCCAGCGGTCGGTCGACGTTCTGCAGCGCCATCTTCATGCAGCGCACCGCGCCCTCACCGGATGGGGCGACCATGTCGGCGCCGTCGGAGGTCACGCCGTAGCCGATCAGCTCGGCATGGATGCGCGCACCGCGGGCCACGGCATGGTCGTAGTCTTCCAACACCAGCATGCCGCCGCCACCGGCGATGACGAAGCCGTCGCGGTCCTTGTCATACGGGCGCGAGGCGCTGGCCGGGGTGTCGTTGAAGCTGGTCGACAGCGCGCCCATCGCATCGAACATCACGCTCATCGACCAGTGCAGGTCTTCGCCGCCACCAGCGAACATGATGTCCTGCGCGCCGTGGCGGATCATGTCCGCGGCCGCGCCGATGCAGTGCGCCGAGGTCGCGCAGGCGGCCGACAGCGAGTAGCTGACGCCCTTGATCTGGTAAGCAGTAGCCAGGCAGGCCGACACGGTGGAGCACATCGTGCGCGGCACCATGTACGGACCGACCTTGCGCACGCCACGGGCGCGCAGCAGGTCGACGGCACCCACCTGCCATTCGCTGGAACCACCGCCGGAGCCGGCGATCAGGCCGGTGCGCAGCGCGCTCACCTGTTCCGGCGACAGGCCGGCATCGGCGATCGCATCGCGCATGGCGATGTAGGCGAAGGCCGCCGCATCGCTCATGAAGCGCTTCTGCTTGCGGTCGATCTGCGCATCCAGGTCCAGATCCACGCGGCCGCCTACCTGGCTGCGCAGGCCGGCTTCGGCGTGGTCGGGCAGCGCGGTGATGCCGGCGCGGCCTTCGCGCAGCGCCGAGGAAACGGTATCCAGATCATTGCCCAGGCACGAGGTGATGCCCATGCCGGTGATGACGACGCGACGCATCAGAAGCTCCCGGTTTCAGTGAACAGGCCCACGCGCAGGTCGCGGGCGTTGTAGATCTCGCGGTCGTCCACGTACATGCGGGCATCGGCCTGGGCCATCACCAGCTTGCGGTTGATGACGCGGGTGATGTCGATCTCGTAGCGCACCCGCTTGGCTTCCGGCAGCACCTGGCCGGTGAACTTCACCTCGCCGCAGCCGAGGGCGCGGCCCTTGCCGGGCGCACCCAACCAGGTCAGGTAGAAGCCGGTCAGCTGCCACATGGCATCCAGGCCCAGGCAGCCGGGCATCACCGGGTCGCCGATGAAGTGGCAGCCGAAGAACCACAGGTCCGGGCGGATATCCAGTTCGGCACGAACCATGCCCTTGCCATGCGGTCCGCCGTCCTCGCGGATTTCGGTGATGCGGTCGAACATCAGCATCGGGTCGTTGGGCAGACGGCCGGCGGCGGCGCCGAACAGTTCACCGCGGGCGCTGGCCAGCAGCTGGTCACGGTTGAACGCGTGGAGACGAGTCATGGAAAGCGCATTCCTGGAAGCGAAAACAAGGCAACAAGTCCCCGAGGATGCACGACGGTTGCAACGGGAATCAAACCGCCGCACCGTACGCGTGCGTAGTGTTTTCCCTGGGAATCACGCATCCCGTTGATGCACAACGACCATACTTCGCCGTCTGGACCGGTACGGTGCGGTTATCATGTCAGCCAACCATGAACGCACTGCGCAAGATCATCCACGTCGACATGGACGCCTTCTACGCGTCGGTGGAGCAGCGTGACGACCCGTCACTGCGCGGCAAGCCGGTGGTCGTGGCCTGGCGCGGCGCGCGTTCGGTGGTGTGCGCGGCCTCCTACGAAGCCCGCTTGTTCGGCGTGCGCTCGGCGATGCCAGCTTTGCGTGCCGAGCGCCTGTGCCCGGATGCGATCTTCGTACCGCCGGATTTCGCGCGTTACAAAGCGGTGTCACGCCAGGTGCGCGAGATCTTCCTGCGCCATACCGACCTGGTTGAACCGCTGTCGCTGGACGAGGCCTACCTGGACGTGACCGCGCCCAAGAGCGGCATCGAACTGGCCACCGAAATCGCCCGCACCATCCGCGCGCAGATCCGCGAAGAGACGAACCTGACTGCTTCAGCCGGCATCGCGCCGAACAAGTTTCTGGCCAAGATCGCCTCGGACTGGCGCAAGCCTGACGGCCAGTTCGTCATTCCGCCGCAGCGCGTGGATGCGTTCCTGCTGGCCCTGCCGGTGAAGAGCGTGCCGGGCGTGGGCAAGGTGATGGAAGGCAAGCTGGCCGAGCGCGGCATCATCACCTGCGGTGACCTGCGCAACTGGACGCTGCCGGACCTGGAAGAAAACTTCGGCAGCTTCGGCCGCAGCCTGTACAACCGCGCCCGCGGCATCGACGAACGCCCGGTGGAGCCGGACCAGCAGGTGCAGTCGATTTCCTCGGAGGACACCTTTGCCGAAGACCTGCTGCTGGAAGACCTGGGCGACGCCATCGTGCAGCTGGCCGAGAAAACCTGGAATGCCACGCGCAAGACCGAACGCATCGGCCACACCGTGGTGCTGAAACTGAAGACCGCCCAGTTCCGCATCCTCACCCGCAGCTACACCCCCGACCGCCCACCGGAATCGCTGCAGGAACTGCGCGACATCGCCCTGTCCCTGCGCGCCCGCGTCGACCTGCCCGCCGACACCCGCTACCGCCTCGTTGGCGTCGGCCTGGGGGGATTCCGTGATAAAGAACCGGTCGTGCAGGGCGAACTGTTCGGGCACGACCCGAACAATCCCACAGATATCTGATCATCAAACACCGGGGTCAGATCCCGGTGCGCAACAACGGGATCCCACCCCGCCAACCTACGGATACCCAGCTTTTGCCATTGAAGTTGATTCCGCAGGTGCAGGGCGCAGCCCTGCAGAAAAAGACCCATCTACCCTACGGCCACTGCATCTCGCCCTTGGCCACCTTCGCACTCAGCTCCAGCGACGCCACGCCTTCCAACCTGGGGTAACGCGCCTGCATCGCCTTCACCAGCGTCGCACTGTCCTTCGCCTTAGCCGTTTCCACATCGAACGCACGGATGTAGTCCGCCGTGAAACGCAGCGCGCTCGCATCCAGCGCCGCACCCGGCGCGTAATGACCCGGCACCACCACCTTCGGCTTCAGCGCCTGCAGCCGCTTCAGCGTCTGCAACCAATCGGCATGCGACTGCGGCGTCTGCGTATCGGCCATCCACACATGCTCACCGGCCACCACCGGAATGCCACCGACGATCGCACGCAGCGAAGGCACCCACAGCACCGTGCGGTCCGGCGTCGGTCCATCCAGCCCGATCAGCGGCAGGCGCTGGCCTTCCAGCAGCAGCGCATCGCCGTCCAGCACCTGCGGCACGACGATGCGCGCGGGTACATCGGCACCCATCTTCGGGCCCCAGTACGCCAGCTTGCCGGCCTGGGTCTGCTCGATGTGGGCGACGGTCTGTGCCGTGGCGACGATGCGGGCCTGCGGGAACGCATCCTGCAGCGTGGCCAGGCCGAAGTAGTAATCCGGGTCGCCGTGGCTGATGTAGATCGTGGTCAGCTGCTTGCCGCTGGCGCGGATCTTTTCGACAAGCGCACGCGCATCGCTGGCCGCGAACTGCGCATCAACCAGGATCGCCTCATGGCGGCCTTCGATCAGCACCGAGGGCACCGAAAACATCGCCTGCGGGCCGGGATGGAAGGTCTGCAGGTGCAGTTGTAACTGCTTCGCTGCGCTGGCGGCCGAGGGCGTTGCCGGCGCGGCCAGCAGCGGTGCACTGGTGAAACCGGCGACCAGAGCGAACGGAAGCAGCAGGGCAGCAGTACGCATCAACGATTCCTCGTGTAGAGCCGAGCCCATGCTCGGCTGCAGTGGTCGCCTTGAGCCGAGCGCAGGCTCGGCTCTACAGCGGGAACGTATCGATCAATACGCCGCAGTGATGATCTGCTTCGGGTACTTGCCCGCTTCCAGCTCGGCCACGAACGCCGCACCGTAATCGGCGTAGCTGATGCGGCTGTGGCCGCTGGCATCGGCGAGGAAGGTCTTCGCCTGCACGCGGTACCGGCCACGCTCGTCGCCCGGGCCGATTTCCGCCGCCGGCGAGAAGAAGGTCCAGTCCAGGTCATCCACGGCCTGCAGGCGCTTCAGCGCTTCGCGGGCGGCCAGTGCGTACGGCTTGTAGGCGGCCGGGAAATCCGGGGTGTCGACCAGCTGCACGCCCGGCGCGATCTCCAGGCTGCCGGCACCACCGACCACCACTACGCGCGGCACCTTGGCCTGGCGTGCGGCGGCGACCAGCTGGTCGGCCACGGTGGCGATCTGGGCGATGTCATCACCCGGGCGCGGGCCGTAGGCGCTGGCCAGCACGTCGTGGCCGGCAATCACCGCAGCCAGGGCGTCGGTGTCGTCCAGCGCGGCGATGGCCAGTTGGGCACCGGCCAGTTCGGCCGGCAGGTCCTTTTCACTGCGGACCACGGCCGTGACCTGGTGGCCGTTGGCCAGCGCATGGCGGGCGATCTGGCGGCCGATGTTGCCGGTGGCACCGACGAGGGCAATCTTCATGGCGGAACTCCTTGGGGCGGAATGGGGTGGGAACGAGGCCACTGTAGGCCACTGCAGTTGCTCGAAAAACAGCGTATAACGCGCTTATTTGTTGCATGGATCGAGCAGATGGACCGATTGACCGCCATGACCGTGTTCGTCGAAGTGGCCGAGCGTGGCAGCCTGACCGCCGCCGCCGAGGTGCTGGACATGTCCCGCGCGATGGTCAGCCGCTACCTGGCCGAGGTGGAGGGCTGGCTGGGCGCGCGCCTGCTGCACCGGACCACGCGCCGGATCAGCCTCACCGGCGCTGGTGAAGCCGCGCTGACGCGCTTCCGGCAGATGCTGGCCATCGGCGAGGAACTGCAGGGCGAACTGGCCAGTGACGATCCCGAGCCGCACGGCACTCTGCGCATCACCGCCAGCGTGTCGTTCGGGCAGAGCCATCTGGCCCGCGCGGTGGCTGCCTTCGTGCAGCGCCACCCGGCCGCGCGCATCGAGCTGCTGCTGGTTGATCGCATGGTCAATCTGGTGGAGGAGCGTGTGGACCTGGCCGTGCGCATCGCACGCCAGATCGACCCGAGCCTGATCGCGCGGCGGCTGGCCACCTGCCGCTCGGTGCTGTGCGCCACGCCGGCCTACCTGCAGGCGCACGGCACGCCCAGCGCCCCGGAACAGCTGCCCGCGCACAACTGCCTCACCCATCACTACGTCGGCAGGAGCCTGTGGCAGCTGCACCGCGACGGCCGCGCGCTGTCGGTGGCGGTGGGTGGCAACATCAGCGCCAACGAAGCCTCACTGCTGCTGGAAGCGGTGCGCGCCGGTGCCGGCATCGCCATGCTGCCGACCTACCAGGTGGCACCGCTGCTGCGTTCGGGCGAACTGGTGCGGCTGCTGCCGGCCTACGAACTGGACGAGCTGGGCATTCATGCCGTGTACGCATCGCGTCGACAGCAGCCCGCTGTCATGCGGCGGTTCCTGGATTTCCTCGCCGAGTGCTTTGCCAGCCCGGCCTTCCAGGATCTGGATTGGCGCCCAGCGATCAAGGAGGACACATGAACCATGGACAGGCATTGCTCGACCACAACCGCGCGGCGTGGGACCGGCTGAGGCGGAGCCGGGAAAAGCGCGGGGCGTACAATGGACGGCCCACGTCGTACAGGTGCCGCCCCTTGTCGTATCCCTATCCGTTGGTTGTGTTTGATCTGGACGGCACGCTGGTGGACAGCGCGGCCGATATCGCCGAAGCGCTGAACCGCACGCTGGAAGACATCGGCCTGGCGCGCGTGCCGGAAGCCACCGTGCTGGGCTGGATCGGCGATGGCGTGCGGCGGCTGGTAGAGCAGGCGGTGCATGCCGCCGGTCGTGACATCGATCTGGCCGAGGTGATGCCAACCTTCATGGTGCATTACCGCGAGTGTCTGCTGCGCAGCCCGCGCCTGTTCGACGGCGTGCCCGAAGCGCTGGCCCTGTTGCGTGCGCGTGGCGTGCCGCTGGCCATCTGCACCAACAAGCCGGCCGCGCTGGTGCCGCCGCTGCTGCAGCACCTGGGCATCGGTGATGCGTTTTCGCTGGTGCTGGGCGGTGATTCGCTGCCACAGCGCAAGCCGAGTGGTGAACCGCTGCGGCATATCGCCGCGCACTTCGGGCTGGCGGTGGACGCCTGCCTGATGGTCGGTGACTCGCTCACCGACTACCGTGCCGCAGAAGACGCGGGCATGCCCATTGCACTGGTGCGCTACGGCTACCCGCGCGGCCTGGACCTGGAAACGGCACATGCCGTGTCCGTGATCGACGACCTGCGCGAACTGCCGGGGCTGGCATCAGGCATTCCGACACCGTGATCCGTTCGCCGGGCATGGCCCGGCGCCACCGACGCGACCATGTAGAGCCGAGCCTACGCTCGGCTGCTCGGCTCTACAGTAGTTCGACGCCATGCGTCGATGCCGAGGCCCGTTATTTCGGCTGGTAACGCACGCTCAGCTGGTATTCGCGGCCCGGCTGGTTGAACCACGCCACGGTCTCGTAGCGGCGGTCGAACACGTTGGCCGCGCGCGCCAGCAGCGACCACGACGGCGTCAGCGCATATTCCGCGCGCAGGTCCAGGGTGCCGTAGCCGCCCACCTTCACCGCGTTGCTGGCGTCGTCGTAACGCTTGCCCGCACCCTGCACGGTCAGCCCGGCGCGGAAATCACCGAAGCGGCGGTCCACGTCCAGGCGCGCGGTCTGCTGCGCGCGGCGCGGCAGCCAGTTGTCGAACTGCGCGCTGCCAGCGGTGCGGTTGCGCGGGTCGGTGTAGCTCAGCTGGCCATTGATGTCGAAGCCGGCCAGCACCACGCCTGCGGTCAGTTCGGCACCGCGGATACGCGCCTTCTCGATCTGCTGCATCATGAAGGTCGCCGCATCGTAGGTGATCAGGTCATCGATGCGCGTCTCGTACACGTCCACGCCCCAGTGCCAGCCCTGGCCCTGCTGTGACAGGCCAAGGTTGGCGCTCTTCGACGTCTCCGGATCCAGCGTCGGCACGCCGCTCCACGGGTCGTACAGGTCGCTGAAGGTCGGTGCCTTGAACGCCGTGCCATAGCTGGCATTCACGCGCAGGCCGTGGTCCAGTTCCATCGCCCAGCCAAGGCTGCCGGTGGCGTGGTTGCCGAACTGCGCGTTGTCATCGTTGCGCGCGCTCAGCTGCAGCTGGTGGCGGCCGAAACGACCCTGGTACTGCACGAACACGCCGGTGTTGCGGCGGCTGTCGACCAGATAGCCCGCGCTGCTGCCATCGAGGTTGTCTTCGCTCCAGTCCACGCCGGAGCTCAGCAGCTGGCCCTCGGCCAGGTCGATGTCGGCCTGCAGCGATGCACTGTCGCGGTGGGTCTGCGCGCTGCCGAACGCGCCGAAGTCACCGTAATTGTCCGATTCGTTGTCGCTGCGGCCGACGCTGGCGGTGAAGGCCAGGCGCTCGGTCGGGGTGTAGCGCACCTTGCCGGACATCACCTGCTGCAGCGTTTCCGAATAGTTGTAGTAACCGTCGTAATGGTTCTCGCCTTCGGCACGCAGCGCGCTGCCTTCCACGCTCCACTGCTCGTTGAAGGTGTAGCCACCGCGCAGGCTCTTGGACAGGTTGCGGTAGCCATCGCGGTCGGGCTCATCGGCGAAGCAGCCGGTGAACAGCGTGGCCGAGCCACGGCAGGCATTGATGCCATCGGTGTGCTGATAGGCGATGTCCGCGCCGAACCAGCCTTGCTCGCCGCTGCCACCGATGCCGCCGCTGGCTTCGCGCAGGCCGTTGCTGCCGCCGCCGAGCTGGAAGTGCGGGGCGAATTCGCCCTGGTTGCGACGGGTGAAGATCTGGATGACGCCACCGATGGCATCGGCGCCGTACAGGCTGGACTGCGGGCCGCGCACGATCTCCACGCGTTCGATCTGCGCCAGCGGCAGGTCCTGGTACATCGCCAGGCCGAGGTCGGCGCTGTTGATGCGCACGCCATCGACCAGCACCACGGTGTGCGAGGAATTGGTACCGCGCAGGAACAGCGAGCTCTGCTTGCCGAGGCCACCGCTGTTGGTCAGGTTGATGCCGGCGCGGCCTGCCAGCAGTTCCTGCAGCGAGGTGGCCTGGCTGGATTCGATCTGCGCACGGTCGATCACCTGCGCCGGCGCGATGCTGTCCTGCAGGGCGATGGGGGTACGCGTGGCGGTGACCAGCACCTGGTCCAGCGCGGCAGTGTCATCGTTGGCCTGCGCGTGAGCCAGGGCGGGCAGGGCGGCCAGCACGGCCAGGGACAGCATTCGGGACTGCAGCTTCATCGGGGGGACTCCAGGTGCCACGCACGCCCGCGTGGCGAAGGGGAGGATCCGCGAAGGAAGGCAGGCGCCGAAGCCGCGGCAGCGCCACGGTCATCCAGCGCCATGCCCACCGCATCGCGACCTGAGGCTTCCGGGCCGGTCTCCGGGCTTGCCGCCAGGTGGCGCGAGGCCACCGTCCAGGCGCCTTCCCATGCCAGAGGCACAGTGGCGGTGTTGCCTGGAACAGACGTGCTTACCGTTGCGGGGGCAGCGCCGGCCTGGCGTGTTGCCACGCGTCACCGGCTTCCCGTTTCAACCTGCCGGCCATGGCCGCAGGTCACCTGGAAGTGGGCGCAGTCTACGGCATCGCAGGTGGCCCCGTAGAGTCGAGCTCGCTCGACTGCCTCGGCTGTGCCCGTAGAATATCCCCTCGATCCCGTGGTGCCGTTGCCGATGTCCCGCTGTTTTCTGCTGTTCCCGCGTTGCCTGCACAGGACGCACGCATGATCCTCGACCTGGTCCGCCATGCTGGCAACGGCCGCGATGCGTTCCTCGATGGCCGCGGCGATCCACCGCAGCTGGCCCGTCTGCCGCAGGAACTGGTCGACGCCTATGCCGAGCAGGACTGGCAGCGGGTGATCAGTTCGCCGCGCCTGCGCTCGCTGCACACGGCGATGGCCCTGGCCACCCCGCGCGGGCTGGACGTGGAGGCGGACGAGGAGTGGGAGGAGCTGGATTTCGGCGATTGGGACGGGCAGTCACTGTTCGACCTGCCGGAGGACGCGCTGGCGGCCTTCCATGCCGATCCGCATGCCTTCCCGCCGCCCAACGGCGAAAGCTGGGGCCACTTCGAACGGCGCATCGCACGCGCGCTGGATCGCCTGCTGGACGATGAGGGTCCGCTGCCGACCGTGGTGGTCAGCCATGGCGGCCCGCTGCGCATGGTGCTGTCGCAGGTCTGCGGGCTGCCTCTGTCGCTGTGCTGGGCACTGCGCATCGACCACGGCACGCGCCTGCGGGTGTGGCTGGAACGCGGCGAAACGGGCCTGGTCGGCGAGCTGCTGGAACTGCAGCAGCCGTAAACGCAATCGCCGGGCATGGCCCGGCGCTACCGATCCCGAACGACCGCCGCAGCGTGGTAGCGCCGGGCCATGCCCGGCGAGCGCGCAGCGCGGCCGCTTCAATCCTCGTCGGCGCTCCCGGCAAAACTGTCTTCGCCGTCATCCCCGGTGTCGAAGCGCTGCTCATGCACCGGGCCCGATGCCGGGCCAGCCGCCTTCAGCGGATGCGCGGCGATGCGGGCCTCGTAATCCTGCACCAGCGCCTCGCGCTGGGCTTCGCCCAGCTCCTGCCAGTGGCAGTCCAGCAGCGCGCCTTCCAGCGAATAAAGCAGGTTCAAGCTCGGCTTGAAGCCGGCGCGCTTGACCTTGACGAAGGCCCCGACCGCGCCGAGCGCGGCCAGGTCCTCGCGGCTGCGCAGGCCGACCTGGCGCAGCCACGCCGCGCTCTTCGGGCCGATGTTGCGCAGCTTCGGTGCGCTCATCCCAGGGCCTCGACGAACACGCGGGCGATGGCTTCCAGACCGGCCTGGTCCTCGGCATCGAAGCGGCCCACCTTCGGGCTGTCGATGTCGAACACGCCGATCAGTTCATCACCGCGCAGCAGCGGCACCACCAGTTCCGAGCGCGAGGCCGAATCGCAGGCGATGTGGCCGGGGAAGGCGTCGACGTCTTCCACGCGCTGGGTGATGCGCTGGCTGGCGGCGGCACCGCACACGCCCTTGTCCAGCGGGATGCGCACGCAGGCCGGCAGGCCCTGGAACGGGCCGACCACCAGCTCCTTGCCGTCATATAGGTAGAAGCCCACCCAGTTCAGGTCGGGCAGGGCGTGGTAGACCAGTGCGGAGAGGTTGGCCGCATTGGCGATGCGGTCGGACTCGGCGTAGACCAGGCCGCGGGCCTGGTCCAGCAGCTGGGCGTATTGTTCCGGCTTGCTGCCGGTGAGCGAGGCATTGGCGAACATGCCTGCAGTCTAGCAAGCGTAGGGGACCAGCGATAATGCACGCTCTGTTGCATGCCTGGAGCTGTTGATGCCCCTGCCCACCCTGATGCCGCCGGCCGTGTTCGTCACCGGGACCGATACTGAAATCGGCAAGACCGCCAGCAGCACCGCGCTGCTGCATGCACTGCGCCGTCGCGGTCTGCGTGCGGTGGGCATGAAGCCGGTGGCCAGTGGCAGCCAGGACCTCGGCCAGGGCCTGCGCAACGAGGATGCCCTGGCGCTGCAGGCGGCCAGCTGGCCGGTGCCGGACTACGCCGACCTGAACCCCTATGCGCTGCGGCAGCCGCTGGCGCCGGAACTGGCCGCCGGCGAGGACGGCGTGCAGGTGCAGCTGGCGCCGATCGTGGCCGCGTTCGAGCGGCTGCGTGCGCAGGCCGACGTGGTGGTGGTGGAAGGCGTGGGCGGCTGGCTGGCGCCGGTGTCGGCCACGCTGGACCAGCTGGATCTGGTGCGCGCGCTGCGCCTGCCGGTGCTGCTGGTGGTGGGAATGCGCCTGGGCTGCGTGAACCATGCGCGGCTGACCGCGCAGTCGCTGCAGGCCAGCGGCGTGGAGTGCCTGGGCTGGATCGGCAACCACATCGATCCCACCATGCAGCGCCAGGATGAAAACATCGCCACGTTGCGGCAGCGCCTGCCGATGCCGTGCTGGGGCCGCCTGCCGTACCTGCCGGGCGCGGATGGCCGAACCCTGGGCGCACACCTGGGAGCGGAGCAGCGGTAGAGTCGACCGTTGGTCGACTATCGCGCGCAGCGCGGGTTTTGATCAGGAGCAGTCGACCAACGGTCGACTCTACCCGGTCGACCCGATCCATCACCGTTCTGCCAGCTCCCGCGCGATCGCGCCCAGCCGTTCCACCGCGCTGATGAAGCGCTCATCCAGCGCCTGGCAGCACGACAGCCGCAGGCAATGCCGATAGCGCGCCCCGCGCGAATACACCTGGCCGGGCATGAACACGATGTCCTCCGCCAGCGCCCGCTCGAACAGTTCGCGGGTATCCACGCCGGGCAGCTCCAGCCACAGCAGGAAGCCGCCCTGCGGTTCGGTGGCCCGGGTGCCGGCGGGGAAGTGCTCGGCCACCAGCTGGCGCAGGCGCCCGACTTGTTCACGGTACAGCCGGCGCATGCGGTGCAGGTGGTGCTCGTAGCTGCCCGCTTCCAGGTAGGCCGCCACCGCATCACCGAGCAGCTGTGGTTCACCGCCAGTGGACTGGAATTTCAGCAGGGCGATGCGCTCGGCGAAACGGCCGCCATCGAGCCAGCCGATGCGGTAATCCGGCGCAAGCGTCTTGGAAAAGCCGCCGACGACCATCACCCAGCCATCGCGATCGAACGCCTTCAGCAGCGGCGCAGGCGGTTCGCAGAACTGCAGTTCGGCATACACGGCATCCTCGATCAGCGGCAGCTGGTGCGCGTTGACCAGTTCGGCCAGGCGCTGCTTGGCCGCCGTCGGCATGGTGCATCCCAGCGGGTTGTGCACCGTGGGCATCACCACCAGCGCGGCCAGCGGCGTGTGCTCCAGCAGCGCTTCCAGCGCATCCACGTCCAACCCGTGCTGCGGGTGGGTGGGCAGCTCGATGGCCTGCAGGCCGAGGTTGGCCAGCAACGGGTACAGGTTGAAGTAGGAGGGGGCTTCGATGCCCACCGCCGCGCCCGGCTCGGTCACCGCGCGCAGGGCCAGCTGCAGCGCTTCCATCGCGCCGTGGGTCAACAGCAGGCGGTCGGCGTGGGTGTGGAGGCCCATCCGCGGGCCACGCCGTACGATCTGTGCCAGCAGGCGCGGCGAGCCATTCGGGCGCGCATAGGTTTCCACCGTCTGCTGGCCGTGGCGCAGCACCTGTGCGGTGTGCCGGGCCAGCTGCGCGCCGGGATAGAACTGCCGTCCACGTGGCCCGGCGAACGCCAGATCGATCACCCCGGGGCGTCGCTGTGCCTCGAGCACGCGCGCCATCAACGCCTGCTGCAGCGGTGCGGTGGGCGCCGAGGGGGCATCGCGCAGCGAACGCTGCGGCACCGACAGGCGCGGCGCCACTTCGAAACCCGCCTTCGGCCGGGGCACCACCAGCCCTGCATCTTCCAGCTGCCGGTAGGCGGCGATGACGGTGTTCAGGCTGAGCTGGCGCTGCGCAGCCATCTGCCGCAGCGATGGCAGGCGGCTGCCGACCGGCAGGCGACCGCCGTGGATGGCCTCGGCCAGTTCATCGGACAGGCGCTGGTAGCGCGGCGGGGCCGGGGTGGTGCGCGGATCTGTATCCATTGGACTGACCTGCATCTGGAGCTGTACCCATGATGCCGCCGAGCCTAGCATGGTGCTGTCGGTGGGGCCTGATCGGGGCCTGGCCGATCCATTGCAAACGCACGGCCCGCAAGGCCGTGCGTCTTTTTTCATGGGCCGCGCCAACAATCGCTGGCGCTTCGTAGAGTCGAGGGGGGGGGGCTGGGTGGGGGGGGCGGGAGGGCCAAGAGGACGACACGCGGCCGCCG
>NZ_VYKI01000027.1:0-34481 GCF_008710035.1 Stenotrophomonas cyclobalanopsidis | reverse complement strand
CTTCGTAGAGTCGAGCTTGCTCGACTGCTTTGCCGGGACAGTCGAGCAAGCTCGACTCTACGCGACAGCAGTCGAGCAAGCTCGACTCTACGCGACAGCAGTCGAGCAAGCTCGACTCTACGCGACAGCAGTCGAGCAAGCTCGACTCTACGCGACAGCAGTCGAGCAAGCTCGACTCTACGCGATGGCAGTCGAGCAAGCTCGACTCTACGAAAGCGCGGTCAGCGCATCGGCACCAGTGACGCCTGGCGCCGGTACAGCGCGGGGAACTGCTTGCCCAGCGCGGCCAGCTTCGGTGCGTCGTAGTAGCGGATGTAGGCCGCCTGCGGGTAGTTGTTCATGTAGTTCTGGTGGTAGCTCTCGGCCGGGTAGAAACGCTGGCCGCTGGCCACTTGGGTCACGATCGGGCCGCGGTAGCTGCCAGCCTTGCCCAGCTGGTCGATGTAGGCGCGGCTGGCAGCCAGCTGCCTGGCGTCATCGCTGAAGATCGCCGAGCGGTACTGGCTGCCGTGGTCGGGGCCCTGGTAGTTCAGCTGGGTGGGATCGTGCGCCACCGAGAAGAATACCTGCAGCAGCTGCCCATAGCTGACCTGGCGCGGATCGTAGTCGACCTTCACGGCTTCGGCGTGGCCGGTGCGGCCGCTGCTGACGCGCTCGTAGCGTGCATCGGCGGCACTGCCTCCGGCATAGCCGGCTATCGCATTGCTCACGCCTTTCACGTGCTGGAACACGCCCTGCACGCCCCAGAAGCAGCCACCGGCAAACACCACGCTGGCGTGGGTGGCGCCATCGGTGTAAGCGGCATCGCCGGTGGGTGCCGGCAGCGCCTGTACCTGCGCGCTGGCGCTAGCGGGTGCGGCCATTGCGCTGTGGTCCACCAGCAGCACACTGGCCCCCAGTGCCGTGGCGACCAGCCCGGCCACACCCACTGCAATGCCCTGTTCGAAGGAGAATTTCATTGTGCCCTCCTGTTCTCAACCAAAGGTGAAGGCATAGGCCTGCACGCCCGCATCGAGGAACTCGATCTCGAAGCGGTGCGGGCCGACCGTGCCGCGCTGGCGCACCAGCTGGTACAGACGGTTCTCGTTGACCACGCCGCTGCCATCGGCGCCGACATCGCTGCCGGCATCGGCGGCAGGCAGCGGCTTGCCATCCAGCCACACGCGGAAGCGCACCGGCGTGCCGTCCTGCGTCGGTGCCAGCACCAGGTGCAGGTCGCGGGCATGGAACTGGAAGGCGATGCGTCCGCCGGCCTGCTGCAGCTGCGCGGCTTCATCGGTGACGGTCCAGCGGCCGGACAGGCCCCATTGGTTGAGTGCGAGGCTGGCCGGCAGCGTGTAATCGAAGGCCACATCGGTGCGCTGCCCGCCGGCCGAGGCGAAGTGCTCGGCGCGTGCATGGCCCAGGTAGGTTTCCGGCGAGCGCAGGTTGCCCATGTCGGCCTGCGTGGCCACGCCCTGCAGGTCGGCGGCGGCCGGGTCGGCTGGCGGCGGCAGATCGGTCTGGCCGGCTTCGGTCAGCAGGCGGCGGATCACCTGTTCCGAATGCGCGTAGTTGCCTTCACCGAACTGGTGGGCGCGGATGCTGCCCTGCGCATCGACGAAGTACTGCGCCGGCCAGTACTGGTTGTTGAACGCGCGCCAGATCGAATACTGGTTGTCCAGCGCCACCGGGTATTCCACCTTCAGCTGCTGCACGGCCTTCATCACGTTGCGCGGGTCGCGTTCGAAGGCGAACTCGGGTGTGTGTACGCCGACCACCACCAGGCCATGGTCGCGATAGCGGCGTTCCCATTCGTGCACGAAGGGCATCGCACGCAGGCAGTTGATGCAGGAATAGGTCCAGAAGTCGATCAGCACGACTTTGCCGCGCAGCTGCTCGGCTTTCAGCGGCGGGCTGTTGAGCCAGCCGGTGGCACCGTCCAGGGAGGGCAGGGTGCCTTCCACCGGCAGCGGCGCATCGGCACCCGCAGTGGCGCCGGCCATCATCATCGGCGGCGCCGCCGGCTGCGCACCGGGCACGGCATCGAGCAGGCCCTGTTCGATGCGCGCGGTGCTGACCGTGGACAGGCGGGTCAGCAGGCCGGTATCCCAGCCCAGGCCGATCGCCACCACCGCCACCAGCGCGGCAACGCCCAGCACCTTGCGCAGCACATCGCCCAGGCCAAGGCGCGCCTGCAGGGCGTTGAACACGCGGCCGCCGATCCATACCGCCAGCGCGAGCGCGGTGGCCGCACCCAGCGCGTAGGCCAGCAGCAGCGCGCTGGTGCCGACGCTGGCGCCATGCAGGGCAGCGCCGGTCAGCACCAGGCCCAGGATCGGCCCGGCGCACGGTGCCCACAGCAGGCCGGTGGCGATGCCGATCAGCAGCGAGGTCCAGGCCCCGCCACGGCCGTCATCATCGGCGGCATCGGCGCGCGCGCTCAGCCGTGCACCCACGCGCTGGAACGGCGCCAGCAGGTGGTCGGCCAGGCGCGGCCAGAGCAGCGCCAGAGCGAACACGGCCATCAGCACCAGAGCCACCCAGCGGCCGATCTGGTTGGCCTGGGCCACCCATTGGCTGCCCACGGCGGCCAGGCTGGCGACCACGGCGAAGGTCAACGCCATGCCCAGCAGCAGCGGCAGCGTGCTACGCAGGAACGGCCGGTTGGCGCGTGCGAACACGAAGGGCAGCACCGGCAGGATGCACGGGCTGAGCAGGGTCAGTACGCCGCCCAGGTAGGCCAGCAGCAACAGCAGCATCATCAGGCTCCAGAGGTGGGGGAAGAACCAAGCGGCACGCGCCAGCCACCGTCGCTGTCCTGCCGGGCCGCACCGGGCTGGAACAGCAGGGCGGCACCGTTCATGCAGTAGCGCAGGCCGGTCGGGCGCGGGCCATCGTTGAAGACATGGCCGAGGTGGCCGCCGCAGCGGCTGCAGTGCGCTTCCACCCGCAGCATGCCGAAGGTGGTGTCGCGGTCCTCGCCGACGGCGCCATGCAGCGGGGCCCAGAAACTGGGCCAGCCGGTACCGCTCTCAAATTTGGTGGACGAGGAGAACAGCGGCTGCTGGCAGCCGGCGCAGGTGAAGGTCCCCTGCCGGTGTTCCTTGTTCAGCGGGCTGCTGCCGGCGCGTTCGGTGGCCTGCTGGCGCAGCACCGCGTACTGCGCCGGGGTCAGCAGCCGGCGCCATTCGGCATCGGTGCGCATCAGCGGGAACTGTCGAGCCGGGCGGTTCTCGGCGGCGGCCGTGGCAGCGCGGCTGCACGCGCCCAGGCCGAGCACGCCAGCGGCGGTGGCAAGACCACCCAGGCCCAGCAGGTGGCGGCGGGTGAGGGGCATGGTGGACTCCGGGAAGGGGCGACGGGGCCATGCTGCGCCTGCCCGGGTCAACGAATCCTCACGCAGGATTCAATTTTTCGTGAGGTATCGGTGGCCGTCCCGCGCCACAATGCGGTCAGCCTCCCCACTGGCCCCGAGCTGCCGATGTCCGCCAAACGCGTCCTGATCGTCGAAGACGATGCCCATATCGCCGATCTGCTGCGCATGCACCTGGCCGACGAGGGCTACGACGTCGCCCACGCCGCCACAGGCGATGCCGGCCTGCGCCTGCTGGAACAGGATGGCCCGTGGGACGCGCTGGTGCTGGACGTGATGCTGCCCGGCGTGGATGGCCTGCAGATCTGCCAGCGTGCCCGTGCGATGGCGCGCTACGTGCCGATCATCATCATCAGCGCGCGTGGCAGCGAGACCCAGCGCATCGTCGGTCTGGAACTGGGCGCTGACGATTACCTGGCCAAGCCGTTCTCGATGCCCGAGCTGGTGGCGCGCGTGCGCGCGCTGCTGCGCCGTGCCGAAGCGATGGCACAGAACGCGCGCATCGATGCCGGTGCGGTCGAGGTCGGTGGCCTGCAGCTGGACCCGGTGGCGCGCACCGCGTCGGTCGATGGCAGCGCACTGGAACTGACCCCGCGCGAGTTCGACCTGCTGCTGTTCTTCGCCCGCCACCGCGACCAGGTGTTCGCACGGATGGAACTGCTCAACCAGGTCTGGGGCTACCAGCACGATGGTTACGAGCACACGGTGAACACCCACATCAACCGCCTGCGCAGCAAGATCGAACTCGACCCGGCCACGCCGCGGCGGCTGCTGACGGTGTGGGGACGCGGCTACAAGCTGGTCGATCCGGCCGGGGCGTCGGCATGATCACGCCCAACCTGTGGCAGAAGCTGGCGGCGGTGATCGCCGCGCTGATGCTGATGTGCTGCATGGCCCTGCTGGCCCTGCAGATGCGCGCCAGCACCCGCCACGAACAGGAAGTGGTGCAGCGGCTGTCGCTGGGCCTGGCCGAACACATCGCCCAGCGCAGCGAACTGATGGACACCAGCGGCATGCGCGATACCGCGGTTCGCGCGCTGTTCGGCCAGCTGATGGCGGTCAATCCCAGCGTGGAGGTGTACCTGCTGGACGACCAGGGCCGCATCCTCGGCCACGATGCGCCCAGCGGCCACCTGCTGCGCAACCGCGTCGACCTGGCGCCGCTGCGTCGCCTGCTGGCCGGTGCACCACTTCCGATCCTCGGCGACGATCCTCGCAGTACCGGCGGCCGCAAGGTGTTCAGCGTGGCCCCGCTGGTGGTGCAGGGACGCCAGGCCGGTTACGTATATGTGGTGCTGGTGGGCGAACACCGGCAGATGCTGGCCGACGATCTGGCCGCCAGCAATCAGTGGAACACCACGCTGTGGTCGGTGCTGCTGGTGGGCGGGCTGGGCCTGCTGGCCGGGCTGGTTGCGTTCTACTGGGTCACCCGGCCGCTGCGCCGGCTGACGCGGCGCATCCAGGCCTTCGACATCGATGCGCCCACGCCATTGCCGGCCCCGGTGCCGCTGCGCAGCGGCGAGCGCGATGAACTGAAGATCCTCGAACATGCCCACGCGCAGATGGCGCAGCGGCTGGGCGAACAGTGGCAGCAGCTGCGCCAGCAGGACCTGCAGCGCCGCGAACTGGTGGCCAACATCTCGCACGACCTGCGCACGCCGCTGTCCTCGCTGCATGGCTACCTGGAAACGATGGCGCTGAAGGAAGCCACGCTTTCGCCCGACGAACGTCGTCGCTATCTCGGCATCGCCCTGGCGCAGAGCGCCAAGGTCGGCCGCCTGGCGCGCGCGCTGTTCGAACTGGCGCGGCTGGAACATGGCGAAGTGCGCCTGGAGTGGGAGGTGTTCGCGCTGCCGGAACTGCTGCAGGACGTGCTGCAGAAGTTCGAACTGGCCGCACAGGCGCGCGGCCAGCACCTGCATGCGGATTTCCCGCCGGGCCTGCCGCTGGTGCGTGCCGACCTCGGCCTGGTCGAGCGGGTGCTGACCAACCTGCTCGACAACGCGCTGCGGCATGCGCCCGAAGGCGGCGAGGTGCGGGTGCAGCTGCGCGCCATCGAAGGCAGCGTGGAAGTGAGCGTGGCCGACGATGGTCCGGGCGTGGCGCCGGCGCTGCGTGCGCAGCTGTTCCAGGCACCGGCGGCGCTGGGTGCGCGGCGTGGCGAGAATGGTGGGCTGGGCCTGCTGATCGTGCAACGCATCGTGCAGCTGCACGGGCGCCGCATTGAGCTGCGGGAGAGCGCGACCGGCGCGCTGTTCGTGTTTGCGCTGCCGCGCGCGGACGCGGTCGATTTACCGGTAGATCCACGCCATGCGTGGATGCGCTTCACCAAATCGCAGGCAAAAAAAGACCCGGCAGAGGGAGGGATCTGCCGGGTCCGGATTGCATGGGGGGAGGGACCCATGCAATGAGCGTGGGCGTGACGTCAGTGGCTGTTGCCGGTGGCGTCCGCCGTTGTATCTGTCTGGCCCTGCACCAGCTCGGACCAGGCGCGACCGGCCTGCAGGCCAAGATCGACCACGTCCTGCTGGGCCTGTCCCAGCCGCTTCAGGTTGTCCTGCCACAGCTGTGCGCCCTTGGGCAGCAACCCGGCCGGATCTTCGCTGCGGGCCAGTTCGCCCAGCCAGCCGCCGGTCGCGGTCAGGTTGCGTTCCATCGCCTTCAGCTGCACGCCGAACATGCTCTCGGCGTTTTCCAGCGCCAATCGGTTTGCACGCGTTGCCGCAGCCGCCAGCTGGCGGGTGGCATCACTGAAACGATCGGCGAAGGCGTTGGCCATGGCGGCATCGAAAGCGGTTGATGCAATGCAGCATACGCCGATCATGCCGCAATGCAACAAAAAATAGGAAGGCGCTCAAGGCGCCTTCAGAAAACCTTTCGGATCAATGGCTTGATCAGACGCCCGGGCCACGGTACCGGCACCCGGAGGTGCAGGTTTCATGCACGGTGATCTCGCTCAGCGCGGGCAGCACCGGCTTCAGCTCCTTCCAGATCCACACCGCCAGATTCTCGCTGGTCGGGTTTTCCAGGCCGGGGATGTCGTTGAGGTAGTGGTGGTCCAGGCGGTCATAGATCGGCTGGAAGGCGGCTTTGACGTCGCCGAAATCCATGATCCAGCCGGTCTGCGCACCCGGCTCGCCCTCCACCTTCAGTTCCACCCGGAACGAGTGGCCGTGCAGGCGCGCGCATTTGTGGCCCGGCGGCACGTTGGGCAGGCGGTGGGCCGCCTCGAGCATGAAGACTTTGAAGATTTCCATGGCGCGATTGTACGCCGGCGCCGCCGCGGCGGCCGTCCCGGTTGTTGGCTTTCCATAAATCAATTCTTTCCATCCGGATGAAGAGATGTTAGCTTCTCTTATATCCGTATGAAGAGATGTTATTGGTCGCGCCAGACCTGGCATGGATTACTGCGGAACTTCCGTCGTCCACTACCACCCCCCACATCGTCATGTCCCAGCACACCCTGCTCGTGGCGGCCCTGGCCGTCGCTCTGGCCGCGCCTTTGTCTGCCGCCGCCGAAACCTCCGCCGACGCCAGTGGCGAAGCCAGCACCCTGGCCGCCGTGCGCGTCACCGGGTCCAACATCAAGCGCACCGATACCGAAGCGTCCAACCCGGTGCAGGTGATCGGCCGCCAGCAGCTGGAACAGACCGGCAAGGCCACCGTCGCCGACGTGCTGCGTTCCATCTCGGCCAACACCGGCAACGCCAGCAACGAAACCACCAACAACGGCTGGGCGTCCGGCTCGGCCGGCATCGGCCTGCGCGGGCTCTCGCAGAAGAACACGCTGGTGCTGCTCAACGGCCGCCGCCTGGCCAACTACGGCTTCCCGGCCGGTGGCCTGTCCGACACCTTCGTCGATCTCAACGCGCTGCCGCTGGTGGCGGTCGAGCGCATCGAAGTGCTCAAGGACGGCGCCTCGGCCGTGTACGGCTCCGATGCGGTGGCCGGCGTGGTCAACATCATCACCCGGCAGAACTTCGAAGGCGCCGAACTCGGCGGCAGCTTCGGCGGTGCCGACCAGGGCGGCCTGCACGAGCAGAGCCTGAAGTTCGTCGGTGGCCTCGGTGACCTGGATACCGATGGCTACAACATCCTCTTCAGCCTGCAGGGCTACAACCGCGAACGCCTGGACCAGGACGAGCGCAACCTGACCAGGAGCGGCATCTACAGCGACCAGCCCGGCGGCCGTTGGAACGGCTGGTCGGCCAAGGGCGCGCGCTATCTCATCAACGGCGTCTCGGTGCCGATGCTCGATGCCGACGGCAACTGCCCCACCGGCACCACCCGCGTCGCCAGCGCGCCCATCGACGGCCTCGCCGGTGATACCTGCGGCTTCAACCAGGCGCCGTACACCACCCTGATTCCTTCGACCAAGCGCTACCAGGCGTATGCCAACGGTACCTTCCGCCTTGGCGAGAACGTCGAAGCCTTCGGCGAAGTGCTGTACAGCCAGATCAAAAGCGCTGCCTGGTTCGGCAGCAGCCCGTTCTTCACCCTGGAAAGCGGCCGTTTCGCCCTGAACGCGGAAACCGGCCTGGCCGAACCGGTGTCTTCCAACCTGCCGGCCAGCAGCCCGTACAACCCGTATGGCCGCGCCGTGCCGATCGAATACACCTTCTTCGACCTCGGCGGCACCATCAAGACCAACCGCTCCACCGCCTACCGCGGCGTGGTCGGCCTGCGCGGCAGCACCGCCGCCTGGGATTGGGAACTGGCCGCGTTCGGCGCGCGTAGCAGCGAGCGCGAGACCGTGTCGGGCGGCTTCGCCAACCGCTGGGCGCTGGCCGATGCGCTGGCCAGCGGCAGCTACAACCTGCTCAACCCGTCGGCCACCCCGCAGTCGGTGATCGATGCGATCAACCTCTCCACCCTGCGCCCGGCCGAATCGGTGCTGCAGGGCGTGGATGCCAAGATCTCCGGCACCCTGGGCCGCACCTGGGCCGGTGACATCGGCTTTGCTGCCGGTGCTGAATGGCGCCGCGAGAAGCTCGATTCCAACAACCCCTGGCAGATCGATGCCGGCCTGCAGGTGCGCCCGGCCATCGCCGAAGTGCACGGCGAGCGGAAGGTCAGCGCCGCGTATGCCGAAGTGAACGTGCCGCTGGCCACGGGCCTGGAACTGTCCGCCGCCGCGCGTGCCGACCACTACGACGACTTCGGCGACGCGTTCTCGCCCAAGCTCGGCCTGCGCTGGCAGCCGCTGGATTTCCTGCTGGTGCGCGCCTCGGCGTCGAAGGGCTTCCGTGCGCCGTCCCTGTCGGAGAACTCCAACAGCACCAGCATCGCCTACGGCAGCGTGGTCGACCCGCGCGACCCGGACGTGCCGGGGTCGCGGCAGAACCCGACCTTCTTCACCGTTGGCAACAGCGAACTGAAGCCCGAGCGCACCAAGAGCGTGAACTTCGGCGTGGTGCTCTCGCCGTGGGCCAACACCAACCTGAGCGTGGATTACTACCGCATCCAGCTGGACAACCTGGTCGGCACCAACAACACCCAGACCCTGGTCAACGACAACGTCGCCGGTGCCGTGCAGCGCGACGAGCGCGGCAAGCTGCAGGCCGTGTTCAACCGCTACCAGAACCTGAGCGAGCTGAAGACTTCGGGCATCGACGTCGAGCTGCGCCAGCGCATTCCGACTGCCGCGCTGGGCGACTTCACCCTGTCCTCGGCCTACACCCACGTGCGCGACTACCGTCGCCCCACCGTGGTGGGTGGCCCGCTGGTGGATTACGCCGGCAGCAACCTCGGCGCAACGCTGCCGAAGAACAAGGCGACCACCACGCTGGACTGGACCTACCGCGATTTCACCGCGGCCGTCACCTGGTACTACACCAGCGGTTACGACCAGAAGGCCAGCACCGCCGCCGCGGCCGTGCAGGACCGCATCGATGCGTACAACCAGTTTGATCTGTACCTGGCCTATGCCGGCATCGACAAACTGACCGTCTACGCCAAGGTGCAGAACCTGGCCGACAGGACGCCGCCGTACGACGCCTCGTTCCCCGGCATCCGCGCGCCGTACGACTTCAGCCAATACGACCTTCGTGGCCGCTACTTCACCCTCGGCTTCGATTACCGCTTCTGATGCCATCGCCGCGGCCGGCCACCCTGCGTGGCCGGCCGCGTTGCCGCTGTCCTGTTTCCCGGGGAGTCACCGTGTCCTTCCACCGCCGTGCCGTTCTTCCGCTGCTGCTTGCCGCCGCCACCGTTCTGTCCTCGCCGCTGCCGGCGCAGGCCCAGAATGCGTACTTCTTCCCGCAGGCCACCGACGCTGCCGCGTTCGATGCCGCCATTCCCAGCCCCGAACAGTTCCTCGGCTACCCGATCGGCAGCCGCTACACCCGCCATGACCAGCTGGTGGCCTATTTCCAGGAACTGGCGAAGCATTCGGATAAGATCCGTGTGCAGGAAATCGGCCGCAGCTACGAAGGCCGTCCGCTGCTGATCGCCACCGTCACCGCCGCCGACAACCAGGCGCGCATCGACCGGATCCGCCAGCAGCACGCCACCCTGGTCGACCCGACGCAACCGCGCAGCGCCGCCGGTGACAGCCCCGTCGTGGTCTGGCTGGGCTACAGCGTGCATGGCAACGAAACCTCCAGCGGCGAAGCGGCGATGCTGACCGCCTATTACCTGGTGGCCAACCGCAGCGCCGAGACCCAGCAGTGGCTGCAGCAGTCGGTGGTGCTGTTCGACCCGGCGCAGAACCCCGACGGCCGCGACCGTGCCGCGAACTGGCACAACGCCTGGGCTTCGGACCCGGCCTCGTCCGACCCGGCCGACAAGGAACATGTCGAACCGTTCCCGCAGGGCCGCACCAACCATTACTTCACCGATCTCAACCGCGACTGGCTGGCCCTGACCCAGCAGGACTCGCGGCCCAAGCTGGCCGTGTTCCACCAGTGGTACCCGAACGTGCAGATCGACTTCCACGAGATGGGCAAGGACAGCACGTACTACTTCGAGCCTTCGCCGAAGAGCATGCACAGCCCGCTGATTCCGGCGGCGTCGTATGAGTTCAACAAGACCCTGGCCAAGTACCACGCGCAGTCGCTGGATGCGTTGGGCTCGCTGTATTACACCGGCGAGAACTACGACAACTTCTCGCCGGTGTATGGCTCGACCTATCCGGATTTCCACGGCGCGGTCGGTGTCACCGTCGAGCAGGCCAGCTCGCGTGGGCGCGTGCAGGAATCGGTGAACGGCCTGCTGACTTTCCCCTTCACCATCCGCAACCAGGTCGCCACCGGCCTGGGCACGGTGCGCGGTGCGGTGACCGAGCGCAGTGGCCTGTTCGACCTGCAGAAGGATTTCTTCCAGAGTGCGCTGAAGCAGGCGGCACAGCAGCCGGTGAAGAGCTTCGTGTTCGGCGATGCGCACGACCCGGCACTGACCCGGCGCCTGCTGGAGCTGTTGCTGCTGCACCGGATTGACGTGCGTGCACTGGATCGCACGGTCACGGTCGACGGGCAGCGCTTCGACGCTGGCAGCGCGTACGTCGTGCCGGTGCAGCAGGCGCAGTTCCGCCTGGTCCATTCGATCTTCGCCGAGACGCCGTCGATCAAGGGTGACGTGTTCTACGGCAGCACCAGCTACGCGATCGCACCGGCCTACGGGGTGGCCTTCGCCGGCAGCCGCAGCCGCATCGACGGCGGCGCCCGCGTGGCGGAGCTGCCGCCGGTGCAGGGTGCGGTCAACGGCGGCCAGGCCGGCTTCGCCTACGCCATTGACTGGCGCGACTACAACGCCGGCCGCGCGCTGGCCGCGCTGCAGGCCAAGGGACTGAGCGCACGTGCCGCGTTCAAGCCGTTCAGCAGCGCCACCGCGCAGGGCCAGGTCGACTTCGCCGCGGGCAGCCTGGTCATCCCGGTGGCCGGCCAGCCGCTGCAGGGCGCGGCCCTGCTCGAGGCGGTGACCGCCGCCGCACGCGACGCCAGCGTGCAGGTGCATGCCCTGTCCAGCGGCCGCAGCAGTGAGGGCATCGATCTCGGCAGCGATGGCGTCAAGGCACTGCGCAAGCCGGCCGTGGCGCTGGTGATGGGCGAGGGTGTGGCTGCGACCGAGATCGGTTCGGCCTGGTTCCTGCTCGACCAGCAGCTGCACCTGCCGGCCAGCAAGCTGGATCCGCAGCAGCTGGGCAAGGTCGCGCTGGACCGCTACACCACCATCGTGCTGTCCGGAGGCACCTACTCCGGCATCGACGCCACCGCCGTGGCCGCGCTGAAGCGCTGGGTTCAGGCGGGCGGCTCGCTGGTGACCTACGGCAGCGCGTCGAAATGGGCGGTGGAACAGAAGCTGGCCGAAGGCGAATCGCTGGGCAAGGAAGAGGAAGCGGGCGACGCCGGCCGCCGCGCGTTCGGTGACCAGCGTGACATCGCCGCGATCGAGCGGGTGAGCGGCAACATCCTCAGCGCCGATGTCGATACCACCCATCCGCTGGCGTTCGGCGTGCCGCGCCGGCAGCTGGCGGTCAACAAGGAAAACACGGTGACGCTGCAGCCGAGTGCGAACCCGTTCTCGACGGTGGTGCGCATCGACGCGACGCCGCGGGTGAATGGTTACCTGTCCGAGCGCAACCGTGCGCGGGTGGCGGGGAGTGCGTGGCTGCTGGTGTCGGCGCAGGGGCAGGGCAACGTGGTGTTGTTTGCCGATGATCCAGCGCATCGCAAGTACTGGCACGGTACCGATCGCCTGCTGATCAATGCGATTTTCTTCGGGAATCTGGTGAATCCGGCTAAGGCGCGGGGTTGAGGCTTTACGCGCCTTGTTGATGCGGGGGTGGGAGGCCGGGCGGGCCGCACAGGACACGCCGCAAGTACGTCCCTGTAGGCTCGTAGGCGCCATCCATGGCGCCTGCGGTCCTGCGCAACCCATCCGTCCTCCCCCGACAGTTTCACGCGGGCGCGGACGCATCAAACCCAAAGCGGGAGCAAGGGCAAAAAGCAAAAGCAGCGGCTTCGGCTTTTGCTCTTGAATTTGAATTTGATCGTTCTTCCTCCAGCTACTTCGCGGGAGAAGGAAGGCGCTGGGAATGTCTGAAGCGCTTGGGAGCGGGGACGGCGCAAAACCGCAGGCGCCATGGATGGCGCCTACGAGCTTACATGGATGTATTTACAGCGTGTTTTGCGCCGTCCCCGCTCCCAAGCGCCCACGCGAAACCCACCGCAGGCTCTCAAACAACCCAAGTAGCCAGCACAAAAAAGGACGGCGCCTCAGCGCCGTCCCTCGATAGCCCCCGCGCAGCAGGAAGCACAACAACCGTCAGCTGCAATCAGCCCGTGCGACTGCCGCCGTTGCCGCCCTGGCTGCGGCCACGGCCGCCACCATTGCCGCCACCGCCACGACGCTGGCCCTGACCCGCGCCCGCACCGGCACGCTGCTGGCCATTGCCACCGCCTTCGCGACGGCCACCGCCGGCCTTCTTCGGGCCTGCGTGTGCATGGCGCGGTGCATCGCCGTGCGGGCGACGCGCGTGGCTCTTGCGCGGTGCGCGCTCGCCGGTATCGTGCTCGGCCTTGCCCGGTGCACTGTTGCCCCAACGGATCGGCGTCTGCAGCTCGAAGCCCGGCACGTCGCGGATGTCCATGTCACGGCCCAGCAGGCGGGTGATCGCACGCAGCAGCTTCACTTCATCCTGCGCCACCAGCGAAATCGCCTGGCCGGTCGCACCGTTGCGACCGGTACGGCCGATGCGGTGCACGTAATCCTCGGCCACCATCGGCAGGTCGAAGTTGATCACCTTCGGCAGCTCGTTGATGTCGATGCCGCGCGCGGCGATGTCGGTGGCCACCAGCACGGTCACGCGACCGGCCTTGAAGTCACCCAGTGCACGCAGGCGCTGGCCCTGGCTCTTGTTGCCGTGGATGGCCGCGGTCTTGATGCCGGACTTTTCCAGGAACGAGGCCAGCTTGTCGCTGCCGTGCTTGGTGCGCGCGAAGACCAGGGTCTGCTCGCGGCTGTCCTGCGCCAGCAGGTGCAGCAGCAGGTCACGCTTGCGGCTGCCATCGACCGGGTGCACGCGGTGGGTGATGGTCTCGGCCACGGTGTTCTTCGGCGTCACCTGGATCTGTTCCGGGTTGCGCATGAACTCCAGCGCCAGCTGGCGGATGTTGTCCTCGAAGGTGGCCGAGAACAGCAGGGTCTGGCGGTTCTGCTTCGGCAGCTTGGCCAGGATGCGCTTGATCGACGGCAGGAAGCCCATGTCGAGCATGCGGTCGGCTTCGTCCAGGATCAGCACTTCGATGCCGGACAGGTCGACGCTGCGACGCTCCAGGTGGTCGATCAGGCGGCCCGGGCAGGCGACCAGCAGGTCGACGCCGCGGCGCAGGATGTCCAGCTGGTTGCCCATGCCGACGCCGCCGTAGATGCAGGCGCTGGGAATGCGCAGGTACTTGCTGTAGCCGCGCAGGCTGTCATGCACCTGGGTGGCCAGTTCGCGGGTCGGGGCCAAGATCAGTGCACGCGGCTTGCGCGGGCCGCTGCGCACTTCCTGCGAGGCGGTGCCCAGGTGCTGCAGCAGCGGCAGGCCGAAGGCGGCGGTCTTGCCGGTACCGGTCTGTGCGCCGGCCAGCAGGTCGCGACCGGCCAGCGCCAGCGGGATCGCCTGCTGCTGGATCGGGGTCGGATTTTCGTAGCCCTGCTCGGCGAGCGCGCGCAGCAGGAAAGGCGCAAGGCCCAGGGATTCAAAAGACATTGAGATTGCTCCAAGTACAAGAAACGCCTGTCCGAACGGACAGACGGGGGCAGATCAAACTGATCGGCTGACTCGGAGCGTTCCCGTGAACCGCGCTGCGAGAATTGGGTGCAGCCGGCACGGAGCGCAGGCTGGAATGCGTGACGAACGGCGTCGGAGTGGGGGCGGGCGAAGTGGGCGGACCCAGGTCGCCGGCGATCCCGGAGGGAAACGGACGGCCGCTGCAGACCCCGCAAGTCTAAACGATCTTCAATACTCCGCGCAAAATCCCCTGTTCAGGTAGGGGGGTATCTGCCGGGCTTGCAGCCCTGCACCCGCTAACGTCAACGTCAACGTCAACGTCAAAAGCGGGCTATCCGTGGGCTGGCGGGGTGGGTCCGGTTGAGGGGGACGGCGTGAATACGTCCATGTAGCCTCGGTCGCGCCATCCATGGCGCTCACGCCCCCTCAACCGGACCCACCCCGCCTTCGACAGTTTCCCGCTATCTGGCGGAACGGCGTTCTGCCCTGGTGGGTGCCGACCGTTGGTCGGCACGAATGAATTCATTCGATATTTGACAGATGTGCCGACCAACGGTCGGCACCCACCAACAGCCGCCGGCCAACTGTCGAAGGCGGGGCACTGTGGGTTTGTGGGGTGTGAGCCGCATGGATGCGGCGACCAAGCCCCCATGGACGGGTTTACGGCGTCCCCGCGAACCCACAGTGCCCCACCATCCCACGGAACGCCGCTCTGGCTTTTGACGTAGACGTGGCTTGAAGCAGGTGCAGGGCGCAGCCCTGCCGACCCCCCCACTACGGTAGGGTGGCCCGATGCCGCGCTGCAGCTTGGCTACACCGCGCATTTGATTACACTTGAAACTTGTTTGCCCACGACTCCGGACACCCACCCATGAAGCTTGGTTCTTTGAAGGAAGGCGGCCGCGACGGCACCCTGATCGTCGTCTCGCGTGACCTGCGCCTCGGCGTCCGCGCCACCGGCATTGCCGCCACCCTGCAGCAGGCCCTGGAAGACTGGAGCCACATCGCCCCGCGCCTGAACGCCCTGTACGAATCGCTGAACGCTGGCGACGCCGATGGCGTGTTCGACCTCGACCCGCAGGCCCTGGCCGCGCCGATGCCGCGTGCCTATGAGTTCGTCGATGGCAGCGCCTACCTGCCGCATGTCGAGCGCGTGCGCCGCGCCCGTGGCGCCGAGGTGCCGGAGAGCTTCTATACCGATCCGCTGATGTACCAGGCCACCAGCGCCGGCTTCCATGGCCCGCGCGACGCGGTCAAGGTGGTCAGCGAGGAGTACGGCATCGACCTGGAAGCCGAGATCGTGGTCATCACCGACGACGTGCCGATGGCGGCCACCGCCGAACAGGCCGCTGGCCACATCCAGCTGGTCGGCCTGGTCAACGATGTCTCGCTGCGCAACCTGATCCCGGGCGAGCTGGCCAAGGGCTTCGGGTTCCTGCAGTCCAAGCCGCGCTCGGCGCTGTCGCCGGTGTTCGTCACCCCCGATGAGCTGGGCACCGCCTGGCAGGACAGCAAGGTGCACCTGCCGCTGCTGACCCACATCAACGGGAAGTGGTTCGGTGCGCCGGAAGCCGGCGTGGACATGCAGTTCAACTTCGCCCAGCTGGTCGCGCATGCGGCCAAGACCCGTCCGCTGGGCGCCGGCACCATCGTCGGCTCGGGCACCATCGCCAACGAGGACACCAGCAAGGGCGCCTCCTGCTTCGCCGAACAGCGCGTGGTGGAAACCCTGCGCGACGGCAAGCCGAGCACGCCGTTCATGTCCTTCGGTGACGTGGTGCGCATCGAGATGCTCGACGCCGCCGGCAACAGCATCTTCGGTGCGATCGAACAGCGCATCGAGCAGGCGGCCAAGCCCTGAGCATGGAGGCGGCGATGGACATCCTGGTTGACGACGGCCCGGTCGACGACGGCCTCGTGCTGTTCACCTACTGGCGATCCAGCGCCGCCTACCGCGTGCGCATCGGCCTGCAGCTGAAGGGCCTGGCCTGGGAGGGCCGACCGGTGCATCTGGTGCGTGATGGTGGCGAGCAGCATGCCGACGCCTATGCCGCGCTCAACCCGCAGCAGCTGGTGCCCACCCTGCTGCATGACGGGCACACGTTTACCCAGTCGCTGGCGATCCTCGAATACCTCGATGAGCGCTATCCGCAGGTGCCGCTGCTGCCGGTCGATGCGGTCGGCCGCGCGCGGGTGCGGGCGTTGGCCCAGCTGGTGGCCTGCGACATCCATCCGATCAACAACCTGCGGGTGATGCAGTACCTCGAACGTCGCCTGGAAGTACCGGCCGACGCGCGCACGCAGTGGACCCTGCACTGGATGGCCGACGGCTTCGCGGCGATGGAAGCGATGCTCGCGGGCAGTGCGGATACCAGCGTGTTCTGCCACGGCGACCGCCCCGGCCTGGCCGACATCTGCCTGCTGCCGCAGCTGTACAACGCGCACCGCTTCGGCCTGGACCTGACACCATACCCGACCCTGCGCCGCATCGAAGCGGCCTGCCAGGCGCTGGACGCCTTCGACCGCGCGCGCCCGGAAAACCAGCCCGACGCCGCCTGACACGCCGCTTCGCTCGCCGGGCATGGCCCGGCGCTACCGGTCGGGCGTCGGTGGTAGCGCCGGGCCACGCCCGGCGGATTCCGCGTCGTCCACCCGCAAACGGGCCAGGTCATCGCGGAACAGCCGGTAGGCCTCCTCACGCCGGGCGTCGTCGCCCTGCCGCAGCACCCACGCCGGGTGCACGGTGGCATAGCCGCGGGTGCCGTCTTCCAGCGTGTGCCAGCGACCGCGGTCGCGTGACAGCTGGAAGCCCGCGCCGAACACCGAGGAAGCAGCGGTGGCGCCCAGGCAGACGATCACCTGCGGCCGCACCCGCGCGATCTCGCCCAGCAGCCACGGCTGGCAGGCCCGCACATGCCGGCTTTCGGGGCGCTTGTGCAGGCGCACCTTGCCGCGTCGCTCGTGGTGGAAGTGCTTGACCGCATTGGTCAGGTACAGCGTGGCGCGGTCGATGCCGAGTTCGGCCAGGGCCCGGTCCAGCAGCTGGCCGGCCGGGCCAGCGAAGGGGCGGCCGCAGAGATCCTCGGTATCGCCGGGTTGTTCGCCGATCACCATCACCCGTGCATCGGCCGGCCCTTGCCCGAACACCACCTGGGTCGCCGGTTCCCACAGCGGGCACTGCCTGCAACCGGCGGCCTGGGCGCGCAGCGCCTCGAGGCTGTCGGCGCTTGATCCCGGTGATGGCAGCACCGCCGGTCGCTGCGGAATCTTCCGCTGCGGGGCCTGCGCGGGACGGTCATGCATTTCCTGCACGCGGTCGGCCGCATCGCGCACCAGCCCCGGCAGCAGCTGCGCTTCGGGCAGGTGGCGCCAGTACCGCGCCGGCATCTCCTGCAGCATCATCCGGGTGTTCAAGCGGGCCGGGTTGAAGATGCTGGCGTAGTAGGTCTGCCACAGCGATTCGCGCGCATCCTCGGCCGGGGCATCTTCGCGCCGGGCGCCGGGCCCGAACGCCAACGCCTCGCCATCCCAGTACACGCTGCGGCCGGGGGTGAGGATGGCCCAGCGCATGCCGGCGAAGCGGCGCGCGAAGAAGGGCGCGACGCGCTCGACGATGTGATGGTCCGGCTCGAACCATGCGATGAAGGCATCGGTCTGCCCGGGCACTTCGCGGAAGCGCACGAAGGCCTTCATCTTGTGGGTGTCGCGGCGCACGGCCTGGGCCAGCGCCATTGCCCGCAGCACGTCGGCATCGGCCGGGTTGGACAGCACGCTGCGCTCGCCGTGGGCAATGCGCCACAGCAGCCGGTACAGCAGGGCCAGGCGCTGCGGCTCGCGATGGCACAGGCAGGTTGCAGCCAGCTCCATGAAATCGCGCGGCACGCTGGGCGCGCTGGCGTCGGCGGGCAGGGGAGCCCCCTGCACCGATGGCGCATCCAGCAGCGAGGCCTCGCTGCCTTCCAGCCAGTCCAGCTGCGCCGGCGCCACGCCACGCAGCAGCGCCTCGCGTGCGGCATCGCGCCAGGCCTCCAGCGACCACGGCGGGTCCACCCGCAGCGACCAGCGCTGCGCGTCAGGCGGCGGGCGGGGCATCAAACAGCGAGCCCTGTCGTGGCGGCGGGGCCAGCTGCGCGCGCAACGCCGCCGGGTCATCCAGCGCCTTGCGCGGGTGGTGGTCGGCCAGCAGCACGAACGGCAGCAGCTTGCTCATCGGCGCCTTCAACCGGGCCACGTCGGCTACCCGCAGGCGGCCATGCCGGCGCGCCATCAGCACCCGCTTCACGTTGCGCACGCCCAGCCCGGGCACGCGCAGCAGCAGTTCCTTCGGCGCGCGGTTCAGGTCCACCGGGAAGCGCTCGGGGTGGCGGATCGCCCAGGCCATCTTCGGGTCGATGTCCAGGTCCAGCATGCCGTCCTGGGTGGTATCGGTGATTTCCTCCACGCCATACCCGTAAAAGCGCAGCAGCCAGTCGGCCTGGTACAGGCGATGCTCGCGCTGCAGCGGGGGCGGCTGCAGCGGCAACTGGCGGCTGGCATCGGGAATGGGGCTGAAGGCCGAGTAATACACGCGGCGCATGCGGTAGTTGCCGTACAGCGCGTCGGCACTGGCCAGGATCTGCTGGTCATTGGCCCCGTCGGCGCCGACGATCATCTGCGTGCTCTGCCCGGCCGGGGCGAAGCGCGGCGGGCGAGGCCGCGCGCTGCGGGTGGCCGCCGGCGCGACCACGGCCGGCGCCTTGCGTGCCTCCTTGGCCTCCTCGATGCGCCAGCGCAGCTCGCCCATCGCGCCACGGATCGACTGCACGGTCTTTTCCGGTGCCAGCGCGCTCAGGCCGGCTTCGGTCGGCAGCTCCACGTTGATCGACAGCCGGTCGGCATAGCGCCCGGCACTGGCCAGCAGCTCGGGCGAGGCCTCGGGAATGGTCTTGAGGTGGATATAGCCGGCGTAGCGGTGTTCCTCGCGCAGCTGCCGCGCCACTTCCACCATCTGTTCCATGGTGTAGTCGGCATTGCGGATGATGCCGCTGGAGAGGAACAGCCCCTCGATGTAGTTGCGCTTGTAGAAGTCCAGGGTCAGCGCGACCACCTCGTCCACGCCGAAGCGCGCCCGCGGCACGTTGCTGGAGACGCGGTTCACGCAGTAGGCGCAGTCGTAGACGCAGAAGTTGGTCAGCAGGATCTTCAGCAGGGAGACGCAGCGACCATCCGGCGTATAGCTGTGGCAGATGCCCATGCCTTCGGTGCTGCCGATGCCGCCGCTGGCGCGCGAATCACGCTTGCCCGCGCCGCTGGAGGCGCAGGAGGCGTCGTACTTGGCGGCATCGGCCAGGATGGCCAGCTTGCGGATGGTTTCCATTGAGGAAACCTACGGACAGCGGGTCTCATTGGATGAGACAGCCCCTTAACTCTTCAGGTTCACGCCGGGCATGGCCCGGCGCTACCCTGGGGAACGGGCATGGCCCGGCGCTACCCTGGGAAACGGGCGTGGCCCGGCGTTATCCGGGGAAACGGGCGTGGCCCGGCGTTATCCGGGGAAACGGGCAGCGCCCGGCGGTTCCGGTAGCGCCGGGCCATGCCCGGCGGTCGGGCGGCTTAGAAGCCGTGGGTGATGCTGGGCTGGGTGGGCGAGGAGAAATCCGCGTACGGATCGTGCTCGCCGCTGCTACCTTCGGACAGGCGGAACTTCAGGGCCAGGCCGTCGCGCGAGTCGGCCGCGCGCAGCGCTTCCTCCTGCTCGATCACCCCGTTCTTGGCCAGCCGGAACAGGCACTGATCGAAGCTTTCCATGCCTTCCTCCAGCGAGGATTCCATCGCCGCCTTGATCTCGTGCACCTGGCCGCGGCGCAGCAGGTCGCGGATCATCGGCGTGTTGATCAGCACCTCGGTGGCCGGCAGGCGACGACCCTCCTTGTTCTTCACCAGGCGCTGGCTGATCACCGCACGCAGGTTCAGCGCCAGGTTCATCAACACGTTCTTGTGCGCGCTTTCCGGGAAGAAGTTGAGGATGCGCTCGATGGTCTGGTCGGCGTTGTTGGAGTGCAGGGTGGCCAGGCACAGGTGGCCGGTCTCGGCGAAGGCGATGGCTGCCTCCATCGTCTCGGCATCCAGGATTTCGCCGATCAGGATCACGTCCGGCGCTTCACGCATCGCGTTCTTCAGCGCGTTGTGGAAGGCATGGGTGTCCAGGCCGACCTCACGCTGGTTGACGATCGACATCTTGTGCTTGTGCAGGTACTCGATCGGGTCCTCGATGGTGAGGATGTGCCCGGTGGTCGTACTGTTGCGGTGGTCGATCATCGACGCCAGCGAAGTGGACTTGCCCGAGCCGGTGGACCCCACCACCAGCACCAGCCCACGCGGGGTCATGATTACGTCCTTCAGCACCTGCGGCAGGTTGAGCTCTTCGATGCTCGGAATCCGGCTGCGGATGGCGCGGATGACCATGCCGACCTCGCCCCGCTGCTTGAACACATTGACACGGAAGCGCCCGGCATCGGCCAAGGCGATGGCCATGTTGAGTTCCAGCTCGCGCTCGAACTGGGGCACCTGGCCCTCGTCCATCAGCGAATAGGCGATTTTCTTCACCATTCCCGGCGGCAGGCCGGTATTGCCCAGCGGGTACAGCTTGCCCTCGATCTTGATGTAGACCGGCGCACCGGTGGTCAAGAACATGTCCGAAGCGTTCTTTTCGGTCATCAGCTTCAGGAAGTAGCCGATATCCATTGCGAATTTTCCCCAACGAAACTGCCGGCGCCCGTTGCAAGCACGGTGTCGGCTTGACGACAATGGCCGTGAACCGACAACCGGTACGGCCTCCCCAATGAAACGACTTAGCTTCGCACGAATGCGCCACAGCCTGTATGTGATGGCGTTTGCATTCGCACTCTCTGCCCCCGTCTGGGCGCAGGATGGCGCACAGGAACTGGCCCAGGCCCGGCAGGCGGTGGACAAGGCCACCCAGGCCGACGCCGACCAGTACGCCCCGGACCTGATCGGTCTGGCCCGGCAGGGCCTGGAGCAGGCCCAGCGCGCCGCCGGCGACCGCCGCGAGCGCAAGAACGCCCCGGCACTGGCCCTGCGCGCCGCGGCCGACGC
The DNA here is from genome assembly GCF_008710035.1 of Stenotrophomonas cyclobalanopsidis. Taxonomy (GTDB): domain Bacteria; phylum Pseudomonadota; class Gammaproteobacteria; order Xanthomonadales; family Xanthomonadaceae; genus Stenotrophomonas; species Stenotrophomonas cyclobalanopsidis. The sequence goes on along the minus strand of NZ_VYKI01000027.1, from coordinate 13,314 downwards.
CGACCTGGCCCGTGCCCGCAGCGAGGAAGCCACCGCCTCGGCCCAGCTGCAGCTGCGCCGCAACGAGGTCAACCAGCTGCAGCGCCAGCTGTCGACCGGGGAGGACCGCCGATGAAGTCGATCTCCGCCCTGGCCCTGGCCACTGCGCTGGCGCTGCCGGCCCTGGCTGTCGCCGCCGACAACCCGATGGTCGGCCAGCTGAGCCAGCGCCTGATGAGCATCCAGGCCAATCCCGACACCGCTGAGCTGGCCGCCTTCGAGCGCATGCAGGCCCAGCAGGCCATCGCCGCCCTGGACAAGGCCAAGCGCCGCGACCAGGAACTGGCCACCTACCTGGCCGAGCGCCGGGTCGAGATTGCCGAAACCAGCGTGCGCGCCGCCCTGGCCGCCCGCGAGGTCGACCGCCTGGACCGCACCCGCAGCGACCTGCTGATCGAAGCCAGCCGCCGCGACGCCGCCCGCGCCCGCCAGGAAGCCGAACAGCTGCGCATGCAGGCGCAGATGCAGGCCGAGGAGGCCGAGCGCCTGCGCCAGGCCGCCGAAGCCGAGACCCTTGCCCGCCAGGATGCCGAGAACGCCCTGACCAGCGTGGCCGGCAAGCAGCAGCAGCGCCTCAGCTCGGCCCAGCAGAACGCCGCCAAGCTGGCCCGCGAGGAAGCCGAGCTGGTGTCCGGGCAGAAGCTGCCGGGCTCGAAGTTCGACGCCCGCGGCGAGGTGTTCACCCTCGCTGGCGATGCCTTCGGCGCCGGTGCGGCCACCCTGTCCGGCGGTGCGAAGAACCAGGCCAAGGCCCTGGCCGAGTACCTGAACATCGGCAAGAAGGGCCGGGTCCGCATCGAGGCCTATGACAGCGCCAATGGCGTCGGCCAGAAGCGTGCCGAAGCCCTGCGTGATGCGCTGGTCTCCGCCGGTGTCGCCAGCAGCCGGATCCAGGTCAGCGGCAAGAAGGCCGCGTCCACCAAGGCCCGCTCGGCCGAGGTCATCGTCGCCCCGTAATTGCTTGAATTCGTTTGTTTTTCGTTGCATTGAGCATTCAGCCTGAACCCCGCCCCGGCGGGGTTCGGTCTTTTTGTCGCGGGGGTCTTGTACCCGGCCCGGAGCAGGCGTAGGGTCAATCGTCCGGGACGCAATGCCGCGGACCGGACGATGGGAGGGCCGGGCCGATGAAAGCAGGGCGCGAACCGCAGCAGACCGACGTGCGCAGGCCAGTGCAGCAGGTCGTTGTGGGCACCCATGTGGCAATCGACCGGCGCTCCTCCATGAACAACGCCCCGTGCCTTGCGGCAGGGGCGTTCGTGTATCTGTCGAAGGAGGTCCATCATGTTTGAAGATCAGCCCCAGAGCGAGATCGACGCCCGTCGCGCGCGTGATCCGGAGTTCCGGGCACTCCATGACCAGCACCGCAAGTTGAACAAGAAGTGCATGGACGCGGAGTTGGGTGTACTCCCGATCGATGATGTCACCCTGGGTCGCATGAAGCGCGAGAAGCTGCTGGCCAAGCAACGCCTTCTGCGTATGTACGAAGCGCCACCCGCAACGACGTCCCCCACGCACTGACGCTCCGGTCGCGCCGGGAACGGCGTGACCCGGCCAACGATGGCCCCGCGGTTGTCGGCAACGGCAGCCGCGCCAAGGCCCCACCGGTGGTGGTGCCTTGGCTCGCAGGCAACGGCCTGCACCCGTGCATACCCTCAGCCCACCGATGCGGGCGGTACCGGTCTCCTCGTCGATCCGGGGCCGTCCGCATCCCCTCTCTCCGGTAGGGGCCAACCTTGGTTGGCCCGCCTTGGCTGCTATCCCGCCGGGCACGGCCCGGCGCTGCAAACGCGTGCGCAGCGCGGTGCCTGACTTTCGGCGCCATCCGTCGGATAATCCATGGTCCGGCCCTGCGCGGCGCGAAACGAAAGCCCCCCGAATGCCCATCCATTCCTCCGTCCTCGAACTCATCGGCCAGACCCCCATCGTCAAGGCCCAGCGCCTGGATACCGGTGTCTGCGAGCTCTACCTGAAGCTCGAGAACGCCAACCCGGGCGGATCGATCAAGGACCGCATCGGTCTGTCGATGATCGAAGCAGCGGAACAGCGCGGCGACCTCAAGCCCGGCGCGACCCTGGTCGAAGGCACTGCCGGCAATACCGGCCTGGGCCTGGCACTGGTGGCGCAGCAGAAGGGCTACAAGCTGATCCTGGTCGTGCCCGACAAGATGAGCCGCGAAAAGATCTTCAACCTGAAGGCGATGGGCGCCGAAGTGCGCCTGACCCGTTCGGACGTGGCCAAGGGCCACCCGGAGTACTACCAGGACCTGGCCAAGACCATCGCCGACCAGACCCCGGGCGCGTACTTCATCAACCAGTTCGGCAACCCGGACAACCCGGCCGCGCACGAATTCGGCACCGGCCCGGAAATCCTCGAGCAGATGGGCGGTGAGCTCGACGCCATCGTGTTCGGCTGCGGCAGCTCGGGCACCATGACCGGCCTGTCGCGCGCCTTCGCCACGCTGTCGCCGAAGACCGAGCTGGTGCTGGCCGATCCGGTCGGCTCGATCCTGGCCGAGTACATCAACGACGGCAACCTGAACGACAAGTCGGGCAGCTGGCTGGTGGAAGGCATCGGCGAGGACTTCCTGCCGTCGATCTCCGACTTCAGCCGCGTCAAGAAGGCTTACGCGATCACCGATGCCGAGAGCTTCCACACCGCCCGCGAGCTGCTGGGCAAGGAAGGCATCCTCGGCGGTTCGTCCACCGGCACCCTGCTGGCAGCGGCCCTGAAGTACTGCAAGGAACAGACCACGCCGAAGAAGGTGCTGGTGCTGGTGTGCGACACCGGCAACAAGTACCTGTCGAAGATGTACAACGACTACTGGATGCTGGACAACGGCTTCCTGGAACGCCCGCAGCACGGCGACCTGCGCGACCTGATCCTGCGCCCCTACGGCCAGCGCGACACTGTCGTGATCGGCCCGAACGACCTGCTGACCACCGCCTACCAGCGCATGAAGCTGTATGACGTGTCGCAGCTGCCGGTGATGGACGGTGACCAGCTGGTCGGCATCGTCGATGAAAGCGACGTGCTGTTGCATGTCTATGGTGACGAGGCCCGCTTCCGCGATCCGGTCGCCACGGCCATGGTCAGCAAGCTGGACCGCCTGGACGTGAAGTCGCCGATCGAGGCCCTGCTGCCGGTGTTCGACCGCGGCCAGGTGGCCATCGTGATGGACGGCGGCACTTTCCTCGGCCTGATCACCCGTATCGATCTGCTGAACTATCTGCGCCGCCGTGTGCAGTAACACGACGATCCGCGAAATTCGCGCATTCACAGTGGTCCATCCGCGTCAAAATCCGTTAAGGCGGCGCTGATAGACTCCCGATCCTTTGACGGCGCCGTCACCGGCGCCATGCAGGAAACGACATGTCCAACCCTTCTTCGCCACTGGCGCTCGCCACGCTGGCCATCCATGGCGGCCAGTCGCCCGACCCGAGCACCGGCGCGGTGATGCCGCCGATCTACGCGACCTCGACCTACGCGCAGTCCAGCCCGGGCGAGCACCAGGGCTTCGAGTACTCGCGTACGCACAACCCGACCCGCTTCGCCTATGAGCGCTGCGTGGCCTCGCTGGAAGGCGGCACCCGTGGCTTCGCCTTCGCCTCGGGCATGGCGGCGACCTCCACCGTGATCGAGCTGCTGGATGCCGGCAGCCACGTGGTGGCGATGGACGACATCTACGGCGGCAGCTTCCGCCTGTTCGAACGCGTGCGCCGCCGCACCGCCGGCCTGGATTTCAGCTTTGTCGACCTGACCGACCTGTCGGCCTTCGAAGCGGCGATCACGCCAAACACGAAGATGGTCTGGATCGAAACCCCGACCAACCCGATGCTGAAGATCGTGGACATCGCCGCGGTGGCCGCCATCGCCAAGCGCCATGGCCTGATCGTGGTGGTCGACAACACCTTCGCCTCGCCGATGCTGCAGCGTCCGCTGGAGCTGGGCGCGGACCTGGTGCTGCACTCGGCCACCAAGTACCTCAACGGCCACTCGGACATGGTCGGCGGCATGGTCGTGGCCGGCGACAACGCCGAACTGGCCGAGCAGATGGCCTTCCTGCAGAACTCGGTGGGTGGCGTGCAGGGCCCGTTCGACAGCTTCCTCGCCCTGCGTGGCCTGAAGACCCTGCCGCTGCGCATGAAGGCGCACTGCGCCAACGCGCTGGCCCTGGCCCAGTGGCTGGACAAGCACCCGGCAGTGGAAAAGGTGATCTACCCGGGCCTGCCTTCGCACCCGCAGCATGAGCTGGCTACCCGCCAGATGAACGGCTACGGCGGCATCGTCTCGATCGTGCTGAAGGGCGGTTTCGAAGCGGCCAAGCGCTTCTGCGAGAAGACTGAACTGTTCACTCTGGCCGAGTCGCTGGGCGGTGTGGAAAGCCTGGTCAACCACCCGGCGGTGATGACCCATGCCTCGATCCCGGTGGCACGGCGTGAGCAGCTGGGGATCAGCGATGCGCTGGTCAGGCTGAGCGTGGGCGTGGAGGAGCTGGGAGATCTGCAGGTGGATCTGGAAAGGGCGCTGGGCTGACCGATGAGCACTATCGACGGACGTGGTCCGCTGCGGGATCCATGGGATCATCGCGCGCTATTGGGGAGGATGGTCAAGCGCGATATCCGTGGCCGATACCAGGGCTCCATCTTCGGTACGCTGTGGTCGTTCGCCACCCCCCTGCTGCTGCTCTGCGCCTACTGGTTCTTCCTGGGCGTGGTGCTTCAGGCGCGCTTCGGCTCGGCCCCTCAGGCCGCATTTCCCGTCATTCTTTTTTCCGGCCTTATTACCCATCTCTTCTTCGCAGAAGTGATCGGTCGCTCTTCGGGTTTGATTTTCGAACACGCAACCTATGTGAAAAAGGTGGTGTTCCCGCTGACGGTACTGCCTTGGATGACGCTGGCAACGGCGGCGTTCCATCTCTGCGTTAATCTCTCGATCCTTCTGGTGGGGCAGTTGCTCATCGTCGGGAGTGTCCCGCCGACTTGGCCCTTGATCTTCGTCGTACTTCTGCCAGCGTTGCCTCTGCTGATAGGGGTGTCTTGGATGTTGTCTGCCTTCGCGGTTTTTCTCCGTGATACCCAGCAGGTAGTCCCGTTGATACTCACCCTGATGATGTTCGGCAGCCCCATTTTCTTCCCCATGGAGATGGTGCCTGAGCAGTACCGCGCGTTTCTTTACCTGAATCCGACAACGGTCATCATCCAGCAGGTTCGGGCCGTGGCCATCCATGGCCAGATGCCTGACTTCCTTGTTCTCGCCATTTACTCCGTGGTTTCGCTGTTTGTGATGAGCCTCGGATACTGGGTATTCATGCGTACGCGCAAGGGCTTTGCCGATGTGCTCTGATCAGCTGATCGTTGATGTAGCCCATGTCGACAAGAGCTTCCTCCTGTACGACCAACCGTCCCACCGCCTGTGGCAGATGTTAGTGGGCAATCGGCGGACGTTCTACCGTGAACATCAGGTTCTCAAGGACATCAGCTTCCAGGTCCCACGCGGCCAGACGCTCGGTCTTGTTGGCCGCAACGGCGCAGGGAAGTCGACTCTATTGAGCATCCTGTGCGGCACGTTAACCCCCAGCGACGGCGAGGCTCGCATCCACGGGAAAGTTGCCGCACTGCTTGAACTGGGGGCTGGCTTCAATCCGGAACTCACCGGTCGTGAAAACATCGATCTCTGCGCACAGATCTATGGGCTTACCGAGGAGCAGATACATGCTCGTCGGGATTCCATAATCGCGTTCGCGGACATTGGCGATTACATTGACCGTCCCGTGAAAACGTATTCCAGTGGCATGTTCACCCGCTTGGGGTTCTCGGTCGTTGCTCACGTCGATGCAGACGTGCTCATCGTGGATGAGGCCTTGGCGGTGGGAGATGCGTTCTTTGTGCAGAAGTGCATGCGCTTCCTGCATGGGTTCCGCGACAATGGCGGGACTCTTGTATTCGTCAGTCATGACATGGGGGCAGTCACCGCACTGTGTGACCGGGTCATCTGGCTGAAGGACGGTCGGGTGTTCATGGATGCGCCACCGAAAGAAGTGGCGGGGGCGTATCTGGCGGATCTGTATGACCAGGCCGGCGCTACGGATACCGTTGATTCGGCCGCGGAACGCGCCGCTTCCATCACGAAGTTCACCGCCGAAGAGGTTGATGCACGTCTGGCCTGGATCAATACCACCTCTTTGCGCAACGACATCGAAGTGTTTCCATTCGCTATCCAGCACGACTTCGGATCGGGTGGAGTTGTCTTTGAGTGCGGTGGGCTGTTCGATGAAGGTGGTCGCAGGCTCAGCTGGGTCGTTGGAGGCGAGCTGGTGACGCTCCGGCTTCAATTGAGAGCCCATGTCGCCATTCAGTCGATGCTGGTCGGCTTCGTTGTCAAGGACAAGCAGGGGCAACCGTTGTTCGGCGAGAATACCCAGCTGACCTACCTGGACAATCCTCTGAGCCTCGCAGCGCAGGAGGTCTGCACAGCAACCTTTACGTTCCGCATGCCCGTACTGCCTTCAGGGGACTACGCCATCAGTGTCGCTGTCAGTGATGGAACCCAGAAACAGCATGTCATGCACCAGTGGATTCATGACGCGCTTATCCTTTCAAGTCGATCAACCAGCGTGTCAACCGGTCTTATCGGGATACCGATGCTTGATATCAGAATGGATGTCGCCAGTTAAGCCTGCGATGGTGCAGGGCCTTACGTACTTGGCGCTCGATCGCCGCAATGCATTGGAGAGGCAACGATGGAAATGAATGAGCTTCCGAAGCTTGGACGCCTGCGCGTGCAGGCTGTCCTTTACGGAAACGATCCGGACTCGATCCTGCGAACTGTCCAGCACCTGGATCGCGCCGCGGAGCTTGCAGTCCAGGCAGGTGCATTCGGTCGGGTGACGCTTGCATACGGTGATTCATCACCGACAGACTCCCTGCGCTCGGTGGTTGAGAGCGCCAAGGCAGCCTGCGGTACCTTGGCTGACATCGAATACGTCCATTTTGGCCGTAACATGGGTTCGGCGGGCGGACACAATGCGCTGCTGGAACTTGATCAGACCGACTTCACCATTCTCATGAATCCGGACATCATGTTTGCGCCGGATGCCCTGATCGAGCTCGCACGTCCATTCTCAGACCCTTCTGTGGCAATGAGCGAGCCCAAGCAACTGCCTTTTGAGCATCCCAAGGAGTACAACACTTCTTCAGGGGAAACCCCTTGGGCGTCCGGAGCCTGCACCTTGGTCCGGCGTACCGTCCTGGCCGAGCTGGAAGGCTATGATGCGCAGACCTTCTTCCTTTACTGCGACGACGTTGATCTTTCCTGGCGCGCGCGGCTGAAGGGCTACAAGCTCATCTATTGCCCGCGTGCTGCGGTTTTCCATGACAAGCGGATGCAGTTTGGCGGTGATCGCCCGGTTGGCTGGGCCGAGAAGTTCTATTCGGCCGAGGCGGGGCTGCTCATCGCATACAAGTATTGCCGGGATGATCGAGTAAAGCAGATATCTGCCTTCTTCGCGGAAAGTGGCGATCAAGTATGGCTTGATGCGCTGGCTTCCTTCGAGAAGCGCCGGGAAGATGGAACGTTGCCTCCTCGTCTTGATCCCGGTCACAAGGTCGCGTATTTCCGCGATGGCCTCTACGCTCGTCACAGGTTCGTTTGAAGATGGATATCTACGACAACGCTTTCTCAGAAAGTAATCCGTACGGGCACGTGGTCCAGTTGGTGGCTCGTTTTGAACCTAGTCCCGGTGATTATGTCGTCGACATCGGTTGTGGTTACGGACGGATCGCGGAGATCCTGCGCGACCGGTTCGGCGTCGAGTATCTTGGATTGGACGCGGATCTCGAATCCCTTGAGTCGCTACGCTCGCGGGGCTTCAGCGCGGTGCAGTTCATCGCAGGCCAGCAGGATCTGGCGGCGCAGATCCAGGGTGCGCTGCCTGCAGGCGCGAGGGTCGTGGCGATCACGGCGCTGGATTTCATCGAGCACATCAACCAGCCAGGACAACTCCTGTCCGATCTGGCCGAAATTGCCGCACCTTGGAATGCGCCGTTGATCCTTTCAGTTCCAAATGTCTCCCATCGAGATGTTGGTACCAAGCTCGCGCTCGGCCGCTTCGACTGGACCAATGCGGGCCTGCTGGATCGCACGCATATCCGTTTTTTCACCAACGACGTGCTGTCAAGACTGACGCGCGATCATGGATGGCACGAGGCCTATCAGCATGACTTCAGTCTGAGGAGAAGTGATCAACACTTTCCCGGCACGTTGCCGGGCCTGTCTGCTGACACGCCCTTGGGCCAGTTTCTTGCCCGGTTGAGGGAAGGCGTTGATCAGTACGGCTATGTGAATCAATTCATCCGTGCATACCTGCCTGGACCTGCACGTAAGGCAGGCGGGAATTTCAATGGCGTAACCCAGAATGCAGCGAACCCCTTTCTCAGCGTTGTAATCCGTACGACGGGGACCAGGATCGGTACGCTTCGCGAGGGCCTGCTCTGCCTGTCTGCGCAGAGTGATCAGGATTTTGAAGTCCTGATCGTTGGGCACAATCTGGAGATCCCTGCTCAGATCGAGGTCGAGCGTCTCATCGAACATCTGCACCCGGCTTTCCGCAGCCGGGTTCGCCTCGTGCGTGTCGACGGCGGCGGACGCTCGGTGCCACTCAATACGGGCTTCAGCGCTGCAAGCGGAGACTATGTTGTCGCGTTTGACGACGACGATCTGCTGTTTGGTGGCTGGGTGGAGACCTTCAGGAAACTGGCGGAAAGAGCACCTGGCGCACTACTGCGGCAGTGCACCGTTGCACAGGACTGGGACCGGGTCGAGGTTGCGGGCGGTGATGCCGCTTCCAGATCAATGAGCAGCATGAAGTCCATATATCCTGCCAACTTCGACCTGCTGGCGCACATCGTGGAGAACCGGACGCCACTTCACTCCATCGCATTCCCGAGGGCACTGTTCAGCCATCTCGGTTTCCAGTTCGATCCCGGCCACAGCACTGCTGAGGACTGGGACCTGATCATTCGCACTGCGCCTTTGTGTGGTGTGAGCACCTCCACCGATGTCGGCTGCATCTACCGGCACTGGACCACCGGTACTTCCTATACGGCCCATTCGCAGTTCGAGTGGACCGGCAACTATCTGAATACTCTCAAAAAGCTGAACGATCAGCCATTCCTGCTTCCCAAGGGGTCTGTGCAAAGACTGCGCAACATGTATGCGGAGTTGCAGCGCCTGAAAGGCGACGTCGATGTCGCCGCCGAGACTGGCATCGAGTCGCTGGCCAACGGTGTGTTGCTTGATGACGATCAGCGACTGGCCGAGCTGAGAGAGCGCTACTACGAACTGACCACCTCCAAGTCCTGGCAGATCACTGCGCCTCTGCGCGTGCTGCTCAGCGCCTTGAAGCGCAGGCCGTGGACGCGTCCGCCTCGCATCTGGCTGATGAACGAGGCTGACCTCGATTTCCATATCAGGCTGGTTCTCCAGTCGTCCTCGTGGAAGTGGACCCGAATCCTGCGAGGTCTGAGATGACGCAACGCGAGCGGCACGACCAGCGCGATATGTCACGCGCAATTATTCCATCGATCCGTCTGATGCTGGCAATCCTGCTGCTCTGGCAGCTTTCTTCGCTGGCAGATTCATCGGGCTTTTCGCTCAGGATTCTGCGCAATGCATTTCAGCCGTTCGCCGGAGAATTGGAGTCGCTGCCGCCCGCAGTCGGCGAGTTCGCACACTTACTGCGTACTCAGTCCGCTGCGCCAGTGACCTGTTCGCTCAGTGATGAGGTGGCGTCGGACAGCCTACTGATGCAGCGAAGCTACGAGGCCGTTTACCCCGTGAGGATCGATTCGAGCAGCAGGAGCTGCATATTGGGTACGGAATCAGCTGCTGTCGCTTCGTCCTGCAGGCTCGAGCTGGAGGGCGAACATGCGCGCATCTTCAATTGTAGGTAATGCACGCAGTTATCCTGCAGCCTGGCTCGGTGCATTGCTGGTTCTGGTCTATCTGTTCTGCGCAGCAGGTGCAGGCGGGATGCTGCTCACGGTCCTGCTGCTGGCGTGCGCGGGCATATCCGTGGCGGTAGCGTCGTCGCAGCTGTTGTGCCGGCAGAACGCGCTGGCAGTCATTTTCGTTCTCGCACTGTGCATTGTTGCGCTGGCCACTCCATCGCCGGCATGGGATGCGCGTTCAATATGGTTGTTCCACGGAAAGCGGATCTTCTACGACGCTTCGCTTTACGCACAGTTGGATAACTATGCGGTCTGGAGCCACAACGATTATCCATCATTGGTTCCAGCACTGATGGCGTCAATCGCGCATGTGATTGGTCACTGGAATGACGTCTTTCCCAAAGTCGTTGTTCCATTGGCGATGCTCCCCCCTTTGCTGGTCATTCTGCCCAGAATTCCCCGGCTGGAATGGCGCATGGTGTTCCTGCTGGTCCTCGTCGCTCTTGGTGGGAATCACCTTGTCGACGGCTACGTTGACGCTCTGCTTTCTTTGGCTTTCGTTGCGGTGTTCCTTCTGATCAATGAGATCACGGCCACCGACAAGCCTGATTTTGGGCAGTACGTGCAGCTGACCGTCATGGCAGCGCTGTTGGCACTGGTGAAGAATGAGGGAGGCGCACTGCTGCTGTGTGCGGCGTTGGCGGGGCTTGCCGGCATGCTGCTCCGCGGACGCAGAATGAAGCTTGCGATGGTGGTCTCCCTTGCTGTGGCGATCCTGCCTTTGCTGGCTTGGAAGCTGAGCGTCGACGATGCTGGCCTGTCCAATGATCTCGCCGGTTCCGACCTGATGGGCCAGCTTACTGGCCGGCTCGGCGACATCAGGTCTTACTGGCTGCTGATCGATTCGTTGCTGTTCAGCCTGCCGACGCTGCTGTTGCTGCCGCCCCTGTTGCTGATCGCCTTTGTCGCTCGCAAGAACAGCATTTCGCTCTACGCGCTGCCTGCGTGCGCGAGTTATGTCGCAGTTCTCGTTGTGGTCTACATGAGTACTCCGAACGATCTTCCCTGGCATCTTGCCACTAGCGCGGACCGCACTATGCTCCCTGTATGGCTTCTGGCGACCTGCTCTCTGCTCGTCGACCTGGCTGCCACGCATGAGCGGGTGTAGGACGCGTGCCAACTTCTTCTTTTGAGTACCCGAGGTCAAACATGCAGCCCGAGTTCGAGTTCGTAGTCGTTACACCCGTCTACGAGGATCGCGCCGCGTCAGGTCGCCTCTTCAGCGAGCTGGCGTCCTGCTACGGCAATAGCGTCTATGTGGTGGCTGTAGATGACGGCTCATTGCGCGAGCCCGTGCTTGTCGAGCACCTTGAGGCGGCAGGGATCAATGGCGTGGTACTCACATTGCGCCGGAATGTGGGGCACCAGAAGGCCATTGCCATAGGGCTCAGTTATGTGGAAAGCGAATTGCCGGATGCGCAGCGTGTGGTGGTGATGGATTCGGACGGCGAGGATCTGCCAGCTACCATTGCCGAACTGCTACGCGCACTTGATGCCGACAACGTGGATGTCGCGGTGGCGCAGCGCAAGAGCCGGGTCGAAACCCTTCGATTCAAAGCCTTCTATGTCGTCTACAAGTTCATTTTCCAGCTGCTGACTGGCCGATCCATCAGCTTTGGAAACTTCATGGCGTTGAAGCGTCCGGCCCTTTGCCGAGCCAATGCGATGCATGAGGTGTGGACTCACGTCGCTGGCGGCATCATCGCCAGTAAGCTGCGCTTGGCCGTGTGCCCGATCGACCGTGGGCCGCGTTATGCGGGCCAAAGCAAAATGAACTTTGTCGGCCTGACGCTGCACGGCTTCCGTGCGCTCATGGTGTTTGCAGAAGATGTGTTGGTCAGAGTCGGTCTGATGTGTGTAGTGGTCTCCTCGGTATCCATCGTGTTCGCCGTCGTGGCGACGCTCCTGAAGCTTGCGGGCTACGCTACGCCTGGTTGGTTCTCGATGGCGTTGGGCGTACTGTTCCTCGTATTCCTGCAGACGGGAACGCTCACGCTCATGACGCTTATGCTCAGCGGCATTGTCCGTGGTGGAATCCAGAAGCGGGGGGCGTTCATGGACTACGTCAACTTCTCCAGTGAGGCGCGTGGCAGTGCTGCGCGGCCTTGATCTTTCCCAGTTCGCCCGATTTGTACTGAACGGGTTGGCTGCGACTGCGGTTCACTTCGGCACGCTGACCTTCCTGGTTGAGATCGTGAACGTTGGATCCAAGGGGCTGGCCAACTCCATAGCTGCAATCTTCGGGATCCTCGCCTCATTTGTAGGTAATCGTTTCTTTGTATTCGCGACAAGGACGGGCAGCCTGCGCAAGGAGCTGGTCAGGTTTTCGGTGTTGTACGCGGCGTTGGCGCTTCTGAGTGGTGCGTTCATGGCTCTGTGGGCTGACGTATTTGCTCTCGATTACCGAATTGGCTTCGTTGCCATCAGCGGCATTCAACTTGTCCTCTCTTTCCTGGGTAATCGCATGTTGGTATTCAAGGTATGAACAGGTTTCTCAAGGCGGCTGGTCTGACCGCTGTATACGTTGTAGTGCTGCTTGCCGTCTACGTGATCCACATGCGTTATTTCGCCGTCGACGTCGTGTTCTACGCGGCGATCGGGGATGCGTTCATTGCGCTTGTCATCACCGGACTTCTGCTGCTGCTGCCTTGTTTCAGAGTCCTGTCGGGGCTCGAGAAGTCTCTTCTCTGCATCATTTGGCTGCTGGGGGGCTATTCGTTTGCAATCTCGGTTCCCACGGTGATTGACCGATCCCTTTCGTTCTACATCCTGGAGAAGCTGGAGCAGCGTGGTGGTGGGATCCGCCAGAGTGCTTTCCAGGACGTCTTCACCAAGGAGTACATGGTTGAACATCGTCTCGTCGATGTGCGCCTGACCGAGCAGGAGAGCTCCGGCACCGTGGAGATCGTCAATGGCTGCGTCCGCCTGACGGAAAAGGGTGAACGCATTGCCGCGCTGAGCAGGTTCTATCGCAAGAACCTGCTGCCCAAGCGCAGGCTCCTGCTTGGCGTCTATTCCGATGACCTCACCGACCCGTTCCGACACAGCCTTCAGAACGTGGACTATCGCTGCAGGTGAAGCAGATGTCGCGGCAGTGCTGCGGGGAATACGTCGCCAAGAACGGGTTGATGTAAATTTGCGGTGACCCGTCCTGCCATAGGTTGACACCTATGGGGTGGATGATACGGCCGCCGTCAGGCGGCCAAGGACGCCCGATGCGTCGCATCGGGCGTCTGCATTTTAAGGGACAGGTGGGGTCGCTCGGCGT
>NZ_VYKI01000026.1 GCF_008710035.1 Stenotrophomonas cyclobalanopsidis | reverse complement strand
GTCGGAGAAATTGAACAGGTCACCAAGGTCGAGCAATTGCTGTTGGACGGCCACAAAAAATCCGATGCCAGAAGACTGGCATCGGATTCTGATTGGCCCGGCTGCTTAAGTGAACAGCATTACGGCCAATGCCGGGGTTTCTTGCTTCCGTAGAGTCGAGCTTGCTCGACTGCTGTGCTTCTGTAGAGTCGAGCTTGCTCGACTGCTGTGCTTCTGTAGAGGTAGAGTCGAGCTTGCTCGACTGCTGTGCTTCTGTAGAGTCGAGCCATGCTCGACTGCCGTTCGCGAAGATCAGTCGAGCAAGCTCGACTCTACAACTACCGCCGCCCTTCCACCGCCATCCGCACGGCCAGCCCGGCCAGCACCGTGCCCATCAGCCAGCGCTGCACGGCCTGCCAGCTCGGCCGCGCGGCCAGAAACGCGGCAATGCTGCCGGCCATCAGCACGATCACCATGTTCACTGCCAGGCTGACCGCGATCTGGGTGAAGCCCAGCACCACCGACTGGGCCAGCACGCTGCCGTGGCCGTCCGGGTGCAGGAACTGCGGCAGCAGGGACAGGTACATCACCGCGATCTTCGGGTTCAGCAGGTTGGTCAGGAAACCCATCGCAAACAACCGGCGCGGGCTGTCGACGGGCAGCGCATGCACTGCGAACGGTGAGCGGCCGCCCGGCTTCACCGCCTGCCAGGCCAGATACAGCAGGTACAGCGCGCCGCCGATGCGCAGCGTGTCGTAGGCGAAGGGCACGGTCATCAGCAGGGCGGTGATGCCCAGCGCCGCGCACAGCATGTAGAAGACGAAGCCCAGTGCCACGCCGCCCAGCGACACCAGCCCGGCACGGCGGCCCTGGCAGATCGAGCGCGAGACCAGGTAGACCATGTTCGGCCCAGGCGTGAGCACCATGCCCAGCGACAGCAGGGCGAAGGCCAGCAGGTCGGCGGCGGCGGGCATGGCGGCGTTCCGTGCGGTGGGCGTGGCGCAGTGTAGCGCCGGCTGCACCGGGCCTGGCTTAAAATCGCCGCACCCCACACCGATGGCCCCGCCATGACCCCCATCCCCGAAACCGTGCCGCCCATCGAAGTGCGCATGGCCGAAATCGTCTTCCCCAACCACACCAACCACATGGGCACCCTGTTCGGTGGCCAGGCGCTGGCGTGGATGGACAAGGCTGCCTTCCTCGCCGCCGCCCGCTATTCGCGCCGCACCGTGGTGACCGCGCGCAGCGACCAGGTCGATTTCAAGCTGCCGATCCGCATCGGCCAGATGGTGGAAACCGTGGGTCGCATCGTCGAAGTGGGCCGCAGCTCGATGAAGGTCGAGGTGGAGCTGATTGCCGAAGACCTGCACAGCGGCGAGCGCAAGCTGTGCACCCGCGGCCACTTCGTGATGATCGCGCTGGGCGATGACGGCCAGCCGACCGCCGTCCCGCGCCTGCCGGACGCCCCGGCGGCCGACCCGGCCAGCTGACCATGCGCTTGCGGGGGCGCCCGCGCGCCCCCATTTTGCTGCCATGACCCCGCCGCTGACCGACTTCATCGACCGCGCCCAACGCCTGTTCGTGCTGACCGGCGCCGGCTGCAGCACGGCCTCGGGCATCCCCGATTACCGCGATACCGACGGCCAGTGGAAGCGCACGCCGCCAGTGACCTACCAGGCCTTCATGGGCGAGGCGGCCACCCGCCAGCGCTACTGGGCGCGCAGCCTGCTGGGCTGGCCGCGCTTCGGCCTGGCCCTGCCCAACGGCACCCACCAGGCACTGGCTGCGCTGGAAGCGCGCGGCACGCTGCAGGTGCTGCTGACGCAGAACGTGGACGGCCTGCACCAGCGCGCCGGCAGCCAGAACGTGATCGACCTGCACGGGCGGCTGGATCGGGTGCGCTGCATGGGCTGCGAACGCCGCAGCGGGCGCGAGGATTTCCAGCAGCGCCTGCTCGAAGCCAATCCGGGCTGGGACGCGCTGGAAGCGGGCATCGCCCCGGATGGCGACGCCGACCTGGAAACCGACTTCTCCGCCTTCGTGGTGCCGGATTGCCCGTACTGCGGCGGCCTGCTGAAGCCGGACGTCGTGTTCTTCGGCGAAAACGTGCCGCGCGAGCGCGTGGCGGCCGTGCACGCGCACCTGCAGCAGGCCGATGCCGTGCTGGTGGTGGGCTCCTCGCTGATGGTCTATTCCGGCTTCCGCTTCGTGCAGGCCGCCGCAAAGGCCGGGTTGCCGGTGGCGGCGCTGAACCGCGGCCGCACCCGCGCCGATGACCTGCTTCAGTTCAAGGATGAACGGGACTGCGCCGAGGCGTTGGCGGGTTTCGCGATCCGGTAGCGCCGGGCCACGCCGGGCGAGCGCGCAGCGCGGCCGCCGTTGCCCGCCGGGCGTGGCCCGGCGCTACCGATAACCCGCCCCCGCGAAACAGCGATCCATCCAGACGGTTGATCCGCAGGCCGTGCAGCGGTGCAATACGCACCCCCTCCGCATGTCCTGACCGTCTTGAGCCAGCTGTTCTCGCCGATGTCCTTCGGCCCCCTGACCCTGCCCAACCGCATCGTGATCGCGCCGATGTGCCAGTACTCCGCCGAAGATGGCCGCGCCAGCGACTGGCACGCCATGCACCTGGGCACCCTGGCGCAGTCCGGCGCCGGCCTGCTGATCCTGGAAGCCACCGCGGTCGAGCCGCGCGGGCGCATCAGCTGGGCCGACCTCGGCCTGTGGGACGACGGTACCGAGGCCGCGCTGGCGCAGGTACTGGCCAGCGTCCGCCGCTGGTCGACGATGCCGCTGGGCATCCAGCTGGCCCACGCCGGCCGCAAGGCGTCCACCGCCCGCCCGTGGGACGGCGGCCGCCAGCTGCCGGCCGACGATGCCAACGGCTGGGCCACCGTGGCGCCGTCGCCGGTGCCATTCCATGCCGCCGACCCGGCGCCGCAGGAACTGGACGAGGCCGGCATCGCCGAGGTCATCGCCGCCTTCGCCGCCAGCGCGGTGCGCGCCGAGCGGCTGGGCTTGGAGCTGATCGAGATCCACGCCGCGCACGGCTACCTGCTGCACCAGTTCCTGTCCCCGCTCAGCAACCGCCGCACCGACGGCTACGGTGGCTCGCTGCCGAACCGCCTGCGCCTGCTGGTGGAAGTATTCGATGCGGTGCGCGCGGCGGTGTCGGACACGGTCTCGGTGGGCGTGCGCATTTCCGCCACCGACTGGGTCGACGGCGGCTGGGACCTGGTGCAGAGCGAAGCGCTGGCGCAGATCCTCGATGCACGCGGCTGCAACTTCCTGCACGTGTCCAGCGGCGGCCTCGACGAGCGCCAGAAGATCAGTGTCGGCCCGGGCTACCAGGTGCCGTTCGCGGCGGCCATCAAGGCCAAGAAGCTGCGCATGCCGGTCATCGCGGTCGGCCTGATCACCGAGCCGGAACAGGCCGAATCGATCCTGCGCCACAACCAGGCCGACGCCATCGCCCTGGCCCGCGGCATCCTCTACGACCCGCGCTGGCCGTGGCACGCCGCCGCCGCGCTGGGCGACAGCGTGGTGCCGTCGCCGCAGTACCTGCGCTGCGAGCCGCGCGAAGCGCGCAACGTGTTCCGCGCGCGCTGAGCCTCAGACCTGCCAGGCCGGCGCGATGCCGGCCTGCAGGTGCTCGAACAGCGCGCGGATCTTCGCGGTGAAATCGCGGCGGTCGCTCACGCAGAAGAACACCTCCATCGGCTCCGGCTGCCAGTCGCTGGCCGGGCCGAACACCGCCTGCAGGCGGCCATCGCGCAGATAGGGCTCGGCCACGAACGCGGCCAGCCGGGTGATGCCCGCGCCTGCAGCGGCCAGTTCGGCCAGCGCGTCGATGTCATCGCAGACCATGCTCGCCGGCAGCGCCGCGTCCACCCGCTGGCCATCCTTCAGCAGGCCCCAGCGCAGCGGCCGGCCATCGGTGGGGAAGCGGTGCAGCAGCCCACGATGGCCGTTCAATGCGACCGGGTCGCCCGGCGTGCCGTGCGCCTCCAGGTAGGCCGGTGAGGCACAGAACACGAACGGGATGCGCGCCAGTGGCCGCGCCACCAGCCCGTCTTCCAGCTGCGCACCGATGCGGATGCTGGCATCCACCGCCTCCGGCCCGTGCTGCACGGCGCGATCGCTCAGGCGCAGTTCCAGCTGCAGCTGCGGGTAGCGCTGCTGCAGGCTGGGCAGCAGCGGTGCCAGCACGTGGCGGCCGAACGCGCTGCTGCTGGCGATGCGCAGCGGCCCGGACGGTTCGATATCGCCGGCGGTGACCATCGCCTGCGCGCGTGCCAGGTCGGCCTCGATGTGCCGCACCTGCGCCAGATACACTGCACCGGCCTCGCTGAGCGCCAGCTGCCGCGTGCTGCGGTTGAGCAGGCGCACGCCCAGGTGGGCTTCCAGCCGGTGGATGTTCTGGCCCACGGCGGTGGCGCTGATGCCAAGGTGGCGGGCCGCAGCGGCAATGCTGCCGGTGTCTGCGGTGCGGGTGAAGCTGCGGATGAGCTGCAACAGGTTCATGACCGACCAGCTTGCCATGCGGGAGGGCGAGTATCGCTTGGGTCTGTGCGAAGCGAGGAGGGGCTGTGCCCGGGCCGCAGCACCACTAGCCTGCCGGCCCACTTCATTCGATGCGATGTGCCATGGCCCACTCCCGATCGCCCCGCTGGAAGCTGCACGCCCGCAGCACGCCGTTTGTCTTCGCTTTCTTCATGGCCGGCCTGATGGCGCTGCTGATGTGCCTGGTCATTACCGCCGCCAATGCCGGGTTGGGTAGCGGCTACCTGGCGCGGGTGCTGGCGGCCTACCAGATGGCCATGCCGATCGCGTTCTGCGGTGTGCTGCTGGTGCGTCCGCTGGTGGTGCGGCTGGTAGCCTTGACCGTGCATCCGCACTGAAGATCGGTTGCATCTGACAGCATTGTGCACTGCCGCAGGGTGCTGCCCTAAACTGGGGCGATGCGCCCCGATTCCATTCTTACCCTGTCCTGTCCCGACCGCACCGGCATCGTCTACCGCGTGTCCGGGCTGCTGTTCGACCACGGCTGCAACATCCTCGACGCCCAGCAGTTCGGCGATGAGGAGAGCGGCCGCTTCTTCCTGCGCGTGCATTTCGACCGCGACGCCAGCCTGCCGCTGGATACCGTGCATGCGGCGATGGCCGCGCTGGCCGCCGACTACGGCATGGACTGGCAGCTGCACGACGGCCGCCGTCGCGCGCGCCTGCTGGTGCTGGTCAGCAAGCAGGGCCATTGCCTGAACGACCTGCTGTTCCGTGCCCACAGCGGCCAGCTGAAAGTGGACATCGCCGCGGTGGCGTCCAACCACGATGATTTCGCGCCGCTGGCCGCGTCCTACCAGGTGCCGTTCCACCACCTGCCGGTGAACGCGGACACGCGCGCCGTGCAGGAACAGCAGATCATCGACCTGGTCGAACGCGAGCGCATCGACCTGGTGGTGCTGGCGCGTTACATGCAGATCCTCTCACCCACGCTGTGCCGTGCCCTGGCCGGCCGCGCGATCAACATCCATCACAGCTTCCTGCCCAGCTTCAAGGGCGCGCAGCCCTACCACCAGGCGCACGCGCGCGGGGTCAAGATCATCGGCGCCACCGCGCACTACGTGACCGAAGACCTGGACGAAGGCCCGATCATCGAACAGGACGTGGCCCGCGTGGACCACGCGATGGCGCCGCGCGAGCTGGTGCGGCTGGGCAGCGATACCGAATCACAGGTGCTGGCGCGCGCCGTGCGCCGGCATGTGGAGCACCGCATCCTGCTCAACGGGCATCGCACGGTGGTGTTCCGCTGAGGGGGCCCGCCTCCACGCAGTTCTCACCGGACGTTGCGGCTCCACGCGCTACGGTACCGGTTCTGCAGCAGAGGGAGCACCAGCATGGGCCAGCTCGTTGATGGCGTCTGGCAGGTCGGCACCGCAGGTGCCGCCGGCGAGGATGGGCAGTTCCACCGCGAGGAATCCACGTTCCGCCACTGGCTGACAGCCGATGGCGGGCCCGGTCCGCAGGGCCAGCCAGGGCATGCGGCCGCATCCGGGCGTTACCGCCTGTATGTCAGCCTGGCCTGCCCCTGGGCCCACCGTACCCTGATCATGCGCGCGCTCAAGGGTCTGGAATCAGTGCTGCCCGTATCGGTGGTGCACTGGTACATGGGTGACCAGGGCTGGACGTTCCAGCCAGGGCGCGGCGTGATACCCGACCCGGAACTGCAGGCGGAATACCTGCATCACCTGTACACCGCCGCGAAGCCGGGCATGACCGGCAAGGTGACCGTGCCGGTGCTGTGGGACCGCGAGCAGCGCAGCATCGTCAGCAATGAATCGGCAGACATCCTGCGCATGTTCAACGAGGCGTTTGACGGTCACGGTGCGCTGCCCGGCGATTATTACCCTGCGGCCCTGCGTGCGGACATCGATGCGATCAACGCGCGCGTCTACGAAGCGGTCAACAACGGCGTCTACAAGGCAGGCTTCGCCAGTACCCAGCAGGCCTACGACGAGGCCGTGGGGCCGCTGTTCGAAACGTTGGACATGCTGGATGCGCAGCTTCAGCAGTCGCCGTGGCTGGTGGGTGGTCGAATGACCGAGGCCGATATCCGCCTGTTCACTACGCTGCTGAGGTTCGATGCGGTCTACCACGGCCATTTCAAATGCAATGTGCGGCAGATCGCCAGCTACCCCGGCCTGAACGGGCTGCTGCAGCGGATGCTGGCGATGCCTGCGGTCGCCCGCACGGTGGATGCCCACCACATCACCCACCACTACTACCAGAGCCATCGCCAGTTGAACCCGTCCGGCATCGTCGCGAAGGGGCTGGCATGGTTGAGGGACCTGCCGCCCGCGCAGCTGTGACGCCAGCAATGGGTCAGACGATCGCAATCCCTGCCTTGCCCAAGGCCTCGCGCACCATCGCGTCGTTGGCTTCGGTCACCGGCCGGGTCAGGTCCCACAGGAACTTCACCCGGAAACCGGATTTCACCGCGTCCTGCGCGCTCCACAGCACGCAGTAATCGCGCGCCAGGCCGCACACATGCACCTCGCGGATGCGGCGCTCATGCAGCCAGCCGGCCAGGCCGGTCGGCGGGCGCTCGCCCTCCGGACCATGGTTCTCGCGGAACGCGCTGTACGAATCCACCTGCTGGCGGGTGCCCTTGCGCAGGATCAGGTCGGCCACGGTCCAGTCCACGCCCGGATGCAGTGCGGCGCCATCGCTGCCCTGCACGCAGTGGTCCGGCCACAGGGTCTGCGGCTGCGCGTGCAGCAGGATGCTCTCGAACGGGCGCGTGCCCGGATGCTGGCTGGCAAAGGAGGCGTGGTCGGCCGGGTGCCAGTCCTGGGTGGCCACCACCGTGCGGTAGCGGCGCTGCGCCAGCAGCTCGACAACTGGCGCCACCAGCGCATCGCCCTGGTCACAGGCCAGCGCGCCACCGGGCATGAAGTCCGGCTGCAGGTCGATCACCAGCAGGGCGACATCGGCGGGCAGGGCGGTCATGGCAGGGTCCAGCACAGCAGAGGGGCGACCAGCGTGGCCGCCCCCCGCGCACACGTCAATCGCCTTGCGGCGTTTCAGCGTCCTGGCCGTAGTACAGCAGGCCGATCTTGATACGCTCGCGGCCGGTTTCGCGGCGGTGGCGGTTGGCATCGCGCAGCGAGTACACGCAGCCGCAGTACTCCTGCTGGTAGAACTGCTCGCGCTTGCTGATCTCCACCATGCGGCTGGCACCGCCGCCCTTGCGCCAGTTGTAGTCCCAGTACTGCAGGCCGTCGTAGCGCGAGGCCGCGCGCACACCGCAGTTGTTGATCTGCGCCATGTTCTTCCAGCGCGAGATGCCCAGCGACGAGCTGATGGTGTCGTAGCCGTGCTCATGCGCGTACAGCGCGGTACGCTCGAAACGCATGTCGAAGCACATCGTGCAGCGGATGCCGCGCTCGGGTTCGTTTTCCATGCCGCGTGCACGGCTGAACCAGTTGTCGGTGTCGTAGTCGCAATCGATGAAGGGGATGCCGTGCTGCTCGGCGAAGCGGATGTTTTCCTGCTTGCGCAGCTCGTATTCCTTCACCGGGTGGATGTTGGGGTTGTAGAAGAAGATCGCGTAGTCGATCCCGGAGGCGGTGATCGCCTCCATCACTTCGCCCGAGCAGGGCGCGCAGCACGAATGCAGCAGCAGGCGCTTGCCGTCGGCGGGCAGGGACAGGGCGGGGCGTTGGAACTCGGTCATCGTCGGGTGCATCTTGGCGTGGGCAACGGGTCTGGCCGGAAACCGTGAACAGGACGCGCGCGGCCACACCGCCTGCACGCGCAGGACGACATTGGCCCCGGCAACCTCCCCGCGGAGATTCCAGGTCGAGTCAGGGGACGGTCGTGTCCCCCGGCCGGGGCCGGTATTCGGGCTGATGGACACGGGCCGCAGCCCACCTACTACCTGCCGCTTCCCAGGCGCGAGCCCAGTGCTGTTGGCAGGATTCGTTTCCATTCACCGCTGCGGGGCAGCTCCGGAATGGGCGCGCGAGGCGCCTTCACCGGATTCCCATTCAAATCCCTGCCATAGTCGCAACGACGGCAGGGATACCTTCGGCGTGCCCACGGTGGACGCGTTGCTGGCGTGGGTCAAGGGGGCGCTCCAGTAGATCCACGCCATGCGTGGATGCACCCTTATCGCTGGCCCGCAGCCCGCGCGCGGATGTCCTCCAACCGCTGGTCGACCAGCAACCGGCCGTTCTCCCACACGGTCACCATCGCATCCTCAAAGCCCGCCGGCAGGGTGTCGTCACCGCTGGCCGGCAGCGCCACCGTATGCAGGCTGCCATCGTCCAGGCGGCGCAGCATGCGCATGCGGCCGCGCTTGCTGGTCTTGCCGGCGTCGGTGATCGGGTCCTTGTAGACGTCGATCCAGGCACCGTCCACCCGCGCGGCCGAGCACTTCAGCGCGAACTTCTGCGTATCGCGGTCCAGCCGCTGCAGCAGTGCACCGCCCATGCCGAAGGCCACGTTGTCGGCGGCATAGCCGTCCGCGGTGATGCGCTGCAGGATGGCGCGGATCGTGTCCGGGTTGATGCCATCGCCCTGGATCACCCGCACGTGGTTGAGTACGCGGTAGCCCTTGCCGTTGATCGTGTGGCCAAAGGCCTCGTCCAGGCGGCGAAGGCTCTCGGCCACCACCTCCACCGGGTCGCCCGAATCGGGGCGGATGACCAGGGTCGCACCCGAGGCGATCACTTCATCGCGCAGGGTGGTGCCCCAGTGTTCGCTGATCGCGCGGTAGATGTCATAGCTGTCCGACACCACCGCGACGATCGCGCCGGGCGTGCCGAACTGGCGCAGCATGTTGCGATACGCATCCACTTCGCGCTCGCGGCCCCAGCTGGTGATGGTGCTGTGCTCGGCGGCGGGAATTGAATAGCCGGCCATCGGCGCGTGGTAGTGCGCGCGGGCCAGGCACAGCGCCGAGACGGTGTCGGTGCCGAGGAAGTTGACCAGGTGTGCGGCACCGCCCAGCGCGGCCGACTGCAGGCTCGACACACCGCGTGCGCCGAAGTCGTGCAGCTTGAACGGCAGCTGCCCCTGCGGGTCGTCGCTGGTCTGCTGCAGGAAGCCGGCGATGGTCTGCCGCGCATGCCAGCTGATGGTGGCCACGGTGACCGGGTACCACACGCGCAGCAGCAGGGTTTCCAGGTACGAGGGCACCCAGAACGCGGCCGGATCGGTTGATTCGATGGTCATCAGCGCCTGGTGCGTGGGCACCACGCTGCCCTCGGGTACAGCGCGGATGCGCACCGGCAGGTGGCCACCAAGGCGGTCGACGATATCGCGCCAGCCGGCTTCATTGAACGGTTCGCCATGCGCGGCGAATACCGCAGCGGCGTCGTCGATATCGGCATGGGTGACCGGCCGTGCCAGCGCGTCCTTGAGGATCGCCTGCAGGCCGAAGAACACCGTGCGGTCGTGCAGGCCGCCGCGCGATTCCACGTAGAAGAACGTGGCATCGGTACCCGGCGGGTACTGCAGCCAGTGGCTGGCCTTGTAGCTGTCGGTGTCGAGGAGAAGATTATCGAGGTAATGCATGACGGAAGCTCCTTCGCGTCGAGTGAAACCGGCGGTCTATCCGCCGGTGGGGAAAGCCGGTCGGGTCAGCCCCGGCCGAGGAAAAACTCCAGGATGTGCAGGTGGTCTTCGAACAGCTGCGGGCCCATCTCCAGCGCTTCGCTCACCGGAATCCAGCGCGCCTTGTCGGCGTCGTCGCCGCCGCGCACCGCCGGCAGTTCGCCGGCCGGGAATTCGAAGTGGAAACCATGTGTGATGGTGCGGCCGCGCTGGCTGCGGTCGGGGTGGTCGAACACCTGCTGGCTCTTCAGCGAGCCCTTCAGCACCGGCAGCGGAATCTTCAGCCGGGTCTCCTCGCGCAGTTCGCGCAGGCAGCTGTCCAGCAGGCTCTGTTCCTGGCCGACGAAACCACCGGGCAGTGCCCACAGGCCCTTGCCGGGTTCCGAACGGCGGCGCACCAGCAGCACATGGCCCGAATGCACCACCACCGCATCGGTGGTGACGAAGGTCGGCGCGTAGGGCGCGTCCTTCCAGGCGGCCTTGTACTGTTCGATGAAGCGGTACTCGGCCACCAGCTGGCCGTAGGCCGGTGCACTCTTCCGGAACGCCTCCAGCATGTCGTACACCGGCGCCGGCACGTTGCCACGCAGCATCAGCAGCGCACCGTGGAAGTCGACGTCGCCGGCTTCGAACAGGTAGCGGCGCAGTTCGGTGGCCGACAGGGTGGCAGTGTGCTGCACGTCCACCAGCGGCCACTGCGGGAATTCGCGCAGGTAGTAGCTGGAGGCGTCCTTGTCCATGCCGATCAGGCCGACCTTGGCATCGGCGGCAGCGCCGTCGTTGCGCAGGGCTTCGGCCACCTGGCGCTGCACGTTGGCGATCCACTGCGCTTCGTTGTAGAGGTGGTCGCGCAGCGGGCGGATCAGCAGGCGTTCGGTGTCGCCATCGAGGGCGGCCTGGATCATCACGGCGCGTTCGGCCACGGTCCAGGGATTGCGAAGGCTGCGGGGGGTATCAGCAGAGCCGACCAGGAAGATCAGCTTACGGGCCCGGCTCAGGGCCAGGCGGGCAACGGCGGCGTGGCCGTTGTGGAAGGGCTCGAAACGCCCGATGAAGACGAGATAGTCGAATTCCATGAGAATCCCTCATGTCGTTGTGGTAGCCGCGGGTCTGTCCCTTGGCTTGGTGCTGATGCTACGCCGATGGTTGTGGGGGTCAAGTGTTGTGGGTTGCCGGCAGGGCTGCGCCCTGCACCTGCCGAGGCACGTCGACGTCAACTTCAGAAGCTGGGATTCCGCGGGTTGGCGGGGTGGGTCCGGTTGAGGGGGACGCTGCAAGTACGTCCCTGTAAGCTCGGTTGCCGCTTGCTCGTGTGCGCTGTCCTGCGCACACGGCAAGACCAGGGTTGGGCGTCCTGCCCAACCCGCCCGAGGCATGCCTCGGGCCCATGCGGCTCACGCCCCCTCAACCGGACCCACCCCGCCTTCGACAGTTTGCTGCGGTCTGTCGGAACGGCACGGGGTTGGATCCCTTTGTGCAGCAAAGGGCTCTGACCCCATTGCTAAGGCGCTGCGAGGTAGCGCTGCCAGAGTTGGTTCACCAGCTGCATCTGTGGGTCGTACTGGCGTTTGCGTTCAACGAATGCGTTCCACTGCGGGTACGCGCGCTGGAACTGCTCGCCTGTGGCGTGCGGGCGGTAGGGCAGGTAGTAACGTCCGCCACAGTCCACCGCAGCATCGATCAGTGCGCGGGTCCAGCGCGTGGCCATGGTGTCGCCCCATGGATGCCGACGCTGCTTGTGGTACAGCACGAAGCAGAACACTTCTTCGTCCGCCCACTTCATCAACGCGGTCGTATCAGCGGGTGCGTGGCGGATCGATACGTTCAGTGCGTCCACGCGGTGGTGCTGCAGGATCGCGGCCATGCGCGTGGCGAACGCCTGGAAGCTGCGCACGGGGATGAAGTATTCCTGCAGCAGGTAGGTCGACATCGCGCGCGTGCGGGGTTCCAGCGCTGCCACGTCCAGGCTCGCTTCCAGGTTGCGATGGATCACCCGCGGTTCGGCAATCTGCTGCTTCACCAGCGAGCTCTCGCGCAGCTGCGGGCCGCCGGGCAGTTCGGTGACGGCCCAGATCATGTTCTGCTCGTGGGCATAGTTCGCACCGACGGGTATCAGGCGCCGGGTGTCGGTCAGCGCTGCAGTGCTGCGCCTCCAGGTCACGGTCACCGGTGCATCGAAACGCGGTGGAATCAGGTCGGCGTTGTGCATCAACGCATCGCTGCGCGACGCCACGTTCTCGCGGAACCACTGTGGGTAATCGGCCAGCGCCACCCGCTCCATGTGCCGCGCCATGCGGTCGTTGTCGGTCAGGTCGAGCTCTACTTCGCTGACAACACCGATCAGCCCATAGCCACCGATGACCGCGGCGAACAGCTCCGGGTGCTGCGTGCGCGAGGTCTCGACCACCTCGCCGGATCGCAGCACCACCTGCAGTGCACGCACGGTGGAGGCGATGCTGCCGCTGCCGACGTAGCGGCCATGACAGTTCACCGATACCGAACCGCCGACGGTGAAGTTGCTGAAGCTCTGCATCACCTTCACCGACAGGTTGTGCGGGTCCAGCCATTCCTGCAGCGCGCGCCAGCGCATGCCGGCCTGCACGCGCACCGCCCTGCGCGCGACGTCCAGCCGCAGCAGGCGGTGGCTCGGCGTCAGGCCCAGCTGCAGGGCGCCGGCCGCGCTGGTCTGCCCACCCATGCTGTAGCGGCCGCCGGCCACGCAGACCGTGCCCCGGTGCTGCTGCAGGGCGGCCTGCAGGTCGGCCGTTTCGGCAACGGCCCGCACCCCGGCCACGTCTGTGGGTTCCAGCTGGCTGATGTCGTTGGCCACCGGCGCGCCGCGCCGGTTACAGGCACTGGCGGCAGTGGCGACGGCACAGCCAGCGATGAACGCGCGACGGGTGGTCATGGCAATCCCTGCATGAGTGTCCTGGGCGCAGTGTGCACGGGCCGGGCGGGGGCGGCCAGTGGTCCTTCCGTGGGCGGGTTCTCAGGCTGTGAGAAGCCTTCGCGTCATACTGCATCCGTAGCGTCGGGTGGCATCTCAGGCACAGTCAGCGGGGGCAGGGTAGTGGCAGACAAGTACTGCGATCTGGTCATGAAGGGCGGCATCACCAGCGGCATCGTGTACCCCAATGCGGTACTGGCGCTGGCCCGCGATTATCGGTTCAAGAGCATCGGTGGCACCTCGGCCGGCGCCATCGCCGCGGCGGTGGCGGCAGCGGCGGCCTATGGCGATCGCCGCCAGCAGGCCGGCGAGCACCTGGCTGACGACGCCGGCTATGGCGGCCTGTCGGCGGTGTCGGCGCAGCTTTCGCGGCGCGGCTTCATCTACAGCCTGTTCCAGCCGGCGCGCGGTGCGCGGGCGGCCTACCGGCTGCTGGCCGCGCTGACCGGTGGTTACGGCTGGCCGCGCAAGCTGCTGTGCCTGGCGGTGGCCGTGTTCGAGATCGCCCCGCTGGAAGTGCTGGTGTCGCTGGCGCTGCTGCTCGGCCTGGGCTGGTGGGGCGGCGGTTGGAGCGGTGTGGCGGCCACCCTGCTGCCTTCGCTGCTGTGCGCCTATGGGGCCGGTGTGGCCGGTGCCGCGCTGCGGGTGGCGCGGGTGGCGCGGCGCAACCTGTTGGGCCTCTGCAGCGGCCTGGGCCGTGATGCGCGCAAACCGGCGCTGACCGAATGGCTGCACCACAGCCTGCAACAGCTGGCCGGCAAGTCGCCGGATGCGCCGCTCACCTTCGCGGACCTGCACGACGCACCGCGCTATGCAGGCGAGCCGGAGAGCCCGCACGCGATCAGCCTGCAGATGATCACCACCTGCGTGTCGCACAACGAACCGCGCACGCTGCCGCTGGGCGGCGCGCAGTTCTGGTTCCTGCGCGAGGAGTTCGCACAGCTGTTCCCGGCCAGCGTGGTGCAGTGGCTGGTCGACCATGCCGGTGCGCCGGTCGATGTGGAAGGCCGGCAGTACTACCACCTGCCGCAGGGGCCGCAGCTGCCGGTGCTGGTGGCGACGCGCATGAGCCTGAGCTTCCCGCTGCTGATCAGCGCGGTGCCGCTGCATGAGCCCGCGCGTCGTGAGCGCCGCTGCGAGCCGTCGCCGGCCGCGGCCGATGCCGAGCACAATGTGGCCGACAGCATGGAAGGGCTGACCAGTGCCGGCCAATCCTGCGGGCCGATCATCACCGCCTTCCGCATCTGCTGGTTCTCCGATGGTGGCATCAGCAGCAACTTCCCCATCCACCTGTTCGACGCGGCGATGCCACGTTGGCCGACCTTCGCCATCAATCTGGTCTACCCACAGCACGCCGAGGATGTGAGCCACGGCGCCACCGGCCAGCAGGCGCTGGAGCGCGCGGTGGTGCTGCCCACCGAGAACCGCCATGGCTGGCAGCGGCATTACCAGTCCATCGCCACGCCGCTGGCGGCGGCCGAGCTGGGTCGCTTCCTGTTCGCGGTGGTGGCCACCATGCAGAACTGGCGCGACCTGCTGCAGGCGCGTGCACCGGGCTACCGCGACCGCATCGTGCATGTGAGCCTGCAGGGCGACGAAGGCGGCATGAACCTGGACATGCCGCAGGAGGTGCTGAGCCGCATCGCCGACAAGGGCAGCCTGGCCGGCGCACGCTTCTGCGCGTTCTCGTTCGAAAATCACTACTGGATCCGCTGGCGCAACCTCGCTTCGGCCTACCAGCGCTACACGCTGGAAGTGGCGCGCACCGACGACCCCGCACAGCAGGTGCTGGCTTACCGCGCGGCGTATTCCATCGTTGCAGGCGGTGAGCCCGTGCCGCCGTCGTACAAGCTGGGCTCGGAAGACAAGCGTCGTGGGTCGCAGCAGCTGTGGGCGCAGATGGTGGAGCAGGGCCGCACCTGGGAAGACCTGGGCCCGGACTTGACCGACGGCGCACCACGTCCGTTGCCGCAGATGAAGGTCACGCCGATCTACTGACCCGGTAGTAAATCCACGCCATGCGTGGATGCACGTCGCGCACGGATGGAGCGTGCCAACCAAGGTTGGCACCTACCAGAGCGCATCTGACCCTTACCGACCCGGCAACTGCGCAAACGCGCGCTGCATGCAGTCCTCCCGAGGGCACACCCGGCACCCTGGGCCAATCGACACCGAATTCCCCGGACTCTGCACATCCAGCCCCAGCGAATACACCAGCCGTTCCGCATGCTGCAGATCACAGCCCAGCGCCACCGCAAACGTCTTGCGCGGCTGGCCATGCCCCACCGGCCCGCTGCTGACCTGCCGCGCCAGCCAGAAGTGGCGCCGCCCATCCGGCATGCGCGCGGTCTGCGTCAGGATCCGCCCCGGCTGGTTGAACGCCTCGTAGACGATCCACAGCGGGCACGACCCACCCACCTGCGAGAAATGGAAATCGGTGGCCGAATGGCGCTTGGACACATTGCCCGCACGGTCCACGCGGATGAAGAAGAACGGCAGCCCCGGCGCACTGCGCCGCGCCAGCGTGCTCAACCGATGGCACACCGCCTCGAAACCAACGCCGAACTGATGCGCCAGCAGCTCGATGTCGTAGCTGCTGGCCTCGGCCGCACGCAGGAAGCGCATGTACGGCATCACCAGCGCCCCGGCGAAGTAGTTCGACAGGCCGATCCGCGCCTGTGCGATGCGCGCATCGTCGTGGAAGCCCGCGCGGGCGATCACTGCATCGATCTGCGGCAGGTAACCGTGCAGGGCCAGCTCGGCCGCCATCTGGAACGCCTGCTGCCCCGGTTCCAGGTAATCGGGCAGCCACAGCCGCCGCGCGCCGGCATCGAACTGGCGCTTTTCGCGCCCGGCCTGCAGCGCAGCCACTTCCACCAGCACGCCGTGGCGGTCGGCCAGCAGCTGGCGCAGGCGCGGCGCCACGTGCCCGGGTGACAGTCCCCACTCGGCGAACAGGCGCTCGGCCAGTTCGTCCAGCTCGGGGATGTGGTTGTGCATGCGGTTGAAGAACTCGCGCACCTGGTCGCCGGCGGGCAGGGTGCTGCCGGCCTCGGGCTCGCCCAGCTGGAACTCCAGCGCGGCGGCATGCTCGCGCAGGGCCAGGTGGCGGCGATGCAGGTCCAGCAGGGCGCGGCTGACCTGCGGCAGGTTGCCGGCCAGTGCCCGCAGCTCGGTCGCGCTCACCTCCGCCAGGCCGAGGTCGCGCAGGGTCTCGCCCAGTGCCTCCTGCAGCGCGGCGGGCTCATCGTCGTCGAACAGGGCGGAAACATCGCCCAGCACCTCGCCCAGCTTCTTCTGCACGGCCGGCGTCAGCGGGCGCTTGTTGCGCTCGATCTGGTTCAGGTAGCTGGCCGACAGGCCCAGGGCGCGGGCCAGCTCCACCTGGCTGTAGCCGCGCTGCTCGCGCAGGCGTAGCAGGCGCAGGCCCAGCTGGCGTTGTGAAGGCTGGAAATTCACAGAATTAACATGAATCGTCTGGCGTGTTGGCCAGATTAAGCGGATTCAGGCCGGAAATCGAGGTGGGTGCTGTGAATAATGCCAAGCATCTTTCGAGCCCGTGGGATTGTCGTCATGACTGTTGCAGCGCCCCGTATCCGCATGCTGATCGATGGCCAGTTCATTGAATCGGCCACCTCCCACTGGCAGGACGTGATCAATCCGGCCACCCAGGACGTGCTGGCCCAGGTGCCGTTCGCCACCACCGGTGAAGTGGATGCCGCCGTCGCCGCCGCCAAGGAAGCCTTCAAGACCTGGCGCAAGACCCCGATCGGCACCCGCGCGCGCATCTTCCTGAAGTACCAGCAGCTGATCCGCGAGAACATGAGCGAGCTGGCCCACATCCTCACCGCCGAACAGGGCAAGACCCTGCCGGACGCGGAAGGCGATGTGTTCCGCGGCCTGGAAGTGGTCGAGCACGCCGCTGCCATCGGCAACCTGCAGCTGGGCGAGCTGGCCAACAACGTGGCCAACGGCGTAGACACCTACAGCATCATGCAGCCGCTGGGCGTGTGCGCCGGCATCACCCCGTTCAACTTCCCGGCGATGATCCCGCTGTGGATGTTCCCGATGGCGATCGCCACCGGCAACACCTTCATCCTCAAGCCGTCCGAGCAGGACCCGATGGTGACCATGCGCCTGGTTGAACTGGCGCTGGAAGCCGGCATCCCGAAGGGCGTGCTGAACGTCGTCCACGGTGGCGAGGAGGTGGTCAACGCGATCTGCGACCACCCGGATATCAAGGCCGTGTCGTTTGTCGGCTCCACCCGCGTCGGCACCCACGTCTACAACCGCGCCTCGCTGGCCGGCAAGCGCGTGCAGTGCATGATGGGCGCCAAGAACCACGCCGTGGTGCTGCCGGACGCCAACAAGGAACAGACCCTCAACGCGATGGTCGGCGCCGCCTTCGGTGCGGCCGGCCAGCGCTGCATGGCCGCTTCCACTCTGGTGCTGGTCGGTGAAGCGCGCAACTGGGTGCAGGACCTGGTGGCCAAGGCCAGGACCCTCAAGGTCAGCGGCGGCACCGTGTCCGGCACCGACGTCGGCCCGGTCATTTCCTGCAGCGCCCGCGAGCGCGTTGAAGGCCTGATCGCCTCGGGCGCGGAGCAGGGCGCCACGCTGGTGCTCGACGGCCGCAACCCGCAGGTCGATGGTTTCGAGAAGGGCAACTTCGTCGGCCCGACCATCTTTGCCGGTGTCACCACCGACATGCGCATCTACCAGGAAGAAATCTTCGGGCCGGTGCTGGTCATCCTCGAAGCGGCAACGCTGGACGAGGCCATCGCCATGGTCAACAGCAACCCGAACGGCAACGGCACCGCGCTGTTCACCCAGTCCGGCGCGGCTGCCCGTCGCTTCCAGGAAGACATCGACGTCGGCCAGGTCGGCATCAACGTGCCGATCCCGGTGCCGGTGCCGCTGTTCTCGTTCACCGGTTCGCGCGCCTCCAAGCTGGGCGACCTGGGCCCGTACGGCAAGCAGGTCGTGCTGTTCTACACCCAGACCAAGACCGTCACCGCACGCTGGTTCGATGACGAGACGCTGAGCCACGGCGTCAACACCACCATCAGCCTGAAGTAAGGGCAGGAGCAGCCATGAGCCACTCGATGACGACGGACCAGGAAGAAGCGCAGCAGGCGTATCGTGAAGCCGCGCGTGACTTCGCACAGGCCGAACTGGCGCCGCACGCCGCGCGATGGGATGCGGAGGGCACCTTTCCGCGCGAGGCGATCGCCAAGGCCGGTGAACTGGGCTTCTGTGGTCTGTACATGGACCCGGAAGTCGGCGGCAGCGGCCTCAGCCGCCTGGACGCCGCCGTCGTCATCGAGGAGCTCGCCAACGTCGATCCGTCGACTGCGGCGTACGTCAGCATCCACAACATGGCGTCGTGGATGGTCTCCAAGTGGGGCCAGGCTGAGCTGCGCGATGCGTGGGGCACCGATCTGTCCTCGGGCAGCAAGCTGGCCTCGTACTGCCTGACCGAGCCGGGCGCTGGTTCCGATGCGGCCTCGCTGAAGACCACCGCCGTGCGCGACGGCGACTTCTATGTACTGAACGGCTCCAAGGCCTTCATCTCCGGCGCCGGTGCCACCGAGCTGCTGGTGGTGATGGCCCGCACCGGCGGTGCCGGTGCGGGCGGTGTCAGTGCCATCGCGGTGCCCGCCGACCTGCCGGGCATCAGCTATGGCCGCAAGGAAGAGAAGATGGGCTGGAACAGCCAGCCCACCCGTGGCATCACCTTCGAAAACGTCCGCGTGCCGGTCAGCCACCTTCTGGGAGAGGAAGGCGGCGGCTTCAAGCTGGCGATGAAGGGGCTGGACGGCGGCCGCATCAACATCGCCGCGTGCTCGCTGGGTGCCGCACAGGGCGCGCTGGATGCCGCACGCCGCTACATGGGCGAGCGCCGCCAGTTCGGCAAGGCGCTGGCTGATTTCCAGGCGCTGCAGTTCAAGCTGGCCGACATGGCCATCGAACTGGTGGCCGCCCGGCAGATGGTGCACTCGGCTGCGCGCAAGCTTGACGCCGGTGCCAGCGATGCCAACGTGTGGTGCGCGATGGCCAAGCGCTTCGCCACCGATGCCGGCTTCAAGATCTGCAACGAAGCCCTGCAGATCCACGGTGGCTACGGCTACATCCGTGAATACCCGATCGAGCGCCTGCTGCGCGACAGCCGCGTGCACCAGATCCTGGAAGGCACCAACGAGATCATGCGGGTGATCGTTGCCCGCCACCTGCTCAACACCGAAGAGGAACTGCGATGAAGGATTGGCGTACCCAGGAGCACGTGGGCCTGAAGGTCGAGGCCGATGGCCATACCGCCGTGGTCACCCTGCACAACCCGCCGGCGCACACCTGGACCGTGCACAGCCTGTCCGCGCTGCGCGACCTGGTGGGCGCGCTCAATGCAGACCGCGGGATCTACGCGCTGGTGATCACCGGTGACGGCGAGAAGTTCTTCTCCGCCGGTGCCGACCTCAACCAATTCGCCTCGGGCGACAAGGCCGCCGCACGCGAAGCCGCGCGCCGTTTCGGCGAAGCCTTCGAAGCGCTGTCCGCCTTCCGTGGCGTGTCCATCGCCGCCATCAACGGCTACGCCATGGGCGGTGGCCTGGAATGCGCGCTGGCCTGCGACCTGCGCATCATCGAAGACCATGCCCAGGTGGCGCTGCCGGAGGCCACCGTCGGCCTGCTGCCGTGCGCCGGTGGCACCCAGAACCTGCCGCGCCTGGTCGGCGAGGGCTGGGCCAAGCGCATGATCCTGCTGGGCGAGCGCATCAATGCCGAAACCGCCGTGCGCATCGGTCTTGCCGAAGAGAAGGTCGGCAAGGGCGAAGCCAAGGCGCTGGCGCTGGAATGGGCGAAGAAGGCCAGCAAGCAGAGCCCGACCAGCATCGCCGCCTGCAAGACCCTGGTGCAGTCCACCCGCACCGGCACCCACGCCTCGGCGTTGGTGGCCGAGCGCGAAGCCTTCGTCGATCTGTTCGACACCGCCGACCAGGTCGAGGGCGTGAGCGCCTTCCTGGAAAAGCGCGCCGCGCAGTGGAAGAACGCATGACCACCGACACCGTTGCCGACGACGCACCGGTGCTGTTCGAAGAGCGAGCGGCCGGCAACGGCACGCGCATCGGCTTCGCCACGCTCAATGCACCGCGCACGCTCAATGGCTTCTCGCTGCCGATGGCGCACCTGCTGCTGAAGCAGCTGAATGCCTGGGCCGGCGATGACGGCATCGCGATGGTGGTACTGCAGGGCGCCGGCGAAAAGGCGTTCTGCGCCGGTGGCGACCTGCACAGCCTGTACAAGGCCATGGTCGCCTTCCGCGACGCCGGCCACAGCGACATCCGCGAGAACGACTACGCCGCCGAATTCTTCGACGTCGAATACCGCGTCGATTACCTCATCCATACCTACGCCAAGCCGATCCTGTGCTGGGGCCACGGCATCGTGATGGGCGGCGGCATCGGCCTGATGTCCGGCGCCAGCCACCGCGTGGTCAGCGAGCGCTCCAAGCTGGCCTTCCCGGAAATCACGGTGGGCCTGTTCCCCGATGTGGGTGGCAGCTGGCTGCTGCCGCGCGTGCCGGGCAAGGGCGGCCTGTTCCTGGCCCTGACCGGTGCGCTGCTGAACCCGGGCGATGCCATCTACGCCGGCCTGGCCGACGTGCACGTTGCTGAAGAACGCCGCAGCGCGGTGTTCGATGCGCTGCTGCAGGTGGCCTGGTCGGGCGATGCCGCGCACAACCATGAACGCCTGGATCATCTGCTGCAGTCGCATGCCAGCGATGCAGCCACCGGCCCGCTGCTGGCCAACGCCGCACAGGTCGACGCGCTGTGCGCAGGGGATGATCTGCCCGCGATCATCGCACGCATCCGCGACCTGCAGACCGACGATGCCTGGCTGCAGGCCGCACAGAAGACCCTTGCTGCCGGCGCACCCGGTTCGGCGCGGTTGGCCTTCGAACTGCAGCGCCGCAGCGCCGGCCAGGACCTGGCCAGCGTCTATCGCCTGGAGTACGTCACTGCGCTGCACTGCGCCGCCCGGGGCGACTTCGCCGAAGGCATCCGCGCGCTGCTGGTCGACAAGGACCGCAACCCGCAGTGGAACCCGGCCACCCTGGCCGAGGCCACCGCCGCGTGGGCGGACACCTTCTTTGTTTCCCCCTGGGCCGAGGCCGCGCACCCGCTGGCCGACCTGGGCACTCCGCTTGCTGAAAGGAGCCTTGCATGAGCCGCATTGCATTCATCGGGTTGGGCAACATGGGTGGCCCGATGGCCGCCAACCTCGTCAAGAACGGCCACTCCGTGCGTGTGTTCGACCTGGTGCCGGCCGCGGTCCAGGCCGCCGTCGACGCCGGTGCCAGCGCCGCACCATCGGCGCGCGACACCCTGGCCGACGCCGAAGTGGTGATCTCGATGCTGCCGGCCAGCCGCCACGTCGAAGGCGTGTACCTCGGCGATGACGGCATCCTCGCCGACATCCCGGCCGGTGCGCTGGTCATCGACTGCAGCACGATCGCCCCGGCCAGCGCCCGCAAGGTCTCTGAAGCCGCTGCCGCGCGAGGCCTGCAGATGCTCGACGCACCGGTGTCCGGCGGTACCGCCGGCGCGCAGGCCGGCACGCTCACCTTCATCGTCGGTGGCGAAGAGGACGCACTGGAACGCGCACGCCCGGTGCTGCAGGCGATGGGCAGGAACATCTTCCACGTCGGTGCCAGCGGCGCCGGCCAAGTGGCCAAGCTGTGCAACAACATGGCGCTGGGCGTGATCATGGCCGTCACCGGCGAAGCCATCGCCCTGGGCGTGGCGCACGGTCTGGACCCGAAGGTGCTGTCGCAGATGATGGCGGTCAGCACCGGCCGCAGCTGGGCCACCGAAGTGTGCAACCCGTGGCCGGGCGTGCTGGAAAACGCGCCGGCCTCGCGCGGCTACAGTGGCGGTTTCGGCAGCGACCTGATGCTGAAGGACATGGGCCTGGCGGTGGAAGCGGCGATGAACGTCGGCGCCTCGATCCCGCTGGGCGAAGTGGCCCGCAACCTGTACTCGATGAACCACCAGGCCGGCCGCGGCAAGCTGGATTTCTCCAGCGTCGTGCAGCTCATCACGAGCGGGAAATAAGGCTTGAACGTGTAGAGCCGAGCCCATGCTCGGCTGCATGGATCAGCCGAGCATGGGCTCGGCTCTACACAAGCAAATGCGTCCCCGGCCCTGTGCCGGGGCCCACCCGAGGTGGGATGGGCGGATGCCCGGTTTCGACCGGCATCCGCCCATTTTTGCATCAGGCAACGATCAGCGTCACGTCGATGTTGCCGCGGGTCGCGTTGGAGTACGGGCAGACGATGTGCGCCTTCTGCACCAGCTCTTCGAGCTGCTCGCGCGGCACGCCCGGGGCGTTGATGGTCAGCTCGGCTTCGATGCCGAACCCGGTGGGGATCTGGCCGATGCCGACCTTGCCGGTGACGGTGGTCTCGGCCGGCAGCGCGACCTTGGCCTGGCCGGCCACGAACTTCAGCGCGCCGAGGAAGCAGGCCGAGTAGCCGGCAGCGAACAGCTGTTCCGGGTTGGTGCCCGGGCCGCCGGCGCCGCCCAGCTCGCGCGGGGTCGACAGCTGGATGTCCAGCACGTTGTCGGAGGAGACCGAACGGCCTTCACGGCCGCCGGTGGAGGTGGCCTGGGCGGTGTACAGAACCTTTTCGATGGACATGGGATGCTCCTGGTCAGTGGGTGGGTGTTTCGATGGGTCTACTTTGCCCGGTCCCGCAGGACGATGGGTGATAGTTCGTCTTGAATATTTGACACATCGTCCTGCAGGCCTAGATGGTCCACTCGCGGTCGGTGGTGAACATGATGGTCAGCCAGCGGTCCGGGGACGCTTCGCCCAGTGCATCGCCTATCTCATCGCGCAGCTGGTCCCACTCCACCAGGGGCCGCGGCGGGTCGTCCTCGCGCACCACGAAGAACAGCTCGATCTGCTCGCCACGGCCGACCTGGGCCACGTAGCTGCGGTGTTCGACGAAGCCATGGCGGGCCACGATGTCCCGCGCCACGGCGTCCACGTGCGCCTGCAGATCCGGCGGGGTCACCAGAAGGATGCCGGCCAGCGCCCGCCGCACCGTGCCCAGCGGCGCCACCATCACGAACAGGCAGACCACCGCCAGGATGGCCGGATCGATGTAGGGCCCGACCCAGGCCAACGATGTGCCCTGCACCAGCACCCCGCCCACGAACGCGGCCACGTAGCAGGCCGACATGCTCGCGGCGATCACCCAGTTCTTCGCATCCAGCGCGATGAAGTCCGAACCGATGCGACGGTTGGCGCGCCACACGAAGGCGCCGAACGCACTTTCTGCCAGCAGTGACACCACGCCGAACACAATCGCCGGCCCCAGCGCGATATGGCGCCCGCCGGACATCAGCGCATCCACCGCGTTGACCAGCGCGTACAGCGCCGCGCCGATCATCAGCAGGCCGCTTACCCCCAGCACGATCGGCTCCAGGTGCCAGAAGCCCATGGTGAAACGCTGGTTGAGCCGCGACTGCAGCGCATCGGTCTGCGTGGACAGCGCGATCAGGCGCGCCACCAGCAGCGACAGCCAGGTCATCACCACATCGATCAGGCCGTAGATGCCGTCGAAGATGATCAGCGAGGAGTTGGCCAGCAGGCCGAACACCACCCCGGCCAGCGCAACCGCCAGCGAGAAGGCGATGGACAGGCGCAGCACGCCCTGTTCGGTGGCGGGGTCGAAGAAGCGGGGATCGTCGGCGGCCATTGTTCAATTGTAGAGCGGAGCCATGCTCCGCTGCTGTACTGCCCCGCCCGCGCTACCGCCGCCGCGCGGCTTCCCGTAGACTGCGCGCCTCCCACGTACCGGCTCCCGCCGGTAGAGTCGACTGTCAGTCGACTGTCCTTGATTGACCGCTCCCGATTGACAGCGCCACGTGGCCCCATGCCCGTGCGCGCGGAGTTTTCCCATGCAAACGTCCCACCCCCTGCGCCAGCAATGGCTCGGCAACATCCGTGGTGATCTGCTGTCCGGCATGGTCGTCGCCCTGGCCCTGATTCCCGAGGCCATCGCTTTCTCGCTGATCGCCGGCGTCGACCCCAAGGTCGGCCTGTACGCCGCGTTCTCGATCGCCGTGGTCACCGCCATCGCCGGCGGCCGCCCGGGCATGATCTCCGCCGCCACCGGCGCGATGGCGCTGGTGATGGTCGACCTGGTCAAGGACCACGGCCTGCAGTACCTGTTCGCCGCCAGCATCCTGGCCGGCCTGCTGCAGGTGCTGGCCGGCGTGTTCAAGCTCGGCTCGCTGATGCGCTTCGTCTCGCGCTCGGTCATCACCGGCTTCGTCAACGCGCTGGCCATCCTCATCTTCCTGGCGCAGATGCCGGAACTGATCGGCCGCGGCCCCACCGTCTACGTGCTGTGTGCCGCCGCGCTGGCCATCATCTACCTGCTGCCGCGCATCACCCGCGCGGTGCCGTCGCCGCTGGTCGCCATCGTCGTGCTCACCGCCGTGGTCATCGGCTTCGGCGTGGACGTGCGCAGCGTCGGCGACATGGGCCAGCCGCCCGAAAGCCTGCCGCACTTCCTCATCCCCGACGTGCCCCTCACCTGGGAAACGCTGCGCATCCTGCTGCCGGTGTCGGCCACGCTGGCCGTGGTCGGCCTGCTCGAATCGATGATGACCCTGCAGATCGTCGAGGACATCACCGAGACGCCCAGCGAGCGCAACCGCGAGTGCGTCGGCCAGGGCGTGGCCAACACGGTCACCGGCTTCCTTGGCGGCATGGCCGGCTGCGCGATGATCGGCCAGTCGGTCATCAACGTGACCTCCGGTGGCCGCGGCCGACTGTCCTGCCTGGTGGCTGGCGCGCTGCTGCTGGTGCTGGTGGTGTACGGCAGCGACCTGGTGCGGCAGATCCCGATGGCCGCGCTGGTGGCGGTGATGATCATGGTCAGCATCGGCACCTTCAGCTGGCGCTCGCTGCGTGACCTCCGCACCCATCCGCGAAGCTCGTCCGCCGTGATGCTGCTGACCGTCGTGGTTACCGTGGCCACCCACGACCTGGCCAAGGGCGTGCTCAGCGGCGTGCTGCTGTCGGCCCTGTTCTTCGCGCGCAAGGTCGGCCGCATGCTGGATGTGCAGCGCAACGACACCGCCGATACCCAGGTCTACCGCGTGCGCGGCCAGGTGTTCTTCGCCTCGGCTGGCCAGCTCGGGGCGGCGTTTGATTACCAGCACGTGGCGCCGAAGGTGCAGATCGACCTGCGTGATGCCCATCTGTGGGACCTGACCGCAGTGGCGGCGCTGGAGCGCGCCCAGGAAAAGCTGGCCGCGCAGGGTGCGCAGGTGACAGTGGTGGGCCTCAATGCCGCCAGCCAGACCCTGATCGAGCAGGTGGGCGGCGCGCGCGGCGGGCACTGATCGGGCAGGGTGGGTAGCGCCGGGCCATACCCGGCGGGTGCAGCTTTTCCGATCAGGCCTTGCCGGCCTGGATAGTGAGATGGACACCGAGGGCGGACAACACGCGCTGTACGGTGTCGAAGCGCGGATGTGCGTCTGGCCGCAGTGCCTTGTACAGACTTTCGCGGCCGAGACCGGATATTTCGGCGACAGCGCGCATGCCGCGCGCACGCGCAACGGTGCCAAGCGCTTCCTGGAAGTGGCCTGCATCACCTGCTGCAAGCGCTTCGCTCAGATAGGTGGCGATTGCTTCGTCGTCCAGAAGGTAGTCGGCTGGATCGAAGGGAGCGGTCTTCAGTCTATTCATGGCGTCCCCGTGAACGAAGTGGATTGATGGCGGTTACAGCATTCCGGCAAGACGGATCGCCTTGGCTATGTCGCGATGCTGGCTTGACTTGTCGCCGCCATGGAGCAGCACGACGACGGTTCTTCCTCGACGTGTGAAGTACACCCGATACCCCGGCCCACGGTTGATGCGCAACTCGCTCACCCCGCAGCCTACCGTTCGAACATCGCCCTCGAGTCCTCGGGCAACGCGTTGCAGACGCTCCACGATCACCGCTTGGGCGCTGCGATCCTTGAGACCGCGCAGCCACCGCGTAAACGCCTCGGTTGCATGGAGCATTGCCATCGAATGATCGTATCCAAAAGGATACACCTTCCAATTGGCATGCGCGACGATTACTGGCGGGCTTCGCGCAGCGGGCGTTGAGCCGCCGCGCGTAGAACTGCAATTTTCCTCATGGATTGATGTCCCTGGGCCACCCACGCTGGTGGCGTGCAATCGCGCACACCTCATGGAATGAACAATGGCAGGAAACAGGAACAGGTCGCTTCTTCTCGCACCGCTGCTGGCCC
This sequence comes from Stenotrophomonas cyclobalanopsidis, assembly GCF_008710035.1. Classification (GTDB taxonomy): domain Bacteria; phylum Pseudomonadota; class Gammaproteobacteria; order Xanthomonadales; family Xanthomonadaceae; genus Stenotrophomonas; species Stenotrophomonas cyclobalanopsidis. The sequence goes on along the minus strand of NZ_VYKI01000026.1, from coordinate 21,730 downwards.
TTGGCTTGGCCCCGGTACCGGCCGTCGCGGGCGCCGGGACGCCGACGGCGTTCGTCGAGCACGTGTCACATCATCGGGCCGGTACCCGCGAAGCAACGGCGATCATGGGTTGGCTGGAGGGTCTTCCAGATGCGGACCGCCGGGTGATGGAGCCGGGAACGCTGACCGTACGCCAACGCCGGGTCGGGTACGACGCTCTGGCTCGCGCGGGCGCGACGACGCCCGTTTCGCTGCCAGGGTCCGGTGCGCCTGGTGAGCGGATCACCATCACCAACGAATTGCCCGGCGGCTTCATCGAGACCTGGACGTTCCAATGGGTGTCGGGAGACGGCGGCGGCGGCTGGAAGCAGACAGACTACGAGATGCACGCGCCGGTGATCGAGCCGGAGCGCCCGCAGGAACTCTGATGGTATGCCAGCCGCTGGCGCGGACGTCGGGCAGCGCCCCGCCGCGCCAGCGCGGGCAGATTCAGCCACCCGGTGTAAACTATTGATCTCACTGGCAATGCCAGTCCCACGATCAATACCCCAATGACGTCCGCCACCGCCCGTTACGCCGATTCCCTGCGTCTGTCCGTTGCCCCCATGATGGATTGGACGGACCGCCACTGCCGCGTGTTCCACCGCGTGCTGGCGCCGGGTGCCCGGCTGTACACCGAGATGGTGCACGCCAACGCCGTCATCCACGGTGACCGCGAGCGCCTGCTCGGCTTCGACGGCAGCGAACAGCCGCTGGCCCTGCAGCTGGGCGGCAGCGATCCGGCCCTGCTGGCGCAGGCCGCGCGCATCGCCGCCGACTGGGGCTACGACGAGGTCAACCTCAACTGTGGCTGCCCGTCCGACCGCGTTCAGGCCGGGCGTTTCGGTGCCTGCCTGATGCGCGAACCGGCGCTGGTGGCCGAGTGCGTGGCGGCGATGGTCGCGGCGGTGGATATCCCGGTGACGGTGAAGTGCCGCCTGGGGGTGGACGAGGACAACAAGTACGACGTGTTCGCCGGCTTCGTCGACCGTCAGGTCGCCGCCGGTGCCGCCATGGTCGTGGTCCACGCGCGCAACGCCTGGCTGAAGGGCCTGTCGCCGAAGGAAAACCGCGAAGTTCCGCCGCTGAAGTACGACTGGGCCTACCGCCTCAAGCAGGAGCGCCCGGCGCTGCCGGTGGTCATCAACGGTGGCCTGGCCACGGTGGAGGCGGTGCAGGCCCAGGCCGCGCACGTGGACGGCGTGATGCTGGGCCGCGCGGCCTACCACGACCCCTACCTGCTGCATCAGCTGGAGGCGCTGCACACCGGCGCCGCGCTGCGCCCGCGTGGCGAGCGGCTGCGCGCGATGCGCCCCTACATCGAGGCCCGCCTGGGCGAGGGCCTGGCACTGAAGCACATCACACGCCACCTGCTGGGCCTGTTCCACGGCCAGCCGGGCGGTCGCGCGTTCCGCCAGGTGCTGAGCGAGGGCGCACACCGCCCCGGCGCCGACTGGGCGCTGATCGAGCAGGCGCTGGCGGTCACCGAGCGTGAGGCCGATCGCGCCGCAGCGTGATTTCAGTCACATTCCTGGCTTGACAAGGCCCGTGGATTCGTTACGAATGTTCACTTAGATGAACGACGCCGGAGGGCGCCCGGAAAAGTTCAGATCGGATTCACCGCGCCAAACCAATCATTTGCAAAGGAAATGTAAAGGCCGGGTTCCGTATCCGGCGCTCCGGATTTACGACTTTTGAACGAATCGCCGTGCTCGGCTAGGATCGCATCGATGTCTTCCGCTCCCTTCCACCGCCGCATTGCTCTGGCCACCTGCGTGGTCCTGGCAGCTGCCCCCCTCGCTGCAGCGATGGCCCAGCAGCCACCGCGCGGTGGCGGCGGCGAGCCGCGTGCGGCGATGCGCGCAGACATGATGGAGCGTGGTGGCCGTGGCGACGACCGTTCGCTGTCCGATGCCGTGCGCCGGGTGCAGCGCTCCACCGGTGGCCATATCCTCGGCGCCGAGCGCGTGCCGTTCGATGGCCGGGACATCAACCGGGTCAAGTACATGGATGACCGGGGCCGGGTCCGCTACATGGACGACCCCGCCCCGGCACGTTCACAGCCGCGCACGCCGCGGTCGGATATGTCATCACTACGCGGCGATAACCCCTGAACAGGGATAGTTGCCGTAATACACCGTACCCACAGGCCTCCGGGCCACACCCAGGACACTAGGGAGAGTTCATGCGTATCCTTCTGGTCGAAGACGAAGCCCCGCTGCGTGAGACCCTGGCAGCCCGGCTCAAGCGCGAAGGTTTTGCCGTCGATGCCGCACAGGACGGCGAGGAAGGCCTGTATATGGGCCGCGAAGTGCCGTTCGACGTCGGCATCATCGACCTGGGCCTGCCCAAGATGTCGGGCATGGAGCTGATCAAGGCCCTGCGCGACGAGGGCAAGAAGTTCCCGGTGCTGATCCTGACCGCGCGTTCGAGCTGGCAGGACAAGGTCGAAGGCCTCAAGCAGGGCGCCGACGATTACCTGGTCAAGCCGTTCCATGTTGAAGAGCTGCTGGCCCGCGTCAACGCGCTGCTGCGCCGCGCCGCCGGCTGGAGCAAGCCGACCCTGGAATGCGGTCCGGTTGCCCTGGACCTGGCAGCACAGACGGTCAGCGTCACCGGCAGCAATGTCGACCTGACCAGCTACGAGTACAAGGTGCTGGAATACCTGATGATGCATGCCGGTGAACTTGTCTCCAAGGCCGACCTCACCGAGCACATCTACCAGCAGGATTTCGACCGCGACTCGAACGTGCTGGAAGTCTTCATCGGCCGCCTGCGCAAGAAGCTGGACCCGGACGGCGAACTGAAGCCGATCGAGACCGTGCGTGGCCGCGGCTACCGTTTCGCGATCCCGCGCAACGAGGGCTGAGCCTTCCACAAGGCGATAAACGATGTCCGGCCGTCTGTGGTTCTTTCGACGCTGGCGGCCGCGCTCACTGCAGGCGCGCCAGCTGTTCGCCGCGTCCGTGGGCCTGGTCGCGTTCCTGGCTCTGGCCGGTTACGCGCTCGATGCCGCCTTCGCCGACACGGCGAAGGCTAACCTGCGTGAGCGCCTGAAGAACTACGCCACGGCCTACGCGGCCGGCATCGACTTCACCCGCGACCGCTCGCTGTACATCCGCGAGCAGCCGCCGGATCCGCGCTTCGACGTGCCAGGCAGTGGCCTGTACCTGCAGGTGGTGATGCCGGACGGCAAGGGCAATTCGATGTCCGCCGAAGGCCCCATGCTGCCCACTGTGGGCGGCGGCCTGCTGGCTCCGCGCCAGGAAGTGTTCGAAGGCCCGCTGCCGATGATCCAGATCGACGGCAGCCAGGGCTCGGTGTACCGCTACGGCCTGGGCCTGGTGTGGGATGCCGACGCCGACCCCGCCACCGAATTCCCGTACACCATCTACGTGATGGAAGACTCGCGCGCGCTGGGCGCGCAGCTGCGCGTGTTCCGCAGCCGGGTCTGGTTCTATCTGGGCGGCATCGGCTTGATCCTGCTGTTGCTGCAGACGGTCATCCTGCAGTGGAGCCTGCGCCCGTTGCGTCGGGTCATCACCGAGCTGACCAAGGTGCAGCGCGGCGAGACCGAGCGCATGAGCGAGCGCCACCCGCGCGAGCTGGAGCCGCTGACGGACAGCATCAATGCCTTCATCGAGAGCGAGCGCGAGAACCTCGAGCGCCAGCGCAACACCCTGGCCGACCTGGCGCACAGCCTGAAAACGCCGATCGCCGTGCTGCGCACGCAGATGGACAGCGGTGCCGGTGATGGCGCCCTGCGCGAGGAACTGGACGTACAGCTGCAGCGCATGAACAACCTGGTGTCCTACCAGCTGGCGCGCGCCGCTTCGTCGGGCCACAAGCTGTTCTCAGCGCCGCTGCCCGTGGAATCCAACGCCGAGGAAATCGTGCGTGGCCTGGAGAAGGTCTACGCGTCGAAGGGCGTGTTCTGCGAATTCGACATCGACCCGGCCGCGCGTTTCCATGGCGAACCGGGCGACCTGCAGGAACTGCTGGGCAACCTGCTGGAGAACGCCTTCAAGTGGGCCAAGCGCCGCGTGCTGCTGACCGCGCAGCCGCTGCCGGCACCGAACGCGCGCCGCGCCGGCCTGCTGCTGGCGGTGGACGACGATGGCCCGGGCATCGCCCCGGAAGACATCGGCAAGGTGCTGCAGCGTGGCGTGCGCGGCGACGAACGCGTGCAGGGCCACGGCATCGGCCTGTCGATCGTGCAGGACCTGATCAAGGATTACCGCGGCGAACTGCTGGTGGCCCGCTCCAGCGAACTGGGGGGCGCCCGCTTTGAAGTGCGGTTGCCGCCGGGGCCGTAGAGTCGAGCTTGCTCGACTGCACGTCGATCCGCCGGGCATGGCCCGGCGCTACCGCTGCTCTGTAGAGTCGAGCCATGCTCGACTGCTTTCAGCCGGCGGCTCGCCATAGAACCGCCGCAGGTGCGCGGCCACGTCCGGCAGCGCCTGCGCCAGCAGATCCGGCGCGGAGAAGTGGTACTCGCTGGCCACCGCGAAGAACTCTTCCGGTGCCTCGGCCGCATACGGGTCGATCAGCGTTTCCACGCCGGCATCCACTTGCGCACAGAACGCATCGTAGGACTGCTGGAAGGCGGCCGCCCATTCGCGCTGCCACGCACGCGGCAACGGCGGTGTGCCGTCCATCGCGCCATCCAGTGCATCCAGCTTGTGCACCATCTCGTGCACGGCCACGCAGTAGCCCTCGTGCGGCGCGGCCAGGTCAGCCTGCACTTCGGCCCACGACAGGATCAACGGCCCGCTGTCCCACGACTCGCCAATCAGCTCGTCCTCCCATTCGTGCAGCACGCCGGCGGCATCCATGTGGCTGCGGTGCACGCGGAAGGCATCGGGGTAGACGATCAGCTGCGACCAGCCTTCCAGCCCGACCTCGCCGAATTCCAGCAGCGGCAGGCAGCACAGCGCGGCCAGCAGCACGCCGTCGGTCACCTGCAGTTGCAGGTCGCCGATCGGGGTGATGGTCTTCTCATGCAGGAAGCGGGTGGCCAGCACGCGCAGGCGCGCACGGCGTGCATCGTCCAGTCCCCGCAGCCAGGCGGCGCGGCCGCAGGCTTCATTCCACACCGCCTCTTCAATCGGCCGCGGCGCAGGCCGCAGCCACTGCAGCAACGACTTGATCAGCGGAACATACCCGGCAGGTAGCTGTGCCACTTCGGCGCGCGGATGCGCTGCAGCACATCGTCATCGCTGCCGCCGCCGCCACTGCTGGCCGCGCTGCTCGCCGCCGGGCGCACCGGTGCCGGCTTGGCCGCAGTGGCCGAAGCGGTGGGGGTGGACGCACGCTGCGAAGCGGCATCCGGGGTGGAGTACACGCACGCCCCACGGCTGTCGTCCAGCGATGCTGTTGCCGAGGCCGCGAAGGGCATCGCCAGCAGGATCAGGCAATGGGCATAGTGGCGCATTGACGACATCCAGGTTAAGGGAGGGTGAGTTCCCGATTCTAGCCCGAACCCGGCCCTGGATTGGAAGCCCCGCCGCCGGCACCCCGCAGGCGCCGCTGGCGGCTTTCCCGCATAATTCCGTTCTGACCTTGTGGAAACTGCCGTGGACGATCGCCAATTGCTGGCCAAACTCGCTGCCGGTCGCCTGTCCGGCGACGGCCTGGCCCGTGAGCTGGGCCAGACCCGGGCGGCAATCTGGAAGCGTATTCAAGGACTTAGAGCTGCCGGTGTGGACATCGAAGGCCGTGCAGGCGAGGGCTACGGCTTGAGCCAGCCGCTGGAGCTGCTGGATCCGGCGGCCATCCGCGCGCACCTGCCCGACGACGCCGTGGCGCTGCTGCATGACCTGCAGGTGGCCTGGACGGTGGATTCCACCAATGCCGAATTGTTGCGGTGCAGCGCGCCGCAGCGCGGCGTTTGCGTCCTGCTGGCCGAGCGCCAGACCGGCGGTCGCGGTCGTCGTGGCCGCAGCTGGGCCTCGCCGCTGGCCGCCCACGTCTACCTGTCGGTGTTGCGCCTGTTCTCCGGTGGCCTGGGCCGCCTGGCCGGCCTCAGCCTGGTGGCCGGCGTCGCCGTGGCCGAGGCCCTGCACGACCTCGGCTACACCCAGGCGCAGCTGAAGTGGCCCAACGACGTGCTGGTGGACGGTCGCAAGCTGGTCGGCCTGCTGGCCGAGGGCGGCGGCGAATATGCTGGCCCGGCACGCGCGGTCATCGGCATCGGCATCAACGTGCACATGCCGTCGGCCTTCGCCGAGCAGATCACCCAGCCCTGGGTGGACCTAGCCACCCTGGCCGGCAGCCATGTTGATCGCAACGTGGTGGTGGCCGCCGTGCTGGCGCGCCTGCTGCCGGCGCTGGACGCGTTCGACCGCGAGGGCCTGGCCCCGTTCCTGCCGCGCTATGCCGCCTTCGACATGCTGGCCGGCCGCGAGGTGCGCTTGGAGCTGGAAGGCCAATGGCAGCACGGCACCGCGCTGGGCCTGGCCGATGACGGCGCCCTGCGCGTACGCATCGATGGCCACGAGCGCCTGCTGCATGCCGGCGAAGTGAGCGTGAGGAAGGCATGAGCGATTGGTTGTTCGACCTCGGCAATTCGCGCTTCAAGTTCGCGCCGTTGCAGGGTGACCGTGCCGGTGATGTGCAGGCCTGGGCGCATGGTGCCGAGGGCATGGCCGCGCAGCCGCCGCACAGCCTGCCCACCGGCGGTACCGCCTTCGTGGCCAGCGTGGCCGCACCGTCGCTGACCACCGCCATGCTGCAGCAGCTGCAGTCCCGCTTCGGCGATGTGCGCGTGGTGCGCACCAGTGCCGAATGCGCAGGCGTGCGCATTGCCTACGCCAAGCCGGAAAAATTCGGCGTCGATCGTTTCCTCGCACTGCTGGCCGCCGCGACCGCGCGGCGCCCGGTGCTGGTGGTAGGCGTGGGTACCGCGCTGACCATCGATCTGCTCGATGCCGACGGCCAGCATCACGGCGGCCGTATTTCCGCCTCGCCCACCACCATGCGTGAGGCGTTGCACGCGCGTGCGGTGCAGCTGCCGGCCAGTGGCGGCGACTACAGCGAATTCGCCAACGACACCGCCGACGCGCTGGCATCTGGCTGTGATGGCGCCGCCGTGGCCCTGGTCGAACGCAGTGCGCGCCAGGCGCAGGCACTGCTGGGCGTGGCCCCCGCGCTGCTGGTACATGGCGGCGGCGCACCGGCGCTGATGCCGTTGCTGGACGGCGCCGAGTACCACCCGTCGCTGGTGCTGGACGGCCTCGCCCGCTGGGCGGTGCACCAGCCCGCAGGCTAGTATCGGCAGCATGCTGACCCGTGCCCTGATCGTCGTCCTGGCCATCCTCAACGTAGGCGTCGCCAGCTGGTGGCTGCTGCGCAGTGAACCCTCGCCGGCCACGCCGCCCCAGCCCGCCACTGGCGTGGCCGAGCTGCGCTGGCTGCCGGGCGGCACCGATGCCGCTGCCGTGGCGCAGACCGCCGCCACCGCCGCGCCGACCGAAGCACTGCAGGAGCGCGAGGCCGCGCCCAGTGCTGCCGTGGTCGCCACCGAGGCACCGGCAACCACGCCGCCCGCCGACGCCGCCCCGTCTGCGGAGGCCGCGCTTGCCGTGGCCGCCAAGCCGGCAGAGCCCGTTGTGCAGAAGCCCGTGGTCGAGACGGCCGCCGTGGAAAAGCCTGCTGCGCCGCCGCGCTGTGTCGCCCTCGGGCCGTTCGCCGACCGTGCCGCGGCCGTGGCCGCACAGGGCCGTGCTGGCAAGCTGCTGGCCGCCGCGCGCCTGCGCGAACAGCCCGCCGCCAGCGGCAGCACCCGCTACCGCGTGCTGCTGCCGGCCGCCGCCAGCCGCGAAGACGCCCAGGCCACGGTCAAGCGCATCGTCGCCGCCGGCCTCAATGATTACTACATCATCAGCCAAGGCGAAGAGAGCAATGCCATTGCCTTGGGCCAGTACCGCAACCGCGAAGGCGCCGAGCGCCGCATCGCGGCCGTGCAGGCGGCCGGTTTCCAGCCGCGCCTGGTGGCCAGCGGTGATGCCGGGCAGTGGTGGCTGGAAGGGCAGCTGGCCGCTGGCAGCGAACCGGCGCAGGCGCAGCAGCGCAGCGGTGCCGCACAGCAGCGGTCGCTGGAATGCACGCGACTGCGCTAACCGGCCTGGCGCTGCTGGGCGAGTCGATAGGACAGCAGCGACTTCACCAGGAAGGTCACTTGGATGGTCGAGCGGGCATCCACGCGCAGCACCGGCAGGTGCATGCCGGCGGCGAACAGCGCGTCGCGGAATTCCGGTAGCAGGAAGCCAGGATGGTCATCGGTGCGGGTGACGCCAACGGCCAGGCTGGCCTGCGGTGCCAGCCGGGAAAAATCCTTCAGCAGTTCCAGCGTGCTGTGCACCGGGTCCGGCGTGCCGGCGCTGACCAGCACCACCACGCCCAGCGCCCCATCGGTCACCAGTGGCCACATGAAATCCAGGTAGCGCTGGCCGGGCACGCCATATACATGCAGCAGTTCGCCGTCATCCAGCGCAATGGAGCTGTAATCCATGGCGACCGTGGTTTCGGTCTTGTCGGGCGTCGCGTGCTCGCTCAACGGCATCTCGGTGCTGACCGGCTCCACGTCGGAAATCGCGCGCACGGCGGTGGTCTTGCCCGCACCCATCACGCCTACGAACACCAGCTTGTTGGCAGGCAGGTTCATGCGGCCTGCCCTCGCGACAGCGCCAGCCCGAAACGACGCGCCAAGCGCAGCAGGAAGGGGGTATCGCCAGGTACGGCGCGGCCTGCGCTCAAGGCGCTTTGGCTGACAGTCGGCAAGACGGACTCCGGGGATGACGCCAACCCGCAGGCGGACGCGGCCGAGAAAAGGGATGCCATGGTGGCACGGGGAAGATGGCAATGCTGTGCCAGCGTGTCCAGACTGCACGGACCCGCGTGCAGCCGCGCGATGGCCGGCAACCAGGCGCTGGGCACTTCGCCGGCGGCAAGATCCGGCCAGTGGCGGAGCTGCAGCGACGCTGGCGCGGCCGGCAGCAGTTCCGGGCGGTGCTGGGCCAGCGCGAAGTACAGCGCTTCCAGCGACTGACGCTGTGGCAGCCGGTAGGCGTACTGGTGCTGGAAATCCGCGGGATCCATCACCTGGGCCGACCAGGAAGTGGCATCCAACTGTGCGCAGACCTCGGCCAGCGTGGCCTGTGCCGGCAGCGCGATGCTGCGCGTGTGGGTGTCCAGCAGCAGCCACATGGCGCCACGCTGCAGCAGGTGCAGCTGCGCCGGGCCCGCGGCGTCGGCCAACTGCAACAGCAGCGGCATGACAGTGACGTCGCTGCGGGTCTCATGCACCGGCGTGGCCGGTATCGACGCCAGCAGGTGGCGAAGCTGTTGATTGATGTCGCGCACAGTCGCGCCGTGCGGCAGCAGCCCATCCAGCGCTTGGGTTGCACGCCGCGACACGCGCAGCGTAACCGTACCGGCCGCATGCGCATCGGCCAGCACGCCACGGCTGTCGGGATGTTCCACATGCACGACCAGCAGATCGGACGGGGTGCCGTCCCATGGGCGTACGGTCACGTCAATGCGTTCGGAGAGCAGCAGCGAACAGGCCAGCTTCAGGCGGGTATGGTGCAGCAGGTCCAGGCCGGCAGCAGCTACCTGGAACGAGCGGATCGGAGTATTCATCGGAAGGGGCGCGGGGCGGAGGCACTGCCAGGCAGTGCCCCCGAGGGATGCCAATCAGCTGAAGTCGAGGGACTTCTCGACCGACTTCAGTTCATGGCGGGCCATGGCCAGGTTGGATTTGCTACGGTCCAGCACCACGTACAGGAACAGCAGCGGATTGCTTTCCAGCGGACGGATAAGGTGGTACTGGCTGGACAGGGTGATCAGCACGTCTTCGATGCTGTCCGACAGGCCCAGCGACTCGGCCACGCGGCGCTTGGCGCGGACCACTTCAGTGTTGCCGGCGGCCGCCAGTTCCAGGTTGATGTTGCCGCCGCCGAGCATGGCCAAGGCCATGCCGCTATCGCTGTCGACCAGCGCAGCGCCGACGAAACCGGCGATGCCGTTGAGTTTTTCCAAAGTGAAGTTGGGCACGAAAAATCCTTTTGAGTTCCAGGGAGAAGCACACGGAAACGGCGCAGGAGGACCTGCGCAGACGAGGTCGAACAACGGGGGGTCAGTCCGTGCGGGTGTCCAGCAGCGGCATCAGCCGCTGCGCGCATTCGCGCGCGTGGAACAGCAGCACGGCCAGGTTCAATTCGGGTCGGCCAACGGCGGTCAGCGTCATCGGGCGGGCGCCAGCGATGCGGATCAGCACCACGTTGCCCATGCGCGTGCAGATGGTGGCGTAGTCGGCTTCGCTCAGTTTCAGCTCGCGGGAAACGGTCTCGCCCAGGGTCAGGAACGAGTTGGCCATGGCCGCAATGCGGCGGCCATCAGCATCCAGGCGGGACGCTTCGGCAATGGCGCGACCATCGGCGGTGGACAGCATCAACAGGCTCAAATTGCTTTCGCGCTCACGCGCCTGCGCGAACGCTGCCTCGATGGCAGCGACGTCGTACATCGAACTTGCAGCCGGCGCTTCGCCCTGCGGGCGAACCAGCTGGTGGATCGTACTGCGCTGCACGGCCATCTCCCCTGTGGACCGTCTGTGCGATCCCTGCAAAACAATAAAGTCAAGCAAATTACTGCAGAAGTGTGAAATCTAGCACGCATTGGTCTTCATTCACCGTAACGTTCGCTAAATGATTTCGACTGCCGCCTGCGTCAAGTGTTTGACGCCGCAGGCATTTCCCGATCACGTGTCCTGGCGCCGCACTCTACGAAGAACTTGTCGCAACTGGATTCGCATGCTGGACCGCGACTGGGCTAGAATTCACCGCGCCCCGCCGCATGCGGGCGCCATGCCGCTTTAGCTCAGTTGGTAGAGCAACTGTCTTGTAAACAGTAGGTCATCCGTTCGATTCGGATAAGCGGCACCATCCTCCGATCCACTGGCATCCACGGATGTCCACGGTGCACAATCAACCCGCTGAAAAAGCGGGTTTTTTTGTGCTTTATAGTCCCCGGCCGTCCATGAGCATCCGCACGGACTGGGGGTGCAATTGGGGGGTACATGGGGATTAAAGCAAGAGAGATAGGAGGATGTACTCCCAATGGCCCATAAGTCGTTGACGGATATGGCTGCAAGGAACGCGAAGGCAAGGAGAAGTCCTACAAGCTTGCGGCAGGAGCAGGGCTCTACCTGCAGGTCATGCTCAATGGGAATCGCTACTGGCGAATGCAGTGCCGCCATGCGGGTAAAGAGAAGTTGCTCTCCATCGGGGTCTACCCGAAGGTGACCTTGAAGGAGGTATGTGACAAGCGCGACGCCGCGCGCGCATTCGAGGTGATTCTTTTTCAGCAACTTCGCTGAGCTCTACGCCTCAAAATTCGCGCGAGCGTAGTCCTTCCGCTTAGATCAAGATGTAGGGCTGACGATCAAGCCGCGTCTCGCTCAGCCCCCTCCCAAGAGGGCTGGCGAGTCTATCCATGATCGGTTCCTATCAGCGTGCCTTGCAGTCCTTTGCAAGCGCTGCGTGTCACTCAGACTTCCGGCCCGGAAAGCGGCGTGTACCTGTCGGCATACAGTTGTGGGAAGGCCATAAAGCTGAACTGTGCCGCATGTCAGGGAAATGGCCGCACCTTCCTTGATTGCAGCGCTGCTTCTTAGGACGCCTGCAATGTGGGATTGGTCGCCGGCGTAGTGCAGGTGATTGTCGATTCCACCGACTCGGTCACCAGACCTGAGGCATCCTCTAGGGAAGCTCTAATTTTCGAGACCTGGGGCTCGCCGGGCTTGCTGGGTGTGCAGCTCCACGTGAAGTTGATTGGGGACGGGATGTTCTTTTCGACCTTGGCCCGGCCTCCCCTACAGATCCACCCAGTAGGGCAGGTAAGGACATCGAGGTTGATATAGACAGGGAACCTGGGGTGGCCGCTAAAGTTAATCGCTGCGGTGACACTGGCGCCTGTTCCGGATACATTTGGAATGCTATCCAATTTAAATGGCTTTGTCAGGGTGGTAACGCCAAGCGTGGACATGCGTTCAATGGGCATGAATATCAGGTCGTTGACCCATTCAGACCCCTCGACTCCTCTGCCATGTACAAGACCGTAAGCAGTGCTTCCAGCGTAGACGGGGCCGCCACTATCTCCGCCCACGGTCATCGGCGATCCATCAGCGCTAACAACCTGGACGAAGGTGCCAACCTCACCCTTCCAGTTAGCTAAAAACTCTGTCTCTTTAATGGTCCCGCATGTGAGGCCGGTCGTTACGCCGTACTTGCAGACTGATGCTCCTGAAACGGTGTCAATGAGTGACGCCTCGTCCGTGATCGGTAATGTCTCACCAGCAACAATGATCTCGTTCGACTGAGAAAATAGAACGCCGCCTCGCCGCTGAGCACCCCACTGAACATCATAGGATCCTTTGTTGCGCTCAGCCTTGAAAAGGATGCGGGCACTTGGGCTGCGCTGATAGTTGTTGTCGTCACAGTGCCCCGCAGTTGCTAGGCCAAGCTCGCGAGTTGCTGTCTCGACAACATTGAATCCTGAAGTGCAGAGCTGTTGTTGATCACCTTCAAGTCGCCGGCCGCCAGCCACTGAGCTGGTTGGTTCAATGAAGCCTACGGTCTCCTTCAACCGGATGAAGTCAACTGCGGCGAGAAGCTTGGCGATTTTGACTCGGGTCGTTTCGGGGTCACGCACGAATACGTCTACGGTCGAGCTCTTTAGATCTAAACTGATCGCGAACTCAATGCCTGCCTTGTTGAGCTGACTGGCCACCTCTTGTTGGGTGGCGCGCAGAACTTCGAGTGACCTTGGTGCGGCTTCCGCAATGTAGAGTCGGTCTTTGGTGTAGGCGGACAGCTGGGTTGAGGCATCTCCGGTGAACCTTACGACGATCTTGAATTCGGGCGTATGTTCAATGTAAAGGCCGGCAAATGTCTCCGGCCTCTCGACTTGAAGTCGTGCGCTCAGCTTGCCAGCGGCCCGCTCCGCTTCCATGCGCTGAGTCGCTTCAAACGTACCTATTTTCATCGCTTCCGCATAGTGCCGAGTTGCGGGATCCGTGGAATGGTCGTCGGCAAAGGCGGGAGACACCCCTGCGAGGATGACCGAGAGAAGTGAGATAGCTCTGCATCCAGCAATCATGGATCTTCCTTTATGTATGGCCAGCCTTCAGTCCTGACTGAACTGAAGTGAGTTGACTCTAATTCAGTTTTCCTTCGTTAAGTCGTGAGCTGCGTCCCGACTTAGCGTCGTCGGCAAGTTGACGTCCACCGGCGCTTGGGGGCGCTGCCGCAGAAGTCGGGCCGGCCGCACAGACCACAGACGCACTTCATTGGTCCGCTGGACAGGGCCAGGCGCCACCCGGCTCGAAGGTTGGCGGCTAGCCCTGATCGACGAGACGGTGTACTAGGCAGGGGGCAGGTTCGTCACGGTAGCCTGTGCAGAGGCGACAAAGACAGCCAGTCCCGAACATCGAGCGCGCTCGCATGCTGGCGAGCCGGCTCTGATTCCTGACGCTTACAGACGCAACATGAGATATCAGACAAGGCAGGCTGCCATGAAAAACGCACTGAAACTGCATGACTGGGACGCGGCTGAACACCTGCACGACGACCAGGACATCGTCCACTTCATTGAGGCCGCGCTCGAGGAGGCGCCCGACGATGCGCCCGACGATGCGGCATTCATTGCATCGGTGCTGGATGTCGTGGCACGAGCGCGCAACATTGCTGATCTCGCGCGCACTACCGGCATCGCCCGCGAGACCTTGTACAAGATACTGCGTGGTCAAGAAAACCCCACCATGGGCAATCTGAGCAAGCTGGCCAAGTCGCTGGGGTTTCGATTGAGCCTTGTGCCGATCGATGGCAACGGCAAGCCAGCCAAGCCCAAACCGAAACCCAAACCTGCCCGCAAAGCAGGCAAGCCGACGGCAAAGAACGTCGCCTGAGTTGCAGGGCTCACCCCGCCCGCGACTGCAACGCCACGTACTCGGCCAGGCCCCGGCAAGCCAGCATCAACCCTTCGCGCGAGCCGTCGCCGATATCGTCTTTCTCCTCGCCATCCACGCGCACGCGTTCAGTGGCGTGGTAAAGCTCCAGCAGCGACACCAAGCCTGTGGCGGCGCGATCCCGGCGTGCGTTGGCGACGGCCTCGCCGGGTGTGCGGACCGGACCAGGCCATGGCTGTCCGTCGGCCGTATCGCCGGCCGCAATCTGCTGCAGGCAGCTGCGCAGGGTGATGGGGGAGGGCGCTTCGTTCGCGGCGGCGAAGGCGGCTTCCAGCGGCTGGGCCAGTTCGGGCGGCAGGCGGGTGATGGCCTCGCCGAGCGTGGCGGCCAGATACGGGTGGCGGGATTTGGACATGCGGGCATCCTCGGCAGGAACGGAGGCGCCACCAGCGAAGGTGGCGAGCGATGCGTGGCTTCCAAGACCGAGTCAATGAGCCGGCGGGTACAGGACCCCCACGCACCGCCCGCCATAACGCCGCAGACGGATTGCCAGCCGGCGTCGCCCACGAAGGAGCGACGCCGGCCGACAAGCGTAAACATCATTGACACGGCGGGCTTGGAAGTCCCGGCCATCCTTTATCGATGGCGATTCATCTTGGGCACGCCAAGTCGTGACGCACCAATCAATTGTTCTGATGAATCCGCCGTTCCCGAAAGGAAAAATGAATTATCGCGATTGGCCTGTTCTGCCTGTCGGAGCGGCAAAAACGACAATGCGCGCAGGCGAATTCGAGGTGCGCTGGCGCAATCAACTACATCGCGACGCTTGAAGCCAAGCCCCGCATGCACTGCAAAGCTGGCTTAACAGCCGCGCCAAGCCATGCAAACCCCCAGTGCGGTGCCAAGCAGAGCGTTACCGCTGGCCGGTATCGCCCGGCACCAGATGTCGCCACGGGAACACGTTCTTCTCGAAATGGCTGACGTAGCCACCCATGCCCGCCTGGATGACCATGAACTGCAGACGCGGCTTAATCGCCTGCAGCGCCTGCAACTGCGCCGGCGACAGCGCGCTGTTACGCAGACGGAAGCTGTGCACCGGTGCGAAAGCGTCACTGGCGAACAGACGCTCGTAGGCGGCGAACGGCGTCACCGCATCGGCCTCGCGGGCATCGGCCCAGGTGAACTGCAGTTCGGTGGACTCGCTGAAATCCAGCAGGCCCAGTGCAGGCAGGTTGCGCGATGCAGCCATATGTTCGATGAAGCACTGGGTGTCACTGCCCGGACCGATCTGCAGAATGTTCAGATGCGGCAGCGGCACCTCGAAGAAGCTGGCATCGGGCGCGTTGGGCACCATCAGTTCGGTCAGATACGGCGCACGGCTGGCGAAGCGGGCAATTTCGCCAGCCTCTTCCATGATCGAGCCAGCGCGCTGGATCAGTGAGGCATTGTGGTGCTCCGGTGCGGTGGGGGTAATCACCAGGGAACGCAGGCGAGGGAACTGCACGTCGCTGTCCAGCAGGGCAGTGAACTCCCATTCGCGGGTGCCATTTGCGCCTTCATCGCCGCCGGTGAAGCGCAACGACATGACAGCGTGGGCTACGGCAGGATCAGACAGGCAGGCCAGCGTCCACTCGAACGGCGCGTCCCAGGGGTTGCCGAAAAATTCCACGTGCAGGCCGCCGTACAGCGGCGCGACGGTCAGCCGCGTCTGCAGTGCCGACCACAGCGGCCCGGCGGGGTCGGTGATGTCCAGGTCGTACTCGTCGGCCATCTCCAGGCTGAAAGCGTGGATGCGCTGCTGCAGTTCCAGCAGCGACTGCTGGGCACGTTCGAAGTCAGGTGCGGCCATGGCGGGTAACCGGTCATCCGTGGGTGAGTCGGGATGATAGCTCCGGCCCTGCAGGTTCGGCAGCGCCGTGCCCGTCTTCATGACCCTCCTCACGATCTGCCCTCCCGGTGAGGTCGCATACTGTCGCCATCCTCCCGTCCGGGCCACTTCGGGAATCGATCATGCGCCGCCACGCTGTTTCCGTTGCCGCTGCACTGCTGTGCTCCGCCTTCGCGGCCCCGGCCATGGCCGCCGTGCCGTTCTTCAACGCCAGCTGCCCTGGCGGCCTGGATGTCCACGCCGACGAGGGCGGGACGGTATACGTGCAGGGGCGGGAGGCGGCGCTGAAGCGCTTCAACGACCGCTATTTTGAAGCACGCGATGCGCAGAGCGGGGTGACCCTGTCGATCACCACCGGTGACGACGGCGCGCCGCAGATCAGCTACACCGGCCGCGGCGGCGCCAATGGCATCTGCCAGGTCAGCGGCGGCGGCGCGTCCGTGGCAGGCGAGCGACATGATCGCCGCGACCATGATGACAGTGACGATGAAGGTGCGGCGCTGCCGCGCGAAGTCACCTGCGAGTCTACCGACCAGCGCTAGGTGTCGTGCGAGATGGACACGCGCGGCAACGTGGAAGTCGCCCGCCAGCTCAGCCGCACCCGCTGCGAGCAGGGCCAGAACTGGGGCCTGTCACGGCATTCGGTGTGGGTGAATGGCGGCTGCCGCGCGGTGTTCCGCAATACTTCGCGCGCTGCGTACTCCGCGCCCAGCGGCGGCACTGCACTAGGGTCCTGCAACACACGCAAGGGCGCACAGGGCACGCTGGTGACCCAGGTACCGGTAGGCAGCGACTACCAGGAACTGATCATCGATTACCCCGATGGACGGTTCCTGTGCATGCTGCGCAACAACGGTGAAGTGCAGAGCGTGACCCCGGTGCGCCGCCGCTGAGCGCCGGACCGCCCCGGCACGGTGTGCCGGGGCCTGTGGCCGATGGTGGCGGCGCGGCAATGCTATTGCTGTTCTACGGGATCGCTACCCTTTTTGTAGGTATACCCGGTGACGCTCCACCCGCCGCCATGACCGGACGACGGTGCGATCCACGTAAATTCCCACGACTGTACGGACCCATCGGGGAGTATGTTTTCCACTCTATAGATCTCACCCGGAACACCCTCGGTAGGCAGTTTCCCCGGGATCGAGTCATTGGAGCTTGCAGATACCCGACCTACTGACATGACACTGTGCTCGACGTGCACCGTGCCATGGCCAAGCGGTGCGAATGCAGGGCGGACATTCTGAGTCACCCACTCAAGGACGTGCCGTGCGTCAGCGCTCTGCTTGGAAAACTCCTCGGACACTACGGTATGGGTGATGCGCGGTGAGGCTGCCATTGCAACGCTGGGGACAATCGTCGCGAGGGCAATTGTCAGCGTTACGAGCCCATTGATCCTGCACTTCATCAGCACTGCTTCTCCGGTTCTGCATGAAAGAAAGGTGCACCGATACTCAGAGTGCCAATGCAGAGTTGTGCCGCGAAAGAAAATGAACAAGAGGCGATCGCGACTCACATGTTAGTTCGGTCAACAGAGTCCGGATCTCGCATGCCCAGAGTGGGCTTGTCTGACCCCAGATTCCATTTCGGTTGGCAGATCATCCGGCTCCCTGCTGCACCGCCGCGAGTGGTGTCACATCCCTCTGGCTAGACTGTGCTTCTTTTTCGTCTGCAGGAGGCACCCATGGCCCACCCCATTTCCGTCACCCTGATCGGCGTGCCCACCGACGTGGGCGCGGGCCATCGTGGTGCGCGGCTTGGCCCGGAAGCCCTGCGCGTGGCCGGCCTGCCGGAGGCGCTGGCGGCGCGCGGCGTGGACGTGCGCGACCTGGGCAACCTGGATGGCCCGCGCAACCCGTGGACCTCGCCGGTGCAGGGTTACCGCCACCTGGACGAGGTGGTGGCCTGGAACCGAGCGCTGATGGACGCCAGCTACGCTGAACTGCAGGCCGGGCGCATGCCGATCATGCTGGGCGGCGACCATTGCCTGGGCATCGGTTCGATCACCGCCGTCGCCCGCTGGTGCCGCGAACAGGGCAAGACCCTGCGCGTGCTGTGGCTGGATGCGCATTCGGATTTCAACACCAGCGATGTTACCCCGTCGGGCAACATCCACGGCATGCCGGTGGCCTGCCTGTGCGGCCTCGGCCCGGACGCGCTGACCCAGCTGGGCGGCAGCAGCCCGGCCATCACCCCGGCGCAGATGCACCAGATCGGCATCCGTTCGGTGGACCCGGACGAGAAGCGCCTGATCAAGACCCACAAGGTCGATGTCTACGACATGCGCTACATCGACGAGAACGGCATGAAGCGCGCCGTGGAAGCGGCGCTGGCCGGCATCGACGGGAACACGCACCTGCACGTCAGCTTCGACGTGGACTTCCTCGACCCGAGCATCGCCCCGGGCGTGGGCACCACGGTGCCGGGCGGGGTGAACTACCGCGAGGCGCAGCTGGTGATGGAGATGATTGCCGACAGCGGCCGCATGGGCTCGTTGGACATCGTTGAACTGAACCCGCTGCTGGACACGCAGAACGCGACCGCCGAGCTGGCCGTGGACCTGGTGGAGAGCCTGTTCGGCAAGTCCACGCTGATGCGCGACTGAGGCCGGCACGCCCGCGGGCTGAATGGTTCCGACCCCTGTTCACACTCGCTGCACGCGGCAGACGCCAGATTGCACGTCACGCAAGGCCATTCCACTGTGGGAGTGGCCAAGCGCGATGAAAACCATGTAGTGGCGAACCCCAGGAGAAAACCCATGAAGCGTGTAGTTGCCCTGATGCTGTTGTCGATGTTCTCGGTGGCCATGCTGGCTGGCTGCAATACCGTTGCCGGCGCCGGCAAGGATGTGCAGAAGGCTGGCCAGTCGGTTGAGGATGCCGCCAAGGGCAACTGAGCCCGGGGTGGTGCCCAATCAAAGAGGCCGGGGCACTGTCCCGGCCTTTTTCTTTTCACATTCCGCGCAGACAAGCTCGTCGGTAGTGAATCATTCAAGCAGGTGAGCATGCTTTTCATTGCGGGTTGACTGGTGTTCAACGCGGAGTGCGCCAAGCTGCAGCCACGGTAAGAACGCCGTTGCAACCGAGGACTCCAGCAATGAACAAAGACATCATTTCCGGCAAGTGGTCGCAGCTGAAGGGCAAGGCCCAGGCCAAGTGGGGCGATCTGACCAACGACGATTTCGATGTGGCCGAAGGCAACGCCGAGTACCTGTCAGGTCGCCTGCAGGAACGCTACGGCTGGGCCAAGGACCGCGCTGAGAAGGAAGTGAGCGAGTTCTCCGACAGCGTCCGCAAGGATTACCCGGACTTCAAGTAAGTCCGTCGCGCTCCCCCCACAGCGCGCCCACCATAGCCCGACGCCCGTACCGTGATGGTGCGGGCGTCGTGCTGTCTGCCTCAGCGTGCTGGCGGGTCGGGCACGTAGCGGTTGGGGAAGGCCTGCGGTTCGCGCGGCAGGCGCGAGCGCGTATCCGGCACGACGCCGCGTGCGCGCAGGTTGCGTGCGCTGTCGTAGCGCAGTTCCTGCACCTGGGCGGGGCTGCGGCTGGCGCGCTCGAACGCGGTATCACGCACCTGCGAGGTCTCGCGATCGCCATGACCGGTGCCCAGTGCCGGGGCCTGCGACGTGGCGGCATAGCCTTCGGCACGGCTGGCGCTGCTGTCAGTGGCCGCTTCGGCTACAGGGGCCGCGGGCGCCGGTGGCGGCAACTGCCGCAGGCGCGGTTCCGGGCGGGGCTGCGGGCGCCAGCGGTACATCTCGTTGAACACCGCGATGCCGATCACCCCGACGTTGTCCGGCCGCCCGGTGCGGCTGGCATAGCTGCCGCCGGGGCTGCTGAACACGAACTGGGCCACCTCGTCCCGGCTCTTGCGCCAGCCGGTGATGTCTGTGGTCTGGCCGGGGTTGAGTACGTAGCCGGTCTGCGAGGGATTGGCGTCTTCGCCGGAAATGGCATTGATGCCGTCCACCGACAGCACCACCAGCACGCGGCGCGGGCTGTCGTTGTGCAGGCGCACCGCATAGCGATGGCCGCGCTCGCCGGCCACCCAGCGCTGGCCGTCGGCGGGGTAGCTGCGCAGTTCGGTGCCGCGGTCGCGGTCGACCAGGGTCATCCGCACCGGCCCGTCCGGGGAGGGCGGCGGCGGCAGCGGGGCCGGGCGGAAGCCGGCCAGGGGCAGGATCAGCAGCAGGGGCAGCAGGCGTTTCATCGGGCGTCTCCAGCGGGGTTGGGTGAACAAACGCGCCGCAGGCCCTGACGGGGTTGGTCGCGGGCACGGTAAACTGGCCCCGTTCATCGAAGGTTACCCCACGCAGTCATGACGACCCGAGTTCTTACCGGCATCACCCCCTCCGGCACGCCCCACCTGGGCAACTACGTTGGCGCCATCCGTCCGGCCATCGCGGCCAGCCGCGCACCGGACATCGAGAGTTTCTTCTTCCTGGCCGACCTGCACAGCCTGATCAAATCGCAGGACCCGCAGCGCACGCAGCGCGCGACGCTGGAGATTGCGGCCAGCTGGCTGGCCTGCGGCCTCGACCCGGAACATGTGTGGTTCTACCGCCAGAGCGACATCCGCGAGACCACCGAGCTGATGTGGTTCCTTACCGCCATCGCCAGCAAGGGCATTCTCAACCGTGCCCACGCTTACAAGGCGGCGGTCGACAAGAACCGGGAAGAGGGCGTGGACGAAGACGCAGGCGTCAGCGCCGGCCTGTTCATGTACCCGGTGCTGATGGCTGCCGACATCCTCATCTTCAAGGCCAACCAGGTGCCGGTGGGCCGCGACCAGATCCAGCACATCGAGATGGCGCGCGATTTCGCCCAGCGTTTCAACCACGTGTACGGGCAGGAGTATTTCCCGCTGCCGGAGGTGGTCATCGACGAGCAGGTGGCGACGCTGGCCGGCCTGGACGGCCGCAAGATGAGCAAGAGCTACCACAACACCATCCCGCTGTTCGTGCCGCGCGAGGAGCTGAAAAAGCTGGTGTTCTCGATCCTGACCGATTCGCGCGCGCCGGGCGAACCGAAGGACACCGAAGGCTCGGCGCTGTTCCAGATGTACCAGGCCTTCGCCACCCCGGAACAGACTGCCGAATTCGCCAAGGCCTTCGCCGCCGGCATCAGCTGGGGCGATGCCAAGCAGCAGCTGTTCGAGCGCATCGACGACGAGCTGTCGCCGCTGCGCGAGCGCTACAACGCGCTGATGGCCGAGCCGGAAAAGATCGAAGCGCTGCTCAAGCGCCGTGGCCAGCAGCTGCGCGAGCAGCTGGCAGCCCCGCTGCTGGAAGAACTGCGCCATGCGGTGGGCCTGCGTGACTTGTCCAGCGCCGGCGACATCGCCAGCGAGGATGCCCGCGTCGCGCGTGCGGCACCGCCGCTGTTCAAGCAGTACCGCGAGAGGGACGGCCGCTTCTACTTCAAGCTGACCGCCGGCGACGGCACGCTGCTCATCCAGAGCGAAGGCTTCGATTCGCCGCGCGATGCCGGCCAGCTGATCGCCGTGATCAAGCAGGCCGAGCAGGGCGACCAGCTGCAGAGCGAGCTGTTCAAGCTGGAAGCTGAGGTCGATGCCGTGCTGGCCGCGTTGGCGGTGCTGCGCGAAGCGGCCTGACCTGTTTGCTCCTGTAGAGCCGAGCCACGCTCGGCTTTGCTTTGCCTTTGTAGAGCCGAGCCCACGCTCGGCTTTGCTTTGCCTTTGTAGAGCCGAGCCCACGCTCGGCTTTGCTTTGTCTTTGTAGATACCGTGTTGTCCTTGCCTAGGCAAGGACGACTTCAGGCTCAAACGGTCGGCCGCTTTTCAGTACTCCCCAGACCAGGTGTATGAGCTTGCGCATCAGCGCACAGATGATGACCTTGA
>NZ_VYKI01000025.1:22409-51051 GCF_008710035.1 Stenotrophomonas cyclobalanopsidis | reverse complement strand
GGGGGGGTGCGCGCCTGGGGGGGCGCGAGCGGGGCTACTTGTCTTTTCTCCCGCCGCCCCCCACACCGGCCCCCACCCCGCCAACCCACGGAAGGCACGCATTTGACGTTGCCGTTGCCGTGGCTTCTGCAGGTGCAGGGCTGCAAGCCCTGCCGAACACCACCCTACTTCGCCTGCTCGCAGAACTTCTGCCGGTACTCCAGTGCCTTCGGCATCAGCGCCTGCAGGTTCTGGATCCGCGTCCCCGGGTTGGGATGCGTCGAGGAAAACTCCGGCGGCGACTGCCCGCCACTCGCCTGCCCCATCCGCTCCCACAACGGCACCGCCTCGCGCGGGTCGAAACATGCCGCTGCCGCCAGCATCAGCCCCACCTCATCGGCCTGGGTCTCGTGGCTGCGCGCATATGGCAGCAGGTACCCATAGCCCATCGCCGACATCATCATCTGTTGCTGCTGCGCATCCATGCCGCTGGCCGCACCTGCTACCTGGCCGATCTGCGTCAGCTTCTGCTGCGCCATCCGCTGCGCACCATGGCGCAGCAATGCATGGGCAATCTCATGACCCATCACCACCGCCATCGCATCGGTCGTGCGCGCCACCGGCACCAGGCCGGTGTACACCGCCATCTTGCCGCCCGGCAGGCAGAACGCGTTGGCCTGGTCGGACTGGATGACGTTGACCTCCCAGTCGAAATCGCGCGAGAAGTGTCCGGGCTGCAGCCCATGTTCCTGCGCCAGCGAGGTCTCCACCACGTCCACCTTGGCGATCAAGCGCTGGGCGATGGCGCGGATGTCGCGGGACATCGGCGCGTCGGCGGGCAGCGGCGGTTCTTCGGCGAGGATCTGCTGGTAGGCCTGCAGGCCCAGCGCTTTTTCCTGGCTGGCATCCAGGCTGCTGTCGATCAGCACCTTCTCACCGGTATAAGGGTCTACAGCGCGATTGGAAAAGAAGTAGAACGCTGCGTAGCCGGCCGCCAGCAGCAGTACCCACCAGCGGATGTTGCCGAAGAGGCCACGGCGGCCAGGCTGCGGAGAGCGTGAGGGGGAATCGTTGCGCATCATCAGGCCTTCAGGCGGATCCCGCGGAACAGCGGGGACGGCGCCATCTTAGGGCTCAAAGGTGAAGCCGGCGTCTGATCAGATGCCGCGCACCAGGCGGAAGCCGATGCGCGCGCTGGTGGTGTCCGAATCCTGCGACTGGCGCCAGGCGGCGCGGGTCTGTTCCGGGGCATTGGCCCAGTTGCCACCGCGGATCACCCGAGAGCGGCAGCCGGGGTTGAACCAGGCCGCACCATCGGACGGCGCGCGCCGGTAGCTGGCGTGCCAGCAGTCGGCCACCCACTCGCTGAGGTTGCCGGACAGGTCATGCAGGCCGAAGGCATTGGCCTGGAAGGTCGCCACCGGTGCCGGCCCCCACCAGCCATCGCCATAGCCGACGAAGGCGTTCTGCCAGTGCCGGCCCGACGGCGAGACGTCGCGGCTGCCGGTGAAGTTGCCGTTGCCTTCCGGCGGCAGGCCGGCATCACCCCAGGGGTAGCGGCCACTGTTGCCACCGCGCATCGCGTATTCGAACTCGGCTTCGCTGGGCAGGCGGTAGGAGCGCCCGGTCTGCTCGGACAGCCACGTAGCGTAGTTCTCGGCGTCGCGCACGCTCACATGCATCACCGGGGAATTGCCCATCGCCCGGCCGCCGTCGTAGTCCGAGCGCCAGTCCACGCCGCTGCGGCGGATGAAGTTGCCGCTGCGCTCGTCGTAGACCACCGAATGGCCACGCCGCGTCGCGCGCGGACGGGCGTTGGTCGCCTTCACGTAGCGCTCGAAGTCACTCACGGTGACCTCGGTGATGGCCATCGCAAAGCCGCGCTCGAAGCGCACGTAGTGCGAAGGCCGCTCGGCGTCGCTGGCGCCAGGCTCGGTATCGCCGGCGCCCATCTGGAAGCCGCCATGCGGCACCACGATCATCTGCGGGCCGCGGCCGCCGTCACGCAGCGCATCGCTGAACACCTGGCCGGGGCGGAAACTGCCGTAATGGGTGGCCAGGTCGATGCGCTCGCGCAGCTGTGCCACCACCGGGTCACCCGGCAGGGCGATGCGCAGGGCTTCGGCCAACTTCTCGCGCGCCGGCTTCAGGCCCTGCGGAGTGGTCAGGTCGCGCAGACCACCGTCGCGCAGCTGCACCAGGGCGGCGGCACGGATCTGTTCGATGCGCTCGAAGGCATCGGCAATCGTCGGCGAGGAATCGCGCACTTTGCTGGCCTCGGCCAGCCAGGCACCGGCGCTGGCGAAGTCGCGCGCGCGCGCCGCGTCCTCGGCACGACGGATCAGCCCGCTCTCGGCCGCGGCCAAGCCCTGCCGCGCACGCCGGTTGTGCTCGTCCAGGGCCAGGGCTTCACGGAAGTTGGGAATCGCACCGTCGCCGTCTTCACCGATGCGGTCGGCACGCAGGTCCTCCTCACCGGCACGGTTGTAGGCCACCACGCGCTGTGCGGTCTCCACCCGGCCCTGCAGCGCGCGCACGTTCTCGTCCTTCGGGGCAAGGGTCAGCAGCACCAGCGCCTGGCGGCTGGCCTCGGCCAATGCTTCGCGCTGCTTCAGCGGCCGCGCCAACAGCGCATCGGCCTGCTGCAGCAGGCGCTGCCGGGCACGCTGCAGCCCGGCACGGGCCTGGCGATCGTCCGGGTCGACCTCCTGCACGGCCAGCCACAATGGAATGGCCGCCTCGGCATCCTCATACAGGTGGTCGCGGGCGAAGGCCTGCTCGGCCGCACGCCGCAGCTGTGCCTGGCTGCGCTGCTGCCGGTCCACCCGCGGCGGCGTCCACTGCTGGATGTTCTCGGCCGCATCGTCATCGGCGATGGTCACCGTGCCCTGCCCCGGTGCCGGTGCCGGCTGCTCCCGGGCCGGACGCTCGTCACCGGCCCCGTCCGCGGGCACCGGAGGCGGCGGCGTGCAGCCGACCAGGGCCACGGCCAGGGCGGTGCACAGCGCGGACGACAGCGGAAAACGCAAGCGGGAGCTCCTTCAACACGGACGCGGACCGACGTTAGGCTATTCTCCCCTGCCTGAGCAAACCCGAGTAGTAGGCCCTGACCCGTGGCAACCTGGATCACCACCCCCGCCGAGCTGGACACGTACCGCCAGCAGCGCCCGAGCCGCATCGGCCTGGACACCGAATTCATCCGTGAACGCACCTTCTGGCCGCAGCTCGCGCTGGTGCAGATGGCCGTCGGCGATGACATCCTGCTGATCGACCCGCTGATTCCCGGCATGCCCGAAGCGCTGGCGCCGTGGCTGGCCGACGAATCGATCACCAAGGTGATGCACAGCGCCAGCGAAGACCTGGTGGCCTTCAAGTGGACCTGCGGGGTGATGCCGCGGCCGCTGTTCGACACCCAGATCGGCGCGGCGCTGGCCGGCATCGGTGCCGGCATGGGTTACCAGAAGCTGGTGCAGGAAATCACCGGTGTCGCCCTGGCCAAGGGTGAGACCCGCTCGGACTGGATGCGCCGGCCGCTGTCCGAATCGCAGCTGCAGTACGCCGCCGACGATGTCGAGCACCTGTTCGCCCTGCATGATGCGATCGACGGCAAGCTGCAGGCACTGGGCCGCCAGCAGTGGCTGCACGACGATGCCGAGCGCCTGCTGGCCAGTGTCGCCAATGATGAAGAGCGCTGGCCGCACCTGGGCATGCGTGCGGCGCAGTTCCTCGATGCACCGGCCCAGCACCGCCTGCTGCGCCTGCTGCGCTGGCGTGACGTGCAGGCACGCAGCAGCGACCGCCCGCGCAGCTGGATCCTGGACAACGAACTGGCCGCAACCCTCGCGCGCACGCCGCCAGCCGATGCGGCCGCGCTGGGCAAGCTGTTCGAGCAGTTCCCGAAGGCACCGCGCAAGCTGGCCGGCGCGGTCTGGCAGGCGCTGTCCACGCCGCTGGACGACGAAGCCGATGCGCCGCTGGCCATGCAGGCCACCGACACCAACAAGCAGCTGGTGAAGAAGCTGCAGGATGCGGTGGCCGAGCGCAGCCGCGAACTGGGCCTGGCCGACGGCGTGCTGGCCTCGCGCAAGCACCTGGAAAGCTACCTGGAGCGCCACCAGTGGCCGGCGGCCCTCGCCGGCTGGCGCCAGCAGGAACTGGAAGCCCGCCTGCAGGCCTTGCTGCCGGCACGTTGATGGCACAAGGCACCTGACCACGCCAGCGCCATCAGCACCACATCCCGGCAGGGTAGAGTCGACCGTTGGTCGACTAAAGCTGGACCGCTGGAGCAGTCGACTGACAGTCGACTCTACCCCGCTCGTCCATCCGCTCGCGGAAACGACAACGCCCCGCGGGTGCGGGGCGTTGCCGGGTGCTGCATGGAACCGGTGCTTACCAGTTCATGTTCAGCGAGACACCTACGGTGCGCGGTTCGTTGTAGACCGCGGCCATGTAGTTCTCGATCACGCCCTTGAGGTTCTTCTCGTTGGTGATGTTGCGCGCGAACAGCGCCACTTCGTAGGCACCGTAGTTGCCGGAGTAACCGAGCTTCAGGCCGCCTTCGAAATCACCCTTGGAGTTGAACTCCTTGCTGTCGTACAGGACGAAGCTGGTGTAACCCTGCTTGTTCCAGTCGGTGGACACGAACATGGTGCCGGCATCGCTGACCGGGAAGTCATAACGCGCAGCGAAGTTAACGTTGTACTTCGGCGCGTTCGGCAGCGGGTTGCCGTCGATCTGGGCAAAAGTGTTCGCACCGACCCTGATGGTCGGGTCGTTCACCGTGCACACCACGGCGCCGTTCAGCGCGCAGACCTGCGCATACACTCGCTTGTCCTGGATCTCGCTGTGCAGCAGGCTCAGGCCGGCGCTCAGGGTCAGGTTCGGGATCGGGCGCAGTTCCATGTCGGCTTCAAAGCCGTAGGCCTTGGCCTTGTCGGCGTTGAACAGCACGCCGTTGCCGTCCGAATCGTTGCCGTTGAGCTGGATGTCGTTGACGGTGTAGGTGAACGCGGTGGCGTTCAGGCGCAGGCGGTTGTCCCACAGGCTGCTCTTTACGCCCGCTTCCCACGACAGGATCGTTTCCGAATCGGCGGTGGTGAAGTCGGCGTTGAACACGGCCGAACGGCCCTGGATGGTCGGGCCACGGAAGCCACGTGCCACCTTCGCGTAGACGCTCACGTTCGAGTTGAACTGGTACATCGCGCTCAGGTCCCAGCTCGGGGTGGTATCGGACATCTTCACGTCCGTACGGCCCTTGTAGGTGACCACGCCGGCCGCGGTGTCCGCGGTCTTCAGCAGACGGGTGTGCTTCTCGTCCTTGGTCTGGCGCAGGCCGGCGGTGATGCTGAACCTGTCGGTGAAGGCATAGCTGATCTGGCCGAAACCGGCCCACGAGGTGTTCTTGTTGCGCAGGCGCACCCAGTTGTTCGGGTTGCGGGCCGCGCCCTGCAGGAACCAGGCGCGCTGGTAGAAGTCGGTGGTGTCGCTGCCGTTGAAGTAGAACGCGCCGGCCTGCCACTGCAGGGCGTTGTCGTCATGGCTGGCCAGGCGGAATTCCTGGGTCCACTGGTCCAGGTCGCGGATCTGGCCCATCGACTGGCCGTAGCCGTTCGGCACGCCGTTGACCGGGAAGTTCACCGCGGCGCCGCCGTCGGTGTCGCCACGGCTGTATCCGGAGGTGGTTTCGTAGGCGGTGATCGAAGTGAAGTCGACCGCGCCGAAGTCATAACGCGCCTTCACCGAGCCGCCGTAGGTCTTGTAGGCCTGCGGGTTGTTGCCGGCTTCGTCGTAGGCGACCTTGTCGCGCGGCACGTCGGTCTGGTTCGAGCCCTTGGTCAGCGCGTTGCGCAGGAACAGGGTCGAAGTGCCGTCGTAGTCGCGGGCGTGGGCCGAGGCCAGGATCGAGAACTGGTCGCTGGGCTTGAGCAGCAGCTGCGCGCGCACGTTGCGGTCGTCGAAGCCGCCCATGGCGTTCTTCCTCGGGCTGACCGTGCCATCGGCGCTGGGGCCGGTGTAGGTGTTGTCGACGTAGTCGTCGCGGTGCTGGTACAGGGCCGACACGCGGAAGGAGGCGATGTCGTTGATCGGGCCGCCGAAGCCACCATCGACCGAGACACTGTTGTAGCTGGCGTAGCTGGCGCTGACGCGGCCGGTATACTCGTCGGTCGGCTTCAGGGTGTCGAACTTGACGATGCCAGCGGTGGTGTTGCGGCCGAACAGCGAGCCCTGCGGGCCGCGCAGCACTTCCACCTGGTCCACGTCATAGACCGGGTTGGACTTCAGCACCACGTGTTCCAGCACCACATCGTCCTGGATGATCGACACCGGCTGCGAGGCACCCAGGTAGAAGTCGATGTTGCCCAGGCCGCGGATGTAGAAGCGCGGGAAAATGCGGCCGGTGGTGGTTTCCGCATACAGGCTCGGCACGCGGCCGGACAGCGCCAGCAGGGTGTCGTCGCCGCCGGCGGTGAAGTCGCGCATGCGCTCGCCCTGCACCACGCCCACCGACACCGGCACTTCCTGCAGGTTCTGTTCGCGGTGCTCGGCGGTCACGGTGATCGTGTCCAGCGCGGTCGCGCTCGGCGCGTGGTCCTGCGCGGCGGCACCGAAGCTGGCGGCCAGGGCCAGGCCCGCACAGGCCAGGGCCAGCGGATGGCGACGGAAAGTAACAACGGACGACATGCCCGACGAACGGCGGGAATCGGTATGAGAAGGCATCGAGAGCTCTGAGGAGGCATCCGTGCGGCCTGCGCGAGCCGGGCGGTAGAAAAAGGGAGACGCTGCGCAAGCGCTCATTATCGCCCGAATTGTTACGATTTCGTTGCGCACCCCGTCGCAGTCCGCTTGCCGCCCGCTGCGGCAAAGTGGGCCGTGCGCCCTATTCCTGCGCCGCGTTGGCCGGTCCGGGCCCCAGCAGCGTACGTGCACCTGGCTGCCCATCGGCGCCCAGAGTCGCCACCGCATGCAGCAGATCCAGGCGGATGCGTCGCTCGCCCTCGTCCGCATCCAGCAGCAGGAACTCCTCCTTGTCAGCAGTGCTGACGGTGGTCCGCGCCCGCGCCACGAAACGGCTGCCATCGCTCAGTTCGACCTGCAGCAGGGCGCGGTGCAGGCAGGCGATTTCCAGCACATCGTGCAGGTCGCAATCCAGCGGGTGGTAGTCGGTCATGCGCTGCTCACCCATAGGTGAAGAACCAAAGTCTGTCACGCCTGAGCGCCTGCGGCCTGACCCGTCATTGCGGCAGCGCCGTCCATCATGGCTGTTCCGACCCGTCCTCCGGCCCGGCCTGCGCCGCCGTGCGCCACTGCCAGCGCAGCGGTGGCAGCCGCTCGCCCTGCGCACTGCGAAAGCCGCCAGGCACATCGGGATCATTGAGCAGGATTTCATAATCGCGGCCGGCAGCCATGCTGACCGGCATCACCAGCTCCCGACCGTCCGGGCTCCACTGAGGAGGCCCAAGGAAATCAGGCAGCTTTTCCCCGAACACGCCAATCGCACTGCGCATCGGCCGATCAAACTGCAGGCGCAGCTCGGCCTGTCCGGGCGCGACCCCAGCAGCGCCCCTGGCGGGCCAGTACCGGAGCCGCCACGCCTGCCAGGCCGGCGGCATCCGCGGCGCGGCCAGCACCTGCCTCAGCACAGCCACGCTCGCTCGTGCAAGGGTGCGTGCATGCCTGCCCATCGTTCAGCCAGCGCAGCCGTCCATTCGAACCCGCGCTGCACGTCCTCCTCCATCGCGCGCCGCGCAGCTTCGGGACGCGTGTGATCCAGGAAATAGCGGATCGTCAGCGCGCGCGCCACCGTTTCATACAGCACCGGTCTCCATTGGCCATACACACCCGGAATCACCCTCTGCTCAGCCGACGTTCGCAGGGCTCCCGCATTACGGTCCACCCAGGGATTGGCCCACGCGTGCGCTGTCTCGTGCACGAGCAGGCGCTGCACGGCTTCTGCATTCCACTGCACGCGTGCCGCATCCGGTGCCTGCCCGACCCCGATAACCGCCCAGGCGTCCATGCTGCCATCGGCGCGGACGACACGAGGTCCGTAGTTCCCACGGCCATGCAACGGGGCCACGATGACATGCAGCCGTACGACGTGTGCCATGCCTTCCAGCGCGCTGAACCAGGACAGGTCGACGCCATCACCCAGCGCAGCCTGCAGTCCCGCCGCAATCTGCTGCAGCTCGCCCCGTTGCGATGCAAAGAAAGCTGTCGCACGGCTGGCCTCTGCGAACGCGGCTAGGTCGCGCATCATCCGAGTGGCGGAGACCTCATCCCAATGGGTGGAAGCAACGGGCAGCCAGTCTCTGATGGGGACAGCCGGCGTCCACTCCGCATCGGCAGCCAGTACCGCCAACGCAACCGTATCTCCGTAGCCGATGTTGCGTTCGTGCCTGTACTGGCGCAACCGAAGAACCGCAGGGTGCGCGGCGAAGGGCACGAAATAAGCCGCTACAGCCGCATCGTAGGACGCGACACCCTCGCCTTGGAACTCCTCGAAGCCGGCCAGGCGAGCCACGACCGCAGCCAGCTCGATGCGTTCATCAACGGACACCAGAGGCGACCCAGGCTCCGCCGCATGTGTCACCGGGCACAGCGAGAGCAGCAACGCGAACAGCCAGCGGCGCATACAGGTTCCTTCCCTTGGGCATGAATGGCCCATGCTGACAGTTGTGGCGGCATGCCCGCAGTGGCGGAAGTCATCCTGCGCCGCGCTTGGCAAGGGGTGCCAGCAGCGCTACACTGGCCCCGCCGTGGGGCCATAGCTCAGCTGGGAGAGCGCGTCGTTCGCAATGACGAGGTCAGGAGTTCGATCCTCCTTGGCTCCACCACTATTCAGTGCGGCAACGCACTCAGAAGGCCGGAACTCCTGAAATGACAGGGCTTCCGGCCTTTTTTGTTGCACGGTTGGCAACGGAATCGGCCACGAGGACACGCGGGTGATCGGGAAAAACGCACGGACGCTGATTGCTGCGACTGTCCTTCTGGCCATCGGGGCCTACGCCATCTGGTCGGGCGACGGCCGTGACCACTGCACCGCCGCCGGTGCGCGCACGCCCGCAGCGAACCCCTCCTCCCCGAAAGCGCCCGCCGCGCCAGGCCTGCACGCTGCCGGCCCTGCGACCGCCGCCCCGCCGCGCCCGCAGGCATTCGCGTTCGGCGATCTCAAGGCACGGGCGCAGTCAGGGGACGCGGTTTCCCAGCGTGAACTGGCTGAACTCTACGAGCGCTGCTTCGCGGTCAACATCGCACCAGAAAACTACCTGCCGGGCTACGAAGTCATGGCCCGCCACAGCCGGTACCCGGAGGAAACGGCAGAAATGATGCGCACTGCCCGTTCCACCGCAGCGTTGTGCGCGAAGGTCGACGGCGGCCAGATCATCCCGATCGAGGCCATCCGCGCTTGGCTTGAGTCTGCAGCCACCCGCGGTGACCTCGCCGCCCAGGCCCGGCTGCTGTTGCTCAACGGCGAGAAACCGGACGCGGCCGCCTACACGCGCCTGATGGACGATGTTGCCAGATCGAAAGACCCGGCCGCCTTGTTCCGGCTTGGCGACCTGGTGGCGTACCCCACAGGCGTCAGCGCCACGGGCCGGTACGCGGACCTCTCTTCCGATCCGATTTCGGGCCATGCGTGGAGCATCGTCGGCTGCCGCATGGGATATGACTGCAGCAGCGGCTCACCGCTGATGGCGTCCGTCTGCCTGTCGGGTGGCGGATGCGCCGGGGAGAACTACGAAGCGTACGTTCGTTCGAGCCTCATCTCCGCGCGCGACGCACGCTTTCTCGACCTGCGCATCCGCGAAGTGTCGGCCCTGCTGGCGCAGCCATAGGCCGGGCGCCAGCGGCCACCGGCGCGCTCAGGCCGGGTCCTGGCTTCCATCCTTGCGCTGCGGCCGGCGCGAATGCGCGTCATGCACCTGCTGGTCGTCCTGGCCCGGCCGCTGCTTTGCCACCTCATCCTGCCGGCGATCCTGGCGGCTTTCCTGGGCACCCTCGCGGGCCTGCTGCTGGTTGGGGTTCTGCTTGTCGTTCATGGGGGCGCTCCGGCCGGCAACAGGCCGGCCCGGTCAACGCACGCTAGACGCGCGCCGGTGATGCGCGGGTCAGGCCGCCGCGAGCGCCGCGTGCAGGGGCGGCATGCAATTCAGGCCTGCACGCATTCGCGCACGGCGAACGGATGCCCACAGGCGCTGCAAGTGGAATGACCGAACGCCAGCGCCAGCAACTGCTCGGCGCGCTGGTCGCCATCGTCGCGCACCTGGTGCATCAGCCATTGCTCGGCCACGCCCACCGGTTCGCCCGGCAACAGTGCAGTCGTCGCCGACGGCGCGCCGAACACCGGATCCTCATGGCACACGTACGGCGCTTCCGCATCCAGCGTGCAGTACAGATCCGCCGAACAGGCTACGCACTCGCCTACGATCTCACCCTCAGCAAGCCGGTCCAGGTGCTGCGACCAGGCCTTCTCGCCACTCAGGCCCAGCCAGGCCTGGCGCAGCCAGCCACGTTCACCGTGACCATCCTCGGACAGCGGCACCGCATCCTTGCCCGTGCCTTGCAGGCGCTTGTGCACCTTGCTGCGCAACGCCTGGATGACATCGCCATGCGGCACCAGCCCAGGGTCGCCCACGTCCGACCCGGCAACGATAGCGCCGGCCAGCAGCAGTGCATCATCTCCGTCGCTGCGCCCGGTCTGCCGCGCGATCGACAACAGCACCGGCAGCGCCGCGTGGCTGGCCGAGTAGACCGTGCCCTGGTGGCACAGGTGCGACCAGATGTCGTTCCAGTCCTGCTGGTGCTGCGGGTCCATCATCGATGCCAGCAGTGCGCCCGCTTCAGACGCGTCGCCGTAGGCACCCTGCAGCGTTGCCCAGTCAATGGCATGAACGTCGGCGCTCTTTGGCATGTCCATCCCTGGTCGATGCAACAGGCGTCCAGCATGACCCATCGGCGGGCAGGTTGGACAGCGCGCTTGTGGCTGCAACGCTCGCGCGGCCAGAATCGGCACATCACCGACGCACAAGGAAGCGCCATGTACCGCCCCACCCTGCTGGCCGCACTGCTGGCCCCGCTGCTGCTCACGACCGGCTGTGCCCACCGCCTGGCCGCTGCGCCGCCGCCGATGCCCGGCTACATCGGCAACTACGAAGCCGTGCGCGCCGCACAGGACGATCCGGCACGCGGTATTTCCGGCATCTTCGCCATGACCGTGCAGGCCATCGGCAGCGACGATGGCCGCATCTACCTCAACAGCGAACGCGACTACCGGCACCCGCTGAACATCACCCTCAACATGGACTCGGCCCTGCGCCCGGGGCTGGAAAGCGCGCTGGGCCTGAAGCTGGACCACCTGCAGAACCGCCGCCTGCTGGTGCGTGGTACCGCGCGCCAGGTCCGCATCGATTTCATCAACGGCAACGGCCAGCCCAGCGGCAGGTATTACTACCAGACGCAGATCAGCGTCAGCGACCCACGGCAGGTACGGTTCGCGCCGTGAGCCGCATTGGCCTGTACCGGCAGCGCCGGGCCATGCCCGGCGAAATACCAACGGCGCCGCGCTGCGCGCTCGGGCGGCGCGGCCCCGCGCTACCCTCACCTGGCGACCAACATCGTCTGGTTGCGCCGGTCAATGCCCGGCGAAATGCCAACGGCGCCGCGCTGCGCGCTCGCAGGGCGCGGCCCCGCGGTACCCTCACCGGGCGACCAACATCGTCTGGTTGCGCCGGGCCATGCCCGGCGAAATGCCAACAGCGCCGCGCTGCGCGCTCGCAGGGCGCGGCCCCGCGCTACCCTCACCGGGCGACCAACATCGTCTGGTTGCGCCGGGGCATGCCCGGCGAAATACCAACGGCGCCGCGCTGCGCGCTCGCGGGGCGCGGCCCCGCGCTACCCTCACCTGGCGACCAACATCGTCTGGTTGCGCCGGGGCATGCCCAGCGAAATACCAAAGGAGCCGCGCTGCGCGCTCGCGGCGCGCGGCCCCGCGCTACCCTGACCTGGCGACCAACATCGTCTGGTTGCGCCGGGGCATGCCCGGCGAAATACCAGAGGCCCCGCGCTACCCGCTGCGGCTGCCTGCAGGGCACCGAGGATCAAGCACTTGCGCGCGCGCAGACGGCAATGTGAAGGTTTTTTGCCAAAACGCTTGCCGAATGCGGTCTACCTCCGTAACATGCGCGTCCTCGGCAGCGACCTCGCTGCAACGAAACAAGTGGCCGAGTAGCTCAGTTGGTAGAGCAGGGGATTGAAAATCCCCGTGTCGGCGGTTCGATTCCGTCCTCGGCCACCACTTTCGAAGGCCTGCAGAAATGCAGGTCTTTTTTTTCCGGCCACTGCGTCCGCGCGGTTGGCTAGCCAAACTGGCCGAGTAGCTCAGTTGGTAGAGCAGGGGATTGAAAATCCCCGTGTCGGCGGTTCGATTCCGTCCTCGGCCACCAGTTTGAAGACCTGCTGAAATGCAGGTCTTTTTTTTGCCCACTCGCGGCATTCACACCCCACCGCCGCCACTCGCCTACGCTCGAAGCTCTCGCCCGGAGCCTTCCCATGTCGATGCGTCTTCGCCCTGCCCTGTTCACCTGCCTGCTGCTGGCCGCCGCGCCCACGTTCGCCGCCGAACCCGTGCGCGCGGTCGAGGCCCTGGACATCGATCGCTATGCCGGCCAATGGCACGAAATCGCGCATCTGCCGGTGTCGTTCCAGAAGCAGTGCGTGGGTGATATCACCGCCAACTACGGGCTGCGCCGCGATGGCCGCATCAGCGTCACCAATGCCTGCCGCAACCGCGAGGGCGAACGGGTGGTGGCCGATGGCGTGGCACGCCCGGTAGAAGGCCAGCCCGGCCAGCTGCAGGTGCGCTTCGCCCCGGACTGGCTGAGCTGGGTCCCGCTGGTCTGGGCCGACTACTGGGTCATCGCGCTGGACCCTGAGTACCAGTGGGCGGTCGTCGGTGAACCCGACCGCAGGTACCTGTGGATCCTCTCGCGCCTGCCGGAGATGGACCGCACGCTGTTCGAGCAGCTCAAGGCCAAGGCCGTAGCGATGGGCTACGACCTGGCGCCGCTGAAGATCATGGCCCCGCTGCGCGATCCCGCGCCCACGCCGGCCGACTGAACCCGGGCCCTCCCGCCACGCATGGAGCACCCCTGCGGGCGCTTCGCGCGCGGCTGCGCGTCGCGCCCCTGCGGTTAATGTTCACGCGCTACCCTCTGCGACGGGTCGCCACGGGCGATCCATTCCACCATACGCCGTAGTATGCTTATCCCACGCACCCCCTATAAAGGACCTGCGCCCATGCTCCACCGTTTCCGTTTCGCCTTGATCGTCCTGTGCACCCTGGCCCTGGCTGCTTGCAGCGATGGCATCGTCAAGCGTGTTTCGGAACCGGCGGCCAGCCTTCAGCAGCTCACCGTGGGCGCCGACGGCAACTGGACCGTGGCCCTGCGCCTGCAGAACTACAGCTCGATGCCCATGACCTTCGACGATGTCTCGCTGACCCTGACCGTCGGCGACACCGAAGCAGGCACCCTGCAGGCCAAGCCGGCCATCTCCATCGGCGGCACCTCGGCCGACGTCATCAACCTCAACCTGGTGCCCAGCTCCGGCGCGCGCCTGGTCGTGGCCGACGCCCTGGCCGGCAACCGCACCCTGGCCTATGGCCTGAAGGGCACGGTGGCCGCCACCCCGCAGGAAAAGAAGCAGCGCAGCTTCGACATCAGCGGCCGCAGCACCCTCAACCAGGCCCCGGGCCTGCCCGGCGTGCTGCGCTGAGATTCCCCTTTCGCCGCGGCATCGCCTGCCGCGCCCTTTTGTCCTGATCGAGACGTCACCGATGAGCAGCTACACCGCCCCGCTTTCCGACCTCCGTTTCGCCCTGCACGACGTGCTCAAGGTCGAACCGCTGTTCGCCCGCCTGGGTTTCACCGACGCCACCGCCGACGTGGTCGATGCCGTGCTGGAAGAAGCCGGCCGTTTCAGCGCCAGCGTGCTGGCGCCGCTCAACAGCGTGGGCGACGAGATCGGCTGCGTGCTCGATCAGGCCACCGGTGAAGTGACCACCCCGCCCGGCTTCAAGCAGGCCTACGACCAGTTCGTCGATGGCGGCTGGACCGGCCTGACCGCGGCCCCGGAACTGGGTGGCCAGGGCCTGCCGCACACCCTGGGCGTGTCGCTGAACGAGATGATCAACGCCGCCAACCTGGCCTGGGGCAACTTCCCGCTGCTCTCCCATGGCGCCATCGAAGCGCTGAAGCAGCACGGCGAGGCCTGGCAGCATGACGCCTTCCTCAAGCCGCTGATCGAAGGCCGCTGGACCGGCACCATGTGCCTGACCGAACCGCATTGCGGCACCGACCTGGGCCTGCTGAAGACCAAGGCCGAACCGAATGCCGATGGCAGCTACGCGATCACCGGCACCAAGATCTTCATCACTGCCGGCGAGCACGACCTGACCGAGAACATCGTGCATCTGGTGCTGGCCAAGCTGCCCGACGCCCCTCCGGGCGCCAAGGGCATCTCGCTGTTCGTCACCCCCAAGTACAAGGTCGACCGCGATGGCAACGTCGGCGAGCGCAACGCACTGCGCTGCGGCTCGATCGAGCACAAGATGGGCATCAAGGGTTCGGTCACCTGCGTGATGAACTTCGACGGTGCCCAGGGTTACCTGGTCGGCCAGCCGCACAAGGGCCTGCAGGCGATGTTCACCATGATGAACACCGCGCGCCTGGGCGTCGGCCTGCAGGGCATCGGCCTGTCCGAGCGCGCCTACCAGAACGCGCTGAAGTACAGCCGTGAGCGCCTGCAGTCGCGCGCGCTCAGCGGCGCGAAGTTCCCGGAGAAGGCCGCCGACCCGATCCTGGTGCACCCGGACGTGCGGCGCATGCTGCTGACCATCAAGTCGCTGGTCGAAGGCAGCCGCCTGCTGGCATTGCACGCCGCCACGCTCATCGATGTGGCGCACAGCGCCGACGATGCCGCCGAGCGTGAGCGCGCCGACACCCTGGTCAGCTTCCTCACCCCGATCTCCAAGGCCTGCCAGACCGAATGGGGCATCGAGAACACCTACAACGCCCTGCAGTGCTTCGGTGGCCACGGCTACATCCGCGAGCACGGCATGGAGCAGCTGGCCCGCGATGCACGCATCACCACGCTGTATGAAGGCACCACCGGCATCCAGGCGCTGGACCTGATCGGTCGCAAGACTGCGTCCAGCCAGGGCGCCGGCCTGAAGCTGATGTTGGCCGAGATCGAAGCCTTCGCGAAGGAACACGAAGGCAACGAGGCACTGGCCGAGTTCATCGGCCCGCTGCAGGCCAAGGCCGCCGAGTGGGGCACGCTGACCATGGACGTGCTCAAGCGCGCCGCCGGCAACCCGGACGAACTGGGCGCGGCCAGCTACGACTACCTGTTCTATTCGGGTTACGTGGTGCTGGCCTACTGGTGGGCCCGCAGCGTGGCCGCCGCCGACGCCAGCGCGCACGGCGCCGCCTTCGCCCAGGGCAAGCGCGAAACCGCCCGCTTCTACTTCGCCCGCGTGCTGCCGCGCACCCTCGCCCATGCCGCCGCGATGCAGGCCGGCGCCGCCCCGCTGATGGCCATGGACGACGAGCGCTTCGGCGCCTGACCCCACGGGGTCGGATCCCTTTGCCAATGGGAAAGGGCTCTGACCCCAGCCTTGACGCCCCGGCAGATCGAGGAATGCGCGGACCCGAATCATTGCGATTTGGATATCGCCCACCAGGCGATATCCAAATCGCAATGATTCGGGTATAAGCTGTTTTCCCGATGGAGACAGACACTACACGCTTGGGTCTGATCGAAGCCGGAGCCTCGATTTCTGCTCCGGGCGCCGCGTCATCGCCCAATGCCAGCCCGTTGCATCGCCCCGGCACCGTCCGCCTGCTCTCGCTTGACGCCCACGGACGCGTCCTGGATTGGATCACCTGGCAGGACGCCGCCTGTCTCTACGCCCGCAATGCGGTGTCCTGGACACTGGGCGACCCGTGCCTGCACATCCACGGCGGCACCAACCGGCTCAGCGGCCTGCAGAGCGGCATGGACCTGCATCCGATCATCGCCGCCCGCGGCCACGCCCGCTCGCGCGCCCCGGACCCCACGCCAAACCTGACCAACCCGGCCCTGTTCGCCCGCGACGCCCACCTGTGCCTGTACTGCGGCCAGCAGTTCAACCGCCCCACCCTCACCCGCGACCACGTCATGCCGCTGTCCAAGGGCGGCCTGGACTGCTGGGAAAACGTGGTCACCGCCTGCTTCCAGTGCAACTCGCGCAAGAGCAACCGCACCCCGCAGCAGGCCAACATGCCCCTGCTGGCCATCCCCTACCGGCCCAGCTGGATCGAGCACCTGATCCTCTCCAACCGCAACATCCTGGCCGACCAGATGGCCTTCCTGAAGGCGCAGCTGCCCAAGCGATCCAAGCTCAGCACCTGAACACCGGCACCGGCAACCCTCACCGTCCTGTCACGGGCGGCGGCGTTTGCTTGCCCCACCCCCGATTGAGGGCGAAAATGGGCGTTCAGAACAAGTGCGAACACGATGATCGACTCTGCCCGCTATCCCCGCCTCGCGCGCATCCAGACGCCCGATGACCTGCGCACGTTCGACGAATCCGAAATGCGCGCGGTCGCCGATGAGCTGCGCGCCTACCTGATCGAATCGGTGGGCAAGAGCGGTGGCCATTTCGCCGCCGGCCTGGGCGTGATCGAACTCACCGTGGCCCTGCACTACCTGTACCAGACCCCGCACGACCAGCTGGTCTGGGACGTCGGCCACCAGACGTACCCGCACAAGATCCTCACCGGCCGCCGCGACGAGATCCACACCGTCAAGCAGAAGGACGGCGTGGCGCCGTTCCCCAAGCGCGAGGAAAGCGAGTACGACACCTTCGGCGTAGGCCATTCCTCCACCTCGATCTCGGCGGCGCTGGGCATGGCCATCGCGCGCCAGTCGCAGGGCGATGACCGCAAGGTCGTGGCCGTCATCGGCGACGGCGCGATGACCGCCGGCATGGCCTTCGAGGCGCTGATGCATGCCGGCGGCATGGATCCGGAACCGAACCTGCTGGTGATCCTCAACGACAACAACATGTCGATCTCCGAGGCCGTCGGCGGGCTGACCAAGATGCTCGGCCGCGCCACCGGCAGCCGCACGCTCAACGCGCTGCGCGAAGGCGGCAAGAAGATCCTCGGCGACAAGAAGAACAACCCCGCGCGCTTCGTCAAGCGCTGGGAAGAACACTGGAAAGGCATGTTCGTGCCGTCCACCATGTTCGAGGAAATGGGCTTCCACTACACCGGTCCGATCGACGGCCACGACATGCCTGCCCTGCTGTCCACGCTGAAGACGCTACGCGCCTCCAAGGGCCCGAAGCTGCTGCACGTGATGACTACCAAGGGCAAGGGTTACGAGCCGGCCGAGGGCGACCAGATCGGATACCACGCGGTCGGTCCGTTCGATCCGGACAAGGGCCTGGTCGCCAAGACCGGCGCCAGGAAGCCGACCTATACCGATGTGTTCAGCGACTGGCTGTGCGATGCCGCCGCCGCCGAGCCGCGCCTGTACGGCATCACCCCGGCGATGCGCGAAGGCTCCGGCCTGGTGCGCTTCAGCAGGGAATACCCGCAGCGCTACTTCGACGTGGCCATCGCCGAACAGCATGCGGTGACCCTGGCCGCGGGCATGGCCACCCAGGGCGGCAAGCCGGTGGTGGCGATCTACTCCACCTTCCTGCAGCGCGCATACGACCAGCTGGTGCATGACGTGGCCATCCAGGACCTGGACGTGCTGTTTGCGATCGACCGCGCCGGCGTCGTCGGCCCGGACGGTGCAACCCATGCCGGCAACCTCGACCTGAGCTTCCTGCGCTGCGTGCCGAACATGGTGGTGATGGCGCCGTCCAACGAAGCCGAATGCCGGCAGATGCTGAGCACCGGCCTGCAGCACCCGGGCCCGGCCGCCGTGCGCTACCCGCGTGGCACCGGCACCGGCGTCGATGCCGGCAGCGACCTGTCGACCCTGCCGATCGGCAAGGGCGAACTGCGCGTGCAGGGCAGCCGCGTCGCGCTGCTTGCCTTCGGCAGCAGCGTGGCCGCCGCCGAACAGGTCGGCCGCGAGCTGGGCCTGAGCGTGGTCAACATGCGCTTCATCAAGCCGCTGGACCGCGAGCTGGTGCTGGCCATGGCCAACAGCCACGATGGCCTGGTGACGATCGAGGACAACGTGGTGGCCGGCGGCGCCGGCTCGGCCGTGGCCGAACTGCTGAATGCCGAAGAGGTGCTGCGCCCGATCCTGCACCTGGGCCTGCCTGATGCCTTCCAGCACCACGCCAGCCGCGAGGACCTGCTGGCCGAAGCCGGTATCGATGCCGCCGGCATCCGCGCCGCAGTGCTCAAGCGCTGGCCGAAGCTGGCCAGCGGTACGCCGCCGCTGAGCGCGGCGAGCTGAGTAGATCCACGCCATGCGTGGATGAGGGGTCAGAGCCCTTTCCTGCGGGAAGGGCTCTGACCCCAGCCTCAGCCGTAGCTGATCGCCTCGACAAACGCGCCACTGGCTTCCACGCGCACCGCTGCACGCTGGCCGGTGTCGGTGAAATGCAGACGCGCGAGGGTTTCGGCGAAATCGAAGGCGCGGACACCGTCGCGGAACTCGATCGGTTCCGGCTTGTCCGGGTGCAGCACGCGCCACTGGCGCTGCTCACATTGCAGACGGATCAACATGCGTTGCTCACTCCTTGAACAGCGTCTCGATGACGGTGGGCACACCGGGAGGCGCACTGCCCCCGGGTGCCGACGATACGAGGAATGAACTGTGACCGCCATCAGATTAATCTGAATCTCGACGACGATAACGCCACCATCGTCCAATCAGTTGATCTGGAACTGGGCCCGGCAGCCGTCGCTGACCCACACACCCCGGCGGTCCCAGCCCCAGGTGCGGCCTTCCACGCAGGGGCTGCGGGAATCCTGCTTGACCAGGCGCACGTCGCGGCGGATGCGCGCGTCGCAGTACTTCTGCCGGCGATCGTTGGAATGGCAGGCGATCACCTGGCCTCCGTTGCCGCCCCAGCCGCCGCCATGGCCCCAGCCACCGCCGCGCGATTCACCCACGAACTCGGCGCGGCAGCCCTGGGTCACCCACACACCGCCGCGCGACCGGCCCCAGGTACGGCCCTCCACGCACGCCGAACCGGACAACTGCCGGATCAGCCGCGGACGCCCATCCAGGCGGCATTCGTTGCTGCGGTTCTTGACCGACTCGCAGCGCACGATGCCGCTGCCACGGTTGTCGTAGCGGTCGTCATGGCCATAACCCTGCGCCTGCGCGGCACCGGCGGCTGCCAGCATCGGCAGCACCAGGCACGCCACGCTACCCCACCCCAGCCCCCAGCCCGATCCCTTGCCCATTACCATTTCTCCCGATGAATACGATGGCGCCAGCATCCGGGATTCCGCGCGCGACGCACAGAGGGGGCACGCGGCGTGATTCCCATTCCGTTCAAGCAACCCAACCGGGCCTGACCGGGCCAGTGCGTGCGCCAACGATCAGTGGCCAATGGCAACGCCGCCCTGCGGCGTGCCCAGCTTCTCCTCGAACGCATAGGCAAACAGTTCGGCGTCATTGCTGATGCCGAGCTTGCGCATGGCCGACTGACGCTGCCGGCTGATGGTGCTGACGGTCCGCCGCAACTGCGCGGCGATCTCGGTGATCGACGGACCGGACACATACAGGCGCAGGACCTCCAGCTCCTTCGGCGACAGCACCGACAGCGACCGCTCGCGCCCGGCATCCTGCAGGCAGGGCGCCAGCACGGGGTCCAGGTAGAGGCGCCCCGCCAGCACCACGTCGACCGCTTCGCGCACATTGTCCGCGCCACTGCCCTTGTGGACCAGGCCGCGCACGCCCGAGCGCAGGGCCATGTGCAGCGAGGTCGCGTTGGTGATCATGGTGACCAGGATCACCGGCACATCAGGGTGATTGCGACGCAGCGCCTGCAACATCGCGTGGCCATCGGAGCGTCTGCCACCAGGCATGGAGAAATCGGTCACCACCAGGTCCACCGGCTCGCTGGCCAGGCAGGAGAGCAGCTGTTCGGCGCTGTGCGCCTCCGCCACGACGCGGTGCCGGCCGCCGGCCTCGACCACCACGCGGGTACCCAGCAGCACGATCGGATGATCGTCTGCGATGGCAATTCGAGTGAGCATGATGATTATCCCTGTGCAGCCACGCCGCAATGCGCAGCGAGGACGCTAATAATCAATCGGCAGGCCGTCAACTTAACATTGCATCTTTTCAATAATCCTCAGAACAAAGACATTTGCGGGTTTCAACTAATTGCATAAACCAACGCAAACCGAAAACAAAGCGCAACTTTCCCAATAGTTTCATGGCCCGGAATTCGGAAAAACGATTAGATGGCGATCCCCGATCATTCACTGCGCCGAGCCCCATGGTCCGATTCCGTCGCTCATCTTTCGAGGATCCCAGCGAGCTGTTCGCGCCGCCACCGATGGCGCCAGCGACACTGCCGTCGGCCGCCCTGCCGTTCGTGCAGCAGCTGCGCATCCACCTCGCTGGCGACACCGCGGTGCCGCGCCGGCCTGCCTACGCGGCAGTCATCCATGACGATGCGACGGTGTGCTGGCTGGATGCGAAGAACGACCGCTTGATGACCACGGCGCCCGCGCCGATCGCACTGACCCTGCTGCAGAAACTGCTGGCCGAGGAGCACCCCGCGTTGAGCCTGGCACCGGTGCCGCAGGAGTTGTTCGAGCAGCGCGCGACCGTGTCCAGCAACCTGCCACTGCGCCCGACATTGTGGAACATCGGGCTGGCCGCAACGCGGCTCGACCGGCTGATGCACCCGCTGCAGCTGGACGCAAAGCTGCGCCTGCGCCGCTGGCCGGATTTCCGCATCCTCGCGCACCGCCCCGACCACTTCCGTCTCTGTGCGCTGCTGATCAAACAGGGCGCCTCGGTGCAGGCGTGCTGCGAAATTCTCGACATGCCGCAACGCGCGGTGCAGTCGTTCTTCAACGCCGCCTTCCTCACCGCCTATGCCTTTCCGGTCATGGGCGAGGACGCACCGGTCCGCCCCTCGCCCACCGACGGCCTCGTCAACCTGTGGCGCCAACTTCGTATCCGCTGGAGTGCATGACCGTGCGTGAGCACAAAATCGTAGTAATGGGCCCGCTCGGTGCCGGCAAATCCACCCTCGTGCAGACCCTTACCCAAGGCAAGGCGGTGGTGACCGAAGCCCGCAACACCGACCCCAGCGTCGGCAAGGAGTACACCACTGTGGCGATGGATTATGGCGACATCGACCTGCCCGGGGGTGACCGCCTGC
This sequence comes from Stenotrophomonas cyclobalanopsidis, assembly GCF_008710035.1. Classification (GTDB taxonomy): domain Bacteria; phylum Pseudomonadota; class Gammaproteobacteria; order Xanthomonadales; family Xanthomonadaceae; genus Stenotrophomonas; species Stenotrophomonas cyclobalanopsidis. Next base: position 29,708 of record NZ_VYKI01000025.1, on the reverse strand, counting down.
GCCTGTATGGCTCGCCCGGGCAGGAACGCTTCTCGTACATCTGGCCGATCCTGCTGGCAGGTGCCGAAGGCGCGATCGTGCTGGTCGATGGCAGCAAGTGCGTCAACGCCACCCTCGCCGGCCAGCATCTGCAGGCGATTGCCGAACACGCGCCCACCCTGCCGGTGGTCATCGGCATCACCAAGTGCGGGCGCACCGACGACCCGGTCCTGCCGCACTGGCAGGCGTGGCTGGGCGAGCACGCGCCGCACCTGCCCGCATTGCCGCTGGACCCGCGCGACATGAAGCAGGCCATCACCGCCATGGATCTGCTGATGAGCCAGATCGAATGCAACGCCATGACGACCGCCGATGAATGACTCCCTCCACGCCGCAGCGGCATTGAATGCGTTGGCGCGCGACGTATCCGGCGTACAGGCCATCGTTGTTGCCAGCGCCGACGGCTTCGCGCTCGCGCAGGCCGGCCCCAAGGGCAACGTCGCCGACCGTCTGGCCGCGATGACCAGCTCGATGCTGGGCCTGGCCAGCGCACTCGGCCGCGAACTGCGCTTTGGCGAGCTGGACACGCTGATCCTCGATGCCGCCGACGGCAAGGTGCTGATGCTGGCCATTCCCGGAACGCAGCCGCGGCTGCTGATGACCGCGTGCGACCACAGCTGCGTCATCGGCAATGCCCTGTGGCACGCCAAGCAGTGCGTGCGCACGCTGGCCGACAACACGACACGATGAATGTCCCTCTCTCTGCTCAGACGACTGTTTTCCTCCAAACACCCGCAACGGACCATTGAAATGAATACCGCAATCAACAAATGCCTGGACACGCTCATGCAGATCAACGGCGCGCAAGCCGTCGCTCTGGTCGATTATGAAAGCGGCATGCTGCTCGGCAACGCCGGCTCCGGCGTGGACATGGAGCTGGCCGCGGCCGGCAACACCGAAGTGCTGCGTGCCAAGATGAAGACCGCTGAGGCACTGAACCTCAACGACAACATCGAGGACATCCTGATCACCCTGGGCCGCGCCTATCACGTGCTGCGCCCGGTGTCGGCCAAGAAGGGTCTGTTCTTCTACGTCGTGCTCGACCGGCAGAAGGCCAACCTCGCGCTGGCCCGCCGCATGGTGCTGGACGTGGAAAGCTCGCTGGCGCTGTAACGCACGGCCGGCAGACGACAGGAAGGGGAAGGGAATGCCGGGGCCGCTGGGGAGAGCGGCCCCGGCCCGTGGGATGTCGTCCTGCGGCATTTACTGCACTGGAGCCAACGCCATGCGGCACGCTTCCACACCACCCGCAGACGACATGCAGCCACCCCGGGCACGGCCTTGGGTGGCTTTCTTGGTTGCTGCGGCATGGATCACGCTTTACGCCGTTATCCTGCTGATGCCTTTGACACGCAGCGACAGCCAACGAGCACGACTGCACGCCACCGTGACCAGTCTTGCCTCTGTGATCCAGGCGATCGAAACCAGCTACGCCGAGGACGATCTGGAACCCGGGGACCGGCACCTGGGCTTGCCTGCCAGTGCCGCGTTCTGCGCGCATCTCAGGCTGCACCTCCCACACACGGGGCACGCCCGCCTGAGCTGCGAGCTGCAAGAGGACGCACGCGTGCACGGCACGCTGGTACTGCGTCGCAGCCCACACGGTGCGTGGCATTGCGAAGCCGACGTTGCAGATCCGCAACTGTTGCCCGCGGCGTGCAGTGCTGTTGCATTCAAGTAATCGTAATTGCATCGGTGCCGCGACACTTTTACCAATCCTTGAATATCGATCCGGATGTTCTGGTGATTATCTATGGCCACGCACTGGAACACGCGTTCCACAGCGCCCCACTAAATACACCAGCCATGGAGGATCATGATGAATATCCCTGACACGAACGCGCGTCGCACACCCACTAGCCTTTCCCGACAGAGAGGTTTCTCGCTCATCGAGCTGATGGTGGTGGTGGCGATCATCGGCATCCTGGCAATGATCGCGTTGCCGCAGTACCAGTCGTTCTCGGCCAAGGCCAAGCTGGCTGCTGCATTGGCCGAAGTGGCGCCTGGTAAAGTCGGAGTGGAAGCGCTGCTCGCAGAAGGCACGGACGTCAGCTCCGTGAGTCCGCAAGCGCTTGGGTTGCCGATGGCTGGGTCGCGGTGCAAGTCCTTCGATGCATCACTGGATGGCCTGGCCGGCACCAGCAGCCTTGTCTGCAAACTCAAGAACGATTCCAGCTACGGCACAGGCGACCAAACGCTCACCCTCGTCCGCAGCAGGTCTGGCGTCTGGAGCTGCGAGAGCACTATCAGCGACGAGGAGCTGCTGCCTGAGCCCTGCCGCAGCTGACCGCGACAAATCCCGAGGGGGTGACCCCATGAAAGGGGCGCCCTCCGTTGACCCGCACGCTCACCAGCTGGAAAGCCTACATGTATATTTCCGTTCCGCCAGCATCGTATCCGCCGGCGAAGGCAATCCGGAACCACGGATTCACGCTTATCGAACTGATGGTGGTGGTTGCGATCATCAGTATTCTCGGCATGATCGCCCTGCCCCAATACCAGCGATTCGCCACGAAAGCCAAGCTCAGCGGTGCGCTGTCCGAGCTCGCCAGCGGCAAAGCCGGTGTAGAGACATTTATTTCCGAAGGGTGGGATACAGATGACACCAGCGTCCCGATGCCGGAAAAATTCGGCCTGCCGCAGACCGGGGCGCATTGCCAGAGCTTCGAGATATCACGCACCTCTGACACGTTGCACATCAAATGCAACATAAGACCAGACAAGCATCTCAGACGGGTGCACTTGAGTCTTGAGCGGTCCACTGCGCCCTCTGGATGGAAGTGCAGAGCATCCCTGGGCATCGATGAGACTCTGCTCCCTGAATCGTGCCGACGCTTCTGACCACAATTTCGCCTGACATGCGCATTTTCAACGCTACAGCTCAGCAGCAATACTTCTGGCACTTCTGATGGCTGACGGAAACAATGGATGGCGCCTGCCCTCCGCCACGCTGGTCATCGCCGACGCCAATTATTGGATCCGCAATGAGCTACGGTTACATATTCACCCGGTGCTGGAAACTGAAACAATCCATGAAGTGCGGTCGCCCTCGGAAGTACTGACGCACATCGCCGACCCACGGTGCCGTGCGCTGGTGATCGACCCCTGTATGCCGACCATCGGCCAGACCGACGGCATTCCGCTTCTGCGCAGGGTCTGCTGCCTGCGCCGTGACCTGCAGATCCTGGTGCTCGCCCGACAACCGCAGCAATTACTGCGCGACAAGGCGTTTCCCAGGCAGATCCGCCACGTCTACGGCAAGAACATCAGCGCGACCTGGCTGTGCCGCTTCGTCGACCGGGCCCTGGCACAGGCCGAAGCCGCCTGACCTTCGTGCGCCGCCGCATTAGTGGCTGAAATGAACCGCGTCCACGGTGTTGCCCAGGGCCTCCACGCGCACCGTGCTGTCCTGGCCGGTGCGGCGGTGGTGGTCGCTGGCGCGCCGCAGGGCGGCATCGAAGGCGGCGGCGCCGCTGGCGAAGGATTCGGCGACCGCAGTCGCCGGGTCCAGAACGGACCACTGTGCGGCACTGCATTTGACGGTAATGACCATGGTGGACTCCTTGAAGGGAACGGGCAGCGGCGCCGGTGCGCCTGCGGTTGCCGTCCACCCTAGGCAGGCCATCAGGGAGTGCCTATCAGATTAGTACGAAAATTCCTGACCAGAACGTCAGAACTCCACCCCCGTCACATCCCTGAGTCGGTTTAGTGAAAGTTTTTCGTGACCCTTGTCACGAAGTCAGTCGCGCTTCACACTACCGTCACTAACAGGGGCCCCTTCCACATGCGCACCTCGCTTCCGCTGCAGCGTTCGACCTTGCTGAAGTTCTACTTCGTGGCCAGCTATCTGATCCTGTTCGAGGAACTGGTGCGCGCCAGCATCAGCTGAGCGCTTGTCGCCCAGGCGCATGCGACGGACACTAAGGTCCCTGCTCCCGAGGCCACGCCAATGAAGATCGCCTTCCTGCCGGTGCTGCTGATGCTGGCCGCGAGTGGCTGCGCCCAGCCCGCGCCCGAGCCCGCACCTGCGCGCGATCCCGCCATCGCCACGCCCGGTGTCGGTGGCGATCGCGACGCACACGGCTGCATCGGTTCGGCCGGCTACCAGTGGTGCCAGCGCAGCGCACGCTGCGAGCGGCCGTGGGAGCTGGCCCAGGCGCAGGGCCTGGCCAACACCGCCGAGGCCATCGACGCCTGGTGCGCGCTGCCGCCCGCGCCCGCGCGGAAGTAAACTCCCCGCATGTCCGACCTCAGCCCCCTGCCCCGCCTCGAGCCGGGCCGCTACCGCCATTTCAAGGGCGGTCTGTATGAAGTAATCGATATCGTGCGCAGCAGCGAGACCTTGCAGCCGCAGGTGCTGTACCGCGCCCTGTACGGCGACGGCGACCTGTGGGTGCGCCCGTACGCCATGTTCGTCGAGCAGGTACCGGGCGAGCAGGGCCCGCAGCCGCGTTTCGCCCGCATCGAAGGCTGAGTGCCCCTCACATCGTTCGCACGCTGGACCGGCGCATGCTGGCGCGCCTTCCTCTTGTGATGCTCTCATGCGCCTGGTTTCTGTCGCGGTTCTGCTGGTGGCGGCCGTCGGTTCTGCGCGGGCTGACGACTCCCCCGCGCCCGGCTTCGACCGCCCAGGCCTGGGCTTTTCAACCGATACGGTCAAGCCCAGGAGTGTGGCGATGGAATTCGGATTCCCCGCCTACGAACGTGCCCACGATGCGTCGGGGACTTCCCGCGAGTTGACCAGCTCTGTCCTGCTACGCACCGGCCTGACCGAGGCGATGGAACTGCAGGTTCAGGCGTCGCCCTGGAACCGGCGTCGGATGACGACTGCAGGGGCCGCGGCAGCGACCGACGAAGGCAGAGGCGATACAGCGGTGTCGCTGAAGTGGGCCGGACCGGGAAGCACGGAAACGACCTCCTGGGCCTTGCGTGCTTCGGCGGCCATCGACACCGGCAAGTCCTCATTCAGCGACGGCCGTCAGTACGCGCTGGCCGCCAGCGTCGAACACCAATTGAGCGACCGCTGGACGGGCGCCTTCTATGCCAGCCACCAGCGCGGCGCGGGGAGCCACAGTTCCACCTGGTCTCCCAGCGTGTCGTTCGAGGCAACCGAGCGCGTCGGGATATTCATCGAGGCAGGCTTCACGGCGACGAGTGATGAACCCCACGAGGCAGTGGCGGGCGCGGGCGTTACCTGGGCGCTCACCCCACGGATACAGTTCGATGCATCGTTCGATGCAGGGCTGGATGAAAAAAGCCCGGACCTTCAGGCCGGGCTCGGTGTTTCGATATTTCTCGAGTGAGGGGCTGAACGCCCCTTTCTCGCCTTGCCGCACTAGGTGACTTTCTTGGCCACGGTCATGCCGAGCAGGAACAACACGACGGCGATGATGATGCCGGCCCAGAACAGGAACTTGGCGATGCCGACCGATGCGCCGGCAATGCCGCCAAACCCGAGGGCGCCGGCAATGAGGCCGATGATGGCAAAGATGATGGCCCACTTGATCATGTCGATCCTTTTCCCGATAGGGTGTACGAACGGTATGAACAGGTTAAGCCTGCGCCGATGCCCGCCTCGTGAGCGTATCGCGCGCGCGGCGTGAACATTCACCGCGGACGGAATCGCAGCAGCGCGACCGCGAAGCCGAGGAACACGCTGCCGGCCAGGCGCTCGAACCAGCGCTGCGCGAAGGGCCTGGCCAGCCAGCGGCGCAGGCTGTGGCCGCCGGCGGCATACATCACGTACCAGAACAGCTCGCAGCTGGCGAAGGTGGCCACCAGTACGGTGTACTGCAGGCTCTGCGCACGCATGGGATCGACGAACTGCGGCAGGAACGCGGCGGCGAACAGCAGCAGCTTCGGGTTGCTCAGGCCAACCAGCAGGCCACCGCGGAAAACCGCCCCTGCATCGTGTACCGGCTCAGGCAGCGGCTCGCCTGCGCTGGCCGCCCGGGCCGGCCGACAACTGTCGCGCCACGCCTTGATGCCCAGCCATGCCAGGTAGGCCACGCCGAGGTAACGCAGCACCTCGAACAGCATCGGCGAGGAGCGCAGCAGCGCGCTCAGTCCGGCGGCGGAGGCGGCGAGCACCAGCAGCATGGCCAGCAGGCAGCCCGCCATGGCCGGCACGCTGCGGCGGAAACCGAGGCCGACGCTGCGGCCGAGAATATGCAGCATGTTCGGGCCCGGCGTGCCACACAGCACGAAGACCGTGGCGAGGAACCACCACCAGGTTTGCAGGGCCATTGCTGTTCTCGACGCGGGATGCCCACCAGCTTACGGGCTGGCGGCACGCGGCGGTATGTACAGCCCAGTGCGCAATCGACGGTTACAGAAGGCGCCCAGCAAGCGAGGCCGGTCTGTGCTGCAATGCGGCTTCCAGCACGGAGACACGCATGAAGACCCTGGGACTGATCGGCGGCATGAGCTGGGAAAGCTCGGCGCAGTACTACCGCCTCATCAACGAAGATGTCCGCCAGCGACTGGGCGGTGCACACTCGGCGCAGATGCTGCTGTGGTCGGTGGATTTCGCCCGCATCAAGCAGCTGCAGCACGACGGCGACTGGGACGCGCTGGGCGCGGAGATGATCGAAGCCGCGCGACGGCTGCAGGCTGGTGGCGCCGACCTGCTGGTGGTCTGCACCAACACCATGCACAAGCTGGCGCCACAGCTGGAAGCTGCCTGCCCGCTGCCGCTGCTGCACATCGCAGATCCGACGGCCGAGGCCATCCTGCGCACGGGCGCGCGCACGGTCGGTCTGCTCGGCACGGCCTTCACGATGGAAGAAGACTTCTACCGCGGCCGGCTGAGCGAACGCTTCGGGCTGGAGGTGCTGGTGCCGGATGCCGACGACCGCCGCGACGTGCACGACATCATCTACCGCGAGCTGATTGCCGGCGTGGTCAGCGAGGCCTCGCGACAGGTGTATGTGGAAGTGATCCAGCGCCTGGTCGCGCGTGGCGCCGAAGCGATCATCCTGGGCTGCACCGAGATCATGCTGCTGGTCCGCGCGCAGGACAGCCCGGTACCGTTGTTCGACACCACCACCCTGCACGCGCGCGCCGCCGTGGATGCCGCGCTGGCAAGCCCTTTGTAGAGTCGAGCTTGCTCGACTGCGCCCTCGTAGAGTCGAGCTTGCTCGACTGCGCTCTCGTAGAGTCGAGCTTGCTCGACTGCGCTCTCGTAGAGTCGAGGGGGGGGGGGGGGGGGGGCCCCCCGGCCGCGCGCAAGCGACCCACACACCGAACACCGGACAACCA
>NZ_VYKI01000025.1:21712-22399 GCF_008710035.1 Stenotrophomonas cyclobalanopsidis | reverse complement strand
CCTCGTGCTCCGTTGTTTGTGGTTGTGGGGTCATTTGTTCCGCCCGACCCCCCCCCCCCCCCCTCGACTCTACAGGAAGCGCTTCAACCCGCCTGTATTTCCAGCGCGTCCACCAGCCACTCGACCACCGCGGGCGAATCGCACAGGAAGAACACGGCATCGCCGCTGCGCGCCTCTGTCAGCATCCGGTACACGCTGATGCCCACGCCGGACTGGCTGGCAATGAAGACTTCGGTGCTGCGGGGCCCTTCGACCTGCCGCGATTGGCGCTGCAGCGCCTGGCGCGCGGCAACGGTTTCAGCCGGTTCAGCTTGACGACTGAGGTCCTCGCCGCGCAGACCCCACGAAACGAAGACACGCTTGTCCTTGAACGTGGTATCCAGGACATGGACGCCGGCCGCGCCTGCGCCAGCCGAGCGATGAATGATGATGCTGCTGATCAACGCAACCCCCTGTGGTCGTCGTGGTCCGCGCGTCGTCCGGCACGCCCGCCGCAACAGCCGGTGTCGGGTGCGGGAGAATGCCGATGCGATCGGATGTGCGCCGATGATAAGGGAAGGACCGCGCCGCATGGGCCGCGGGCCTGAACGCCCGGTATCGCGCATCACATGTAGAGTCGAGGGGGGGGGGGGGGGGGGGGGAGAACTACGGACACAGACACACTACAGTAGAAGCCCACACGGGAAA
>NZ_VYKI01000025.1:0-21702 GCF_008710035.1 Stenotrophomonas cyclobalanopsidis | reverse complement strand
CCTTTCTAATCTCACCTTTTTATTGGTCGCGTTGCCTTCTTTTTTTCCCACCCCCCCCCCCCCCCCTCGACTCTACTGAAGCCGCCAGTCGAGCAAGCTCGACTCTACCGAAGCCTCCAGTCGAGCAAGCTCGACTCTACAAACAACAAAAAAGCCCACGCATCGCTGCGCAGGCTTTCTGTTTCATCACAGTGGTCGGGACGGCCGGATTCGAACCGACGACCCTCTGCCCCCCAGGCAGATGCGCTACCAGGCTGCGCTACGCCCCGACTGATGCTGCGATGTACCCGCCAGTGCGGCGGGCCGTGAAGTATAGCGGATTACGCTGGGTTTTGGATCACCGGCGAAGCAATTGCAGCACTTCTTCCAGCTCCATGCGCACCTGCTTGATGATCTGGTTGCTCAACGCGGATTCCTCGCGCGCATCCGGACCCTCCAGGCGCAGGCGCGCGCCACCGATGGTGTAACCCTGTTCGTACAGCAGGCTGCGGATCTGCCGCACCATCAGCACGTCGTGGCGCTGGTAGTAGCGACGGTTGCCACGGCGCTTGGCCGGCTCAAGGCTGGGAAATTCGGTTTCCCAGTAGCGCAGCACGTGCGGCTTGACGTCGCACAGCTCGCTTACTTCACCAATGGTGAAGTAGCGCTTGGCCGGGATCGGCGGTAGTTCGCGGTTACTGCCCGGATCCAGCATAAGCTTCCACCCTCTCCTTGAGCTTCTGGCCCGGACGGAAAGTGACCACCGTACGGGCGGAAATCGGAATTTCCTCGCCGGTCTTGGGGTTGCGACCCGGGCGCTGGTTCTTGCGCCGCAGGTCGAAATTACCGAAGCCGGACAGCTTCACCTGACGTCCCTGTTCCAACGCTTCACGCAGCACATCGAAGAACGCGTCGACGAATTCCTTGGCTTCCCGCTTGTTCAGACCGACTTCGTCGAACAGCTTTTCCGCCATCTCCGCCTTGGTCAATGCCATTGCCTGCTACCCCTGAGTGCTTCCCGCTCAGCCGCGGATCCGGGCGTGGTGTTCACGCTCGATCGCAGTGACCGCCTCGGCCACCACCGCTTCCACGTCGCGGTCCGTCAGAGTGCGCGACTTGTCCTGCAAAATCAAGCCCATAGCGAGACTCTTGAATCCCGGCTCGACCCCTTGGCCGACGTAGCGGTCGAACAGGTTCAGCTCGCGCAGCAGCGGGCCGGCCGCCTGGCGGATGGTCGCGGCCAGGTCGCTCCAGTCCACCTGTTCAGGCACCAGGAACGCGAGGTCGCGACGCACGGCCGGGAAGCGCGACAGTTCGCCGGCACGCGGCAGGGCACGCGCCGACAGCGCTTCCAAGTCCAGCTCGAACGCATAGACGTCGGCATCGATGTCCATGGCCTTGGCCAGGCGCGGATGGATCTGGCCGATCCAGCCGATCACCACGCCATCGCGGTACACCTCGGCCGAACGGGCCGGGTGGCCGAAGGCACGGGTGGACGGGCGGAATTCGAGCACGGCACCGCTGGCGGCGGCCAACGATTCCAGGTCGCCCTTCAGGTCATGGAAATCGACCTTGCGGGTCGGCAGGCCCCACTGCACGGACTGCGCATCGCCACAGACGGCGGCGGCCACGCGCTGGGTTTCCAGCGGTGCGGGCCGGCTTTCGCTGGGCGACGTCTCACCGGTCTGCTGGGCGAACACCCGGCCGACCTCGAACAGGCGCACGCGGCCCAGCTGGCGGGCGGCATTGCGGCCCAGGGTGGCGACCAGGCCCGGCAACAGCGCCGGGCGCATCACCGCCAGCTCGGCCGACAGCGGGTTGGCCAGCGGCACCAGGTTGTCGCGCAGCTGCCACTGGGTCAGCAATGCATCGTCAACGAAGGCGAAGTTCAAGGTTTCCTGCAGGTCGCGGGCGACCAGCTGGCGGCGCACGCTGAGCACGTCCAACTGGGTCTCGGTCGGCATCGCCACGCGCGCCGCGCCACCCGGCAGGGTGGTCGGGATCTGCTCGTAGCCGTGGATGCGGGCCAGTTCCTCGATCAGGTCTTCTTCGATGGCGATGTCGAAGCGGCGGCTCGGCGCGGTCACCTGCCAGCCTTCGCCGGCCGCGGTCACGCCCATGCCCAGCGCGCGCAGGATGCGCTCGACTTCGGCGTCGTCGATGGTGATGCCCAGCACGCGGGTGATGCGTGCGCGGCGCAGGAGGATCGTCGCTGCCTGCGGCAGATCGGCCTGGTTGACCGCCTCGGTGACCGGCGCCGGGGTGCCGCCGGCCAGGTCCAGCACCAGGCGGGTGGCGTACTCGATGGCATCGCGCGGCAGCGCCGGGTCGACGCCACGCTCGAAGCGGTGACCGGCATCGGTGTGCAGGCCCAGCTTGCGGCCACGGCCCATGATGGCAGCCGGCGCGAAGTGCGCGGCCTCCAAGAAGACGGCGGTGGTGTCGTCGGTGACGCGCGTGTCGTAGCCGCCCATCAGGCCAGCCAGGCCGACCGCACGGTCGGCGTCGGTGACCACCAGGAAGCTCTCGTCCAGCACCGCATCGCGGCCGTCCAGCAGCTTGATGGCTTCGCCGGCGCGCGAACGGCGCACGCCTATGCTGCCCTGCAGGGTGCCCAGGTCGTAGGCGTGCATCGGCTGGCCCAGTTCCAGCATTACGTACTGGGTGATGTCGACCAGCAGCGAGACCGGACGCACGCCACTGCGGCGCAGGCGCTCGGCCATCCACAGCGGGGTCTTGGCGGCGGCGTTGACGCCTTCAATGACGCGGCCCAGGTAACGCGGCGCTTCAGCGCCGGCGTCGAGCTGGATGGACAGCTCACGGCTGCCGACCGCGGCAATGGCGTCGGCGGCGAAATCCAGCACCTCGCTGCGAGTGGCCGCGGCCACGTCGTAGGCGATGCCACGCACGCTGAAGCAGTCGGCGCGGTTGGGGGTCAGCTTGATCTCGATGCTGGCGTCCGGCAGGCCCAGGTACTCGACCAGAGCCTGGCCGACCGGCGCATCATCAGGCAGCTCCAGCAGGCCCGAGGCATCGGTGTCCAGGCCCAGCTCCTTGGCCGAGCACAGCATGCCGTTGGATTCGATGCCGCGCAGCTTGGCCGGCTTGATCGCCAGGTCGCCGATCTGCGCGCCGACCATGGCCAGCGGTGCAACCAGGCCCGGGCGCGCATTCGGCGCAACGCAGACGATCTGCAGCAGTTCGCCCTGCCCTGCGTCGACCTTGCACACCTGCAGGCGGTCGGCTTCGGGATGGCGCACGGCTTCGACGATGCGTCCCACGACCACGTGCTGCAGGCCGTTGCCGAGCGCGGTCACTTCTTCCACTTCCAGGCCGATGGCGGTCAGCACCGCGCTCAGTTCATCGCGCGAGGCGGAGGTCGGGACGTGGCTGCGCAGCCAGTTTTCGGAGAATTTCATGGTGTCACCCTGGTGGGCCCGGCGCATGCGCCTGGGCCTGCGTTGTTGAGTCCGCCGGGCATGGCCCGGCGCTACCTGGTCCGTTACGCGAACTGTTTCAGGAACCGCACGTCGTTCTCGAAGAACGCGCGTAGGTCGTTGACGCCGTAGCGCAGCATCGCAAAGCGCTCCACGCCGAGGCCGAAGGCGAAGCCGGTGTAGCGCTCCGGATCGATGCCGACGTTGCGCAGCACGTTCGGGTGGACCATGCCGCAGCCCAGCACTTCCAGCCAGCGTGTGCTGCCGTCGGGCTGCTGCCAGGCGATGTCCACTTCCGCGCCCGGTTCAACGAACGGGAAGTAGCTGGGGCGGAAGCGCATTTCGAAATCGCGCTCGAAGAACGCGCGCACGAACTCGGCCAGCGTGCCCTTCAGGTCGGCGAAGGTGGAGTGCTCATCCACCAGCAGGCCTTCGACCTGATGGAACATCGGCGAATGGGTCTGGTCGCTGTCGCTGCGGTACACCTTGCCGGCGGCGATCATGCGCAACGGCGGCTGGTGCTCGCCCATGTAGCGCACCTGCACACCGGAGGTATGCGTGCGCAGCAGGCGGCCATCGCCGAAGTAGAAGGTGTCGTGCATGGCGCGCGCCGGGTGGTGCGGCGGGAAGTTCAGCGCCTCGAAGTTGTGCCAGTCGTCCTCGATTTCCGGACCCTCGGACAGCTCGTAGCCCAGCCGGCCGAAGATGCCGGTGATGCGCTCCAGGGTGCGGGTGATCGGGTGCAGGCCGGCGCGGTCGCCGTTGCGGCCCGGCAGGGTGATGTCGATCGCTTCGGCGGCCAGTCGCGCATCCAGTGCGGCGTTTTCCAGCACAGCCTTGCGTTCGCCCAGCGCGCTGGACAGCGCGTCACGGGCCTGGTTGATGGCTTCACCGGCGGCCTTGCGCTCGTCCGCCGGCAGGGTGCCGAGCTGCTTGAGCTGGGCGGTGATGCTGCCGCTCTTGCCGAGCAGGGCCACGCGCAGCTGTTCCAGCGTGTCGGGGCTCTGTGCGGCGGCCACATCGGCCAGCGCCTGGGTGGTGAGGGATTGGATGTCGCTCATGGGGGGCCGGAACTCCAGTCGGTCTGCCATCGCGATGCGCGAAGGGCCGACCCCTGTCGCCACCGCCAGTCCCCGCACCGCGCGCCTGCGGCGTTGCCGGGACCCAAAAAAGAATGGGGAAGGACTTGCGCCCTTCCCCATGCATTGCCTCTACCTGACACCGTTCCCGTTGAACGGCAACGGCATCGGGAAGGACTTATGCCGCCAGTGCGCCCTTGGCCTTTTCGGCCAGTGCAGCAAAACCCGCTGCGTCGTGCACGGCGATATCAGCCAGGACCTTGCGGTCCAGGGTGATGCCGGCCTTCAGCAGGCCGTTCATGAAGCGGCTGTAGCTCAGGCCGTTGATGCGGGCAGCCGCATTGATACGGGTGATCCACAGCGAACGGAAGTTGCGCTTCTTCTGCTTACGGCCGATGTAGGCGTACTGCTGTGCCTTGATGACCGCCTGCTTGGCGACGCGGAAGACCTTGCGACGGGCATTGTAGTAGCCCTTCGCCAGATCAAGGATTTTCTTGTGGCGGCGACGCGCCTGTACGCCACGCTTAACTCGTGCCATTTTTCAGTTCCTCAGAGGTAAGGGAGCATGCGGTCCAGACGGCCTGCATCTTCTGCACGGACATGGCCCGTCTGACGCAGATTACGCTTACGCTTGGTCGCTTTCTTCGTGAGGATGTGGCTACGGTTGGCGTGGCCGCACTTGTACTTGCCCGAGGCGGTCTTGCGGAAACGCTTGGCCGCTGCCCGGTTGGTCTTGATCTTGGGCATTGCAATGTCCTTGATGGGGGTGACCCTGGTTTCTGACTGATCTGGCGGTGGCCTGGGCCACTCTTTCCGTCCTGCCATGATCGGCGTACGACCCGTCCTGGGTGGGTCGAGCCGGGCATGATACAGGCAAAACCGCCCTGTCACCAGCCCCTGCAACCCTCAAACGTCCTGCTGCAAAAGCAAAGGGACGCCCATGGCGCCCCTTCACCCTGAACTCTTCAGCCAGGCGCCCCGAAAGGCAGCCCTGCAGGCCTCAGGTCTTCTTCTTCGGCGCGATCATCATGACCATCTGACGCCCTTCCAGGCGCGGACGGGATTCGATGACGATGTCCTCGCCCAGATCGGTCTCGATCCGGTTGGCCATCTCGCGACCCAGTTCCTGGTGGCTCATTTCACGGCCACGGAAGCGGATGTTGACCTTGATCTTGTCGCCTTCCTCAAGGAAACCACGCATCTTGCGCAGCTTGATCTGGTAGTCGCCCTCGTCCGTGACCGGACGGAACTTCACTTCCTTGATCTCGACCTGCTTGGTCTTCTTCTTGGCCTCGCTGGCCTTCTTCTGCGCTTCGAACTTGAACTTGCCGAAATCCATGATCTTGCAGACCGGCGGATCGGCCTGCGGCTGGATTTCAACCAGGTCCAGGCCTTCGTCTTCGGCCATGGACAGCGCTTCGTCGCGCGACAACACGCCGATCATTTCTCCGTCACTGCCGATCACGCGGACGCGCGGCACTCGGATTTCCTGATTCTTGCGGTTCTGTTTGTTGTCAGGTGTGCTGATATTACGTTCTCCCAAGGGTATCGAACCGGTCCGGGCGTTCATTCACCCGGACCGGACCTTTGCTTACGCGCCCTCGGCGTGGAGCCGCTCGATGAAGGCCTGCAGGCTCATGCTGCCAAGGTCTTCGCCAGAACGCGTACGCACCGCCACAGCTCCATTTTCCTTCTCGCGGTCACCGATGACCAGCAGATAAGGCACGCGCTGCAACGTATGCTCGCGGATTTTATAACCGATCTTCTCGTTACGCAAATCCGAGCTGACGCGGAAGCCTTGCTCCGCAAGGGTTTTGGTCACGCCTGCGACGTATTCAGCCTGGGCGTCGGTGATGTTGGCCACCACCACCTGGGTCGGCGCCAGCCAGGCCGGGAACTGGCCGGCATGGTGCTCGATCAGGATGCCCAGGAAACGCTCCATCGAGCCGACGATGGCACGGTGCAGCATGACCGGGTGCTTCTTCTGGCTGTTTTCGTCCACGTACTCGGCGCCCAGGCGGCCCGGCATCATGAAGTCGACCTGCATGGTGCCCAGCTGCCAGGTACGGCCGATCGCGTCCTTCAGGTGGTACTCGATCTTCGGGCCGTAGAAGGCGCCCTCGCCCGGCAGCTCCTGCCATTCCACGCCACAGGCGGTCAGCGCCGAGCGCAGCGCGCCTTCGGCCTTGTCCCAGGTGGCGTCATCACCCAGGCGAGACTCCGGGCGCAGGGCGATCTTGATCTGGATCTCGTCGAAACCGAAGTGCTGGTAGACCGCCAGCGCCTGCTGGTGGAACGCGGTCACTTCCGATTCGATCTGGTTCTCGGTGCAGAACACATGGCCGTCGTCCTGGGTAAAACCACGCACGCGCAGGATGCCGTGCAGCGCGCCGGACGGCTCGTTGCGGTGGCAGGAACCGAACTCACCGTAGCGGATCGGCAGGTCGCGGTAGCTGTGCAGGCCCTGGTTGAACACCTGGACATGGCCCGGGCAGTTCATCGGCTTGACCGCGTAGGTGCGCTTCTCCGATTCGGTGAAGAACATGTTGTCCTGGTAGTTGTCCCAGTGGCCGGACTTCTTCCACAGGCTCACGTCCAGGATCTGCGGGCAGCGCACTTCGCCGTAGCCACTGCTGCGGTAGACCTTGCGCATGTACTGCTCGACCACCTGCCACAGCGCCCAGCCCTTGGGGTGCCAGAACACCAGGCCCGGGGCCTCTTCCTGCAGGTGGAACAGGTCCTGCTGCTTGCCGATGCGGCGGTGGTCGCGCATTTCGGCTTCTTCAATGCGCTTGATGTACGCCTCGAGCTGCTTCTTGTCTGCCCAGGCGGTTCCGTAGATGCGCTGCAGCTGTTCGTTCTGCGCATCGCCACGCCAGTATGCGCCGGAAATGCGGGTCAGCTTGAAGGCCTTCAGGAAGCGCGTGTTCGGCACGTGCGGGCCGCGGCACATGTCCACGTATTCCTGGTGGTAGTACATGCCCATCGCCTGGATGTCGTCGGACATGTCCTCGATCAGGCGCAGCTTGTAGTCCTCGCCACGGGCCTTGAAGATCTCGACCACTTCGGCGCGCGGCGTCACCTTCTTGATGACGTCATAGTCCTGGGCGATCAGCTCGCCCATGCGCTTCTCGATGGCGGCCATGTCTTCCGGCGTGAACGGGCGCTCGGAATAGATGTCGTAGTAGAAGCCCTCGGCGATGACCGGGCCGATCACCATCTTCACGTCCGGGTACAGCTGCTTGACGGCGTGGCCGACCAGGTGGGCGCAGGAGTGGCGGATGATTTCCACGCCCTCCTCGTCCTTGGCGGTGATGATGCGCAGGCTGGCATCGTGGTCGATGACGTCGCTGGCATCGACCAGCACGCCATCAACGGCGCCAGCGATGGTGGCCTTGGCCAGGCCGGCACCGATCGACTGGGCGACGTCCATGACGCTGACGGGATGTTCGAATTCGCGGCGGCTGCCGTCGGGAAGGGTGATATTGATCATCGCAATGGCTTCGTGCGGGGCCCGCTCGGGCGGGCTGGAAAGCGTTCCGGGCGGTGCCCGGGCAATAAAAAAGCGCCGCGAGGGCGCCTGCGGAACAGGGCCTTCGGGGGCAGGTCAGCGGTGGGCGGTGGTAGTGCTCATGTCGCACGCTCGGCCGGCGCTGGGCGCGGGCCACCTTGTTCCAGTCAGGGTTCTGCGACGATCTTAAACCAGCGCGCAGGAAAGCCCAAGGTCCAGCTCCGGTTACCGCTGAACCGGGATCGCTGGCACCGGGAAATCGCAATGATTACCATGTGCGCGCAGCCATCTCCGTTGGCAGCTTGACTGATTCGTACAGGACCCCTCCGCCATGCGCCCCGCGTACCATCCGGCCTGCGCAGCCCCTGCGCACATGGCCCCCATACAGGCACTCGTACCGCCAGGTACCCGGCAATGATCACCGTGGGCCTGCCGTCGCTGGGCTTCTGCAGCCTGGCCGTGCTGTCGGCGATGTTCTCCGCGCTCGCGTTTTACGCCGCCTCGCCGCACTGCCGCTGGCCGCGCCTGCGCCGTGCCGGCCGCCTGGGCCGGCAGATCGGCCTGGTCGCCGCGGTCGCCTCGCTGTGGCTGTGGATGGCCGAGCTGGGCGTTGCCGCCGGACTGGTGGCGATGCTCTGCACCTGGATGCTGGTGGCCCTGCTGCTGCCGGCGCTGGCCGCCTGGCACCGCCCGGCGGTGGAAGGCAGCGCACGGGAGCCGCGCTGATGTGGATGCGCGCCCTGTCGGGCATCGTCGTGGGGTTTTTCCTTGCCGCCGCTGCCACCGGCCTGCTGACCTGGCTGCCGCCGGGGCCGTGGCCGAGCGCGCTGGTGCCGGCCCTCATCGCCTTCGTCCCGCTGTGGATGCTGGCGGCGCTGTGGGCCTTCAGTTTCCGCACCGTGGCGCGCGCCTGGCTGGTACCCGCCGGCTGCGCCGCCGCCGGCTTCGCCGTGTTGTGGCTGCTGCGCCTGAGCGGCGCGGTGCAATGAGAACGAGCGCATGAAATTCAGTTCGCAGACCCTGCGTACCTTCACCACCCTGCACACCTGGGTCGGCCTGGTGGCCGGCTTCGGCCTGTTCGTGGCGTTCTATGCCGGCGCCCTCACCCTGTTCCACCACGATCTGCCGGTGTGGCAGACGCCGGGCGCGGCCAGCGTGCTGCCAGCCGGCCTGGACGACGCGCAGTACCTGTTGGACGACGTCCTGGCCAAGCACCCGGAAGCACGCCGCCATGTCGGCATGACCTTCCCCGGCGCCGAGCACCCGCAGCCGCTGGCCTACTGGCAGGGCGCCGACGGCGGCTGGCGCTATGCCTGGCCCGGCAACACCGGCGGCAGCGCCACGCCACCGCAGGCGGGCCTGGCCGAGCTGGTCAACGAACTGCACTACAGCCTGGGCCTGCCGGTGGCCGGCATCTACGTGATGGGCATCGTCAGCCTGCTGTACGGCATGGCCCTGCTCAGCGGACTGGTCATCCACCTGCCCAAGCTTCTGGGTGACCTGTTCGCGCTGCGCCCGGGCCGCAACCTCAAGCAGATGTGGCAGGACGCGCACAACGTGATCGGCGTGCTCAGCCTGCCGTTCCACCTGATGTTCGCGGTGACCGGTGCCCTGCTCTGCCTGGTCTTCATCCAGATCGCCCTGCTCAACCCGCTCATCTTCGAAGGCAAGGCCATGCAGGTGGTGCCGGCGGCGATGGATACCGCACCGGTGCGCGAAGCCGCGGGCGTGCCGGCTGCGCCAGGCAGCCTGCGCGAGCTGCATGCGCGCGCGCTCGAAGTGGCCCGCGCACAGGGCGTGGCCGATTTCGAGCCGGCCTACCTGAAGCTGGCCAACGGCGGCGATGCCAACGCCACCATCGAGATCACCGGCGAATCCAGCGGCACACTTGGGCCGCTCGGCTCGGTGGCGCTGGACGTGGTCAGTGGTCGCGTACTGGCCAGCCAGCTGCCCGGCCACCGCGATGCCAACCACGCCACGCTCAGCGCCGCCTATGCGCTGCACTTCGGCGAGTTCGGCAACGGCGTGGTGGTCTGGCTGTACTTCCTGCTGGGGCTGGGCGGCGCCTTCCTGTTCTACTCGGGCAACCTGCTGTGGATCGAATCGCGGCGCAAGCGCCGGCAGCCGCAGCAACCACGCGCGGGGGTGAACATGGCGCGGGCGACGGTGGGCGTGTGCATCGGCCTGTGCGTGGCGATCTCGGTGGCCTTCGTCACCGCGCTGGTGCTCGAACGCGTCGCCCCGGCGGCGGTGGACCACGGCATCCGCTGGGCCTGCTTCGGCACCTGGGCCGCGTGTGCGCTGTGGGCCGCCGTGCGCCGGCCGGCACAGGCCGCGCGTGAACTGCTATGGGCCGCGGCCATCACCACTGCACTGGTGCCGGTGATGCATGGCGCGCTCAACGGCGACTGGCCGTGGCTGGCCGCCGCGCGCGGGCTGTGGCCGCTGTTCTGGATTGACGTGGTAGCGCTGGCGATGGCTTTCGGTTTTGCCCGGCTGGCGGTGGCCAGCCAGCGCCGCGCCCGTGACGGCGACCCCAACAGCGTGTGGGCCGATTGAGTAAACCGCCGGACATGGCCCGGCGCTACCGCTACGCACCGTCTTTGTAGAGTCGAGCTTGCTCGACTGCCGTTGCTCCGTGCCAAGGGCAGTCGAGCGAGCTCGAATCCACCAAGGCGCGTTCGTCGCCCCGCGCGCCAGAGGGCATGCCGGGGCCGCGGGTGGGGCCATGCGCCGCCGGGCACGGCCAAGCGCCAACGCCGCGCACCGTCTTTGCGGACTCGAGCTTGCTCGACTGCCGTTGCTCCGCGCCGAGGGCAGTCGAGCAAGCTCGACTCTACCAGGGCGTGTTCGTGGCCCCGCGCGTCAGAGGGCATGCCGGGGCCGCGGGCGTGGCCATGCGCCGCCGGGCATGGCCCGGCGCTACCGAGGCGGGGTCAATCGCCGACGCGGGCCTTGTGCCATGGCGCGAGCATGGCGTTGAGCAGGCTGGCCTGTTCGTCATCGCCGGTCAGTTCCCACATGAACACGCCGGCCAGGCCCTGCTCGCGGGCGAACTGCGCGCGCAGGCCGATCGAGCGCGGGTCCTCGTAGCTGATGAAGACCTTTTCGGCCGCGTTGTACAGCCACGGGCTCTGCGCCTGCGGCTGCCAGTATTTCGTCCAGCCCGGCTGGTCCAGGTAACGGGCCTTGATCACCCGCCAGTCGCCGGCATCGGCCGGTGCGCTGTAGGCCTGGTACAGGCCATCGGGTGCGTCGCCGGTCACCTTGAACCCACGCCCGTAGAACGGCACGCCCAGCACCAGCTTGTCGGCCGGCACGCCGTGTTCGCGGTAGTACTGCACGGCGCCGGCCACGTTGTTCCAGCGCCGCAGTTCCGGCGCCAGCGGGTCGGCCGGCACTTCATGCAGCGGCGCATTGAAGGCCGACACCGCCGAGAATCCGGTGCTCATGTCATAGCTCATCAGGTTGATGAAATCGAACACCTTGGCCAGCGCCGGCAGGTCGTAGCTGGCGGCCGGGTCATAGGGGCCATCGGTCTGCAGGCGGCCGGCCGCGAGCGCGGCGGTCAGCAGCATCGGTTGGCCGCGCTTGCGGCCACGCGCATCCAGCGCCATGCGGAACGCCTGCGCCAGACGGGTCATGTTCGCGCGGTCCTGCGGGCGGTGGGCGAGCTCCTTCGGCCCGCCACTGACCGGGAATTCCCAGTCGATGTCCACGCCGTCGAAGCTGCCTGCGTACTTCTCGAAGAACAGCGCCATGCAGGAATCAACCAGGCGCTTGCGGCTGGCCTCGGTCAGCGCGGCATCGGAGAAGCCACCCGCGCCCCAGCCGCCGATGGAGATCAGCGTGCGCAGGTGCGGGTGCGCCTTCTTCAGCTCGGCCAGCGCGGCGAAGTTGGCCGGCGCTTCGGCGCCCGCCGTGCAGCGCCCTGCCTCGATGGTGGAGAACGCGTAGAACAGGTGGGTGAGGCGATCGGCAGGAATGTGCGACACCGGGTAGCGCTCGGCCGAACCGCCGGGATAGTAGGCACCGTAGATCGGCGGCTGCGCCGCGTGACTGGCGGCAGGAACGACGGCGGCGAACAGCAGGGCAAGCCCGGCCAGGGTCTGGCGCAGCATGGAAACTCCCGGTTGGTAGAGTCGAGCGTGATCGACTGTACACGGCGGGGAGCCCGTAGCGTCGAGCTTGCTCGACTGCGCTGCATCCAAGCAGTCGAGCAAACTCGACTCTACGAAAGGCACGGAATCGCAGGCAAAGAAAAAGCGGGCCGAAGCCCGCTCTTTCATTTCGGCGATTCCAGAAGCGTGTCAACCAAGGTTGACACCTACCGGGAACCGTAATCGACCGGAGGTCGATTACTCGGCGCTGGCGCCTTCGCCTTCTTCCACGGCCTTCATCGACAGGCGGATACGGCCCTGCTTGTCGACTTCCAGGACCTTGACCTTGACCACATCGCCTTCCTTCAGCACGTCGCCGACCTTCTCGACGCGATCGCTGGAGATCTGCGACACGTGGACCAGACCGTCCTTGCCCGGCAGGATCGTGACGAACGCACCGAAGTCCATGATCTTGGCGACCTTGCCTTCGTAGATGCGGCCCGGCTCGACGTCCGAGGTGATCTGCTCGATGCGGGCCTTGGCGGCCTGGGCAGCGATGGCGTTGACCGAAGCGATGACGATGGTGCCGTCGTCCTGGATGTCGATCTGGGTGCCGGTTTCCTTGGTGATGGCCTGGATGGTCGAGCCACCCTTGCCGATCACTTCGCGGATCTTGTCCGGGTGAATCTTGATGGTCAGCAGGCGCGGCGCGTAGTCCGACAGCTCTTCACGCGGAGCGGTCAGGCCGTGGGCCATTTCGCCCAGGATGTGCAGACGGCCAGCCTTGGCCTGCTGCAGAGCCTGCTTCATGATCTCTTCGGTGATGCCTTCGATCTTGATGTCCATCTGCAGGGCGGAGATGCCCTCAGCGGTACCGGCAACCTTGAAGTCCATGTCGCCCAGGTGATCTTCGTCACCCAGGATGTCGGACAGGACGACGAAGCGGTCGCCTTCCTTGACCAGGCCCATGGCGATACCGGCAACCGGTGCCTTCACCGGCACGCCGGCGTCCATCAGGGCCAGCGACGAACCGCAGACCGAGGCCATCGACGAGGAACCGTTCGACTCGGTGATTTCCGAGACGACGCGGATGGTGTACGGGAAGGATTCCAGCGACGGCATCACAGCCAGCACGCCGCGCTTGGCCAGGCGACCGTGGCCGATTTCGCGGCGCTTCGGGCCCATCATGCGGCCGGTCTCACCCACCGAGTACGGGGGGAAGTTGTAGTGGAACAGGAAGTTTTCCTTGTACTCACCGGAGACGGCATCGATGACCTGGCCATCACGGGCGGTGCCCAGGGTGATGGTCACGATGGCCTGCGTTTCACCGCGGGTGAACAGCGAGGAACCGTGGGTACGCGGCAGGATGCCGGTCTGCACGGCGATCGGGCGGACGGTGTCCAGCGCACGGCCGTCGATGCGGACCTTGGTGTCCAGCACCGAGTTGCGCATGGTGCTGTATTCCAGCTCGCCGAATTCCTTCGACAGCTCGGCCGGGTTCCAGCCTTCAGCGGTCACGCGGCCAGCCAGGCTTTCGACCACGTCCTTCTTGATCGCCGAGATGGCGTCACGGCGCTGCAGCTTGTCGCGCACCTGGAAGGCTTCGCCCAGGCGCGGGCCGATGGCTTCCTGCAGGGCGCTGATCAGCACGTCGTTCTTGGCCGGGGCCACCCAGGTCGACGGCTTGGTGCCGGCTTCCACGGTCAGCTCGTTGATCGCGTTGATGACCTTCTGCATTTCGCGGTGACCGAAGGTCACGGCGCCCAGCATCACGTCTTCGGACAGCAGCGCGGCTTCGGATTCAACCATCAGCACAGCGTTGGCGGTACCGGCAACGACCAGCTCCAGCTCCGATTCCTTCAGCTCCGACACGGTCGGGTTGAGGATGTATTCGCCGTTCTTGTAACCGACCTTGGCGGCGGCGATCGGACCCTTGAACGGGGTACCGGCCAGCGACAGGGCAGCCGAGGCACCGATCAGCGCCGGGATGTCACCGTCGATTTCCGGGTTCAGCGACATCACCGTGGCGATGATCTGGACTTCGTTCTTGTAGTCTTCCGGGAACAGCGGACGGATCGGACGGTCGATCAGACGCGAGATCAGGGTTTCCTTCTCGGTCGCGCGGCCTTCGCGCTTGAAGAAGCCACCCGGGATACGGCCACCTGCGTAGAACTTCTCCTGATAGTCACAGGTCAGGGGGAAGAAATCCTGGCCTTCGCGCGCGCTCTTGGCGGCAACGGCGGAGACCAGCAGCACGGTGTCGTCGAACTTGACGATGACGGCGCCACCGGCCTGACGGGCGATTTCGCCGGTTTCAAGCGTGACGGTGTGCTTGCCGTACTGGAAGGTTTTGGTGATTTTTGCCACGGAGGGTGTCCTTGGGGATGCTGTCTGCGAATTTGGACCGTCGGCGACCCTTGCCGCCTGCGGGTGACCGGATCGTTCCGGTCTGAATCGGTATTCCGGTGCTACAAAACAAAACCGCGGCGCATCGCTGCGCCGCGGGGGATTCTTTGCTTAGCGACGCAGGCCAAGCTTTTCGATCAGGGCCTTGTAACGCTCGACGTCCTTCTTCTTCAGGTAGTCGAGCAGGCTGCGACGGCGGTTGACCATCTGCAGCAGACCGCGGCGGCTGTGGTGGTCCTTCTTGTGGGTCTTGAAGTGGCCGGTCAGCAGTTCGATGCGGGCGGTCAGCAGGGCAACCTGGACTTCCGGGGAGCCGGTGTCAGCCGAGCTGCGCTTGTTGTCTTCAATGACCTTCTGGGTGTCGATCGACATTTTCTTTTTTCTCTGTGATGCGTGGCCGGCAGGAACGCGCTTCGCGCACCGCCAGGCTCGCCGTGGACAACGAGGATGAAACCTGCGTGAGGCAGGTTGCCGGAAAACGGCCGCGAAATTGTAACGGTCAGGGGCTCCCGGAACAAGGACCGGGGCTGAACCGCCCTGCCCCGGTCAGAGGTTGAAACGACGCTGCGGGGCCAGCAGGCCACTGTCGTCGACCTGCCCCAGCCCCTGGACAGCATCGTCCGGCCCGTACACGGCCACCAGGCCGTGCGGCCAGGAGGGGCCGCGCTGGCGCTGGCCGACACAGAAGCGGTGCGCCTGTTCAGCGTCGAGGTCGACCCGAGGATATTCGGCCAGGCCGGCGGCCAGTGGCAGCAGCAGCGCGTCCATGCCCGCCTCGTCGCCGGCCTCGACCATCGCCCGCAGCTGGTCCAGGGTGACCATGGCCGGGGCGTGGAACGGCTCGACCCACAGCCGGCGCAGTGCGCTGATATGCGCGCCGCAGCCCAGCGCCTCGCCGAGGTCGCGGGCCAGGCTGCGGATGTAGGTTCCCGAACCGCAGGTCACCCGCAGCCGCAGGCGATCGGCCTGCTGCTCGAGCACCTCGATGGCATGCACCTGCACCTCGCGCTCGGGCGCCTCGATGACGTCGCCTCGGCGGGCCTTCACATACAGCGGCTCGCCGCCCTGCTTCAGCGCCGAATAGATCGGGGCGCGCTGCAGGATGCTGCCGGTCAGCGGCGCCAGTGCGGCCTGCAGGGCCTCGGCGCTGATCGCCGGGACCGGGCGCTGCAGCAGCACCTGGCCTTCGGAATCATCGGTATCGGTGGTCTGGCCGAGCTGGATCCCGGCGTCATAGGCCTTGGCCGAGCC
The DNA here is from genome assembly GCF_008710035.1 of Stenotrophomonas cyclobalanopsidis. GTDB lineage: Bacteria > Pseudomonadota > Gammaproteobacteria > Xanthomonadales > Xanthomonadaceae > Stenotrophomonas > Stenotrophomonas cyclobalanopsidis. The sequence goes on along the minus strand of NZ_VYKI01000025.1, from coordinate 5,939 downwards.
CAGCAGCAGGCCGGCGATCTTGGTCGCCTCGCCGAAGCACAGCGGCAGCAGGCCGGTGGCCAGCGGGTCGAGGCTGCCGGTGTGGCCGCCCTTTTCGGCACGGAACAGGCGGCGGGCCACCTGCAGGGCGGCGTTGGAGCTCATGCCGGTCGACTTGTCGAGCAGCAGGATGCCATCCAGGCGGCGGAACTGAATTCGGGTCATGACAGATACGGGTAGCGCCGGGCCATGCCCGGCGTGCGCGAAGCGCGGGCAGCGTCCGGCCTCGCACGAGCAGAATGGAAAACGCCGGGCATCACCCGGCGCAAGCTTATTCTTCGTCGCTCTCGCGACGCTTCTCCGCGGCCAGCGTATCGGGCAGGTCGCGCAGGATGTTGTCGATGTGCTCACCACGGTCGACCGAGTCGTCGTAGTGGAAATGCAGCTCCGGCACATGGCGCAGCTTCATCGCGCGGGCCAGGTCCATGCGCAGGCGATAGCCCAGCTCCTTCAGGCCGGCCACGGCTTCGGCCGAGCGTTCCGGCATCAGCGCGGTGACGAACACCTTGGCATGGGCCATGTCGCGGGTGATTTCCACGTCGGACACGCTCACCGAGGGCAACCCGTGTTCGCGCACAGCGTTGTGCACCAGGGTGCCGAGCTCACGGCGCAGCTGGGCGGAGACACGATCGGTTCGATGGAAAGTCTTGGGCACGAGGAGCTCTTGGTTCAGTTGTCGCCCGACCAACGGTCGGGCGCTACATGTGCGTGGTGAGGCCCGACCGTTGGTCGGGCCGCCTTGCAGCATTACAGGGTGCGCGGCACTTCGATACGCTCGAAGCACTCGATCTGGTCACCCGGCTTGACGTCGTTGTAGGCCTTCACCGCGATACCACATTCGGTACCGTTGCGGACTTCCTCGACGTTTTCCTTAAAGCGGCGCAGCGATTCCAGCTCGCCCTCGAAGATCACCACGCTGTCGCGCAGCACGCGGATCGGCTTGTTGCGCTTGACCACGCCCTCGATGACCATCGAGCCGGCAACCGCGCCCAGCTTGGAGCTGCGGAAGACGTCGCGGACCTCGGCAATACCGATGATCTCTTCGCGGATCTCCACGCCCAGCAGACCGGATGCCACCTGCTTCACCTGGTCGATCACGTCATAGATGATCGAGAAGTAACGCAGGTCCACGCCGTTGGATTCGATGATGCGACGGGCCGAAGCATCCGCACGCACGTTGAAGCCGATGACGGTGGCCTTCGAAGCGGCAGCCGAATTGGCGTCCGACTCGGTGATGCCGCCCACGCCGGAGTGGATCACGTTGATGCGGATGTCTTCGTTGGACAGTGCGACCAGTGCCTGGCTCAGGGCCTGCACCGAACCCTGCACGTCGGCCTTGATGACCAGGTTGAGGACCTGCTGGCCCTCGCCCTTGCCCAGGGTCGCCATGATGTCTTCCATGCGGCTGCCAGCGGTGGCGACCAGGCGCGATTCGCGGCGCTTGGTCTCACGCTGCTGGGCAACGTCCTTGGCCAGGCGCTCGTCCTCGACGACCACGAAGTCGTCACCGGCTTCCGGCACGCCGGACAGGCCCAGGACCTGCACCGGGATGGACGGGCCGGCGAACTCCGGCTGCTTGCCGGTTTCGTCGAACAGCGCACGCACGCGGCCGTACTGGATGCCGCACACCAGGTAGTCGCCCTTCTTCAGGCGGCCCTGCTGCACCAGCACGGTGGCGACCGGGCCACGGCCCTTGTCCAGCGAGGATTCGATGACCACGCCCGCGGCGCGGCCTTCGTCGACGGCCTTCAGTTCCAGCAGTTCCGCCTGGACCGAGACGGCGTCCAGCAGGTCGTCGATGCCCAGGCCGGTCTTGGCCGAGATCTCCACCATCTGGATGTCGCCACCGAAGTCTTCGGCCACGACCTGCTCGGAGAGCAGCTCGTTCTTGACCCGCATCGGGTCGGCGCCGGACTTGTCGATCTTGTTGATGGCCACGATCAGCGGCACACCCGCCGAACGGGCGTGCTGGATCGCTTCCTTGGTCTGCGGCATGACGCCGTCGTCGGCGGCAACCACCAGCACCACGATGTCGGTCAGCTTGGCACCGCGGGCACGCATCGAGGTGAACGCGGCGTGGCCCGGGGTATCCAGGAAGCTGATGACGCCCTTCGGCGTATCAACGTGGTACGCACCGATGTGCTGGGTGATGCCACCGGCTTCGCCGTGGGCGACCTTGGTGCGGCGGATGTAATCCAGCAGCGAGGTCTTGCCGTGGTCGACGTGGCCCATGATGGTGACCACCGGCGGACGCTGCACGGCTTCGCCCTGGTCTCCACCGGTCGAGGCCAGCAGTGCGTCTTCGGCATCGTTGTCATTGGCACGGATCGCCTTGTGGCCGAGTTCTTCGGTCACCAGCGCAGCGGTGTCATGATCGATGGACTGGGTGATGGTGGCCATCACACCCATCTTGAACAGCGCCTTCACCACCTCGCCGCCCTTCAGCGCGAGCTTCTGCGCCAGGTCAGCGACGGTGATGGTTTCGCCGATCGCCACTTCACGCACGACCGGTGCGGTTGGACGCTCGAAACCGTGCGGACCGGCGTTGTTGCCACCGCGCGACATGTCGCGACGGCCGCCACTCTGGTTGCGACCACCCGGACGACCGCGGTTGTTGCTGTTGTTGCTGTTGCCACGACGCGCACGGTCGGCAGCCGACAAGTGCATCTGGCCGGCGAAACGATCGCCCGGGCCACGCTCGTTGCGCGGCGCGCTGCGGTTGTTGCGGTCGTCGCTGCGCGGCGGTGCCGGCGGAGCACCACGCGGTGCAGCCGGAGCGGCAGCCGGGGTACGCGGCGGACGCGGCGCGGTTTCGTCGATCGGAGCGCGCTTGGGCTTGGTGGCAGCCAGGGCCTCGGCGGCCTTGGCGGCAACCGCAGCCTCTTCGGCAGCCTTCTTGTCGGCCTCGGCGCGTTCCTTGGCGGCAACCTCTTCTTCACGGGCACGGACGATGGCTTCGTCGCGCAGACGATCCTTCTCGGCCAGAGCCTGCTGTTCTGCAAGATTGCGGGCGCGCGACTCTTCCAGCTTGCGCAGGATGTCGGCACGCTCTTCGTCCGGCGTCATGGCACGCGCACCATCCTTGACGTAGGTACGCTTCTGGCGCACCTCGACATTCACGGTCGTCTTGCTGCGACCGGAATTGACCGTCACTTCCTGCTGTTTCCGGCGGTTGAGCGTGATCTTCTTTGCAGACTGATCCGTCTCTTCCGGGGCCTGCTCGGGCTTGCCGTGCGAGCGACGAAGGAAGCCCAGGAGCTTCACCTTTTCAGTGCTGGTCACGACCTGGTCGGGACCGCTGAACTTCATGCCGGCACCGGCCAGCTGTTCCAGCAGTTTCTCGACCGGCGTGTTGACCAGTTCGGCAAGCTTGCGGATGGTGGTTTGCTGCGACATTCGGATCCTATGATCTTGTGGGCGCCCCCCCGCAGATGGAGGTGGCGCGGATTCTACGCCCTGATCGGCTCAGGGCCCTGTTCATTGCCGGCTCATTCGCCGCGTTCCAGTCGGGCGATCTCCTCGGCACGCGCGGCCAGGATCAGCGCCGCGGCGCGCTCCTGGTCCAACCCTTCGATGCCGAAGTCCATGACCTCGTCGGCGGCCAGGTCGGAAAGCTCCTCGCTGGTACGCACGCCGCGGCCGGCCAGCGCGTAAGCGGTGGCTTCGTCCATGCCCTCAAGGGACAGCAGGTCCTGCGCCGGCTGGCCGTCTTCAAGGCCTTCCTCGACTGCCAGGGCCTCATTGAGCAGCGCATCGCGGGCACGAGCGCGCAGCTCTTCGACGATGTCTTCGTCGAAACCTTCCACGGCCAGCAGTTCGCCGACCGGGACATAAGCAATTTCTTCAACCGTACCGAAGCCTTCGCTGACCAGGATGCCGGCGATTTCCTCGTCCACTTCCAGCTTGTCCATGAACAGCTGGCGGGCCGAAGCCTGCTCGGCTTCCGACTTGGCGGTGACCTGGTCCTGGGTCATCACGTTCAGCTGCCAGCCGGTCAGGCGGCTGGCCAGGCGCACGTTCTGGCCGCCCTTGCCGATGGCCTGCGCCAGGCGGTCTTCGGCCACGGCCAGATCCATCGAATGCTTGTCTTCATCGACGATGATCGACTGCACCTCAGCCGGCGCCATCGCGTTGATGACGAAGTTGGCCGGGCTGTCGTTCCACAGCACGATGTCCACGCGCTCGCCATTGAGCTCGTTGGACACGGCCTGCACGCGCGAACCGCGCATGCCGATGCAGGCACCGATCGGATCGGTGCGGGTATCGTGGGCCAGCACCGCGATCTTGGCGCGGTCACCCGGGTCGCGGGCACAGGCCTTGATTTCCACCAGGCCCTGGCCGACTTCCGGCACTTCGAGCTTGAACAGCTCGATCATGAATTCCGGGGCGGCGCGGCTGATGAACAGCTGCGGGCCACGCGGTTCCGAACGCACTTCGGCCAGGTAGCCGCGCACGCGGTCACCGGCGCGCAGCACATCGCGCGGGATACCCTTGTCCTTCGGGATGAAACCTTCGGCGTTGCCGCCCAGGTCCACGTAGATGTTGCCGCGCTCGGCGCGCTTGACCACACCGGTGATCAGCTCGCCAACGCGATCCTTCCACGCATCGACAACCTGCTGGCGCTCGGCCTCGCGCACGCGCTGCACGATGACCTGCTTGGCGGCCTGGGCGGCGATGCGGCCGAAGTCGGGGTTTTCAATCTGTTCTTCGATGTAGTCGCCGACGTCCACGCCTTCGGCTTCGTCGACGGCATCCATCAGGCGGATCTGCCGATCCGGCGATTCCATGACCACGTCATCGGCCACCACTTCCCAGCGGCGGTAGGTTTCGTAGCTGCCATCCTTGTGGTCGATGACCACGCGGGTCAGCACTTCCTCGTCGGCATAGCGCTTCTTCGCTGCGGACGCCAGGGCGGCCTCGATCGCATCGAAGATCACTTCACGCGGCACGCCCTTCTCGTTGGCGACCGCGTCCACTACCAGCAACAGTTCCTTGCTCATTGGCTCACTCCGCGCGCGGCTTCTTTGCCGCCGGCTCGTTGGAAGAAGAATTCTTGTCCGGCTTCGGACGCTTCGGCGCCGGGCCGGTCGGCTTGCTCGGGGCCAGGCCCAGGGCAACCCAGTCCGGCATGATCCGGGCCTTGTCGATGTTGTCGGCCGACACGACCACTTCGGTCTTGTCGACGATGAAGGTGACGGTGTCCGCAGCCTCATCGGTCGCTTCGATGCGGCCCTGCAGGCGACGACGGTTGTCCTGCGGCAGCTTCAGCGTGACCTTGGCCATTTCGCCCAGGTGACGGCCGAACTGCTCCAGGTTGAACAGCGGACGGTCGACGCCCGGCGAAGACACTTCCAGCGTGTAGTTGCCGCTGATCGGGTCTTCGACGTCCATCTGCGCGGACACTTCGCGGCTGACGCGCTCGCAGTCGTCCACGTTGATGATGCGCTCGGGCTGTTCAGCCAGCGGCACGTCGATGTAAAGGCGCAGGGTCGCACCGCCGGGGGCCGGCAGATACTCAACGCCCAGCAGCTCCAGGCCCAGCGACACAACGGTCGGGCCGAGCAGATTCGCGATGTCGGTTGCCTTGTCGCTCACAGCCTACCTTGATCTCTTGGTTGGGTGCCGGCCACGGCCGGCGGGGAAAACATGACGCCCCGGAAACGACAAAGGGCCCGCTGGGCCCCTTTTTCCGGAAAGACTCCGGTGACTGGATTCCGGTTGCAACGCGCTGCGTAAGCGTGTTGCGAGCCCTCCTTCCGGACCGGGTCTCCCGTGGGGAGGCCGCCTTCAGGGGTACTGCCTAGGCCGCTGATGATAGCGGCTGCACCTCGCTGGTGCAAGGCTTGGACCGCCTTGCAACCGGCCGCTGCGCTCGCCGGGCCTGGCCCGGCGCTACCGGG